>CAWHYC010000005.1:0-282616 GCA_963833535.1 uncultured Chloroflexia bacterium | reverse complement strand
CGACCGCTGACGCGCCCGCCGCTGCGGCGCGGCCGCGCGCTAGAACTCCATGTCGAGCTCTTCGAAGTCGTCGGGCTCCTGCTTGGCCGCAGCGACCCACTCCTTCATCTCCGGCATCTGCATGATGGTCTGGCAGTAGACGGATGCTGGTCTTGTCGAGCTTCACGTGGTAGGTGAGAAAGCGCGTGGCCACCGGCGCGTACATCGCGTCGGCCATGCAGCGCTTGGCGCCGAACAGGAAGGGCCCGCCATAGGTGGCCGATGCATTCGCGCCAGATCGCGACGATGCGGTCGATGTCGCCTTCGGCGCCGCACCCACACCTTGTAGCCGGGGAAGTCGCCCTTCAGGTTCATCGGCAGCGCCGAGCGCAGGCTGGCAAAGCCCGAGTGCATCTCGCCGCTGATGGCGCGGCAATGGGCGCGGGCGGCGCGGTCGGCGGGCAGCAGGCCGCTTTGCGGCATCACCTCGGCCAGGTATTCGCCAATGGCCAGCGTGTCCCAGACCTTGATGCCGTCGTGCGACAGGCAGGGCACCAGGATGCTGGGCGAGAGCAGCAGGATCTCCTTCTTCGCGTCGGCATCGTCGGGCGAGACCATCACCTCGTTGAACGGAAGCCCGGCGAAGCGGCCATCAGCCAGCCGCGCAGCGACCACGACGAATAGTTCTTGCTGCTCAGCGTGAGCGTGGCCTCGGCTTGCGGCGCCTGCTGCGGGGCAGCCACGGTCGGCTTGGCGCCGACTTTGGGCGCGCCTTCTTCGCGGCGGCCGGGGCGGGCTTGGTCTTGACGGCGTTGGACATGTGCTGCCTTTCCGACTCCACCGCGGCCGTCGAGCGCCTCGGCGGTGTGCACGCGGCCGCACCGTTGCAAGGGAGTGTGCCATGGCTGCGCGTGAGGCCTGCATGCCCGCAGGCGCTGCTGGCGCAAAAGTTGCTGTCATGGTGCTGCAGCCACCCATCCGGAAGACCGCAGGACCCATGATGTACCACGCCTACCAGACCCAGACCGACTTGATGTGGCCGCTGCGCACCCTGGCCAAGGCCGCCGTGCCGATGCTGACCGACCCGACGCTGCGGCTGGCGGCCACCCGCACCCAGCGCCAGCTGGCCGCGGCCTGCGAGGTGCTGAACCTGGCGGAGGTCACCCACAAGCGGCCGCCCTGGGGCATCGACGAGCGTCGATGGTCAAGGGCGAGACCGTGCCGGTCATCGAAGAGGTCGGCCCACGCACGCCGTTCGCCACGCTGCTGCGCTTTCGCAAGGCGATGCGCCGCACGCCGCAGCCCCAGGTGCTGATCGTGGCGCCGATGTCGGGCCACTTCGCCACCCTGCTGCGCGACACCGTGCGCACCATGCTGCGCCGACCACGACGTCTACATCACCGACTGGCACAACGCGCGCGACGTGCCGCTGGCGGCCGGCCGCTTCGGCCTGGACGAGTACACCGAGCACCTGATCGACTTCCTGGGCGTGATGGGCCCGGGCGCGCACCTGATGGCGATCTGCCAGCCCTGCGTGGCGGCGCTGGCCGCGGTGGCGCTGATGTCGGAAGACGAGCACCCGGCCACGCCGGCCAGCCTGACGCTGATGGCCGGCCCGATCGACTGCCGCATCAACCCGACCGAGCGTCAACAACCTGGCCACCAGCAAGCCGATCGAGTGGTTCGAGAAGAACCTGATCAGCTCGGTGCCCTGGCGCCACCGCGGCGGCGGGCGGCGCGTCTACCCGGGCTTCCTGCAGCTCACGGCCTTCATGAGCATGAACAAGGAGCGCCACGTCAACGCCTTCAAGGAGTACTACCAGCACCTGGTCGACGGCGAGCACGACAAGGCCGAGGTCACGCGCAGCGTTCTACGAGGAGTACATGGCGGTGGCCGACCTGCCGGCCGACTTCTACCTCGAGACGGTGCGGCCTGGTGTTCCAGGAGTACGCGCTGCCGCGGGGCGAGCTGAAGTTCCGCGGCCGCACGCGTCAACCCGGCGGCGATCCGCCGCACCGCGCTGCTGACGGTGGAAGGCGAGCGCGACGACATCTGCTCGCGTCGGCCAGACGCTGGCCGCGCAGGACCTGTGCAGCAGCCTGCGCCCCTACATGCGCACGCACTACGTGCAGCCCGGCGTCGGCCACTACGGCGTGTTCAGCGGCAAGCGCTGGCAGAACCACATCTACCCGGTGGTGCGCGAGGTGATCCACGTCTCGCAATGACGGATGGCGGCGGCCCACAGGCAGCCGCCCTGCGGCACCGTCAGCCGCGCCGCCAGCCGCCGCGCAGCTGCCAGCGGCCGTGGAACGGCACCCAGCGGTGCGGGGCCCAGAAGAAGCCGGCACGTGGGCGTTCCCAGCGGCCCGGCACCCAGTGGTAGCGGCCGCCGCCCCAGCCCCAGTAGCCGCCGAGCCAGATCGCGCCGGCGAACGGCACGACGGGCACGACTTCGTACTGCGGCGGAGGGCGGTGGCGCCTCGGTGGTCGGCCACCGGTTCGTCGTAGCCGGGGGGCGGACCGTACGGGGCGCCACCACGCACGCGGACAGCAGCAGCGCCGACAGCGCCGGCAGGATGAATCGAACACTTCGCATGATTCGCTCCTGTGGCTAAGATCGCGTCGCCCACGCAACCCGTGCGCGAGCGCTGCGCGATGACGCGAATCGGCGGCTTTACAAGAGCTTTACCGAGTAATCCGCGCAGTGACACCAAGACGAAAGGCAACACCATGGAACCCGTTCGCTGGGGCATCATGTCCACCGCGCTGATCGGCACCGCAGAAGGTCATTCCCGGCCATGCGCAAGAGCCGACCGCTGGTGGTTGCCGGGCATCGCTTCGCGCGACCTGCACGCGGCGCAGGCGCGCCGCGGCCGAGCTGGGCATCCCCAAGGCCTACGGCTCGTATGAGGCGCATGCTGGCCGATCCCGGCATCGAGGCGGTCTACAACCCGCTGCCCAACCACCTGCACGTGCCGCTGACGCTGGCCGCAGCACAGGGCCGGCAAGCACGTGCTGTGCGAGAAGCCGATGGCGCTGCACGCCGCCGATCTCGAGGTGCTGCGGCCGTACGCGTCGCAAGGTCCACATCCGCGAAGCCTTCATGGTGCGCTTCCACCCGCAGTGGATCGAGGCGCGCGAGCAGCTGCGGCGTGGCGACGATCGGCGAGCTGCGCTATCATCCAGGTCGCGTTCAGCTACTTCAACGACGACCCGGCGAACATCCGCAACCAGGCCGACATCGGCGGCGGCGCGCTGTACGACATCGGCTGTTATGCGATCGCCGCCGGGCGCTGGTTCTTCGAGGCCGAGCCCGAGCGCGTCGATCGCCGCCGATGGACCGCGACCCGGCGCTTCGAGACCGACCGCAGCACCAGCGGTGCTGCTCGACTTCGGCGGCGGGCGCCAGCTCGCGTTCTCGGTGTCGCACGCAGGCCGCGCGGTACCAGCGCGTGGAGCTGGTCGGCACGCGCGGCCGCATCGAGATCGAGATTCCGTTCAACGCGCCGCAGGACGCGGCCGCTGCGCTACCGGATCGACGACGGCAGCGCGCTCGACGGCAGCGGCAGCGCGACGTGACGCTGTGCCGGTGGCCGACCAGTACCAGTTGCAGGCCGAAGCGTTCTCGCACGCGGTGCGCACGCAGCAGCCCGACGCCAGCGGCGCTGGACGACGCGATGTGGCAACATGCGCGTCATCGACGCGCTGTTCGCGTCGGAGAAGAGCGGCCGGTTCGAGAAGCCCTGAGCGGCCGAGCACGGGCCTACAGGCTCTCGACGGCGCGGCGCGCTTCGGCGAGCAACCGGTTCGCCAGCGTCGTCGGGCAGCTCGATCTCCATGCGCAGCAGCTGCGCGGCGATGGTCTTGCCCAGGTTGTCGCTGCGCAGGCTGTGCGCCGCGCCGCCGGAGAGTGCGCCGTTGAGCACGAACTTCAGCGCCAGGATGTTGGGCAGCGGGTAGCGCTCGACGCGCGCGGATCGTCGCTCGCCGAGCAGGTGCGCGAAGTGCTCGGCGACGCGCTCGCGGCGTGACGTGTCGCATCGAGCACCGCGTAGCCGGCATCGTCCCAGGCGAACAGGCCGATGTCGGCGCGGTCGGCCTTGTCGCCGCTGCGCGCGTGGGCGATCTCGGCGAGGCGCAGATCTTCACGCGGCCTCCCAGCAGTCGACCTTCACGGCGGACTCGACGAGGTCGCGCCGCACCGTCGTCGGCCACAGCCCGAGCAACTGGCTCGCCGGCGAGATGCCGTGGAAGCCGCCCATGAACGGCGGGCCCGGACAGCGCCATCCACGGGAACAGGCGCGGGAACGCATCGGCGACGCGCTGGTCCGGCGTGCGCATCGCCATGCGCAGCCACACTTCGTTCAGCTCGTCGGCGCCGCGCGCGTCCGCGTGCGGGCCGAGGAAGGTGTCGTGGCCGAGGCACTCGACGCACAGTTCGTCGTGCGCCATGCTCGCGTCTCGGCGAGTTGCGCTTGACCGACGCGACCACCGCGCGCGCCTTGGCCAGCGCGTCCGGCCAGCAGAAGCCGATCACCGCCTGGCCCATCCAGCCGTCCTCGAAACCGGCGACGACCTTCAGCGTCGCGGGCGCGGGCCGGCCGCGTCGCGCCGCTCACGCGCACGCGGTCGCCGCCGAGGTCGTCGAGGCGCGATCGTGCCCATGTCGAGCACGACGTCCGGCGAGAAGTAGCGCGTGCGGGTCGTGCACCTCGTACAGCAGTTGCTGGCGCAGCGTGTGGAAGTTGATGCGCCCGCCGGTGCCGGGCGCCTTGGTGATCACGCGCGCTGCCGTCTTCGCCGACCTCGGCGATCGGGTAGCCGATGTGCGTGAGGTCGGGCATGCGCTGCCAGGCGCCGGCCGAGCCGAAATTGCCGCCCGCGCCCTGGCCCGAGCATTCGAGCAGATGGCCGACCGTCACGCCCTGCGCGAGGCGGTTCCAGCCGGCTGCGTCGGCGGGTCAGCGGCCAGCCGAACTCGTGCACCATCGGACCGAGGAACAGCGCCGCGTCGGCGACGCGGCCGGTCAGCACGATGTCGGCGCCGCGCGCCAGCGCCTGCGCGATCGGCGCGGCGCCGAGGTAGGCGTTGGCGAACACCAGCCGCTCGCGCACGGCGTCGATGTCGGCGCCGGTGTCCAGGTGCGCCAGCGTCTCGCCGGCGTCGCGCAGCGCGTCGATGCGGTCGAGCAGCGAATCGCCGGTCGACCACCGCGATGCGCGCCTGCCAGCCCTTGCGCCGCGAACGCGGCGACCAGCGCGTCGCGCGCGCCGTCGCGGATTCAGGCCGCCGGCGTTGAGCACGAAGCGCACGCCGCGCGCCGCGGCGACCGGCCACAGCGCCGGCGAGCATCGGCACCAGGTCGCGCGTGAAGCCGGCGGCGGGATCGCGCGCCTGGTCCTTGCGCAGGATCGCGAGCGTCAGCTCGGCCAGGTGGTCGGAGCAGACGTACTGCACGCCGCCGCGCTCGATCGAGGCGCGCACCGGCTCCCACGAGTCGCCGTAGAAGCCCAGGCCGGCGGCGAGTCGGATCGTCTTCATGCGGTCGTGCTCAGGAAGAGCGCACCGTCTGCGCTCGACGAGCGCGTCGAGGTCCACGCGCCGCCGCCGCGCGCCCCGGCCGGTACCAGGTGGCGCGGAAGTTGATCGCGCCGAGGATCATCAGCCGCGCCAGCTTGCGGCGTCGATGCGTCAGCGCGGCCTTCGGCGTGCAGCTCGTCGAGCGTGCGCTGCCAGATCGCGTCGTAGCGGTCCTTCAGCTCGACGATGCGGCGCTTGTAGCTCGGTCGGGCAGGCTGCGCCAGTCGTACAGCATCACCGCGATGAACTCGCTGCCGGTCGTCGTGCAGGATGCCGTAATGCGCGCGCACCAGCGCGCGCAAGCGCGCTCGGGCGCCGGCAGCGGTTCGTCGCCGAGCGCGCCTCGGTGCGTTCGAGCCCCTGGCGCAGGCCTTCCTCCATCACCGCCATGAGGATCTCGTGCTTGTTGGCGAAGTGATAGAACGGGCTGCCCGAGCGCATGCCCACGGCGCCGCGCGATGTCGCGCACCGTCGTCGCGTCGAAGCCCTTCTCGCGGAACAGCCGTGCCGCCGCGCGCACGAGGTCGGCGCGGCGGTTGGCTTCGCCGGTTCGGCGCCGCGGTCGTTGCGGGCACGGCGGGACGAGGAGGGGCGTTTTCCGGGTTTCCACGCTGACACACGGGGCGCGACTCGGCTACAAAGCAACTGCTTGCTTGGTGCAGCCCATAGAATAGCGCGCCGACGCCGCACGCGCAACGGTGTTGCAGCCGGACAGCCAGGGTTCTTGCAGGTTCTCCAGATCGTCATCAGCGGTGTCGCGCAGGGCTGCATCTACGGCCTGATCGCGCTCGGCTTCGTGCTGATCTACAAGGCCACCGAAACGGTGAGCTTCGTGCAGGGCGACCTGATGATGGTCGGCGCCTTCATCGGCCTGGCCTGCATGACGGTTTCTGGGTTTCCCGTACTGGCTCGCGGTGCCGGCGTCGATCGCCGGCATGGCGCTGCTCGGCTTCGCGACCGAGCGGTCGTGATCCGGCCGATCCTCGGCGAGCCGGCGTTCTCGATCGTGATGCTGACGGTCGGCATCGGCTATGTCGCGCGCGGGCTGATCACGATGATTCCCGGCATCGGCACCGAGACGCACCACTGCCGGTACCGTACAAGGACCCGACCTGGAGCGTCGGCGGGCTCGTGCTCGACGGCGAGCAGCTGGTCGTCATCGGCGTCACTGCGGCTGCTCTGCGCGTTGCTCTACGTGCTGTTCCACTACACGCAGGTCGGCGTGGCGATGCAGGCTTCGCGTCGCAGAACCAGCTCGCGGCCTACTACATGGGCATTCCGGTCAAGAGCTCTAACGCGCTGGTCTGGGCGCTGGCGGCGATGGTGGCGGCGATTGCCGGCTGCTGCTGGCGCCGATCACCTTCGTGCACGCCAACATGGGCTTGATCGGCTTGAAGGCCTTTCCGGCCACGACCTCGACGGCGGCCGGCTGGCTGACCGCTGGCAGCGGAGCGGCATCGCCGAGGCGCCGCTGCGGGTGGCGGTGCTGGCGACGCTCTGCGCGGGGTAACGTCACGCTCGCGCTCTGCCTGCCGGTGCTCGAGATGCAGCTCGCGTTCCTGGGCCCGGCCTTCTTCTTCCTGGCGATGCCGATCGGCAGCGCCTCGCGTCGCTGCAGCTGATCCTGCCGAACCAGGTGCGCGGCCAGATCGGCGCGCTGCAGGTGTTCACGCTGAATCTCGGCGGGCTGATCCTGGGGCCCGCGCTGCCCGGGCTGCTGAACGACTACGTGTTCCGCGACGGGCAAGTGGTCGAGCTGCGCTCACTGGCGCTCACCGTGGGAGCGGCTTCGCTCTTCGCGGCCCTGCTCTTCTTCTGGAGCTGGCGGCCCTACCGGCGCGACTACGCGCTGATGCACGGCGGGCTCTGAGCATGGCGGATCGGTGATCGTCACGGTGCAGGACGAGGTGGCGGTGGTCCTGATCGACAACCCCCCGGTCAACGCGCTCGCCGCCGAGGTGCGCGCGCAGCTGGCGGCCACGCTGCACAAGCTCGCGGCGGACCCGGCGGTGCGGGCGCTCGTGATCACGGGCGTCGGGCGCACGTTCGTCGCGGGCGCCGACATCCGCGAGCTGGAGGCCGCTGTCTGGAACCACGCCGTCGAGCCGCCCGACTTCCACGGCCTGCTCGCGCTCGTCGAGGACTCCACCAAGCCCGTGGTGATGGCGCTGAACGGCGCGGCGCTCGGCGGCGGGCTCGAGCTGGCGATGGCCGGGCATTACCGGATCGCGGCGCCCGGAGCTCGCCTGGGCCTGCCCGAGGTCAACCTGGGGATCATCCCCGGCGCGGAGGGCACGCAGCGGCTGACCCGCCTGGTCGGCGTCGCGAAGGCGCTCGAGATGTGCGTCTCCGGGCGGCCGGTCGACGCGGACGACGCGCGACGCGCCGGTCTCGTCGATCTCGTGGCCGAGGACGACCTCCGGGAAACCGCCCTGGCCTTCGCGCGCGACGCGCTGCGCCGCGGGCAGCTCCCGCACGCGCGAGCGGGTGGACAAGCGCGGCGACCCCAAGCACTGCAACGAGGCGCTCGTCGCCGGAGCGCGCGAGACCGCGCGCAGACCCCGCCGCCACCAGACGGCCCCGCTCGCGGCGATCGACGCGATCGCGGCTGCGGCCAGCCTGCCCTTCGCGGAGGGCTGCCGGCGCGAGCGGACGCTGTCGCTCGCCTGCGTGCGCTCGGAGCAGGCGCGCGCGATGGTCTACGGCTTCCTGGCCGAGCGGACGAGCGCCAGGGTGCCGGGCGCCTCGGCGACACCGGCGGCCGAGATCGAGGAGGTCGCCGTCATCGGTGCGGCCGGTGGCTGTTCGAGCACCGTCGGTTGGCGCGCGGCGTCGGGAAGCAACGAGCGCAGTGCATCGGTCAGCTTCTGCTGATAGGCCGATTCGGAGTGATCGGCGCGCAGAATTGCCTGGCGATCGCTAAGACCAGTTCCAAGCCGGCGGTGAGCTCGCGTCGCTCGAGATGCACCGACAGAACCTTCCGCTCGCGCGACAGACTGAAGTTCAGCTCCTTTAGGCAGTTCGACGACGCGATCGGAGCGTCGGCGTCACGAAATACAGGAACACTCTGCATTGAGTCAGCGCGAGCGCGACTTCGTCGCGCCACGTCTGACCCGGCGCGATTCCCTCGTCGTACCAGATGTTGAATCCGTGCGCCTTGAGCCGGACGAGTTCGGGATACACCAGCGCCGCATCGGCGTGCGCGTAGCTCGACGAAGACGTACGGATCCTCGCCCCTATAAGCCCGGAACGGACGTTCCATCGAGACGACGCTGGTTACGTGGGTGCATGAAGGCTGGCGGCAAATTCGCGTCGAAGCAAGACTCGAGTCTTGTTCGGCGATGCGACGCACTTGACACTCTCAGCCGCAATCGCATCGACTGCGATACCAATTCGGGGGAGCGCAATGGCGCCGATTCCCAAAGGCGGTATGGTGGCGGTGACCGGCGGGGCCGGTTTCATCGGCGGTTGGGTGGTGCGGCGTCTGCTCGACAAGGGCTATCGCGTGCGCGCGTGTGTGCGCGACGTGAACGATGCGGCGAAGACGACGTTTCTGAAGGAGATGCCGGGCTACGCGTCGGGCAGACTCACGCTGCACGCGGCAGATCTCGATCAAGACGGCTGCTTCGACGAGATCTTCAAGGGGTGCCACGGCGTATGCCACGTCTCGCACGTGAGCACCTACGACGACCATGCGTACGTGAAGCGCGTATGCGATCACGTCATCGGCAGCGTCAATCAATCCGGCAGCGTGTCGCGCGTGATCGTCACGTCCAGCATCGCGGCGGTCATTGTCGGAAGTGGATATTCAGGAACTCGTGAAGCGCCCGGTGTTGTACGAGGATCGCTACCCGGACGAACAGAATCCGAAGCGGACGCCGGAACGCGGCCAGGGCTATTCGATGGGCAAGAACATCGCGCAGCGGGCGTTTTCGGACGCGGCGCAACGCAGCGGCGACTGGGACGCGATCACCTGCTGTCCGGCCGACAACGTCGGTCCGATTCAGTCGGCGCACCAGAAAGACATGGCCGTGGCAACACATCATCGAGAAGATGCTGCTCGGCAAGTACGAGCAGACCGCCGCGTACCGGCCGTGGATGATCGTCGACGTTCGCGACGATGCCGATTGCCATATCGCGCTGCTCGAAAGCGTGCAGGTCAAAAATGGCGAGCGCTACATCGCATGGTCCACCGACGCGATCGACGTCGAGGACATCTGCGCGCGCATCGACCGCGTGCTGCCGGAACTGCGTCACGACACGCCGCAGGTCACCGATCCGTTCCCGGACCGGATCAAAGCCCGCGAAGCCGAATTGCGCGCGATCTGGGCCGGTTGCGAGTTGCGCAACGACCGGATCCGTGCGGTGACGCCGGTGACGTTCCGGCCGTTCGACGAAACGCTGCGCGACTGCGTGGAGTCGTTACTTGCGGTTGCGAAAGTGCAACCCAAACGCAGGATGGCCAAACAGGATGGAATGACATGAATCATCCGGCCATTGCTCCCGGGCGCGTTGCGGTCATCACCGGCGGCGCCAGCGGTATCGGCTTCGCCGCCGCGAAGCGCTTCATCGAGATCGGCATGAAGGTGTGCATTGCCGATCTGGACGCAGACGCGGTGGCGCAGGCGCAACAACAGCTCGGTGCCAACGCCATCGGCGTGCAGACGAACGTTGCCGATCTGGCGCAGGTGCAACGGTTGCGCGACCGCGTCATCGCCGAGTTCGGCGAGGTTGCGGTGCTGATGAACAACGCCGGCACCGGCGGCGGTGGCGGTCCGTGGTCCGGCTACGACGGTTGGCAACGCGTGCTCGGCGTGAATCTCTGGGGCGTGGTACACGGCGTGCAGACGTTCACGCAGTTGATGATCGATCAAGGCACGCCGTGTGCAATCGTGAACACCGGCTCGAAGCAGGGCATCACGAATCCGCCGGGCGACACCGCCTACAACGTCAGCAAGGCCGGCGTGAAAACGCTGACCGAGGCGCTTGCGCATCAACTGCGTTCCACCGAGAACTGCCGCGTCTCAGCGCATCTGTTGGTGCCGGGGTTCACGTATACGGGGCTCACGAGACGGCGCATTGCGGAGAACCGGCGGCGGCGTGGTATCCCGAGCAGGTCGTCGACGAACTGCTGACGCGAATGGCGTGCGGCGATTTCTACATCATCTGCTCCCGACAACGACGTCACCACCGCGATGGACAACGCACGCGTGCAATGGAACACCGACGACATCGTCAGAAACCGTCCTGCGCTGTCGCGATGGCATGCCGACTATGCGGCGGAATTTGCGCAGTACATGAGGGTGAAGACGAACGATGCGTGAACGCACATCCGGCTTCGCCCCAATCAACGGTGCACGCATCTACTTCGAAACCGCGGGCGAAGGACCGCCGTTCGTAATCATCGACGCCGGTGTGGCGGACAACCGGCAGTGGAACAACGAGTTCGAATACTTCGCCGCGCGCTTTCGTGTGGTGCGCTTCGACATGCGCGGCTACGGCAAAAGCGAACCGGTAGCGGGCGACTTCAGCCATCTGCGCGACCTCACGGCGTTGCTCGCGTATCTGCAAATCGACGAGCCCCTGGTGCTGATGGGTTGTTCGATGGGCGGCGGTATCGCGATGGATTTCACGCTGACACATCCGGCGCGATGAGGCGCGCTGATCATGGTCGGCTCCGGGCCGTCGGGACTGACGCTCGACATACCGCGCCGGATGGCGCGGACGCAGCGGAGGCCACCTCGAAGCGGCGATCAAAGCGGGCGATCTCGACCGCGTGGCCGAGATCGAGACGCAGATCTGGTTCGATGGTATCGGTCGCACGGCGGTGCAGGTGAACCAAACGCGCGCAAGCTCACCTACGAAATGTGTCGCAACGTCGCTGCGTTGGAATCGAAGCAACTTGGCAAACGATTGCCCGACGCAGACGTGCCCGCCGCGAGGCGGCTCGATGCGTTGCACATTCCGGTGCTCGTCGTCGTGGGTGAGCACGACCTGCCGTATCTGTTGGCGGCTGCCGACTACATGGCGCAGCACATTCCTTCTGCCGCGCGAAGTTGCTGATGCACGATGCCGCGCATCTGCCGAACATGGATCATCCGGAAGTATTTCGGCGAAACATCGACGAATTCTTGAGGACTTAGCCGATGAACGAACTCGCCCAGGCGCGCATTAAGACCGTTCGCGACCACATGGCACTGGAGTGTGAATGCGACTGGGACGCCGTCATCGCGACATTCGCGTACCCGCGCTACGAGATGTACGGCAACGGTACGGTGTTCGATGGAGAGAGAGCCGTGCGCGGCTATTTCGCCGCATCTCGCACGCCGTTCCCGGATCAAGGCAACGAGATCATCTCTATAGCGGCTGATGACGGCGATACCGTACTGGTCGAGTTCTGGCTGACGGGCACACACCTCGGGCCGCTGCGCATCGGCGATCGAACGGTCGCCACCGGCCGGAAATTCCGCGTACGTATGGCGGCCACGTTCGAGTTCGCGCCCAACAGCGACAAGATCGTCTGCGAGCGTCCGTACTTCGACCAGGGCGCGGTGCTGCGCGCGTTGCAGATCGCGGCATGAAAGTTCACCTCGTCGACGGTACGTACGAGTTGTTCCGTGCGTTCTACGGACACGCCGCCCGCACGAGCGCGCGATGGCGCCGAAGTGGGAGCGGTGCGCGGATGCTGCGATCAATGCTGGTGCTGCTCGGCGAACCGGATGTCACGCACGTCGCGATTGCATTCGACCACGTCATCGAATCGTTTCGCAACCGGCTCTATGCGGGCTACAAAACCGGCGAAGGCATCGACCCGCTGCTCTACGCACAGTTTGGTCCAGCCGAGGACGCGACGCGCGCACTCGGTGTCGTGACGTGGCCGATGATCGACTTCGAAGCCGACGATGCAATTGCGACGGCAGCGGAAGTTCTCCAAATCGCCCGCGGTTGAGCAGGTGGTCATCTGTTCGCCCGATAAAGACCTTACGCAATGCGTCAGCGTCGTCGTCCGACCGATGCTCGAATGGACGGTGGAAACCAGCTAACCGGCGTCCGTCAGACCAGCCCCACCGCCGCCTTCAGCGCCGCGCTCGCCACGGCGACGTCCTCCTGGGTCAGGCTCAGGGCTGATGGGAGATTTACACCAGTGGCGCTGAATCGGTACGAGACCGGGTTGCGCCGGGCGGCCGTGGATGCGTCCGGCAGGTCTCGGTATGCATCCAGTGAGCTGAGCGGGTAGAAGAACGGCCGGCAATCGACGCCGTTCGTCCGAAGGCTGTCGACGATCTGCTCCTTGGACCTGTCGAAGGCCGGACCCACGATCACGGTCACCATCCAAAACGTGTTGCGCGTGCCGGCGGGTTCGGCGTTGAGCGTCAGGCCATCGATGCCTTCCGAGCTCGCGCTGGTACCACCCGAAGATGGCCCGCTTGCGGTCGATCAACTCTCCGATCCGCTCGAGCTGCGCCAGCCCCAGGGCAGCCTGCATGCCGCTCATCTTGTACTTGAACGCGACCTCTGCGTTGCGGAACATGGTGTCGCCGGGACGCCGGCCGTGATCTCGAAGGACTCGCACGCGGTCGATGACGGCGTCGTCGTCCGTGACGAGCATGCCTCCTTCGCCGGTCGTCAGTGTCTTGGAACCATGGAAGCTGAACACGCCTGTCACACCGAACGTGCCGGCGCGCTGACCCCGGAACTCCGAGCCGATCGCCTCGGCAGCGTCTTCGATGATGGCGACGCCATGCCGAGCAGCGACGGCGCGGATGGCCTCCCAATCAGGGACGCCGCCGTACAAGTCGACCGGGATGACCGCCTTCGTTCGCGGCGTGATCCGCGCCTCGAACGACTGCGCGTCGAGGCACCACGTCACTGGGTCGACGTCCGCGAACACCGGCGTCGCGCCGACGTAGCTGATCGGTGCCGAGGTGGCGATCCATGTCGGATCGGGCACGATGACCTCATCGCCCGGCCCGATCCCCAGCGCGGCCAGCGACAGGTGGATGGCGGAGGTCGCGGAAGGCAGGCTGACCGCCTGACGGACCCCGAGATAGTCGGCGAACGCACGCTCGAATCGGACGATGAAGTCGTTGGCATGTTCGTACCAACCATCACGAACGGCTTCGAGGACGTACGCCACTTCCTTGTCGCTGATCGACGGTCCCGCGACGGGGAGCCGCCGCTGGTCTAGGCCTTCACGCATCGCAGGTATCCGCCGGGCGCCACGGAGATCAACAGCTTGTCCTCAACCGAATGATCGACCTCGAAGCGATCGTTCTGGGCGAGAAATGCTCGAACGGCGGTGGCCGGATTGTCGCCCTTGTCCCAGGGTCGGTCGGGGAAGGACCCGACAGGCATGTCTTCGATCACGGTGTCAAACACGACGACGTATCCCCCAGGCTGACGAGCGGCGAGTACAGCTCGAGCTCGCGCAACACATGGTCGTGCGTGTGATTCGAGTCCAGGACGATCATCACCCGTCACGCCCCGCAGCTATTCCGTGAACCCTGTCCGCGACTTCACCCGAGGCCGACGACCCCTCGATCATCTCGATCCGCCTGGCCATCGGGTGGCCCTCGATCGCGGCACGATTGTGGGCTCGGATGTCGGTGTCGATTCCGACCACCCGCCGCATCGGAACCAAGCAGCTCAAGCATCGAGGCATAGAAGACGAGCGATCCGCCTCGCGCGATGCCGGTCTCGACGATCAGATCAGGCTGGGTGGCCCAGATCACCTCCTGCATCGCGATTACGTCCTGCGGGTACTGGATGATCGGGAGGCCCAGCCACTCGAAGTGATACGAGTACTCGTACCGAGCCGAGCCGACCAACCATTCATAGGTCATGCGCCCAAGTTCCTCGTCCGCGGCCATGGCGGCCACGAACGCTTGATTGCGCTCCTGGAAGTCAGTCACCTGCGCGAGAGCCCTCCGATGCACGGCCTGCCGGCCGGATAGGACAGACGGACATCGATCACCTCGTGAGCCTGCGTTAGGTTCCTTGTGTGGCGTCGCTCGCTGACGATACTGACGATGTCCAGTGGGACCACGTGAGAAGGACCTGATGGAGATCGTCTTCCTCGGCGCTTCCAATCCAGAAACAATCCGGATGATCGCTGCGATCGAGCGTGTCGATCCCGAGTTCAAGGTCACCGGGTTCATCGACAACGATCCCACGAAGCTGGGCAGCTTCCACGGCTACCCGGTCTTTGGTGGGTTCGAGGCGCTCGAGGGGCTGATCAAGCGCGGATCGAAATTCGTCAACCTGATCACTGGCAGCACGCGCGCGCGGTATGAGACTTCCCGCGAGATGGCCGCTCGAGGTTGTGAATTTGCGAACTTCATCCACCCGTCCGTCGACCTGACCATGGTTGAGCTCGGACTTGGCAACTACATCCAAGAGAACGTCGTCGTGCAGGCCGAGGTGAGCATCGGGGACAACTCAAGCGTACATATGGGCTCGCTGATCGGGCACGAGACGTCCGTCGGGCACTCGGTGTTCATCGCCCACGGATGTAGCGTCTCAGGGAAGGTGACCATCGGGGACGGCGCGTTCATGGGGACCCACGCCACGGTGCTTCCACGGATCCAGATCGGACGATGGGCGACCATCGGCGCCGGGGCGGTCGTTACCAAGGACGTTCCAGAGTACGCGACGGTCGTCGGAGTGCCGGGCAGAGTGGTCTCCGTGGCCGAGGGTGAATACGAGGACGGGGCGATCTTCCGAACCCGCGAGTAACCCACAGCCAGTTGTGCAACATGGCCGGCGCAAATCAATCGCCCGCGCAAAGCGTTCATCTCGATGTCGAGTCGTCAAGGATAGAGGGAAAGGATCGGTCCCGAGCACCGACAAGCACAGGGGCCATTGGCCACTCGATCCCGATCATCGGATCATCCCAGCGCACGCCACGGGCGCAGCTCAAATCGTACGGCTCATTGATGTGATACAGGATCACGACGTCGTCCGACATCGTCAGGAAGCCGTGAGCGAAACCTTCCGGGATGTAGAGCGACCTGAGATCGCTCGCGTCCAGGATGATGCCGTGCCATTTCCGATACGTCGGTGAGTCAGATCGCATGTCGAGGATCACGTCCCAGATTGCACCCCGTACGCACGTAACGAATTTGCACTCAGCATGCGGGGCGACCTGGTAGTGGAGGCCCCGTAGCGTGCCCCGACGCGGTGTATGCGACAAACTGCTCTCGGCCGTGCTCGACGCCAGGCCCCTCGTGGTCATCTCCTCTGACGCCCAGATGCGAGCGAAAGAGCCGCGCTCATCATGGTGCGGTTCGGCGCTCACGACGAACGCGCCAGCGAGTGGGAGCTGTTCGAAGTCCACGCGCGTATCTCCCGTCACACGATCCGAACGCTAGGCACGGGAAGGATGAACTTGCCGCCTCGCGCCCGGTACGCCGTCTGCTGGGCAAGGATCTCGTCCGCGAAGTTCCATGCCAAGAGGAGGCAGGCGTCGGGCATCGCCTCAGCGAGATGCTCGGCGGGCGACGATCGGGACGTGAACCCCCGGCATGTATCGCCCCTGCTTGTGCGGGCTTCGATCGGCGACGAAGTCGAGCGTCTCGGGACCGATCCCGAAGGCGTTCAGAAGCACGGTGCCCTTGGCCGCGGCGCCATAGGCGGCGATCGAGCTCGCCAGACTCCTTCATGTCCGCGAGGGTCGCTCGAAGGTCGTCGCCCAAGCGCCTGACCTTCGTCCGAGAACTCGTCGAAGTATTCGACGCCCGTGATGCCGCGAGCCGCCTCCTCCTCGCAGCAGGGTCGTCACGGGGACGTCGGTGAGCGACCGCCGGTGAGGCCGACGCAAGACCCGCAGCGAACCGCCGTGGATGGGGATGCGTTCGACATCTGCGAGCGACGAGGCCGTGCTGCGCCCAGAAGCCGGACGAGCGCCGAAGGCGAGTAGTAGAAGACGTGCTCGTGATAGATCGTGTCGAACTCGAGGCGCTCGACGAGGTCCCGAACATACGGCGTCTCGATGACCGCGACCCCGTCGGGCTTGAGGATCGTCGCGATCCCAGCGACGAACCCGTGGAGGTCCGGGACGTGTGCGAGGACGTTGTTGGCGTGGACCACGTCGGCGAGCCGTCCGGTCCGTTCGAGGTCGTCCGCGAGGTCGGAGCCGAAGAACTCGGCGAGCGTCGGGATCCCGCGCCGCCGTCGCGGCCGCGGCGATGTTCCGCGCCGGGTCGATCCCGAGTACCGGGATCCCGCGCGCGACGTAGTGCTGGAGCAGGTAGCCGTCGTTGCTCGCGAGCTCGATGACGAGGCTTTCGGACATCCAGGTCGTCGCTCCGAGACCATCCGGTCGGCGATCCGGCGTGCGTGCTCGACCATCGCGTCCGACACCGACGAGAAGTACGCGTACTCGCGGAACATCGTGTCCGGCGGGACGGTCTCGGTGATCTGGACGAGGCAGCACGTCAGGGCAGAAGGCGAGGGCCAGCGGAAAGCGCGCCTCCGGCTGCGTCGAGGTCGTCCTCGGCGAGTAGGCCGTTGGCCAGCGGCATCGTCACCGAGGTCGAGCACGACCGCGCAGCCGGTCGATCCCGCAGCCGCGGCAGACGCGGCGCCGTCACGTCACGGACGGCCAGGTTCGCCCGATACCAGTCGATCGCCTCGCGGAGGCCCGTCGTCAAGGTCGACCGTGGCCGCCATCCGAGAGTCGCCGCCGGCCTTGGCGGTCGATACCCGCTGCTCGGGGATCTCGGTGAGGTCCAGGCCAAGACGATCGGCTCGAGCGGGAGTCCATGAGCGCAAGGATCCGGCGGCACGATCTCGAGTGACCGTGAGCGCGATCCCTGCCGGCGAAGTTGAAGGCCTCGCCCCGGAGCTCGCCTGTCGGTCCCGCACCGCGTCGGCCAGCAGAGCACGCCATCGGCCGCGTCGTCGACGTGCAGATAGTCGCGGACGAAGGTGCCGTCGGACCGGATGACCGGCGCTCGCCCGTTCGAGGATCGACCGGATCGTGCCCGGCACGATCCGGCTCCAGTTGAGATCGCCACCGCCGTAGAGATTCCCGCACCGGGTGATCGCGACCGGCAGGCCGTACGTCGCGGCGTACGACTGGGCGAGCAGGTCCGTCGCGGCCTTCGACACGTCGTACGGATGGCGAGCTCGCAGGGCCATCTCCTCGCGGTACGGCCGACCGGACCAGTCGCCATAGGCCTTGTCGGACGAGGCGACGACGATCGCGGTCACGGATCGCGTCGCGCGACACGCCTCGAGCACGCTCCACGAGCCCTCGATGTTGTTGCTGAACGTATGCGTCTGGATCGTCGAGCGCCGGGCCCGACGAGGGTCTGCGCCGCGAGGTGGATGACCGTGTCGACGCGCGCGATCGCCGAGCAGTTGGACGAGCGCGGCGCGTGTCGCGGACGTCGCCGTCGACCTGCCGGATGCCGCCGACCTGGATCGCCGTCTGCGGGCCATCCCAGGCGATATCGAGACCGATGACCTCGGCGCCGGCCGCGATGAGCCGCTGCGACACCGACGCCGCCGAGCAGGCCGGCGGCGCCCGGTGACGAGGACGGTGCGCCCGGACCAGGATCCGGCTACTCCCACGTTCGCCAGGGTGCGTCGTCCGGCGTCCCACAATGCCCGGAGGTAGCGGACGTCGCGGATGTTGTCCATCGACTGCCAGAAGCCCTCGTGACGATACGCGCCGAGCCTGCCCTGCTTCCGAGATGCGGCTCGAGGACGTTCCGCTCGAAGCTCGATCGGTCGCCGTCGATGTAGGACGAGGACCTCGGGCTCGAGGACCATGAACCCGCCACTCACCCAGCCCTCGCCGATCTGCGGCTTCTCGATGAATCGGACGTGGCCGTCTCGCGTCGAAGCTCAGGCCACCGAACCGCGACCCCGGCCGGACGGCCGTCAGGGTCGCGCAGCTTGCCGGAGCGCGTCGTGGCGCGGCGAGCGAGCGCCCCGAGGTCGACGTCCGAGACGCCGTCGCCGTACGTCAGCATGAATGGTCCGTCGCCGAGCCAGCTCGGCCAAGCCGGCCGAACCCGACCGCCGGTGTTCGTGTCGAGCCCGGTGTCGACCAGGTGGACGGTCCAGTCGTCCGTCTCGGCGTGGAGGCGCTCGACGCTGCGCTCGCCGCGTCCGGACGGTCAGGTCGCCGCTGAGCGACACGTAGTCGATGAAGAACCGCTTGATGTCCTCGCCGCGGTAGCCGAGCGCGACGACGAACTCGCGTGAACCCGTGCTGGGCGTAGTGCTTCATGATGTGCCAGAGGATCGGGCGGCCACCGATCTCGACCATCGGCTTCGGCCGGAGCTCGGTCTCCTCGGCGAGCCGCGTACCCTGACCGCCGGCGAGGATGACGACCTTCACGCCGGGCATTATGCCCGGGGCGACGCTAGGGCCAGCGGGGCCCACCGGTCACGAGCCGCGAGGTACCTTTGGATTCGGCGCCACACGTCAGTATCGGCCTGCCGACCCACAACGGCGAGCGACTTCATCGCTGATGCGCTCAGCTCGTTGCTCGCGCAGGACTATCCCAATCTTCGAGATTCTGATCTCCGAAAACGGGTCTTCTGATGGCACCCTAGCGATCGCCCAGGCATACGCAGCACGAGATGCGCGGATCCGGGTGATCAGGCAGCCGGTCAACATCGGCGCGCCGGCCAACTTCAACTTCGTCTTCCGCGAATTGAGTGGGCCTCTCTTCATGTGGGCCGCCGACGACGACTGGTGGGAGCCAGGCTATGTGAGCGCTTGCGTCCGGGCACTCCAGTCGGCACCAGCAGCAGTGCTCGCGTGCACCCAACTCACCTTCATGAACGAGGATGGCGACCCGATCGCGGTCGACCGATCAATCTACGACAACCCAGACCTTCGATCTCCGTCGATCGAGCGCCGCATACGGATCCTGCTATCCCGTGGCGGCTGGTATCAGATCTATGGGCTCATGCGTCGTGACGTGCTTGCGCGCACCCGCCTGGGCACGAACGCCTTCGGCGCAGATGTCGTCCTTCTGGTTGAACTGGCGCTGCAGGGCCCGTTCGTACTCGTACCCAGAGAAGCTCTTCCATTACAGGCATTTCGAGATGAGGATGGAATCTGATCGAGGGGCCTGGCACCACTCGATCACGAACCGCAAGAGAGTGACTGCAGCCCCATATACCTTCCTACAGGAGGCGATCGGCGAGGCGATATCGGTTTCCCCATTGCGGCCGATGGATAAGGCGCGCGCGTGGCTGGGCATGGTCGCGGCCACATACGTCACTCCGACTCCGATCCGGTCCTTGATCATCGGGGAGGCGCGGGTCCGTCTACGAATGGCGATCCGCGACTTGGACCCTGTCGGCGTCGTGAAATATGCGTCTCTCTGCGCTGCAGTGGCCTTGTATCGCCGGTCGAAGCGACTGTTGCGAGCGACATGACCCACTCGCGTGACAACCGACAGGGCCTTGCAAGGCCAGATGAGACAGACGGGATCGGCCTTACGTGGTCTGAGTGACCCAGCCGGACTCGGTGATCATGCCGATGCCAGCAGGGCCAGATCCTCCCCGCTCAGCGCTTGCCCCCCTTCCCGCCGGTAGTACGCGCGCATGACGAGAGCAGTACGCCGCCAGTCGTAGCGACTTGCGACCGCTCGGCCCCGCTCTGCCAATTCGAGGGCCAGAACCTGGTCTGTCCAGAGGCGCCGAGTGGCGGCTGCGATGTCGTGCGCGTCGTATGGGTCAAAGATCAAGGCGGCGCCGTCCACGAGCTCAGGAAGTGAAGTCACGTTCGAGCACGCGACTGGCAGTCCGTTGCTGAACGCCTCGAGAATCGGCAGACCCCAGCCCTCGTATAGGGTTGGGAATATGAGCGCGGTCGCTCGCTTATATAGGACCTGAACTACAACAGGGTCCACATAGCCGAGGAATCTGACGTCCGCGTCGATCCCAAGAGCCGTCGCGGCCCGTTGAACCTGTGGGAAGGACTCATTGTGCTGCCCCGAGCACACAAGCGGGACCACCATGTTGTCGTCTCGCAGCTCTCGGAGCGCTTCGAAGAGTCTGACGTGATTCTTGTGCGGCCACGTCTGGGCGGGGAAGTAGACGAAGCGTTCCGGTAGCCCAAGGTCCACGAGTATGTCTCTCTCCTCCAGCAAGCTTGGTTCCGCATACGCGGCCGTTGCTGGCGGGACGTTCACTACTGCGATACGTCCAGGGTCGATCCCATATTGCGAAACGAGGTCGCGCTTCACCCAGTCCGAGGCGGTGATGATGAGGGCCGCCTGATCACAGAAGGCGCGGTAACGCACCTCCCGCCACTCACGCTGCTCCGGCGTGAAGAACTCCGGCAGATGTAGATGCTGGAGATCCCAGGGCTGATAGAGACTCGGGACGTCCGTGAGGAAAGCGCCCTGCCACGGGAAGTGGACGACATCGGCAAGGACGGCTTCGATCGTCCCGTCAGAGTGTGGGACTGGTTTGCGCAACGCCACTGCGAAGACCTGGCCACGAAGGCGACGAAGGACCGGGAACACTGAGGCGGCCCATCTCCATATTGGACGGAGGGTCAGACGCGCACGGCGGGCGACCCTTCGTCGGAGGGCCGGGTAGAGCAACCGGCTGCTGCCGCTGAGATACGGCCGGAGCCATCCTTCGTGTCCCGCGTCGACCAGAAAGAGATACTCGTCGTCGTTCGACTCCAGCTTCGACAATGCGGCGGCCAGCCCGATCACCCACTGTTGGACGCCTCCGGGTTGTCCATCAGGCATCCGGGCATCGATCACGACGCGCATTTGACTCAGCGAGGGATCAGGCGAGTTGACGCAGCGACGCGTACCACTCGACCGTCCGTCGCAGCCCATCCTCGAAGGACGTCGCCGCGACGAACCCGAAGCCGCTCGCGGGCGCGGCTGGTGTCGAGGGCACGCCGCGGCTGGCCGTCGGGCTTGGTCGCGTCCCAGCGGATCTCGCCCTGGAAGCCGGTCAGCGCGGCGATCAGCTCGACCAGGTCGCGGATCGTGATCTCGCGGCCGACGCCGAGGTTGACCGGCTCGGCGCCGTCGTAGCGCTCGGCGGCCAGCGACGATCGCCTCGGCCGCGTCGTCGACGTAGAGGAACTCGCGCGAGGCCGATCCGGTGCCCCAGACGTCGATGTGGCCGGCGCCCTGCTCGCGGGCGTCGACGCACTTCTTGATGAGCGCCGGGATGACGTGCGAGCTGGCCGGGTCGAAGTTGTCGCCCGGGCCGTACAGGTTCACCGGCAGCAGGTGGATGGCGTTGAAGCCGTACTGCTGGCGGTAGGCCTGGCCCTGGACGAGGAGCATCTTCTTGGCCAGGCCGTAGGGCGCGTTCGTCTCCTCCGGGTAGCCGTTCCAGAGGTCGTCCTCGCGGAAGGGGACCGGCGTGAACTTGGGGTACGAGCAGACCGTGCCGACGCCGACGAACTTCGCGACGCCGACGCCAGGCGCGCCTGCTCCATGAGCTGGATGCCCATGATCGCGTTGTCGTAGAAGAAGCGGCCGGGTTCTCGCGGTTGGCGCCGATGCCGCCGACGACGGCGGCCAGGTGGATGACCAGATCCGGATGGCTGTCGTCCAGCGCGCGGTCGGATGCCGTCCGACGTGCGCAGGTCGTAGTCGGCGCTGCGCGGCACGAAGACGTCGGTCGCGCCCGCCGCCTCGAGGCGCGCGACGACGCGCGATCCCAGGAAGCCGGCGCCGCCCGTGACCATCACGCGGCGACCCATCCAGAAGTCGGTCGTCATGCTTGCTCCAGGAGGGCCGCGACAAAGATGTCGGCCTGGCCCAATGCGGTGTCCCGACCAAGATACCGCTCCGCATAGGCCTGGCCCGCCTCCCCCAGTCGTACCACGAGGTCCGGGTCGCTGCGCAGCTCTGCCAATGCGCCGAGGAGCGCTTCCGGCACGCCCGGGTCGACGCGCAACGCGGCGCCGGACCTGGCGAGCTCGGCGGCGGTCGAGCCGCCCAGCGGCACGGCGGCCACGATCGGCCGGCCCGCCACCGCGTACGACGTCAGCTTGCTGGGCAGCGACATGTCCACGACAGATGCACGCTCCGACAGCAGGAGCACGTCAGCGGCTGCCAGGACGTCGGCGATCCTGGTTTCCGGAACGGGATCGGCGAACTCGATTGTGTCGACGCCGGCACCGGCAGACATGAGGTCGGCGCGCTGATGGCCGGCGCCCATGAGCACGAACCGCACCGGCTCGCGTCGTTCGGCGGCCACCCGGGCGGCCGCGATGACCTGCTCGAGGCCTTGCTTGGCGCCCATGTTTCCGGCATGGAGGACGACCTGGCGCCCATCGTCCCAGCCAAGCTCTCGGCGAGTCTGCTCGCGGTCCACCGTCGACGGGGTGATGTGCGTCCAGTTGGGCACGAGGTAGAGCCGTTCATCCGGGACCCCAAGGTCCGTCAAGTACGGCCGGAAGCCGTCACTCACCATCGCCACGGCCGTCGCCTCAGCCACCGTCCAGCCCTCGGCCGCGCGTGTCAGTCCGGCCACCCGCCCGCCGCCCGTCACGCCCGACTGCGCGGCCGCCGGGCCCATCAGGTCCTGGAAGAGGAGCCCGTACGGGATCCGGTTCCTGGTGGCGGCCAGTCGGGCCAGGATGGCGCCCGAGAGGCTGGGGACGATACCGATGACGGCGTCGGCGCCGCCTTCACAGGCCGCCTGCGAGCGCCGAGACCAGGAACGTGCCCTCGTAGATGGCGCGTCGCGCGGCTGTCTGGGTGGCGGGGACGTAGTGCGCCCGACGGCGCACACGGACGCCGGACTGCATCTCATCTCTGGCCAAACGTCCACCGTAGCCTGGCGATATGCGCCAGGCGGGGTAGTGGGGCAGCCCGGTGACGACCGTGACCTCGTGCCCGGACGCGACCAGGTGCTCGGCCAGCCCGGTCGTGTATGGCGCGTTGCCGGTCGTCTCCGGGTCGTAATTGATGCCGATGATGCGCAGACGGGCCATCAGCGTTGGGCCACCTGGATGGCATCGCGGACCTGCGTGACGATGCCGCGGTCGCGCAGGTAGACCTCTTCGGCGATGGCCGGCCCGGCGTCGAAGTACTCCGCGACCTCGCCGCCGGCCTGCGACAGGACGGTCGTCCGGCCGGCACGATCCGAGCCGCTGGCGACGATCGCGGTCCAGGCGCGATATCGGTCCGCCTGCGGGTCGCCAAGATGATCGGCCGCGGACGCGAGCAACGAGAGCACGGCGCCCGAGGATTCGTCGTTCATGGTGCGCAGCGCCTCGAGACCACTCCGGTCGCCCTGCATCGCCGTCAGCCAGGCCAGGTAGGCGTCACGCGACAGGCCGGCGGGCAGCGTCTCGGCAGCCGCCGTCGCGCGATCCCACGCCCCGACGCCCGCCCAGATCGTGATGGCGGCCGAGACTGGATCGACGTCCACGTTGGCGAGCCCGTCGAGTCGGTCGATCGCAGCCTGAGCCTGAGCCTCGGCCGACAGCGGCCGTCCCGGATCTCGCCAGTACGCGGACCCGGCGAGGTCTGGCTGGAGCGCGATGGCCGTCGCGTAGTGGTGGGCCGCCTCATCGGGTCGGCCCAGGCGTTCGGCGATGGCACCAGCGTTCAGCGCCAGGTCGACGTTCACCGCGCCGGCATCGGTGGCCTCCGCCAGCAGCGCGGCGGCTTCGTCATGTGCACCGCCCGCGCCGAGAAGCGCGAGCGCCGCATTGGTCTCCATGAAGGGGTCACCGGTCATCCGCGCGCCGATGGCCAGCTGCTCCGCGGCCATGGCGCCGTGACCGGACCAGTCGGCGGCGACACCGAGCGCCGCGCGGTAGTGCGGGTAGTCGGGATCGAGCTCGACGGCGTTCGTGAAAGCGGCCACGGCCGCCGGCCAGTCTCCGGCGTCCTGGGCGGCAACACCGTCCAGATGGGCCTGTGCGGCACGATCCCAGGGCAGGGCGACCATCGAACCGACGATGGCGATCGCGATGAGCGTGCCGCCAGCGGCGGCGCGCGCGGCCGTAGCGTGAGATCCGCAGCTGCCTCGGGAGACCACCTTCGACCCACGCCAGGAGGAAGGCGACGCCACCGACGAACAGCGGCAGGTCCGAGAAGTTGTCCACGAGGCACTGTGCCGCGACGCCCACCAGGCCCATCGCCACGGCGATGACCTCCAGGCCCGGCAGCTCACGCCATGCCCGACGCAGGAGCAGCACGACCCCGATCACGAAGACCGCCCCCGCCACGAGCCCCACGAGGCCCATCTCGGCGGCGAGCTGGATGGGTGCGTTGTGGGCATGCGCGACCACGTCGAGCGGGCTCACGTCGTCCCGGTAGGCCCACTGGGCGAACGCCCAGGTGCCTGGGCCGGTGCCGGTCAGCGGGGCGTCGGTGAACGCCGCCAACGAGTGCTGCCAGAAGGTCAGTCGAAGGTTCACACCGGTGTCACCGGCTCGGGCCAGGATCCGCGGTGCCAGCCATGCGGCGGCGACCAGGACCCCGACGGCGCCGATGCCGACGATGGCCAGGGCACGGCGATCCGACAGTCGCCGGCCGAGCGCCGTCAGCCTGACGCGATGCCTGATGGCCATGAGGATGGCGCCGACGACGAGGGCGGCGGCAAAGCCGAGCTGCGCCCCGCGCGAGCCGCTGGCGACGAGATCGAAGATGCCGACGACGACTAGCGCACCAAGGGCGACCTGGCGGGCATGCGCGGCGATCGTCGAGTCCTCGATCCATGCCACGACCAGCGGCAGGAAGGCCACGACGACCCCGGCCGGGATGTTCGGCGTGCCATAGACCAGGCCGGCGAAGGCCGGTCGCAGGGGCGGCAACGCGAGATGGCCGACGAGCGACCAGAAGTCGATCCACAGGAAGACGACCTGGACGGCGTAGGCGATGACGACACCGACCACCAGCGCGGCCGCCGTGAATTTGAGCCGTGGTCGCAGGCCCGGGCGGGCGAGCATGGTGACCAGGGCGGCGAAGACGAGCGCGGTCGCGGCGGCGTTGAGGACCGTCTCCCAGCCGAAGCGCGGATACGGGCTGGCGATGGTGCTCACGACCATGGCACCGAGGACGGCGGCGATCGGCAGCGTCAGGCGTGGCAACACGAAGAGGTCCGGCCGCCACAGGACGGCCAGCAACCAGCCGAGGATCAGGGTCAGGGTCAGGACATGGGTGACGAGGCGCCACTGCACCTGGTAGATGCCGGGGAAGCCACCGACGACGAAGACGAGGTAGACGCCGAGCAGGCTCACCAGCACCCAGGTCAGCAGGGTGCCGAGATGCACGCGGGCTGCGCTCGTGTCGACCGTCGAGTCGACCTCGGCCGCCGTCGCCGTCATTCGCCGGTCCGCTCGGTCGGGGTCGTCGAAGGCGTCGTCCGATGCCCCCAGATCAGCAGCCCCACGGGCACCAGCAGCGCCCCCAGGGCCGGCAGCACCCGGTTGAGGATCCAGCTCAGACCACCCAGTGCCGGCTGCTGGCCGCCCCACATGCCGAGGTAGGCAAGGGCGATCCAGCCGGCCGGCGTGCTGGCCGCCAGGGCCAGGAGCATCGGCAGCACCAGCATCGCCAGGTAGTGGTGGAAGACGGCCGGCGCCACGAGCGTGGCAGCGGCGACCGCGACTCCGAAGCTCGCGGCCTCGACCTGGCGGCGCGCGCTCCACAGGATCGCCACCACGGCCACGACCAGGACCACGATCCGAGCCGGCAGCGGCCCGATGACCTCGCCCAGCCAGACGGCCGGCGCCAGAGCGTCAGTAGCATCCGCCGGTCGCGCCATGTTGGCCAGCACGGTCGGGTACTCGAGCCACGGCCCGAGTCCGGTGATCGGCAGGGTCAGCGCGATGAGGCCAGCATCCCGACCACGGCCCAGACGGCGGCTCGCCAGCGGCCGGTCGCCAGGAACCACACCACCACCAGCAGCGGCAGGATCTTGATCAGCGCGGCGGCCCCGATGGCCAGCCCGGCCACCGCCTGGCCCCGGTCACCGCCGCGACGGATCCCCCACCAGGCGAGGGCGAAGAGCGCCAGCAGCTCCAGGTGGACGTTGCCGAGGACCAGCTCGCCGACGACCGGCGGGAAGGCGAAGGCGGCCGCCAGGAGGAGGAGGCGCCCCCGACGATCGGCGACGATGCGCTCCGCGCCGGCGACCCACAGCACGACCGCGGTCAGCAGCACGGCGCCGAGGCCGGCCCACAGCCAGGCAACGGCCTGGTACGAGTCCTGGAAGATCGCCGCCAGGGGCATGAACAGGACGGCCAGGAACGGCGGATAGAGGTACAGCCCCTGGCCCTGCGGGGGATAGGGGCCGGCGAGCTGCTCCGGCGTGTAGATCGGCAGCCCATCGAGCAGGTGGCGGCCGGCCAGCCAGTAGGCCGAGACGTCGTAGCCGAACTGCGGCGCCTGGCTGAGGGCAGCGAACTGGACGACGCGGAAGCCGACCACGATGACCGCCAGGAGCGAGAGCGCCAGGACCTGGAAACGCGGTTCGACGAGCAGGCGCAGGCCCCAGGTCGAGGCGAGGCGCTCACGGAACGTGCTCATCGCCGGCCGCGCCGGGCCTGCCGCCACCTACCCGCGCCGGTGGATGAGCGGGATGCGGAAGAGGTCCCAGGCGACCTGCAGCGCCAGCCCGGGGCGCATGCGCATGCGCGAGCCGCGCTTGTCGCTCCAGAAGACGGGCACGATGGCGATCGAGTAGCCGCGCCGGCGCGCCAGGTGGATGAGCTCGACGTCGAAGACGATGCTGATGATCCGCTGGCGGCGGAAGAGGTCCTGCGCGACCGCCCGCCGGAAGCCCTTGAAGCCACACTGCGTGTCCGGCACGGGTCCGGTCGAGACCCACACGGCGGCCAGGCCGCGGAAGACCTTGCCGAGCAGCCGTCGATAGCCCGGCTGGCTGGCCCGCCGGTCGCTGCCGTCCGGTTGGACCCGGCTGCCACACGCCATGTCGTGGTCGGCGAGGGCTTCTGCGAGGAGCGGGATCTGGTCTGGCGGCGTGGCCAGGTCGGCGTCGGTGAAGATGACCAGGTCGCCGGTCGCCGCCAGCATGCCGCCGCGGACCGCCGCACCCTTGCCGCCATGCGGGAGGCGGAGGAGGGTGAGGGCCGGCGGCGAGCCATCGGCCCCCGGTTGGGCCTCCGGTCTGGCCTCGACCAGCTCGACGGTGCGGTCCATGCTGCCGTCGTCGACGACCAGCACATCCCATGTGCCCAGTTCATCGGCCGAGCGACCACCCTGGCGTGCGGGGCCGCCGCGTCGCAGCCAACCGAACAGCTCGTCGAGCGCGGGCCCGATGCGCTCCGCCTCGTTGTAGGCAGGCAGCACGATCGTCAGGCTTGGCGGTGCGGCCTTCATGGCGCTGATGGTACGGGCCAGCGATCGTCCGTCGCGTCGATCGCACTGGCTGGGGTTCGAGGTCTGCCAGGCAGGCGGATGGCGGCCAGGACTGGGACGAGTCGCTGCGGCCAGAGGGCAGGCACCGTGACGACCGCAGCGACATAGGCGATCCGGTCCGATCGGAGTCGGATGGCGAGGAGCACGAACCCGAACGCGACCGCAAGCCGCAGCCCGAAGTCGGCTGCCGCTGTCGGGAGGATGCTGATCATCCCGTTCTGGGCGACTGGCGTCGTGATCTGCCAGCCGAGCGACTGCACGAACAGATCCCAGCTCTGCGGTGCGAGCACGACGCTGACCAGGCACACGGCCACCACGGCGGCCAGCCCGAAGGCGATCGTCCGACGCTCGGCCGGGCGTGTCACCCAGAGGTACGGCACCAGCAGGAAGCCACCGACCTTGAGCAGTCCGGCCCACGGCGCCAGCCAGGGATGGCCGCGGAACGAAGCGAAGATGGCGGCCGCCATCGGAAAGATGACGTTGGCGGCGGAGAGCTCCGTGATCGTCCACGGCAGCAACAGCCAGAGTCCGACGTTCCGCCAGGACCCCGCAAGGTATCGCAGGCAGAGGAAGCATGCGAGCCGGTAGGCCCACGTGAACGCCAGCTCAGGCAGGACCGAGAAGGGCGCCCAGAGCTGGGCGAAGATCGGCGGATAGGAGTACAGGCCGAGCCCCCCGATCGGGATCGGCTGGTACAGGGGATCTCCGCTCAGGACATTGCGCCCGGCCAGCCAGTAGGAATGGGCGTCGTACGCGCGCCCGCCGTCTGCCTGTACGGCGACGATCAGCGCCGCCAGGCCCAGGCCATAGCCGATGGCGCTCCCGATGCGAAGGACCCGGTCTCTGGTCTGCTGCCTCACGCGGTCTGCTCCGAACTCGGCCACACCGCGCGCAGCGATGCCCCGACCATCACGACCGCACCGGCCAGAGTGATGGGGAGCCAGGCGATCCCGAACGTCACGCTCAACCCGCCAGCCACCAGCAACGTCCGGCCTCGAGCCGACGCCGGGCGCCAGGCGATGATCGCCACCGGCAGGAGCACCACGAGGTAGTGGTACCAGAGCACCGGTGGCAGGAGCAGCAGACCGGTCGTGCCGAGGACCGCGGCGGCCGGCCAGCCATCGTCGCGGCGAGCCATGTCTACGCCGGTGATAAGCAACAGGAACCCCGACCCGAACGATAGCCAGCGCACGATCTGCGACGGGTCGGCGAGCCCAAGCGTCCGGGCGACCGCATCGGGTGCCAGGTTGGCCGCATAGTCAGGGGACCCGCCGAGCAGGTTGCTCAGCACGACCAGGAAGTCCCGCCAGGCCAGCGGCGCAACGACGATGCTGGGCAGGACGATGGCGATCAGCCCGATCGCCAGCGCCGACGCGCCGGCACGTCCGCGGATGACCACGATCGGGGCCAGCAGCGATGCCACGAGCTTGAGCGTCGCATTGACCGCGGTCGCCAGGCCGCCGATCGCGGCGCTCGCGAACAGGGACGCCACCAGGAGGACCTGGATGCCGCTCACGTTGCCCTTCCAGAGCGCGTCGACGATCGGCATGAACCAGGCCGTGGCGACGCCCAACCACAGGGCAGCCTCGACGGTCAAGCGAACACCCCCGGCGCGCGCAGCGACCACGACGCCCGTGACCACGCAGGCCAGCTGGACGACGAACCAGGCGGTCGTGGCCGCCGTGAGACCGACCGCGGTGGCAGGCACCAGCACCTGGGCGAGCGGCGGAGGATACCGATAGCGGTCGAGCCCCTGGGCCGAGACCGGGCCGTCGAGCATCTCCGGCGCGTACGGGCTGCCCGTGGCCGCCAGTCGGTCGGCGGCGGCGAAGTAGTCGGCAAAGTCGATGCCGAACTGACCCTCGGTCAAGGGCATCGCCGCTCGCCCCGCCAGGAACGTCGTCCAGGTGATGACGGCCAGTCCGAAGAGGAGTCCGGCGACGAGCGTCCGGAAGCGAGCGTCGGCGAAGACGCGCAGCCCAGGTAGCGACAGCACCGGTGCAGCGTAGCAACCCCGATCTCGCCGTCTGATAGCCCGAACGTGTGACCCGAAAGTACGGTCGGCGCGGGCGGGACCCGTTGCTAGACTGCACCGCCGTGATGATCCCGTTGGCGCTCTTCCTGGCCGCGCTGGCGGCGCGTGGCCTGGCCGCGGCGATCTTCGCGGATCCCGCCTACCCCGACTCGTTCTACTACGTCAACGTCGCCGATGCGCTGGCCACCGGCCATGGCTTCGCCATCGACTACGTCTGGAACTTCGTCGACGTCGGTGGCCATCTGCCCGCCGACCCGGGTCTGCCGATCCCGTCCAACGCCCACTGGATGCCGCTGGCTTCGATCATCCAGGTGCCGTTCATCCTGGCGCTCGGGCCGACCGCGCTGGCGCATGGGCTGCCCTTCTGGCTGCTCGGTGCGGCGGTCGCGCCGCTGGTCTACTGGATCGGGCTCGACGCCGGCCTCGGCCGTTTCGCCTCGACCGCAGCCGGGGTGCTGGCCGTCGCGCCGGGCGCCCTGCTGCCGTTCCTTGCCCAGCCCGACAACTTCGCCCTGTTCATGCTCCTCGGCGCGCTGGCGCTGTGGGCCTGCGCGCGCGGCCTGCGCGGCGACCGCCGGGCGTTCATCCTCGGCGGGCTGGTCGTCGGCCTGGCGACCCTGTCGCGCAACGACGGCCTGCTGCTCGGGGTCCCGTTCGCGCTGGCCTTCCTGGTCGAGCGCTGGCGGTCGATCAGGGCTGGTCGGTCGGGCGCCGGCGGCGGCTGGCGGGCTCCTGGCCTCATCGGCTGGCCTGCGGCGCTGGGTTGCCTGGGGCTGTTCCTGCTGATCATGGCGCCATGGTGGCTGCGGCAGCTGGCCGTCTTCGGCTCCCTTTCGCCGTCGGCCTCGAGCGGCCGCATCCTGTGGATCACGAGCTACGACCAGCTCTGGAGCATCTCCGGCGAGACGACGCTCTCGTCGTTCCTGGCCCAGGGCATCGGTCCGCTGCTGGCCAGCCGGGTGGCCGGCCTGGGCAGCGCGCTGGGCATCTTCGCCTCGGTGCCGCTGCTCATCTTCCTGGCGCCCTTCACACTGCTGGCCGCCGTCGTCCGCCGGCGCGATCCGGCGTTCATCCCCTGGATCGTCTATGCCCTCGTCCTCTTCGCCTTCAGCGGCATCCTGTTTGCCGTCCACGTCGCGCAGGGCACGTTCCTGCACTCCGCTGTGGCCCTTGTCCCACATGCCTACCTGCTGGCCGTGGCCGGCATCGGCGTGGCCGTCCGGTGGGTGGCCGCTCGTCGCCCGAGCTGGGACGCACCACGTGCGACGCGCAACTTCACGGTCATCCTGGTCGGCGTGACGGTCGTCTTCAGCGCCGTCGCGACCTGGCGCGTGCTCGGGACCTGGTCCGCCGAGGAGGCGCTCCGCCGCCCGATCGCCGAGGCGCTCGCCGATACCGGTCCACCGGCGCCCAAGGGCGGCGCTCCGGGCGAGGTCGTGATGAGCGCCGATCCCGGCGCCTACGGGTTTCTGGCCGGCAGCCCCGGCATCGTCACGCCCAACGACCCGTTGCCCGTCGTCGAGGAGGCCATGCGCGCCTATGGGGTGCGCTGGCTGGTGCTCGAACGGGCCCACACGGTTCCGGCGATGGGGCCACTCCTATTGGGCGAGACGCGGCCCGCGTGGCTCTCTGCGCCGATCCTGACGTCCGGTCGCGTGGAAGCCTCACCAACTGGCGGGCCGGCCTCCGATGCCGTCGTGCTCTACGCCGTCTGCCTCGAACCCGGCGACACGCGGTGCAGCCCTTGAGCGGTCGCTGGGTCCAGCCGGTCGGCCTCTACCTCGTCGCCCTCCTCGCGGGCGCCGTGGCCGTCAGCCAGGTCGCCTTCCCGCCGACCGAGGTCGTCGCCTACGTCGTCGGCGCCGCCCGCAACCTCGTCGGAGGCCACGGCTTCGTCAGCGATGCGCTGTGGAGCTACGCCGCCGGTCCGCTCGTCGTCCCGCGGCCGGCGTTCGACCTCTGGCAGCCGCTGCCCGGCTTCCTGGCTGCGGCCGGGATGCTCGTTCTGGGCCCATACCTGACGGCAGCCCAGGCAGCTACCGGCCTGCTGGCGGCGACGGTCGCCCCGATGACCTGGGCGATCGCCGCCGATGCTGCCCGACGCAACGGGCTCGAGGGCCGCCGCGCGACCACAGTCGCGCTGGGCGCGGGCCTGGTGGCCGCTGTCTTCGGCCCCTTCCTGGTCGCCATCGTCGGTCCCGACTCGACCGCACCATTCACCGTCCTCGCCGTCGCGGCCTGCCTGGCCATGCCACGGGCCATGGGCGGTGGACGCGGAGCCGGCCTCCTCCTTGGCGTCCTCCTGGGTCTGGCCTACCTCTCGCGCCAGGAGGCGATCTGGCTCGCTGTGGCCTATCTCCTCCTCTTGGTCAGAGCCGTGGGGTCCGGGAGCCGATGGTCTGGCGTATGGCTCGGGCTGCGCTGGCCTGTCGTGGGTGGTGCCATCCTGGCCGTGCCCTGGATCGTCCGGAACGCGTTGACGTTCGACGGCGGCACGTTGCGCCAGACGCTGGAGCTGGCCGTCGCCACGCGCAACGAGCAGGTCTTCGCCTTCGTCGACCGGCCGACCCTTACTGCCTACCTGGCGGACGGCCCGATGGTCGTCCTGACCCGGCTGCTCGAGGGGCTGCGTCACGACCTGGTCGACGTCCTCCTCGTGCCGGCTGCACCCGTCGGGATCGTCGGGCTCGTCGCCCTCGTGGCGCTCTGGCGCTCGCCCGCGCTCCGGCAGGCGAGCCCGCTGCGGGCACTCGTCATCGCGGGCCTGTTGACCTTCGTCTTCACCAGCCTCGTCTTCCCTGTCGCCACCCAGTGGGGCACCTACCAGCATGCGGCCGGCCCGGCGTTGGTCGCACTCATCGTCCTCGCCATGCTGGGGCTCGATGCGGTCGTGGCCTGGGTCGGCCGACGTCGCGGCTGGTCGCGGGAGAATGCCTGGCTGGCGCCGCTGGCGATGCTCGTGCTCGTGCTGCCGCTGGCGGTCCTCTTCGTCCGTCTGACCGGCGTCGCGGCGGAGCGGGAGATGGCTCGCCAGGCAGTCGTCGCCGGCACTTTGGCCAGCGTGTCGGCGCCCGGCGACGTCGTCATCACCGACCATCCGATGTGGCTCGCCGAGGCCACGGACCTGCGCACGGCCGCGCTACCGGACGAGCCCATCGGGGCTGTGGCTGACCTGGCCGAGACGCTCGACGCCCGCTGGCTGCTGGTCCTCGACGACCGCGGTGACTATCCCGACACCCTGCTTTCCGCGCCGTCGCCCTGTTTCGTGCCCGAACCGATCGACGCCGCTGGCGCCAGACTCTGGCGCATCGAGCCGGGTTGCCGCCCATGACGAGCGGGCGCTTCGGGCCGGGTCGGCTGGCGTTGGCCGTATCCCTGGTCGCGATCTGGTTCCTGTCGCTCCGCAACGCGACCGACTTCGATCTCGGCTGGCACCTCGCCAACGGGCGGCACCTGGTCGACGGCGTGCTCCTTGGCGGCGTCGACGTCTACTCCTGGACCGCTGCGGGCGCGCCCTGGATCGCCCATGAATGGTTGACCGAGGCCTTCGCTGCGACAGTCGCCGCGACCGCCGGGCTCACGGCCCTGAGCGCCATCACCGCGCTGGTCGTGGCGGCGGCCTTCGGCCTCGTGGCCTGGCGCCTGCGCCGGCGGTCGCTCGGCTACGCGGCGACGATCCTGGCCATCGGCCTTGGCTTCGCCGGGACGCTCGTCTCGATGGGGGTGCGGCCGCAGCTCCTGGAGCTGCTCTATCTCGCGGCCACGTTGCTGCTCGTCGATGCGTGGCTGGACGGCCGTCTCGGTCGCTGGCCGTTGTGGCTGGCGACGGCCGTTGGCGCGCTGATGTGGGCCAATACGCATGGCTCCTTCCCCCTCCTGCCGGCGGTCCTGGCCATCGTCACCATCGCCGCGCTCGTCGGCCGGGAGCGTCGCTGGTGGCAGATCGCCGCTGCCGCCGGGATCGCAGCCGTGGTCCCTGTCCTCAACCCTTGGGGCCCCCGGCTCTACGCCTTCGCGGCACAGTCGTTGACCAGCGATGTCACCGGCCGGCTGGTCGAGGAGTGGCGACCACCGCAGCTCCTCGAGCCATCGTTCCTGCCCTTCACCATCGCCGTCGTCATGTCGTTCATCGGCGCGGTCGTCCTTGTCCGGCGAGGCGAAGGAACGCCGGCGCGCCGGGCTGCCGACCTGCTGATCGCGGTCGCCTTCCTGGCACTCGCCCTGCGATCGGGCCGCTACGTGATGCTCTTCGGCGTCGCCTCGGCGCCGCTGCTGGGATACGCCTTCGCGGCCGCGGGTCGCGGCATGCGATCCGCGGCGGCCAGGCTCCGGGGCGGATCGATGAGCCAGCCGGATCGAACCCCAGCGGAGCCCGCCGCCGCGGCTTCCACGGCGCGCGGGCGCGACGTCGTCGACCTCGTCGCCTTCGTCGTCATCACCGGTGCGCTGGTCATCGGTGGCTGGCTGCTGGTCGGACCGAGCTCACAGGCCAGGGCCATCGACAACCGCTACCCGACCGCGCTGCTGCCGGCCCTCGATGAGGTGGTCGACGAACAGGGTCCCGGCGTGCGGCTCTTCAACGAGTACACCTGGGGCGGCTGGCTCATCGAGACCCGGCCAGACCTGCCGGTCTTCATCGACGGGCGTTCCGAGGTCTATGGCGACCCGCAGCTGGAGCGCTACGCGGCCATCGCCGACGCCGGCCCCGACGCGGTCACGACCCTCACCGACCTCGGCGTCAGCGTGGCCCTGGTCAAGGCCGATGCACCGCTGGCCGACGAGCTGGTCGCGGCCGGCTGGCGCCAGCGTGCCGCTGACGACGTCGGGCGGCTGCTCGAAGCGCCACGATGAACGACCGGCAGCGCCTTCGCCTGGGTCAGGTGGCGGTCGTCCTCGCCGGCGCGCTGGCGGTGGCCCTGCTCGCGACCGTGCCTGGCGACCCCGAGTTCGGCTACGACCTCGACGCATATCTCGGGGCCGCGGACAACCTCATGGCCGGGCTGCCGTACTACCCGGTGCCCGACGCGAGCGGCGGCATCACCCTCGGCCCGGCCGGGATCTATCCGTATCCGCCGGTCTGGACGGCGGCTTTCGTGCCGCTCGCCAAGCTGCCGCGCGAGGCCGTCCACCTGGGCTGGTTCATCGGGCTCATCGTGGTCGCCGCGGCCGTCGGTCTGGCCCTCGTCCGTCCGCTGCCGCGCGAGCGACGCTACTGGGCGGCGGCCGCCTTCCTGGCCTACTTGCCGCTGCTCTCGGAGATCCGCTTCGGCAACCTCAACCTCATCACGTTGGCGCTCTGCCTGCTGGCCTGGAACCTGCGCGCGAGGCCGGCCGTGGCGGGCATCGTCTTCGCCGTCGCGATCGGCTTGAAGCTGCTGCCGCTGGCACTGCTCGCCTTCCTCTTCGTCGGCGGACGCTGGCGGATCGGCGCCTGGGCCGTCGGCGCCTTCGCGCTCGTCGTCCTCGTCACCTGGCCGTGGATGGGCGCCGCCTGGATCGAATACGTTGGCGTGCTTCGAGCGATCGGGACCGGCATCCCCGGTGCCGGCTCGAACATCGTGCCCGACGCGATCATCGTCACGCCGCTCCGCTACGTCGGGCCGTTCGTGGCCATCGGCGTGGCGGCGTTGGCCGGCTGGGGCGTGCGGCGCCACGGTCGCGAGCGGCTGGGCTTCGCCGTCGCCCTGGCCATGGCGCCCTTCGTCGGCACCTCGGTCTGGTACCCATACCTGGTCATGGCGCTGCCCCTGCTGCTGGCCTCGGACGGTGGCTGGCCACGACCGGACGAGTCCCAGCGGGTGCCAGTGCCGGCACGGGTCGGTGCCTGGCTGGCCATCGAGGCGCGCGTCGATCCGCTGCCCCTCATCGGCCTCCTCGTCGCCTCTGGCAGCGGCCTCGTGGCGCTCTTCCGTCCCGCGCCCGCCGACGGCAGCGAAGACGAGCCATCGTGAGCCATACTCCGAAGCGAATGGACGCCGGCACCGAGGCCGATCAGCGGCGAGCACGCTTCGACGCGCTTTACGCCGAGGCCAAACAGTCCCTCAGCTACGCTGCCAACCAGGTCCGCTCCCTGACCGAGCAGGCTCGGCGGTTGCGCGACGCCAACGACGAGACCGGCCGCGAGCAGGCCTCCCTGGCCCGCCTCGAGCTGACCGTGCGCAGCCTGGAGCGCGACTGGCTCTTCCTCGAGCGAGGCAGCGACCAGGCCGACGACGCGGGCGCCGAGACCGCCGCCGATACCGAGCTGCAGATGCGCATCCTGCAGGCGCAGGAGGCCGAGCGGGCACGGCTGGCCCAGGAGATCCACGACGGCCCGGCGCAGACGCTCTCCAACGCCGTCCTGTTGGCCGACGTCGTCGGTCAGCTCATCGCGCGTGATCCCGGCGAGGCGCAGGTCGAGATGCGCAAGCTGCGCGCCATCCTCGAGCGCGAGCTGAAGGAGATGCGTGGCTTCATCCACCAGCTCCGCCCGCCGTTGCTCGAGCAGCTCGGCCTCGACGGCGCCATCCGCGATGCCGCCGAGCAGCTCGCCGAGGGCGGCACGTTGCGCGTCAAGGTCGACCTCGATGCGCCCGCCACCAGCCTCGATGAGTCGCAGCAGACGGTCGTCCTGCGGGTCGCCCAGGAAGCCATGCGCAACATCCGAAAGCACGCTTCCGCCGGGTCGGTGCGCGTCTCGACCCGCCTGGCCGGCGAGGCCGACGATGCCTGGATCCTGGAAGTGCGCGACGATGGCCGCGGCTTCGAGACCGACGGCGCGCCGCCGGAGGATGGCCGCCGACGCTTCGGGCTGAGGTTCATGCGCGATCGCGCGGCGTCCGTCGGCGCCGAGCTGGAGATCCGATCGGCACCGACGACGGGGACGACGGTACGCCTTACCATTGACACGAGCCGTAGGGAGAGAGCCAGATGACGAGCGACTACGCGGGTTCCGAACGTCGCCGGGGCGGCCCGGACCGACGGAACGCCGAGGTCAGGCGGAAGATCCTCATCGTCGACGACCACGCCCTGTTCCGCGTCGGCATCCGCAACATCCTTGAGAAGGAGCCCGACTTCGAGATCGTCGGCGAGGCCGAGGATGGTCGGAGCGCCTTCGACCTGGCCCAATCGACGACCCCCGACGTCGTGCTCATGGACCTCTCGCTGCCGGCCCCCGGCGGCCTCGAGGCGACCCAGCGCATCAAGCGCGAGGTGCCGGCCACGGGCATCATCTGCCTCGCCGTCCAGGAGGACGAGGACCAGCTCTTCGACGCCATCCGCTCCGGGGCGGCGGCCTTCATCCTCAAGGACGTCGGGCCCGACGACCTGGTGACCATCATCCGCCGCGTGGCGGCCGGTGAGTTCCTTATCAACGACAAGGTCTTCGCGCGGCCGGCGGTGGCCACGCGCGTGCTCAAGGAGTTCCGCGAGCTGGCCGTCTACGGCCAGGATGCGGCCCCGATCTTCGCGCCGCTCTCCCCGCGCGAGGTCGAGATCCTCGACAACATCGCGCAGGGCATGACCAACAAGCAGGTCGCCTACGCCCTCTCGATCAGCGAGCAGACGGTCAAGAACCACATGAGCTCGATCCTCCGCAAGCTGGCCGTCAACGACCGCACGCAGGCCGTCGTCTACGCCATGAAGCAGGGCTGGATCCGCGTCCCGGAGGACTGATGGCCGACGCGGTCAGCGCCAGGGACCTCGCCCGGACGGCCGCTGAGGAGGTCACCCGGCTCGAGGCTGAGCTCGAGGAGATCGAGCTCCTCGTCCAGCAGGCGCGCAACGAGGCGACGCGGCATGAAGCCAAGCGGGCCCAGCTGCAGGAACGCCTCAGCCAGCTGACCAGCGGACGGCCGGCTCCTCCGGAGGAGATCCGCGAAGCGACCACCGCGCTGGCGTCGGCCACCAGGCGCGCCTCCCTGATGGAGGCGCAGGTCGACGTCCTGCTCGGCAAGCAGCGCGTGCTGGAACGCTTCCGTGATCGATTGCGCTTCTACGCCGAGGCGCTCGTGGGCGCGGAAGGGCTCAGCGATCCGGCCGACGGTGCGAGCCTTGACGGCGCTGACATGGATCCGAGCCTCTCGGGACGCGCCATCCGCGACGCCCAGGAAGACCTGCGGCGCGACATCGCGCGCGCCATGCACGACGGCCCGGCCCAGAGCCTGACCAACATCGCCCTCCAGGCTCAGATCGTCCAGCGGCTCGTTGCCCGCGATACCGATCGCGCCGTCGTCGAGGTCGCCCAGCTGGTGGCCATGGTGCAGCAGACATTGGAGGCGACGAAGACCTTCATCTTCGACGTCCGACCGATGGTCCTCGACGACCTGGGCATCGTGCCCACACTGCGGAGGACAGCCCGTGATCGGGGACGGACCGCCCGCATCCCGGTCGAGTTCGACTCCGTGGGCGCCGATCGGCGGCTGGGCGCGGATCTCGAGAGTGCCCTCTTCCGCATCGTCGACGACGCCATCGCTGGCTACCTGACCACGCGGCCGGCGCGCATCGCGGTGCGCTTCGACTGGACCGATCACGGGCTGCACGGAGAGGTCCGCGGCATCCGCAATGAGGAGACGGTCCTCGCACTGCAGGCGGGCGACGCCGCCTCGGCGGCCGCGGTCGACCTGCGTGGCTCGCAGCTTGGCGAGGATCTGCCGCCAGCCCTGGCGGCGATGATCCAGGAGCAGCGCGACGACGCCTCGGCGGCCGCCGTCGCCGCCCGCGATGCCATGGCCCGCGCCGGTGCATTGCCGGCCGACACGTGGCGGGGCATCGTCCAGCGTGCCCGCGGCCTCGGCCTGCGCGTCGAGCAGCAGGACGAAGGCACATTGATGGTCCTGGACGCCTCGTACCCCGCCTGACACCACCTCCGCACGCCACGCCAGCGGGGCCGGTGCGGACGGTGCCAAGGGTCAACGGGGTCGGCCTGCCGACCATGACCAATGACTCTCTCGTTACGACCTCAGAAGGCGCGTACGTTCCGGCCATCGCCCGGACTGACCAGGGTGGCAAGACCAAGGAGGTCGTCAATGGCACTGTTCCCGCTCCGCTGGCTGCGCGACGAGGAGGGCCAGGGGCTCGCCGAGTACGCACTCATCCTGGCGCTCATCGCCATCGTCGCCATCGTCGCCCTGCTCTTCCTGGGCACGCAGATCAGTACGATCCTGTCGACTATCGGCAACGCAGTCTGATCAAGAGAGGTCTGGTGAGTTGACGTCGGCTCCGCTCTCCCCTACGGTTCCCCTCCCATCCCTCCGGGTGGTGGAGATTCCGTAGGAAGGAGGTGATTCAGACATGACGCTGTTCCAGTCAATCTCGACCCTGTTCCATCGTGAAGAGGGCCAGGGCCTTGCCGAGTACGCACTCATCCTCGCCCTTATCGCGATCGTCGCCATCGTGGCCCTGCTCTTCCTGGGCACGCAGATCAGCACGATCCTTTCGACCATCGGCAACGCCATCTAGGCGACGCCCTTACGATGTCGGTCCTCGGTCGGCACTTCGGTGCCGACCGGTCCGAACAGATCACGTTCCGCCCACCGCTCGGGATGGTGGAGATCAGAACGGAAGGAGGTGATACCAGACATGACGCTCGTCCAGACGTGGCTTTCGTCCCTGCTCCATCGTGAGGAGGGCCAGGGCCTCGCCGAGTACGCTCTTATCCTCGCCCTTATCGCGATCGTCGCCATCGTGGCCCTGCTCTTCCTGGGCACTCAGATCAGCACGATCCTTTCGACCATCGGCAACGCGCTGTAATCAGCGCTGACACCGTCAGTCAGTCGGATGCCGGCCTTCGGGCCGGCATCCGCGATTCTGCTGACTGGACCGGTCCGCTCGACCCGGCTACCGTCCGCCGCCCGGAGCTCGTCAGCGTGGTCAGATCCCCTCCCGAAAGGTCGGTACCAAAGTCCTATTGGAGGAGTCGGGCGTGGCCCGGCAGAATCGCAGACGAAGCACCCGCCGCGAACCGGCGGAGATCAGACCGGAAGGAGGTGATACCAGACATGACGCTCTTCCAGACCATCTCGTCCCTGTTCCATCGTGAAGAGGGCCAGGGCCTCGCCGAGTACGCTCTTATCCTCGCCCTTATCGCGATCGTCGCCATCGTCGCCCTGCTCTTCCTGGGCACGCAGATCAGCACGATCCTTTCGACCATCGGCAACGCCGTCTAGTCCGCGACTTCGTCGCACCTTCGAGAGCGGTGCTGGCCCCGGGGGAATCCCGATCGCCGGCACCGCTTTTGCTTTCCGATCTGCACCCCATCGTCGCTCGCGCGGTCCTAGTCCTTTCGTACGGTGGCCGCGCTTCCGCCCGGTGCTAGAGTGGTGCTAGCTGTCACACCACGCTGGGGAGTCCAACCTTGAAACGTTCGAATCGGCTGATCTTCTTGATCGGCATCATCCTGGCCATCGTGGCCGCTGTCGGGGTCTTCTACCTCGCGGGCGGCTCTGGTACGCCCAACGACGGAGGCCTGGGCCGAACGCCCGAGCCCGAGGTCCAAGTCGTGACCGCCAAGCAGGATATCCAGACGGGCACCGTCATCGAGTCCAACCAACTGACCACGACCAAGCTGGCCGCCTCTGTCGTCCCGTTCGATGCCATCAAGAGCGCCAACGAAGTCGTCGGCCTCCCGGCGCGCACGACGATCGTCGCCGGCCTGCCGATCACGGCCTCGATGTTCGCGCCGCAGGGCTCGAGCAGCAACAAGGAGGTCCTGCGGGCCCTCGATCCGGGCTTCCGGGCGATGGCCGTCCAGGTCGACCAGGTGACGGGCGTGGGTACCATCATCCAGCCCGGCGACCGCGTCGACATCATCATCTCCTTCGAGGATTCCGACGGCAAGTTCCCGGTCGTCGTCGAGGGCCCCTCGTCACGCGCGGGCCAGCCGCCGCAGGTCATCAAGACCTTCGAGAACGTCGACGACAAGCTCAACAACACGTCGGTCAAGGTGCTCGTCGAGGACTCCAAGGTCCTCGGCACCCTGCTCCCGCCGCCTCCGGCACAAGAAACCTCTGGGGCCACGCCGGCACCGACTGCGAACACCGGCGAGGTCACGCTCAACGGCCAGACGCAGATCGTCATCGTGCAGCTGACCCCGCAGCAGGTCGAACTGGTTCGCTTCGCGCAGCTGGACGGCAACCTGTCGCTCGTCCTGCGGGCGACCGCGGATCGTGACCTGCCGCCCATCGCGACCTCCGGCATCACGCTCTTCGAGCTCGTCACCCGTTGGGGCGTCCTGCCCGGCCAGATGACCGTGCAGACCACGCCGTAAGGCTCCAGCCAGCAACGTGACAGCGATCGCCGTGGCTTCCGTGGGATCGGTCCGATGGGCCGGCTCCACGGGGCCCTGGCGACTCCTCATCCACCGCAGCCCAGGAACGTAGACAGAACCCGATGGCAGATCGCATCCGAGTCCTCATCGTCGACGACATCCCGGAGACGCGCGATCACCTGACGAAGCTGCTCGGTTTCGAGAGCGACATCGAGGTGGTCGGTGCGGCGGCTTCGGGCGCCGAAGCGCTCGAGCTGGCCGCGACCCTCAATCCGGATATCGTCCTGATGGACATCAACATGCCGGGCATGGACGGCATCGCCGCCACAGAACAGCTCTCGTCCCGCCTGCCGCAAGTCTCGATCGTGATGATGAGCGTCCAGGGTGAGGCCGACTACCTGCGCCGCTCCATGCTGGCCGGCGCGCGCGAGTTCCTCGTCAAGCCCTTCAGCGCCGACGAGCTCGTGACCTCCATCCGCCAGGTGTCCGCCCGTGAGCGCGAGAAGCTCGGCCGGATGGTCGAGCGCGCGGCCGTCTCGGCCGCCGCGACCGGCGACGACGGCGCGGACCCGCGCGATGCCGGGCGCATCGTGACCGTCTTCTCGCCCAAGGGTGGGGTCGGCCGAACGACCATCGCCGTCAACCTCGGAGTTGCGGCTGCCATCGAGTGTGGCAGGCGCGTCTGCATCGTCGATGGCAGCTTCCAGTTCGGCGACGTCGGGGTCCTGCTCAACCTGAACCCCAAGAACAAGTCCATCGCCGACGTCATCCAGGACGGCGTGGCCGACCTCGAGATGCTCGAATCGGTCCTCGTCAACCACTCCTCGAGCACCCGCGTGCTGCTCGCACCGCCGAGCCCGGAGATGGCCGAGCTGGTCACGCCGAGCGCCTTCCACGAGATCCTCGAGGCGCTTCGCCTGACGCACGACCTCGTCGTCGTCGACTCCTGGACGACCCTCAACGAAGCGACCCTTGACCTGCTCGACCTGTCCGACGAGATCGTGACCCTGATGACGCTGGAGATCACGAACATCAAGAACGTGCGCCTCTTCCTCGAGGTCGCCGACCAGCTCGGCTACGGCGGGGACAAGGTCAAGCTCGTCCTCAACCGCTCCGACGCGGCGCTCGGCATCCGCGTCGCGGACGTCGAGAGCTCCATCGGCCGCAAGATCGATGACACCATCGTGAGCGACGGCCGAAGCGTGGTCTACGCCCTCAACCGGGGCGTCCCCTTCGTCATCAGCAGCCGCGAAGCCCAGGTCAGCCAGGACGTCATCCGGCTGGCACGGACGCTCGTCGGCGAGGGCGCCGGCTCGGGCACGGTGGCCGTCAAGACAACCCAGAAGAAATCACTGTTCGCGCGGCGATAGCGTGACCATGCAGCGCCCATCCCGGGCGGAAGGGGAAGTCGAACGATGTCGCTGCTGAAGCGGATCGAAAGTGCTCGGCCAGGATCCGAGCCGGGGGCGCCGGCCGCGCCCGGTACGCCGGTCCCGACCGGCGGTGGCGCTGCGCCGCCGCCGAGCGCGCCGTCGCGCATGCTCTCGCAGGCACCGGTCCGCGAGTCATTCCGCGACGTCAAGTTCCGGATCCAGAACCGGGTCATCCAGGACCTCGACCCCAAGCTCGACCTGTCCAACCAGGTCGAGGTGCGCCGCCAGATCGAGGAGATCTTCGGCAAGGTCATCGACGAGGAAGGCCTGGCCCTGACACGCGCCGAACGCGTCCGGATGCTGGAGCAGATCACCGACGAGATCATCGGCCTCGGACCCCTCGAGCCGCTGCTGCGCGACGAGGGCATCACCGAGGTCATGGTCAACGGCCCGCGCCAGGTCTACATCGAGCGCTCCGGCAAGCTGGAGCTGACGAACGTCGTCTTCCAGAACGACGACCACGTGATGCGCATCATCGACCGCATCATCGCCCCCATCGGCCGCCGTGTCGACGAGTCGAGCCCGATGGTCGACGCCAGGCTGACCGACGGCTCACGCGTGAACGCCATCATCCCGCCGCTCTCGCTGGTCGGTCCCGTCATCACGATCCGGAAGTTCTCCGCCTCCCCCTTCACGGTGGACGACCTGATCCGCTTCGGGACCGCAACACCTGAGATGTTCGACTTCCTCAAGGCGACCGTCGAGGCGCGCCTCAACATCTTCGTCTCCGGCGGTACCGGCTCGGGCAAGACCACGACGCTCAACGTGCTCTCGTCGTTCATCCCCAACGACGAGCGCATCGTGACCATCGAGGATGCCGCCGAGCTCCAGCTCCGCCAGGAGCACGTGGTCACGCTCGAGTCGCGCCCGCCGAACATCGAGGGCAAGGGCGCCATCCCCATCCGCGAGCTGGTGCGCAACTCGCTGCGCATGCGGCCCGACCGCATCATCGTCGGCGAGTGCCGAGCGGGTGAGGCACTGGACATGCTCCAGGCCATGAACACGGGCCATGATGGCTCGATGTCGACGGGGCACGCAAACAGCCCGCGCGATATGCTTTCACGTCTGGAGACGATGGTCCTGATGGCCGGTGTCGACCTGCCACTGCGGGCGATCCGCGAGCAGGTCGCATCGGCGGTCGACCTCATCGTCCACCAGAGCCGTCTCAAGGACGGTACCCGGCGGATCGTCAACATCACCGAGGTCCAGGGCATGGAAGGCGACGTCATCGTCATGCAGGATGTCTTCATCTTCGAGCAGACGGGCGTCGTCGACGGCAAGATCATGGGTCGGCTCAAGCCGACCGGCATCCGGCCCAAGTTCGTCGAGAAGTTCGAAGTCATGGGCATCCACCTCCCGCCCGGCCTCTTCGGCTTCACCTATTGATGCGCGAGAGGAGGAGCTGACCCATGGGTGCATTCATCGTCGCGGCGGTCGCCGCGGCCGCGATCCTGCTCATCTTCATCGGTTTCACCGCCGGCCGTGGGTCAGGCGTCTCGTCGCGCCTCGAGCGCTACGCCTCCGGCCGCAGGGGCGACAGCGCGCCGAAGAAGACGGGCGACGGCCCGGTCAGTGACTTCCTGGCCAACAGCCCGGCGCTGGCCTCGTTCAACAAGCGGATGGAGGAGCGCGACTTCGGCGCCAACCTGGCCCGCGAGCTGGCCCGTGCCGACCTCAAGCTGAAGGTCTCCGAATACATCATGTTCTGGGCCGCCTGCACGGTCGGTGTGCCGGCCATCATGTTCCTCCTCAGCCCCCTATTCCCGGCGCTGGGCAACCCGCTCTTCCTGCTCATCGGCGGCGTCGTCGGCTTCTTCATCCCGCGCGTCTGGCTGGCGCGCCGAAAGGCTGGCCGGCTGAACGCCTTCAACAAGCGGCTCGCGGACACCATCACCCTCATCGCCAACGCTCTGCGCGCCGGCTCGTCCTTCCTGCAGGCCATCGAGATGGTCGTGCGCGAGACGCAGCCGCCGATCTCGACCGAGTTCGGGCGCGTGATCCGCGAGGTCAACCTCGGACTGGCGTTCGACGACGCGCTGGCCAACATGGTCCGTCGCGTTCGGTCGGACGACCTGGAACTGATGGCTACGGCCATCACCATCCAGCACCAGGTCGGCGGCAACCTGGCCGAGATCCTGGACTCGATCGCGTTCACCATCCGCGAACGCGTCCGGATCGAAGGCGAGATCCGGACCCTGACCGCCCAGCAACGCATGTCGGGCTACGTGGTCGGCTTCCTGCCCATCGGCCTGGCTGGCCTGCTGTTCATCATCGCGCCGAAGTTCATGGAGCCCATGTTCCTGAACCCACCGTCGGTCCTCGGACTGCCGCTCGGCGTGGTCATCCTGTTCATCGGCGGGTTCTTCATGTTCCTTGGCTTCATGGCCATCCGCCGCATCGTGGACATCGAGGTCTAGCCGATGCTGTTGCCCCTCATCATCGCCGGCATCGCCGCCGCTGCGATCCTGCTCATCGTCTTCGGCCTGGCCGGCAGCCGGTCGGTCGATCCGGTCCAGGCGCGCCTGACACAGCTAGGCTCGATGCAGGCCAAGAACCTCGAAGAGCTCGAGCTCCAGCAACCGTTCTTCGAGCGCACGGTGCGTCCGCTCGCGGCGCGCCTGTCGGGTTCCGTCCAGCGCATCACCAGCCCCAAGCAGACCAACCGAACGGAACGCCGCTTGGCGCAGGCCGGCAATCCCGGCGACCTCAAGACAACGGACTTCCTGGGCCTCAAGGCCGTGGCCGCCATCGTCGGAGCCATCGTCGGCTTCCTCGTCTTCGGTGTCCTGGCTGGCAACCTGGTGCTCGGCTTCGTGATGATCGTCGGTGGCGGCGTGCTCGGCTTCTTCATCCCCGACTTCTGGCTCAGCCGACGCATCAAGGCCCGCCGCAAGGCGATCCTGCTGGCAATCCCAGACACGCTCGACCTGCTGACCATCTCGGTCCGTGCCGGCCTCGGCTTCGACGCGGCGCTGGGCAAGGTCGTGGAGAAGACGGTCGGGCCGCTGGCCGACGAGTTCCGTCGCGGCCTGGCCGAGATCCGCGTCGGCAAGGCCCGACGGGACGCGCTGCGCGACATCGTGGCGCGCACAGAGGTGCCGGCGCTGGCCAACTTCATCGGCGCCATCATCCAGGCCGAGCAGCTCGGCGTCTCGATCAGCAAGGTCCTCCAGGTCCAGTCCGAGCAGTTGCGCATCGAGCGCCGTCAGCGGGCCGAGGAGATGGCCGCCAAGGCGCCCATCAAGATGCTCTTCCCGCTGGTCGGCTGCATCTTCCCGTCGCTCTTCATCGTCATCCTCGGGCCGGCCATCATCCTCATCGTGCTGAATATCGGTAAGGCCCAATAGGCAACGTGCCAGGGGCACCACTCCGACTCCAGAACACGACCCGCGGCACGATCGTCGCGGGTCGTATCGCGTCCGCGGGCACGTTCTGGACCAGCTTCCTGGGCCTCATGGGTCGTCCCTCCATGGACCCCGACGAGGGTCTCTGGATGCCGGGCGTGACGAACATCCACATGTTCTTCATGCGCTTTGCCATCGATTGCGCGTTCCTTGGCCCCGAATCGTCCGACGACGGGCGCGAGGTAGTCGCCGTTCGCCACCGCCTGCCGGCCTGGACCGGGATCGTCTGGCACGCGCCGGGTGCACGCGGCGTCGTCGAGCTGGCGCCTGGCGCGCTGGAGCGGTCAGGGACGCAGGTCGGTGACCGGGTCCGTTTCGAGGCCATCGCTCTGCCGCGCTAGGGGACGAGCGACGAGCAGCGGCAGGAGCGCCGCGGCGACCGCCACCAACGGCAGCAGCGGATCAGGCAGCCAGCCAAGCAGGGGCAGCAGGAGGCCCCAGCGGCGTCCCCGGTCGGCCAGCAAGGCCGCGGGCAGGAGGAGCCCGACGAGGTAGTGCGCCCAGAGCAGCGGCGCCAGCAGGAGCGAGGCGCCGGCCGTCGCCACGTAACCAGCCGACGCGTCGCGACGTGACGCCACCACGATGACGGCGACACCGATCCCGGCCCCCAGCAGGTACGCCAGCGTCGGCCAGGGTTGCGGCAGGCCGAGGCCCGCGACGATCGACCCGAGATCGACGTTCCGAGAGGCACCCAGCACGCCCGAGACGTTGCGCAGCACGGTCAGGTAGTCGAGGTAGGCGGTGGCCCCGACGAACGGCAGCGTCGCCACGCCGACGACGATCAGGGCGCCGACCGTCCAGGCGATCGGCCGCCAGCGCCGACGCAGCGCCTGCCAGACGGGCACCACCACGAGCGTCGGCCGAACGAGGATGGCGACCGCGAGGGCGATCGATCCAGCCGGCCGATCGAGCCAGCGCCAGCCGCACGCCAGGAGGGCCACGACGAGGATGCTGACGTTGCCGAGGTTGAGGTCGAAGAGGACGGGGAAGCTGATCGCGCCCGCCAGCAGGGTCGCGCCCCGGATCCAGGGGCGTACCGGCAGGATGGCACAGGCGGCCGTCAGCGCCGCGATGCGGAGCAACAGCCAGCCGACGGTCGCGGTCTCAGAAGGGAGCTTCGTCAGGGGCGTCAGGATCAGCGCGAGCGGCGGTGCATAGAGATACAGACCCGACGGCCCGGGCGTGAATGGACCGTTGAGCGTCTCGGGCTGGTACGGCGTGCTGCCGGCCAGGATGCGTCCGGCCGCGGCAAGATAGGCGGCCAGGTCATAGCCCGTGCCGGCTCCGCCGAGCATGGCCAGCCCCGCGATGAGCAGGATGGCGACGCCGAGGCCGCCGAGGATCACGCCACGCCCGACGTCGCGTCGCTCGGCAGTCGAACCGCCCGGTATCGTCACGGGCCGAAGGATACGCGGCAACTACCGGGGCGAGGCACGTGCAACCGCGTCCGGCCGTCGATCCGGGCGCGGCGGTCGCTCGTGCATGCCCAGAGAAGCGCCGGGAGAGCGGCCTGCTCGAGCATCCGCCCCATGGACTGGCTGCTCGACCTGCTGATGCCACCGGCCTGCGCCGGTTGCGGCGACGAGGGCGCGCTCCTGTGTCGCGACTGCCTCCGCCATCTCGAGGCCAGGATCGACGTCGACCCCCGTTGGCCGATCGGGTTGCCCCCGGACCTGCCGTCGGGGCTGGCGCAGCTCGAATGGTGCGCGCCGTTCACCGGCCCCACGCGACGTGCGCTCCACGAGCTGAAGTACGCCGGAAACCGGCGCATCGCGTTGCCGCTCGGGGCCGTCCTGGCGGCGCGCTGGCGCCGGGCCAGCATCGGCGGTGAGCTGGTGGTCGCGGTGCCCGTCCACGCCGAACGGCTCCGGCAACGCGGCTACGATCAGGCAGTCCTGCTGGCCGAGGCTGCAGCGGCCCAGCTGGGTCTGCCGCACGTCGCGGCGCTGCGTCGCGTCGAGCGAACTGCGGCCATGCATGGGCTCGGGCGCGAGGCGCGCAGTGCCAACGTCGGCTCGGCCTTCGCCGTCGATCCCGTTGCCCGTTCGAGCGTGGTCGGTCGGTGGGTCGTGCTCGTCGACGATGTCACGACGACCGGTGCCAGCCTGTCCGCCTGTGCTGCGGCGCTCACGCAGGCCGGCGCGACCCGGGTCTCCGGCCTGACCGTCGCCCGGGAGCGATGAAGGGCATCGTCCCGTGCGCCCGTTCCCTGCTGGCACCGGGGATCACCACGGAGGAGCGATGTGGCACGCGGCCGATCGCCGACCGAGGGATAGAATCAGGATGTCAGGAGGCGACCCGTGCGGATCATCGTCAAGGGCAAGAACCTCGACGTCCCCGAGGCCGACCGTGCGTACGCGGAGCGCAAGCTGCGGCGCCTGGAACGGCTGCTCGACGACCGTTCCGAGGCCCAGGCGGAGTTCTCCCTGGAGCGCCACAAGTCGGTCGAGGACAGCCATATCGTCGACGTCACCCTGGTCATCGACGGCCGGCCGTTGCGCGGCATGGCGCAGGCGTCCACCCACCAGGCGGCCACCGACGAGGTCGTCGACAAGCTCGAACGACGGGCACGGGAGCATACGAAGAAGCCGCAACGGCGCCACCGGCCGCTCGAGGAGAAGAACCTCCTGCGGTCGATCGCCGACGGCACGCCCGACACCACGGCGGTCCGGCCCGCCGTGGTCAAGATCAAGCGCTTCGACATCGAGCCGATGTTCGAGGAGGATGCGGTGACCCGCATGGAGGAGCTCGGGCACGCCTTCTTCGTCTTCGTCAACGCCGAGAACGAGCGCGTCGCGATCCTCTACCGGCGACGCGATGGCGACTATGGGCTGATCGAGCCGACCATGGGCGGCGGCTACTCGACCAACGGCCGAGGACGCGGCTAGGCAGCCTGCGGCGCGACAGGGCCCGATGCGTGTCAGGGCCAGCGGCGCGTCAGTGCCTGAGGCTGGTCAGCGCCTGAGGCGCTACAGAGCCCGAGTCGCCGCAGTCCGAGGTCGCGCCCGTGCAACAAGGCACGGCACGCTGCCCGTGATCAGGCGGGCGGCCACTCCGCTCTGGGCAGCAGGTGGTAGACGCCGGCCTCTCGGCGCATGTAGTGCCACTCGACGAGGTAGCGACGCAGCGAGGCGACGTCCGGATGATGGACGGCGAGCCGCTGGTTGACCTCCTTCTCGGGATAGGCGACGTTGGGCACGAAGACCGTCTCGGCCAGGTAGCGCAGGATCACCTGCTTCTTCTTCTCCTGTGCCGGGATGGCCGTCAGCTGGCCGTCGACGAAGAACGCGCGTAGGACCTTGGCGTCGAATGCAGGCCGCGGCTGCCCATCCGGTCCCGGCAGCTCGGCGGCCGACTCGGCACCCGGTCGTGTCGCCGAATCCAGGCGCTTGCCGATCTCGTGCAGCCGTCCGACCAGCAGCCGATACTCCATGTACGGGTGCCGCGGCCGAGCTTCGACCAAGCCAGCGTCGCGCAGCCGGTTGAGGTGATGCACCACTGTTCCGGGTGTCAGGCCGAGGCTATCGGCCAGCTCTTCGACGGCCATCGGGCGTGCAGCCAACAACCCGACGATGCGCAGACGTGACGCGTCGGACAGGGCCTTGAGGATGAGCAGCAGATCGTCGTCCATGGGCATGAGAGGATGAATGATGATTTGATGCTTGTCAAATCGTCTCCGGTGGGTCGAGCGTGACTCGTGGAGAGCGCCGGGCTGGCCGGAGCGCCGTCTGATCTCGGTAGCGCCGTCTGATCTCTCGGTAGTCCCCCCAGGACTGTAAGCGACGTCTTTCGACCGCATTCCGCATCGTGCGGATGTGTTGCGTGCGGAGAGTGGGCCGTCCAGACGCCCAGTCGAGCTACGGCCGTCGCGTGGCGGATGTGAGAGCGGGTCCGCGCGCACCTGATCTGGCCGCCGCCCGGGTCGAGGTGCTCCGTAGAGTCCCCAGGGGACTACCCGGGCGCGCCACTGACGCTCGATCTGGTGCGCGGCCATCGTCGAGCCATGAGTCACCATCGTCGAGCTACGCCTGACGTTCGTCGAGCCAGGCGCGACGAGCTCGAGCCAGTCCCATCTAACGCTCGGACGACGCCCAAGAAACGCTGTTGGGCGGCGCTTGCTGGGCCGACCCGATACCATCCGCCCGGTGACTCTAGACCCCTTGGTGGCCCTCGGAGGCCGGCGCATCGGCGTGCATCTCGCGCTCGGACATGGCATGGTCAAGGCGGCTGACCGAGCGCGAGCCATCGGGGCCACCACGGTCCAGGTCTTCTCCGACAACCCGACAGCCTGGCGCCGGCGAGCAGCCCCGCCTCGTGAGCTGCCGGATTTCCGTGCTCGACTCGTCGCCAACGACGTGGCACCGATCGCGACCCATGCGCCGTACCTCATCAACCTGGCGGGACCGGAGGACGACTTCTGGCAGCGGTCGGTCGGTGTGCTGGCGGCAGAGCTCGTGATGGCCGCCGACTACGGCGCCAGCCTCGTCAACATGCACGTCGGCTCGCACCGCGGCAGTGGGATCGACGTCGGCAAGATCCGATTGGCGACCGGCATCGTACGAGCCTTCGATGCCGAGGCAGAGGCCAGATCCAAGCCACGCGAGGGGTCCGAGGCACCGGCGGGATCCGACCCGCAGACCGTTCTCGACGGGCCGCCCGCCCCCCCACCGTCCCTCGTGCTCGAGAACTCCGCGGGTAGCGGCGACGGGATGGGCAGCACGATCGAGGATCTGGCCGCCATCCTCGACGCACTCGACGAGGCCGATGCACCCATGGCTCGCATCGGGATCTGCCTCGACACCGCCCATCTGTGGGGTGCGGGCTATGAGGTTTCGCGACCCGATGTCGTGGACGCGCTGCTCGTCGACAGCGACCGCCGCCTCGGCTCGGAGCGCCTCAGGATGCTCCACATCAACGACTCCAAGGCCGCCCTCGGATCGCACCTCGATCGTCATGAGCACATCGGCGCCGGCCGCATCGGGGAGGTCGGCATGCGCCATCTGGTCACCCATCCGCGCCTTGCTCAGACGCCGATGTTCCTCGAGACTCCGGGCATGGACGAGGGCTATGACGCGATCAACATGGACCGCGTCCGCGCGCTCATGGCGGGCGAGCCGCTGGCGGTCCTGCCGCCCGAGGCGTTCAGCCTCCGAGGGAGCCGGGCGATGGCGGGTCCCGGCGATGGCTGAGCGTCGTGATGGCCGTCGCCCGGGGCCGTCCTCAGGTCCTCCTGGCCCGCGGCGGTGTGTTGGCGTGCGTCACCGGCGTCCTGGTGCCTGCGGGTGAGTGCGGTGCGGTGCGATGCAACCCGTCGTCCCGGTCGGTCGGTACCAAACGGCTATATGAGCGCGCCGCGAGCGGCCCGAGACTTGTGACATGAGCGTACAGAACGGCCGCGCGTTCAACGAGTGGCTGCGAGCCCAGCTGAAGGCGAAGAAGATGTCACAGCGCCAGCTGGCGCAGCAGTCGGGCGTCGACCATTCGACGATCTCCCGGCTCATCCGGGGCGACCGCACGCCGTCGCTCGGGACGGCCACCAAGCTGGCCCGGGGCCTGCGTGAGATCCACGACGAAGCGGACACGCCGCAGTACTTCGGCCTGGTCGCGACTGCCACCACCAACCCGACCGCGCGCGTCGAATACGCGCTGCGCGCGGACGAGTACCTGAGCGAGGCCCAGGTCCGCCAGGTCATGGAGTATTACCTCGCCGTCCGCATGCGCCGCCTGGCCGCTCGGCCGATGGCCGGCGCCGCCCGACCGGGCGGCACGCCTCTCGTCCGCTTCCCGAAGCGCAACTAGCCGATCCACCGGCGTCAACGCCGGGTCTCGGGGCAACGTCGAACGCCGGCTGCTGGGGCCGGCGTTCGGCACGTCCAGGGGTCCCGCTGCGAGAGGGTACGTCAGGCCCCGGACGCCTCCGTGTCCGGCGTCGCGCCGCGGATGCCCTTCGTCTTCGATGAGACGACGTACAGGATGCTGCCCAGGATGATGATCGAGAGCACGCTGATGGCCCGGTCCAGCAGCGCGATCGCGGTCGCCTCGGTGATAGGCACCCCGTAGATGCGGGTCAGGATGCCGACGATGCCGGCCTCCACGAAACCCAGGCCACCCGGCGTCAGCGGCACAGCCGTCAAGAGGGATGCCGACAACGCCACGAACATCGTGCCGCTGAGGCCGAGGTTGAGGTCGGTGAAACCGAGCGCCTGGATGACGAAGAAGAGGCGCAACGCCTCGGTCATCCAGATCATGCCGGTCAGGATGGCGAGCCCGGGGATCTGCCTGGGCGGCAGGGCGAAGACGCCCTCCTCGAAGCGCTCGTAGTAGTCGAGCACCCGGTGTGGCAGCGGCAGCCGGGTGATGATCCGGCCACCGAAGTTGCGCATCGTGAAGAGCCCGACAGCGAGCACGATGACGACCACGACGCCCAGCCCCAGGATGAGGGTCACTTCCGGTGCCAGCCCGGTGCGGAAGCTCCAGAAGCCGGCCGCGAGGCCCAGGATGGCGATGGCGAAGAGGTCGAAGATGCGCTCGATGAAGACGGTCCCGAAGGTCCGACTGAGCGAGGTGTCGTAGTTCGACCGCAGCAGGTAGGCGCGGTACACGTCGCCCAGCTTGGCCGGCACCAGGCAGTTGACCAGCCAGCTGATGTAGATGATCTCGCTCGAGTCGCGGACCCCGATCGAGAAGCCGGTGCCGCGCAGCAGCAGCAACCAGCGATAGCCGCGCAATGGGAAGCCGACATAGTAGATGGCGAACGCCGCCAACAGCCACCACGGGTTGGCGTTGAGGATGAGATCGACCAGCTGATCGAGCTGGAAGTTCGGCAGCGACCGATAGATGAGCGCCAGGATGATGATGGGCAGGACGATGGAGACGATCGTCCTGGGATCGCGCAGGCGACGGGTGAGGCTGATCTGGTCCCGTGACACCTCACGGCCCTCGGCCGTGTCTTCGCGCAGATGGGCGGCATCCTCGAGGGGCTGCTCATCGCTCATCGTGGCGGGCGACGGATCCTCCTTCGTCGGCAGCCCGGTCGGCGTGTCGCCGTCGGTCTCCTCCGGCGTGCTCACCCCGCCTCCGACGAGCTCGGTCGGATGCGCACGTTGCCGTGGATCCGGTTGACCAGCTTGTTGACCGGCGTCAGGCCACGCACGAGGACGGAGGCACGGCCGGTCGTCAGCGTGGCCGCGCCGAGCGCCGCGCGAAGTTCCGCGGGTCCGGTGATCGGGCCCACGAGGCGGGTCGAAGCGACACCGACCTCGATGAGCGTGTGCGCGTCTGACGAGGCGGCGCCGGGCAGCCCATGCGCAGCCGCGAAGTCCCGGGCGCGCTCGTTGGTCGCGGCCGACGGGACACGCGCGTTCCAGGTCTCGACGAAGTCCACCACTGCGGCCACCTCCGCCAGTCGATCGTCGGGCAGCCCTGCCAGGCCGGAGGCGCGGAAGCGGTCGAAGGGGTGCGGGATGCCGGCCAGGCCACCCTGCTCGTGGATGGCCGCGATGGTCTCGCTGGCCGACAGGCCGGGCGGCACGGCGCGCTCGAGGTAGAGCCCGAGCACGTCCCCATCGGCGCTCCGGATCTCCTCGCCGATGATGATCGTGAGGCCCTCTGGCGCCAGGTCGCGCGCGGCCAGCGCGCCGTCGATGCGCTCATGGTCGGTGATCGCCAGGTGGGTCAGGCCACGCTCGGCCGCCACCCGGACGAGGTCGGCCGGCTTGCTCAGCGAGTCGAAGGAGGCCGAGCTGTGGCAGTGCAGGTCGGCGAAGACGCGCTCGCCGGGCGCGCTGCGCTGGCCGGTCGCGCGGCGCTCATCTGCCGCCGCGCGCTCGCTGGACGCGACGGGCTCGTCGGCTGCCAACGCTTCGCCGGCCTGCCCGGTCACGCGGAGCGCCCGCTCAGACCCGCTGCACGAGCGACTTCTTGAAGAAGTCGAAGTGCTCCAGGGCGCGGCCGGTGCCGAGCGCCACGCAGTTGAGCGGATCCTCGGCCACGTGGCAGGGCACACCGGTGACCTGGGTCAGCAATTTGTCGATGTTGCGCAGCAGGGCGCCGCCGCCGGACATGACCATGCCCTTGTCGATGATGTCGCTCGACAGCTCCGGCGGGGTCTGCTCGAGGACCATGCGCACCGAGGCGACGATCTGCTGGAGCGGCTGCTCGAGAGCCTCGATGACCTCGGAGCTGGTCAGCGGGATGGTGCGCGGCAGGCCGGCGATGAGGTCGCGGCCACGGACGTCCATCTGCAGCTCCCGCTCGAGCGGCAAGGCCGCGCCGATCTGGATCTTGACGTCCTCTGCCGTGCGCTCGCCGACCATCAGGTTGTACTTCTTGCGGATGTAGTTGGCGATGGCTTCGTCGAAGCGGTTGCCGCCGACGCGCAAGGAGGCGCTGACGACGATGCCGCCGAGGGCGATGACGGCGATCTCGCTCGTGCCGCCGCCGATGTCGATGATCATGTTGCCCGACGGCCCCGAGATGGGGACGTTGGCGCCGATGGCCGCCGCCAGGGGCTCCTCGATGAGGTACGCCTCGCGAGCACCGGCCTTCAGCGCGGCGTCGCGGACGGCACGTTTCTCGACCGATGTCACGCCCGAGGGCACGCTGATCATCACGTCCGGCCGGGTCATCGAGCGCCCCGCCTTCTTGATGAAGTAGCGCAGCATCGCTTCGGTGATGACATAGTCGGCGATGACGCCGTCCTTCATGGGCCGGATGGCGGTGATGTTGCCGGGCGTGCGCCCGATCATCTCGCGCGCTTCCTCGCCGACGGCCACGATGTGGTTGTCGTCGCTGACCGCCACGACCGACGGCTCCTGGATGACCACGCCCCGGCCCTTGACGTAGACGAGCACGTTGGCCGTGCCGAGGTCGATACCGATCTTCATGAGGTCGAGTGGACCGTCCCTTCGCTGGTCGCGGGCTCCGGCAGACGCGTCACCTGCGCGCCGAGCTCTTGGAACTTGCGCTCGATGTTCTCATACCCCCGGCGAACGTGGTGCGCACCGCGGATGGTCGAGGTGCCCTCGGCGGCGAGGGCCGCCAGGATGAGCGAGGCACCGGCGCGCAGGTCGCCGATCTCGACGTCGGCGCCGTGCAGGCGGCCCGGCCCGCTGAGGGCGGCGTGGTGGCCGTCGGTCATCTCCACGATGGCCCCCATGCGCTCCAGCTCGGACAGCCATTCGAGGCGATCCTCGAACACGGCCTCGTGGACGTGGCTGGTGCCCGTCGCCTGGCTGAGCAGGACGACCGTCGGCGGCTGGAGGTCGGTCGCCAGGCCGGGGTAGGGCGCGGTCGTGATGTCGACCGCGCGATAGGCGCCGCTGCCGATGGGTGCGCCGACGACCTCGATGGTGTTCGCGTCGCAGCTTACGGAGACGCCGACCGTGCTCAGTACCTCGAGGAAGGCGCCCAGCTGGTCGCAGGGCGCGCCCTCGAGCGTGACCTGGCCGCCGGTAACGGCGGCCGCCGCCACGAAGGTGCCGGCCTCGATGCGGTCGGGCAGCACCTCGTGCGTGGCGCCGCGCAGGCGGCGCTGGCCGTTGACCACGACCGTGTCGGGTGTCGGGCGCTCGATGTCGGCGCCCATCTTGCACAGGAACGCGATCAGGTCGTCGACCTCCGGCTCCTGCGCCGCGGGGCGGATGCGGGTCGTGCCGGCCGCCAGGGTCGCCGCCAGGATGGCGTTCTCGCTGCCCATGACGCTGACCATGGGAAAGGTCACGTCGCCGCCGCGCAGCCGGCCGGGCGCGCTGGCGAAGTAGTAGCCATTGCGATAGTCGATGTTGGCGCCCAGGGCGCGCATCGCGTCGACGTGCAGATTGACCGGCCGCCGGCCGATGCGATCGCCGCCGGGGTTGCTGATGATGACCCGCCCGAAGCGCGACAGGAGCGGCCCGAGCAGGATGAAGCTGGCGCGCATCTTGGCCGCCGCCTCGAGCGGCACGAAGAGCCAGTCCACGTCGCCCGAAGCGATCTCGTACGTATTCGGTTCTGGGCGCTCGACGACGACACCCAGGTCGCGCAGCGTCTCGGCCATGACGCGAACGTCCTCGATGTCGGGCACGTTCGTCAGCCGGCAGCGCTCACCGGTCAGGGTCGCGGCGGCCATCAGCTTGAGTGCCGCGTTCTTGGAGCCGCTGATCGCGACTCGGCCGTTCAGCGGACGACCGCCCTCGACGCGGAAGACTTCGCGTGCCACGGGCGCGGGGTCGTACTCCCAGTGGAACGGTCGCGCGTCGGCCATCAGCCGCCAGTCCTGGTCGTGGCCACGATCAGCCGCCGCGCCGGGCGCCCTCGCGGTGGCGGCGCTCCGCGACCCGGATGCGGATGAGCGCCGCCTGCAGCTGGGCTCGCGCCAACGACAGGTCGGCCGGTTCGTCGAAGTCGCCCTCGAGCGCCTTCTCGGCCTCGGCCTTGGCCGCCAGCGCACGCTGCAGGTCGATCTCGGAGGCCATGTCGGCCGTCTCGGCCATGACCACGACCTTGTCCGGCCGGACCTGGAGGAAGCCACCGGCGATGGCGTAGTAGTCCTCGCGCCCACCCTTGCGGATGCGCAGCTCACCGTAGCCCAGCGTCGTCAGCAGCGGCGCATGGTGCGGCAGGACACCGAGCTCGCCTTCGATGCCCGGGCAGACGACCGCGTCGACGTCGTCGGAGTAGACCAGCCGCTCGGGCGTCACGATCTCGAGGTGGAGCGTCATGCAGCTGTCCGATCTGGACACGGCCATCTTCCGAGCGCCGATGCAGGTGCAGACCGGACCAGGCGTCGCGCGTCCGAGCCGATCCAGAATGCGGCCCTAAACGATCCGGCCGCGGTAGTCCGCCGGGGACTGTATGCGACGTTCAGCGGGTCGCCCGTGCCACGAAACGCCCCGCCCGAAGCCTCAAGGGTAGATCGAGGGCCCGAATCCTGGACGCTCGCCGCTAACGCTCGGGATGGAGCCGCGCCGCCGAGACAGGTATCGACATCCAGGGTTTGAACCATGCCCGATAGAGTCCTGGCTGGACTATCCGCGGCGACGCGGGGCTCATGCTGCCATGACGCGGTGGCACGCGGGGCAGGGTTCCGAGGCATCGAGCCTTGCCCCGACTGCATGAGGATCATCACGCGCTCAGCTTGGCCGCGTTCTCGCGCACGTCTTCGATCGTGCCGGCCAGGAAGAAGGCCTGCTCCGGCAGGTCGTCGCGCCGTGCCCTCGAGGATCTCCTTGAAGGAGGCGACCGTGTCCTTGATCGAGACGTACTTGCCCGAGCGGCCGGTGAAGACCTCGGCCACGAAGAACGGCTGGCTCATGAAGCGCTGCAGTCGCCGGGCCCGGCCGACCGTCAGCTTGTCCTCCTCGGACAGCTCGTCGATGCCCAGGATGGCGATGATGTCCTGCAGGTCGCGGTAGCGCTGCAGGACGCGCTGCGTCTCTCGTGCGACGTCGTAATGCTCCTGGCCGACGACGAGCGGGTCGAGCACGCGCGAGGTCGATGTCAGCGGGTCGACCGCCGGATAGATGCCCAGCTCGGCGATGTTGCGCTCCAGCCTGATGGTCGAGTCGAGGTGCGCGAACGTCGTCGCCGGCGCCGGGTCGGTGTAGTCGTCGGCGGGCACGAAGACGGCCTGCAGCGAGGTGATGGAGCCCTTCGTCGTCGAGGTGATGCGCTCCTGCAGCTGGGCCATCTCGGTCGCCAGGTTGGGCTGGTAGCCGACGGCCGAGGGCATCCGGCCGAGGAGCGCCGAGACCTCCGAGCCGGCCTGCGTGAAGCGGAAGATGTTGTCGATGAAGAGGAGGATGTCGCGGCCCTCCTCGTCCCGGAAGTACTCGGCCATGGTCAGCGCCGTCAGGCCGACGCGCTGGCGGGCGCCGGGCGGCTCGTTCATCTGGCCGAAGACGAAGGCGGTCTTCTCGATGACGCCCGATTCGGTCATCTCGTGGATGAGGTCGTTGCCCTCGCGCGAGCGCTCGCCGACGCCGGCGAAGACGGAGTAGCCGGCGTGTTCCTGGGCGACGTTGCGGATGAGCTCCTGGATGATGACCGTCTTGCCGACGCCGGCGCCGCCGAAGATGCCGACCTTGCCGCCCTTCTTGAAGGGGCAGATGAGGTCGATGACCTTGAGGCCGGTCTCGAAGACGACGTCGGCGGTGGTCTGCTGGTCGAACGCCGGCGCCGACCGGTGGATGGGCAGCATGGTCGTGGCCACGACGGCGCCCTTGCCGTCGATGGGCAGCCCGAGCACGTCGAAGACGCGGCCCAGCGTGACCTCGCCGACGGGCACCGTGATGGGGGCGCCCGTATCCCGGACCTCCGCGCCGCGAGGCAGGCCGTCGGTCGTGGTCATGGCCACGGCGCGCACCCAGTTGTTGCCGAGATGCTGCTGGACCTCGCAGATGAGCGTCGAGCCGTCGGGCCGTCCGACTTCGATGGCGTTGTAGATGGCCGGCAGCTCACCGGCCGGGAACTCGACGTCGACGACCGGGCCGGTGATCTGGATGACCTTGCCGATCGCGCCTTGGATGGTGGATGTCATCGTGGTCCTCGTTGCCTCCTGGGCCGGCGCGCCGGGCGCGCCGCGTAGTGGTCTAGCGCGCCTGGGCGCCGGTGGAGATCTCGATCATCTCGCGCGTGATGTTCGTCTGACGCGCCTTGTTGTACGAGAGGGTCAGGTCCTCGATGAGGTCCTCGGCGTTCTCGGTCGCGTTCTTCATGGCCACCATGCGGCTCGACTCCTCGCTCGCCTTGCTCTCCAGGACCGCCTGGTAGAGCCGGGTGGCCACGTAGCGCGGCAGGAGCTGGCGCAGCACGGCGCCCGGGTTCGGTTCGAAGATGAACTGGTTGCCTGGGATGCCCGCCGTGTCCTCGCTGGGCTCGATGGGCAGCAGCGTCTCCAGGCGCGGCCGCTGGGCGAGCGTGGAGATGAAGGCGCTGTGGATGATGTCGACGCGGCTGACGCGCTCGGCCAGGTATTCGTCGACGACGAGGCGGGCGAGCGCGGTCACGTCGGCGAAGGTCGGCCGGTCCCCGAAGCCGCCGAAGTGGGCCATGATCGGCGCCCGGACCCGGCGCATGGCGTCGCGACCCTTGCGGCCGACGGTGACCAGGGTCACCTCACCGTCGTGCTCGGTGATCTCCTTGGCCGCGAAGCGGATGGTGTTGCTGTTGAGTGCGCCGGCGAGGCCTCGGTCGGAGGTCATGAGCACGATCAGGCGCGTGCCGCCTTCGCGCTTGGCCAGCAGGGGGTGATCGTCGGCGCCGAGGACCGAGGCGAGGTCGGCCAGCACCTCGTCGATCTTCTCGCTGTAGGGCCGCGCGGCGAGCGTCGAGTCCTGGGCGCGCTTGAGCTTCGAGGCTGCCACGAACTGCATGGCGCGGGTGATCTGCTTGATGTTCCGGACCGCGCCGATGCGGCGCCGGATCTCGCGCTGGCTGGGCACGCTCGCCTCGCTCCGCTCGCTCGGCCGGCCTAGGCCAGGAAGCTCTGGCGGAAGGCGGCCACGGCCTCGTCCAGGCCGGCCGCGATCTCGTCGCTGAGCGCCTTGGAGGTGCCCAGATCGGTCAGGATCGCCTGACGCTCGGTCTCCAGGAAGCGGTAGAAGCCGATCTCGAACTCCTTGACCCGGGGGGTCGGGATGTCGTCGAGATGCCCGTTCGAGGCGACGTAGAGGATGGCCACCATCTTCTCGACGGGGAGCGGCTGGTACTGCGGTTGCTTGATGACCTCGGACAGCTTCTCGCCACGGGTCAGCTGGTCGCGGGTGGCCTTGTCGAGGTCGCTGGCGAACTGGGCGAAGGCAGCCAGTGCGCGGTACTGGGCAAGGTCGAGCTTGAGCGGCCCGGCGACCTTCTTCATGGCCTTCGTCTGGGCGGCCGAGCCCACGCGCGAGACGGACTGGCCGATGTTGAGCGCCGGCCGTTGACCGGCGTTGAAGAGGTCGGTCTCGAGGAAGATCTGGCCGTCGGTGATGGAGATGACGTTGGTCGGGATGTAGGCCGAGATGTCGCCGGCCTGCGTCTCGATGATCGGCAGCGCCGTCAGCGAGCCGCCGCCGTTCTCGTCGCTCATCCGCGCCGCGCGCTCGAGCAGGCGGCTGTGGAGGTAGAAGACGTCACCGGGATAGGCCTCGCGGCCCGGCGGCCGGCGGAGCAGGAGGGACATCTCGCGATATGCCCAGGCGTGCTTGCTGAGGTCGTCGTAGACGCACAGCACGTCCTTGATGAGCTGCCCATCGACCTCGACCCCGACCTCCATGACCTCCTCGCCCATGGCCACACCGGCGTACGGGGCGAGGTACTGGAGCGGAGCGGGGTCCTCGGCGCCGGCGACGACCACGATGGTGTGCTCGAGGGCGCCGTTGGCCTCGAGGATGGCCACCGTCTTGGCCACCGTCGAGAGCTTCTGGCCGATGGCCACGTAGATGCAGACGAGCCCCTGGCCCTTCTGGTTGATGATGGCGTCGACGGCGATGGCGGTCTTGCCCGTCTGGCGGTCGCCGATGATCAGCTCGCGCTGGCCGCGCCCGATGGGGATGAGCGCGTCGATGGCCTTGATGCCGGTCTGGACCGGGGTATCGACCCCTTGGCGCACGATGACACCGGGCGCGATGCGCTCGACCGGGCGGGTCTTGGTGGCGGCGATGGGGCCCTTGTCGTCGAGCGGACGGCCCAGCGGATCGACCACCCGCCCGAGCAGCGCCTGGCCGACCGGCACCTCGACCACGCGACCGGTGGTCTTGACCGTGTCGCCTTCCTTGATGCCCTTGGGGTCGCCCAGGATGACTGCGCCGACCGTCTCCTCCTCGAGGTTGAGGGCCATGCCGAAGATGTCGCCGGGGAACTCGAGCAGCTCGGACGACAGCGCGTCGCCAAGGCCGTAGATCTGGGCGATGCCGTCGCCGACCTCGACCACGGTGCCGATCGAACGCGTTTCGACGCCGGCGTCGAAGCCGTCGATGGCGGACCGGATGATGCTGGTGATGTCGTCCGAACGAAGGGCCATGTGGATCTCCTAGAGGGCACCCGAGGCGAGCCTGATCCGCAGCCGCTCGAGGCGGCCCCGGACGCTGCCATCGATGAGGCGGTCCCCGAGTCGGACCACGACGCCGCCCAGGATGCCCGGGTCGACGTCGGTGGTCAGCTCGACGCGGCCGCCGCTGAGCTGCTCAAGTCGGGCGGTCAGTGCCCGGACCTCGTCCGGGTCCATCGGGGCCGCGCTGGTGGCCGTGGCATGGATGACGTGCTTGTCGAGGTCGTCGAGGCGGGCGAACTCCTGCGCCACGCGCGGCAGGAGCTCGATGCGGCCTCGCCGGAGGAGGAGCACGATGAGGTTGAGCACGGGCCGGCTGACCTGTGGCCCGATCACGGCGACGGCCAGGTCCAGCCGCGACGTCAGCGGCAACGCATCGCGCTTGAGGCTCCGCCCCAGCCGATCCAGCAGCTGGCCGATGTCGTCGATGAGGCCACCACCATCGCGGGGCCCGACAGCGTCGCCGGCCAACTCGGCGCGCAGCTCGAGCGGCACGGCGGGGTTGGCCAGGGCACGGGCGAGCCCGGGCTCCGAGAGGGTCGCGGCCGCCGACGCCAGCTCACGCCGCCAGGCCTCGACCGTCCCGTCGCGCAGGGCGACCTCGAAGGCGGCGTCGGCGTAGCGTCGAGCGGAGCTGGCGGAACGCACCATGCGGCCTAGCCCCGCGACCCGCTGTCAGCGTCGGCGGTGTCCTGGCCGACATGGACCAGGAACTCCTCGACGAGTCGGCGCTCGCGCTGGGCATTGAGCGTCTCCCCGACGACCTTGCCCGCCGCCAGCAGGGCGAGATCGGCGACCTCTCCGCGGACCTCGGCCAGGGCACGCTCCTTCTCCGTGACGATCTCGGCCGTCGCCTGCGTGCGCAGGCGATCGAGCTCCGCACGGGTCGCGGCGAGGTCGCGCTCTCGCGCCTCGTCGGCCACCTTTTGGGCACGCTCGAGGATCTCCTTCGCCTCGCGGCGGGCGTCGTTGAGCGTCGCCAGCCGTTCGTCGGCCGCCGATTCGCGCTCGCGGCGAGCCGCGTCGGCGTCCTTCAAGCCCTGTTCGATGTTCGCTCGACGCGCCTCGAGCATGCGTCCGACGGGCTTCAGGATGACGATCCACATGATGACCAGGAAGAGCGCGAAGTTGAGTGCGGCGACGATGACCCAGAAGACGTTGATCTGGAACAGGGCCTCTGCACCCTCTGCGGCGAGCAGCGACCCAACCTGACCGGCCAGCCCGCCGGCCGTGGCGAGGATCAACACCGATGGACTCCCCGACCGTCGTTCAGGCGGGCTGGATGAAGATGGCCAGGAAGCCGACCACGATGGCCAGCACGCCGAGGCCTTCTGCGAAGGCGGCCAGGATGATCGCCAGGCCGCGGATCTGGCCTGCAGCGTCGGGGTTGCGCCCGATGGCCGAGGTGGCCATACCGGCCAGGATGCCGATGCCGATGCCGGGGCCGATGACCCCCATGGCCGCAAGGCCGGCGCCGATGTACTCCATGTCTGGACTTCCTCCTAGGCCGGGCGGAGCCCGGGTGCTTTGGGACCGACGATCAGTGGGCGGCCGCGAGCTGCGGCTCCCCGTGCATGCCCTCGTGGATGGCCTCGACCGTCTCCTCGGCGATGTGCCCTTCCTCATGCTCATGCGATTCGATGGCCAAGGCGATGAAGATGAGGGTCAGGACGCTGAAGATGAGGGCCTGCACGAAGTTCAGCATGACCTCCAGGCTGTAGAGGGCGACCGGGAACAAGAAGGCAGTGAAGAGGGCCAGGAAGACCCCCAGGGCCACTTCCCCACCATAGATGTTGCCGAAGAGTCGCATCGACAGCGTGATCGGCTTGACGAACTCGAGCATCAGCTCGATGAGCCCGACGAACATGGCGATGAGCCCGGCACTGGGGCCCTTCCTGAACTCGTAGATCGGGAAGAACTTGCCCAGGTAGCCGCCGATCCCGAGCTTGCGGAAGCCCTGGGACTCGAAGAACAGGAAGGCGACCAGGGCGAAGCCGATGGTGACATTGACGTCGCTCGTCGGGGCGCGCAGGAACTCGACTCGGCCGACGATCGGCAGCAGGCCCGACCAGTTGCTGATCAGGATGAGCACGAAGGCCCCGATGAACAGCGGCAGGTAGGGTCGCGCCGCAGGACCGGCGATGCCGGTGCCGAAGTTACTGAGCGACTCGACGATCCACTCGGTGAAGTTCTGGACGCGACCGGGCACGGGCGCTCGGAGGCGTGCAGCCAGGGCGCCCACGACGAGGATGGCGATCGAGATGATGAAGAGGGTGACGAGCGTCGACGACAGGCTGGGAGCGAACGTGATCAAGTCGGGGCTTGGGGGCGGTGCGCCATCTGGCGCCCAGACGGTATGCGGCGCTGGGAACTCGAGGGTGCCGTTGATGTAGCAGACGGGGTACGCGCAGGCGTCGCCGGGCTGGCCGTCCTTGGGAAAGGGCGGCGCCAGGAAGAGCGCGACCACGTTGAGGACGACGATCGCAGTGACAAGGAGGATGAGGTTGCGCCTGGTCGTCGACCGCACGGGTTGCTCACCCGCCGTCGACCCGGGCACCGGCTCCGCCGCCTGCTGCTCGCTCGTCACGCTCTCTCCACCGCGAGGCCGGTCGTCCGGGCCGGCCGTGCCTCAGTCATCGAATGTCGCCAGGAACCTGGTGATGAGCCGGCTGACCCCGACGGCACCGACGGCGAAGCCGCCGAGCAGTCCCACCAGGGCGAACACGGGGTTGGTCCCCAATCGTTCGTCCAACCAGTGCCCGGCGAGTGCTCCCGCCAGCGTGGTCACGAGGAACACGAGGCCGATCTCGGAGAAGAGCGCGAAGTAAGCGCCCGCTCGTCCTAGACCGTTCATGGGCAGCCCGTCAAGGCCGGCGAAGTATAGCAGGTGGCACGCTTGGGCCCGGCTGCCGGTGCGCTCCCGAACCCCGTCCGTGGCGCGGTCGCGGACCCGGCCGGCGGTGCCGGCCGACGCTCACTTGAGAACGGTCCAGGCGTCGACGTCGAAGCGTGGATGCCCGCTCGTGCCACGCACCGTGACGGTCACCACGTGGGGGCCGACGGCGCTCCAGGATCGAGACCAGACGTGATGCCGAGCGTCGGTCGACGAACGGTAGAGGCTGACCGTCGCTACCAGGACACCATCGACGCGGATGTCCGCCTTGCCGCGTGACGAGCTTCGCGGCGCGACGAGGCTGACGGCCCGCCCCGTGAAGCTGAACGTCGACAGCGCGCCGCTGCCCTTGGCGTACTTCGTGTGGTCGCCGGACGCGCTCGTGATGGTCGCCGACTTCCAGCTGCTCGAGTAGGTCGCCAGCGACGTCGAGTCCTGGTAGCGAGTCGGCGCGAAGGTGACCGGCGCGGACCAGGCGCTCAGCCGGTTGCCCTTGTCGCGCGCGCGGAAGCGATACGTGTAGGTCGTCGTGAGACCGAGGGAGCGCGTGCTCGAGGTGCCGCTCGTGGCGCTCAAGAGGCTCGTCCACGTGCTGCCGCCGTTGGTGCTCTGCTGAACGTCGTAGGACTTGACGCCGCTGCCCGGATCGCTGGCGGACCAGCCCATGATGACCCTGACGGTCGAGGTCAGCTGCGCTCCCGTGTCGAACCGGAAGGTCGGGGGCGCGAGGCTTGGTGGCAACGTGTCGGCGACCGTCAGGTGGACCGTCGCCGATCGCATGTAGGAGCCGTCGGAGATGGTGTAGCCGAAGGTGTCGCTGCCCGCGTAGCCTGTCGTCGATCGGTAGCTCAATCCGCCGCCCCCTGCAGCGATGACGATCGTGCCATGGCCGGGTTTGCTGGCCGCCACGATGGTCATCGTCTCGCCGACATCGGGAAGCGTGAAGTCGTTGGCCAGCACGTCGAGCGGGGTCAGCATGCCAGCCTCGACGGGCGGGCCGTCGTCATCCGGATCGCTCGTGAAGTAATCGGAGTTGGCGGTCGGTGGGTCGTTGGTCCCGGCGACCGTGATCAAGAAGGTCTGCGAACCGGTGTCGTCGCCGCCGTTAGCGACTCCGCCGTCATCGGTCGCGGTGACAGTGACCAGGGACGTGCCGCTGCGGTTCGTGGCCGGCTTGAAGGTCAGCGTGCCGGTCGCGCCGATGGCCGGCTGCTGCGAGAAGAGAAGCGGGCTGGCGACGTCCAGTGGAGCCCCGATGATCACGGTCTGGCTCGACTCGTCGGCCGGACCCGGGTCGATGGCCGTCAGGAAGCCGGCCACGGTCGCCACGCCGGAGTCCTCCACCACCGAAGGCGGCGCCAGGAGGGTGAAGGACGGTGGGTCGTTGACGGCCGACACGGTGATGCTGACGGTGACCACGTTCGAGCCGAGGACGCCGTCGGTCGCGTGGTAGGTGAAGCTGTCGGGGCCGCTGTAGTCGGCCGCCGGGGTGTAGGTGAAGCTGCCGTTGGCGGCGAGCGTCAGGCTGCCGTTCGCCGGATCGCTGTTCTTGACGGCCTGCAGCGTGGTCCCCGTGTCGACGTCCGTGTCGTCGGCCAGGACACCGGGTGCCGAGACGACGAGGGGTGTGTCCTCGGCGGTGGCATAGCTGTCCGAACCCGCCAGCGGTGGGTCGTTGACGGCGCTGATGGCGATCGTGAAGCTGCCCAGCGGGACGGTCGTGGTGCCGTCGCTGATGGCGACGCTGACGCTCGTCGAGCCGTTGGCGTTGGCGGCCGGGGTGAAGGTCAGCGTGCCGGTCGCGCCGATGGCCGGCTGGACGCTGAAGAGGCTGGCGTTGCCGGGCGTGGCGGTGAAGGTGATCGTCTGGCCCGACTCATCGGGGCCGCCCTTCGAGATGGCGCTCACGCGGCCGGTGTCGGTCGAGAGCCCGGAGTCCTCGCCGACCGTCCAGGTCGTCGTGTCGAGGCTGCCGGACGGTGGGTCGTTGACGGCGCTGATGGCGATCGTGAAGCTGCCCAGCGGGACGGTCGTGGTGCCGTCGCTGATGGCGACGCTGACGCTCGTCGAGCCGTTGGCGTTGGCGGCCGGGGTGAAGGTCAGCGTGCCGGTCGCGCCGATGGCCGGCTGGACGCTGAAGAGGCTGGCGTTGCCGGGCGTGGCGGTGAAGGTGATCGTCTGGCCCGACTCATCGGGGCCGCCCTTCGAGATGGCGCTCACGCGGCCGGTGTCGGTCGAGAGCCCGGAGTCCTCGCCGACCGTCCAGGTCGTCGTGTCGAGGCTGCCGGTCGGTGGGTCGTTGACGGCGCTGATGGCGATCGTGAAGCTGCCCAGCGGGACGGTCGTGGTGCCGTCGCTGATGGCGACGCTGACGCTCGTCGAGCCGTTGGCGTTGGCGGCCGGGGTGAAGGTCAGCGTGCCGGTCGCGCCGATGGCCGGCTGGACGCTGAAGAGGCTGGCGTTGCCGGGCGTGGCGGTGAAGGTGATCGTCTGGCCCGACTCATCGGGGCCGCCCTTCGAGATGGCGCTCACGCGGCCGGTGTCGGTCGAGAGCCCGGAGTCCTCGCCGACCGTCCAGGTCGTCGTGTCGAGGCTGCCGGACGGTGGGTCGTTGACGGCGCTGATGGCGATCGTGAAGCTGCCCAGCGGGACGGTCGTGGTGCCGTCGCTGATGGCGACGCTGACGCTCGTCGAGCCGTTGGCGTTGGCGGCCGGGGTGAAGGTCAGCGTGCCGGTCGCGCCGATGGCCGGCTGGACGCTGAAGAGGCTGGCGTTGCCGGGCGTGGCGGTGAAGGTGATCGTCTGGCCCGACTCATCGGGGCCGCCCTTCGAGATGGCGCTCACGCGGCCGGTGTCGGTCGAGAGCCCGGAGTCCTCGCCGACCGTCCAGGTCGTCGTGTCGAGGCTGCCGGACGGTGGGTCGTTGACGGCGCTGATGGCGATCGTGAAGCTGCCCAGCGGGACGGTCGTGGTGCCGTCGCTGATGGCGACGCTGACGCTCGTCGAGCCGTTGGCGTTGGCGGCCGGGGTGAAGGTCAGCGTGCCGGTCGCGCCGATGGCCGGCTGGACGCTGAAGAGGCTGGCGTTGCCGGGCGTGGCGGTGAAGGTGATCGTCTGGCCCGACTCATCGGGGCCGCCCTTCGAGATGGCGCTCACGCGGCCGGTGTCGGTCGAGAGCCCGGAGTCCTCGCCGACCGTCCAGGTCGTCGTGTCGAGGCTGCCGGACGGTGGGTCGTTGACGGCGCTGATGGCGATCGTGAAGCTGCCCAGCGGGACGGTCGTGGTGCCGTCGCTGATGGCGACGCTGACGCTCGTCGAGCCGTTGGCGTTGGCGGCCGGGGTGAAGGTCAGCGTGCCGGTCGCGCCGATGGCCGGCTGGACGCTGAAGAGGCTGGCGTTGCCGGGCGTGGCGGTGAAGGTGATCGTCTGGCCCGACTCATCGGGGCCGCCCTTCGAGATGGCGCTCACGCGGCCGGTGTCGGTCGAGAGCCCGGAGTCCTCGCCGACCGTCCAGGTCGTCGTGTCGAGGCTGCCGGACGGTGGGTCGTTGACGGCCGACACGGTGATGCTGACGGTGACCACGTTCGAGCCGAGGACGCCGTCGGTCGCGTGGTAGGTGAAGCTGTCGGGGCCGCTGTAGTCGGCCGCCGGGGTGTAGGTGAAGCTGCCGTTGGCGGCGAGCGTCAGGCTGCCGTTCGCCGGATCGCTGTTCTTGACGGCCTGCAGCGTGGTCCCCGTGTCGACGTCCGTGTCGTCGGCCAGGACACCGGGTGCCGAGACGACGAGGGGTGTGTCCTCGGCGGTGGCATAGCTGTCCGAACCCGCCAGCGGTGGGTCGTTGACGGCGCTGATGGCGATCGTGAAGCTGCCCAGCGGGACGGTCGTGGTGCCGTCGCTGATGGCGACGCTGACGCTCGTCGAGCCGTTGGCGTTGGCGGCCGGGGTGAAGGTCAGCGTGCCGGTCGCGCCGATGGCCGGCTGGACGCTGAAGAGGCTGGCGTTGCCGGGCGTGGCGGTGAAGGTGATCGTCTGGCCCGACTCATCGGGGCCGCCCTTCGAGATGGCGCTCACGCGGCCGGTGTCGGTCGAGAGCCCGGAGTCCTCGCCGACCGTCCAGGTCGTCGTGTCGAGGCTGCCGGACGGTGGGTCGTTGACGGCGCTGATGGCGATCGTGAAGCTGCCCAGCGGGACGGTCGTGGTGCCGTCGCTGATGGCGACGCTGACGCTCGTCGAGCCGTTGGCGTTGGCGGCCGGGGTGAAGGTCAGCGTGCCGGTCGCGCCGATGGCCGGCTGGACGCTGAAGAGGCTGGCGTTGCCGGGCGTGGCGGTGAAGGTGATCGTCTGGCCCGACTCATCGGGGCCGCCCTTCGAGATGGCGCTCACGCGGCCGGTGTCGGTCGAGAGCCCGGAGTCCTCGCCGACCGTCCAGGTCGTCGTGTCGAGGCTGCCGGACGGTGGGTCGTTGACGGCCGACACGGTGATGCTGACGGTGACCACGTTCGAGCCGAGGACGCCGTCGGTCGCGTGGTAGGTGAAGCTGTCGGGGCCGCTGTAGTCGGCCGCCGGGGTGTAGGTGAAGCTGCCGTTGGCGGCGAGCGTCAGGCTGCCGTTCGCCGGATCGCTGTTCTTGACGGCCTGCAGCGTGGTCCCCGTGTCGACGTCCGTGTCGTCGGCCAGGACACCGGGTGCCGAGACGACGAGGGGTGTGTCCTCGGCGGTGGCATAGCTGTCCGAACCCGCCAGCGGTGGGTCGTTGACGGCGCTGATGGCGATCGTGAAGCTGCCCAGCGGGACGGTCGTGGTGCCGTCGCTGATGGCGACGCTGACGCTCGTCGAGCCGTTGGCGTTGGCGGCCGGGGTGAAGGTCAGCGTGCCGGTCGCGCCGATGGCCGGCTGGACGCTGAAGAGGCTGGCGTTGCCGGGCGTGGCGGTGAAGGTGATCGTCTGGCCCGACTCATCGGGGCCGCCCTTCGAGATGGCGCTCACGCGGCCGGTGTCGGTCGAGAGCCCGGAGTCCTCGCCGACCGTCCAGGTCGTCGTGTCGAGGCTGCCGGACGGTGGGTCGTTGACGGCCGACACGGTGATGCTGACGGTGACCACGTTCGAGCCGAGGACGCCGTCGGTCGCGTGGTAGGTGAAGCTGTCGGGGCCGCTGTAGTCGGCCGCCGGGGTGTAGGTGAAGCTGCCGTTGGCGGCGAGCGTCAGGCTGCCGTTCGCCGGATCGCTGTTCTTGACGGCCTGCAGCGTGGTCCCCGTGTCGACGTCCGTGTCGTCGGCCAGGACACCGGGTGCCGAGACGACGAGGGGTGTGTCCTCGGCGGTGGCATAGCTGTCCGAACCCGCCAGCGGTGGGTCGTTGACGGCGCTGATGGCGATCGTGAAGCTGCCCAGCGGGACGGTCGTGGTGCCGTCGCTGATGGCGACGCTGACGCTCGTCGAGCCGTTGGCGTTGGCGGCCGGGGTGAAGGTCAGCGTGCCGGTCGCGCCGATGGCCGGCTGGACGCTGAAGAGGCTGGCGTTGCCGGGCGTGGCGGTGAAGGTGATCGTCTGACCGGATTCGTTGCCAGGGCCCTCGGAGATGGCCGTGACCCGGTCGGGAAGGGTCGCCGGTCCGGAATCCTCGGCCACCGTCGCCATGCTGGTGTCCAGAGTCGCGCTCGGTGGGTCGTTGACGGCCGTCACGATGATGCTGACGGTGACCACGTTCGAAGACTCCCCGTTCGCCTCGGCGTGGTACGTGAACGAATCGCTGCCGAAGAAATCGGTCGATGGGGTGTAGGTGAAGCCGCCGTCGGCATCCAGGGTCAGACCCCCGTCGGACGGGCCGGTGTCCATGACGGCAGTCATCGGGTCGAGATCAGGATCGTCGTCGTTCGCCAGCACGCCGGGGGTATCTACGACCAGCACGTCGTCCTCGTCGACCGAATAGCCGTCGCCGACGGCGTCTGGCGCCGCCGCCAGCACCAAGGAGGGCGTCAGAAGGGTCACGACGAGCGCGACGATCAAGGTCACGACCCGGCTCCGGTGTCGCACTACGTACATGTCCCGGCATCCACGTCGACCCAGCGAGTCTTCGTATCGATCCCAGATGCGTTCGTGACCGTCAACTTGACGGGATAGAGACCGGAGTCGCTATAGGTGTGTGGGCTCGGATGTGCACCCGAGACGGTAGGCGTGCCATCGCCGAAGTCCCAGCGCGACTTCTTTGCGTACTTCGACGTGCTGTCGACAGCGACCGTCATCGGGGGTTGGAACGAGCAGGTGAACTTGGCGACCGGAGGGGGGATCGGGGTCGGCTTCGGGGTCGGCTTCGGTGTCCGCCTGGGGGTCGGTCGTGGCGTCGCGTGCACGATGGCGACGCGATCGGTCGGGCGCGCGGTCTGCGTGACCGGCAGCGTTGGCGTCGGTGCCTCGGTCGGCAGCGCCACCTCGACACGCGTCGGCAACGGGATCGATGCCAGCGCGACGGCGGGCAACGTGACCTCGATCGTCGCGGTCGGGGGGCTGGTCGTGACTGCAGCGACGGCGGTCCCGGGTGGTGTCGGCGTCGGTCGACCGACGGCAGGCACGGCCAGAACGACGACGAGCCCGATACAGGCGAAGACGACCAGCGCCGCAGACGCGTCGCGCCAGACACGGCGACGAGAGGCCATGACCTGGGGAAGGTCGGGCGCCGGACGCGGTGCCACCACCACCGCCCCCGAGGGCACGGCTTCGGGTGTCGTCACCACGGCGGCGACGGCGGGACGGTCGAGGGCGGGGGCGACTCCCGGCAGAGCCTCAGCAGATACGCCCGGCACCGTGGCTCGTACATCGGACGGCGTCTCTTCGACGGCGGCGGGGCCACCCCGGATGGCAGCCAGACGAGCGAGCATCAGGGGGGTCGCCGCCTCGATCGCCTGCCAGTCCCGCGCACGACGGCGCCGCTCGCGCACGGCGCGAGCCACGAGCGATGCGATGACCGCGCAGCTCAATGCGAGCAGTGCGATCAGGAACGGCTGGAGCGCCTCCATGGCCTCCTCCTGATCGGCCCGACCACGCATGTCCGGGCCGGCCCGACAGGCCGGACGAGGATGCTAGCACCGGACCCCACCAGACCACTCCGCAGCATGGCCTATCGACCCCAGAACGGTGCCAGGGGGCAACGGGACGTTTGGCCGACCGGCCTCAGCCGGCTTCCTCAGCCTCCTCGTCCTCGTAGGTCGATGCCTCCAACGCATCGGTCGTCCGTCGCGTGACGACGAAGAGGAAGGCGCCCAGGAGGACGACGACGCCCACGAAGGCGGTCAGCTGGCCCGTGCCCGAGAGGACCAGGCTGAGCACGGCCAGCACGCCGCAGATGGCATAGATGACAAGCACCACGTCGCGGTGGTCGAGGCCCAGGTCGAGCAGCCGATGATGGAGATGGCCCCGGTCCGGCGTGAACGGCGATTGGCCGGCCGCGATCCTGCGCACGATGATCCAGAACGTGTCGATGATGGGCACGCCCAGCACGAGCAGCGCGACGGCCACCTTGGCCGTGCCCAGGATGGACAGGACGGCCAGGGCGAAGCCGACCAGATAGACGCCCGTGGTGCCGATGAAGATCTGCGCCGGGTGGAAGTTACGGGGCAGGAAGCCGAGCAGCGATCCGGCCAGGATGGCGCACAGGAGGGCGATCTCGGGCTGGTCGAAGCCGGTCGTCATCGAGATGACCCCGAGGGTCAGGGCGGCGATGATCGCGACGCCCGAGGACAGGCCGTCGAGGCCGTCGATGAAGTTGATGCTGTTGATCATGCCGACGATCCAGAGGACGGTGAAGAGCACGGCGAACGGAGCAGTGAAGGGGATGGGGCCGCCACCGAAGGGGTTGTTGACGGTACCGATAGTCACGCCACCGACCACGGCCACGCCAGCCAGCACGAGCTGGAAGATGAGCTGCCAGCGGGCGCGCAGTTGCACGACGTCCTCGACGAAGCCGAAGCCCATGGCCAGCGCCACGCCCCCGAACAGGACGGCCAGCTCGTTGCCGGTCAGGGAGCCGGTCGAGAGGGGGATGCTGTCAGTGGCGGCCGATCCCACGAGCACCAGGCCGACGACCAGGAAGGCCAGGCCGACGGCCAGGCCGCCGGCCCGTGGGATGGGCAGGACGTGGACACGTCGGGCGGCGCCAGGCTGGTCGACGGCGCCGAAGCGGCTGGCGATGCGACCGGCCAGTGGGGTCGTCACGTAAGCGATGAGTGCGGCGGCGAGGAGCCCGCCGATGACGTACGGGAGCGCCTGGACGGCCGCCTCGCTCACGATCCCGTGCAGGGCAGGCGATGACCAGACATCACCCGTCGACCAGGCCGGGGACCGGGAAGCGGGCGCAGATCGCGTCGACCTCGGCGGCCACGGACGCCAACGCGGTCGGTTCGTCGCGATCGGTGATCGTGCGCACGATGAGCGTGCCGATGGCCACCATCTCGTCCGGCCCGAAGCCGCGTGTCGTCACCGCCGGGGTGCCGACCCGGATGCCCGAGGACGTGTTGGGCGGCAGCGGATCGAAGGGGATGGCGTTCTTGTTGACGGTGATGCCGACCTCATCGAGGAGCTGCTCGGCCTCCTTGCCGGTCACCCCGATCGGCGTCACGTCGACGAGCATGAGGTGGTTGTCCGTACCGCCCGAGACGACCCGCGCATCGTTCGCGCTGAGCGTCTGGGCCAGTACGGCAGCGTTCTCCACGGTTCGTCGCATGTCTTCGCGGAAGGCCTCGCTGAGGGCCAGCTTGAAGGCCACCGCCTTAGCCGCGATGACGTGCATCAGCGGTCCGCCCTGGATGCCGGGGAAGACGGTCTTGTCGATGGCCTGGGCGAGGCTGCCCTTGACCGTCGGGAAGTCGGCCGCATCGACCTCGGGCGGCAGCTCGAGGCGGCTGAAGATGAGGCCGCCGCGCGGGCCGCGCAGCGTCTTGTGGGTCGTCGTCGTCACGATGTCGGCATGCGGGAAGGGGCTCGGGTGCAGGCCGGCAGCGACGAGGCCGGCGATGTGGGCCATGTCGACGAAGAGCAGGGCACCGACGCCGTGGGCGATGGCGGCCATCCGCTCGAACTCGATGATCCGGGGATAGGCCGACGCACCGGCGACGATGAGCTTGGGGCGGACCTCGTGGGCGATGGCCTCCAGGGCGTCGTAGTCGATGCGCGAGTCGGACTCGCGCACGCCATAGGGATGGACCTCGTAGAAGCGGCCCGAGAAGTTGAGGGCCATGCCGTGGGTCAGGTGGCCGCCGTGCGCGAGGTTCATGCCCATGATGCGATCCCCTGGCTGGAGGACCGCGAAGTAGGCCGCCATGTTCGCCTGGGCGCCGCTGTGCGGCTGGACGTTGACGTGCTCGGCGCCAGGGAAGAGTTCGAGCGCGCGTGACTGTGCGAGCCGCTCGGCGACGTCGACGTACTCGCAGCCGCCGTAGTAGCGCTTGCCCGGCAGGCCCTCTGCGTACTTGTTGGTCAGCCAGGAGCCCTGGGCTTCCATGACCGCGCCGAAGACGTAGTTCTCGCTGGCGATGAGCTCGACCTTGCGGTGCTGGCGACGGCGCTCACCGTCCATCGCGGCCCAGAGCTCGGGATCGACCTCGGAGATCGGCGCCCAGGGGAGCCTGGCACCCACCGTCACGCTCATCGGCTCGCCACTCCCCTTGCCTTCGCGTGCGCGCCGTGGCGCACGCCGCTGGCGGCCAGTGTACCCGCGTGTGCGCGGGCCGACCGCACGGCCTCAGCTCGCCGGGACGCCCAGGATGTGCCGCTCGATGGTCGCCGCGGCGCCGTCCTCCCAGACCGTACCGGTGATCTCGGCGGCGGCGGCTTTGACCTCCGGTGGCGCGTCGCCCATGGCCACGCCCAGACCGACGTCGCGCAGCATCTCCAGGTCGTTGGCCTGGTCGCCACAGGCCATGACCGCCGACATCGGGATGCCCAGCCGGTCAGCCAGGAAGGCGAGACCGGTCGATTTGGTGACGCCGAGGGGCATGAACTCCAGGTACTCGGGGTGCGAGACGGTGACTTCGAGCCGCGTCGCGAAGGCCAGCCTCGCGTCGGCCAGCACCTCGTAGGGCAGGCCGGGGGCGCCGACGGCGAGGACCTTGGTGACCGGTCCATCGATGGCCGCCGAGAGGTCGCTCACGTACTCCGGCCCGACACCGGCCAGCCGCTCGTAATCGGGCATCTCGCCGGGACCGCGACCGATGAGCAATCGGTCCCCGATGTTGAGGTGGGGGTCGAGGCCGTGCTCGCGCGACCAGGCCACGGCCGCACGCGCGGCGTCGGCCGGCATCGTGCGGTGCAGCAGCAACGCACCCGCCGAGCCATCGGCGGCCGGCATCTCCCGGATATAGCCGCCCTGGTAGCAGATGAGCGGGCCCGGCAGATCCAGCATCCGTGCGTATCGGACGGTGCTTCGGTACATGCGCCCGGTGGCGAGGACCACGCGGACGCCCCGGGCTTGCGCGGCGGCCACGGCGTCGACGGTCCGCTCGCTCATCCCCAGCTCGGGCGTCAGGACCGTGCCGTCGAGGTCGAGAGCGAGGAGGCGGATGTCCGTCACGCCAGGGGTCGCTCCAGTTCCATCACACGGGGCAGGCCGGCCAGGTCCGGATGGATGGTCGCCGGCCAGCCCGGCAGCGCATCGGCAGCGGCCGTCATCGCCGGGGCCGCCTGGTCGAGCGCCGATCTCGAGCAGGGCGACGCCGCCCCACGCCAGCACGCGCGGCAGCTCGGCGAGTAGCCGACGGATGAGGTCCAGGCCATCCGGGCCACCGTCGAGCGCCAGCCGTGGCTCGAAGGCGATGGCGGGTCCGAGGGCATCGAGCGTGGCGCTGGCGACGTAGGGCAGGTTGGCCACGATGACGCCCGGCGGCTCGTCGATCTCGATCGCGGTCGAGAGCAGGTCGGCGACGCGCAGGTCGATGAGGTCGGCGACCCCCTGGGCCACGGCGTTCTCGAGGGCCAGCGAGACCGCCGCCTCCGAGATGTCGCTGGCGGTGAAGCGAACGACCTGGCCAAAGCCGGCGCGCCGCAACGTGCGCGCCATGGCGACCACGATGGCGCCACTGCCGGTGCCGACATCGAGCACCCGAAAGCGGGGCGCGCCTTCCGCCCGGGGACGTGCGGCGATGGCTGAGCGCGTGCGCGAGATGGCCAGCTCGACGAGCAGCTCGGTCTCGGGTCGTGGGATGAGCGCCCGCGGATCGACGCTCAGCGCGAAGCCGTAGAACTCCTTGACCTCCCGGATGTAGGCGACCGGCTCGCCCACCTCGCGGCGGACGACGAGCGCCTCGAAGCGGGCCTCGTGATCGACGCCCAGCGGCGCGTCCAGATGGGCGACCACCGCGGTCCGGTCGAGCCCGACGACCTGGCCCATGAGAAGCTCGGCGTCGAGTCGCGGCGATGCAGAGCCGGACGTCGAGAGTCGCGCTGACGCCGTGGTCAGCGCCTGCCCGATGGTCGGCATCGATCCCCGATCTCAGCCGGCGTCGCTGAAGTCGGACAGGCGCTCCGCCTGGTCGGTCGTGATGAGCGCGTCGATGAGCCGGTCGAGGTCACCGTCGAGGACCGCGGGCAGGTTGTGGAGATCCATGCCGATGCGATGGTCCGTGACGCGGTCCTGAGGGAAGTTGTAGGTCCGGATCTTCTCCGAGCGGTCGCCGGAGCCGACCATCGACCGTCGCGTGGCCGCCTGGGCCTCGTGCGCCTTGCGCTGCTCGAGGTCGAGGAGGCGGGCGCGCAGTACGGCCATCGCCTTGGCCTTGTTCTTGATCTGACTCTTCTCGTCCTGGATGGCGACCACGAGGCCCGTCGGCAGGTGCGTGATACGGACGGCCGAGTCGGTCGTGTTGACGCTCTGGCCTCCAGGGCCCGTCGACCGATAGACATCGATGCGCAGGTCCTTGTCCTCGATCGCGACCTCGACCTCATCGGCCGCGGCCAGTACGGCGACGGTCGCGGTCGAGGTGTGGATCCGCCCGCCCGACTCCGTCTCCGGTACACGCTGGACCCGGTGGACGCCACCTTCGAACTTGAGCCGGGAATACGCCCCGTCGCCGTGGACCTCGAAGATCGCTTCGCGCATGCCGCCGATGCCGGTCTCGTTGAGGCTCAGCGCCTCGACCGAGAAGCGATGCCGATCGGCGTAGCGAACGTACATGCGGAACAGTTGGGCCGCGAAGAGGGCGGCCTCCTCGCCGCCGGCGCCGGCCCGGATCTCGAAGATGACGTCCCTGTCGTCGTTCGGGTCGCGCGGCAGCAGCAGCACCTTGAGCTGCGCGAGCAGCCGCGTCTCCTGCGCCTCGAGCTGGGCGACCTCTTCGCGCGCCATCTCGCGCATCTCCGGATCTGCCTCGTGGTCGCGAACCTCGCGGGCCCCGCCCAGCTCGGCGCGCGTGGCGCGAAGGTGGCCGTAGACGCTGACGACCGGCTCGAGGCGGGCCAGCTCGCGACCATATCGCTTCAGCGCCGCAGGGTCCGAATGCGTTTCCGGTCGCGCAAGCTCGGCCTGGATGGCGGCTGATTGCGCCTCGATCTCGATGAGACGGTCGTCGAGGCTCACGAGTCCGTCGCGGCGGCCGCCGAACCGAGCTGCATCGGCCGTCGGTCCGGATCGAGGCTGCCGACCGGCGCGCTGTCGCCGCTGATGGTCAACGCCTCGCGCATCGAGGCTACCGCGACCTCGATCATGTCGTCGTCGGGCTGCTTGGTGGTGATGAGCTGGAGCCAGATGCCGGGCATGAAGATCCAGCGCACGATGCGATTCGACCGATGTCGCGCGCCGAAGCGGAGCAGCTCGTAGGAGACGGCAGCGATGACCGGGATGAGCAGGATGCGGCCGATGATGCTGACGACGATCGATTGGCCGGCCAGCAAGCTGAAGAGGAGGATGCTGACGACGACGAAGACGACCAGGAACTCGGTGCCGCAACGCGGATGTGCCGTCGGGTAACGGCGGATGTTCTCGATCGTCAGCGGGTCGTCGTGCTCGAGCGCATGGATGGTCATGTGCTCCGCGCCGTGGTATCGGAAGACGCGAGCGACATCCGGCGCTCGGCTGACCACCAGCAGGTAGCCGACGAAGAGGGCGACCCGGATGAGGCCCTCGACGAGGTGCTGGATGAAGGCCTGGCCCGGGCCCAGGGCCACGTCCGTGGCCGCCTTGGAGAGGAAGAGCGGCAGGATGACGAAGAGCCCGATGGCGAAGCCGAAGGTCACGATGAGCGTCACGGCGATCGTCCCGCGCCCCATCTCGACGCCCTCGCCCGCGGCGGCGATCGATCCCGAGCGCATCAGCCAGCGGGTGCCGACGACGAGCGTCTCATAGAGCAGGACGATGCCCCGGAAGAGCGGCGCGCGCGCGAATCGGCTCCGATGGAGGATCGAGTCGAGCTGTTCGGTGGCGGTCACGATGCCGCCATCGGGATGCCGCACAGCGACCGCGATGGCATCGCGGCCGCGCATCATGACGCCCTCCATGAGGGCCTGGCCACCGTAGGCGAAGCGAGGCATGCGGTCAGTCTACCGAGCGCGCGTCCGCGGACCCCGACGCAGGCTCACAAGTGTTGCAGTCCCGATCATCCGGTTCACCGCCCAGGGTGGTACTCCGTGTGCGTTGTGTGCGGGACGCCGTGGTCGGCGGTGGGGCCTGCCGATCCATCCACCTGACGGAGCGTGGCGCGAAGGCGCGAGGTGGCCAGCCGTGCGGTATGGTGCGGCCGTCCGGACGCAGCACCGGCGTGCGCGGTATACCGGACGAACCGGATAATGGCCTGGAGAGCCTAGGAGCACGTGCGTCGGCGCCAGGTCGGCAGGCGAACTCGGTTCGCCGCCCTCATCGGATGGCAGCGCTAAGACGCGCGGGTCGAGCACCCCTGGGTCGAGCGCCGCCCGCATGCGCCAGCCGAAGGCCTCGGGGGCCCTTGCTGCGGGCGTGCGGACTTGCGAAGGCCTTAGGCCCGTGCCGCGCGCTCGAGACGCTTCTGGAAGCGCTCGACCTGGCCGGCGGTGTCCACGATCGTCTGCTTGCCCGTGTAGAAGGGATGGCAGTTGGAGCAGACGTCGACATGCAGGGTCTCGCTGGTCGAGCCGACCTCGAAGGTCGTGTGGCAGGTGCCGCAGCTGACCTTCGCCTGGTGGTATCGCGGATGGATATCGGGCTTCACGCGCCGGCCTCCACGGGTTCCAGCGCGATCGCCTCGGCGACGACGCGGATGCGCTTCTTGTTGCGGGTCTGATGCTCGAACCGGACGCGACCGTCGCGCACGGCGAAGACGGTGTAGTCCCGGCCGAGGCCAGTGCCGTCCCCGGACGCGAAGGTCATGCCGCGCTGGCGGACGATGATCGAGCCGGAGCTCACCAGCTGGCCATCGCCAGCCTTGACGCCGAGGCGCTGGCCCTTGCTGTCGCGGCCGTTCTTGGAGCTCGAACCGGCCTTCTTGTGTGCCATCGCTAGGACTCGTCCTTCTTCTTGGCCGCGCGCGGCGGCTTGGCCGCCGGCTGTGGCGCCTGTGTGCGGCTGGTCGTCGTCTTGGGCTTGGCCGGCGCCTTGGGTTCGGCTTTGGCCGTCGTCTTGGGCTTGGCCGCGGTCTTGGGCTTCTCGGTCGTCGTCGGAGCAGCGGCGGCGGCGGCGATCCTTGGCGAGCTTGGCGGCCAGCGCCTTGTCGGAGGCGGCCTGCTTGGCGGCCGCATCGGCGGCGGCGCTCGCAAGTCGTTCGCGCTCGGTCCGGGCGTCGGCGGCGAGCTTGCGAGCGCTCTTGCGTCCGAGCTCGATGTCCGCCACACGCAGGATCGTCAGGTCCGCGCGATGGCCCTGCTTGACGCGGCTGCGAGCCTTCGGTCGGTACTTGAAGACGACGATCTTCTCGCCCCGGTCCTGACGGACGACGTCGGCCGTGACCCGTCCGCCATCGACCGTCGGTCGTCCGATGGCCGCTTCATCGCCGTCGGCGATGAGGAGGACGCGGGCGAACTCGATGGTCTGGCCCGGCTGGGCATCGAGTCGGTCGACGGCGAGCTCGGTGCCAAGCTCGACGCGGTACTGCTTGCCGCCGCTCTCGATGACTGCGTACATGGATTCCCTTGCGTTCGTGGCTGATCACGGCGCGCGGCGAGAAGGAACGGTGTCCGATCCGCGGGCGCGAACGGCGATGGTACCGCCAGACCGCCGATCGCGTCAACGAGCCCGCGGTGGGAGACCAGCGGCCGACCCCTCGAGCACCGCTCCGAGTGGAACGTCTGCTACGCTCGACCCGTGGCATCGGAGATCGCCGGCCGCGTCCGCCCACCGTCACCGCGGGCTGCCGTCGCCATCGGCGCAGCCATCCTGCTGCTCGTCGTGCTCTACATGGGCCGCGGCGCGCTTGGCCCCTTCATCCTCGGCGCGCTCCTCGTCTACATCCTCGATCCAGCCGTCGGCTGGCTGACGCGACGGGGCCTGCGCCGCGGGTTGGCCATCCTTATCGTCTATACCCTGGTCATCGTGGTCCTGGTCGAGGTCGTCACGCTCCTCTTCGGACCCCTCGTCCGCCAGGTCGTCGACTTCGTCGACGACCTGCCTGCCCTGCTGGAGTCGATCGAGGCGCAGCTCAGTGAGCTGGTCCTGATGTTCGACCAGCTGCAGCTGCCGCGCATCCTGCACGATCTCATCGCGGCCTTCATCGCGTCGCTCGCGTCGGGTGGTGGAGGCTTCGACATCGGCTCGCTGGCGCCGCTCTACAACGGTGTCGCGGCGGCCCTGCGCAACCTGCTGGCCCTGGCCATCGTGCCCATCTGGGCCTTCTACCTGCTCAAGGACCGGGACCGGCTGCTGGTCGCCATGCGCGAGGGTATCCCGGCCGACTGGCGTGACGATGCGTGGTCGATCATGGCCATCAGCGAGCGTGTCTTCGGGCGCTGGCTGCGCGGCCAGATCGTGCTCTGTGTCGCCGTCGGCGTGGCGACCTTCATCGGTCTCATGGCGCTCAGCCTGGTCGATCCGATCTTCGGCCGCTTCGCCGTGCTGCTTGCGGTCATCGCCGGCATCCTGGAGCTGGTGCCCATCATCGGGCCGATCATCTCGATGGTGCCGACGCTCCTGCTGGCCGCGACGACCGGCCGGATCGAAGCCATCATCGCCGTCGTGGTCCTCTATGTCATCGTCCAGCAGCTCGAGAACCAGCTGCTGGTGCCGCGCATCCAGGGCGGGGCCGTCGAGATGCATCCGGCCATCGTCATCCTGGCGCTGGCCATCGGGGCGGCCATCGCGGGGCTCCTCGGCGCCATCTTCGCGCTGCCCATCGCGGCCGCCGCACGCGACATCGTGCGCTACGCGTTCCAGCGTGCGTCTGGTCGGCCGCCGTGGGAGACGACCGGCTATCGTCCACCGCCCGGTCTGCCGGCCATGGCCGTGGCAGGGGCCACGATCGCCTCGGCGGGGGCCACGGTCGCTGGCCCGGAGGTGGGGGACGCGCAGCTGGCTCCCGTGGTTGCCCAGGCCTCTGACGTCAGGGACGCTGCCCGCCCTCCCGCGATCGATACGGAAGCTGAGGCCGCGGCTCCCGATGTCTGAGCTACCCGATCACTACAAGGTCCTGCAGGTCGACTCCGAGGCCGAGGATGAGGTCATCCAGGCCGCCTATCGACGCCTGGCGCAGAAATACCACCCCGACGTGGCCGCCAGCGAGGAGGCCGCGGCACGGATGAGCGCCATCAACGGCGCCTGGGCCGTGCTCCGCGATGCGACCGCCCGCGCAGCCTACGACGCGGAACGAAGCGCCGCCGCGCGACAAGCCGCGGCGCACCCTCCCCGGCAGGCCGACGAAGCCGCCCGTCGGGCCACGAGCCGGCCACCACGTTACGCGGCCGCGCACCATGCGCCTCCCCGACGAGGCCCAGAGGAGACGAGCCCGGACTGGACGGCTGGTCGCTCGTTCTCGGGCGGCGGCTACGAGCCCGACTCGATGCGTCAGAGTGGCGCGGCCGGACCGCCACCCGGCCATCCATCGGGCAGCGTCATCACCTTCGGCCGCTACGTCGGGTGGTCGCTGGGGGAGATCGCGCGGCGCGACCTCGAGTACATCGAGTGGCTGGACCGGATGCCCATCGGCCGGCCGTATCGAGACGAGATCGACGTCATCCTGCGGGCCGCCGGTCGGCGTCGCACGGCTGTCGGCGATCCCGAGCGACGGGGCCTGTTCCGGCGCCGCTGATCACGATCAGTCCGCCAACCAACGCGGGGCGGGGCGCTCGGGCGCCACCTCGCAACGGGGTGGGTCGGCCGCGTCGCGGGCGGTGGGTGGCCGCTTCGCGGGCGCTGAGTGGCCATATCGCGGGCGCTAGCATGCGCCCATGACCGGCGCCGACACCATCGCCCTGGCCGACATCGTGGTCGCGTTGCTGCTCGCCCTGGCCCTGGTGGCCTTGGTCAGCCAGCGATTCGCGGTCCCGTACACCGCCGCGTTGGTCGTCTTCGGCCTGCTGGTGGCCATCCTGGCGCCGCCCGACATCATCCATGTCACGCCCGAGCTGGTTCTCATCGTCCTCGTGCCGGGCCTTGTCTTCGAGGCCGCCTTCCGGCTCGATATCGAGCATGTCCGGCCGACCCTCGCGGCATCGTCGCTGCTGGCCGTGCCAGGCGTCGTGATCCTGGCCGGCTTGGTCGCGATCGTGCTGCATCTCGCGGTGGCCATGCCCCTCAACGCGGCCTTCCTGGTCGGCGCCATGGTCTCGGCCACCGACCCGGTCGCCGTCATCGCCTCGATGCGCACACTCCGCGCGCCGGAGCGCCTGGCCACGCTCGTCGAGAGCGAGAGCCTGTTCAACGACGGTACGGGCATCGTGCTCTTCACCATCGCCCTGGCCGGTGGCGCCGCGGTGTCCGACAGCCTCGTAACGTTCGTGCTCACGGTCGTCATCAGCGTCGTCATCGGCCTCGTCCTGGGCGGACTGGCGGCCTGGCTCGGCGGCCGGTTCGACGATGTCAACCTGGAGTTGACGCTGACCCTCATCGCCGCCTATGGCGTCTATCTCGTGGCCGACCGCCTGCACGAGTCGGGCATCATCGCCACCGTCGTGGCGGGCATCGTGATCGGGAACTACGGTCGCCGCTTCGGCATGTCAGCGCGATCACGGGTGGCCATCGACACGGTCTGGAACTACATCGCGTTCGTGCTGACCGCGATCGTCTTCCTGCTCATCGGCCTGACCATCACGCTCGATGGGCTGATGGCGGCCGCCATCCCGATCGCCTGGGCCGTCGGTGCCATCCTCGTCGGTCGTGCGCTGGTGGTCTACGGGCTGCTCGGAGGGCTGGGTCGAACGAGGTTCGGGCAACGGGTCGGGCTGCGGCTGCCGCCGGCCTGGTCGCACGTCCTGTTCTGGGCCGGACTACGTGGCGCCATCGCCGTCGCCCTGGCCCTGTCGTTGCCGATCGACATGCCGGACCGGGCGCTGCTCCAGGGCGTCGTCTTCGGGATCGTCCTGTTCACCCTGCTCGTCCAGGGCTCGACGGCGGGCTGGGTCATGCGGCGAGCCGGCCTCGGTGACGCGGGCAGCGTCGGGAGTGTCTCGCCGGTCCCCTAGCTGATCTGCGGCGCCGTCACCAGCGCGGCCGTATCTGGCGCAGGTTGATGCTCTGCAGGATGCCCAGCCCGACGGCGATGCTGATGAGCGACGCCCCGCCGTGGGTCACGAACGGCAACGGGATCCCGGTGATGGGCATGATGCCGATGACCATGCCGACGTTGACCAGGACCTGGAACAGGATCATCGAGGCCATGCCCGCCGAGAACGCGAGCGCGAAGGGGTCTTCGGCGCGCCAGCCCGCGAGGAGCACGCGCCAGAGCAGGGCGACGAAGAGACCGAGCACGAGCACGCCACCGATGAACCCGAGCTCCTCGGCCAGGATGGCGTACACGAAGTCCGTCGTCTGCACGGGCAGGAAGTCGAGCTGATTCTGCGTGCCGTTGGTGATGCCTTTGCCGAACAAGCCGCCCGAGCCGACCGCGATGCGCGATTGGACGAGCTGGTAGCCCGAACCGAGCGGATCCGCGGCTGGGTCGAGGAAGGACGTCAGGCGCTGCTTCTGATAGTCGCGCAGGACGTAGTTCCAGATGACCGGCATCGCGGCCAGCCCGATGGCGCCGAAGACCGCCAGCCAGCGGACGCTGGCGCCGGACAGGAACAGCGTGCCGGCCAGGATGGCGATGAAGACGAGCGAGGTGCCGAGGTCGGGCTGCATGAGCACGAGGACCATGGCCGGCGCCACGAGGAGGCCGGCGCCGATGATCGTCCACGGCCGTCCCATGCGCTGGGCCGGGCGGCTGGCGACCCAGTTGGCGAGGACGACGATCATCAGGATCTTGGCGATCTCGGAGAACTGGAACTGGAGCCCGAAGACGGTCACCCATCGAGCGACCCCACCGACGCCGTCGCCGATCAGCAACGAGCCCGCCAACAGCGCGAGATTCGCGAAGTAGAGCGGCCAGGCGAAGGTCTTCAGCCAGCGATAGTCGAATGCGGCGACGATCACGAAGGCGACGATCGCCAGCGATAGCCAGATCAGACCGCGCGTGAACGTGGTGCCCGCGGTGAGCGGCGTAGAGCCCGAGTTCGTGTAGGCCATCAGCAGCCCGATGATGGCCAGCAACGACGCGTAGATGACCATCTGCGCGTCGAACGCTTTCCAGATCGCACCAGCCGATCGGACGGCCCAGGCCTGGACGCGGGTCGGCTCCAGTCGCAATGTGCCCACGGCTCAGTTCCCCTGGTAGAAGTTGCCGCGCTTGAGCAGATCGAAGTTGCGGAGATCCTTCTTGATCCGGAAGTGGATCTGCAGGAAGTACTTGACGATCTCGGTCGCCACATTGCCCTTGGTCCGCGAGTCGTATGCGAAGGCGAGCATCGCCAGGTCCGAGTCCGTGCGCGCGATGGCCCGCGTGCCGTTCGGGTCATCCGGCGTCTTGCGTTCCTTCTTGGGCACGAAGGCGGCGAACCAGGAGTGGTACGGCAGCCGGCCCTTCTTGTCGCGAAGGCCGAACTCCGCCGTGCCTGACTTGCCAGCCACGACGATGGGCAGGTCGACGAGGTTGTAAGTGTGGCCGATGGTCACCACGCGCCGCGCGGCCAGGCGCATCGTCTTGAGGACGCCGGGGTCGACGGGCAGGTCTCGGATGAGCTCGGGCTCGAAGTCGCGCAGGACGCTGCCGTCAGGATTGAGGATGCGGCGCACGATCTGCGGCTTGTAGAGCTTGCCGCCATTGGCCAGGGCCGCGTAGGCGTTCAGCAGCTGGATCGGCGTCACGGTGTCGTAGCCCTGCCCGATGCCGGCCTGGTAGGTTTCGCCGGGGAAGATCGACTGGCCAAAGACCTCTTCCTTCCAGGCGTTCGATGGCACTGTCCCGCGGGCCTCGGCCGGCAGATCGATCCCTGTCCGCTCGCCGAACCCGTACTGCTTGGCCCAGTAGGCCAGGCGGTCGATGCCCAGGCGGCCCGCGAGCTGGAAGAAGAACGTGTCGCTCGAGTGACCGAATCCGTCGTAGATGTTGAGCGGCCCCCAACCGCGCCGGTTCCATTCCCAGAACCGATAGCCGCGCCCGAGGGTCAGGAAGGGCCGGGTGACGACCCGCTCTGTGGTCGTGATCTTGCCGTCCTGGAGCGCACCGGTGGCGGTCACGAGCTTGTACGTCGAGCCCGGCGGGAACTGCTCATTGACCGCGTGGTTCAAAAGCGGTCGATTCGGATTGGTCGCGAGCTTGGCGTACTCCTTGGCCGAGATCCCCCGGGCGAAGAGGTTGTCGTCGTAGGTCGGCAGCGAGACCATGGCCAGGACCTCGCCGGTCTGCGGGTTCATGACGATGAACACGCCGCGCTTGAGGCCGGCCAGCCGCATGGCCCACTTGAGCGCCTTTTCGGCCTCGCGCTGGGTCTTGACGTCCAGGCTGAGCTCGAGCGAGGCGCCGGCGATGGGCGGTCGGACCTCGTTTAGGACGCGGATCTTCCGGCCGGCAGCGTCACGCTCGATCTGCTCGACACCATATTGCCCGCGAAGCTCCGTCTCATAGACGCGCTCGACACCCGCTCGGCCGATGGTGTCATCGGGCAGGTAGCCCTGATCACGAAGCTGCTCCAGGTCATCCGCCGAGACCGGACCGCTGTAGCCGATGAGCTGTGAGACCAGAGGCCCGAGGGGATACTCGCGGCGAGCTTCGGCATCGACCTGCACGCCGGGCAGCATGAGATGCTCCTCGGCGATCAGCCGCGCCGTCGTTTCGGGGACGTCCATCGCGATGCGTACGAGGTCGAATCGAGAGCCTGGGTTGCGATCGATCGCCTCGTTGATGTCAGCAGTCTCGAGGCTGAGCAGTCGAGCGAGGCGCGCGACGACCGATTCTCGCTTCGAGAAGGGCAGATCGGCGGGCCGGATCTTGACCGTGAACGAAGGGACGTTCTTGACCAGCTCGACGCCGTTGCGATCGTAGATCAACCCCCGAGCGGAGGGCGTCGACTGCAGGATCATGCGATTGTCGTCGGCCAGCGTGGCGTAGTGCCCACCCTCGGCGACCTGGAGCTGGAAGAGCCGCAAACCGAGGGCGCCAACGACGACCGAGGTGATGACCGCGAAGGCCACGAACCGCACGAGGAGGCGCTCGCGTGGAGAGCGATGCTCGAGATCGATCGCGGTCATGCAGTCACCAATCGATCCGGTCGGTCACGCCATAGCGCAACCAGACGAGCCGCATGATGGCGGCCACCGGGAACGCGATGGCAGCATCGACGAGCGCAGTCGACAGCACGGACGGCCACGAGAGCATGGGGTCGAGGCCGGTCGTGGCGCCAAGCATGGCTGCCTCAAGGACCTGGAACGCGAGTGCCGACACGAACACGGCCGCGGTCGTGACTAGCACCCGTCGCTGTGGCAGGAACCGCGACACCAGGACGATGGTGCCGACGAGCAGAAGCAGCACCAGCGAGCTGGTCCCGAGCTGCCGTCCAGGGGTCAAGAGATCGAGCAAGAGGCCTCCGACGAAGGCCCAAGTGAGGCCGACTTCGATCCCGATCATCATCGTCGCCGTCACCGAGAAGATGAAGATGAGGTCGGGCTTCACGCCCGCGATGGTCAATTCCGGAAAGACGCTGACCTCGAGAAGTGCCACCACCACGGCTCCGACCGCGGCGAGGGGGATGCTCATCGAGTCGTCGCCTCGTGATTAGCCCCGGCGCCAGTGAAGGGGGTGGCGGTACCGGGCGAGCAGCGCTGCCGGGCGGGAGTATAGCGCGGGCAGGCATTTCTCCCATCCAAGCGGGAGCGGCGCCCCCGCCCACCATCGCGAGCACGCCAGCGCCGCGAATGAGCGCGTTCGCGCGGTCAGCGTGCGACCCGCGGCGACAGGGTGACGACGCGGCGAGCGTGCGACCCCGGCCAGCGCGCGGAGCCCCCGGCGCGCCCAGCATGCCTACGGCCGACGCCGACGCGCCGGTGTTCCACGTGGAACAGTTCCTGGTCAGCTCCCTTGAAAGACGCACACGGATAGCCCCCCGACCGAGTTTGCGCCGAGGACTGGGCCAGCGGGAGGCGAGCCGACGCCAAGCGTGCGTGAAGTTGAGATCACTACCGTGGTCGTGACCGTCGGGTGTTTGGCCGTCGCGTCGTCCGCCGGACGCCTGGCCGGCCCTGGAACAGGCTGAATCGGCTAGAATCGGAGGCAGTGAAGACGCACCGACCGCGATGCTCGTGAGCGAGACGATCGCGTGCGCGAACCAGAAAGGCGGCGTCGGGAAGACGACCACGGTCGTCAACCTCGCGACCTATCTGGCGATCGCGGGGCGACGCGTGCTCGTCCTCGACCTCGATCCACAGGGCAACGCGACGTCGGGCCTGGGGATCGATCGCGACTCGCTCGCGGCCACCGCGTATGACGCGATGGTCGATGACCGGCCCCTGGACGAGCTCGTCGTCCAGGCCAAACACGCTGGCCTCGATCTCGTGCCGTCCTCGATCGGGCTCGCCGCCGTGGAAGTCGAGCTGGCTTCCACACCACAGCGCGAACGACGCCTGGCGAGAGTGCTCCGGGAGACAGTCGCGGCCTACGACCACATCTTCATCGATTGTCCGCCATCACTGGGGTTGCTGACCGTGAATGCCCTGACCGCAGCCGATGCGGTCCTCATCCCGCTCCAATGCGAGTACTACGCGATGGAAGGGCTCGGCCAGTTGCTGGCCACCATCGACCTGGTGCGGGACAACCTGAATCCGGACCTTGCGGTCGACGGCGTGGTGCTGACCATGTTCGACGCTCGCACCCGCCTGTCGTCCGACGTCGCAGACGAGGTCCGGAGACATCTCGGTAGGGCCGTCTATCAGTCGATCATCCCGCGCAGCGTCCGGCTCTCGGAAGCGCCGAGCTATGGACAGGCGATCGCGACCTACAGCCCCGATTCTCGTGGCGCGCACGCGTATCGGCAGCTCGCCGATGAGTTCATGGCGCGCCGTTCGATGCGTGCCGAGCCGGACCGCGATCCCGTGGCGGAAACCGCGGAACCGGCCGACGGCGAGGAACCGCGATCAACCCCGACGATGGAGGCCGTGGCATGAGCGTGACCGAACGGCGGACCGGCGGCCTGGGCCGTGGCCTCGCATCGCTGATCCCGCAGCGGCCAGGCGGGGGTGGCTCGGCGGAGATCCCCATCGATCGCGTTCGCCACAACCCCTTCCAGCCGCGACACTCGGCCGACGTGTCTGCGTTGGAGTCGTTGGCAGAAAGCATCCGCGCACATGGCGTGCTGCAACCGATCGTCGTCACTTCCACCCTCGACGGCTACCAGCTCATCGCCGGTGAGCGACGTCTCCGGGCCGCGCAGATGGCGGGCCTGGACCGCATCCCAGCCACCGTGCGCGAAGCGGACGAGCAGCACCAGCTCGAGCTGGCACTCGTCGAGAACCTTCAGCGCACCGACCTCAACCCGATCGAGGCGGCGACCGCCTATCGGCGGCTGATCGACGACTTCGGGCTCGACCAGGATGGAGTCGCCAGCCGCGTTGGTCGAGCCCGATCGAGCATCGCCAATACCCTGAGGCTGCTCGACCTTGCGGAGCCGGTCCAGGCGGCCGTGGCGTCGGGCCAGATCAGCGAGGGCCACGCCCGTGCGATCGCCGGTCTGACCGAGCGCTCCGGCCAGCTCACCGTCCTCGACGCGATCGTGTCGGCCGGTCTCTCCGTGCGGCAGACCGAAGAGCTCGTGCGGCGCCTCAAGGACCTCGACCGACGGACGCGACGCTCGCCGAGGAGCCCCGACCCAGACATCGAGCGACTCGAGGCCGACCTCCGAGATGCCCTCGGAACCAAGGTCACGGTCTCGTCGACGCGTCGCGGCGGGCGCATCACGATCGAGTACTACGGGGATGACGACCTCGAGCGGCTCACCGGCAGGCTCATCGGGACCGCCGGATGACCGAAGCGTCAAGGGCGACACCGCAGACCCGCGTCGAAGCCGGCAACGGCCGCTCGGCCAAGGGCCGCGGTTCCAAGGCCCAGGGCTATACGGCAGAGAGCATCCAGGTCCTCGAGGGACTCGAGGCGGTCCGTCGACGCCCGAGCATGTACATCGGCTCGACCGACGGTCGCGGCCTGCACCACCTCGTCTGGGAGGTCGTCGACAACTCGATCGACGAGGCCATGGCGGGCTATGCCTCCGCCATCGAGGTTCGCATCCTGCCCGACGGCAGCGTCCGCAACCGGGATAACGGCCGGGGCGTTCCCGTCGGGCGGCACAAGACCGGCAAGGACGCCCTCGAGGTCGTGCACACCGTGCTCCATGCCGGCGGCAAGTTCGGCGGCGGCGGCTACAAGGTCTCCGGTGGCCTGCACGGCGTCGGCGTCAGCGTCGTCAACGCCCTCTCCGAGTGGATGCATGTCGAGTCCGCACGGGATGGCAAGGTCTTCGGCCAAAGCTATGCGCGGGGCAAGCCGACGACGCCGGTTCGCGAGCTCGGCCGGGCCGACGGACGCCAGGGCACGACGACCCACTTCAAGGCCGACCCCGAGGTCTTCGAGGACCTCGACTTCAACTTCGATGTCATCTCGCAGCGCCTGCGTGAGTCGGCCTACCTGAACAAGGGGGTCTGGATCACGCTCATCGACGAGCGCCTGGCGCCGATCCATGAGAAGGCCTTCTACTTCGAGGGCGGCCTCGTCAGCTTCGTGCGTCACCTGAACAAGGACAAGGAGACCCTCCACCATCGGCCGGTCTACGTCGAGCGTCGAGAGGGCACCACGAGCATCGAGGTCGCCCTCCAGTACAACGACTCCTATTCGGAGAACGTCTTCTCGTTCGCCAACAACATCAACACCGTCGACGGCGGGACGCACGTCACCGGCTTCCGGGCCGCGCTGACGACCTCGCTCAACGACTGGGCGCGGCGATCGGGCGTGCTCAAGGACTCCGACGCCAACCTCTCGGGCGACGACGTTCGGGAAGGCTTGACCGCGGTCATCAGCGTCAAGCTGACCGACCCGCAGTTCGAGGGTCAGACCAAGGCCAAGCTGGGCAACGCCGACGTCAAGGGCGCGGTGCAGACGGCCGTCGCCGAGGGCATCGGCCAGTATCTGGACGAGAACCCGGCCGACGGGCGGGCCATCATCCAGAAGTGCCTGACCGCGGCCCGGGCACGCGAGGCGGCGCGCAAGGCCAGGGACCTCGTCATCCGCAAGGGTGCCCTGGAGGGCATGTCGCTGCCTGGCAAGCTGGCCGACTGCCAGGAGCGTGACCCCGAGCGCAGCGAGCTGTACATCGTCGAAGGCGACTCGGCTGGCGGCTCGGCCAAGCAGGGCCGGGATCGTCGCTTCCAGGCCATCCTGCCGATGCGTGGCAAGCTCCTCAACGTCGAACGCGCCCGGCTCGACCGCATCCTGGGCTCCGAGAATGTCCGACCGCTGATCATCGCCCTCGGCGCGGGCATCGGTGAGTCGTTCGACCTCGCCAAGCTGCGCTACCACCGGATCATCCTGCTGGCCGATGCGGACGTCGATGGCGCGCACATCCGAACCCTGCTGCTGACCTTCTTCTTCCGGCACATGCCGGAGGTCATCGAGAACGGTTATCTCTACATCGCGCAGCCGCCCCTCTACCGCATCAGCACCGGCAAGATCACGCACTACGCCCAGGACGAAAAGGAGCGTGACCGTGCCATCAAGGAGCTCAAGGTCAAGAACGTCTCGGTGCAGCGCTTCAAGGGCCTCGGCGAGATGAACGCCGACCAGCTCTGGGAGACGACCATGAACCCGGCCAGTCGGACGTTGCTCCGCGCCGAGGTCGACGATGCGGCAGAGGCCGACCTCATCTTCAGCAAGCTGATGGGTGAGAAGGTCGGGCCACGCAAGGACTTCATCAAGGCCGAGGCACGCAAGGTCGCCAACCTTGACATCTGAGATCGCCATGACGGACGCCACCGTTGCCGCGGCTGGCTCGACCGGACCGCCCGGCGCGGGGGACACGAGGGTCCCGAACGATGGCCGCGTCTACCGCTTCGTCGTCGATCCCCACCACTGCTTCGTCTGCGGCGAGCTCAACGCGCGCGGGCTGCACACGACCATCTATGCCACGTCGGGCATGGCCTGGACGGACGTCACGCTCGGGCCGGACCTCGTGGGCTGGTCCGACAAAGCCCACGGCGGGATCCTGGCCACGCTGCTCGACGAGCTGATGGGCTGGGCGCTCTTCGAGCATGACTGCTGGGGTGTGACGGCCGAGCTGACGGTCCGCTATCTGCGACCGGCGGACGTCAACCGGCGCCTGCGGGTCGAGGGTGAGGTCATGGAGGCCAGCCGACGCCTGTTCCGGACCCGCGGCCGGATCTTCGACGAGGACGGCAGCCTGCTGGCCACCGCCGAAGGTCGCTACGTGGCCGCGCCCGAGGCCCGCAAGGCAGAGCTTCGGGCCGCCTATCGCTTCCACATGGTCGCGGTCGACGAGGCGACCGCGCCGCGACCGCGGGAGGCTTCGTGACCAGGAACAGGGCCACCAGCGCCGCCGCGGGGACGGCCCCATCGGCCGGCGCCGTCCCGGCGAGCGCCACGACCGAGCGTGCCAACCGGTTCGTCGCCGAGCGCCGCGCGACGGCAACGACCCTGGGTCGCACACTGGCCGATCTCGTGACCGAGCCCGATCGGTTCGTGACCAGCCTGGAACGAGGCTTCCGACGCCTGGCAGATCCGAGCTATCGAGACGCCCAGACCTGGGTCGTCCCTGGCGCGCAGGGCGTCATCGGCGTCCGCGGGCCCCTCGCCCAGGCCGTCGAGCGCCCGGTCGCACGCGCCCTTCGGGAGGCCTCGCCGGCCGTCTCGATCTACCTCGCCGACGCCTGCTCGCAGCACGACGCCTTCGAGGTCCGCCTCTTCGCGCTGGTGCCACTCCGGCGCAGCCTTCGAGACGACCCCGAACGGAGCTGGCAGATCGTCCGCCGTCTCGCCCGGCAAGCGAGCGACTGGGTGAGCGTCGACTCGCTGGCCGACGTCGTCGCCCGCGGGATGCTCCTCGAGCCCTTCCGCTGGGCCGAGATCGAGCTGCTCGTCTACTCGCCTTATCGCTGGGAGCGTCGGCTGGTCGCCGCGACCCTCGCCCAGCTGCCCTTCCGAAGGTCGACCGCCGAGCGTGCCGATCTCCGCACCCGACCGGCGCTGTCGATCATCGGGACCATGATCGGCGAGGCCGATCCCGACGTCCAGAAGGCGCTGTCCTGGGCGCTTCGCTCGTGGCGTGAGGTAGATCCCGATGGCGTCTCGACCTTCCTGCGGCGTGAGGCGAAGACCGCCGTGGCGACGGGCGACGGTGGCCGTGCTTGGGTCGTTCGCGATGCGCTGACCGGCCGCTCCGCGGACGCCGGCCTGGCAGCCGAGCTCAAGCCCCGTCTGTCGGGCATCCGCCGACGACCGGGCGCGCCCGATACGAGCCTCGCGCACGCCACCGCCTCGGCCTTCTTGGTGCATGCCATGCCCGACCCGCTCGACGTCGAAGAGGCGCCCCTCGACCTGGCGCCCAGCCCGGTGATCGCATGACGGGTGACGGCATGACGAACCACCACCGGAGTCAGCCAGCGTGAGCGACGAGATCGGCAACGTCCGACGCATCGGGATCGAGGACGAGCTGCGAACCAGCTACCTCGACTACGCGATGAGCGTCATCGTCAGCCGCGCGCTGCCCGACGTGCGCGACGGCCTCAAGCCCGTCCACCGCCGGATCCTCTACACCATGAACGAGATGGGCCTGGGCTCCGGCTCCGCCTATCGCAAGTGCGCGGCCATCGTCGGCGAGGTGATGGGCAAGTACCACCCGCACGGGGACGTGGCGCTCTACGACGCCCTCGTTCGCCTTGCCCAGGACTTCTCCCTGCGCTACCCGCTCGTCGACGGCCAGGGCAACTTCGGCTCGGTCGACGGCGATCCACCGGCCGCGATGCGCTACACCGAGGCGCGCATGACCGCCATCGCGGCGGAGATCCTGGCCGACATCGGCAAGGACACCGTCGAGTTCGTCGACAACTACGACGGTACCCTCCAGCAGCCCTCGGTCCTGCCGGCCAAGCTGCCCAACCTCCTCGTCAACGGCTCGTCCGGGATCGCCGTCGGCATGGCCACCAACATCCCGCCCCATCACCTGGGCGAGATCGCCGCCGCCACCATCGCCCTGATCGACGAGCCGACGCTCACTTCCGACGAGCTCTGCGAGCACGTCAACGGCCCCGACTTCCCGACCGGGGCCACGATCTTCCGCTTCGAGCAGCGCCGTAACCCGCTGACCGGCCAGCAGGAGCGCATCGACGCCATCCGCGAGATGTATGCCCATGGTCGTGGCCGTGTCGTGATGCGTGCGCAATGCGCCTTCGAGGAGACGCGCCAGAACCGGATGGCCATCGTCGTCACCGAGCTGCCATATCAGGTCAACAAGGCCTCGCTGGTAGAGAAGATCGCCGACCTCGTGACGGGCAAGAAGATCGAGGGCATCGCCGACCTGCGCGACGAGTCGGACCGCGACGGCATGCGCCTGGTCATCGAGTGCAAGCGCGATGTCAACCCACACAAGGTCCTCAACAACCTGTTCAAGCACACGCCGCTGCAGCTGGCCTTCAACATGAACATGCTTGCGCTCGTCGACGGTCAACCGCAGACGCTGCCGCTCAAGTCGGTCCTCCAGCACCACATCGATTGGCGCCGCGTGGTCGTCCGCCGTCGCACGGAGTACGACCTCGGCAAGGCGCGCGACCGGGCTCACATCCTCGAGGGCCTCAAGGTCGCCCTGGACAATCTCGACGCGGTCATCGCGACCATCCGCGGCTCGGCCGACAGTGATGACGCCCGGCAGAACCTCATCGCCAAGTTCAACCTGACCGAGATCCAGGCCAACGCCATCCTGGAGATGCAGCTCCGACGCCTGGCGGCCCTCGAGCGCAAGAAGATCGAGGACGAGTACCTGGCGCTCATCCAGCTCATCGCCGAGCTCGAAGACATCCTGGCCAACCCGGCCCGCATCTCCAGCATCATCAAGGAGGAGCTCGCCGAGCTGGCCCGCAAGTTCGCCGGCGAGCGTCGCACGCGTGTGGCCGACGACGCCAGCCGCGAGATGACCGACGAGGACCTCATCGCCGACGAAGACGTCGTCGTGACGGTCTCCGGCCGCGGCTACATCAAGCGCCAGCCGCTGGCCACCTACCGGCGTCAGGCACGAGGTGGCAAGGGCATCATCGGGGCGCGGACCGTCGAAGAGGACGCGCTCGAGCACCTGCTGGTGGCCAACACGCACGACTGGGCCCTCTTCTTCACCAACCGGGGCCGTGTCTTCAGCTCGAAGGTCTTCCAGGCGCCAGATGCCAGCCGCCAGGCCAAGGGCATCCCGATCATCAACCTGGAGGGCGTCCAGGTCGAGACCGGCGAGGTCATCCTCTCGGTGCTCACGACGCCCGACTTCGAGAAGGGCCACAACCTGGTCATGGCCACGCGTCGCGGCATCATCAAGAAGACGCCCATCGAGCAGTTCGAGCGGGTGCGCTCGTCGGGCATCCGGGCGATCACGGTCAACGAGGGCGACGACCTGGCCTGGGTCGGCATCTCGTCCGGCGAGGACGACGTGGTGCTGACCACGGCGCTGGGCAAGATCGCCCGCTTCCACGAGTCCGAGGTGCGGCCGATGGGCCGCGACGCAGCCGGTGTCATCGGTATCCGCCTGGCCCGGGCGGGCGACCGCGTGGTCGGCATGAGCGTCGTCCTGCCCGAGGCCGACCTGCTGGTGCTGACCGAGACCGGCTACGGCAAGCGTGTCCCGCTGACCGAGTTCCGGATCAAGCATCGTGGCGGCCAGGGGGTCCATCTCATCGGGCTGGAGGGTGCCAAGACCGGCAGCGTGGCCGCCGTGGAGCTGGTCACCGAGGCCGACGAGGAGCTGCTCCTCATCAGCGCGGCCGGGCAGGTCGTGCGGACCGACGTCAAGTCCATCAACCGCTACGGCAGCCAGGCGCGCGGCGTCATCGTCATGCGCCTCAACGAAGGCGACACCGTGGCCGGCATCGCCGTCTTCCGGGCCGGGCTGGCGGAGCAGCGGTCGATGGGCGACAATGACGCCCCCGACGGCGAGGGCAGCCCGGTCGGAACGTGAGGTGCGCGGCGGTGAGGCGGGAACGGACGACCTCGTGAGCGACTTCGGCACGGTCGGTGCTGCGTTGCTGGCCGAGGAGTACGGCGTCTACACCGGCAACGCCAACCCCGACCTGGCCCGCAAGATCTGCCGCTACCTGGGCAAGGAGCTCGGTGGCGCCGAGGTCTTCGAGTTCGCCAACGAGAACATCTTCACCAGGATCCTCGACAACGTCCGCCAGAACGACGTCTACCTCGTCCAGCCGACGTGCAGCCCGGTCAACAAGTCGATCATGGAGCTGCTCATCATGCTCGACGCGTTCAAGCGTGCGAGCGCGGGACGGATCACGGCCGTGGTGCCCTTCTACAGCTACGGGCGCTCGGACAAGAAGGATCAGCCGCGCGTGCCCATCACGGCACGCCTGATCGCCGACATGATCCAGGTCGCCGGCGCCGACCGCGTGCTGACCATGGACCTCCACCAGGGCCAGATCCAGGGCTTCTTCAACATCCCCGTCGACGAGCTGACCGCCGTCCACCTGCTCAGCAACTACTTCCGCCAGAAGCAGCTCGAGAACCTCGTGGTGGTCACCGACCTGGGCTTCGCCAAGCGCGCCCGGACCTTCGCCGAGCTGCTCGACGCGCCCCTCGCGGTCATCGAGAAGCGCCGCGTCGGCAACCTCGATCGCGCCGAGCTGATGAACGTCATCGGCGAGGTCCGCGGCCGGCGCGCCATCATCGTCGACGACGAGATCGACACCGGGGGCACGCTGATGGAGGTCGTCCGCGCGCTGCAACGCGAGGGCACCGACGAGATCTACGCCTGCGCCACGCACGGCGTCCTGTCCGATCCGGCCGTCGAGCGCATCCGCGACTCGGTGCTCCGCGAGGTGGTGGTCACCGACACCATCCCGCTGCCGCCGGCCAAGCGCATCAACAAGATCAAGACGCTCTCGGTGGCGCCGCTCATCGGTGAGGCCATCCGCCGCATCCACCTCGGCCAGTCGGTCGGGGCGCTCTTCTCCAGCGAGATCGAGCTGGTCCAGGAGATGGTCCTCTGGGAGGATGGCGGCATGCGCACCATCACCGCCCGGCCGGAGCCAGCCGCGGTGACCAAGGGCTAGAGCCACGAACCGATGACCAGCAACGCGACGCCCGACCGCCCGACCGACGAGGGATAGAGGACCGACCCGTGAGCCTGAAGCTCTACCGACCGACCTCCGAAGGCCTGGCGCCGAGCCCGGTCCAGGAGCAGAACTGGCGGCGACGCCTGCGCGCATCGCGCTGGAGCCCGGCGCCGCTGGCAAACCCCGAGGCGACCGAGGTCAGCGGTGGCAGCGGCATCCTCTTCTTCGGTGGCCTGGCCGTCCTGACCTTCCTGATCATCGTCGTCGGCTCGCTCATCGGCCTCTGGTCCTGAGCCAGTCGGGGTCGGTCGGCGGCTCCATCGACCTCGGCCTGACGCCGTCGGCCGAGCGGCGGCGGACGGCGGCCTATACTTCTGGCTCCCATGAAGAACTTCCTGTCGCGCTTCGTCGACACCAACGAGCGCGAGGTGCGCCGCCTGCGGCCCATCCTCGACGAGATCAACGGGCTGGAGCCCGAGCTCCAGGCGCTCTCCGACGAAGAGCTGCGCGAGCGGATGGTCACGCTGCGCGAGCCGAGCTGCGCGCCGAGACGCGCCCTGCGAGCCGTCCGAGGAGGAGCTCGAGTCCGAGGGCGAGCCGCGTCGCGTGCTGGCCAAGCGAACGACGCAAGGACGATGCGCGGCGCCTCCAGGAGGCGCTCGACGACGCGCTGCCGGAGGTCTTCGCGGCCGTTCGCGAGGTCAGCCGCCGACGCCTCGAGATGCGGCCATACGACGTCCAGATCCTGGGCGCCATGGTCCTGCACCAGGGCAAGATCGCGGAGATGCGCACCGGCGAGGGCAAGACCCTCGTCGGCCCCATCGCCGCCGCGCTCAACGCGATGGGCGGCCGAGGCGTCCACGTGGTCACCGTCAACGACTACCTGGCCAAGCGCGACCCGCAGTGGATGGGCCCCATCTTCCACGGTATCGGCCTGACCGTCGGCATCATCCAGCACGACATCGCCTATCTCTTCGACCCCGACCACCGCGGCACCGACGAGTCGCTCCAGTACCTGCGTCCGGTGACGCGCCAGGAAGCCTACGCGGCCGACATCACCTACGGCACCAACAACGAGTTCGGCTTCGACTACCTGCGCGACAACATGGTCACCGAGCTCACCGAGCGGGTCCAGCGGGGTCGTTCATACGCAATCATCGACGAGGTCGACAACATCCTCATCGACGAGGCACGCACGCCGCTCATCATCAGCGGCCAGGCCGAGGAATCGGCCGACATGTACTACCAGTTCGCGCGGCTCGTGCCGCGACTCCACGAGCGGCCGGAGGGCGCCGAGGAGGGCGGCGACTACTTCGTCGACCTCAAGGAGCACGCCGTCTCGCCGACCGAGGACGGCATCGAGAAGATCGAGAAGCTGGTCGGCGTCGAGAACCTGTACTGCCGCCGACCCTCGGCTGGCCCGGCACTTCGAGCAGGCCCTTCGCGCTCACGCGCTCTATCGCCGCGACCGCGACTACCTGGTCAAGGACGGCGAGATCGTCATCGTCGACGAGTTCACGGGCCGCCAGATGCCCGGCCGACGCTGGTCGGAAGGGCTGCACCAGGCGGTCGAGGCCAAAGAGGGTCTGCGCGTCCAGCGCGAGTCGGTCACGCTGGCCACGATCACCTTCCAGAACTACTTCCGGCTGTACGACAAGATCGCCGGCATGACCGGCACGGCGCAGACCGAGCAGGAGGAGTTCTACAAGATCTACGGCCTCGAGGTGGTCACCATCCCGACCCACCGACCGATGATCCGCGATGACGAATCGGACCTCGTCTACCGCGACGAGCAAGCCAAGTTCAAGGCGCTCATCGAGGAAGTCCGTGAGATGCGCGAGGTCGGTCGTCCGGTCCTCGTCGGCACCACGAGCGTGGAGAAGAGCGAGGTCCTGGGCGAGATGCTCAAGCGCGAGGGCATCCCGCACAGCGTGCTCAACGCCAAGCTGCACGAGAAGGAGGCGGCCGTCGTCGCCCAGGCCGGGCGCAGCGGGGCCGTGACCATCGCCACCAACATGGCCGGCCGGGGCACGGACATCCTGCTCGGCGGCAACGCGACCGGCATGGCCTCGGAGACGCTCCACCGCAAGGGCATCAACCCTCTCGAGGCACCGCCGGATGTCTATGCCGAAGCCCTGGCCGAGGCCAAGGCGTCGTGCGCCGAGGACCATGATCGCGTCGTGGCGGCCGGCGGCCTACACATCATCGGCACCGAGCGCCACGACAGCCGGCGCATCGACAACCAGCTGCGTGGTCGCGCTGGACGCCAGGGCGACCCGGGCTCGTCGCGTTTCTACCTCTCGTTGGAGGATCCGCTCCTCAAGCGCTTCGCCGGCGAGCGGGTGACGAGCCTGATGACCAGGCTCGGCCTCGAGGACGACATGGCCATCGAGTCGGGCATGGTCTCCAAGACCATCGAGAGCTCGCAGACACGGGTCGAGGGCTTCAACTTCGACATGCGCAAGCGCGTCGTCGAGTACGACGATGTCATCAACAAGCAGCGCGAGACGATCTACGCCGAGCGCGACAAGGTCCTCCACAACGAGGACCTGACCGATTCCGTGCGCGACTTCCTGGACGAAGAGATCGACGTGCTGGTCGATGAGCACCTCGCGGCCGATGTGCCCGACGACTGGAACATCGACGGTCTCTCACACCGCCTGGCAGGCATGGGCTTCGATGCCGCAGCGGTCTCGGTCGATGCCCTCTGGGACCTTGGCTCTCGGGATGCCATCGTCGAGGCCCTGCGCCAGCAGGCTGACCTGCAGCTCGAACGTCAGGCGGCCGAGTACGGCGAGGAGACCTGGTCGATGGTCGAGCGCATCGTCCTGCTGCGGACCATCGACTCGCTGTGGGTCGAGCACCTGACCGAGATCGACGACATGCGTCGCGGCATCGGCCTGCGCGGCTACAGCGGAACGGACCCCCTCAACGAGTTCAAGCGCGAGGCCTTCGCGCTCTACGACGAGCTGCGCGGCTTCATCCGCGGCCAGGTCGCGTCGACCATCTTCCGCGTCCAGGTCCAGCGTCCTGCCGCGCCCACGCCGACACCGCTGCCCGGCCCGGGTCAGCCGGCCTTGGCCGGCACGGCGCAGGCCGCTGCGGCCCTCGGGGCCGCTCAGGCGGAGGGCCCGATCAGCAACTCAGGTGCAGCGAGCGCAGCCGCCCCGGCCGCCATCGCCACCGCCGCCACGACGACTGGCACCGCCACCGCTACGGCGCCGGGAGCCGCGCCGTTGCTGCCCGGCCTGGGCGGCGCCACGCCGCGCATGATGCGCGAGCAGCTCGGCGACGAAGTCAGGCAGCCGGCGGGCGGCGCCAACCCTTCGGGCGGCCGGAAGCTCGGCCGCAACGATCCGTGCTACTGCGGCAGCGGCCTCAAGTACAAGAAGTGCCACGGTCGCTGACGCCTCCGGGTGACCAGCCCTGCGCTCACACTGGGGTTTGTAGCGCTTTTCTTCGAAATTCCCCGGCTCGACCCCTTGGCGTCGACCGACCGTCTCCTTATACTCGGCAAAACACGCCGGAGGTTGCCCTTCCGGCGTTCGGCATGCCCTCTCGGACGCGCGCCAGAAACGCTGCGTCGAGGGCGAGGGAGGAGCGAGGGATCGCTTGAAGTCGGGTGCCATCGACGACGAGCTCGTCGACCTGATCGCCTGTGAGCGTGATTGCCGTTCCTGCAGCTATGCCGCGTGGCTCGACTGCGATGGCAACTGCGGGCCCTGTCCTCACAACGGGTACTGCCCGTGCGTGAACCCCGTGGTCGCACGGAGCAAGACGGCCCTCCGCATCATCGAGCTGCGGCCGTTGCTCCTGCAGGACCTGCGCGGGCGAAGCTAGTGGACGGCGCCGCCGTCCGCGAGCTCGTCGAGCGGATCCGCGCGACCTCGGGGCGGCTTTGACCTCGGGACGAAGACCGATCGTCTGAACGCGCTCGAGGAAGCTGCCGGGGCGCCCGACCTGTGGAACGACCCCAAGAACGCTCAACGGGTGCTCCGTGAGGCCGACGGCCTGCGCGACGAGCTGGCCCTCTGGGGCGCCCTGCTGCAGCGCGCCGACGATCTCGACGAGATCGCCGAGCTCGCCCAGACCGACGCTGCCCTGGCCTCAGAGGTCGACGCCGAGGCGGATGCCCTGCGCGTCGACTACGAGCGGGAGCGGACGGCGCTCCTGTTCTCCGGGCCGTACGACGAGCGCAACGCGCTGTTGACCGTCAGCGCCGGCGCCGGGGGCACGGAGGCGACCGACTGGGCCGAGATGCTGCTGCGCATGTACCTCCGTTGGGCCGAGCGACACCGCGCTCGGACCGAGATCCTCGACCAGCTCGAGGGCGAGCAGGCCGGCATCAAGAGCGCGACGATCGCCGTCGATGGCCGTCGTGCCTACGGCTGGCTGCGGGCCGAGCGCGGTGTCCACCGCCTGGTGCGCATCAGCCCCTATCGACGCCCAGAACCGTCGGCAGACGACCTTCGCCCTGATCGAGGTCGTGCCCGAGGTCGAGGACGACATCGAAGTCGAGATCAACCCCGACGACCTGCGCATCGATACCTACCGCGCCACCGGTGCCGGCGGGCAGCACGTCAACAAGACCGACTCGGCGGTGCGCATCACGCACCTGCCGAGCGGCATCGTCTCGCAGAGCCAGAACGAGCGCTCGCAGATGCAGAACCGCGAGACGGCCATGAAGATCCTGCGCGCGCGGCTGCTCGAACGTGCCCTCGAGGAGCGGGAGCGAGAGATGGCGGCCATTCGGGGCGAGCACGTCGAGGCCGGCTGGGGCAACCAGATCCGCTCGTATGTCCTGCACCCATACCAGATGGTCAAGGACCACCGCACGGAATTCGAGACGAGCGACACCAGCGGCGTCCTCGACGGCGACCTGGACGCCTTCATGCAGGCCGAGCTGGAGCGGCTGGCGACGCAGACCGAAGAGGTCGCCTAGGTGTCGTCAAGCACGCCGAGGGTCACAGCCATCGGCGATCGTGACGTCGGCGGACCAGCGGTGGTCGGGGTCCGACCCCTGATGGTGGACGACCTGCCGGCCTGCGCCGAGGTCTTCTACGACGCGCTCGACAGGCTCAGCGAAGGCCGCCACGAGGCGCCTGTGCCGCGCAACGAGGCCGGCCTGCTGCGGCTCTACGCGCGGCTGTTGGCCAGCCATCAGGCGGGCAGCGCCGTGGCCGAGTTCGACGGACGGGTCATCGGCTTCGGCATCGCCGTCGAGCGCGAACGGAGCTGGTTCCTGGGCTTCCTGTTCGTCGCGCCACCCCATCAGGCGCACGGCATCGGGCGGCGCCTGCTCGAGCGGATCCTGCCAGCGTCCGGCGTCGACGCCTGGCTTGGCGCGCCGGCGGCTGCCTGGCCACCTGCGCGGAAGCGATCCAGCTGACCTCGACCGGGCTGTACACCTCGCTCGGGATGCGGCCGCGCGACCCGATCTACCTGCTGGTCGGCGCGCCGAGCGTGGACGCCCTGCAGCCGCTGTCGGCGAGCGTCGAGGGCGTCCCGTTCGAGCGACTCGAGTCGACCGCTCGGTACCGCCTGGCTGGACGACGTGCTGGCCCCGCTCGACCTCGCGGCGGTCGGCCACTGTCGTCGCGATCGACCACCGGGACGATCGCGCCGAGGGTCGCCAGGGCGTCCTCTTTCGCGATCGGGGTGATGGCCGCGCGCTGGGATATGGCTACGTCCAACCGAGCGGCCGCATCGGGCCGGCCTACGTGATCGAGCCGGAGCTGCTCGAGGGCCTCATCGGCGACCTCATCGGACGCGTCCAGCCGGCGGGCGCCTGGCAGCTCGTGGTGCCCGGCGCATCGGCCGCCATGCCGGCCCTGCTCCGTGCCGGCCTGCGCTTCGACGAGCCGCCCATCATCTATTGCGCCACGGCGCCGACCCTGGCGGTCGAGGGCTACCTGCTGCGGAGCTACGCGCTACCGTAGGTGGTCGAACGCCCGGCGGCTCCACCGCCTCTCCCGGGCGAGTGCGCATCGTCGAACCTGCGCCACGGAGGTCCGCTGCCTGCATGGTCGAACACGCCAGGGCGGTCGTCATCGGCGGCGGCGTCGGCGGCACGAGCGTGGCCTACCACCTGGCGGAACTCGGCTGGACGGATGTCGTGCTGCTCGACCGGGCGGGCCTGACGAGCGGCTCGACCTTCCACTCGGCGGGCCTCGTCGGGCAGCTGCGCAGCACCACGACGCTGACGCGGATGATGATGTATGGCGCGGACCTCTACCGGCGTCTGACGGCCGAGACGGGCGTCGACGTCTCGTGGCACGAGGTCGGCTCGCTGCGGCTGGCCTCGACGCCTGCACGCTTCGAGGAGCTCCAGCGCCAGCTCGGCTGGGCGCGCACGTTCGGGCTGCCGCTCGAGCTGGTCACGACCGAGGAAGCGCAGCGGCGCTTTCCGCTGATGGACCAGCTCGGCGTCCTGGGCGCCGTCTTCCTGCCGACCGACGGCTGGCTGGACCCGTCGAACCTTGCCCTCGCCCTGGCCGCGGGCGCCAGGGCGCGCGGCGTGCGGATCCTGACCGAGCATCGCGTCATCGGCATCGAGGTCGAGCGCGGGCGCGTGCGAAGCGTGACCACGGACCGGGGCTCGTTCTCGACGGACGTCGTCGTCAATGCCGGCGGCATGTTCGCGCCGGAGATCGGTCGCCTGGCCGGCGTCACCGTGCCCATCATCCCGATGGCGCACCAGTACCTGCTGACCAAGCCGATCGATGGCGTCACGGCTGACCTGCCGACGATGCGCGACCCCGACAACCTGGTCTACTTCCGCGAGGAGACGGGCGGGCTGTGCATGGGCGGCTACGAGCGCGACCCGGACCCCTGGTCGCTGGATGGCGTGCCGGCCGACTTCAACGGCCAGCTGCTGCCGCCCGATTGGCCGCGCTTCGCGCCCATCATGGAGGGCGCCGTCCGGCGCGTGCCGGCCATCGCCGACGCCGAGGTCACCAGGCTCATCAACGGGCCTGAAGCCTTCACGCCCGACAACGAGTTCATCCTCGGTGAGTCGGCCGTGCGGGGCTACTTCGTGGCCGCCGGCTTCTGCGCCCACGGCATCGCCGGCGCCGGTGGCATCGGCCAGCAGCTCGCTCGATGGATCGTCACCGGTGAGCCGGAGCTGGACCTCTGGAAGATGGACATCCGCCGTTTCGGCAGCCAGTACGGGTCGCAGGCCTACACGCTCGCGCGTTCGTACGAGAACTACGCCACCTACTACGACATCCACTACCCCAACGAGGAGCGCCTGGCCGGCCGGCCGCTGCGCGTCTCGCCGGCGTACGAGCCGTTGATCGCTCTGGGCGCCGTGTTCGGTGAGAAGTCAGGCTGGGAACGGCCGAACTGGTTGACGAGCAACGAGGCGGCCGGTGACGAGGCCCTGCGACCACGTGGCTGGGCGGGCCAGCACTGGTCGCCGGCCATCGGTGCAGAGGCGATGGCGACCCGGACGACCGCCGCCCTCTTCGATGAGTCGAGCTTCGCCAAGATCGAGGTCTCAGGTTCTGGCGCGCTGGCATGCCTCGAGCGTCTCTGCGCCAACGCCATGGACCGCCCGATCGGCAGCGTGATCTACACCCAGATGCTCAACCGTCGCGGTGGCATCGAGTGCGACTTCACGGTCAGCCGCCTGGCGGACGACCGTTTCCTGATCGTGACCGGCACGGCGTTCGGGAACCACGACCTGGGCTGGATCCGCGCCCACCTGCCAGAGGACGGTACGGTCCGCGTGGTCGACGTGACTTCGGGCCGCACGTGCTTCGGGCTGTGGGGGCCGCTGGCTCGCGAGATCCTGGCACCGCTCACCAGGTCCGACCTCTCCAACGACGCCTTTCCCTACCTTACGGCGCAGCAGATCCACCTCGGCAACGTGCCGGTACTCGCGCTTCGCGTCACCTATGTCGGCGAGCTCGGCTGGGAGCTCTACGCTCCGACCGAGTACGGCCGTGCGCTGTGGGAGGCGATCTGGGCGGCCGGCGCGCCGCGGGGCATGCTCGCAGGCGGCTACCGAGCCATCGACGCCCTGCGCCTGGAGAAGGGCTACCGAGCGTGGGCCGCCGACATCACGCCCGAGGAGTCGCCCTACGAGGCCGGCTTGGGATTCGCCGTGCGCGCCGACAAGGCCATCGAGTTCGTCGGTCGCGAGGCGCTTCTCGCCCGCAAGGCCGAGGGCAACCGGCGCCGCCTGGCCTGCCTCGTGCTAGATGACCCGCGGTCGGTCACGCTGGGCAACGAGCCCGTGCGCATCGACGGCGCCATCGTCGGGCGGGTCACCTCGGGCGGCTACGGCTACGCGGTCGGCCGCAGCATCGCCTATGCCTACCTGCCGCCAGCGGCGGCCGTCGTCGGGCAGCGCGGCGAGGTCGACGTCTTCGGGGCCTGGGTCGGCGCCGAGGTCGTGAGGGAGCCCCTGTGGGATCCGAAGGGCGAGCGCATCCGGGCATGAACGACGCTGTCGGCTTTGGCGCGGACTGGAGTGCCGCTCGACGCCTGGGCACGGATGCGGAGCTGCGCGGCTGGCTCGAGCTGGCCCTGCGCCTGTGCGATCGCGCGGATGCCATGGCGCTGGAGCACTTCCGTCACGAGCTGGAGATCGTGGCCAAGCCCGATCGCTCGTTCGTGACCCAGGCCGACACGGCCATCGAGCGCTACCTGCGCGAGGGCATCGGCGATGCGCATCCTGATCACGGCCTGGTCGGCGAAGAGGAGGGCACCGAGGGCGGCGGCGCCTCGGTCCGCTGGTACATCGACCCCATCGACGGCACCCACAACTTCATGCGCGGAGTGCCGCTCTTCGGGACGCTGCTGGGCGTCGAGCGCGAGGGCGAAATGCAGGTCGGCGTCATCAGCGCACCGGCCCTGCGCGAACGCTGGTTCGCGTGGCGCGGTGGCGGAGCGTGGGCCAGCGGCTCGGCCGGCCTGGCGCCCGGCGAGCTGCGACGGATCCGCACCTCGCGGCTCGATCGGCTCGAGGAATCGCAGATCCTGTACAGCTCGCCGACCGACATCGAGCCCTATGCGCCAGGCTTTCGGGCACTCGTGGCAAGAGCTTGGCGGGACCGCGGCTTCGGAGACTTCTGGGGTTACGCGCTCGTCGCCGAGGGCGCGGCGGAGGCGATGATCGAGGTCGGGATGAACGCCTGGGACCTGGCCGGCCCGCTGGTGATCATCGAGGAGGCCGGCGGCCGGGTGACCGACTTCAGCGGTGTGCACTCGATCCATGAGCGGACGATGCTGGCGACCAACGGCCTCCTGCACGACGAGATCCTGGCTGCCCTGCCCGGTTGATGGCCGGTCCAGAGGTGCGCCGGGAGGCGCGTCGCGGCGCACCGACCAGACCGCACCAGACCGCACATTTCCCCATTGACGCCGGCATCCAGCGGTTCGTAGACTCGCGCATCGCTCGCCGCCGAGAGGGACGGCCTGCGAGCGTGTCCCGGCGTTCTCCGTTCGGTGGATCCCCGCGAAGACCCAGCTGGGGGTTGAGGAGGATGTGACCCGTGACCATGGACCACGACGCGACGGTCGCCCAGGACGACGCCCACCTCAGATCGCTGGGCATCAAGCCGGAGCTCAAGCGCACCCTCGGCTTCATGTCGGTCTTCGCCGTCGCCTTCAGCTACATCTCGGTCTCGACCGGAACGTTCACGAACCAGTCGGTCGGCTATGGCGTCGGTGGGCCGGCGACCGTCATGTGGGCGTGGGTCATGGTCATCATCGGCCAGTCGTTCGTGGCCCTCAACTTCGCCGAGCTGTCCAGCCACTTCCCGGTCGCCGGTTCGATCTACCAATGGTCCAAGCGCCTGTCGAACCGGACGTTGGGCTGGTTCACCGGCTGGATCTACTTCTGGGACCTGGCCGTCGAGCGTGGCAAGGTCGACAAGCAGCAGGTCGCGGCCGACGAGGTGACTGGCGAGGCGGTCATCGGCTAAGGTCGAACCAGCGTCCCGACACAGGTGCCGCGCGGCGAAGGATCGCCGCGCCGCGCGATTCTGCGACCATGAGGCGTCCATGAGCAGCGATCCCGCCGAGGAGCAGCCGGCTGTCGATGCGCCGATCCAGGGTGCGTTGCGCGAGACCCTCGTCGCCGCGCTGCAACGGGTGCCCGAGCTGGCCGGGCGCGATCTCGTCTTGACGCCGATCTCTGGTGGCATCACCAACCGCAATTTCCGGGTCGATGCCGACGGCGGCCTGGCGGCGGCCGGCAGCGGCGGCCTGACCTGCGTCATGCGCATGGGCGGCAACGACACGCATCTGCTGGGCATCAGCCGCGAGGTCGAGCACGCGGCGACCGTGGCTGCGGCGGGGGTCGGCGTCGGTCCCGAGGTGATCGACTACATCCGCCCCGAGGGCTACCTGATCACCCGCTTCATCGTCGGCACCGGCATCTCCGACGAGGCGGTCCACGATCCCGCCACCATCCGTCGCGTGGCTGACTCGATCCGACGCATCCACGGTGGTCCGGCCATCCCCGGCATCTTCGCGCCCTTCCGCATCGGTGAGGCCTACCGGGCCCTGGCCCTCGAGCGCGGCGTACCGATCCCCGCAAGCTACGAGGCGGCCCATGAGCGGATGCGTCGCATCGAGATCGCCTTCCTGCGGGATCCGGTCGAGATGCGGCCCTGCCACAACGACCTGCTGAACGCCAACTTCATCGACGATGGAAGACGCATCAGGATCGTCGACTGGGAGTATGCCGGCATGGGCGACCCCTTCTTCGACCTCGGCAACTTCAGCGTCAACCATGGCCTCGACGCCGATGAGGACGCCATCCTGCTCGAGGCCTACGAGGGCGGGATCCGACCCGAGCGGCTTGCGCGGCTGCGGCTGATGCGCGTCGTGTCCGACTTCCGCGAGGGGATGTGGGGCGTCCTGCAGCAGGCCATCAGCTCGCTCGACGTCGACTTCCGGGCTTATGCCGAGGACCACCTGGGCCGGCTCATCTCGAATGCGTCCGGGCCAAGCTTCGAGGCCGACCTGGCCACGCTCGAATCGACCTGAGCGAGCCTGCCAGAGCGCCTCCATGATGTGACCATGGATCGGGCGCGCATCGTCGTCATCGGGGGTGGCATCACCGGCTGCTCGGTGGCCTACCACCTCGCGCTGGCCGGCGAGAGGGACGTCCTCTTGATCGAGAAGGCGCAGCTCACGGCCGGCTCGACCTGCCAGGCGGCTGGGCTCGTGACCGCCTTCAACCCTTCCTCGACGATGATGCGGTTCCGGCGTCAGAGCATCGAGCTCTACGAGCGGCTGGGCGTGTTCTCGCGCGTCGGAAGCATCCGCCTGGCATCGAGCCCCGATCAGCTGGCCGAGCTGGAGCGGACGGCCAGCCGAGCTCGTGGCATCGGGCTCGACGCCGTGGTCATCTCGGCGGGCGAGGCGCGGGCACGCCTCCCGGCCATGACCGGCGAGTCGCTCTTCGGCGGGGTCTGGATGGAGCAGGACGGCTATCTCGACCCACATATCGCGACGCACGCCGTGGCCGCGGCCGCCCAGGCGCTCGGGGTCCGCATCCGGACCGGCTGCCGGGTGACCGGCTTCAGGCTCTCCGAACGGCGGGCGGTGACGCACGTCGAGACCGAGGCGGGACCGATCGAGACCGAGCTCGTCATCGACGCCGCGGGCATCTGGGCGCCGCAGGTGGCGGCCATGGTCGGCGCCTTCATCCCGTCGACGCCGGTCGATCACCAGCACATCGCGCTGCAGGCCGTGCCCGGCCACGAGCTACCGGCCGAGATGCCCTGCTTCCGCGATCCCGACAACCTCGTCTACGGCAAGAGCGAGCACGGCGGCATGCTCTTCGGCGGCTACGAGGCGGAGCCCAACGCCCGCTGGATCGACGGCGTGCCTTGGGAGCACGCGGCGCAGTCGCTGCCGCCGGACTACGAACGGTTCGCCCCGCTCATGGCCGGAGCCGTCCGTCGATTCCCGTTCCTCATCGACGCCGAGGCCATCCGCCTCGTCTGCCACCCCGACGCCATGACCCCGGACGCCGGCCCGCTCATGGGCCCGATGCCCGGCCTGGCGGGCTTCTGGGTCGCTGCCGGCCTGTCGCTCAACGGGTTCGGCGGCGCCGGTGGCCTCGGAGCGGCGCTTGCCGGCTGGATCACGAGCGGCGATCCAGGCGTCGACGTCGTGCCCTACCGCGCCTGGCGCTTTGCTGACACGTACCGCGATCCCGCCTGGTCGGCGGCACTCGCGCGCGAGACCTACGCCGACTACTACCGGCTCCGTTACCCGCATGACGCCGACGAAGCCGGACGGCCGCGGCGGCTGTCAGCGGTCCACGGTCGGCTGCAGGAAGCGGGCGCCGTCTTCGGCATCAAGGCCGGTTGGGAGCGGCCGGACCTGTTGGTGCCAGGCGCGACATGGCGTCGAGCCGGGCGCGACCAGCGCGCCTATGGCTGGGGCCGTCCGCCATGGTTCGAGCGGGTCGGCGAGGAATTCCGCGCGGTCCGCGAACGGGTCGGCCTCATCGATCTGACCTCGTTCGGCAAGATCGCGGTCGGCGGCCCGGGCGCGACCGGGCTGCTCCAACGCGTCTGCGCCAACGACATCGACCGGGCGCCGGGCTCCGTCGTCTACAGCCAGTTCCTGAGCGCGGCGGGCGGCATGCTGGCCGACATCACGGTCACACGCCTCGGGCAGCAGGACTACCGCGTCATCACCGGCGCCGGCTCGCTCGCCGGCGACATGGGCTGGCTGCGAGCCAACGTCCGGGCCGGGGATCCTCCGGTGACGGTCGACGACACGAGCCAGCGATGGGCGTGCTTCGGGCTCTGGGGGCCGGCCGCCAGGGACGTGCTCGGTGCCGTGACCGACGAGGACGTGAGCGACGCGGGCCTGCCGTTCCGACGGGCGACGATCATCAAGATCGGCCCCGCTTCGGTCATCGCCGCGCGCCTGAGCTACGTCGGTGAGCTGGGCTGGGAGCTCTACCTCGACCCGGAGTGGGCGGTCATGGTCTGGGACCGGCTGGTCACGGCCGGTCGCGCCACGGACCTGGGGTTGTTCGGCTACCGGGCGCTGGACGCCCTGCGGGTGGAGAAGGGCTACCGCTGTTACGGCACGGACCTGACGATGCTCGAGACGCCGGACGAGGCGGGTCTGGGGGCCTTCGTCCGGCCGGACAAGGGACCGTTCATCGGCCGCGATGCGGTCATCCGCCAGCGCCAGGCGACTGCCGACGGACCTGCTCGCCGACTTCGCACCGTGCTCATCGGCGACGACGGGGCCTACCTGCCCATCTATGGCGGGGAGGCGGTCCGCAGCGGTGGCGAGGTGGTCGGACGCCTGCGCAGTGCGACATACGGCTACGGGGTGTCCCGAACCGTCGGCTACGTCTACCTGCCGCGCGACACGCAGGCGGGGGAGACGGCGAGCGTCGACGTCCTCGGGGCGCAGGTGCCGGCGGTCGTCGCGCCCGACGTGCTGCACGATCCGACCGGCGCCAGGATGCGCTGATCGCCGGGCTCGCGTGGCAAGCGGGGCGCTGCCTCAGCCCCGCGCTCGGTGGGCTCAGCCCGTGCTGGCGTCGTCGAGCCAGCGACCGAGGTCGAGGCTGTCCATGGCGTGGGTGGCACGCGCCCAGCGCTCTTCTGCCCAGCCCCAGAAGTCGTAGTCGATCGTCGACACGGTGGCCTGGATGGCCGCCCACAGCGTCCAGCCTACGTCCGACATGATCATCTGCAGCCGCATCCGGGCCAGCAGCGCGTCCGCTGCGCGACCGAAATAGGCGGCGCACAGCGCTTCGATCCGGGAGTCATCCCAGCCCAGCTCCTGACACGTGTTGCCGAGCTCGAAGGTCGGGTCAGCGTTGCCGCTGTACTCATAGTCGACGATCCGGATCCGCGCGCCGTCGTCGAGGTAGTTGGCGGCCAGCAGGTCGTTGTGGCAGGGCACGGTCGGGAGGGGTCGCGCAGCCAGCGCTGCCGCGATGCGGGACACGAGCGGCAGGTTGGCCCGATAGCCCTTCGGGATCCGCATCCGTCGCTCATCGACCACGCCTAGGTAGCGGGCCGAGAGGTCGACCATGTCGAAGTCGTCGCGAAACCGAGGACCGGCGTGCAGCCCGCGCAGCGCGCTGGCGATGCGTTCGGGCATGTCGGGCTCGAGGCAGGTCTCGTTGGAGAGCGTCCGACCGGGCAGCCATTCCAGCACCATCACGTCCCAAACGGGCAGATGGTCGAGGACACGGGGGCCGACGCCAGCCTCGGCTGCGGCCCGGCTATTGGCCAGCTCGTTGGCACGATCGACCGCCAGGAGCCCCGTCTCAGCGCCGGGAATGCGCACGAAGCAAGGCCGGCCATCGACGTCGACACGGTAGTTGCGGTTGGTCAGGCCGCCGACGATCTCCTCGGCCGTGACCCGGCGACCGCGCCACGCCGGGATGGCCGCGATGACCTGCTCGATGTCGACCTTCATCGTTCCTCCGGACCAGAGCCTAACGCCCGCCAGTCGGTGCGACGCGCGGCGGGCATCGGCGGCCCCGAGGACGCAGGCACGGCGGTGGTGGGCAGGTCGCACGGGGGCTCACCGTGGCGTAGGCTTCGGCCATGACCTTCCGCGAGGCCATGGAGATCGTCTCGACCGCCTTCGAGTTCGTAGGCGTGGCCGTCTTCGTCCTCGGCGCGCTGCTGCTCGCCGCCCGCATCGTCGGCGGCTACCTTGGCGCACGCGCTCGGGTGACCTACGTCGGCGTTCGCAACGAGCTTGGCCGCATCATCCTGCTCGGTCTCGAGATCCTCATCATCGCCGACATCATCCAGACCATCACGGTCGACCTGACGCTGGCCAATGCCGCCACGCTGGGCGTCATCGTCCTAGTGCGGACGTTCCTGAGCTTCTCGCTCGAGATCGAGCTTGAGGGCGCGCCACCCTGGCGCCGCCTGGAGCTGGCCCGGGCGGTCGGCGCAGTCTTTCCCGACCGTCCGGAGGCCCATCCGCGCGACGGGGATGGCAGCTGAGGCACTGCCAACGGCCGCCAGCCGCTGCTTGAGATGACGGACCTCGCGGTCGCGACCAACGGCCTGACGAAGCGCTTTCGGAGCGGCGTGCTGGCCGTCGACGGTATCGACCTGCGGGTCACTCGGGGGGAGATCTACGCATTCCTGGGCCTCAACGGCGCGGGCAAGTCGACGACGATCCGGATGCTCCTAGGCATGATCCGGCCGACGTCCGGTCGGGCGGAGCTCTTCGGCCAGCTGGTCGACGCACGATCGACCCTGCTCTGGCGCCGGGTCGGTCACCTCGTGGAGACCGCGACGGCCTACCCCGAACTCACCGTGCGCGACAACCTCGACATCACTCGACGCCTGGCCGGCATCGCCGACCGAGCCGCCGTCGATCGCGTCATCGAGGGGATGTCCCTCGGATCGTATGCCGACCGGCGGGCGGGCACGCTTTCGCTCGGCAACCTGCAGCGGCTCGCGCTGGCGCGGGCGTTGCTGCCGGAGCCCGAGCTGCTGGTGCTCGACGAGCCCGCGAATGGCCTCGACCCGGCCGGCGTGATCGAGGTTCGGGATCTGATCGCTGGTCTTGCGACCGATCGCGGCGTCACGGTCTTCATGTCCAGCCACATCCTGGGCGAGGTCGACAAGTTGGCCACGAGGATCGGCATCGTCCATCAGGGCCGCCTCATCGAAGAGCTCGATCGCGACGCCCTCGAGGCGCATCGCGACCTGCGGCTGGAGGTCGAAGCGACGGACGTCGACAGGGCCGAGTCCGCGCTCCGCCAAGCCGGCCTGTCGCCCACCAGGCGAGCGGCCGCAGAAGGCACGCCGATGGTGCTCGAGTTGCGAGATCAGCGGGCCGTCGATGCGCCGGAGCAGGTCGCGGTGCTGCTGGTCGGGGCCGGGACCCCACCGACGCGGCTCGCGCTGGCCAGGGAGTCGCTCGAGGACCACTTCATCCGCCTCACCGGCGGCACCGTGCAGGCGACCGATTGAGCACGTTCCGCGCCGCGCTTTCGACGGAGCTGCTCAAGGCCCGCCACTCGCGGGTGCCATGGGGCGTGGCGATCGGCTTCTCGCTCGCGCCGGTGGTCATGGGCCTGTTCATGGTCATCTTGAAGGACCCGGAGCGGGCACGTGCCCTCGGCTTGCTCGGCTCCAAGGCACAGCTCACGGCCGGCACGGCGGACTGGCCGACCTTCGTCGAACTGCTCGGCCAGGCGGTCGCCGTCGGCGGGGCGATCCTGTTCGCCTTCCTCGCCGCCTGGGTCTTTGGGCGCGAGTTCGCCGACCGGACCCTTCGCGGCTTGCTTGCCAACCCCACGCCGCGGCGAACCATCGTCATGGCCAAGGCGTGCGTGATCGCCATCTGGGGCCTCGCGATCTCGGCCTGGGTGCTTGCGCTCGGGCTCATCATCGGTGCGCTGGTCGATCTCCCCGGTTGGTCGACGGTCAACGCGATGACGAGCGTCGGGGCCATCGCTCTCGCGGCCATCCTGACGATCATGCTCCAGACCTGGGCAGCCTTCTTCGCCGGCGCCGGGCGCGGCTACATCGCACCACTGGCATGGGCGGTCTCGATGATCGCCTTGTCCCAGATCCTGGCGGTCCTGGGCTGGGGGCAATGGTTCCCGTGGTCGGTGCCCGCGCTCCTCGCGGGCGCCGGTGGGGCGGCCGTCGAGCCGGTGACGCTGGGCGGCGTGCTGGGCGTGGTGCTCGTGGCGACGGCCGGGCTCGTGGCGACGGTCGTCTGGTGGGAGCGTGCGGATCAGACCGGCTAGGCGAGCGATCGCCGCAAGAAGTCGGGCGTGCCCTGACCGCCGTCGCCGGGGTCCTGCCCGCGCCGCCAGCCGCTCTTTGAGATGACGGACCTCGCGCCCTATTCGGCGTCCGCTTCACCGAGCCCCGTGAGGGCCGCAGCGACCTCCCAGAGGCGACGAGCCACCTGTGGGTCGCGGGTGTAGGCCGGCGCCTCGATCTCATGGCCAGCATGGAAGAAGCGGCCGGTCATGCCTTCGAACTCGGGTGACAGCGCGAGCGGCGCGATGGCCGCCGCGGCGCGTTCTGGCGAGGACGACATGAGGCCCGTCACCCATCGCAGCGGTGCGACGGCCTGACGCATGAGGTTCGTTCGCGCCAGCCCGGGGTGGACGGCGTTCCCGGTCACGCTCGTGTCCGTCAGCCGGCGGGCGAGCTCGAACGTGAACAGGAGATCGGCCGCCTTGGTGGCGCCGAAGGCACGCAGCGATCGGAACCTCCGCTCCGTCTGGAGATCGTCGAAGTCGAGCCTGATCGTCGACGGAGCCGAGAGGACGAGGACGCGGGCTGATCGCCCCGCCCGAAGCGGGCCGAGCAGCAGGTTCGTGAGCAGGAACGGTCCCAGGACGTTCGTCGCCAGCATCGTCTCGTAGCCATCGATGGTGATCGATCGTCGTGACGTATAGACGGCGGCGCAATGGACCAAGCCGTCGATGGCCGGGTGGGCTTCGGCGACAGCACGAGCCAGGTTGCGCACGGAAGCCAAGCTCGACAGGTCGCCCGGATAGAGCTCGACCTGCTCGCTCCCGCTCGCGGCGGCGATCGCCGCCCGCGCAGCCTCGCCTCGCCCCGGGTCACGCGCCACGATGGCGACCGTGAGGCCGGCAGCGGCCAGCTTCTCCGCGAGCGCTCGGCCGATGCCCGCGGTGGCGCCGGTGACCACGACGGTCCGCGGATCGGTCGGGCCGCCCGCTGTCAACGGTCGGCCCAGGGCACGAATGACAAGCTGCGGAGATGCCAGGAACCCATGACAGAACGCCTGCTAGCCCGATGACGTCGGCGAGGCCGATACTCGCATGGTCGCGTCTCGTGTCAAGGGTAGCCGGGCATCACCGAGGCCTATGGCTCCCTTGGGTGATCACGAGGGCACCGAACGCCTGTGCTACCCTGCGCGCGTCGTGGTCGTGCTCGCCGTGCCCGCGTGCCGAGCCGCAACCGGTCAACCGGCGCTCCCCAGGCGCCGGTCCCGGGCAACGCGGAGCCGTACGTGACGTTCTCGCACCTCCGAGCCAGCCTCCGCCCCCGCTTCGGTCCCGCGGCGCGCGCCGTTGGCGCAGCGAACGGCGGGGAGACCGTGGCCCGGTCAGCGGCTGACGACGTGCGGGGCGGGCTGACACGAGCCGTCGCGGCCGACCCGCCGCCGGCCACGACGCCGGGAGCGTTCTCACAGGGTGGCATCTCGCCGACCAGCGCCGGCCGCAGCCAGCGTCCACGGCCGGCCGTCGACATGGAGCTGCCCGACCTCAAGCGCGTGGCCCTCGCGCTGCACGACGTGACCAAGGTCTACCCGACCGGCAAGCGCGCCCTGGTCGACGTCGACCTGATCATCCCCGAAGGCGACTTCGCGTTCCTCGTCGGTCCCTCCGGGGCGGGCAAGAGCACGCTCATGAAGCTGCTCATCCGCGATGAGCTCGCGACGACGGGCATGGTCATGGTCGCCGGCCAGGACCTGGCCCGCCTGAAGCGCCGTGAGGTGCCCAAGATGCGGCGCAAGATCGGCATCGTCTTCCAGGACTTCAAGCTGCTGCCCAGCAAGACGGTGCGCGAGAACGTGGCCTTCGCGCTGGAGGTGACCGGCACGCCGCGGCGCGAGATCGGCCCGGCCGTGGAACGCGTCCTGGCCCTCGTCGGCCTGACCGCCCAGGGCGAGCAGCGACCGCACCAGCTCTCGGGCGGCGAGCAGCAGCGAACGGCCATCGCCCGGGCGATGGTCCACGACCCGACCATCGTCATCGCCGACGAGCCGACGGGCAACCTCGACCCGCTCATCAGCTGGGAGATCATCCAACTCCTGCTGCGCATCAACGAGCTGGGCACGACCGTGCTCATGGCGACCCACAACGCCGAGGTCGTGACCGCCCTGCGACGCCGCGTGGTGGCGCTCGAGGAAGGGCGCATCGTGCGCGACGAGGTCGGCGGCTACCACCGTGAGTACTGAGCGATGATCGGCTTCCTGGCCTTCTCCATCCGCCGGGCCTTCCAGGGCCTGTGGCGCAACCGGGTCATGAGCCTGGCAGCGACCGTGACCATGGTCCTCATGCTGGTCCTGCTGGCCGGCCTGATGCTCGTCCTGTCAGGGCCTCGAGGCCGGCCTTCGCTTCGTGGAGTCCAAAGTCGAGGTCCAGGCCTTCATCAGCGATGGCGTGTCGCTCGACCGCGTGCAGGCGCTGCAGGTCGAGGTCGAGGCGCTGCCGGAGGTGGCCTCGGTCAGCTACCAGAGCAAGGAGGCCGCGCTCGCGGCATGGCGGGCAGACCAGGCGGCCCAGGGGCGGCCGGACCTGACCACGCTGACCGGCACCAACCCCATCCCGGCCAGCCTCAACGTCAAGCTCCGCGATCCGCGCCAGTACGGATCGGTGGTCGAGGTCCTCAAGGGGCCCCGCGGGCTGGTCTCCGAGGTGCTCGAGACGCAGCGCGTGGTCGACGCTCTGGTGGCCATCACGGGCGTGCTGCGGACGATCGGCCTGGGCATCCTGATCATGGTCGGCCTGACCGTCCTGTTCATCGTCGTCAACACCATCCGCATGGCGGTCATGGCGCGTGCCGACGAGATCGAGATCATGCGCCTGGTGGGCGCCTCCGATGCCTTCATCCGCTGGCCGTTCATCTTCGAGGGCCTGCTGGTCGGGCTCATCGGTGCGGCCATCACGCTGGCCATCCTGGCTGTCGCCGCGCCGTCCATCAGCCAGCTCGGCACGACCATCCTGTCCGAGATCCCGGTCGGCTTCGACCAGCAGCTCGGCCAGCAGCTGATCATGGTCGTGGTCGGGGCCGGTGCCCTGCTGGGTGGCCTGGGGGCCACCATCTCGGTGCGCAGCTACCTCATCAAGTAGGCTTCGCGCTCCACCATCCGTCCCCGGAGACCGACCAGCGCCCGATGTCCGATCCCGCGACTACCGAGCCGTCGACCGCGCCGGGCCCAGAGGCGACGACGCCTGATGCCTCGGCGTCGAGCGCGCCTGGTGCGCCGGCGTCCATGGCGCCCGAGGTCGCCTCGGTCGCATCCGGTCGGGCGGCGGCTGGCGGTCGGGTGGCTATCGTCATCATCCTGCTCCTGGTGGCGGTCATCGGCGGCGCCGCTCTCTTCGGGGCCGGTTTCATGCTCGGCGGCCAACAGGCGCGGACGCCCGGCACGCCGGACGATCGCGAAGCTCTCTTCGCCCCCTTCTGGGACGCATTCGACGCCATCACCGGTCGCTTCGTCGGGCGGACCGACGAGAAGACGCTGGTCGAAGGGGCCATCAAGGGCATGTTCGATGCCATCGGCGACCCCTTCAGCGGCTACCTGTCCTCCGACGAATACAAGGCCTCGATCTCGGGCATCAACGGCAGCTTCGAGGGGATCGGGGCCGTGATGCAGACCCAGGACGCGGCCGGCGTCAGCTGTGCCGAGGCAGGAGCCGACTGTCACGTCGTGGTCGTCCGCACGCTGCGCGATTCGCCGGCGACCGCGGCCGGCCTGCAGGCGGACGACCGGATCCTGGCCATCGATGACGTGCCCGTCGACGGCCAGACCATCGGCCAGACGATCGATCGCGTCCGCGGCCCACGGGGCACGACGGTCCGACTCTCGGTCGTGCGCGGCACGGCCGCGCCCTTCGAGCTGGCCATCGTCCGCGACACCATCCAGACCGAGGTCGTGACCACCGAGCGCCTGGCCGGCGGGACCGTCGGCTACATCCGGCTCGACGGCTTCTCGTCATCGGCCGCCGACGACTTCCACGGCCAGCTCAAGGCGCTGGTCGATGCCGGCGTGAAGGGCGTCGTCTTCGACCTTCGGGGCGATCCCGGCGGCTTCGTGGACGCGGCCGAGCGGATCGCCAGCGAGTTCGTCGCCTCCGGCCCCATCTTCTGGGAGTCGTTCGCCGACGGCACGGAGATCGCCCACGAGGCGATCCCCGGCGGTGTGGCCACCGATCCCGACCTCGCCGTCGTCGTGCTCGTGGACCGAGGTTCAGCCAGCGCCAGCGAGATCGTCGCCGGGGCGCTCCAGGACAGCGGCCGGGCAAGGCTGGTCGGCGAGACCACCTTCGGCAAGGGCACCATCCAACAATGGCAGACCCTGACCGACGATACCGGCGGCTTCCGTCTCTCGGTCGCTCGTTGGCTGACGCCGCACAAGCGCTGGATCCACCAGCAGGGGCTGACGCCGGACGTCCCGGTCAGCGTGCCCGCCGGCGCCGACTCCGACGTCGTCCTCGACCGGGCGCTCGAGCTCCTGGCTGCCCCGACCTCCGCCATCGCCGGCCCTCTTGCATAGACGAGGGGTCTCCGCTATCGTCCGCGCCAGACGAAAGGAGGTGATGTGCAGTGATCGACAGTCCCAAGCGCTGCACCACCTCGCGGGAGGCAACTGCCTGACCTAGACCCCGCAGGGTGGTACGCGTATTCGAACGCCGGTCCGGTCACGGGCCGGCGTTCGTGCGTCCTCTGCGGCGCGGTCCTATCGTCATCGACAGCGCGGCGCAACCCGGTGGCACCGGCAACGTCGGCGCAAGACCCCGAAGGAAGCTGATGCGCGAGCACACGGTGGCCCTCAATCGGAAGGCCTACCACGAGTACCACATCGAAGAGCACATCGAGGCGGGCATCGCCTTGACCGGCACCGAGATCAAGAGCATCCGGGCCGGCAAGGTCAGCCTGCAGGAGGCCTATGCGCGGATCGAGCGCGGCGAGGCCTGGCTCATCGGTGTCACCATCGCGCCCTTCGCCGAGGGCAACCGCTACAACCACGAGCCGCGCCGCGACCGCAAGCTCCTCCTCCATCGGAGCGAGATCGACGAGCTCCTCGGCCGCACCAAGTCGAAGGGGCTGACGCTCATCCCTCTCCGGCTGTTCATCGACGGCCGCGGCCGGGCCAAGCTGGAGCTCGGCCTCGCCAAGGGCAAGCAGCTGCATGACAAGCGCCGCTCGATCGCGGAGCGGGACGCCAAGCGCGACCTCGAGCGCGAGCTCTCGGACGTGCGCCGGGGTCGCTGACACCCCAGGAGGGCGGTCTCGCCGTTTGGCCGGCGCGCGGTCTCGTGCTACGATCGGGCGGTCCGGGCGAGGCCCGGCGCCATGGGGATGCGTGGTATCGACAGGGCCGGATCCCCGGAGAATGCGAGCCGAGGTGCCGTCAGGCCTCGTTAAACCGGCGGCAAAACGAAGTAACTGGCAACCGCCAGCCTGCTCTCGCCCTCGCCGCTTAGGCGGTAAGGTGAGCGTGGAAGCAGCCTCCTCCCCGTGGGCTGTGGAAGCGTCATCAAGCGGGGATGCAGCTCCGGTCAGCGTCGCGTAACCGGAGATCAGGCCCGATCCAGGGGCACGCGACTGGACCGGACGGCAGACTGCCGATGGCCGTCCGTTCGGTCGACGACAAAGCATCGGACACGCTCGTAGTAGGTCTCCGGCTGATGGTTCTGGACGGGGAGTTCGACCCTCCCCCATCTCCACCAGCACTCATCCAGAAGCGGCGCTCTCCCGCCGGAGCGCCGCTTCGTCGTGTCGGCGTCGTTCAGCGCTCGAGGTCGGCGCTCGAACCCATCCCCTCGCGAGCGGCCAGCAGGGCCGCCTCGACTCGGCTCCGTACGCGCAGCTTGCCCAGGATGTTGGTCATGTGATGCTTGATCGTCTTCTCGGCCAGGCCGAGCCGATCGCCGATCTCCTGGTTGCCGAGCCCCGACGCCACGAGCTCGAGGACTTCCCGTTCCCTGGCCGTCAGTTCGTCGAACGGCGACGCGCGGGGCTTGGACATCTCGCGTAGCAGCCCCCACGCCAACGCCGGCGCGACGTAGACCTGACCGGCATGGACGGCTCGGATGACCCCGATCAGCTCGGTCGCGGCGGCGCCCTTGAGGACGTATCCGGAAGCGCCCGCCTTCATGGCCGCGAGGAGGTCGTCCTCATCCTCGGACACGGTCAGCATCACGATCCGCGTCGCGGGCAGCGCGGCACTGATGTCGCGTGCTGCGGCGATCCCGCCGCCGGGCATGGCGATGTCCAGCAGGGCGACATCAGGCAGATGTTCGAGGGCCATCGCGACGGCCTCGGCAGCATCCGAGGCCTGTGCGACGACCTCCAGGTCATCGGCAGCCCCGAGCGACCCGACCACACCGGCACGGAAGAGCGGGTGGTCGTCGGCGACGATCAACCGGATGGTCTCGGTCATGCCTGACCGCCAGTCCGTGCGTGGATCGGCGGCAGCTCCGTGGCGTGGATCGGCCAGCGGATCCGGACCTGCGTCCCCCGCCCGACCTGCGACGAGATCTCGAAGTCGCCGCCCAGGAGCTCGGCCTGCTCGCGCATCCCGGCCAGCCCGAGGCCGGCCTCGGTTCGGAGTGACCGGACATCGAAGCCGGGGCCCTGGTCGCTGACCTCGAGCTGAAGGTCGGCATCATCGACTCGGACCTGGACACGGACCGCGGCTCCGCCACCGTGGCGGAATGCGTTCGAGAGAAGCTCCTGGATGGCCCGGAAGAGCGCGATCTTGATCGGCAGCGAGATCGACTGGGTCGGTTCTTCGACCGTCACGTCGATGGCCATACCGGTCCGACGGACATGATCCTGCACGGCGCGCTCGACGACGTCGCGGACGCTCGACCCGGCGAGCTCCGGCATCCGCAGCCCGGCCGCGATCGCCCGCATGTCACGCAGGGCATCCTGGAGCGCGCCTTCGATCTCCTCGGCCTCCGAGGGTGAACCGCGGGGTCGTGGATCCGCCGCCCGCAGCGCGTCGAAGCGCAGCAGCGCAAGTGCCAGTGTCTGACCCGGGCCGTCATGCAGGTCGGCACTGATGCGCCGCAGCGAGCGCTCGTTGAGTGTCGTGGTCCGCTCAGCCGCGGCCCGCACCTTGTCGCTGAGCGCGGCATTCTGATCCAACAATGCCGACAGCTCGCTGACCTGGCGCGTGAGCGCGGCCTCCTGGCGGCCGATGGTATCGCTGCCCTGCTTGACGATGCCGAATAGCAGGAGGAGCGAGACCCCGATAGCCGATGCCACCAGGAGCCAGGAGATGAGGCGAGCCTGGGCCACCTCGCGATCGATGGCGTCGGGCAGCTGGTAGAACTCGACGACGGCGGTGATCTGGTCCGAGCCGTTGCGCCGGACCGGGACGTACATCTCGAGCAGCCGCGACCACTGGCGTCGCTCGACGGCATTCTCGGTCGCGCTGAGGTTGCTGAGCTGGGCCGTGACCTGGCCGTCGAAGGCCTCCGCCAGCTCTCCCTCCACCGGGAACGTCTGCCCGACGAGCTCCCCGATGGAGCCGTAGACGATAGTGCCCGACGGCGACCAGACACGCAGGGAGACGACGATGTCGCCGAGCGGTCCGGTCTTCAGCAGGCTGTCGAGCTGTTCGATGCTCGCCGCGGGGATGGATCCGTCGACGTCCAGCTCCTGGAGGTGGGGTTCGACGAAGCTCTCCACGTAGAGCGCGGTCACGGCTGCCGTCCGGTCCACGATGCCCCGCTCGAGGGTGTCGCCGATCCAGATGCCGACGACGATGCCAGCGACGATCAGGATGACGAGGTTGGCGGCCAGGAATTGGCGCGCGAGTGTGGATCGCGGCCTGGTCGGGGCCGCCTGCGGCGATGGCGTTGCCCGAGCGTCCGACACCTCGGCGACCGATTGCCCGGATCGCGACGACCCGGCCGACACGGTCGCGGGAGGATGAGGGGCCATCGAACCATCGTACGCCGGCCCCAGCGAGGTCGATACGGCCCCAGGTCCAGTCATGGCTCAGACCAAGGTCCGTTCGACTTCGCGACCGCGGCCCATTGCGACACGGAAGGCTTGGGGCTGAGGCTAGGCAGCGAGAACGCAGACGCCCACCGACCGGTGAGCGATGGGACTCACGCACAGCATGACGACAGAGGAGAACACCCGATGCCTCGCACCAGCTCGCACGTTCCAGCCAGGATCCTCGCCGCCGCCGGCCTGACGCTCAGCCTCGCGCTCGGAGCGCTGCTGATCCCGGTCGCCGCTGCGGCCAAGGGCGGCGACGCTGTCCGCGTCACCGGTTCATGCACCGGCCACAGCACGAGCAAGCTCAAGGCCAAGCACGACAACGGTCGCATCGAGGTCGAGTTCGAGGTCGACCAGAATCGCAACGGCAAGGTGTGGCGCGTCAAGCTCTGGGACGACGGCGTCCGTGTCTTCGCGGGCTATCGGACCACCGTCGCCCCCAGTGGCTCGTTCTCCCTCAGCCGCCGGATCGCCAATCGGGCGGGGACCGACACTATCGTCGCCAAGGCCACCAACCTCAAGTCCGGCGAGGTCTGTCGCGCCAAGCTCAACGTCTGATCATCGGCCATCGCCGACGCCATCCCAGTGCGACCCCCACGGACGTCCGCCGTGGGGGTCGACGGTCTCTGCCGCCGGCTGCGATCCGATCGCGCGGTCGCATCGTATCTGTCATCGCCGGCCATGACCGGTCATCAGAGGAGGTCGTCGCCGTGGTCGGTGGAGCTCGGATCCGAAGTCGGTCGTCGTTGTTCGTTATGGCGGGCGCAGCCCTCCTGCTGGCCGCCTGTGGAGCGTCGGGCGGGTCTCCGTCGCCGTCCCAGGAAGCACCGGCGGCGTCGGCACCCGCGGGCGAGGCCTATGAGGTCGACACGGCCACCGACGCCACGCTCGGCGCGATCCTCGTCGGCGAGGACGGCAAGACGCTCTACATCTTCAAGAAGGACAGCGGCGGCAAGAGCGCCTGCAACGGCGACTGCGCGACGAAGTGGCCGCCCTTCGTGCTCGAGGAGGACGAGACGGTGACGGCGGGTGACGGCGTGACCGGCGCCCTGGCCACGATCGCCCGCGACGACGGCTCGATGCAAGTCACCTATGACGGCGCGCCGCTCTACTACTTCGCCGCCGACAGCGCGGCCGGCGACGTCAAGGGCCAGGGCCTCAACGACGTCTGGTTCGTGGCCACGCCCGCCGGGTCCGGCGGCACGGAGAGCGCGTCGCCATCGGGTGGGGACGAGTACACGCGCGGCGGGGGCGGCGCGAGTGCCACGCCGTAGGTGGGGCTGGACGACACGAGCCCGGCGCGCCACCATCGCGCCGAGCCGGCCGTGACAGGCGGGTCAGCAACGACAGACTGGGAGCGCGGTGGAGCAGGCCGAGACACGACCCGACGGGGACCTGGCGCGACGCATCGCCGCCGGGGACGAGGCGGCTTTCATGGCCGCCTATGACGCCCATGCCCCGCTCCTGTATGGCGTCATCGCTCGCCTGCTGTCCGATCGAGAGTCCGCCGCCGACGTGGTGCAGGAGACCTACCTCACGCTCTGGCAGCGTGCCGGCCAGTATCGGCCCGAGGCGGGCAGCATGCGGACCTGGTTGATGCGCATCGCTCGCAATCGGGCGCTCGACCGGCTCCGGGCAGAGGCGCGGCGACCGCATCTCGTTTCCGTGGCTGCGCCGTCCGACCTGGACGACCGGCCGCGCCCGACCGATGCCCGGGTCGACGCCGGCGATGAGCCCGCCCAGAGCCTCGAGCGGCGCTGGCTGCAGGCGATCGTCCGGACAGCCGTCGCGGGCATGCCCAGCGACGAGCAGGAGGTCCTGGTGCTGGCCTACGACCAGGGCCTCAGCCAGTCCCAGATCGCGACCCGCCTGGCGCTGCCCATCGGCACCGTCAAATCGCGCACGCGCCGCGGGATGGCGCGGCTGCGGGACATGCTGGGCAGCGTGCCGGACCTGGTCGGTGACGGCGCACGGGAGGCCAGCGATGGATCACGCTGAGGCGCACGAGCGCATCGCCGACCTGGCTCTCGAGCCGAGGCGCCTGATCGACCTCGAGACCGACCCGACGCCGGAGGTGCGGGCGCTGCGGGACCACGTCCGAACCTGCACCGCCTGCCAGGCCGACCTCGATGCCTGGCGCAGGACGCACGAGGCCGTGCTGGCGACCGCGTCCCTGGCCGACCTGGCGACGGCCGGTGGCAGCGAGGCGGCCGGCCGGCCGGATGTCCCGACGCCCGACGGCGCTTCGGAGCCGCCGGCATCGCTGCGCCTGGCCGTGGCGGCCATCCCCGGCCACTCCCTGCGGCCGCTCGAGAGCGAGGGTCGACCGGCACCGGCGGGGATCGCGCCGCCCGCACCTGCTATCTCGGGCCGGTCGGGCTGGCGACTGCCGGCCCTGGCGGCAGTGCTGGTCATCGGCCTTGTCGTCGGGCTCGGCGCAGTCGTGGCCGATCAGGTCGGTCGCGCAGACGTCGCGCGGCACCAGGTCGACCAGCTCGTGGGCCTCTCGAAGAGCGTCGATCGCGTCCTGCGTGACGATGATCACACCGCGATCTCGCTCGTCGGCCTGGACGGCGAGCCGGCCGGGACGGCCGCCTGGTCATCGGCTGAGATCGTGGTCATGTCGACCGCGCTGACGCCGCCGGGTGCCGGCGCCGAGTATCGCTGCTGGGTCGAACACGACGGCCAGCGCACGCCGATCGGCGCCATGCGGTTCGCGGATCGCGTCGCATACTGGTGGGGACCGTTGGATCGCTACGACGATCTGCCGCTGAACGGTGGTCGGCTGGGGGTCAGCCTCGAGATGACCGGTCAGCCCGGCAGCAGTGCCCCGGTCCTGGTGGGCGAGCTGCCCAGCTGATCATCGCCCTCCTCCAGCGGCTCGCTGGGGACCACCGCCTCGAAGGCCGGCGGACGAACGGCCTACGACCGGATATCGAAAGATGTGGTCTGATGAGGGCATGACGATGACCCCCCGGTCTGTCGCGCGCCGATGGACGATCATCGCGCCGACCGTTGCGCTGGCGGTCGCGATGCTCGGCCTGTCGACCCAGGTCCCGCAAGCTCAAGCGGCGGATGACCCCGTCCTGGTCGGTGCCGGCGACATCGGCGATTGCACGACCAGCGCCGATGAGGCGACCGCGACCCTCCTCGATGGCATCCCCGGCACCGTCGTCACGCTCGGCGACAACGCCTACACAGCGGGCACAGCCAAGCAATTCCGGGATTGCTACGACCCGACCTGGGGCCGCCATCTCGCACGGACCCGCCCGTCAGCCGGCAACCACGACTACGCGACCGCAAACGCGGGGCCCTACTTCGACTACTTCGGTTCCGCCGCCGGCGCCCGCGGGCAAGGTTGGTACAGCTACGACCTCGGCGCCTGGCACATCGTGGTCCTCAACTCGAATTGCTTTGCCGTCGGCGGCTGCGGCAACGCTTCCCCGCAGTTGGCCTGGCTGCGGGCGGACCTGGCAGCGCACCCATCGGCGCACGTGCTCGCCTATTGGCACCATCCGCGCTTCAGCTCCGGCATGCACGGTCCATCGCTCGTCGGTCAGCGGTTCTGGGAGGCGCTCTACGCTGCCGGCGCGGACATCGTGCTGAACGGTCACGATCACGACTACGAGCGCTTCGCCCCTCAGGACCCATGGGCCAGGCCGGACCCGACCTATGGCATCCGGGAGTTCGTCGTCGGCACCGGCGGCACGGCGCTACGGACGCGTTCCGCGAGCGCTGACAACAGCCAGGTCTTCGCGTCGGCCCATGGGGTCCTGGAGCTGACCTTGCGTGCCGACGGATACGACTGGCGGTTCGTGCCGGTCGCTGGCACGGGCTTCACGGATGCCGGCAGCGGGACGCCGCACGGCCCACCGCCATCGCGGACGCGATCCTCCTTCGTCGTCGGCTCGGACAGCTGGGTCGATCAGGCCGCGCCACACGTGACGCATGGCTCCTCCTCGGTCCTGCGCGTCGACGGCAACCATGGCGGCGGCGCCGACTACCGCAGCTACCTCAAGTTCCAGGCCGACGGGCTCACGGGCACCGTGGTCCGCGCCGCCGTCCGCCTGTGGGTCACCGACGGCAGCCGCGATGGCCCGGCCGTCTGGCGGACGTCGAGGAGCTGGTCGGGCAAGACGGTGACCTGGGCGAACCGGCCAGCTGCCATCGGAGCGATGCTCAGCGATGCGGGCCCGACGCCGAGTGGCGGCTGGGTCGACTTCGATGTGACCTCGGCCGTGAGTGGCGACGGCCGCTACGCGTTCCTCATCCGCTCGACCTCGAGCGACGGGGTGACCGCGTCGTCGGAGCAGGGTGCGCACCCGCCGCGGCTGATCGTCGAGACGGTGCCCTAGCGACGCGGGGCAGGCTCGAGCGGCTCGACCGGGCGGGCTGCTCGACGCTCGACCCGGTCGCGGACTCCGCGCAGCATCTTCTCCTCGAGCGCGAAGTGGAGCGGCTCGACCACGGCGGCGTTGAAGAGGTCGGCGGCGGCTGACGGGGTCCAGGCCATACGCCAGCGCGAGATCAGCCGCGTCGCGCCATCGACATCTCGCAGCACAAGCGCCCAGGATGCGGCCGGTCGACCGGCGAAGAAGTCGCCGGAGCGCAGCGGCTCGGATCCCTCGTCCCTGCCACGGCCGGTCTCGTCGCGCGTCCCCGATGCGAGGAGCAGCAGGCGGGGAGCGTCGAGCCGATCGACGACCATCGTCAGGCCCTCTGGTCCGCCGACCGGCGCCAGGCGGACTGTGTCCCCCGGGGCGAGGTCCTGGAGCTCGGGCATGACGTCGTCGGCGCTCAGCATGCCCAGGCCGACCAGCCGCTCGAGCGATTCGTAGCTGTAGAGGCCGCCGCGGCCCTCGCCCAGCTGCGCCAGCCAGGGCCAGACGGCCGAAGGCACGGCGGCGATGGTGATGGCGCGCGTCGAAGCGAAGCGGGGGACCGGCACGAGGCCATCACCGGGCAGCGGCTCGGCCGCCTCCGCCTCGGTCGCGCCCCAGTGCTGGAGCTGTGGCCGGACGCCGATGACGTAGGCCGCTCCGGCCGTGCCGATGGCGGCCAGTCGCGCCAGACTGCCGATCACAGCGATCTACTGAGCGGCAGCGGCGGACGAGCGCCCGACGAGGATGATCCCGTCGACGCGCGCGTAATGCGAGTAGAAGGTGGTGCGGCTGATGACCTTGCCGTTGCGATCGCGCACCGTCCGCGTCACCCAGACGTCCTTGCCAGCCGCCGGGAACTCGATCTGTTTCCTCGCCCCGCGGCGCAGCGACGACGTGTACTGAACGACCGTGGTGGCCGGACGGACGTTGCGAACGGTCGGCCGCGTGAACGAGACGCGACGGCCGGAGTCGACCGACCAGAGCTGGAAGTTGATGATGCCGAAGCTATGCCAGCTGTGGATCAGGATCGGCGACTCCGTGTCATTCCTGAAGCTCATCGATTGGACGCTGCCGCCACCGCTCTTGAAGACGGTCGCATCGAGGCCGAGCGGATAGCGGGTGATGTAGTAGTAGTGGTTGCGCCGGTCGCCCATCTCCAGGCCATACCTCAGCGCGGCGTTGAAGAGCGTCGTCGAGCAGCTGCAGATGCCACCGCCGAGCGCCCCCTGGGGCTGCGTGTGGCCGTTGATGATGGCGCCGCCGAGACCGAAGCCGCGGGCTCGGCTGATCTCGCCGACGACCGTCCAGAAGTCGAACCATCCACCGGGCGGCACCACGTAGCCGTCGATCAACCCGGCCGGGATGAAGATGTTCTTGCCGTTGAAGTTGTGGTCGCCCTGGGGGAAGTGGGTCGTCCAGCGCGCTCGGCCGATGGGCTTGAGCTTGGCCTTCCAGGCCTTGGCGTCGTCGGTCGTGAAGGCCGGCTGGCTCGACGTCACCACGAGCTCCGCCGTCGGCGGCCCATCGGCCGGCGGCGACGCCAGCGAGGCCTGGATGGCGGCGACCGAGGCCGCGACGTCGGTCGCCCGACCGGGCTTCGAGGCGACGATCGTGGTCGGCCGGCCTGCTCGCCCGCTGGACATGCGGAAGCGTGCGTTGGTGCCGGCCTGGTCGACCTTCTTGGCGAAGGCCTTGACCGCCTTTTCTAGTTTCTTGGCGTCGAAGGCCGCGACCAGCGCGCCATCCGGCCCAGGTTCGAAGGTGAGCATCGAACGAAGGCTCTCGTTGCTGATCGTGAAACGTTTCTTGCCCGAGGTGACCGCGAGGTCGGCGGCCGTCAGGAGCGAGGCCTGGGTGGCGGCGGCCTCGGCCTCGGGGGTGGTCAGGTCGGGCTGGACCGGCTGGGTGACCGCGGCGACGGTCGCACCGCCGGCGTCAGTGGCGGCGAGCATCGGGTCGAGGGCGGCCAGCGTGGCGTCGACGTCGATGGTCCGGCCATCGACGGCCGGCTGGGTCTGGAAGAACGTGCTGCCCTCCGGCAGGCTGACGCTGGCATCGACCGGGTCGCGCGCCTTATCGACGGCGATGACCATCAGGCGGCGGCGCGCCAGATCGCGGTCATAGTCCGCGATGGGCCGCACGCTGGTGCCGCGGATCAGGCTGCGCATGCGATCGAGCGACTGCTCGGCGAGCGTGCCGCCGCGTCCGATCGCGAAGGCGGCATCGAGCATGGCGTTGAGGTCATAGTCCCGGGCGACCGACTCGTAGGGCAGGGCGACCGGCTCGCCGTCGACGGTCACGGTGACCTGGCCATCGCCGAGCGCGGGCAGCGAGGCGCGCAGAGCCGCTTCCGCAGTCGCCCGGTCCATGCCTGCGACCGAGACGCCGGCGACGTCCACGCCGGGCATCGCCCGGCTCTGGTAGGCAACGGCCAGTCCGGCCATGAAGCCGGCGGCCAGCACGGCCACGAAGGCGAGGGCGACGATGAAACCTAGGACGCCGTACCGCCAGCCGCGAGATGGCGGAGCGGTCTGGGCCTCGAAGGTGATGCTTTCAGTGGTCACGGGCGACGAATCCTAACAGGCGTTCGGATGGGATCCCGGTCGGCGGCTCAGGCGCTCCGGGGCAGGATGACGACGCGCCGATCCGGCTCTTCGCCGATCGACTGTGTCGTGACCTGGTCGTTGCCGCGCAGCGCAAGGTGGATCCAGCGCCGCTCGAGTGGCGTCATCGGGTCGAGCTGGAGCATGCGTCCCGTCTCGACCACGCGGGCTGCGGCCCGATCGGCGATCTCGTGCAGCTGGCGCTCCCGGCGTCCGCGGTACTCCTCGACGTCGACGAGCACGCGCGTCCAGGCGCCGATGCGCTTGGAGAGCATCAAGTTCACGAGGTGCTGCAGGGCCGAGAGGCGCTCGCCCTTGCGCCCGATGAGCGCACCGAGGGACTCCTTCTCTGATTCGTCGCCGATGACGCTGAGACGGGACGTCTCGCCGGCCTCGATGGTGACGGTGACCTTGTAGCCGAGCAGCGACATGACCTGCTCGAGGATCTCCTTGCCCGCAGCCAGGGCCTCGGGCGAGGCCTCGGCGGCCTGCACGTCTTCGCGATCGGCGACCGACGTCGCGCGCGCTGCGGTCAGTTGAGCCTGTTCGCCTTCGGTCAGGGCGCTGGAGCGGGCCGGTCGGCCCTCTCGTCGTCCACGGTCATCCCGGCGCGGCGGCCGGTCGTCGCGGCGGGGTCGCTCCTCACGCGGTCCGCGATCGGCCGTCGGGGTCTGGGGCACGACCGGCCCCCCGCTCACGCCGGCGGGCGCCTCGCCGGCAGGCTCCTGTCGCTCGTAGCCAGCGCGGCCGCGGTCGTCGCGGCGGGGTGGCCGGTCATCCCGACGCGGCCGGTCGTCGCGCGGTCCGCGGTCTTCGCGGGCAGGCGGCGGAGGCAGCGGGACACTGGCCGCGGCCTCACGACGTGGCGCCGCACCGCCGAGCGAAGACCGCGGCGCGGCCACGATCCTGGCCGGCTCGGCACCCATGCCCAGGACGCCGCGTGCGCCATGGGTCAGGATCTCGAAGTCGAGGTCGTTCAGGCTCGAGACCCCGAAGGCCGACATGGCCTGCTTGATGGCGTCCTCGACGGACTTGCCCGTGAACTCCTGGTAATCGCTCATCGTCGTCTCCCCCGCCTGCTCGTGCGGGCTCGCTGTCTGGATGGTTTGACGGTCCCTGCAGCGCTATCGGTCGTGGACCGCCGGTTGGGCGCCGCCACCCCACCCGACAGGGTGTTGGTCGCTGGCGGCGGCGTCATCGGATAGCGCGGTTTGTGGTTCCGGGCGAAGGCGGGGTCCCAGCCCAGCAGCGGGAAGAGCGCACCCCAGCCCGCGATGACGTACTGCTGCGTGATCGAGAAGATGGTGGTCGTGACCCAATAGAGGAAGAGGCCCGCCGGCAGGAACGCGCCGTAGATGATCGAGATAGCCGGCAGGATGAGCATCGTCCGGTTCTGGACGCGGATCTGCGGATCGTCGGTCTTGGTCTGCGCCATGCGCGTCTGGATGAGCTGCAGGAAGGCGGCCACGAGGGCCAGCAGGCAGATGCCGAACCCGATGACCGGGAGGTGCGTGAAGATCTCGGGCACGCTGGCATTGAGGCCATCCGGGTAGCCAGGCATGTGGAAGCCGGTGGCATCGATGACCGGCAGCCAGCCCAGCCAGGGGATGTACGGGTCGATGCACGATGCGTAGCCGGTGGCCGCCGCCGGTTGGCAGGTGACGTCGATGACCTGGACGCCGAAGATGGTGAGCATCGAGGTGATGTTGGGCGCCTGCAGGCCGGCCGTGAAGACGTAGTACATCGGACCCAGCAGGAAGAGCGTCAGGACCGCCGGCAGACAGCCAGAGGCGGGACTCACGCCACGCTCCTTGTAGAGGCGCTGCTGCTCCTGTGCCAGCTTGGCGCGGTCACCCTTGTACTTGGCCTGCAGCGCCTTCATCTCCGGCTGCAGGGCGACCATCCGCCGCGACGAGACGATCTGGCGTCGGAAGATCGGGATGAGCAGCAGGCGGATGATGAGCGTGACCACGATGATGGCGACGCCGATGTCGCCCAGATGGCTGCTGCCCAGCGCGTGGCCGATCACTCCGGTCACGTTGTAGGCCGCGGCCAGGAGCATGAAGATGGCCTGGAAGAGGGGCGTGAAGATCCAGGCGATGGTGCTCACGGGATCGGCGCCGGGCACCGCCGGGCAGAGGTTGGGGCGCTGCGTAGGCCGCGGGATCTCGGTCGGCGCCGGGACCTCGCCGGCCCGGGTCGGGGCCGGGGTCGGCGTCGGTGCGTGCGTCGGGTTTGGGCACGGGGCTGCCGTCGCTCCGGGTGCGGCCGTCGGCTGGGCGACCGCTGGCGAGGCTGACGGATCGGGGCTCGGGCTGGCCGCGGCGGCTGGCAGCCCGAGCAGCAGGATGAGGGCGATGGCCAGGACGGCGACGAGGCCGAGCTTGATGCGCCGATCGGCGGTCACGAGGTCTCGGTCATCCTTGCATGGCGATCCCGGGGCTCAGCGGACGGGGTCATAGCCGCCGGCCGAGAACGGGTTGCAGCGAGCGATCCGCTTGGCGCCCATCCAGCTTCCCTTGAGCAGCCCGTAGCGCTCGATGGCCTGCTCGGTGTATCGCGAGCAGCTGGGCTCGTATCGACACGACGAAGGCGCCCAGGCGAACACGATCCGATACACGTGGATCAGGCCGATACCGAGCCTTTTCACCCCTCGGACCTCTCTTCGCGTAGCGCCCCGCCCTTGCGGAGGAGGCGTTCCAATGTGGCTGCCAGGTCCGCCTGGCTGGCGGTGATGCTGGCCCCTCTGGCGACCAGCAGGATGTCGAATCCCGGCGCGATCCGTGGCCCCAGGGCCCTCAGGCACTCGCGGATCCGCCGCCGGATCCGATTGCGCACGACCGCCCCACCCAGTCGCCGGCTGGTCGAGATCCCGAACCTGGTCGCGTCGCGCTCGTTGCGCACGAATCGGGCACTGAGACGGACATCCGAGCGAACCACGTCCGACCGCCCCACGGCCGCGAAGTCGCTCTTCGATCGCAGCATGACGGGCACCTTGCTCACGCCCGGTGACCGGGATCCGCCGTCAGACGGTCAGCCTATGTCTGCCTCTGGCGCGTCGTGCGGCGAGCACCCGCCGACCACCCTTGGATCGCATGCGAGCCCGGAAGCCATGCTCCTTCGCGCGGTGGCGCTTCTTGGGCTGATACGTTTGCTTCATCGCGGGGAGTGGGCTCCTTGGCCGGGTCGATGTGGAGCGTCAGCGGTCCGGGCGGCGGACGACCTGCCCCTTGGGAATGTGACGCGCCCGTTCGCTCCGCAGCACGAAGCGGCCGGCACGTCAGTCGAACCGGGGGATGATAGGCCCGTCCCCGATGGCCCGTCAAACGTGGCGCCGCCTCGGACCGCACCTGGAGTGCCTCCATGTCAGAGCCACTCGACCCATCCGGCCGACCGCCCTTCCGACCCGCCGGCAGCGCCGACCTGGCGGACTGGCAGCGGCTCGATCTGCGCGTCGGTCGGATCATCGCCGCCGAGGCCTTCCCAGCGGCCCGCAAGCCGGCCTACCGCCTGACCATCGACCTCGGGCCGGGCGGCACCCGGCGGTCATCGGCGCAGCTGCCGTCGACCTATCCCGTACCCGACCGACTCATCGGCCGGCTGGTGGTCTGCGTCGTCAACTTCGCGCCGCGACGGATCGCGGGCTTCGACTCGGAGGTTCTCGTCCTGGGCGCGCTGCCGGCCGATGGGCGGATCCCGCTGCTTGGCGTCGACGAGGGCGCCGAACCGGGCGATCCGATCGGCTGACCGTCGCCCACGCCACCATCGAGGGGCACGGGGCGAGCGGCCTGCAGGCGTCCGCAGGACGTGGCATCATCCGCCGTCCCGGGCCCGCTGGCGGTTCCGGACCGATACTCCTGGGGAGTATCGGGAAATGACGTTGCGAGGCCCTTTTCGCGGTGCTACGCTTCCCGGGCCTCCGGCGCCGGGATGCGGGTGGCATAGGTCACCGAACCCGGCAACCCGCGGGAGGAGCAGCGCGACGCCCGCCTTGGTCGACAGGTGTCGACACGGTCATCCGACGCCGCCCGGATGGGCCCGGATGGACGGATCTATCGTCCTAGAACCCCGATTAAGGGTCGTGCCATCGATGGACGCGAAGCAGGTCTGGCGCGCCGCGCTGGGAGAGCTCCAGGTCTCCCTCTCACAAGCGAACTTCGAGACGTGGCTGAAAGACACCGCGCTCGTCGACGTCAACGAGAGCACCTTCACCATCGCGGTCCCTAACGGCTTCGCCAAGGATTGGCTCGAGACCCGCTATCGATCGCTCATCAGCCAGACGCTCGCCCGCGTGGTCGGCTACAGCGTCCAGCTCGACTTCGAGGTCCGCGAGGTGCCGCCCCAGCCGGAGGACGCGGTCCCGACCCAGTCCGTTCGCCTGGAGCCAAGCCGCGTCGGCGGCGAGGGCCCATCGGCCAGCCTCAACCCGCGCTACACCTTCTCGACCTTCATCGTCGGCTCGGCCAACCGCCTCGCCCACGCGGCCAGCCTGTCGGTCGCCGAGCGACCGGGGCATGCCTACAACCCCCTCTTCCTGTACGGCGGGGTCGGCCTCGGCAAGACGCACCTGATGCACGCCATCGGCAACCAGGTCCTGGCGCGCTTCCCGCGCAAGCGCGTGGTCTACGCCACCAGCGAGAAGTTCACCAACGAGTTCATCACCAGCATCCAGCAGGGCCGCATCGACGACTTCCGGGCGCGCTACCGAAAGATCGACCTGCTGCTCATCGACGACATCCAGTTCATCGCCGACAAGGAGCGGACGCAGGAGGAGTTCTTCCACACCTTCAACGCCATCCACGAGGACGGCAAGCAGATCGTGCTCTCGTCCGATCGACCACCCAAAGCCATCTTGACCCTCGAGGAACGCCTGCGCAGCCGCTTCGAGTGGGGGCTCATCGCCGACCTCACGGCGCCCGACCTCGAGACGCGCATCGCCATCCTGCGGGCCAAGGCGGAAGAGAACGGCGTGCCCATCGGACAGGACGTCCTCGAGTTCATCGCGCGCAAGGTCGTCAGCAACATCCGGGAGCTGGAGGGGGCCCTCAATCGGATCGTCGCCTACGCCAGCATGGGCGCCATGCCCATCACCATCGACCTTGCCCAGGCCGTCCTCTCCAACGTTCTCTACAACCCGAAACGACGCAGCGTCACCCCCGAGCGCATCGCCCTGGCGGTCTCGGAGTTCTACGGCGTCGACATGGAGACGTTGCGCGGCCAGAAGCGCGACAAGGCCATCGTCCTGCCGCGCCAGGTGGCCATGTACCTGATGCGCGCCGAGACCGACGTCTCGCTCCTGCGCATCGGCGCCGAGCTGGGGGGCCGCGACCACTCCACCGTCCTCCATGCCTGCGACAAGATCGACCGCGCCAGCCAGGAGAACGAGGAGCTGCGCCGCGACATCGCTGCCGTACGCGAGTTGATCTACGCCGACTGATGGCGCGCCCGACGGCCGCCCAAACCCTGTGGAGCATCCCGCCCGACGCGTGGACATCTGCTCACATCGCGGGCCGTCGTCGCGGTCCGCGGTCCACGTCCGGTGGTCTGGCCTCCGGATCGTCCACAGCGTGTCCCCGCCGACGCTCGATCCGTCCGCAGTCGGGCCTGGTCGTCAAGGCTCCCGGCGGTCGTTCGTCCACCGTCCGCCGGAGCGTGGCAGAGCGTGGCCGTCCCCACCGTCCACAGCATGATGATGATGACGATGAGTGAGAAGATAGAACGACGAAGCACCATCTCCGAGCATCTCGATGTGGACCGATGCTCCGGCGCGATGTCGTCCCACACCCAGCCCGAGCCCGAGGGAGACCGTCGAACGTGAAGCTTTCCGTGATGCAGGAGAACCTGGCTCGCGGCCTCCAGGTCGTCAGTCGCGCCGTCAGCTCGCGCAGCACCCTGCCCGTGCTGGCCAACGTCCTGCTGCGGACCGAGGACGCCGGCCTCAAACTGACCGCTACCAACCTGGAGATCGGCATCACCTACTGGGTGCCCGGCAAGATCGAGACCGATGGCAGCCTGACGGTGCCGGCCAGGCTCATCACCGACGTCGTCAACTCGCTGCCACCGGGCGAGCGGGTCGATCTCGAGTCGGACGGCGCCGCCACGCTCGACCTTCGATCCGGCCGGCAGCGGGCACACCTGCGCGGGATCGACGCTGACGAGTTCCCGGTCATCCCCTCGGCCGGCGAGCGACCGACGACGCGCATCAGCCAGCGAGCCCTCAAGCAGGCACTGTCCGAAGTCGTCTTCGCAGCTGCATCCGACGAGGCGCGGCCCATCCTGACCGGCGTCCTGACCCGTTTCGAAGGCGATCGCCTGACCCTGGCCGCGGCGGACAACTACCGCATCGCCGTCAAGACGCTGGCCACGCTCGATCCGGTCGAGGAGACCTCGATCGTCGTGCCTGCCCGCTCCTACCACGAACTCGAGCGGGTCCTGGCCGACACCGACGATCCGGTCGATGTCGTCCTGGCGCCGTCCAAGAACCAGATCGTCTTCCATCTCGAGGGCATCGACCTCGTCAGCCGGCTGATCGACGGGCAGTTCCCGAACTATCAGCAGGTCCTGCCCACGGCCCATACGACGCGCGCCGTCGTCGACCGCGAGGAGCTCCTCAAGGCGGTCCGCCTGTCCGCCCTCATCGCCAGCTCGTCAGCCAACGTCGTCCGACTGCGCGTCGACTCGGATGGCGAGTCGGGCATCACCGTGGCCGCCGCCGCCGACGTGGGCGACACGGAGGGTCATGTCGAGGCCACTACCGAGGGTGACGGCCTGACGGTGGCGTTCAACGCCCGCTACCTCCAGGAGGCCCTGGCCAACCTGGCGGCCGAGCAGCTCGCCCTCGAGTTCCAGGGACCGCTCTCGCCTGGCGTGCTCAAGCCGATCGGCGACGATGGCTACGTGCACGTCATCATGCCGGTCCGAACGCCGTCCTGAGCGGCCGGCACGGTCGACCACCGACGTGCGCGTCGACCAGCTGACGCTGACCGGATTCCGGTCCTACGCCAGCCTCGACCTGCGACTCGGCGAGGGGCCGCAGGTCATCGTCGGCGACAACGCCGCCGGCAAGACCAACCTCATCGAGGCCATCGTGCTGCTTGCGCGTGGCGCCTCGCACCGCTCGACGACCGATGCCGAGCTCATCCGCTGGGGCGAGCCGCTGACGCGGCTGGAAGCCGGCGTGGTGCATGGCTCGACGCGCGGGCCAGACCGCGTCGAGGTCACGCTCGAGCGGGGGATCGCCGGTGGTGCCCGCAAGCGGATGCGAGTCGACGGCGTGCCGCGTCAAGCCGCCGCGCTGGCGGACGCGCTCCGGGTCGTCCTCTTCGCGCCGGAGGAGATGCTGCTGGTGGTCGGTCAGCCGAGCCTTCGCCGGGCCGCCATCGATGCCCTCGCCGGTGCCCGCTCCCCGGCCTACCGACGGGCGATGGCGACCTACGGTCGCGCGCTCCAGCAACGCAACGGCCTCCTGCGGCGGATCCGGGATGGCGAGGCAGACGCCGATCAGCTGCCCTATTGGAGCGCCATCGTCGTCGAGGAGGGGGGCACCATCGTTGGCCAGCGCTTGGCGCTGCTGGCGGATCTGGCTCCGATCCTGGCGGCGTCCCACGCCGAGATCGCACCGGCCGAGCCGGATCTGCGGCTGCGATACGTGACCAATGCGCCGGCCGAGGCCGGCGAAACGCCTGAGGCGGCCCTCCGACGCCGCCTCTCCGAGACGGCCGAGAAGGAGCTCTGGAACGGCGCCACGCTGGTCGGGCCGCACCGTGACGACGTCGCCTTCGAGCTCGGGACCCGCGACCTGGCGACCTTCGCCTCGCGAGGCCAGCAGCGCACGGCCATCCTGTCGCTCAAGCTGGCCGAGCTCGACCTGCTGACGGATCCCGTCTCCGGCGAGGCGCCGCTGCTCCTCCTGGATGACGTCTTCAGTGAGCTCGACCCCGATCGGCGCGCACACCTCGTGCGACGTATCCGCGCCCTGCCACAGACCATCGTGACCACGACCACGCTCGACGACCTCGACCCCGTCCTCGTGGCGACTTCGACCACCTGGCACGTCCGGGACGGCATCGTCGAGGCCGGCCTCGCAAGCGCGGTGCGCTGACGCGTGGTCGATCGACGACGGCCGATGCGTCGCCTGAGCGACCTGCTGCCGGAAGCCGCCGCCGCCCTGGGCATCGAGCAGGACCTCCATCGCGCCAGGGTCGCCGCAGCCTGGGATCGGACGGTCGCCGAACACGTGCCCGGCGCAGCCGGCTCGAGCCACCTCCTGACGGTCGAGGACGGCGGGCTGGTGGTGGCCGCAGACGATGCGGCGGTGGCACAGGAACTGCGGCTCAGGGCGCCCGAGCTGCTCGAGGCCCTCGGCCGGGCGCCAGCCGTCGGGAACCTGCGGGGCATCCGAGTCGTCGTGCGTCGAGACCGCCCGCCGACGGTCGCCTGACCACGCCCACCGACGTAGACTAGGCGCCCCATGGCCGTCCGACTGCACCTGAAGATCGGCCTCGTCCCCGGAGCCGACCGGCTGTCCGCGTCCCCGGACGCGGTCATCCACCACGAGCCATCGATCGGCTCGATCAGCCGCTCGAAGGGCAGCCTGTACGGCATCGTCACGGTCGCCCCCAAGAGCGGCGGCAAGCCGGCTGAGGCGGCCGCGCTGGTCGCCGATGCCATCCGCGACCGGTACTACTACGATGAGTCGGCGGGCATCCCGATCTGCCTGGAGAAGTCGATCCGGACCGCCAACCAGACCCTCCGCCAGGCTCGCGAGAGCCACGGCCTGGCGGCCGGCGCCATCGGCGCCTGCGTGGCTGTCGTTCGCGGTCACGAGCTGTACGTGGCGACCATCGGCGACGCAGACGCCTACCTCGTTCGGCAGGCGAGGCTGCTGACGCTGCCGGAAGACGAGCGCGGCGAGGGGTTGCCCGCGACGGGCGACGTCCACGTGGACGTCTGGCGCGGTGAGATCGCCGTCGGCGACTCTCTGCTCCTGGTGGCTGGCAACGTCACCCGCACGGTCGGCACCGAGGAGTTCAAGGACGCGCTCGTCACGCTCCACCCGCAGTCCGCGGTCGAGCACATCCATCACCTCTTCGTGGCGGCCAAGGGCAGCGGGTCGGACGCCATCCTGGCCGTCGAGGCCTCGGAGGTGCCCGCCACGCGCGTCGAGCGCAAGCTGGTGCCCGATGCGGCCCGCCGAACCACTGGCCGGCTCGCCGGAGCGCTCGCCCATCCCCCTGGCCGACCCCATCGCCGGCGCGGCCGGAGCGGTCGGCCAGCGCGCCAGCGACCTGAAGACCGGCATCGGCCTGGCCGGTGCCTCGATCGTCGATCGGCTCCTCGGCCTGATGCCGCGTCGGCGGCCGCGTTATCGACGCGTGACCCCGCTCTCATCGAAGCGCGACTCCCAGCGCCGCGCCGGATTCGCGGCGCTCGCCTTCCTGGGGGTCGTGGTCGCCCTGGGCGTCGGGCTCTGGCTCATCGGCGGCGCCCTGCCCGGTCGCGATGGCCAGATCACCGATGTCAACGCGGGCGACAAGGCGCTGGCCGAGGCACAAGGACGCATCGGCCAGGTCTTCGACGAGGGCGACCTCATCGCCGGCGACGCGGTCAAGGCGCAGCGCCTGCTGCGCGAGGCGTGGACGGAACTTGACGCGGCAGGACGGCTAGGCGTCGCGACCGCAGCGCTGCGGCCGCTTCGGACGCAGGTCGCCGACGGCCTCGATCGGATCTACGGCGCCAGGACGGTCTCCAGCTCGGTCCTCGTCGACCTGACACCGGAGCTGTCTCCCAAGGCGGACATCATCGACGTCGTGCGCGGACCCGACGGCGCGGCGTACCTGCTCGACAAGGCCACGAAGTCGATCATCCGGGTCGACCTGGCCACGCGCAGCGCCAAGGTCGTGGTCAAGGCCGGCGACGGCGCCGGCAAGGGCATCGGCGAGCCCTGGCAGATGACGCTCGGTGGCCCCGACATCCTGATCCTCGACCGCGACGGCGTGCTGTGGCGCTGGCGGCCGTCGGACGCCAAGGGCCGGGGCACGCTCGCCAAGCTGCGCCTGGGCGGGGAGAACGCGCTCGGTGACGACATCCGCGACACGGCGACGTACGCCCGTAACGCGGAGTCTGGCGCCTATTTCTATTACGTCGTGGACCCCAGCTCGAAGCAGGTCCTGCGCTTCCCACCGGCCGCCGATGGCAGCGGCTATTCCAACCCTGCCGACTATCTGGCCACGCCGACGGACGTCTCCGGCTACCGCGCGCTGCTCGTCGACGGTGACGCCTACGCGCTGACGAGCGACGGCCTGACGCGCTTCCAGAGCGGGCGGGCGGACGACTACGAGCTCGAGGTCCCGCCGGACGATGCCGATGTCCGACCGGGCCACGACTACCGGCAGATCGCCATCGACCCCGTCCGTCGTGAGGGCGGCATCTGGCTCTGGGACAGCGAGCACCAGCGGATCGTGGCCATGGCCAAGGCGAGCGGCGACTACGTGGAGCAGTTCCTGGCGGCTCCGGGCGGGCCGTCGTTCGATGACGTACGCGGCATGTTCGTCGTCGGCCCCACCCAGGCCGAGGGGCCCCATGTGCTCATCTGGGCCGACGCCGGCCGGCTGATGGCGACGCAGCTCGTGGACCCGTCCGCGCTGCCTTCGCCCTCGGCCTCCCCGTCGCCGTCGCCGTCACCGTCGCCGAAACCGACCAAGAAGCCCAAGAAGACCCCGAAGCCCTGACGGACCGGGCCGGGAACGCGTGTGATAATCGGGCCATGCCACATGGGCTGAAGGAGATGGTCGTCGAGAGCGTGCGCGTCCACATGCACTCGTCGCAGCACGTCGTCATCCTCAAGGACGTCGACCGCGACCTCTACCTGCCCATCTGGATCGGCGTCAACGAGGCCGATGCCATCGCCCGCCGGCTGCAGGGCATCACGCCCGAACGACCGCTGACCCACGACCTCTTCGCCAGTACGCTCGAGGAGCTCGGGGTAGCCGTCAAGCAGGTCATCGTCTCGGACCTCTCGGACGAGACCTACCGCGCGCGCCTCGTCCTGGAGCTCGGCGAGCGGACCGTCGACGTGGACGCTCGCCCGTCCGATGCCATCGCGCTGGCCATCCGGGTGGGCGTGCCCATCTTCGCCACCGACGCGGTGCTCGATCGCGCCGGCGTGACGCCGGAGCCCGACGAGGACGAACGCCTCTCGGTCTTCCGGGAGTTCGTCAACTCGCTCGAGGACGAGTCCGGGCGCAGCTCAACGAGCGGCTGAGGCGCCCTCTCACAACCAGCCGCTGCGCCGGAAGATGACGAAGAGGGTCCCGCTGGTGATGACCATAAGGAGCAGTGCGAAGGGGTATCCGAGGCCCCAGTGCAACTCCGGGATGTTCTCGAAGTTCATGCCGTAGACGGTCCCGATGAGGGTCGGAGCGAAGAGGATGGCCGCCCAGGCGGAGATGCGCTTGACCTGCTCGTTCTCTGGTCGACGGCGGCGACGACGTCGACGGCGCCGCGCCGGGACTCGAGGGTGACTTCAGGCGCCGGCTCCCCTTTGGTCGTGGGTCTGACCGGAGAGGGCCGTCGGCTCGGGATCCGGAAGCGCGATCGTTGGTCGGTCATCGTCTCGAAGGCCGTGGCTTGGTGGGCGTCGGTCGCCGACGCCCGAGCGACATCGTGCCAGACACGGGCCTCAGCGAACAGGCCTTTGGCGCTGAGGATCGCCACTGACGGCGGTGCCGAGGCGGTTCCGCGGTCAACTCTCCAGGACGGGCGTCCCGCGATCCATGGCGCTCGAGCGGTGGAACCAGAGGCGTAGACGCAGGCGCCAGAAGTCGCGAACGGCGCGCAGCACGACCCTCGGGTTGGCGCCCGAGGCCTGGCCGGCCGTCCGGGGGTGGTGTGGGATGCCGACCTCGACCAGGCTCCGGCCGCGGGCACGGACCTTGATGAGCAGCTCGGCCGACAGGAAGGCGCCTCCCGACTCCAGCCGGATGCCCTCGAGGGCGTGGCGCCGGAAGAGCTTGCAGGCGCAGTCGACATCGCTCACCTGGAGGCCGAAGAAGAGCCGCAGGCAGAAGCGATAGGCGCGCGCGTAGACCAATCGGATGGTCGGGTCGGCACGTCGCAGCCGGAAGCCGACCACGACGTCGGGCCTGTCCGCGGCCTCGGCCCGCGCCAGCAGGCGGGAGAGATCGGCGACGCGGAACTGGCGGTCGCCGTCGGTCAAGGCGATGAGCGGGTATGACGCCGCTGCGAAGCCGCTCCGCAGGGCCGCGCCGTATCCGCGGTTGACGGCGTGGTGGACGACCCGGACCCGACCGGGGTGCTCGGCGGCCAGTCGGTCGGCGATGGCGGCCGTGCCGTCCTTGCTGCCGTCGTCGACCGCGATGATCTCGAACTCGTCGGCCAGGGTCGGCAGCTCGCGGAGTGCCTCGTCGACGAGCGCCTCGATGTTCTCGGCCTCGTTGTGCGCGGGGAAGAAGTACGAGAGAGCAGCCACGCGACCGGCGACCGGCATCGGGGCAGGGGCGGACGCCGCGGCCGACGACGCGGCAGGAGCGGACATCGCGGCAGTATAGTCGGGCGCATGGCTGTCGCCACCGCCGTGCCGGACGCCGCGCCCGAGCCGCACCCGGCCGGCCGCCCGGCCTGGGCCTCGTTGGCGGCCTTCGCCCTCATCGCCGCCGCAGCCGCGCTCCTCTACTGGTGGACGGGCCCCAAGCCGGTCGGTCTCGACGCGTTCGTGCCGCTCGCCGACGCCTTCCTCCACGGCCGTCTCCACATCGCCGAGCCGATGCCCTGGATCGAGCACGTCGACCGGCCTGGCGGGGGCTGGTACGTGCCCTATCCGCCGATGCCGGCCATCTCGGTGTTGCCCTTCGTGGCCATCTTCGGGGCCGGCTTCGACCAGGGCTATGCGGCCGCCATCATGGGCGGGCTGTGCGTGGGGATCCTGTGGCAGATCCTCGGCCGACTGGGCGTTGCACCCCTGCCGCGGCGATCGCTGGTCGCGGCGTTCGCGGTCGGCAGCGTCCTGTGGTGGGCTGCCGGCATCGGCACCTCGTGGCTCTTCGCCGGCGTCAACGGGGCGTTCTGGTCGTTGCTCGCCCTGTGGCTGGCACTCGACCGCCGGTGGCCGGTGGTGGCCGGGCTGTGCCTCGGCTTTGCCGCCGCCTCGCGACTACCGGTCGGTCTGACCGTGCCCCTCTACCTGGCGCTCTACGCCGGCGTCGAGGTGCGGCAGCGACTGGCCATCCCCGACCGGCGAAAGCTCGGATCGGCGGCGCTCTTCATCGTCGGGCTGGCCGTGCCGGCGATCCTGGTCGCCCTCTACAACCTAGCCCGCTTCGGCAGCCCACTCGACTTCGGCTACGAGAAGATCCCAGGCGTCCTCGAGGAGCCCTGGTATCGCGACGGCATCCTGTCGCTGAGCTACATCCCGCGCCATCTGCACACGATGTTCCTGCGCGGCTTCGACTTCGTGGACGGCTCCCCCTGGTTCCGGCCAAACTGGACGGGGTTGGCGCTGACCTTCACGACGCCCATCTACTTCTGGCTCATCAACCTGAGGCGCCGCGAAACCTTCGTCGTCTTCGGCTGGATCGCCATCCTGCTGGCGCTGGTGCCCATCGTCACCCACGGCAACGTGGGCGAGACGCAGTTCGGGTATCGCTTCAGCCTCGATGTGGCGCCCATCCTGTGGGTCATGCTGGGCATGCTCTTCGTGCACCGCATCTCGCTGCCGGCGAGGCTGGCCATCCTGCTCGGCATCGTCGTCCATGCCTACGGCATCTACGTCATCACGGTCCTCGACTTCGTCAGCTTCTGAGCGTGCGAGGCCGGCGGCAAGCCCGCCACCGGTGTGCTACCAGCCCAGCACGACGCCCCAGTAGACGCCCCAGGCGTTGATGACGATGGAGATGGCGACCAGGCCGACCGTCCACCAGCGCACCCCGTAGCGCGCCAGCCCGAGGGTCACCAGGAGCAGCCCGAAAGGCGCCACGTCGTTGCTGAAGCGATAGCCGAATTGGACCCAACCCTGGCTGAAGTGCATCAGGTTCACGACGCTCACGGTCACGATGGCAAGCACGGAGCCGAGGACGATCCGCCGCCGCCACTCCCTGACCACGACCGGTATGGCCAACAGCCAGGCCGGGCTGGTCAGCAGCAGGCTCATGCCCAGCTTGTCGGGTCGGAGCAGCGGGCACGCCTGGTCGAGCAGCGCCAGCCCGCATTCCGGTCGGACCTCGGGCAGCCAGGCGAGCATGATGACCAGGTTCTGCGGGATGTAGCGCAGGTCCTGCAGCGCCCATTCGCCGGGGTGGTAGGTGATGCCCTGGAGCGCTGGGAAGAGCTGCGCCAGCAGGCCGCCGGGGACCGGTGTGAACTCGGTCTGGTAGAGGTGCTCATAGCCGGGGTGGAAGAGCTGGCCGCTGGTGGCCGCGTTGTAGGCCAGCAGAAGCAGGACCGGGATGGCCGCCCCGATGCCAGCTGACAGGCTGCGCCGCACGACGGAGCCGCCGCCTCCGACGAGAGCGAAGAACGGTGCCGCCAGGATGGTCGTCAGGCGGGCTGTGGCCGCCAGGCCGAGGGACACCCCGGCGAGCGCCTGACGACGGTCGATGAGCGCGCTGGACGTGCCGGCGAGGGCGGTCCGGCGGTCGGCATCGAGCGCCGCGGTGATGGCCAGGAGCAGAAACGTCGAGGCCACGACGTGGGCGAAGAACCACGTGCTGCCCAGCATCGCCGCGTACCAGGCCACCGTCCCGAAGCCGTAGAAGAGCGTGGCCAGGATGGCCACCAGCGGAGCCGTCGTCAGGCGCCAGACCATGCGATAGGCGAGGCCCACGTTGAGCCCGCCGAGCACGGCCGCCACGAGGGCGGCATTCGTGGCCAGCCCGAAGGCGGCCACGGCCGGCAGCAGCACCACGGCCGGAAGGGGCGGGAAGGGCACCAGGGCGCGGCCCTCGCCGATGGGGTAGACGTCCTGGAAGTAGCCGTTCTGGAACTGCCCGTCAGAGAGCGGCCAGGGGATCCAGGCCCGGCCCTGGAGGAAGGCGTCAGCCTGCCATACGAAGTGGTCGTAGATGTTCTGCCGGGCAGGGTTGCTGAGGACGTAGACGGCGATGCCGAGGACGGCGAAGCCGGCCATCAGCCAGCGAGGGTCGATCCGGCCGAGGCGCTGCCGCAGTTCGAAGCCGGGACCATGGTCGGATCGGTCGGCCGTCGAGGGGCCGGCAGGTGCCGTTGCTATACTCCCCTCCACCTCGTCGCTCGTTCTTGGAGGCCGGTCGGCTGTTGACGACGCCCGGGGCGGGTCCACCCGATCGGAGTCTCGGAGCGTCGGCACGCTCGGTCCCGGCCGCGTCGGCCGTCCCAGCCCTGACGATGCTGCTCCTGGCCGCGCTGGCCCTGCGCCTCATCATCGCATACGTCCTGCTGCCCAAGTCCGGCTTCGAGTCCGACCTCGGCACGTTCACGGCCTGGGCATTGCGGATGGTCGATGTCGGCCCCAGCGGCTTCTATGCCGAGCCCGGCCTGTCCGACTATCCACCGGCGTACATGTACGTGCTCTGGCTGATCGGCAGCGTTGGCAAGATCCTCGGCGCTGCGGACGGCACCGGTGTCAGCACGACCACTGCGCTGCTCAAGATCCCGCCCATCCTGGCCGACATCGCCTGCGGCTGGCTGCTCTACGTCGTGACGCTGCGCTGGTTCGCCGATCGTCCTCGGGCAACCACCCTGGCGCTGGCGGCGGCCGCGCTCTATCTCTTCAACCCGGTGACCTGGTACGACTCGGCGATCTGGGGCCAGGTCGACGCCTTCGGCGCGCTCTTCTCCCTGGCCACTGTGGCGCTGCTCATCGACGGCCACGCTGAAGGCGCCACGGCGATGGCCGTCGTGGCCGCCCTGGCCAAGCCGCAGTACGGCGTCGTGCTGGTGCCGATCGTGGCCGTCGTCCTCCTGCGTCGGCACCTGCTGCTGCCGGGCAGCGGCCCCCTGGTCCACGACGGCCCGCGCTGGTACCGGGCGTGGTGCGACCGCGAGACGGGCATCTGGCGGCTCATCTCATCGGCGGCGGTCGGGGCGAGCGTGCTATTCCTGGTCATCGCGCCCTTCGGCATGGATCTCGGACGGCTGCTCATCCAATACGGCAAGGCAGCCGGGACCTACCCGTACCTGACGGTCAACGCCCTCAATCCATGGGCCCTTGTGGGGGCGGGCGATCAGCCCCCGATGGCCGAGGCCGGTTTCGGCCGCTGGCCACCGGACACGGTGGCACTCCTCGGGCCGGTGCCCGGTGTGGTGGTCGGCACGGCCATCCTCGTCTTCGGCTTCGTGATCGGCCTGGCGCTCCTGGTCCGTCGTGGCGATCGCGCCGCCATCCTGCTCGCGGTCGCCTACCTCTGCCTCGCCTTCTTCGTTCTGCCCACCCGCGTCCACGAACGCTATCTCCTTCCGATCTTCGCATTCCTGCCGTTGCTGGCGGTCCTCGACCGGCGCTACCTGGTGGCCACCATCGCGCTCAGCCTGGCGGCGTTCATCGGCCTGCATGGGGTCCTCAGCGCGCCCTTCTGGTCGACCCCGAACATCGAGGACTTCTTCTTCGGGCCAGCATTCCGGAGCTATCCAGTCCTGTTGCTGAGCATCGTGCTGACCACGAGCGTCTTCCTCTTCCTCCTCTGGCGCGTGCTGCGAGCGACGGCCGAACCTGAGGGACCCTTGATCCTCCATCCATGGCTCGAGAACGCTCAGCCGACAGCGGCCGGGGCCGCGTCGATCGCCGTCGCCGCGGGGTCGACCGCGGGCGACCCCGGCACCCCGGCGACCGCCACCGACACCGGAGCCCTGGGAGCGGTCACGGAAGCTCCGTGGCTGGAGGAGGTCCGACCCCGTCCGCAGCGACCGGTGTCCGCCGCGCCACCAGGTGCGGAGGTGGCGGAGCCTCTGGACATCGAGCCCGGTATCCTCGCCGGACCAGCGAGCATGGTCCGTCGCCAGCTCGGCACTCGGCTGCTGCGTCGGGACCGGAGCGCTGAGCTCACGGGCGAGCGGCCCGGCCGCATCGATCGCCTCGATGTCGCGGTCGCGCTCCTGCTGCTGGTGGCCGCCCTGACCCTGCGTGGCTGGCGGGTCGAGGAGCCGTACGACATGTACTTCGACGAGGTCTACCACGCTCGCACTGCGACCGAGTTCCTCCAGGACTGGCGCTACGGCGAGCCGCCCACGCAGATCTACGAGTACACGCACCCCCACCTGGCGAAGTACCTCATGGCCGTGGGCATCGTGGCCTTCGGGGACGACCGGGTGAGCGCGACGTCCGAGCTCGGCTTCGCGCCGCGTGACGCGACCATCGAAGGCCGCTGGGACGGCATCGGCACGCGCTCGGGGCGTGCAGGCGACCGCCTCTATGTGTCCGGCGAGGGCAGCGTGCGCGTCTACGACCTGGCGCATCGTGCGCCGGTGACCGAGATCGCCCTCGAGGGCGGCGCGCAGCCCGGCGCCCTGGCCGTCGACGCGGTCGAACACCGGCTGCTCATCGCCGACCAAGCCGGCGGCCTGTGGGCCTTCGAGACCCAGGCGCTCGACGATGTCCGCGCCGGAGACGACCCGGCCTCGATCGCGCCGGCCTATCGGCTGGCGGAGCTCGGCGCGCCGGCCCGGACGATGATCGTCGACGCGAGCGGTGAGCGGCTGACCGCCGTCCTCGAGGGCGACCGGGTGGTGACCATCGACCTGACCGATGGCACCCGTCTGTCCGAGGCGACGGTGCCCGGCGCCGCCGACCTGGCGGCGACGACGGGCGGGCAGCGGCTCGACGTCGACCTCGCGGACGTGACCGACCCGGGCACGCTGGCTGATGCGCTGGCCTCCGTCCTCGGTGACGACGCGGCGCGCATCCGGACCCTCCTCGTCGGCGCCGAGGGCACGGTGACCGTGGTCGGCACCTTGAACGCTGATCAGGCCATCAATGTCCAGGACGAGATCGATGCCGGCGAGCTGACCGGCGCCCGGATCACGACTGGCGACCTGGTCGCGGTGGCGGCCTCTGAGGGTCTCGTGCTGCTCGACGCGGCCGCGCTCACGCCCGTCGACGTCATCGCCTCGCAGACGCCGGTCACGGCGGTCGTGCGCGTCGAGGGCCCAGCCGAGCCGACCCTCTACGCGACGACGGGATCACGGCTCATCCGCGTCGAGGTCAAGAAGGACCAGTCGCCGAACCAGGTCGGCGATGTCTGGATGCCGGCCCCGGTGCGCGACCTCGTCTATGACAGGGCGACCCAGCTCATCCACGTGCTCGGGGACGCCGCCGACGGTGGCGGTCCGACCGTCTACGTGGTCGAGCCCCACGCCAACGTGGTCTTCGCCGACGTGAGGCTCGGCGACGAGCCGGTCGCGTGGGCACTGGATGCCGATGCTGAGCGCCCGACCCAGGATCGCGAGCAGCTCCTGGCCATCTCGTCGTCGGGCACGATGTCGGCCGTCGAGACCGGCCAGCATGCCTTCAGCTGGCGCTTCCCGGGCGTCATCCTGGGCGCCCTCACGGCGGCACTCCTCTACCTCCTTGCCCGCGTCCTGTTCCGCCGACGCGAAGTCGGCATCGCGGTCGCGCTGCTGGTCCTCGTCGACGGCATGATGTTCGCGCAGTCCCGCATCGCCATGAACGACGTCTATACCGGCGTCTTCATCGTCGCTGCCTACCTCATCTTCGCACTCGTCTGGCTGGGGACCTGGCGAGGCTGGAGTGCGCTGGTCGTGGCCATGCCGCTCATCGGGGTCTGTCTCGGGCTGGCGCTGGCCGCCAAGTGGGTCGGGCTGTACGCGATCGGCGGCATCGTCCTGCTCATCCTCCTGCGCTCGGCCGTCGGCCGAGTGCTCGCGCTGTCGGGCATGGTCGTGATGACAGGTCTGCTCGGGTGGCTCGCCGTCAGTTCGCCGAGCTCGAGCTCGACCGACGCTGTCGGGCTGCTCGTGACCACCGTCCTGGTCGGCCTGGCGACGGCTATCGGCTTGCGACTGGCCCGCGCCGGCACCGTGGTCATCGTGGCCGGGGCCAGCTTCATGGCCGCGTCGGCGGCGGTGCTGCTGATCATGCCCGGCAACAGCGTCTTCCTGGCCATCATGATCGGCCTCACGGTGCTGCTGGCTGTGGTCATGGTCGTGCGGCCGATCCGCTGCTCGCTGGACGAGGCACGCTTCGCCATCGCCACACCGGCCGCGCTGGGCATCCTGGGCACGCTGGCGGCCATCCTGGGGGGTTCGCGGCTGCCGACCGAGGGCATCCTGACCGCGACGTCCCTGCTGGCCCTGTCGCTCGGCCTGGTGGTCACCAGCGTCCTTGTCTATGCCGCCTTCGCGCTCGGCGGGGCCCGAGGCTATGGACCGCTCGCCGCCCCGTCGTCGGCTGAGGGCAGCACGTTCCCAGCCCCCGCGACGGACCCGGCCGGCCAGCCCATCGAAGCCCCGTCACCGCCGCCCGATGGATGGTTGCGCCCGGGTTGGCGACTGGGGTTGCCATGGCTCTGGGTGTTGGCCTGCGTCGCGATCATCCCCGTCGTCGTCTACGTCGTCAGCTATTGGCCGTGGGTGGAGCTCGGCAACGTCTGGTTCGCGGGCTTCCCGGCCGACCACACCGGCACCGACACCTTCCTCGACCTCCAGATGCGGATGTACGACTATCACAACAACCTGCGCGCGACGCACGCGGCATCGTCGCCCTGGTGGGCCTGGCCATTCGACTTCAAGCCTGTCTGGTTCTATCTCGGCAACCTCGCCGAGGGCTGGACGGCCCTGACCTACGACGCCGGCAACCTGGTCCTCTTCTGGCTCTCGGTGCCGGCCATGGCCTGGACGGCCGCGATGGCCTGGCGCCGGCGGAGCCTGCCGCTGGCTCTGATCCTGATCGGTTTCGCCTGCCAATGGCTGCCCTGGGCGCGTATCGATCGCGCCACCTTCCAGTATCACTACTACACCGGCCTGCCCTTCGTCATCCTGGCCCTGGCCTACTTCCTGGCCGAGCTGTGGCATGGGCCGTCGGCGCGAACCTGGCTCCTGGCGCGCCTGGCCGCCGCCGGCGCGCTCGTCGCCGTGCCGCTCCTGTGGCTGCTCCGGGTGCCGCTATGCGCCATCTCGGGCGTGGCCCAGGTAAACCCCGGCTCGCAGGCCTGCGGCTACGTCAGCGAGGCCTTCGTGCTCACCGATCGCATGGCGGTCTCGCTGGTCATCATCCTGGTCGGCATCCTGGTGCTGCTCTGGCAGGCGCGAACGCTCGGCCTGCGTCGTCGCCGGTCGGAGATCGAGGGCGCCCCCGAGGGCCGGCCGCCGGCGGGCTCGCTGTGGCTGCTCGTGACGGCCGTCACGACCGGTGTCGCCGTCGCCATCGTGCAGACCCGCTTCCCTGAGACCCCGCTCATCACGGCGCCCATCGGCGATCTCGGCCCATACCTGGGCGCCATCCTGCTCGGCATCCCGTTGGCCGTCGTCGGCTGGATCGTCCTCGGCGCCCGCGATTCGCGGCGCTTCGTCATCGGAGCCTTCGGGGCGATGGCCATCTGGTTCGTCGTCTTCCAGCCCGACATCGCCGCCTTGCCGGTCCCGACCGGCGTCGCGCGGCTGTTCCAGACCTTGCCCCTGTCGACCTACAACTACGACTTCCAGTTCGCGGTCAACACCGCCAAAGCGACGACGACCAGCGTCGTGAGCGTCGAATCGCTGGCCCTGACTGCCATGGTCGCCTTCATCGCTGGCGCCGCGATGTACGCCGTGCGGACCTGGCGTCTGGCCGTGCCGGACGTGCCTGCCGCTGATGAGGACCACCCTCCACCCATGGAGCACGGAGCGCCCTGATCCTCGCGTGACCGGAGCGCCTTGATCGTCGACCTGACGGTGACACGACGCACCGGGCGGCCCGTACCACCGGGCCGGGCCGCTATGGGACCGCTTGGCTATGGAGCGTGGTGGCCCGCCGGCCGAGACTATCGGTCCGAGCCAGAGATCCCGGCTCGTCGCGTCGCTACGGATGGATCATGTCGAAGTTCCCGCGCCGGATCGGCCCCATCGTGCTCGCTTTCGTGCTCCTCACGACCCTTGCCCCGATCGCCGCCGCGACCGATGACCTGACCGTCGAACAGGCGGAGGCCAAGGTCGCCACGCTGCTCAACCAGCAGCGCACGAACGCCGGCCGGATCGTGCTCCGCGTCGACGCACGACTGTCCGCCATCGCTCGCGCCCGGTCCGAGGACATGGCCACCAAGGGCTACTTCGCCCACCAGCAACCGGACGGTGACTGGGCCTGGGACCTGATGAACGCGGCCGGCATCAAGTGGTACGGCGCGGGCGAGATCATCGCCTGGAATTCGTGGGCGACCCTGGCCGACTCGGCCACATCGGCCAGCAAGCAGTGGCATGACTCGTCAGGCCACTATGCGCTGCTGACGAGCGCGAGCTACAACTACTTCGGCGTCGGCCTGGCCGTCGATGGCGGCGGCAAGAAGCTTTGGACGGTCGTCTTCATCAAGGGCCCCGATCGAACCGGCGCCCGGGCGAAGTTCCGGACCGCGAGCAACACTTCGCCGGACACCCTGTCGACCGCCTCGACCTCGACGACCCGCCGGGCGATGACCATCAAGTGGTCCGGCAGCGACGTCAAGCTCCAGGTGTTGACCGCCGGCCTGAAGTACTACCAGGTCCAGGTCCGGCGCGAAGGCGTCTACGACTGGCGGTACACCAAGTCGGCCACGACCAACACGTCGATGGTCCGCCACCTGCTCAAGGGACGGGTCTACCAGTTCCGCATCCGGGCCAAGGACAAGGCTGGCAATTACGGACGCTGGTCGAGCACGCTCTGGATCAGGCCCTGATCTGTCGCGCGAGGCGTCGGACGCGGCGCTGACGGGATCTCACTCCTGAAGTCGACGGGCAATGCGCTCTGGGCAGCCAGGCGTCGGATGACGAAGCCGTAATACTCCTCCACCTTGGCCGTGATGCTGGGCCACGAGAACTGCGTCGCTCGTTCGCGCCCGGCGGCACCCATGCGCGCCCGCAGCGCCGGATCATCGAGCAACGTGCCGATCGCTTCCGCCAGCTCGCCATGGTCACGTGGCGGGACGAGGAGTGCCTGCTGGCCGCGTCGGACGACGCCCTTGTAGCCGTGGATGTCGCTGCACACGATGGGCGTCCCGGCCGCCATCGCCTCGAGCAGCACGATGCCGAAGGACTCCTGGCCGGTGGCGGGTGAGACATAGATATCGGCGGTCGCAAAGAGCTGCGCCTTCTCGGCGTCGCTGACGCGTCCCAGCAGGTGGACGCCCTGCAACCCGCGCGTGGCCACGTAGCGGCGAACCTCGCGCTCCTGGGGCCCGCGGCCGACGACCAGCAAGCGGCAGTCGCGACCGGAGCGGCGCAGCGTCCGGAAGGCTTGCAGCAGGACCAGCAGGCCCTTGCGCTGCTCGAAGCGACCGACGAACAGGAGGTTGGCCGTCCCGTCTCGCCATTGCTCGATGGGCCGCACGTCCTGGTAGCGGGTCAGGTCGACGCCATTGGGGATGACCTTGTAGTCGCCCGGGAAGTAGCGATCGATGAAGTGGCGGGCGGCCGCGCTGACAGCGATGCGGCCGTGCAGCCGCGCCGCCAGCCGACCCATGAAGTTGCTGCCCAGCTCATAGGCCGGGCTCCAGCCGGCGTAGGCGTGGAACGTGGCCACGTTCACGCTGTGCGACTCCCGCAGCATGAACGGCGACAGGAGCGGCACGAACGGCTCGTGGAAGTGAAGCACGTCGAAGCGCTCACGCTCGAGCAGGGCGGCGATCTGGGAGAGGTAGCGCGGCGAGACGGTGACCGTGCCCATGGAGCCGTTGGTGGGCACGCTGAAGCCGCGGCCGAGGCGGATGACGTCGCCCTCGCTGGCGCGCTGCAGGCCGTGGGTGGAGCTGATGATGCGCACATCGTGCCCGCGCTCGCGGAGCCCGTCGTAGAGATAGCGCACGTGCTCGTTGACGCCGCCCGGAAGGGGATAGATGTAGGGCGTGACCAGGCCGATCTTCACTGCCGCGCATCTCCCTCGTAGCGAGCAGGGCGCCGGCGGCCGCCGGGGTAGCCGAGGTCGCGGCCGGTGCCGTCACGCAGGAGCTTGCCTCGCACCTCGTCGCGCACGTCGCGAGCGTACTTGCGCACCTGCCGGCCGAACATGCCGACCTGCGCCATGGGCGGGTAGAAGGCACCGTCCCAGGTCGTCGTGCGGGCCTCGATCGCTCGCCGCAGGTCGGCTGCCGTGCAGCCTTCGAAGCGCGTCGTGGCCTGACCGATGTGCGACGGCAGGTGCGCGTCGCTGTTGCCCAGTGCCGCCAGTCCGTGCTGCGCGGCGAACGCCACCCGGCGCGGGTGCCAGCGTCGCCCGGCCGTCGTGGGGTTGAAGACCTCGAGGCCGTCGAGGTGGACTGCTGGGTCGGCGTCCTCGATGAGCGCCAGCAGGCTGCGTCCGGAAGCGCTCATGGGGATGGGCACCAAAGGATGGGCCGGGATGGCCAGGCCGCCCTGCTCGTGGATGGCGGCCACGCTCCAGCGCATCGAGCGCAGCGGCGCGACCGGCTGGCTGAGAAAGAGAGCCAGGAGATGCCCATTGCGCGTGGTGATCTCCTCGCCGACGATGACCTCGAAGCGGTAGCCGCGTCCGGCCGCCATCTCGCGGGCCGCCAGGGCGGCGTCGATGCGTTCGTGATCGGTGATGGCGATGACGTCGAGGTCCGTGGCCGTCTCGACGTGTCGCAGGATCGTGTCGATGCCGGCCACGCCATCCGAGGCGGCCGAGTGGATGTGCAGGTCGGCGCGACCGGGCCGGCCTGCGCTCGCCGCGACGTCGGGCCGGTCCGCGCTCGCCACGCTGTCGAGCCGCTCGGTCATCGGATGTCGTCCCAGATGGGGTACATGATCGTCCACCACTGCTCTGGGCGCCGGTGCCACGAGCGTCTCGATGGCCCGTGCCTCGGCCGCCAGGAAGGCGGCCACACGCGCTCGCATGGGCCGATCGGGCTCGGGTAGGTCCAGGTCGAAGAGGTCGATCCGGTAGCTGCCGTAGCCGGTCCGACGGGCGACGGCGATCTGGCTCTTGATGCCCGTCGCGATGGCCACCAGGGCAGGCCCGACGGGCAGCTCGGCGGGCGCCCCGAAGAGGTCGGTGGGCCGGGCGGCGCCGACGATCGGCCGGTCGCAGACGATGCCGACGAGGCCGCCCTTGCGCGCCCAGGCGAGCAGCCGGGTGCTGCCCCGGGCGGGGTCGATGATCTCGAGGCCGATCGGTTCCCGCTGCTCGATGACCCAGGCCTGCATGGCCGGGTCGGCGACGGTCTCCATCGGCGTCATCATGGTCTGCTTGGTCCGCGTGATGGCGTACTGGGCAGGGACCTCCATGGAGCCGTAGTGGAGGCCCACATACATCAGGCCCCGACCGGTCCCCAGCGCCTCGAAGCCGGCCAGGATCGACTCCCGGTTGCCGAAGTCGATGCGTGCCTCGAGGTAGTCCATGGTCAGCGTCTGTCGTCGGAGCAGCTCGAGGTAGTAGCGGGCGTGATGTGAGAAGGCGTCGCGCACGAGCCGATCCATGGCCCGAGGATCTCGGACGGCGCGGGCGACCCCGGGTGTCGCCCGGCCCTCGGCCACCAACCAGCTGCAGATGCGCGTCAGGTTGCGGCGCACGAGGTCGCGCCGCGCGGGCTGGGCGAGGTAGGCGGCAGCCCCGCCCACGTGGAAGAGCCGGTGCAGCGGCCGGTCCGGAAGCCGACAAGTGAGCCATGTCGCCGCCCGCAGCGCCGCCAGCTCCAGGCTCTGGCCGGGCGTCACGAGGCGCTCTCGGCCGCGGCGGCGCGAGCGGCGAGAGCCGAGGCCTCGGCCGGCGTGGCCGGCCAGATCGGCTTGAACGTGTACCACTGCTCCGGTGCTGGACGGACCATCAGCACCAGCGCCTCGGCGACCGCCTGCGTGGCGCGCGCGATGGCGGCCGGATCGCTGCCACCGACCTCGATCGGATCGAGCCACTCCGCCGTGAAACGACCATCGGCCTGGCGGCGGCAGACGATGGGCACGATGACCGCGTTGGTCTTGGCGGCCAGCACGGCGGGACCGGCGGGCAGCGTCGTCCAATCCCCGAAGAGGCGGACGGGGACACCGTCCGAGCGGTAGCCCCAGTCGACGAGAAGGCCGAGCAGGGCCGGTTGGCGGAGCACGCTGAAGGTGCGCCGCAGGTTCTTCCAGGCGAAGACCTCGACGCCCCAGCGTCGCCGCTGGGCCTGGAGCAGCGCATAGAGCTCTGGGTATGACGAGTCGTCGGCCAGACCGTAGGTCGGGAAGCCGCGCGCCGCACAGGCCGCGATGAGCGCCTCGATGCTGCCGATGTGGATGCTCAGCGCGATGATCCCGCGGCCCTGCGCCTCGAGGCCGGCCCACAGATCGGCGAAGGCGTCGATGCCGCGCGCGCCACGCGGATCGATCATCGCCGCGGGCGCATCGGCGGGCAGCGTGGGCAGACGCATCAGCTCCACGATATAGCGGCCGTAAGTCTGGTAGACACGGCCGGCCAGTCGCCTGACGGCCGGATCGTCCACGGGACGCCCGAGGATGTGCGACGCGTTGGCAAGGATGACTCGCCGCTTGGCGGGCCAGACGACATAGGCCAGGCGCATGGTGCCGCCCGCCAGGGGCAGGCTGATGCCCAACGGCACCACGCCGAGCAGCCAGGATGCGAAGCGATAGCCGACGACGACCGCCCGCTCGTTGAGCCGGAAGAGCAGGCGCCGAAGCATCGACCCCCGCGAGGATCGGCGATGGGGGGCATGCGCCACGCCTCGCGGTGCCGATGTCACCGCTGTCCCGGGCTCGACCCCGATCGCGCCTTCGCCGGACCGCTCGGCCATGGCGACCGTGCCGTCGACGCTACTTGGCCGCGGCCGCGACCCTGGCGCGCGAGGGCGCCATCTTGCGGACCTTCTTGGCCGGCAGCGTCTCCGTGCCGACGAGGGTCTCGTTGTCTTCGCCGCGGATGAAGGCCTCCACCCGGTTGAAGGCGATGTCGTCGTGGATCTGCATCGGCGGGCTCTTCATGAAGTAGCTCGATGGCGCCACGAGGGTGCCAGTGAGGCCGCGGTCGAGGCCCAGCTTCAGGCAACGGATGGCGTCGGTGATGACGCCGGCGCTGTTGGGACTGTCCCAGACCTCGAGCTTGAGCTCGGCGTTGAGCGGCACGTCGCCGAAGGTCGTGCCCTCCATGCGGATGTAACACCACTTCCGGTCGAGCAGCCACGGCACGTGGTCGCTGGGCCCGACATGGACATCGTCTGGATCCATGTCGTAGTCGAGCATCGAGGTCACGGCGTTGGTCTTGCTGATCTTCTTGGACTCGAGGCGCTCACGTTCGAGCATGTTCAGGAAGTCGGTGTTACCGCCGAAGTTGAGCTGGTAGGTGCGGTCGAGGCGGACGCCGCGATCCATGAACAGGCGGGTCAGCACGCGGTGGCTGATGGTCGCGCCGACCTGGCTCTTGATGTCGTCGCCGATGACGGGCAGGCCGGCCTCGGCGAAACGGCGCTGCCAGTAGGGCTCGCGGCCGATGAAGACCGGGATGGCGTTGACGAAGGCGACACCGGCCCGGAGGGCCTGCTCGACGTACCACTTGGTCGCCTCCTCGCTGCCCACGGGCAGGTAGGAGACCATGACGTCGACCTCGCGGTCCTTGAGGATGCCCACGATGTCGGCCGTCGGGCCGGGCGCCTTCTCGATGATCTGGCTGAGGTATTTGCCCAGGCCGTCATGGGTCATGCCGCGCTCGACGGGCACACCGAGGTGGGGCACCTGCTGGAAGACGTAGGTGTTGTTCGGCTTCTGGTAGATGGCCTCGGAGAGGTCCTTGCCGACCTTGTTCTTGTCGATGTCGAAGGCGGCCACGAACTCGATGTCGCGGACGTGGTAGCCGCCCAGATCGACATGCATCAGCCCGGGGACGAAGTCCTCCTTCTTGGCGTTCTCGTAGTAGTAGCGACCCTGCACGAGGCTCGAGGCGCAGTTGCCGACGCCGACGATGGCGACGCGGATCTTGCCGTCACCGCGCCGGCCGGCGCCGGCCAACGGGACGGTGCCGGTGGTGGTGGCGCCCTCGGCGCCGTTCTTGCCGTTCTTGCTCACGTGGACTCCCTGTTCCTCTCTGCTGGTGACTGGTCGTGTGTCAGGGCTTGGTCGGCGTCGTCTGGGCCGCCTGGCGGCGGACATGCAGGATGCGCTGGATGACGGTGATGGTGGTCAGGACGACGATGGCCGCCAGGGCCAGCTGGAGCCAGCCATTGTCCTGTGGCCCGCCGACGAGGCCCGACGCGACCAGGCCGGCACCCAGGATGACGATGCGCTCGGGGCGGGGTGCGATGCCGACCTCGCCACTGAAGCCGAGCCCCTCCGCCTTGGCGCGCGTGTAGCTGACCATGAAGGCGCAGACGGCGGCCAGGACGGCCAGGATCGCTGTCACCTGGCTCCCTGCGGCCGCGGCGCCGGCCACGATGCCGACGTAGATGACGCCCTCGCCCCAGCGGTCGAAGGTCGAGTCCATGAAGGCGCCGAACTTCGAGCTGGTGCCCGTGGCACGGGCGACAGCGCCGTCGAGCATGTCGAAGGAACCGGCCACGACGCTCACGATGCCCGCCGCCAGCCACAGCTCGAGGCCGGCTAGGACGGCGGCCGCGATAGCGATGCCGAAGCCGATGAGGGTCAGCATGTTGGGCGTCAAGCCGACCTTGGCGAGGCCGGCGGCGTAGGGCTGGACGATCGCCCGGAAGCGGTTGCGCTTCTCGTTGGACAGGAGGGAGCCGTCGCTCATCGTGTCCCCTTAGCCGGCCAGGCCGAGCATACGGCGCTGACGTGTCGTGAAGCGGTCGATCTCGTCCGGGCGCAGCGAGCAGATCACCTCGCGGCCCTGGCGCCGCGTCTCGACCAGCCCGATGGCCTTGAGCGTTCGCAGGTGCCAGCTGACCAACGGCTGCGAGAGGTCGACGTGGGCGATGAGCTCCGTGACCGTGGCCGGCGATTCGGCCAGGCGCTCCAGGATCCGGAGGCGGGTCACGTCGGCGAGCGCCTTGTGATAGGCGCGCAGCTCGCGCAGCTCCTCCGGCGGGGCCGTGATGGTGGCCAGCGTGTTGCGGATGCGGGCAGGTGTCGGCACGGGCTGGATCGGGGGACCTACTAGTGGGGATTTATATAAACCATTGTTGATACTAGGCGTCCGAGCGAAGCGTGTCAAGCCCTGCGCGACACGTCGATGGTCCGCGGCCGGAGCCATCGGCGCACACGATGCACGATGCCGCTTGCGGGTGACGACGACGGCTTACCTCGCTTGACGCTCGGCGCGGATCCGCTCCAGCTTGAGGGCCTGCACCGGGCAGCAGTCCACCGCCCGCTGAGCGGCGTCGAGGTCGGCAGGGTCGAGTGGGCCCGGCGGCAGGATCGGGTAGCGCCAGTCGTCGAGCTCGATGATGTCTGGCAGCAGATCGCCGCACAAGCCGTAGCCGTCGCACAGGATCCAGTCGATGCGCAGCCTGGCTTCCATCGTCAGGCGGCCGCGACCCGCGACCCGGTCACGCTGCAGCGACCGGTCCGCGCATGCGCCGCGAACTCGTCGCCGAAGACGTTCAGCGCACTGACCATCAGCTGGGCGGCGCCATCCGGGTGATGGCAGGCGCCGCGGTCTGGCAGCTGGGCGACCCAGCGCTCGATGTCGGCGAAATCGTCGCGACCGGCCTCGCCGCGCACGATCCTTCTGGTCGCATCGCCGATGGCGCGCAGCCCGTACACGCAGGGACCGCACTGGCCCGCGCTCTCGTCGGCCATGAAGGCCATGATCTCCGAGGTCGCGGCCACCCCGCAGCGATCGTGCGACAAGAAGCCGATGATGCCGCAGCCGAAGGTCAGCCCGTGATCGGTCATGATGCTCGGGTCGAGCGGCATACGCCAGGCCTCGGCGACCGGTGCCCACGTCCCGAAGTAGCCGCCGAGCACCACGGCGCGGATACGGTTCGAGTCGGCCCCCGCGGCCGCCGCGACCTCTCCGGTCGTCTGTCCCAACTCGATCTCCCGAACGCCTCTCTCGCGAACCCCACCGCTGACCGTGACCAGTGCCGTGCCCCTGGTCGCGTATCGCCCGACCGCCCGATACCAATGGCTGCCGTATCTGGCGATGAGCGCCGCGTAGGCCAGGCTCTCGACGTTCTGGACGAGCGTCGGCCGACCACCGACGCCGCGCTCGGAGACGCGGGGTGGGGTCGTCGTCGGCCGTGCGTCGCCGTCGTTCACGAAGTGGACCGCCGCCGACCCTTCGCCGGCGACGTAGCCGACCGGCGCTCGGACCAGACGGACGAGCGGCCTGAACTCGCGCCGCCGCTCGTCGACGGCGCGACTCATCGCCGCCGCGGCTGCGACATGCTCGCCCCCGACATAGAAGACGATCTCGTCCGCGCCGATGGCCTCGGCGGCGACCATGGCGCCATCGATCACGAGGTGCGGTCGGTGGATCATGAGCAGCCGATCCTTGCCGCTCGCCGGCTCGCCCTCGGCGCCGTTGACCAGGACGACCGCCGAGCCGGCTCGGCGTGCGGCCATCGCCCGCCATTTGCGTGCGACCGGGAAGCCCGCGCCGCCGCGGCCGAACAGGCCACTGGCCTCGATGATGTCGATGAGCGCGTCGGGGTCGATGCCTCGCTGCAACGAGCCGAGGCGCAGCCGATGATCGGCCAGCGACTCGCTGCCGAGGTCGAGGTCCGGTCCGGCCAGCAGCCGATCTTCGGTCTGCGCAGTGATCATCGCTTCGCTCCACGCTCGTCATGGTCGTGGCGGAGCCCAAGGCGACCCAGGGGCAACGCGCCGACCCTGCAGTCGACACCGCCACCGCCGACGCTTCGTCGACGGTCCCATACCCACCGAGGCAGGCAAGAGGGGGAAGGTGTCACCCGTTCGAACGGATGGGGCGACCGACGACGTCTGCCGACGGCCATACACTCGCGGGATGACCGCCGCGTCGCGCGCCGTGCTGCTGGCCGCCTTCTCGATCGCGGCCATGCTCGTCGGCGCGGAGCTGATGATCACGGCCGTGGCGCTGCCCTCGATCATCAACGACATCGCCGGCTGGACCGAGCTGCGGCGAGCGAGCTGGATCATCAACGGCTACCTGCTGGCCTACATCGCGGCGATGCCCCTCGCTGGCCGTGCAGCGGACCGCTACGGCCTGCCGCGGCTGCTCATCGGCGGCCTCGGCATCTTCGCCGCCGGGTCGCTCCTGGCGGGTGCCGCTCAGGGCCTCGACTGGCTCATCGCCGCCCGGGTGCTCCAAGGCTTTGGCGGTGGCACGGTGGTGCCCCTGGCGACGGCCGGGGCGGGCTTCCTGTATGAGGGCCACGCGCGCTCCCGCGCGCTTGGGTTGGTCGGGGCGGCGACGTTCCTGGGCATGGCGCTGGGGCCGTTCGTGGGGGCCTTCATCCTGACCGGCTTCGAGCTCGGTCCGAGCTTCGTTGCTGCCGGCCAGGCAACATCCGCGGCCGCCGGGTTCCTGGCCCCCGCCTGGCGCTGGGTCTTCTACCTGGGGGCGCCGCTGGCGATCGTCGTGGCCGTCATCGTCTGGGCCGCGACGCCATCGTGGCGGGCGGTCCACGGCCGCGGCCGGCTCGACGTGCCCGGCGCCATCCTGTTCACGACCGCCTTGGCGGCTGGACTGCTGGCGCTTACCTGGCTGGGCACCGACGCCGGGCCCGCCGGCAACGGCGTGGCCGTCGCCGCTGCCGTGGCGGTGGTCGCTGGCGTGTTCGCGATCGTCCGTTTCCTCCGCACACCGGATCCCTTCATCGACCTGCGCGCCTTCGCCAACCGCGTCTTCAGCTCGGCGGTGCTGGTCAGCCTGCTGACCGGTTATGCACTGGCGACGGCCATCGTCGGTGCCGCCGTCTTCGTCGACCGCGTGCGCTACGGCGGCCCAGGGGAGCAGCAGGTCGCCCTTGGCGCCCTGGCCGGTGCGATGGCCATTGGCGCCCTCGTCTCCGGCTTCGTCGTCCGGCGCCTGGGCATCGTGCCGGTCAGCGTGGCTGGGCTACTGCTCGGCGCCGGCGGGCTGGCCATCCTCGCCATGGCCACGCCGGGGACGCCCGTGGCGGCCTACGCCGGCGGCCTGGCCCTCTTTGGGCTGGGATTCGGGCTTTCGGTCACGCCGCGCTCCACGGCCGCCATGGAAGCCCTGGGGCGGGCTGCGTACGGGACCGCCGCCGCCGCCGTGACCGTGGCGCGGATGCTGGGCATGGGCGTCGGGCTCGCCATCCTGACCGGCTTCGGCTCGAACCGGATCGAGGCGCTGTCCGTGGTGCTGACCGACCAGGCGGCGCGGGACGCCGTGCTGCCGCTCGACCTGCAAGGCCGTCCGCTCCAGGATCCCTTCGTCGTCGATGCCCTGGAGGCCTGGGCCGCAGGCGAAGCGGCTCACATCCTGGCCGGCCTGATGGCCGTGGCGACGGCGGTCATGGTCGTGGCCATCGTGCCCGCGCTCGCGATGCGCCGCACCACGCCCTCGTCCGCGGAGTCGGCGTCGTCTACCATCGGCCCCGATGAGCGCGCCGCAGCCGGCGACGACGAACCCGCCCTCGCCATCTGAGGCGAGGTCGACCGGCGCTGCCGCGCCCGCGGCAGCGCCGCAGATGCGCGCCCTGATCACGGGCGCCGGTGGCACGCGCCAGACGACCGACCTGGCCGACCTGCGGGCGGCCTTTGGTGACGAACAGGTCCGGGTGTGGGTCGACATCATCGACGGCGACGAGGCCATCGTCGACGAGCTGGCTGCGTGCCTGGGCATCCATCCACTGGTCGCCGAGGACATCCTGGAACGCAACCAGCGAGCCAAGATCGAGCGCACCGGCGACACGCTCCACATCGTCATGTTCGCCCTGGCCTACGACGGCGGTGTCGAGGAGGACGAGATCGACATCGTCCTCGGTCGGCGCTTCCTGCTGACCGGACACAGCTGGACCTTCGATCCGCAGCAGCTCCACACCCTGCGACGCGGCTCGGAAGCGTTGCTCCAAGAGGGGCCCGACTACCTGCTGTGGGCCATCGTGGATGGCCTGGTCGATGGCTACTTCCCGGTCTTCGACCAGCTCGGCGACGAGATCGACGACCTGCAGGTCGATGTCATCCGCAAGCCCAGCAAATGGGTGGTCGAGCGCCTGTTCCAGGTCCGTCGCGACCTGCTCTACATCCGCCACGCGGTCAGCCCGCAACGCGAGATCTTCAACCAGCTCACGAACCGCGATGAGCCGCTCATCGCGCCAGAGCGGGTCATCTACTTCCGCGATGTCTACGACCACCTCATCCGGCTGACCGACGAGCTCGACAGCTACCGCGAGCTCGTCAGCACGACCCTCGACGCCTACCTCTCGACGGTCAACAACAACCTCTCGGACATCATGAAGCGGTTGACCGCGGTGACCTGCATCCTGGCCGGCATCGCGGCCGTGGCCGGCATCTTCGGCATGAGCGAGGCGGCCAGCGCCATCGAGGAGGGGTCGGGCTTCTGGATCATCACCGGCCTCATGTTGGCGGCCGCGGGCGCCGCCGTGGTCTGGTTCCGTCGCATCGGCTGGCTCTAGGTAACCTGCCCCATCCGGACGCCGGGTACCGATGGGTGCCGAGCGCCCCTGTCGATCAGGAGCGGCAGTCGCGCGGCTTGGCTTTGGGGTTGGCCTCGTCGAGCGAGGCCGTCCCGACGCTGACCAAGTGCGCTGCGATCTGCAGCTTGGGGATGGTCCCCTTGGGCCCCTCGCTGGTCTGGAGGATCAGGCGCTGCTCGCCCAGGGGCACGTCGTCGGCCAGCGAGAAGTCCCGCGAGTGGCGCTTGACCTGGAAGATCTCGTACAGGTAGACGTGGCCGTCCGCGGTGTAGACCTGGACCAGGTCGCCGATCATGCCCTTGCCGTTGTTGCGCTCGGAGGCGCGCAGCAGCGGCAGGAACATCCCCTCCCGAGCGTGGGCGTAGAGGTAGGTCGCGCCGGGCTCCGAGGGCTGGCCGAAGACCTCCAGGTACTGGGCCACGTCGCACAGCGGGTACGTGCCCTTGCCTGGCCCGTAGCTCTGGGCGACGATGGGCAGGTCGATCTTGAAGGCGGGCACCACGACCCGCGAGGCGACCGACGGCTCGAGGCTGCCGCTCGGCGAGGCGGAGGCGCCGGCCGACGGCGACGGACGGGTCGACGGCGAGGTGCTCGGTGCCGGCGTAGGCGACGGGCTGGCGACGGCGACCGACGGGCTGGCCTCCAGCTCGGCCTGGGCCGCTGCCGGGTCGAGCACGGTCATCAACCCGGCCGCGAGCAAGGCCACGCCGCCGGCCGCGATGAGCGCCGGCAGGAGGCGGTCGAGGAAGCTGCGCATGCGGTCCATGGACCGTGGATGCTAGCAAGGATGGCCGGATGCATTCGCCGTCGGCGGCCGGCGGGCCGCCCCCGTGGGTCGATCCGGTGCGGTTCGGAGTGCTGCGGTAGAGACCGAGCGACGGCAAGTCGCCGGTCGGAAGGCCCGCTCCGGGTACACTGCCGCGCGATGCGCATCGCCCTGCTCGTCGGCGCCGTGGCCGGCCTCCTCGTCGCCGCCCTGGCCATCGGTGCCAGCCTGACGATGCTCGAGCCCGTCGCCATCACGCCGGCTCGTCCGACGCTCGCGCCGACCGAGCCGTCGTCGCCCAGCCCGAGCGTGGCAACGACCCCGGAAGCGACCCCGCTCCCAAGCACCGGCGTCGGACTCGGCGATCTCGCACCGGCCCTCAAGGTCGATGGCCTCGGTGAGAGCGAGATCGACCTGGCGGCGCTCAAGGGCACACCGGTCTGGGTCGCGTTCACGGCGTCCTGGTGCCCCACCTGCCGCGACGAACTGGGCACCATGGAGGCCTTCGCCGCGGCCAACCCGGGCGTGACACTGCTCGTCATCGACGTCCTCGAGCCGATCGAGGTCGTGCAGTCGCTGGTGGACGAGACCGGCACCTCGTTGCCCGTCGGCCTCGACCTCGACGGACAGGCCCAGCTGGCCTGGAACGCCTACGCCCTGCCCGTCCACTTCTTCATCGACAAGGAAGGCATCGTCCGCGACTACATCTACGGCGGTCCTGGCCCGGACCAGTTCCTGGCCGCGCTCAAGAAGGTGCTGCCCGACGCGAAGATGCCGTGACCGACGCCCGGGCGGCCTTGGGCCTCGTGTCGGCGGCGGCGCTGGCGGGGCGGCCGTGCCTGGTCGTGAGCGACTTCGACGGCACCATCGCGCGCATAGGGCTCGATCCCTGGGGTGCGAGCCCGGAGCCGCTCGCGCAACGCGCCCTTCGGCGCATGGCCGGGCTGCCCGGCGTCGAGGTCGTGCTCCTGTCCGGGCGGACGGCGGTGGACCTTGCCGGTCGCGTGCGCGTCGGTGGCGCGACCTATCTCGGCAACCACGGCCTTGAGCGTGGCCACCTGCCGCGTGGCGCCCGGGCCGAGGCGCTGGTCGTGGTCGCCGACCCGAGCCACGATGGGCACCTCGCGGAGAGCCGGGCGCTGGCCGCCGAGGTGGTGCGCGAGATCGACCAGCCCTGGCTGATCGTCGAGCCCAAGTTCCCGGCCGTGACCTTCTGGTACCGGGCCGCGCCCGACATCCCGGCGGCCGCTCGACGCGTGCGTGCGATCGTCGATCACCTGGACCCGACCGGGCGGTTCGAGCGTTTCCCGGGCAAACGCTACCTGGAGCTGCGTCCGCCGGGCGCGACGGAGAAGCGCGACGCCGTCGCCTGGTTGCTGCGCGAGCGACGCCCCGCGACCGCCATCCTGATCGGCGATGACGTGGCCGACGCGCTGGCCTTCGACGTGCTCCGGGAGGCGCGTGCGAGCGGCTCGGTGAGCGGGTTGGCGGTCGGCGTCCATGCCTTCGGCGACGTGCCGCCGCAGGTCGCCGCCGCGGCCGACGTCGTCCTCGATTCGCCGCTCGAGACGGCGCGCTTCCTGGCTGCGCCTCGATCGCGCCCTGCGGGCGGCCTAGGGGGCGATCAGGAGCACCTGCGCGGCGGCCTGGGTGGTCGGCAGCAGGAGCCCGGGCACGATGCCCAGCACGAGCGTGCCGACCGCGGCCACCACCAGGCCGAGGCGCAGCGGCCACGAATCGGAGAGCGGCTTCGCGTCCGCCGGCGCCTCGCGCATGTACATGTAGACGACGACGCGCAGGTAGTAGAAAGCGGCGATGGCGGCGTTGAGCACGGCGATGACCGCCAGCACGCTGGCCCAGCCACCGGCCTCGACGGCGGCCAGGATGACCAGCGCCTTGGCGAAGAAGCCGGCCGTCGGCGGGATGCCCGTCAGTGACAGCAGGAAGAGCGTCATGACCGCCCCAGCCAGCGGTGCCCGTCGGCCGAGTCCGGCGAACGACGAGATCTGGCTGGTCACGCCGGGCCGGCCCTGGAGGGCGGTGACCACGGCGAAGGCGCCGATGTTCATGAAAGCGTAGGCCACGCTGTAGAAGAGCAGGCCCTGGAGGCCCTGCTCGGCGGCCGGTGAGCCAGCCGGTGCGGCCGCCGTAGGCGGCCAGGCCGACCATCATGTAGCCGGTGTGCGCGATCGAGCTGTAGGCCAGCATGCGCTTGATGTTGTCCTGAGTGATGGCCACCAGGTTGCCGAGCGTCATGGTCAGCGTCGAGAGGACGATGACGACGTTGACGATGTCGCCCTGGAGCGGCCCCAGCGCCTCGACGAACAGCCGCAGGATGAGCGCGAAGGCGGCCACCTTGGGGCCGACGCTGAGGTAGCCCGTGACCGGTGTCGGCGAGCCCTGGTAGGCATCGGGTGTCCAGTAGTGGAAGGGCACAGCAGCGATCTTGAAAGCCACGCCGGCGGTCAGCAGGGCGAGGCCCATGGCCAGTCCGGCGGAGATGCTGCTCAGCCCGCTCACCGCGTGGGCCACCTCGGCGATGCGGGTGGTACCCGTGAAGCCCCAGGTGAAGGCCAGGCCGAAGAGGAAGATGGCCGAGCTGAAGGAGCCCAGCAGGAAGTACTTGATGGCGCCCTCGGTCGAATAGCCGTCGCGCTTGGCGTAGCCGGCCAGCATGTAGCCGGGCAGGACCAGCAGCTCGAGGCCCAGGAAGAGGATCAGCAGGTCCTTTGCGCCCGAGATGACCATGGCCCCCGAGATGGCGAACAGGAGCGTGGCCGTGTACTCGCCGAGCGGCAGGCCCCGGGGCCGCAGGTAACCCGGCGCGACGAGGATGGTCAGCGCGGCGACGACGATGAAGATCGCGTCGAGCAGGGCGGTCAGCGGGTCGCGCACGTAGGTCCCGCCGAGGACCGCGCCGGTGTCGCTGCCGATGCCGACGACCATGGCCAGGGCGATGAGCAGCCCGATCACCCCGACGCCGCCGGCCAGGCGATCGTCACCGGGGCGGATCATGTCCACGATGACCACCGCGATGGCCGTCGCGATGACCGTGATGAGCGGTGCCAGGGCCAGCAGCCCGGTCATCTCCACGTCAGCGCCAGGGCAGGAAGGCGACCGCGTCGCTGGTCGCGAGCCCGGCGATGATGGTGTCGACCGGCCCCTGGATGAGATCGAGCACGAGACCCGGGAAGAGGCCGAAGATGAGCGTCAGGGCGGCCAGCGGCGCGAGCGTCACGATCTCGATCGCGCTCAGGTCCGAGAGATGGTGCCCGACGTTGCGCAGGAACTCGGACAATGGGCCGAATGCGATGCGCTGGAACATCCAGAGCAGGTAGACCGCGCCGAAGACCATGACCAGGGCCGCGATGGCAGCCGCCAGACGGGCTGACCGCGAACGTGCCCACGAAGACCAGGAACTCGCCGACGAAGCCGGCCAGGCCGGGCAGCCCGACGCTGGCGAGCATGAAGAAGCCGAAGAGGGCAGCGTAGGCCGGCGTCCGGCCCGCCAGGCCGCCCATGCGCGCGATCGTCCGATCGTGCGTCCGCTCGTAGATGACGCCCACGCACAGGAAGAGGGCGCCGGTGATGAGGCCGTGGTTGACCATCTGCAGGACGGCCCCGTCCATGGCCTGCTGCTGGAAGACGAAGATGCCCAGCGTCACGAAGCCCATGTGGCTGACGGAGCTGTAGGCGACCAGCTTCTTGAGGTCGGGCTGGACGATGGAGACGATGGCGCCGTAGATGATGGCGATGAGCGAGAGCACGACGATGAGCGGCGCGAACGTCTGCGCGGCATCGGGGAAGAGCGGCAGCGCGAAACGCAGGAAGCCGTAGCCGCCGAGCTTGAGCAGGACGCCGGCCAGGATGACCGAACCGGCCGTCGGCGCCTCGACGTGCGCATCGGGCAGCCAGGTGTGGAACGGCCACATCGGGCACCTTGATGGCGAAGGCCAGGAAGAAGGCCAGGAAGGCGGCCACCTGGAGCGCGGTGTCGAAGCCGAAGCCGCGCAGGGTCAGGTAGTCGAAGGCCCCCTGCCAGCTGCCCGTCGCCGACTGGTAGGCGTAGGCCGTGGCCAGGATGGCGACCAGCATGAGCAGCGAGCCGATGAGCGTATAGAGCACGAACTTGAGCGTCGCGTAGATGCGGTTGGGGCCGCCCCAGATGCCGATGATCAGGTACATCGGCACCAGCACGATCTCCCAGAAGACGTAGAACAGGAAGAGGTCGAGGGCCATGAAGACGCCGAGCATGCCGACCTCGAGGATGAGGAAGGAGATCATGTATTCCTTGACCCGCTCGTTGATGGGCCGGAAGCTGGCCAGGATGCTGATCCAGGTCAGCAGCGTCGTGAGCACCACCAGCACCAGGCTGATGCCGTCGACGCCGACCGTGTAGTCGATGCCGAAGGCGGGGATCCAGGGCACGTTCTCGACGAAGGTGAAGCCACCGACGCCGGGCGCGGCGGGGTCGAAGGAGGCCAGCAGCGCCAGCGAGAGGGCGAAGGCGAGCAGTGCGACGACGAGCGCCACGACGCGGATGAGATCGTGCCGATGACGGGGCAGCGACGGCGATCAGCAGGGCGCCCAGCAGCGGCACCGAGCAGGATCAGCGTCAGGATCGGGCACACCCGCCATCAGCTGGCGACCACGATCACGAAGTACGACGGCCACGATGATGAGCGCGAAGGCGATGCCCAGGGCGTAGTTCTGGACGCGTCCGGTCTGGATCTGGCGCAGGTCGCGGCCGGCGCCCTGGACGACGTCACCGACGCCGTTGACGGTGCCGTCGATGATGGCCCGATCGAACCACCACAGCCCGTTGGCCAGTCGACCACCGATGACGACGAAGAGCAGGTCGTTGAGGTCGTCGAACCACCACTTGTTCAAGGAGGCGCGGTAGAGGGCGGGCGCGCGCTGCGTGAGGGTCGCGACCCGCTCCGGCTGCGGCGCCGTGTCGGTGCCGCGCAGCGGCCAGTGGAAGCCGAACAGGCGTATGGCGACCGCGATGCCGGTCGCCGCCAGCGCCACGCTGGCCAGGATGAGCACGCCGTCGATGCCGAGGAACTGGAAGGCTTCGGGCGGCGGCGTACCGAGGTTGATCTGCGCCTGCGCGAAGATCGGCTCCAGCCAGGTGTCGATCAGGCCAGCCCCGAAGGGCAGCCCCAGGACCATGCCGAGGAAGATGGTGGGGATGGCCAGCAGTACCAGCGGGATGGTCATCCAGCGCGATGACTCGTGGACCCTCGGCTCGACCGCCGGGTCGACGTGGCTGGGGCCGTAGAACGTCTTGCCCATCAGTCGGAACATGTAGAAGGCGGTCAGGAAGGCGACGAAGACGCCGATCAGCCCAGATCCACATAGAAGCCCGTGCTCGAAGATGCCGCCCAGGATCTCGTCCTTGCTGAAGAAGCCGGCCAGCGGTGGGATGCCCGGCGATGGCCAGGGCGCCGATGAGCATCGTCCAGTGGGTGACCGGGATCTTCCGCCACAGGCCGCCCATCTGGTCCATGTCCTGCTCCTCGTGGACGGCATGGATGACCGAGCCCGAGCCGAGGAAGAGAAGGCCCTTGAAGAAGCCGTGCGTCATGAGGTGGAAGATGGCCGCGATGTAGGCGCCCACGCCGAGGGCCGCGAACATGTAGCCCAGCTGGCTGAGCGTGGAGTAGGCCAGCACGCGCTTGATGTCCTTCTGGGTCAGCGCGATCGAGGCGGCCAGGATGGCCGTGAAGATGCCGATCGCGGCGACCACGAACATGGCCGTCCGGCGCTAGGCTGAAGATGGGGTTGGCGCGGGCCACGAAGTAGACGCCGGCGTTGACCATGGTCGCGGCATGGATGAGGGCGCTGCACCGGCGTCGGGCCTTCCATCGCGTCGGGCAGCCAGACGTGGAGCGGGAACTGGGCGCTCTTGCCGACGGCGCCGCAGAAGAGCAGCAGGGCGATGCCGGCCATCATCCAGGGCGCGATCTGGCCGCCGCATGGAGCTGTGCCGGCAGGAGCTTGAAGACCTCGTCGAAGTTGAGCGTGCCGACGGTCGTCCAGATGGCCATGATGCCGAGCGCGAAGCCGACGTCGCCGACGCGGTTGACGAGGAAGGCCTTCTTGGCCGCGAGCGCCGCGCTGCGCCGGCGGTACCAGAAGCCGATGAGCAGGTAGCTCGACAGGCCGACCAGCTCCCAGGCCGCGAAGAGGAGCAGGAAGTTGTCGGCCAGGACGAGCAGCAGCATGCTGAACATGAAGAGGTTGAGGTAGGCGAAGAAGCGCCAGCGACCCGGGTCGTGGGCCATGTAGCCGATCGAGTAGACGTGCACCAGCATGCCCACCGTGGTGACCACGATGAGCAGCACGGCGGTCAGGTTGTCGACGGCCAGGCTGAAGTCGGCACGCGGAAGTCGCCGGCCGGGATCCACTCGTAGAGGCGTGAAGTGGAGGCCATCCTCGCCGTAAGCCGCCGCTCAGGTCTGGTGAGACGACGACCATCGCCACCAGCCCAGGTGAGCGATGATGGCCGGGCACGGCGATGATCCAGGCCGCGCGTGCCCAGGCGCCGGCCGACGAGCGCCGTCAGCGCCGAAGCCCAGCGATGGGCAGCACCAGCAGCACCAGGATGAGCGCGCCGGCGCTCTGCGCGAGGTGGTGACGGCCGCGATCGAGGCGTCCTCGCGCTACTCCCGCATCTGGGCGTACTCGTCGACCAGCGGCGTGCGACGGTTGCGGTAGATGGCGATGACGATGGCCAGCCCGACCGTCGCCTCGGCGGCGGCCACGGCCATCACGAACAGCGCGATGACCGCGCGCTGTCGCCGCGAGCGGCGGGCATGAAGGCGCCGAAGGCGACGATCGACGAGGTTCACGGCGTTGAGCATCAGCTCGATGCGACATCAGCATGGCGATGGCGTTGCGCCGGGCCAGGAAGCCGAAGATGCCCGATGGCGAAGAGCAGGCCGGACAGGATCAGGTAGGCGTCGAGCGACTGGCTCACGGCTCCTGCCGGCTCCGGCCCCCGGTCGTCGATCGCGCTTGGCCAGGAAGACACCCCCGATGACGGCCGCCAGGAGCAGCACGCCGACGATCTCGAAGGCCAGCACGAAGTCGCTGAAGAGGAGGCTAGGCGCACGTATGGCGCTCGTGCTGCGCTAGCGCATGAACGGCCCGCGAGCGGCCAGGCGCTGGCGCCGACGACGATCGGCCAGCAGGCCAGCCGAGCACGATCGCCGCCAGCGCCGCGCCCAGGCCTGATGGTGGAAGACGAGGCGCGCCGGACCCGCCTTCGACTGGGTCAGCATGATGGCGAAGAGGATGAGGACGCTGATGGCGCCGATGTAGACGAGCACCTGGGCGCCGGCCACGAGCGGCGCGCCGAGCAGGGCGTAGAGGCCCGCCAGCGTCGCGAAGCAGAGCATCAGCCAGAGCCCCGAGCGGATGATGTTGCGGCCCAGCACGACCAGCAGGGCGGTGCCGAACAGGCGCGCCGGCGAGCACCAGGAAGAGCAGGTCGTTCCAGGTCCAGCCGAGGAAGGGGATGGTCGTCGGGCAGCGTCACTCGACGGCCGCCCTACCTGGCATGGGCGTGGCCGCCGCCGCGCGTGGCCGTTCGCCGTCGTCCGGTGGCCGTTGCCGTTGCCGTTCCGTGGCCGACGCCCGGACGGCAGCACGGCAGCAGCCGCGCCGGGTCGAGCGGCCGCGCCGGCCGCCTGGGCTCGCTCCAGCCAGTCGCGCTCGCGGCGGACGTAGCTCATCTCCGTGTCGCGGTCCGATGGCGCTGATGGCGATGCAGGTCGATCATCGGCTCCTCGCGGCTGTCGTGCGCGAGCTCGAAGTCGGGCCCGCAGCGCAGCGCGTCGTAGGGGCAGGCGTCGACGCAGATGCCGCACAGGATGCAGCGGCTCTCGTCGACCTCGTACTTCTCGAGCACGCGCGGCTTGGGCATCAGGGCGCCGGTCGGGCAGGTCTCGGCGCAGCGCCCGCAGGAGACGCAGGGCGTGGTGTTGAGGCTCATGTCGAGCGGCGTCGTGACCAGCGTGTCGAAGCCGGTGCGCATGAAGTCGTAGCAGGCGGCGCCGACGACCTCCTTGCAGACGTTGGCGCACCGGCCGCAGTCGATGCAGCGCGACGGCTCGCGCAGGATGAAGGCGTGGCTGTCGTCGCGGATGTAGTCGTGGTTGTAGCCCGTGAAGCGGTTCTCGGTCACGCTCCGGAAGCGACAGTCCGGTGCGCGCCGGCTCGAGCGTCTTGAGCGTCGTCCCGTACTCGATGCCCTGGCGGCGCAGGTCGCAGTAGCCGATCGCCTCGCAGGTGCACTGCAGGCAGCGCTTGGACTCCGCCATCGCCTCCTGCTTGCGTGTAGGGGATCTCGTACTCGACGTAGCTCTGGTTGCGCACCTCGGCCGGCATCGCCTTGAGCCGGATAGCGCGGCTCCTTGACCTCGCCCGTGTAGGGCACGATGGAGAGGAACTCGGGCTGCGGCTCGGCCAGCGTCTGGCGCGTGCGGATGGCCTCGAGGTCCATGGCCCTGGAGGTAGGCGTCGACGGCGTACGCCGCGCGCCGACCCTCGGCCACCGCCTCGCACCACCGTGGCCGCGCCGACGCGCACGTCGCCCGGTCCCGAAGACGCCCGGCCGGCCGGTGGCGAAGGTCACCGCGTCGGCCGCCAGGCGCGTGCTCTTGGTGGCCGCGACGCCCGTCCGCGCCGCGTCGACAGCCAGCCCAGCTCGGGGCCCTGGCCGATGGCCAGCAGGACGCGGTCGCAGTCGATGACGAACTCGGTGCCCGGCTACCGGCTCCGGGCGGCGCCGGCCGGAGGCGTCGGGCGCGCCCATGCGCCATGCGCTGGAACTCGACGCCCGGTGACGTGGCTCGTGCTCGTCGGTCACGACGCGCGTCGGCGCTGCCTGGAAGATGGCCCGTGCGCCCTCCTCGATGGCCTCGTGGACCTCGTTCGCGGCGGGCATGTCCTTCATGTCGCGGCGATAGACGAGGGTCACCTCCTTGGCGCCCTGGCGGACCGAGGTGCGCGTGCAGTCCATCGAGGTGAAGCCACCGCCGATGACCACCACGCGCGTGCCGGCGTGGCCCGGGTAGGGCAGGCCGAGGGTCGCGATCTCGCAGATACTCGAGGCCGTCGATGACGCCCTCGGCGTCCTCGCCGGGGATGCCCAGCTTGTTGGTGTCGTAGCAGCCGATGGCCACGCAGACCGCATCGAAGCCCTGGTTCTGGAGGTCGTCGATGGTGAAGTCGCGGCCCGAGCTCGGCGTCGCAGACGATCCTCACGCCGAGGTCGGTCAGGCCCTCGTACTCCGGCGTCCAGGACCTCGTCCTTGGGCAACCGGTACTGCGGGATGCCGTAGCGGAGCATGCCGCCCGGCGCCGGGTCGCGCTCGTAGACGGTCACCTCGTGGCCGGCGATGGCCAGGTAGTAGGCGGCCGAGGCGCCGGCCGGACCCGAGCCGATGACCGCGACGCGCTTGCCCGACCGTGCCTGGACCTCGAACGGGACGGGCGCCGGCGTGCCCTTGGCCTGCGCCTTGAGGACCTGGTCGCCGGCGTAGCGGTGGCTGTCGCGGATGGCGATCGCCTCGTCGACCTCGTCGCGCCGGCAGTGCTCCTCGCAGGGCGCCGGGCAGACGCGGCCGAGGACGCTGGGGAACGGGATGGTGCGCTTGAAGATGCGCGTCGACTCGCGGAAGTCACCCTCGGTATTGGCCTTCAGGAAGCCCGGGATGTCGATGTGGCTGGGGCACTTGTTCTGGCAGGGCGGCAGGCAGTAGGCGTTGTGGTCGCTGAAGATCAGCTCCAGGTTCGTCTTGCGGATCTGGCGGATGCGCGGCGTCTGGGTGCGCACGACCATCGCCGGCTCGCAGGCCCGCGAGCAGCTGATCGGCGGCTGGTCCTCGCCGTCGACCTCGACCACGCACATGCGACAGGCGCCGAAGCCCGGCAGCTTGGGTTCGTAACAGAGGGTCGGGATCTCGATGCCGTTGTCGCGGCAGACCTCGAGGATGGTCTGGCCCTCGCGGCCGGTGACCTGGCGGCCGTCGACCTCGATGGTGAAGGTCGGCGCGTTGAGCGGCCGCTGCGGCGCCTGCACGTCGAGCAGGCGGTCGGCCGGCGATCGGCGGCAGCGGGGCTGGCCCGGGGGCGGGACTGCGGTCGTCAGGTCAGCCATGACTCAGGCGATGCCTCCGGCGACGCGCAGCGGCGAACAGATGCCGGCCGGGCACGTGCTGCGGGTGATGTGCTCCTCGAACTCCGCGGCGAAGTATCGCATCCCGCTGGTCAGCGGATTGGGCGCTGTGATGCCGTGACCGCAGAGCGAGCCGTCGCGGATGTCCGCCGACGAGGTCGGACAGCAGCTGCACGTCGTCGGGCCGCGGGCGCCCGCCCGTGAAGCGCTCGCCGAGCTCGACCAGGCGCCGCGTGCCGATGCGACAGGGGATGCACTTGCCGCACGACTCGTCGCTCATGAAGCGCTCCAGCAGCGTCGCCAGCTCGACGATGCAGGCCCCCTGGTCGACGACGAGGACGCTGCCCGACCCGACGATCGCGCCCGCCTCGTGGAGCGCCGCTCGCCCGTAGGCCGTGTCGATGGCGCCGGCCGGCAGGAAGCCACCGGACGGCCCGCCGACGAGGATGGCCTTGAGCTTGCCGGTGGCGCCGCCGGCGGCCTTGACGATGGCCTTCAGGGGGCGTTCCCGTGGGCACCTCGACGACGCCCGGCTCGCTGACCGCACCCGTCACGTGGACCAGGATCGTGCCCGGCTCGTCGGCCGCCCCGAGCTTGCGGAAGGCGCCCGCGCCGTGGGTCACGATCCAGGGCACCGAGGCCAGGGTGGCGACATTGTTGACGACCGTCGGCTCGTCCCACAGCCCCCTGACGACCGGGTACGGCGGCCGCTGGTCGGGCATCGCGCGCTTGCCCTCGATGGCACGCAGCAGGACGGTCTCCTCGCCGACCACGAAGGCGCCCTGTAGCTCGCGCAGCTCGATGTGCAGCTCGATGCCCTTGCCCAGCGCGTTGACACCGAGCAGCCCGGCTTCCTCCGCGTCGCGCAGCGCCGGCCGCCAGGCGTCGGACGGCGACGGTCGCGTCGGTCCGCACCGCCACGTAGGCACGCGTGGCGCCGACGGCATAGGCGGCCAGGGCGACGCCCTCCAGGACCCCGTGCGGATCGCGTCTCCATGAGCGTCCGGTCGGTCGCGGAGCCCGGGTCCGCCTCGTAGCCGTTGGCGACGACGTAGCGCGTCGCTGATGGCTGCGCGCGGCAGGTGCGCCACTTGTCGGCTGTCGGGTAGGCGCCACCGCCACGGCCGCGCAGGCCGGCCTCGCCGACGATGCGGATGAGCGTCTCCGGTCCCAGGTCGGCGGTCGCCGTCCGCCAGGCCGACCAGGCCCCGGCTCGTTCGGCAGCCGCCAGGCCGGTATCGGGGTCGTAGCCGCGGCCGAGGAGGACGTGCGGCCAGCCCTTCTCACCGACCAGGATGTGGGCGCTCATGCCTGGCCCGCCCGCACATGGGCCGCGCGCAGGGCCGTCGCCATGGCCGCCACGGCGCGTGCCGACGGATGCCGCCACGCGCTCGCCGTCGAGCGTCACCCAGGCTCGCTCACCGCCGGCACCGTGGCAATCGAGCGCGTCGAGGCGCACGGCGCCTTCCGGGCTGCTCTGGCCGAGCGTCGTCGAGAGCGCCGTCTCGAGTGCCGCCAGCGATCCGTCCCGCGCCGCGGAACTGGCAGGCCGGACAGCGGCAGACGGCGAAGACATGGCCGCTCGGCGGATCGAGGCGGAAGTGGTCGTAGGAGCTGGCGGTGCCGTAGATCTCGGAGTACCAGGCGCCGGTGCCGAAGCTGATGTGCTTGAGCGCGGCCACCGGCAGGTGGCCGTAGGCTTCCTGGGTCCGCTCCAGGATGGTCAGCATCCGCGCCGGGTCGTAGCCCTCCTCGTCGAGGATCCGGTCGAGGACCGCCGTGTCGATGGCGGCGAAGGGGTCGAACGAGCGGTCGGGGACCGGCCGACCGGAGCGGCGCAGGGCCGACTCCTCGCGCCGCTCGGCGTACTGCTCGGGCGCGCCCCAGTGGACGTGGAAGCGACTCTTGGTGTCGACGCCGCCCATGTCGATGCACTCGATAGGGCAGGCCTGGGCGCACTGGAAGCAGGTCTCGCACTTTAGTGCGCCGTGCCTCGTCGTAGAGCAGCTGCAGGCGGCCACGATGGCGGGGCGAGATGTCGTTGACGACCTCGGGGTACTGGATGGTGACCTTGGGCTGGACCATTCGCCGCAGGGTCAGAGCCATGCCCTTGACGATGCCCAGGCCGGGGATGATGTTCATGGCCTCAGCCCTGGATCTGCTTGACGACGACGATGGCCGCCGCGGTCAGGAAGATGTTGAGCAGCGCCGCCGGCAGCAGCCACTTCCAGGCGAAGCCCATGAGCTGGTCGACCCGCACGCGCGGCAGCGTGCCGCGCATCCAGACGAAGACGACCACGAAGACGTAGGTCTTGGCGAAGAACCAGATGAGGCCCTCGACCTGTTCGAAGCTGGCCGTCGCCCATAGCATCAGGGCTGCCGACGGCCAGGACGTTGAAGAGCAGGAAGCCGATGACCAGCGCCTTCCAGAAGGCGACGTCGCTGCGGAAGGCCCAGATGGGCAGGGCGAAGGCCAGGATGATGATGGGCGGCACGATGGCGACCCCGAAGAGCAGCCCGATGCCCAGCTGGCCAGGGGCCAGCGTGGGATCGACGCTGATGCCGATCTGGGCCAGGATGCCGCCCAGGTCGAACGGCGCGTTCCAGCCGCCCAGGAAGAGGACCACGGTCAGCGCCGAGAGCAGGAAGACGTTGACGTACTCGGCGAAGAAGAAGAAGCCGAAGCGCATGCCGCTGTACTCGGTCGCGAAGCCGGCCACGATCTCGCGGTCGGCCTCGGTCAGGTCGAACGGCGTCCGTGAGCCCTCGGCGGCGGCGGCGATGAAGAAGATCAGGAAGCCCAGCGGCTGGCGGAAGACGAACCAGTCGAGGAAGCTGCCGCTCTGTTCGAGGACGATGGCGTTGAGGCTGAGCGTGCCCGCCAGCAACACGACACCGACGATCGAGAGCGTCAGCGGGATCTCGTAGCTGACGATCTGGGCCGCCGCTCGCAGGCCGCCCAGCAGGCTGTACTTGTTGAAGCTCGACCAGCCGGCCATCATCAGGCCGACCACGCCTAGGCTGCCGACGGCGAAGAAGTAGAGCAGCCCGATGTTCATGTCGGCGCCGACCAGGCCCGGTGCGAAGGGCAGGACCAGGAAGGCCATGATGCTGGCCAGGTAGACGACGGCCGGCGCCAGGGTGAAGACCGGCACGTCCGCGCCCGTCGGCGTGAAGTCTTCCTTGCCCAGCACCTTGAAGCCGTGGATGGTCGACTGCAGCGTGCCCCAGGGCCCCACGCGGTTCGGTCCGAGACGGAGGTTCATGAGCGCGATGACCTTCATCTCGAGGTAGATGATGATGAAGGCCGTCGGCACGGTCAGCAGCAGGATGGCCGTCACGGCGACCACGAAACGGGCGATGCCCAGGTTGGCGGCGATCGTGTCATAGCCCAGGTCGACGAGGTACGGGATGAGGTCCCAGGGCGACGCCGACCAGCAGCCCCATCGTCAGCACCGCGAACAGGGCCAGCAGCGGCAGGACGATCTTGCCCGCCAGCGTCAGTCGGCTCCAGGGTCGCGACAGGACGCTCACTTGTCGACCCCGCCCATGATCGGGTCGAGGCTGGCCATGATGGCCATCGTGTCGGCGACCAGGTGGCCGGGTGTCAACAGACCGACCGTCTGCAGGTTGAAGTACGAGGGGTCGTGGATGCGCAATCGGAAGGGCTGGTCCGAGCCGTCGCTCATGGCATAGACGGCGTACTGGCCGCGCGGGCTCTCGATGGCCGCGAATGCGCGGCCCGGTCGCGGCCGGAGGAGGCGCGGCAGCTTGGCCGTGATCGGCCCGTCGGGCAGCTTGTGCAGGACCTGGTCGATGATGTGGATGCTCTGCTTGATCTCGTCGAGGTGCAGCAGGTAGCGCGCGTACGAGTCGCCCTCCTCGCGCGTGGGGATCTCGAACTCGAGCTCCGGGTAGACGCTGTAGGGATGCGCGCGGCGGACGTCGTAGGGGATGCCGGTGGCGCGCAGCGGCGGCCCCGAGAGGCACATCCGGAGCGCCGTCTCGCGATCGATCACGCCCAGGCCGCGCGTGCGCTTGACGAAGATCTCGTTCTCGTTGATGAGCGTCTGGCTGTCCTCGAGGTGCGCGGCCGGCGTGGCTCATCCAGTCACCGAGGCGGCTCAGGAATTCGTGGTTCAGGTCGCCGTTGACGCCGCCGATGCGCATGTAGTTGAAGAGCAGCTTCTGGCCCGTCAGCGCGGCCAGCATCTCGACGATCTCGTCGCGCTCGATGAAGCCGTAAAGGATCGGCGTCAGGCCGCCCAGGTCGAGGGCCAGCCAGCCCATGAACAGGGCGTGGCTGGAGATCCGATTGAGCTCGCAGGCCAGGACACGGATGTACTCGGCGCGCCGCGGGACCTTGACGTCGAGCAGCTTCTCGGCGGCCATGACCGGCACCAGCTCGCTGAACATCGAGGCGATGTACTCGAGCGGGTCGCAATGGCTGACGACCATGTGCCAGTCGCTGTTCTCGCAGATCTTCTCGACGCCCCGGTGGAGGTAGCCGAGGACCGGGTCCAGGTCGACGACGCGCTCGCCGTCGATCTTCAGGACGACGCGCAGCACGCCGTGGGTCGAGGGGTGTTGCGGCCCCAGGTTGACCAGCATCTCGCCCTCGCGCAGGGCGTAGAACTCGGCCTCGCGTTCGGTCTGCGGCGGGTAGGGTGGGATGGCGTCGTAGATCGTCGCCGGCGTATCGACCATCAGGAGCGGGTCGTCGAGAGAGCGGACGCGCGTCTTGGGCTCGGTCGCCATGGATCAGTCCGTCCGCGCCCGGCGGACCGCGGCCCCGACCGGGGTCGCCGCCTGCTCCATGTGTCGGATGCCCATGGCCGGCGAGCGCGAGGCGTCATCCGGCAGCAGGAAGTCCTTGCGCAGCGGGAAGCTCACGTAGTCAGGCGGCATGTAGATGCGGCGCAGGTCGCGGTTGCCCTCGAAGATGATGCCGAACATGTCGTACGCCTCGCGCTCGCCCCACTCGGCGCCCTTCCAGAGGAAGGTGATGGATGGTAGGCGCGGGTCGTTGCGCGGCAGGTCGATGACGATGACCCGCAGCCAGTCGGGCGTCGCATCCGACCAGACGTGGTAGACGACCTGCATCGTGGTCCCGGTGTCGACGCCGCAGAGGTCGGCCAGCAGGCGGAAGCGAAGGCTCGGGTCGTCGTGCAGGGTGCGCATGACGTCGGTCACGGCACCGGCCGCGATGCGCACCTCGGTCGTGTCGTGGCGCTGCATGACCGGCCCGGCCAGGTGTCCGGCCAGGGCGGTCTCGAGGCGACGCTTCAGCGCGGTGTCGATGGCGGAGACTCCCTCGGCCGGCTCAGACGCCGTCCGGCACGGTCGGCCCGATGACGCGATCGCGCCAGTGGCCGCGTCGATCCATGATCAGCTGCTGGAGCTTGAGCATGCCGTAGATGAGGCCCTCCGGTCGCGGCGGACAGCCCGGCACGTAGACGTCGACGGGCATCACGCGGTCGATGCCCTGGATGGTCGAGTAGGAGCGCTTGTAGCGACCACCGGAACACGTGCAATCGCCCATCGCCACGCACCACTTCGGCTCCGGCATCTGCTCCCAGAGCCGGATGAGGGGACCGGCCATCTTGGTCGTCAGGGTGCCGGCCACGATGAGCACATCGGCCTGCCGGGGGCTGGCCCGGAAGGGGAACATGCCGAAGCGGTCCATGTCGTTGACCGATGTCGCCGCCGACATCATCTCCATGGCGCAGCAGGCCAGCCCGGAGAGCAGCGGCCAGAGGCTGTTGACGCGGATGAGGTCGAGGACGTAGTCGGCCGTCGTGGGGATGACCTCGAGCGTACCCGACCAGCGCGCGTTGTCCGTCCGGTCGTAGCCGATCTCGAGCTCGGCCAGGTGCGCCACGGTCGGCACTCGGCCGCCGAGATAGGCCTTGGGATCGGCCGCCTCCCAGACCGCGTTGGGGACCACGATGGGCTCGGCGACGGTGCCGATCGGCGCGGTCGCGAGCGCGGTCGTGACGGTGCCTTCGGTTCCTTCGAGGCTGGGTGTCGTGGTCGGCTCCTCCGTCGGGGTCGGGTCGGTCCCGCGCGTCACTTCCACGTCAGGACCCCCTTGCGCCAGGCATAGCCCAGGCCGATGAGCAGGATGGCCACGAAGAGGAGCATCGACAACAGCCCGCCGACGAGGACGTCCTTGAAGATGAGCGCCCAGAGGAAGATGAAGATGACCTCGATGTCGAAGGCCACGAAGAGCAGGGCGTAGATGTAGAAGCTCAGCCCGAAGCGGCCCCACGTGTCGCCGAACGTGTCGATGCCTGATTCGTAGGGCAGTCCCTTGTGGCGGTCGCCACGGCTGCGGTGCGTCAGCAGCCAGCTGGCCCCGATGGTGATGAACACGAACGTGAAGCCGGCGAAGGCGAAGCCGATCACGTACCAGAGTCCAGTCACGCGGTCCTCTTGCGCTCGGGTGCGGCGTGGGTGGAAGGGCCTTCAGGTGCGTCCGGGCGCGCACGCGCACGGCCTCACCAGCACCCCGCGGTCATTCTAGCGTCGCGCGTCCGGGCTGGGGCGATGGTGGAGGTGTGCCGCCGGGCACGGTGGCCCCTGACAGGACCCATGGCAGCCCCGGGCCGACGAGCGTGTGGCCGCCGAGCATGATCGGCGTCGCAGCCCCGGCAGCGCTGGCGGTCAGGGCCCGCAGCCACGAGTCGGTGACGGCGTCGCGGCGCAGGAGGTCAGATGCGAATCGGTCCTCCGCCGACGGCCAGGCGCGCTCATCGCGGCCGAAGCGATCGGCCAGCAGCAGCCGGCTATCGAGGATGGCGCCGTCGGCCAGGTCGCCGACGATCGAGCCCAACGCCTCGGGACCGTGCGCGGCGAGCAGACGGCCGAGCGTCGAACGCGCCGGGCGCTGTGCGCGGGGCGCGGTGCTCAGGCCACGCTCCTCGGCCAGGAACCGGATCCGGCAGGCGGTATGGCGCTCCAGCCAGGCCAGCGTCTGCGACGACGAGCGGCCGAAGACGAGCAGCTCGGCGGCTGGATCCGCGGCCACGGCTCGGATCTCCGCCAGGCGTGGGATCCGCAGGTCGGCGGCGGTAGCGAGATCCCGCAACGCGCGCAGTCCCGCTGGCACGAGTGCGAGCAGTGCGAGATCGAGCGGCGTGTCGAGGTCGAGCGCGAGTCGATCGCGGCCGGGCAGCTCGGCGACCGTCAGGCCACGCTCCTCGAGCCGGCGCGGCAGGGCGTTGTCGTTGAGCTCGCCCTTCAGTCCCAGCAGGACGGCCACGTCGCCGACGGCCAGGACGTCGGAGGAGTGGTGATTGTTGGTCAGCGCCGCCGGTCGGCCGGCCCGGGCCACGGCCACCAATCGTTGCGCATCGGTTCGTCGAAGGAGCGGCACGGCCCCAGCGCCGAGCAGCACGAGTCCGCCCCGGACCGAGGCCGCGATCTCGTCGAGCCGCGCCCCGAAGGTCGCAGCCCTCGATCTGCGATCCACGACGACACGGCTCGCGCCGGCAGCCGTGAACAGCTGGGAGTGGCGATCGGCCAGCCGGTCGCGCGCGTCGTGCAGAAGCGTGGTCAGCGGTCCGTCGCCCTCCGGCGGCGGGTGCAGGATGATGATCGTCGCCTCGCCCATCGTGGGCCGAGTCTACGGGAGGGTCACGGGTGCCAGATGATCGGCGGGTCCGGGCGTATGTCGGACTTGGCGCCAACGTCGGCGACGCTCGCCGGACGCTAGAGGCGGCCATCCGCTCGCTCGGCGCCCTGCCCGCGGTCCGCGTTCGTCGTGTGTCCCGCCTCTTCGCGACCCGCCCGGTCGGCGTCGTCGACCAGCCCGACTTCCTGAATGCCGTCGTCGCTCTCGACGTCCCGGCCGGCCACGACCCGGGATCGGGTGCCCTCGCGCTCCTGCTGGCGCTCAAGGGCCTCGAGCGCGCCTTCGGCCGAGAGGACCGCGGGCGAGGGGGGCCGCGCGAGCTCGACCTCGACCTGCTCGTCTTCGGGCGCCACCGGGTCCACGTCGAGCGGCCGTCGCCAGGACGCAGCGACGATCCGGCCCGGGCCGGCTCCCAGTGGCTGGATGTGCCGCACGTGGCGGCGGGCGAACGACTCTTCGTGCTCGCTCCGCTGGCGGACCTGGCGCCGGGTCTCGTGCCGCCGGGTTGGGGCGCCACGGTCGAGTCGCGGCGCCGCGAGCGTGTGGCGATCGAAGGTGCCGACGCGGTGCGAGTGGTCGGGACCTGGGATCAGACCGAGGGATGGCGGGCTCCGGATCCCAGGTAGCGAGTCGGCAGCTCGATCTCCTCGACGCCGTCGGGCCCCAGCGCGACGCGGTACGCGCGCGCCTCGGGGGCCGAGGCCACTGTCTCCAGCAGGTCGGTGCCCGAAAAGACGAGTGCGGCAGCGTCGTCCACGGCGTAGCCCGCGGGGAAGCCGGATCCGATGAGCTGCCGGTAGGTCGGTCGTCTCAGCGGCTCGCTGTCGTAATGCGGACAACAAGAGCCTGGCAGCAGCCCGAGGCCATCGCGGAGGGGCGCCAGGCCGGGCCCGAATGAGTCGGTCACGCTCGCCTCGAACCAGCAGATGGCGCCGGCGCTCATGCCCGCCAGGACGACCCCCGCCTGCCACGCCTCGCCTAGGATCGTGTCGAGACCGTGCGTCCGCCAGATGGCCAGCATGTTGGCCGTGTTGCCGCCCCAGACGAGGACCATGTCCTGCTCCAGCACGCGCGCCCGGAGATCGGCGTCGCGCCGTCCGAAGAGGGGCAGCCAGGTCGCCTCACTGCGACCCGCGAACGCGTCGAAGAAGCCGGTCACGGTGAATCGGTCGTCGGCGCTGGCGGTCGGCACGAAACAGACACGTCGCGAGTCGGGCAACAGGGAGAGCACGTAGTCGGTCGTCAGCGGGTGGAGCGTCCCTTCGCCGACGCTGCCGCCACCCATGGCCACGATACGACGCACGACCGGCTCGGCGGCGCTCATCTCCGATCGGCCGTCAAACGCTGGCAAAGGGGCGGCTAGAGCCGCACCGCTGGCGGCCTGTCGCGGTCGAACATGTGGACGGTGTCGACGAAGCGGATCTGCTTGGTCCGGTAGCTCATGACCAGCGAGTGCGTCCGAGCGCCGCCGCCGAAGAAGCGCACGCCCTGGAGCAGGTCGCCCTCGGTCACGCCGGTCGCGCTGAACACGAGGTTCTCACCGGGTGCGAGATCCTCGGTCCGGTAGATGCGGTCGGGTTCCGGGTGTCCCATCCGGCTGGCCCGCTCGCGCTCTTCGTCGTTGCGGAAGCGGAAGCGGGCCTGGATCTCGCCGCCCAGGCAGCGCAGCGCGGCCGCCGTGATGACGCCCTCCGGCGCACCGCCGATGCCCATCACGCCGTGCACGCCGGTGCCCGAGACGGCGCAGCTGATGGCCGCCGAGAGGTCGCCGTCGGAGATGAGCTTGATGCGCGCGCCGGTGCCCCGGATCTCGCCGATGAGCGACTCGTGCCGGGGGCGGTCGAGGATGACGATGGTGATGTCGGTCACCTTGCGTCGCAGCGAGTCCGCGATGCGCTGCACGTTCTGCGCCGGCGTCAGGTTGAGATCGACCTGGCCAGCGGACACAGGCCCGACGCAGATCTTCTCGAAGTAGGTATCCGGGGCGTGGAGCAGGCCGCCGCGCTCCGAGGCGGCCAGGACGGTGATGGCGTTGGCCTGACCCATGGCCACCAGATTGGTGCCCTCGAGCGGGTCGACGGCGATGTCCACCTCGGGCTGGCCGGGCAGGCGCTGGCCGACCTGCTCGCCGATGAAGAGCATCGGTGCATCGTCGCGCTCACCTTCGCCGATGACGATGGTGCCGTCCATCTCGACCTCGTCCATCGTCGCGCGCATCGATTCGGTCGCCGCGCGGTCCGCCCCGGTGCGGTCGCCGCGGCCCATCAAGCGGGCGGAATCGATGGCCGCCGCCTCGGTGATGCGGACCATCTCGAGCGCGAGGCGGGACTCCATCAGCGGCGGAAGTGGCGACGGCCGGTGAAGACCATGGCCATATGGTGACGGTCGGCGACCTCGACGGCCATCTCGTCGCGACGCGAGCCGCCGGGCTGGATGATGGCGGTCACGCCGCGCTCCGCGGCCAGCTGGATGGCATCCGCGAACGGGAAGTAGGCGTCGGACGCGAGGCAGCTCATCTTCGCCCGCTCAGCGGCGCGATGCAGGGCGATCTCGGTCGCCACGAGACGACTGGCCTGCCCCGCTCCGACGCCGACCAGGGCCGCGTTGCGAGCCAGCACGACCGCATTGCTGGTCACGTGGCGCACCGCTCGCCAGGCGAACATCAGGTCGGTCAGCTCCTCGAGCGTCGGCCGTCGGATGGTCACCACGCGCAGCTCCGCGCGCTGGACGCCGCCTCGATCGCGGGTCTCGACGAGCATGCCACCGCCGATACGCTCGATGTCGAGGTCGGCGATGCCGTAGTCGGAGATGCCGTCCGCCGGCGTGGCCGGGATGGTCAGGACGGCCAGCTCCGGTTTCGTGGCCAGGACGATGCGGGCATCCTCGTCATAGCCGGGGGCGACGACGGTCTCGTAGGCGTTGGCGACGATCGCGGTCGCCGTCGCCTCGTCGAGCGTCCGATTGATGCCCACGGTCGACCCGAAGGCGTTGACCGGATCCGTCTCCAGCGCCCGTTGATAGGCCTCGACGAGCGAGTCCGCCGAGGCCAGGCCGACGGGGTTTGCACGCTTGACGATGGCCACCGTGGGGGCCGTGAAGTCGGCCGTGATGCGATGGGCCGCATCGAGATCGAGCAGGTCGTTGAAGGTCGGCGTGGCACCCTGCAGGCGCGCAGCATCGGCCAGGGTGCCGGCGCGATGCGTCGTCTCGCGGTAGAGCGCCCCGCGCTGGTGCGGGTTCTCGCCGTAGGGCAGGTCGCTCTGCTTCTCGAGGACCAGCGTCAGCCGACGGGGGAAGCGGGTGCCGGCGATCTGATCGAGATACGCCGCCACTTCGGCATCGTAAGCGGCCACCATGGCGAAGGCCTCCGCGGCCAGGCGCTGTCGCAGCTCCGGCGAGACATGGCCGAGGGTGCCGATCTCTTCGAGGACCTGCGCGTACTGCCCAGGATCGGAGATCGCGGCCACGCCGGCGAAGTTCCGCGCCGCCGCCGACAACAGGGCGAGCCCGCCGACGTCGATCATCTCGATGGCCTCATCGATGGGCACGATGCGGGCGCCGACCTGCGGTGCGAACGGCCGTACGTTGACGACCACGATGTCGAACGTGCCCATGCCCTGCTCGGTAAGCTCGGCGAGCTGCTCGGGACGGTCGCGACGGGCCAGGATGCCGGCATAGACCGCCGGGTGGTAGGTCTTGACCTGGCCGCCGGCGAGGGGCGGCATGGCGGTCAGGTCGCCGACGCTGCCGACCTCGATGCCCTCGGCGGCGAGGGCCTCGCGCGTGCCGTCGGTGGCGACCAGCTCGACACCTCGCGCGACGAGGTCGCGAGCCAGCTCCAGCAGGCCGCTGCGGTCGGCGACCGAGAGCAAAGCTCGCACCGCATCACCCTCCGACGACTAGCTCGGGCGGACGGCGCGCACATCCCCGAGCAGGGCCGTCTCGTGGACCGAGTATAGATCGGCCGCCGTTGCCTTCGCCCTCTGCTATCCTCCGGCCCGCCGACCCGCCGGTCGAGACGCAGGAGGACGACCGTGACCCGAGCGCCCTGGGACTACCTGCTCACGCAGTGGGCACCGGATACGTTCCCGGACATCTTCTGGCCATTCACGATCGCGATCATCGCCTTCTTCGTCGGCCAGATCGTCGTCTACAACGTCCGGACCAGGCAGCTCCACAAGTTCGAGCCGCTCGTCGGCATGCAGGAGTGGCTCCTCTGGACCGGTGTCATCACCTTCGGCCTGCTGGGCGTCATGTCGGTCTTCCGCTGGTACTTCCTGCTCGTCGTGGCGACGCTCGTCATCGGCCTCGGGACATACATCTGGGTCCGCTTCATCTACTTCCCACCCATCGTCGAGGCGTACAACCAGCACCTGCGACGGACGCGCTTCTTCAGCCAGGAGAAGTACAAGCACCCAGAGACCACCATCCGGCAGCGCTCGACGCAGCGCTCCAGGAGCAGCAACCGAAGCAAAGGCAAGAAGAAGCGCCGCTGACGCCGCCAGGCGAGGCGACCGACGCCCGGCCCAGCGACTGACGCTCCTGCCGGCCCGGCGGTCGCGCCGCCCGCCGACGAGCATCCCGACCCCTGAGCGGCGTCCCGACCGCGCGACGAGGGCTGTGCCATGGACATCCGCCGTTTCGGCCCAGGACACCGTCGGCCCGACGGCCCACCGGGAACGCGCGGCGTGACCGGCACCGTGATCCATCAGGACGCGCGCGGCCTGATCGCCGAGCTGGCCTTCGAGCGCCACGCAGTCATCGCCCCGCACGACAACCCCAATACGACCTTCTTCGTGGTCATCTCCGGCGGCGGTTTCGTGCAGGTCGGCAGCGAGGGGACGCGCGTCAACCAGGGCGAGGCGATCGTCTGGCCGGCCGGCATCGCCCATGGTGCCTATACGGATGGGACCGAGATGCGCGCCATCGTCATCGAGTTCAACGGCGCCGATGATGCGTGGGCGCAGGGCGTGGTCGATGCGCTCGCCGCAACGACCATGGCAGACGAGCCAGTCGAACCGGCCGAAGGGACGCTGGTCCGTCCCGACCCGACGCCCGAGGAACACGATCGGTCGCAAGGCGAACCCTGGTAGGGTCACGCCCGACGCTCGAGCCCTTCGGGATCGGGTGGAGGATCCAACTCAGCCCCCGAGCACGGCCCCCAGCTGTCCCAAGACCCGCGCCGTGGCGCCCCAGACCCGATATCCACCGACGACGAAGGCGCCGTAGCGCAGCCGCCAGCCGTCCCGCTCGGCCTCCACGATCTCGATCGGTGCATCGGGCAGGAAGTGCCGCACGGGCACCCGAAGGATGGCCGCCACCTCGCGCGGGTCTGGCGTCAGCACGGGCACCCGCTCGGCCAGCGCGATGACCGGCACCAGCAGGAAACCAGAGACGCGAACGTCGACGACCTCCAGCCGTCCGACGATCCGGACGCCAGCGGCCTCCGCATCGAGGCCGACCTCCTCCTGCGCTTCGCGCAGGGCGGTCCCATCGGGAAAGTCGTCGCCAGGGTCGGCCGCGCCACCGGGGAAGCTGACCTGGCCGGCGTGACGAAGGTCGCCTTCCGGTCGGGCGGTCAGGATCAGCGTCGCCTCGCCGGCCTCGTCGGGGTAGACGAGCACGAGCACGGCAGCATCGCGGGACGGGGCATCGACGCCGCGGCGGACCCAGGCTGGGGCATCGGCGCCCGTGGCCAGGACCTCGGGATCGAGGGCCATCGGACCAGGCGGCAGCACGTCCGGCGGGCGCTCGAGGCGCTCGCGGGCGAATTCGAAGCGCATCAGCCGGGGCTCGAGGAATGGGGCGCGTCAGCCGCCGGAGGGCGCCGCTGGAGCCGGAAGGCAAGGCTGCGCAACGGAGGCTCCGTGGCGATCCCACGGCCGAGCAGCAGCACGCCGAAGCCGCCCATCGCTCGCGGGTCAAGCAGGCGCAGGACCGAAGCGCGGGCAAGGGCATAAGCCGCGGCCGTCATGTCGGGCTGCGATCGGAGCTCGACCAGCCGATCCCCGAGCCCGAGGCCGCTCAGCGCCTCGGCCTGGGTCGTCCGTCCGAGGACCTCCAGCCCGCCGTCCGCAGCAGCCAATTCGAGCGTCGTCCAGTCGACGTGCGCGGTGAGGTCCTGCCGGCCCACGAAGCGGTAGGGATCGTCGCCGACGTGATGGCGGTGATAGGTCCGCAGCAGACCGGTCGGTCGAAGCTCGGGGTCGTACAGCGCGTGCGCCGGGTGCCCGTAGTCGATGACCATCGCCAGCCCGCGCTCCAGTCGAGCGCTGAGCCTCCGAGTCCAGGCAGCAGCGTCCAGCCCGACCTCTGCCACCTGACCCTCGACCAGATCGACCCCGACGCGCGCCAGCGCCGTTGCCAGGTCCGGCGTCGATGGCGGCAGCGCGACTTCGGCGAACCAGTCCTCGCGCCAATCGACGTGCAGCTCGAGCAGCTCGCCGCCGCGCACGGTCCCGCGATGGACGGGCAGGGCATCGAGGAGCTCGTTGGCCAGGATCATCCCGGTCATCGGACGTTCTACGTCGCCGGCGGCGGCCGCCTGCTCACGCGCGGCGGCGAGTCGACCGCCGTGACCGGCGGCGATCAGTCGCTCCCGTGCCGCAGCCTCTCGGGCCGCGCTGGCCTCGATCGGCTGGTATCGGACTGCGTCCGCCGCCGGTGACTCGGCGGCCACCAGGCGGTCCAGGACGGCCAGCCCGAGGCTGCCGCTGCCGGCCGCCTCTTCGCGGAGCTTGAACTCGGCCGGATGGTCCAGCCGCTCCCAGACCTCCTCGACCTGGGCCGCCAGGGTGCTGCCGAAGATGGGGTGGAGCTCGGGTGCCGTCAGGTAGTCACCAGCGCGGGTCGGTCGATCGTCGCGAGTGGCGTAGTAGCCATGCTCGGGGTCATACAGGACCGCCGCCATGTAGCGCGCGAAGGGCATCGGCCCGCCGGCCACGATGACATCGCGAAGCTGCGCCACGAGGTCGCCGTCGCTTTCGGCCCAGCGCTCTGCGGTCGTTGGTACGGGCGATGGTAAGGTGCCCGAGGGTCGGTCGGCTGCGGTCACGACCGCAGGGTAGCGCGCCATCGGAGCCATCTCGCCCATCGACGACTAGGACGAAGGGGCCATCCGAGATCGAGCATCTCCTGGACTACGCTGCGCGACAGGCCTTGACAGGGAGAGGAAGGTCGTGATCGGGCGATCGATGCGGGCGCTGGGGCTGGCGCTCATCGTGGCCATGCTGCTGCCGCTGTTGCCGGCTGCGGCTGTCTTCGCGGACACCGATGGTCCGGGCTCGTCGCCGCCTGCTGTCCTCGCCGAGGGCGAGCCCCAGCCTACCGCAGACCCGACACCGCCGCCGCCAGATCCGACTCCGACACCCGATCCCACTGCGACCCCGACACCCGGTCCCACCGCCGCTCCCGACGCGACACCACCGCCCGCCCCGACACCGTCGCCTGAACCGACCGCGGCTGCCGACCCGCCCGCCGCCGCCCAGCCCACGCCATCGTCCGATCCGGCGATCGTCTCCGACCTGGCGGCCGAGGACCCGCCGCCACCGTCCGACCCGCCACCGGCCGATGGGCCGCCGCCGACGCTGCTCATCACGCGGCCGGCATCTGGGACGACGGTCTTCGTGCGGGCCAACGATACCGTGACCGTCGAATGGAGCGAGGCGCCCGACACCGAGCCAGTGGCCAGATCGGTGACGGAGGAAGCTGGTCCGATCGACGCGGATGGCATCTGCGCCGGAGCCGACGTAGCCCAGACCTGGACCCGGGACGATCCGCCGTCGCCCCTGACCGTCGCGGGCCTGGCCGTCGACAGCTGCTATCGGTACGCGGTCGAATTGACGCTCGAGGGCGGCGAGACGGTCGTCGAACGCTCGGGCTGGTTCCGGGTCCTGAAGGCGTGGACGGGGAGGATCAACCTCTATCGATCAGGCGTCTTCTCGACCCAGCGCAGGAGCTCTTGGTGCGTCGGGGCGTCGATCCAGATGATGAGGAATATCGCACGGGGCGAAAGCGACCGCAGCTACACCAACCAGGAGACGTACCAGCGCTCGGCTCGAACGCTCGACATGTACGTCGCCGGGGACGGAGCCAAGGGCAGCGATCCGGAGGGCTGGGCCGCCGCACTGCGCGTCCACGGTGCCGGCGACAGCTATCACGTCGTCGAGCGCAAGAAGTTCCGCGGTGCCGTGCGCGCGGCGGTGCGAGCGTTGCGCAAGACCGGCAAGCCGGTCGGGCTGCTCGTCGGCCACGGCAGCCACGCCTGGGTCCTGACCGGTTTCTCGGCCACGGCCGACCCGGCCGTGACCAACGGCTTCGAGGTCACCGCCGTCTACATCATGGGTCCGCTCTACCCGCGCCCCAAGCACTACGGCTTCGATCCGCCGCCCAACAAGCGGGTGACGATCGACCGCCTGCGCAGCCGGTTCCTGACCCGTTACCACGATCGTCTCGGCCGATCGCGATGGGATGGCAGCTACGTGATCGTCACGCCCTGAGCAAAGCTCGCAGGCGGCACTCCGCGCGGGTTGGTGCCGCTAGTTCAGGAGGTCACCGTCGCGCTTCTTGCCGGCCGGCGCGGTGGCCTCCTCGATGGCTGCATCGAGCGGGTCACTTGGCTCGCGGCGCGACACTGAACGCGCGTCCCGGCGCTCCGAGGCGTCGGCCACGACGATCTCGTCTCCGGCACTGAAGAGGAGCGTCCCAGAACCGGGGTCGGCATCGCCGACGATGTGCGAACCGGGCGGGAAGCGGCCCTCCAGGAGTGCGCGGGCGAGCGGGTTCTCGACCAGGCGTTGGACGGCGCGCTTGAGCGGCCGTGCCCCGAACGCCGGATCGTGGCCCTCGGTGGCCACGAGGCGTCGCGCGGCGGGTGTCAGCTCCAGGATCAGGTCCTGCTCCTCGAGCCGGGCGGCAAGCTCGGCGACCAGGAGGTCGACGATGGCGGCCAGCTCCTTGTCGCCCAGGGCATGGAAGACGATGACCTCATCGATGCGGTTGAGGAACTCGGGCCGGAACTGCATCCGCAGCGCCTCGGTCACGCGGGCCTTCATCTCGGCATAGGCGGCCTCGTCAGGCCGTCCGGCGTAGCCGGACAGGAATTGCGAGCCGACGTTGCTGGTCATGATCAGGACGGTGTCCTTGAAGTTGACCGTGCGGCCTTGCGAGTCGGTCAGGCGACCGTCGTCGAGGACCTGGAGGAGGACGTTGAAGACGTCCGGGTGCGCCTTCTCGATCTCGTCGAGCAGGACGACCTGGTACGGCCGCCGGCGGACCGACTCCGTCAGCTGGCCGCCCTCCTCGTAGCCGATGTAGCCGGGTGGCGCGCCGAGCAGCCGCGAGACCGCGAACTTCTCCATGTACTCGCTCATGTCGATGCGTGTCATGGCCGCCTCGTCGTCGAACAGGAAGGCCGCCAGCGCCCGCGCCAGCTCCGTCTTGCCGACGCCGGTCGGGCCCAGGAAGACGAACGAGCCTATCGGTCGCTTGGGGTCCTTGAGCCCGGCCCGCGCGCGTCGGACGGCGTCCGAGACGGCGGCGATGGCCTCGTCCTGGCCGATCACTCGGGCATGGAGGCGCTCCTCCATGTGGATGAGCTTGTCGGCTTCGCCCTCCATCAGGCGCGTCACCGGGATGCCGGTCCAGGCGGCCACGACGCGGGCGATCTCGTCCGCGTCGACCTCTTCCTTGAGCAGCGGTCGCGAGCCCCCGGAGGTGGCGATGGCCGCCTCCTGCGTCTTGAGGCGCTCGGCCAGCTCCACCTGGCGGCCGTACTTCAGCTCAGCGGCCTTGCCGTAGTCGGCCGCTCGCTCGGCGGCCTCGATCTCGTGCTGCAGGCCCTCGAGTTCCGACTTCGTGTCGCGCAGGGCGCCGATGGCGGCCTTCTCGGTCTCCCATTGCTGCTTGAGTGCGCCGGCCTCCTCGGCCACCTCGGCCAGCTCGCGCTCGAGTGAGGTCAGCCGGGCCTTGGAGGCCTCGTCCTTCTCCTTGCGCAGCGCCTCGCGCTCGATCTCCAGCTGGATGCGGCGGCGCTCCAGCTCGTCGAGCTCGGTGGGCATGGAGTCCATCTCGATGCGCAGCCGGCTGGCCGCCTCGTCGACGAGGTCGATGGCCTTGTCGGGCAGGAAGCGGTCGCTGATGTAGCGGTTGGAGAGCGTCGCCGCGGCCACCAGCGCCGAATCGGTGATGCGCACGCCGTGGTGCACCTCGTAGCGCTCGCGCAAGCCGCGCAGGATGGAGATCGTGTCTTCGACCGTGGGCTGATCGACGTACACGGGCTGGAAGCGGCGCTCCAGGGCGGCGTCCTTCTCGACGTGCTTGCGGTACTCGTCGAGCGTCGTCGCGCCGATGGTGTGGAGCTCGCCGCGCGCGAGCATCGGCTTGAGCAGGTTGCTGGCGTCCATGGCGCCCTCGGCCGCACCGGCACCGACGACGGTGTGCAGCTCGTCGATGAACAGGACCACGCGGCCGTCGGAGTCCTTGATCTCCTTGAGCACAGCCTTCAGGCGCTCCTCGAACTCGCCGCGGAACTTGGCGCCGGCGATGAGCGCGCCGAGATCGAGCGCCACGACGCGCTTGTCCTTGAGCGACTCGGGCACGTCGCCGCGCACGATGCGCTGGGCCAGACCCTCGACGATGGCCGTCTTGCCGACACCGGGCTCGCCGATCAGGACGGGGTTGTTCTTGGTCCGTCGCGAGAGGACCTGGATGACGCGTCGGATCTCCTCGTCGCGTCCGATGACCGGGTCGAGCTTGCCTGCCTGGGCGTCCTTGGTCAGGTCGCGGCCGTAGCGCTCGAGCGACTGGTAGGTCGTCTCTGGACGCTGGGAAGTGACGCGCTGGCCGCCGCGGACCGACGCCAGGGCACCGAGGACGGCCTCCTTGGTGGCGCCCGCCTCGTGCAGGATGCGCTGGGCGTCGCCGCCGGCCTCGGTCGCGGCGATGAGCAGGTGCTCGGTCGAGACATACTCGTCCTGCAGCCGCTTCGCCTCGTCTTCGGCACGCTCGAAGAGTTGACGGGCGCGCGGGTCGAGCGAGAGCGAGCCGCCGGCGATGCGGGCGCGGCGGCCGAGCACGGCTGCCAGCTCGACGCGCACCTTGGCGACGTCGGCAGCGAGCCGCCGAAGCGTGGCGGCGGGCGTGCCCTCGTCGTCCTCGAGCAGGGCCGACAGGAGGTGCTCGACATCGAGCGTCGGGCTCTGGGCGTCGGTCGCGATGCGCTGGGCGGCCAGGACGGCCTCCTGCGCCTTCTCGGTGTAGCGGGTCAGGTTCATGGTCGGGTGGCTCCGGGTGCTGGATCGGTGGCAGTGGGACGGCGGGCCGGACCGCGGCCGGTGCCGCCCGTACGGGGATCGGGCTGCCTGATGGCCGAGGTGAAGGCGCGCAGGCGCTCGCGGTCGGCGTCGTCGAGGCCGGTCGGCAGGACCACGCGGACGCGGACGTAGAGGTCGCCGGCGCCCTCCGCCTTGAAATGCGGCATGCCGCGGCCCGCGAGGCGGATGACGCGTCCGTTCTGGGTCTCGGGCGGGATCCGCAGGAGGACCTTGCCCTTGAGCGTCTCGACGGGCACCTCGGCACCGAGGAGCGCCTCTTCGAGCCGGATGGGCAGCTCGCGGTGCAGGTCGTCGCCCTTGCGCGTGAAGACCGGGTGCGGCGCGATGCGGATGCGCAAGTAGACGTTTCCCGCGTTCGGCCCGCTGCCGGCCTTGCCGGAGAGGCGGATCTTCTGGCCGTCACTGACCCCCGGAGGGATGGTCACCTCGAGCCGCTTGCCGCCGATGTCGACCAGCCGGGATGTGCCCACGAACGTCTCCTCGAGGGACACGTCGACGTCGGCCGTGGCGTGCTGGCGGGCGATCGGCGCGGTCCGCTGCCTGCCGCTGGCGCCGACGGCGCCGGCCTCGTCGAGGCCCATGCCGCCGAGGATGTCGCCGAAATCCATGCCCCCCATCGTCGCTGTGGTCGTGCGCCGGCCACCGCGAGTGGCGGTCTGGGCGCCGGTGGCCGCGCCGCTGAAGAAGGCCCGGAAGAAGTCGCTGAAGCCGGCCGCCTCCTCGCCTGACGCCGTGCGGAACTCGTAGCGCACGCCGCCACGGCCCTGTCGAAAGGCGGCGAATGGATCGCCGGCAGCGGCGCTCGGAGCCCCTGCACCACCCATGCCGGCGCGCTGGTAGGCCTCCCAGTCGGCGCCCAGGGTGTCGTAGGCCTTGCGCTTCTCGGCATCGCCCAGGACGGCGTTGGCCTCGTTGACCTCCTTGAAGCGCTTCTCGGCCGCGGCACCCTTGTTGACGTCCGGATGGTGCTCACGCGCCAGCTTCCGGAAGGCCTTCTTGATGTCAGCCTGACTGGCCGTCCGGGGGACGCCGAGGGTCGCGTAGTAGTCCTTGTACTCCATCGTCTGCGTGCACGGTCGGGACGGGCCTCACGACCCGCCCCGACCGATCCTCAGTTGACCTCGCCTGGCGCCACCACGGCCGGCGCCACCACGGCCGGCGGCTGCTCGGCCGGCGGGAACGACGGCCGGATGACCTTGGACGAGGGGACGACCTTGCTGCCGCCTGGCGTCGGCGTGGCCGGCCGCGAGAGCGGCTTGGGGCGTCGGCGCAGGGCGGCCTCCAGGACCTGGTCCATGGTGTCGACCAGGACCAGCTTGATCTGCTTGCGGATCTCCTCGGGCACGTCGCGCAGGTCCTTCTCGTTCTTGCGCGGCAGGATGACCATCGCTGCGCCCGAGAGGTGCGCGGCGAGGATCTTGCTCTTCAGGCCACCGATAGGCAGGACCCGCCCGCGCAAGGTGATCTCGCCGGTCATGGCCACGTCCTTGCGGACGGGGATGCCGGTGAAGGCACTGACCATGGCGGTCGCCATCGTGATGCCAGCCGAGGGCCCGTCCTTGGGGATGGCACCGGCCGGGACGTGGATGTGCAAGGTGTGGTTCTCGAAGGTCTCCTTGGACAGTCCGAGGCTCTCGGCGTTGGCCCGGATCCAGGACAGGCCGGCACGCGCGGACTCGCGCATCACCTCGCCCAGCTGGCCGGTCAGGATGAAGTCCTCCTTGCCCTCCATGCGGGTGACCTCGATGGCGATGACGTCACCGCCGACCTCGGTCACGACGAGCCCGGTCGCCGCGCCGGTCTGGTCCTCGGCTTCCAGCTCGCCGTACTCGAAGCGCGGCGGACCGAGGTACTCGAGGAGCTTCTTGCGATCGACCACCGTCTTGCGCTTGCGGCCCTCCGCCACCTGGCGGGCGACCTTGCGCATGATGTTGGCCAGCTCGCGCTCGAGGCTCCGGACGCCGGCTTCCTTGGTGTAGGCCTGGACAAGCTCGACGATGGCCTCCTCGCTGATCTCGATGTGCTTGGGTTTCAGACCGTGAAGCCCCATCTGCTTGGGGACCAGGAAGCGACGCCCGATCTCCATCTTCTCCTGCTGCGTATAGCCGGGCAGAGCGATGACCTCCATCCGGTCGCGCAGGGCGCCCGGGATCGGGTCGAGCAGGTTGCCGGTGGCGATGAAGAGCACCTTGGATAGGTCGAAGGGCACCTCCAGGTAGTTGTCCTGGAAGGTGTTGTTCTGTTCCGGGTCGAGGACCTCGAGCAACGCGGAGCTCGGGTCGCCGCGGAAGTCCATGCCGATCTTGTCGACCTCGTCGAGCATGAAGACGGGGTTGTTGGAGCCGGCCGTCTTGATGTTCTGGATGACCCGACCGGGCAGGGCGCCGATGTACGTCCGGCGATGGCCACGGATCTCCGCCTCGTCGTGGATGCCGCCCAGGCTCATGCGCACGAACTTGCGGTTCATGGCTCGGGCGACGCTCTTGCCGAGCGACGTCTTGCCCACGCCGGGCGGGCCGATGAAGGCCAGGATGGGGCTGCGGATGGTATCGGCCAGGGTGCGCACCGCGAGGTACTCGAGGATGCGCTCCTTGATCTTCTCCAGGCCGTAGTGATCCTCGTCGAGGATCCTGGCCGCCTCGCGGATGTCCAGGTTGTCGACGGTCGAGACGTCCCACGGCAGTCCGATGAGCCAGTCCACGTAGGTCCGGATGACGCCGACCTCGGGCGACGCGGAGGGGATGCGGCTCATGCGGTCGATCTCCTTGATCGCCCGGGCCTTGATCTCCTCCGGCATGCCGGCGGCTTCGATCTTCTCGCGCAGCTCGTTGATCTCGGCCTGCTGCGGGTCATCCTCGCCCAGCTCGCGCTGGATGGCCTTGAGCTGCTCGCGCAGGATGTACTCGCGCTGGGTCTTGTCCATCTCCGACTTGACTTCGGACTGGATCTTGCCCTTCAGCTCGAGGATCTCGATCTGATGCGCCAGGAAGTTGGAGACGAACTTCAGGCGAGCGACGACGTCGACGAACTCGAGCAGCTCCTGGCGCTGCTCGGTCGACATGTCGGGGCTGTAGGCGACCATGTCGGCCAGCAAGCCGGGCTCGGTGATGTTGCGGGCGGCCACGGCCGCCTCCGGCGGGACTGGTGCCCCGGACTGGACGTAGGTCTCGACCTGCGCCTGCACAGAGCGCATCAGCGCCTGGACCTCGACCCCGTCGGGGTTCGAGTCGTCGAGCAGCTCGACTTCGGCCACGATGAAGGGATCCGACTGGACGAAGCCGTGCAGGCGGATGCGCTGCTGGCCCTGGACGATGGCACGAACGGTGCCGTCCTGGAGCTGGACGACCTGGGCGATCTTGGCCAGCGTGCCGACCGTGTACAGCTCGCTCGGCTCGGAGATATCTTCCTTCTCGGCCTGTCGCTGCGTCACCAGCGCGATCGGTGCGTCGTCGGCCACGGCCTGATTGAGGGCCTTGACCGACTTGTCACGGCCGACCTGGAGGGGCACGATCATCTCCGGGAAGATGACCGTCTCGCGCAGCGCCACGAGGGCGAGCGTCTGGCGCGGCCCATCCGCTCGAGGCTCAGGGGCGGCGGTCTCGGGGTCCTTTGTCTTGGTGGTCATCAGGCTCTCCTGTTGGGGGTGGCGACGGGCTCGATCGGTCTATCCGGCGTGGCGTCCCTATCCGGCGTGGCGTCCACGTCGGCCGGGGCGTCCTCGCGGGACGCTCCGGGGTCTGCGAAGAGCGTCTCCAGGATCCGGGTGCCCATCCGCTTCTCGATCTCGAAGAGGATGCGGACGCCGGCCAGGTTGACGCCCAGGTTCTGGGTCAGATGGCGGATCCAGAGGACGCGTCGGATGTCATCCTCGGAGTAGAGGCGGATGTTGGATGGCGTGCGCGCCGGGCAGACGAGGCCCTCCTCCTCGTAGATCCGCAGCGTTCGCGGATGCACGCGGACGATGCCGGCAGCTACGCTGATGACGTAGACCGGTCGACCAGGATCTCGCCCGTAGGCGTCGCGCACGTTGATGGCCTGCTTCCGGTGGCTGATCGCTGGTGCCACGGCGGCACCAAGTCGGGATGCCGGAAACGATAGAACCCTGACAACGTCATTGTCAAGGTTGTTGCGGAATCTTCGTTCCTCGCCTCGATCCGGGTCCGACTCGTTGGTCTAGCCGGCTCCGACCGCGGCGCTGCCGATGAGCTCGCGGTGGAGGTCGAGCTGGCAGTCGGTGCGCGTGATGGCGATGACCTTGTCGCCGACCTGGAAGACCGTCTCGGGTCGGATCGACTGGGCGACCTCGTCCCGGATGACCACGAACATGGAGCAGCCGTCGGGCAGGTCGATGTCGCCCGGCCGACGACCGATGGCCGGCGACCCGACGGCGATCTGGGCCTCCATGACCTCCAGGTCGCCGCCCTCGAGCTGAGCCAGGTGGAGCAGCTCGTGGACCGGGATGTCCTGCTCGACGGCGCCCAGGATCATGCGCGTGGGGCTGATGATGTCGTCCACCCCGAGGTGCCGGAAGAGCTCCTCGTTCTTGGGGTTGTTGACGCGGGCGATCGTGCGCGGCACGTCGAAGTGGTGTTTGGCCATCTGGCAGACGACGAGGTTGTCCTCGTCGTCGCCGGTCACGGCGGCCACGATGGCGGCCCGGTTGGCGCCCGCCTCGGCGAGGTGCTTGCCCTCGCAGCCGTCACGGGCGAGCACGATGCTGCCGACCTCGTCGGCGATCTGTCGGGCTCGCCGCGGGTCCTTCTCGAGGAGCACGATCTCGTGGCCCGCGGCCAGCAGCTCCTTGGTCAGGTAGTAGCCGACCTTGCCGCCGCCGACGACGATGACGTACATGGCCTAGGCCTCCCTGGCGGTCGTGGCCGCCGCATGGTGCTCGCCACCGGGATGGATGCCCGTGGCCTCGCTGACGCCCCGCACCCCCGGCTCTACGGGCAGCCCGGCGTAGGCGCTCAGTGCGTCGACGAGCATGACCGTCCGGCAGATGGTGGCGATGCCCAGCGAGGCGTAGGCCTCGGAGCGGACCGGGTCGTTGATCTTGGCCACGACACGCCCCACGTCGAGCGACTCCGACGCCAGCTGGGCGGCCAGGATGTTGCGGTTGTCGCCCTCGGTCAGGGCGTAGAAGACGTCGGCACCCTGGGCGCCCGCCCGGCGCAGGACGTCCTCGTCGGTGCCGTCGCCGCGCACCGCGGTGCCCGGGAAGTCGGGCTCCAGGCGGGCGAAGGCCTCGGTGCTGATGTCGATGACGGTCACGTCGTGGCCGGCCCGCGCCAGGCGCTCGGCGATCCCGGCGCCGACACGCCCGCAGCCGACGATGAAGGCTCGCATGGGTCCTCCTCAGATCCGATCGGGTGCGCCGAGGCCGGCGCCCACGGCGACCCCGGGCTCGGGGCCGCGAGCGACCTGGTCGGCGATCGGCTCGCGCAGGACGAGCACCTCACATGGCGCGTTCTGCAGGACGTAAGGGACGGTCCGTCCGATGGCGAAGTCACCGCCGAACTTCTTGCGGTAGGGCAGGCCGACGACGATCAGGTCGGCGCCCATGGCGGCCGCCTCGTCGACCAGGGCAGCGCCGATGTCGCGTGCCTGGAGGAGCGTCGTCTCCAGCCGGCAGCCGGTCTTGTCGGCCATCGTCTCGGCCAGGTCCAGGACCGCCGCCGCGGCTTCGTTGTCGCTGGCGATGTCCTCGGACAAGTCGTGCGACCAGTCGACCTCGACGATGTGGACGCCGGCCAGGGTGCCTTTGGAGTGACGCACCAGCTCGCAGGCGATACGCACCACGAGCGCGTCAGTGGGGCCACCGTTGAGTCCGATGACGACCCGACGCGGGGTGGTTTGGGCAGGGGACATCGGCCGGAACGATACCACCGCGGACCGCTGGCGCTCGCGGGCCCCGTTCGGCCGTGGTGCCTCCATCATGCGCCAAGCTCAGTCGGGGGCCGCCGGTGCGGCTCGATCGCGCCACGGGGCAGATCCCCGCCGATCTGCTCTGACCGCGGCCCGCCAGGCGTCAGCTGGGCGTCGAAGTCGTTGGATCGGGCCCCTGCTCCGATCCCGGTGCGCGATCCTTGGCCGCCTCCGACTCTGGCCGATAGGGGACCGTCGTGACTACGGTGTTGGGGCGACCGAGCAGGGCCCGCTTGAGGCCGCTGGTGACCTGGTTGTAGAGCAGGCGATCCCACCAGTGGCGCGCGACGTATTCGGGCAGGACGACGATGGTGATCATCTCGGGATCGATCGCGGTCACGTCGAGGTAGGTCACGAACGGCCGGATGAGCGAGCGGAACGGCGACTCGACGATGACCATCGAAACGCCCGGCATCTGGTGCTCGAAGCGCTGCCGGATGGCCTCGGCCGCCTCTACGTCGTCGGTCACGTGCACGACGAGCACGTCTTCGGAGATGGTCCGCCCGAAGTTGACCGCCTGGACGACCGCCCGGTTGATGCCCGGCACGGGGATGACGACGCGCTCGCGGCGGCGCGGCGGCCCGATGACCGTATCGGTCCGGAACTCCAGCTCCTTCGCCTGCTGGCGATACTGGCGCTCGATGAAGAGCATGATGCCGACGAGGGCTGGGATGATCACCGCCACGAGCAGGGACTCCGGCGCTTTGAAGGTCAGGACGACGACCGAGACCACGCCGGTCAGGACAGCGCCGAAGGCGTTGATCGAGATGCGATAGATCCAGCCCGGCGTCCGCTCGTGGAGCCAATGCCGGACCATGCCGCTCTGGCTGATCGTGAAGCTGACGAAGACGCCGACCGAGTAGAGCGGGATGAGGTTGGTCGTCTCACCCCTGAAGATGACGACCAGGGAGGCCGCCACCACGCCCAGCACGACGATGCCCAGGCTGAAGGCCAGGCGATCGCCTCGGAACGAGAACTGACGCGGCATGTAGCCGTCCTGGGCCAGGATGGCCGCCAGCCGCGGGAAGGCGTTGAAGGCGGTATTGGCAGCCAGGAAGAGGATCAGCGCAGTGAACGCCTGGAAGAGGTAGAAGCCGATGGAGTTGCTGCCGTAGATGGTCGAAGCCACCTGGGCCACGATGGTCTGCGAGACGCGGCCCGTGGCCGGGTCGTCGACGGGCACCAAGCCGAACGAGTCGGCCACGAAGGTGATGCCGACGAAGAGGACGGCCAGCAGGATCGCCATCGCAGTCAACGTGGCAGCGGCGTTCCTGGGCTCCGGAGGCTTGAAGGCCTGCACGCCGTTGGCGATGGCCTCGGTGCCGGTGAGCGCCACCGAGCCGGCCGAGAAGGCGCGCAGCAGGATGATGATGCCGGCCGCCTGGGTGAGGTCGATCGAGCCCTCGACGATCTCCTTGGGCGGGACGCCCTCGTGGAGCACCAGTACGCGGTACATGCCGATGCCGATCATGAGCAGGGCCGCGCCGATGAAGAGATACGTCGGAACCGCGAAGATGTTCCCCGACTCGCGCAGGCCGCGCAGGTTGCCGAGCGTGATCAGTCCGATCGCGGTGACGCCGATGAGGACGGCCTCGGGCCGCAACACGGGGATGGCGGACGTGATCTGCTCGACCGCCGATGACGTGGAGACCGAGACGGTCAGGATGTAGTCCACGAGCAACGCCGCTGCGGCCACCAGCGCGAAGCCGCGGCCAAGGTTGGCGCGGGCCACCGCGTAGGCGCCGCCGCCGGCAGGGTAGGCGTAGCCGATCTGTCGATAGCTGGTCGAGACGACCGCCAACAGGATGGCGATGGCGATGGCGATCTCGAAGCTCAGGAAGAGGGCGGCCGTGCCGGCCACGACCAGCACACGCAGGATCTCCTCGGTGGCATAGGCGCTCGAGCTGATGGCATCCGAGCTGAAGATGGCCAACGCCTTCTTCTTCGAGAGGCGCTCCTCACCCTCCTCATCGCTCGCCAGCGGCCGGCCGATGAGCACGGTCTTGGTGCGCCGCCAGAAGCGTCCGCCGCTCGTGGTCGGCGAGCTCGCGGCCGCCCGCGCCGTGAGAACGCCGCGGCCCGTGTACTTGAAGTACGGCGCGTGACGCCGCTCGACGCGGACTCGCCGATCCCCTGGCTTCTGCCCGGGCAGCTCCGGTGGGCGATCGTTCATCGGGGCCGCATGAGTACCCCGCGCACGGCGGTCACTGACCGTGATCGAGGCGGTCGATGAGCCGCCTTGGCAGGCTGACCCGCCGCATCCGATCCTGCACCGTTGCGATGTCGTACGGGACGCGGATCCAGCTCATGGTGCCGGCCTCCGTGTCGAGGATGGCGCCACAGGCCCGGGGATCGCCGTCCCGCGGCTGGCCGACGCTGCCGGGGTTGAGCAGGACCCGGCGATGGTCGAGGGCGAGCACCGACCCGTCCGATGGAGCGATGGTCTCGACCAGCCCATCGTCCTCGCGGAAGACGAGCGGCAAGTGCGTATGCCCGATCAGCGCACGGCCGGTGGTCAGCACCGCGAGGTTGGCGCGGGCGGAAGGCGTCGTCAGGACGTACTCCCAGAGCGGGTCCCGTGGACTGCCGTGGGCCAGGGTGTAGTCGCCATCGATGGCGATCTCGGGCAGATCGGACAGCCAGGCACGTGTCGCGGCCGTGATGATCGAAGCCGTCCAAAGCACCGCCGACCGCGCTTCGCTGTTGAAGACCGCCGTGGAGAGCTCACCCAGCGCGGCCGCATCGTGATTGCCACGGACCCCCGTGGCGCCCAGCTCGCGCAGTCGCGTGACGACGGCGTCCGGCTCCGGGCCGTAGCCGACGACGTCGCCGAGCTGCCAGATCGCGTCGAACGGCGGGAGGGCCGCCAGGACCGCCTCGAGCGCCGGCAGGTTGCCGTGGATGTCCGAGAGGACCGCGATCCGCACGGCGGAGAGGGTAGCAGGGCGGTCGGCCGGTCAGGGCCGCAGCCGCTGGCCGCCGATGATCGGCCCGCTCAAAGGCGGTCGCGCCGTCGCTCGGTCGGCGACCGCGGGTAGGTCTTGGGCGTGGGGCGCTCCGAGCGGACGACGACCAGCCGATGGTCCTCGAGTCCGGGCACAGCGACCCGGACGACCCGCTCGATGGCACCGCCGAGGAACAGCAGCAGGCGCTCGGCGTCGGCCAGCTCGTGTGCCAGGTCCGGGCGGTCGATGGTCCGTTCCGCCGTCGCCGCCGACACTGCGCCGCCGACGGACAACGTCTCGACGTCGCGCTTCCAGGCGACCAGTCGACCCCCCGGCCGGAGCATCGGCAGCGCGATCTCGACCAGTTCGGCGAGCGATCCGACGGCCCGGGCCGTGACGACGTCGTGCCGACCTCGCTGGCGTCGATCGTGGGCCATGGACTCGGCCCGGTCGGCGACGACCTCGAGCGACGGGCCGTCGAGGCCCCTGGCCGCAGCGGCGCGCAGAGCCGCATCCCCGGCGACATGCAGGAAGCGCGCCTTCTTGGCCACCGAGTCGACCAGCGTCAAACGGCCGGCGGGCAGCGCCAGGCCGAGGGGCAGGCCCGGAAAGCCCGCGCCACTGCCCAGGTCGAGCAGCGCCGGACGACGGCCAAGGTCGGCTTCCTCGATGAGGGCGACCGCGGTCAGCGAGTCGGCGACATGTTCCAGCGCGATCGCCTCCGGATCCCGGATGGCGGTCAGGTTGATGGCCGTGTTCCAGGCCATGAGCAGGCGGACGTGGGCCTCGATGCCTGCCTGCACCGCGGGCCCGAGTCGGATGTCGAGGCCCAGCAGCGCCGCGTCGAGAGCCGTCCGGAACGCTGGCTCGATCGGCGGGCAGGCCTCGACGTCTATCGGCAGCGGCGCCCGAGCCCGGCCTTCGGTGGTTGGACCGGCGACGTTATCGGGCGTCATGCATCGGGGATCGGATCGGCTCGCAGCAGCGTCCAGCCACGCGAAGAGGGCGGCAGAGCCGCAGCGGGCAGGCGCTCCTCTTGCACCTGGACCCGGGCCGCGTTCTCGACCGCCCTCGACGTGGTGAGGTCAGGTGCACCATCGACCTTTCAGTCTTCCGCTGCCCGTCTGGTCTCGGCCGGGTCTCCCCGGACGCCGCGCGAGCGTCGTTACCCTACTCGGCCCCGGCGTCAGCGTCCCGGCGCCGTCGGTGCCGGCCGAATCTCGGCCCCTCGCAGCTCGGCGTCAACGGGGTTATCCACCAGCTTCTCCACGAAGGCGAAAATCGTGGATAACTCGAGCCGGTCGTCAGGCGGGTGTGGACGCCGTGACTCAGTCGCTGGCCGGTCGAGCGGTCCGGACCGGCCGACCCATCGAGCGCCGTACGACGTCCATGACCTCTTCCGTGTAGGCGTTCGCATCACCGGTCGCGACGGCGTGTCGCAGGCAGCCGGCGACGTGATCCTCCATGACCAGCAGCGAGACGGCATCGACGGCGGCACGCAGGGCGGCCGTCTGCTGCAGGATGTCGATGCAGTAGTCGTCGCGTTCGATCATCCGGCCGATGCCCCGAACCTGGCCTTCGATGCGCGACAGGCGCCGCAGCAGCTGCGGGCGATCCTTCGAGTAACTGTGCCGGAAGGAGGCATGCTCGTCCTCTGCCGGGCGGCTGGCTGTCGGCACCTGTGCCTCCTGTCGCGGCGGATACTGGAGGGGAGTATATACGACGCCGTCACGACCGGCGACGCCGTCGTCGGCCGCGACCGGCTAGACTGGCCCTCCATGGAAGGCGGTGACCGGCTCCGCTCGCGCCTGGCGTCGATGCGATGCGCAGGCTGCGGTCGAGCCTACGGCGACGGCCACGTCCGCATCCGGGCCGAGCGCGGAGCGGTTGCCTTCGTGGACCTCATCTGTCGCGCGTGTGGCGGCCAGGCCTCGGCCATCGCCACGGTCGCCTTTGACGACTGGCACCCGCGCATCGAGCTCGGGGAACTCGACGAGGCCAGCTCGGTCCGCATCGAGATCGACGACGTGCTCGAGATGGGCAGCTTCCTGGCTACGTTCGACGGTGACTTCCGGCGCCATTTCGGTGACGACGGCGTGATCGACGGATCCAGGCCAGCGTGACGGCGACCGACGCGGACCTGCCCACGACGCCCGTCTTCGCCCACGCCAGTGAGGCCGAGCTGGCACGGATCCTCGACTACTACCAGGTCGAATGGCGCTACGAGCCGCGCACCTTCCCCATCCTCTTCAACCTCGAGGGGGCCGTCGTGGAGAGCTTCGCGCCTGACTTCTACCTGCCGGAGTTCGACCTGTATGTCGAGCTGACGACGCTCAAACAGAGCCTTGTGCGGAAGAAGAACCGCAAGCTGCGTCGACTGCGCGAGCTCTACCCCGATGTGCGCATCAAGCTCTTCTACGCGCGCGATTTCAAGGCGCTCCTGCTCAAGTACGGCCGCATCGACCTGGCCAGCTCGCTGAGCGGCGAGGAGGGCCAGGCACGACCGTCGGAGCCAGGATCCACCTCGGATCGAGCCGCGACCGTCGACGACGCGTCGCGGTCCACCGATCGGCTCGGGACCTCGACGGATAACACCAATCCGGCGGCGGACGATGGCTCTGTGGCCGAGCCCGTTCCGGTTTCGCCGGCGGCCGCCCCCGGCGCCGCGCGGCACGGCCGATCCCGACGCGCCCGCCGCCGCCGGCGAACCGCCACCGCCATCGACTGACGACCACCCCGTACGCGCCGCAGGAGGCCCATCATCCGACCCATGCACCACGCCGACCTGACCGCCGACGTCGCCGAGATCCTCGTCAGCGAGGAGCAGATCCAGGCCAAGGTGGCCGAGCTCGGGGCGCGGCTGAGCGCCGACTACGCCGGCCGCGAGCTGACCTTGGTCAGCGTCCTGAAGGGCTCGCTGCCCTTCATGGCCGACCTCATGCGGGCCATCTCGATCCCCGTCACGATCGACCTCATGGAGGTCAGCTCGTACGGTGGCGCGGCGACCGAGTCGTCTGGCCTGGTGCGCATCCTCAAGGATCTCTCATCGTCGATCGACGGGCGTGACGTGCTCATCGTCGAGGACATCATCGACACCGGCCTGACCCTCAACTACCTGGTGCGCTATCTGACCGGCAAGGCCCCGCGCACGCTGCGCATCTGCACCCTGCTCGACAAGCCGGCTCGGCGCCTGGTCGAGATCGACATCGACTACCGGGGCTTCGAGATCCCCGACCAGTTCGTGGTCGGCTATGGGCTCGACTACGGCGAGCTGTACCGCAACCTGCCCTACATCGGCGTCCTGCGTCCCGAGGTCTACGGCGGCGCATGAACCGACGGACGATCGGGCGCGGCCGCGTCATCGCCGGCATCGGCGCCGTCGTCACGCTCATCGCCTGCTTCCTGCCCTGGTACACGGTCGGTGGCGATGGCGGCCTGCCGGCCCTCAGCAGCAACGCCTTTGACGGCACCGGCATCCTGGTCTTCCTGGCCGCGGTCGGTGTCCTCGCCCTCATCGCCCTGCCCTACGCCGCGGGCGACCAGCCGCTGGCCATCGATCGACCCGCGGCCTTCGTGCTCGTCGTCGCCATCGGCGTCGCGGGCTACATCATCCGGATCATCCAGCTCTTCCAGCTCGAGGCACTCGGACTGCCCGACCGCGCCCTCGGGTTCTGGCTCGCTGCGCTGGGGCTGGCGATCATGGCCTGGGGCGCGGCCGAGGTCGCCGGCGAGCGACGCACGAGCTGACGGCGATCGTCCGACTCGGCTGACCCCAGCTTTGCGCCGATATCACCTTGCCGCCGGCGCGATCTCGTGGTAGAACGCCCGGGATACGGGCGACGCGCGACTTAGGGGTCTCGTTGGGGGCGCGTCCGACGTGGAGGAGGCTGCTTGTGTCTGCACGACGCTCGTTCGTCGTCATCTCTGCCATCGTCCTGATCATCGCCGCCTGCGGGGGTGGCGGCGGCGCCGGCGCGACCAGCGGGGACATGCTGGCGCGGATCAAGAAGGATGGGGTCATCCGGGTCGGCACCGACCCGAACTACGCGCCGCAGTCCTTCCAGAAGTCGGACGGCACCTTCGACGGCTTCGACGTCGCCGTCGCCAACGAGATCGCCAAGCGGCTCGGTGTCACCGCCAAGTTCGAGACGCCCGACTTCAGCATCGTCGAAGCCGGCAACTGGGCCGACCGCTTCGACATCAGCGTCGGCTCGATGACCGTGACCGAGAAGCGCAAAGGCGTGCTCGACTTCACCGAGCCGTACTACTACACGCCGGCCCAGATGGCGGCCATCAAGGACATCGGCATCACGACGCTCGACGGGTTGGCCGGCAAGAAGGTCTGCGTCGGCGAAGGCACGACCTACTATCAGTGGCTGACCGGGACGCTGGTGCTGGGCGATGGCTCGGCCCTGGCGCCCGTCCCCGCCGGAGCCGAAGCGACGACCCAGAAGACCGACCAGGACTGCGCCCAGTCGGTCAAGTCGGGCCGACGTGACGCCGACGGCTGGCTGAGCTCCTCGACGACCGTCCAGGAAGCCATCGACGCCGGCACACCGTTCATCACCGTCGGCGACCCGGTCTTCTACGAGCCGCTCGCCGTGGCCACCGACAAGGCCGCCCCGCCTCATGCCGAGCTGCAGGCGGAGCTCGACCGGATCGTCAAGGAGATGCACGCCGACGGCACGCTTTCCGCGTTCAGCAAGCAGTGGTTCAACGGCCAGGACCTGACGACCAAGCAGTGAGCATGGCGGCCCGTCCGAACGGGTGAGGAGCGGGGACTCCGCACGGAGTCCCCGCTCGATTCGCTGAAGGAGGGACTTCGATGGCGGTGGCTCAGGCGGCCGTCCAGGCGCCCATCGTGGACGCCATCGCGCAGGCCCAGCGCGCCGCGCGGCGGGACTTCCTGTGGAAGTTCTCGCTGACCTGGGCGGTCATCATCGCCGCGCTGGGCGTGGTCATCTACGCGACCGGAAACGCCGACCCGGCGTTCACCATCGAGTGGGGACCATTCATCCTGGGTGGCATCGGGCTGACGATCTTCATCTGCGTGACGTCGATCACCGGCGCCACGGTGCTGGCGATCATCGGTGCCCTCGGTCGACTGTCGATCAATCCCTTCATCAACGGCCTGGCGTCGCTCTACGTGTCCCTCGTCCGGGGGACACCGCTCATCGTCCAGATCTACTTCATCTTCTACGCCCTGCCCTTGATGGGCATCGTGCTCGACCCCATCCCGGCCGGCATCATCGCCCTGTCGTTCAACTACGGCGCCTACATGACGGAGATCTTCCGGGCCGGCATCCAGGCCGTGCCCAAGGGCCAGCGCGAGGCCGCCCAGGCGCTGGGCATGCCGGAGCGGCTGATCATGCGTCGGGTCGTCCTGCCGCAGGCCATCCGCATCGTGGTGCCGGCCATCGGCAACGACTTCGTGTCGATGATCAAGGACAGCTCGCTGGTCTCCGTGGTCGGACTCCAGGAGCTCCTCTGGCGGGCCAACACGGTCGGCCGCAGCAACCAGCAGATCATCCAGGCGCTGCTCATCGCGGCCCTCGTCTATTGGGGCCTGACCATCATCTTCTCGTACTTCCAGGCGCGGCTCGAGAAGCGACTTGCGAGGGGGGACCGCTGATGGAGCTCGGCGAGGTCGTGGTCGAAGCCCGCGGCATCGAGAAGTACTTCGGCAGCAACCACGTCCTGCGCGGCGTGGACCTGGACGTCCGTCAGCACGAGACAGTCATGCTCATCGGCCGCTCCGGGAGCGGCAAGACGACGATGTTGCGCTGCCTCAACTTCCTGGAGGAACCGACCGTCGGCACGGTCCGCATCGGCGACATCTCAGCCAAAGCCGATCCGCTGCACGCGCGCAGCCGGAAGCATCGCGAGGAGCTGCGCAACCTGCGACTCCAGGCGGGCATGGTCTTCCAGGACTTCAACCTCTTCCCGCACATGACCGTGCTCGAGAACTGCATCGAGGCGCCGACCAAGGTCAAGGGCGTGCCCAAGGCGGAAGCCATCGAGACGGCTGAGAAGTACCTGACCAAGGTCAAGCTGATCGAGAAGCGTGACGAGCATCCGGCGCGCCTCTCGGGTGGCCAGAAGCAGCGCGTGGCCATCGCCCGCGCGCTGTGCATGGAGCCCAAGGTCCTGATGTTCGACGAGCCGACCAGTGCGTTGGATCCGGAGCTGGTGGGCGAGGTCCTGACCACGATGACCGAGCTGGCCCACGAGGGCTCGACGATGATCGTCGTCTCCCACGAGATGCAGTTCTGTCGCGAGGCCGCCGACCGCGTCATCTTCATGGAGGGTGGCGTGGTCGTCGAACAGGGCCCGCCGGAGCAGGTCCTGACGCACCCCAAGGAGGAGGCCACGCAGCAGTTCCTGCGCCGCTTCCTGACGCCCGATCAGACGGCAGTCATCGAGGCCATGGCCGAGGCCTGATCGCGGTACCGATCCCGAGCGCGGCGTCACCATCGCCGCGCCTCTGGGGACGTGGACGACCTTCGGTGTAGGGTGTCCGGGTGTCCGATGCAGACGGCTTCCAGGTCCCGACGACCCCGGTCGCGCCCATCCGCGACCGACGCCCGTGGCTGGTCATCGCGGCGCTTGCCGGCGTCCTGGTCGGTGCCATCGCCCTTGCGCACCTGAGCTCCCGGCCCGCCCTTGTCCAGGTGACGCCGACCCGCGGACCGACGGCGCCGCTCGTCGCCATCGAGCCGGTCGCCACGGCCCTGCCCAAGCTCGAGTGGTTCAGCGCCGCGGAGATCCCGCTGCGCGATGTGCTCGTGGAGGGCCGATCGGTGCGCTGGCTGCGCCTGGTCAGCGCGCGTCTGCTCGATGGCTCGCTCGCGGACCCCGGCCGGGACCTGATCATGCGGACCGCGCGCGGTGGCACGCTCTGCCTGTGCTGGCAGGGCTCGCGCTTCGAGAGCGGCCCACCTCGAGGCCTGGCCCTGGTTCGGATGGACCGGGACCAGCAGGAGATCTCCCGGACGACCCTCGTGCTGACCAACCAGTACGACCCGGAAGGCATCAGCGGTCCGCCACTGGCCGCACTCCAGCCATCCCCGGACGGACGGTTCGCCTACCTTGCCCTGGCCGCACGGTCCGCGACGCGATGGCAGGTCAGCCTCGACGTCATCGACCTGGCGCGAGAAGCCATCGTGGGATCGGTCGATCTCTTCGCCGGCCCGCAGGCCAACCTGTCGGATACCCGTGAGGTACGGGTGCCGGTCCTGCGCATCGCGCCGGATGGCCGCCACGCGCTGGTCATGGCGGCGGTCCGACAGGAGACGGCGCTGGGCACCAGCACCTCGACGCCGCACGCCTGGATCGTCGACCTCGACGGCGCATCATCGGGATCGGTGAGAGCATCGGACGACGTCGCAGATCCGCTTGCCGACGCCTGTCCGTGGATCGACTTCGTCACCCCGGACATCGTGGCGCAGGGCTGCCAGGCCTCGGGCTTCGACCAGGCTGTGTCGTTCCAGATCCGTCGGCGCGAACTCGACGGGAGCGATCTGGGCACCATCCTGGTGCCGGCACGGCAGCTCGGCGGCGACGATGCGCTGCTCGACGTGACGAGGGGCATCGCCTACTTCTGGGATCCGATCGCCCACCACCTCTCGGCAGCGGACCTGGTGACCGGCGGCGCCCAGAGCGGCGACACGCCCGACGACCTCGCCAACCCCGCCGACGTCATCGTCCTCGGCGATCGCCCACCGCCCGGCACGGCCACGACCTGGTCCGACGGCCGAACGGGTGACGTCGGCCGGCCGGAACGGACGCTCGTCGGATCGCCCGACGGCCGGCTCCTCTTCGCCATCGGCCAGGGCCCCGAACCCGGCAGCAGCTCCGGCGTCTGGGTCTTCGACGCCAGGACCCTCCAGCTGCTCGAGCGCTGGCCCGCCAAGGCCGCTTACCAGTCACTGGCCCTGCTCGATGACGGGCGCTTCCTGGCGGCCATCGGCAACCCGGGGGTGGACGAGTCCGGTGGACGAGCGCGCTGGGGCACATCGATGACGGTCCATGACGCGGTCACCGGTCGGCCCGTGATGCGCATCGGGGACCTGTCGCCAGGCGAGCACCTGAGCATCCCCTGGCCGCTGCCGGTCATCGCGCCGCCGCTCCAGGGTCAGCCCTAGCCGGCCGCGGCGGTCCGGCTGCGATGCGGCGGTCCTGATGGGCGGCGTGCGTGACCGGATCAGGCGATGCCGAGATACGCCTTCTGGACCTGCTCGTTGTCGCGTAGGTTCGCCGCCTGCTCAGCGAGCACGATCTTGCCGGTCTCGATGACGTAGCCGCGGTCCGCGACCTGGAGCGCCTTGCGGGCATTCTGTTCGACCAGCAGGATGGTCGTGCCTCGTCCATGGAGCTGGCTGATGGTGTCGAAGATCTGGTCGACGAGGACCGGCGCCAGGCCCATCGACGGCTCGTCGAGCAACAGCACCTTGGGTGCCGACATGAGCGCGCGGCTCATCGCCAGCATCTGCTGCTCGCCACCGCTGAGGGTCCCGGCGACCTGGGTCCGACGCTCCTTCAGGCGCGGGAACATCTCGAATGCGTCGTCGATCCGCGCCGCGATGGCGGCCTTGTCGGTGACCACGTAGGCGCCCATCTTGAGATTCTCGGTCACGGTCAGGCGGGCGAAGATGCGGCGACCCTCGGGCACCTGGACGACGCCCTTGGCCATGATCTGGTGGGCGGAGAACGGCCCCAGGTCCTCGCCGTTCAACAGGATCTGACCGCTTCGCGGGCGGATCAGGCCGCTGATCGAGTTGAGGGTCGTGCTCTTGCCCGCCCCATTGCCGCCGATGAGCGCGACGACCTCCCCGTCCATGACGTCCAGTGAGATGCCCTGCAGGGCGTGGATGCTGCCGTAGAAGGTATTGATCTCGACGACCGAGAGGACCGGCGTCTGCGCCGCAGTCGTCGTCATCAGGCGCCAGCCGACGTGTCAGCGGCCGCGGCCGCCGAGGTGGCCGCCTGCGCGGCTGCTTCCTCCGCGCCCTCGCGGCCAAGGTAGGCCTCGATGACGCGCTGGTCCTGCTGGATCTCGCGCGGGGTCCCCTCCGCGATCTTCTGTCCGTAGTCGAGGACGGTGATCTTCTCGGAGATGCCCATGACCACGCGCATCTCGTGTTCGATGAGCAGGATGGTGATGCTCAGCTCGCTGCGCAGCTTGCGGAAGAACTCGGTCATCTGGAGCGATTCCGAGGGGTTCATGCCCGCCGTCGGCTCGTCGAGCAGGAGCAGCCGGGGCTTGTTGGCGAGCGCGCGGGCGACCTCCAGCCGTCGCTGGTCGCCGTACGGCAGCTTGACCGCCAGGCTGTCGCCGCGGCCCTTGAGGCCGACGAAGTCGAGCAGCCGGAGGGCTTCCTCGTGGGCGGCCCGCTCCTCGCGTCGCTGGGCCGGTGTCCGGAAGATGGCGCCGAGCCAGGTGGCATGCAGGTGGTTGTGCTGGCCGACCAGGATGTTCTCGACCGCGGTCATGGTCGCGAAGAGGCGGATGTTCTGGTAGGTCCGCGAGATGCCGTAGTGGGCGATCTCATCCGGTCGCAGCTTCTGGATCGGATCGCCGTCGAAGGTGATCGTCCCCTCATCAGCGTGGTAGAGGCCGGAGAGGCAGTTGAAGAAGGTCGTCTTGCCCGCCCCGTTCGGCCCGATCACGCTCGCGATCGAGCCCTCCTCGAGCTCGAAGTCGAGCTTGTTGACCGCCAACAGGCCGCTGAAGCGCTTGGTGACCTGCTCGGCCTTGAGCAGCGTGCTCACGGGGCGCCCTGCGGCCGTCGAGGCGGTGTCGGTCGATCGTCGCCTGATGGAGGCGGCGGTGGACCTGTGGTCGGCTCGGGAGGCTCTTCGAGCTCCTGCGGATCCAGCAACTCGGACGGCTCGAACTCGGCCAGCTCCTCTGCCGTGCGCAGCTCGCGGCGGGCGATCCGCGAGGGCAGGAGGCCTTCGGGTCGCACGATCATGATGGCCATCAAAGCGACACCGTAGAACAGGAAGCGGTAGTCGGTGAACTCGCGGAAGAGCTCCGGCAGCCCGATCAGGATCAGGGCACCCAGGACCACGCCCGGGATGCTGCCCATGCCGCCGACGATGACGATGGCGACCACGTTGATGGAGAGTTGCAGCTCGATGCTCGACGAGAAGACCGCGCCGATGAGGCCGGCCGAGATGGCGCCGGCCAGGCCCGCGAAGGCACCGCCCAGCATGTACGCCAGCAGCTTCGTCTGGACGAGGTTGATGCCCATGCCCTCGGCCACGTCCTCGTCCTCGCGGATGGCCATCCAGGAGCGACCGAGGCGGGAGCCACGCAGGCGCCAGGCCACGAAGGCGACGACCGCCGCGAAGGCGAGGGCGATGTAGTAGATCTGCACGGGCCCGGCGAAGACGTTCGTCGGCGGCAGCACGATGGGCTTGGGGATGTTGGTGATGCCCTGCGGCCCGCCCAGGATCCCGATGAGCAGGTTGGAGCCGGCCAGGATGCGGATGATCTCGCCGAAGCCCAGCGTCGCGATAGCAAGGTAATCGCCCCGGATGCGCAAGATGGGCAGGCCGAGGAAGATCGCGAAGAGCATCGAGGCGCCGACGGCGAAGGGGACCGCCTGCCAGAAGGTCAGGCCGGCGATGCCCAGATCGGCCGTCGACGTCAGGAGCGCCACGGTGTACGCGCCGACAGCGTAGAAGGCGACGAAGCCGAGGTCGAGCAGGCCGGCCAGGCCGAGCGTGATGTTGAGGCCGAGGCCAAGCAGCACGAAGAGGGCGACGAGGGCGATGACCTGGGCGAAGAATGAGCCAAGCGCGAGCGGATAGAGCAGGACGAGGATGCCGACCAGGATGAGCAGCGGCCCGGTGATCAACCGACGCCGTGCGGCGGGCATGGCGTCCACGCGCTGCCGAGGTCTGGTCGCACGCACCACGATGGCCACGGCCACCGTGGCCACGAAGACGAGGATCGCGCCCGGCACCGTCAGGCCGTCCGCACCAAGCAGGTATCGCGCGGGAACGGCGAGCGGCGTCACCAGCAACGGCGTCCGCAGCAGCCCGCCGAAGAGCCCGAAGAAGAACAACGACCCGAGCCCCCACAGGATCGGCGCACGGAGGTCAGCGCGTAGTCCGACCAGCCCACCGCCCAGGGCACCGGTGACCAGGCCGACCAGGAGCGGCACGATGGGGCCCGTGAAGATCACGCCGTCCTGCAGCAGCGCATAGAGCTCCGGGGAGGCGTTCAGGAAGACCGCCCGCAGGTCGAGGACCGAGCCGACGAGCACAAGCCCGGTCAGGAAGGCCCCGGTGATGGCGCCCGCCGACGCACCTCCGAGGGCGGCCTGGATCCGGGAGATGGCCAGGGCGCGACGGCCGGCCAGGTAGCCGAAGACGCCGAAGGTGAGGAGCAGGGTCGCCTGGCCGAGCGACACGACGCCGACGATAAGCGGGCGCGTGGCGAAGACCGGCACGATGCCCACGAGGCAGAGGTAGATGGCGATAGCGCCGCCTAGGACCCCGATGCGCAGCACGGCCTGCACCGGCCATCGCTCGGCCGCGACGGGTCTGCTGCCCATGGTCGTGACGGCGGCGCTCATGCGCGGGCCCTCGTGATGCGTTCACCGAGGATGCCCGAGGGCCGGAAGACCAGGACCAGCACCAGCATCGTAAAGGCCACCACATCCGTCAGCTGGGTCACCGCCGGCACCCCGAAGCCGGTCAGGAAGAGGGTCGGTCCGACGGCCTCGATGAGACCCAGGAAGAGGCCGCCGAGCAGGGCGCCGGGCACGTTGCCGATGCCGCCCAGTACGGCCGCCGTGAAGGCCTTGATGCCGGGCACGACGCCCATGGCGAAGAACACCTGGCGGAACGAGAGGCCGTAGAGGACGCCAGCGGCGCCGGCCATCGCCGCGCCGATGACGAAGGTCAGGACGATGGCGCGGTTGGCGTCGATGCCCATCAGGGCGGCTGTGCCCTTGTCCTCGGAAACGGCTCGGATGGCGGTGCCGGCACGCGAGCGCATGACGAAGGCGTAGAGCGCGCCCATCATGCACAGCGAGGCGACGATGACCAGCACGTCCACCCAGCGCAGGTTGAGCAACGGGATGGGCGCCGGCTGCTCCAGGAAGGACACGTTCGGATAGGCGTACAGCCCCGAGCCGAAGAACCCCCGAGCGGTGTACTGCAGGAAGAGTGAGGCGCCGATGGCGCTGATCAGCGGCACCAGGGTCGGCGCGTTCCGAAGCGGCCGATAGGCGACGCGCTCGACGCCGGTCGCGATCAGGACCGAGACGACCATGGCGACCAGGATCATGATCAGGATCGCCAGCATCGAGGTCGCCACGTTGTCCGACAGCAGGCCCGACCTGGACCATGGCCACGGCCACGAAGTAGCCCGCGAAGGCGCCGCCCATGAAGATCTCGCCGTGGGCGAAGTTGATCATGCGCAGGATGCCGTAGACCATCGTGTAGCCCAGGGCGATCATCGCGTAGATGCTGCCCACGGTGATCCCGCGGCCGACGAGCTGGGCCCAGTCGGCGAGGGTGTAGGTGCTGCTGGCCAGGGTGAGCACCGAGCCCACCACGACGACGAGGATGACGACGACGCGGAACGCCCACAGGAAGACATCGATCGCCAGGTCGCTCAGACGGTCGAGCCTGCGAGCCTTCATGCCCTCGTCTCCGCATCCGGTGACGTAATGGTGCGGGGGCGAGCGGGCCCGTGCCTGCTCGCCCCCGCAGTCTGGTTCGGCTCCCTTCAGGAAGGGATGGCTACAGAGGGATGGCTACGGCGTCGGCCAGATCGGCTTCGTCGGCATCTTGCCGGCATCGAGATCGGCCTGGGTGATCTGGTAGGCGGCGATGACCGGCGCTCCACAGTCGCCCGTGGGCGTGCAGGTCAGGGTGCCTGTCAGGCCCTGGAAGTCCTTGGTCGCGTAGATGGCGTCGCGCAGGGCGCCGAGCGGAATGGACAGCGAACCGTCAGCGTTCTCGACCGCGACCTTGTTCAGCGCCGCGAACAGGATGTTCGTGGCGTCGTACGCGTGCGCATGGAAGACGCTCAGGGGGCCTTTGCCAGCGAACTTGGCGGTGCGCTTGGCGAGGAAGTCCTGGTAGCCCGAGCCGAAGGCCGCGAAGTTCGGGCTGGTCAGGTAGTGCCCCACGGCGGACTTGCCGGCTGCCTTGAGGTAGTCGGGCGTGAAGTGGCCGTCGGCGCCAAGTGTCGCGACCTTCTCGAGGCCGGCGACGGTGGGGATCTGAGAGCTGAGGATACCCGGATACGGCGACGAAGTCCGGCATGTAGATGAGCTCCGGGGCGGCTCCGGCGTTGGAGGTGGCGATCTTCTTGAGGACCGAGGTCATGTCCTTCTGGTCCTTGGTCACGGCCTCCTGGGTGGTGATCGTGCCGCCGAGCTTCGTGAACTCGTCGGCGAAGACCTGCTGCAGGGCCTGCGCGTAGGCGCTGCCGTCGTGGATGGTGGCGGCCGTCTTGAGACCCAGCTGGGTGAAGGCGAACTCGGCTGCGGCCTTGCCCTGGAAGGCGTCGCTGTGCGCGGTGCGCAGATAGCCCGCATACGTCGCGTCGCGATCCGCCGCGGTGAGTGCGGGTCGAGTGTTCGACGGCGAGATGGTCGTCAGGCCTGCGGCCGTGAGAGCCGCGATGCCGCCGACGGTCTCATCCGAGCACGACGGAGCCGATGAGCCCGACGATGGTGCTGTCGGCTGCCAGCTTCTGGGCCGCGGTCGCGCCGCCCGGAGGCGTGCACAGGCCGTCCTCCGTGGTCAGCCGGATGTCGTGACCCTTGAAGGTGTTCTTCAGGTCGTCGAGCGCGATCTCGACGCCCTGCTTGGAGTCCTCACCGAGCGAGCTATCGGCTCCGGACAGGACGCCCCAGAAGGCGATATGCAATGGCTCACCGGCCGGGATGGTGCGGATGCCGAGCGCATCCTCGGTGGGTGCGCTGGCGGGTGCAGTGGCCTCGCTGGATGGGGCAGATGACTCTGTCCCGGTACTGGGTGCTGCCGTCTCCCCGCCGGTCGGGGTGCAGGCGGCCGCGACGAGCATCGCGCCGAACGCGAGCGCGCCGAGCTTCCTTCGATCCATAGAAATGGTTCTCCTCTGTTCAACCGCCTGTCCCGAACGGGACACGCGATCAACGGCCGCAGCCGTGCGCTGGTACCGGGTCCGCCCGTCCACCGGTGGACCGATCCGAGGATGACGCACCGCCGACACGCGGCGACGCGCTCCCCTGCATCCTCCTCCCGGATCCGACCACGTGGTCGGGACCGTCCCCAGAAACCATCGCGCAGCTCGATGGCCGCCGATGTGATGCCGTATCATAGGTGACGGCGTCTCGATTGCAAGATGGTTCCGAGCGCCCCGGGGCGTGTGCGGCTCGGCCCTCCCAAGGGTCGCTGACCCACCCGGTGCGGCGCGCTCGAGCCGACTGCCCGTTCGACGGGCAAGCGTGATCGGTCCCCTGGGACGGGCAACGGTTGCCTGCGATGCCGGTGCTGCGACGAGCGGAGCGCAGGCCAACCATCCACGAAGGACGGATGACCGCCGTGGAATATCAGGTCCGAGACGCGCGCATCACGGACGCGGAGCGCATCACAGCCCTCCTCGACGCCGGACGGCCGCGACCCGCGAGCAACGTTCGAGCCACGCTCGGCGCTGCCGACCTGCTGCGCCAGCTGGTCTATCTGCCCCAGGCCGTGGTGCTAGTGGCCGAAGCCCATCGCAGCATCGTCGGTGCTGCGGTCCTGGCCCTGCGGCCATCCGTCAGCAGCGGCGGTTTCGTCGGCAGCATCGACCTGCTCGTGGTCGAAGCCGGCCGCGACGTCGGTGGCGTCAGGGATGCCCTCGTCGCCGAGGTGCTCCGGTCCGCCCGCAACAAGGGCTGCGTCATCGTCGAGATGCCGCGACCCGTATCGGCCGCCGATCTGGCGGCCTGGGAGGCGTATGGCTTCACGGCCGCGCCCCTGCGACTGGTCTGCGACCCGGCGACCGCAAGGACGCCTCGCAGCCTCGATCCAGTCGGCTCGTGAGAGCCGACGACTTGACCGGTGCGGTCCGCCGCGCCGAAGACCGGGACCGCGCCTCGTGGTGCGGCCCGAGCATTAGGAGTGACTTGCTTTGAGCAAGAACGTCGCCGTCTTCGTTGACGTTGCGAACATCTTCTACGCGGCCAAGGCGGCCGGCGTGGACATCGACTACACGACGCTGCTGAAGACGGCCACCGCAGGCCGGGACTTCGTGCGCGCGTACGCCTACACGGGACTGGATCCCGACAACGACAACCAGCGCCAGTTCCACAGCTTCCTGGCCCGCAGCGGCTACAAGGTCGTGAGCAAGGACATCCGCAAGTACGGCGACGGGAAGGTCAAGGCCAACCTCGACATCGAGCTGGTCGTGGACATGATGCGAACGGCCCAGAACCTCGACATCGCGGTCGTCGTCTCGGGCGATGGCGACTTCGCGCCGGCCATCCGGGCCGTGCAGCAGATGGGCGTCCGCGTCGAAGTCATCAGCTTCCGCGGCAACACCAGCTCCGACCTCATCGAGGTCGCCGATACGTTCATCGACATCACCCAGATCGCCAAGGTCGAGAAGGGCTCGTCGCGCAGCGGCCGCCGCGTCGCCGCTGAGGATGACCTGTCGATGACCGAGGTGCCGGACAAGGAGTCCGAGGGTGCCCCGCGACGCGGCCGTGGTGGCCGCGGGCGCGGTCGCAGCGCCGAGCGCGAGGACGCCCCGGTCGCAGCCGCGGCTGTCGAGGCGCCGGCGCGCGGCCGCCGCACGACGGCCACCGGCGCCGACCTGGTCGTGCTGCCGGGCGAGAAGCTGTCCAAGGTGGCGGCCACGGCGGCCAAGCACGAGGACGTCGAGCTCGACGATGCCGATCTCGATGCGGAGCCCGTCGAACTCATGGCCGCGGACGACGCCGATGGCGTCGACGCGACGGAGGTCGGCGCGCTCCCGGATGCCGAAGGTGAGGTCGACGGCGAGGGCCATCGCCGCCGGCGCCGCCGCCGCGGCGGTCGCGGACGGGGTCGCGGGCGTGGCCAGGATCGAGAGGCCCCGACCGAGGCTGGTGCGCCGGGCGTGGCCAGTGCCGCTGGCAGCGGCGAGGACGACGACGAGGAAGACGAGGACCTGGACGCCTATCCCGCGCCTCGCGCGCCGCAGGCGTCGACCTTCGGGTCGGTCTGGGACAGCCAGATCGGGGTGCCCAGTGCACCGCTCGCCAGTGCGGACCTCGGCGGCTCGACCGCCGAGGACGAGGACGAGGACGAGCCGGAGATCCCCGAGTACCTGTTGGCCGAGCGTCGGCAGCGCGCCGGTCGTCCCGGCGGGCGTGCGGCGCAACCCGGTCGCGGTCGAGGCGGGCGACCGGGTGGTCGCGGCGGCGCCTATCAGTCGGCCGTCGATCGCGAGCGTTATGGACGATCGGGTGGCAGCGCCTTCGGGGGCAACGGCGGCAACAGCGGCGGTGCCCCGAGGTCCGATCGCGGGCCTCGGCCGGATCGCGGACCCCGGTATGGCAGCGGCACCCCGCGGCCCGATCGCGGGCCGCGTACCGATCGGCCGCCGACACGCATCTCGTCAGGCCCGTCGTCGGGCGATCCCTGGAGCGAGGTCCCGCCGGAGATGGAGGAGATGCTCCGCGCCGAGCTCGCTCGCAAAGGCGCGGCTCCCCGCGGCAGCTCGCCGACCGAGGCGACCGCCGGTGCTGACGCCAAGCCGAAGTCCCGTGCGTCGACCCGACGCCCGGCTGCGGCGACCGCCACGGCCGAGGCGGTGACTACGGTCGCCGCCACCTCCGAGGCCGAGGCCAAGCCCAAGCGTCGCGCGCCAGCGCGCAAGGTGGCCGGGACCGACGCCACGAGCGATGCGTCGGTCGCCGAGGGTCCCGCCGGTGCCGAGGCCAAGCCCAAGCGTCGAGCGCCCGCACGCAAGGCGGCCGCGACCGACGCCCCCGCTGCGTCGGTCAGCGATGCCACGGCGGCGGCCGACGTCGGGGCCAAGCCGAAGCGTCGCACGAGCACACCTAAGGCCACCACGGAGGCCTGAGTCCGGTGGCCGGCTTCCGGATCCGTGGTCAGCCGGCCGCCCTCGACATCGTCGCCCGGGCGGTCGTTTCGGAACGCCCCCCGAACGCCATCCTCATCGCCGGGCCTGAGCGCGTCGGCAAGACGACGCTCGCGTTCGACCTGGCGGCTGGGCTGTTGTGCCTGGCCGAGGATCCCGCCGACCGGCCCTGTCGGTCGTGTACGGCTTGTCGCAAGGTCGAGCACGGCAACCATCCCGACCTGCACCGTGTCGCACCGGCCGGTGCCGGGGGGCAGATCCGCATCGACCAAGCGCGGCAGCTCATCGTCGACCTCGCTCTTCTCCCCCTCGAAGGCCGCTTCCGGGTGGCCATCGTGGTGGCGGCCGAGCGACTCAACCCGGATGCACAGAACGCCTTGCTCAAGACGCTCGAGGAGCCGCCCGCCGGTGCGGTGCTGATCCTCTGCGCCGGACGACGAGACGCTCCTGCTCGACACCGTCCGCAGCCGCTGTGCACGGATACGTTGCGGGGCGGTCGCGGCAGCGACGATCGCCGACCTGCTGGTCGAGCGCGGCGCGGCCGACACATCGACCTCGGCTGGCATCGCCCGCCTCGCCGACGGCCGGCCTGGGCTGGCGTTGGCGCTGGCGGCCTCGCCCGACGTGCTCGTGCATCGCGCGCGGCTGGCGCGATCGCTGCTCGACCTGACCGAGGCCGGCCGGCGCCAGCGCCTGGCCGCCGGCCCGGCATTGCTGGCCGACGCGGCAGCGTTCGCCGAGGTCGTCGAACGGCGCGATGGGGCGCTGGAGGCGGATGGTATGGCGGCGTTGGCCGATGTCCGCGACGCCGTCGCAACGCCAGCCAGCGGGCGCGATGTCCCGAGTGACGACGCGATCACCGCCGTCAGCGGCGCACCGAGTCCTGCCTCGGCCGATGGTCGCACGCGAGCCGCGCCGGCGGTCCGCCGCGCCGCCTCACTCGCGCTCATCGAGATCTGGCGCGACACGGCCCGGGATCTGCTGGTGGTGCTGGCCGGTGGTACAGGCCTGGTGCGGGACCTCGCCCTCCTCGAGGACTATGAGCGGGTCGCGGTCGGCACCTCGATCGACGAGGTCGCCGCGTTCCTGGCGCGGCTCGATGGCCTGGCCGCAGCCATCGAAGCCTATGCCAATCCCGACCTGGTCGTCGACGTCCTGCTCCTCGCCTGGCCCCGGGCTCGGCTGGCCGCCTGATGATGGTCACATCGGGATCGGCGGCCACGAACGACCGGGCAGACGAGCGGCTCGAAGCGACGGTGCGTGGGCGCGTCCAGGGGGTCGGCTTCCGCGTCTACGTGGCCCGCGAGGCGTGGCGGCGCAGCCTGTCTGGCTGGGTCCGCAACGGGGCCGATGGCGCCGTGCACATCGTGGCAGAAGGTCCGCCCGCGAACCTCGATGGCTTCCTCGAGGCACTCCAGCACGGTCCGCCAGGTGCCACCGTGCGCGAGGTGCAGGCGACCCGTGGGCCGGCTGTCGGCGTGCCGCCGACGTTCGAGATCCGCCCCGGCGGGCACGGTGGCGATTAGCGCGCCCTATGGACCGCCAACGCGGTATCGTGGCGAGCATGCCCATGACCGCCGATGAGAAGGCCGACATCCTGGGTCGGGTAGCGCTCTTCGAGGGCCTCGATCGCGCCTCGCTCCTGCCGCTCGCCGAGGCCGCCAACGAGGCGGAGTTCGGCGACGGCGACGCGCTGGTCATCCAGGGCCAGGTGGGCACCGGGCTGTTCATCATCGTCAGCGGCGCTGTGCGCATCAGCCAGGGCGGCGCTGACCTGACGCTGCTCGGCCCAGGCGACTACCTCGGCGAGCTGTCCGTCATCGACCGTGAGCCGAGGTCGGCGAGCGCCTTCGCGATCGGTCCCACCACCTGCCTGGCGCTGGCCTCATGGGACCTCTTCCGACGGGTCGATACCGACCGCGATCTGTCGCACGCGCTGTTGCGCGCCCTGGCGCTCCGGGTCCGCTCGCTGAGCGATCACCTCCACCATTGAACGTCTCGAGGGAGAGCGGCGATGACCGATACCGAGGCCCTCATCGACGAGCTGGCGGGCCTGGCCCTGTTCGCGGACCTGCCTCGACCGGAGCTGGTCTCGGTCGCGCACACCCTCGACGAGGAGTGGTATGCCGACGGCCAGCGCATCCTGCGCGAGGGCTTCAGCGGCACGGGCTTCTATGTCGTGCTCGAGGGTGAGGTCGCCGTGCGCATCGGTGGTGAGGAACGAGCCCGCCTGCATCGCGGCGCCTTCTTCGGCGAGGGCGCCATCCTGCTCGGCGAACCACCAGGCGCCGACGTCGTGGCCGCCGGCCGCGTGCGCGTCGTCAACCTCGCTGGACCGGCCTTCCGCGAGTTCCTGATGCGACATCCCGACGTCATGTACCGCATGCTCCAGGAGCAGACGCGCCGGTTGCGGAGCGCGAACCGATGGAGCCGGTAGCCGAGCGGCCCTTCCCGCCCGGCGACTACCAGCTGGTCGTCGTCGGCAGCGGCCCCGGGGCACTCCAGGTCAGCTACTCGCTGCGGCGCCTGGGGGTCGAGCACGCCGTGCTCACCGCCGACGACCGGCCCGGCGGCATGTTCCTCCGCTTTCCCTTCTTCCAGCGCCTCCTGTCGTGGACCAAGCCCTATGCACCGGTGCCACGCGGGACGCGTGCCTACGAGCGCTACGACTGGAACAGCCTGATCGGCGAGGAGCCTGCCCATCGGGCCATCCAGGCGGAGGTGATGGACGGGTCTTCGGAGTTCCCCTCCCGGCCCGAGATGGAGGCCTCGCTCGCCGAATTCGTTCGCCGGACCGCGCTGCCCATCCGATACGGCGTCCGCTGGCAGGCCACCCGCGCCGAGGGGGAGGACTTCGTCCTCGAGACGAGCGACGGGGAGTACCGCAGCCGTCACGTCGTCTTCGCGGTCGGTGTGGCCGAGGCCTTCACGCCCGACTTGCCTGGCGGTGAGCATGTCGCCCACTACGTCGAGACCCGCGCCCCGGAGAGCTACGCCGGTCGACGGCTGTTCATCATCGGCAAGCAGAACTCCGGCTTCGAGCTGGCCAGCGGCCTCCTCTCGTGGGCGAGCCGGATCGTGCTCGCCTCGCCGCGTCCGGCCAAGCTGTCGGTCCAGACGAACTCGCTGGCCGGCATCCGCGCTCGGTACGTCCAGCCGTTCGAGGACCGCTTCATGGGCGGTGGCGTCTTCATCCTCGACGCCGCCATCGACGGCGTCGAGCGCGTCGGCGACCGTTTCCTCGTGCGGACGCATGCGTCGGACGGCAGCGGGAGCCTCGACGTCGAGGCCGACGAGGTCATCGCCGCCACCGGTTTCACGGCGCCGCTGCTCGATCTGCCCGCGCTCGGCGTGGCGACCTTCGGGGCCAGCCGGTTGCCGGCCCTGACGCCGTACTGGGAGAGCGCCTCGCTGCCCAACCTCCACTTCGCGGGCACCATCACGATGGGCGCGCCGGGCATCAAGAAGAACGGCGTCGGCGGCACCGGCGCTGTCCACGGCGCGCGGTACAACGCGCGGCTGCTCGCCCGAGCGTTGGCCGAGCGGCACTTCGGCGTGGTGCTCCCGCGCGAGCCCGTGGCCCCCGGAGCGGTGGTCGACCGCCTCCTCGAGGAGGCCTCGGACGCGCCCGAGCTGTGGAACCAGAAAGGCTACCTGGCGCGTGCCGTCCTGGTCGGGCCGGACGGTCCGTTCGACGACGGCGTCGTGCCACTCCAGGCATTCGTGGACGGCTCTGGCCCCGACGGCGCTGCCATGACCCTCGAAGGCGATGCCGAGGGGCTGATCCGGCCCGTCGCATACGTTCGACGTCGTGGCGCCATCAGCGAGGTCGTGCTCGACCCGGAGCCACTCCACGATTTCCGCGCGTCGAGCGACGGACGCCGCCGCCTCTCCGATGCGCTCCAGGGCGTCCTGCCCTGACCGATCGCGACGACGGTGCGCCGGTCCGGCTGGCACCGTCCGATCCAGCCGATCGTCGGACGCTCGAGGCTGATCGTCTGACGAACGAGGCCGATCGCCTGATGCGCGAGGCCGACCTGGCCGCGCTGGACGCCGAGCTCATCGCCTGCCGGCGCTGCCCGCGGCTCGTCGAATGGCGCGAGCGCGTGGCGCGCGAGAAGGTGGCCCGCTTCCGTGATCGCGACTATTGGGCGCGGCCGGTACCGGGCTTCGGGGACATCGGCGCCAGCATCCTGCTCATCGGCCTTGCGCCCGGGGCGCACGGCAGCAATCGCACGGGACGCATGTTCACCGGCGATGGCTCAGGCAACTTCCTGTACGCGGCCCTTCACGCGGTGGGGCTCGCGTCGCAGCCGGAGGCCCGTGAGCGCGACGATGGCATGGTCCTGACCGACGCCCGCATCACGGCCGTCGTGCGCTGCGCGCCACCGGCCAACAAGCCCACGACGGCCGAGCGCGACCGGTGTCTACCGTACCTGACCCGCGAGCTGGCGCTGCTCGACAACGTCCGCGTCATCGTCGGGCTTGGCTCCTTCGGCTGGGACGGCGCGCTGCGGGCCCTGGCCGCCAGCGGCCACGCGATCCCGCGGCCGCGACCGCAGTTCGGCCATGGCGCCGAGGTGCGCATCGGGCCGTTCGTGCTGCTCGGCGCATTCCACCCATCGCAGCAGAACGTGTTTACACGCCGGTTGACGGCACCGATGCTGGAGGCGGTCCTCCGACGCGCACAGGAGCTGGCGGCAGTCGTGGCCGTCGGTGGGGTCAGATAGGACGACTTGCTGCTGGCGGCTAAGCCCGATGCCCAGTCAAGGTCGTTGTCAGCAGTCGGCGGAGAAGGGAGCGCGAGATGAGTCAGCGGACGAACGAGGCGGACATCGCGGCAGTGACCGAGACAGTCCGCGCCTACTACGACGGGATGATGGCGGGTGATGAGGTCAAGCTCGGCCGCGCGTTCCATCCCCGAGCCTGCATCGTCGGCAACGAGGGCGGCGAGTTGTACTGGGCGACTCTCGACGACTTCGTCGGCGACTGCAAGAAGACGGTCGCGCAGGCGGGGCCCCACGAGTGGCGCATCGAGGGCCTCTCGTTCGAAGGCGATACCGCCCTGGTCAGGCTCGGCAACCGATACGCCAGCGTGTGGTACAGCGACGATCTGTCCCTGCTCCGGATCGACGACGCCTGGCGCATCATTCACAAGACCTTCTACCCACATCCCGGAACCTGATGTCGGAGCGTCGATTCAGATCTCGGCGTCCCCGACGCCGAGCCGGGCCTCGATGGCCTTCGCTTCCGCCAGCTCCTCGGGTGTCGTGTCGCCTGCGGCCTCGAGCAGCCGGATCGCGCGTCGGGTCCACCACGTGGCGCGCATACCACGCAGCAGACCCAGCGCGGAGCGGAGCATCTCGATCGCCTCGGAGCCGGCGCCGAGGAGGAGCCGCGCCTCGAGGACGTCGACGACGCCCCTGATCAGGTCGCTGGTCGGGAAGGTCAGGAACCCGGCACGGATCTGCGCGACGGCCGAGCGAACGTCCGTGGACCGGCCAGCATCGAGCCACCGCGAGGCCACGAGCCAGACCGCCTCGGAGGACGTCGCGCCATCGACGTCCTGGTCGAACGAGACGCGCAGGTGGTCGAACGGGATCTCGGCGTCGGCGATGAGGCCCGCGCGCATGAGCAGCACGTCCAGCCCAGCGTGCATCAGCCGGCCATAGGGCGAGTCCGGGAAGTCGGCCGCATGGGCCTCGAAGTAGCGGGCGGCGTGCTCGAGGGTCGTTCGATCGCCTCTTGCCCCGGCGATGGGCGCCAGGGCGAACCAGGTCCGTACACCGACGCGGTTGTAGGCATAGGTCTCGGCGAGCCCGATGGCCCGTCGTGCGGCCGTGTCCGCGATGTCCCACTCGCCGAGCATGAGCCCGACCTCGCTGCGGACGTACTCGGCCCAGGCCAGGTGCTCCCGGAGGTCGTGGGCGGCGGCGACCTCGACCGACTCGTCGAGCAGCGGCCACGGGTCGCCGCCGTCGAACGCCACCGACACGCCCTGTGCCCGCCGCGCGTACGCCACGTACCCGAATTGGCTTCGAGTCGCCGCCAGATCCGCCAGCTGCGCCAGGCGCACGATCGCCTCCGCCGCCGTGTCGTCGCTGAAGGCGGCCAGGCTCCAGAGCGCTTCGAGCTCCAGGACCGCATCGCCTTCCCGCCGGGCGATGGACAGGACATCCTCGACCGTGGCGGTGTCGTATGTGTCGTCCCAGAACGCCATCGCCCGTGCGCGCCGCAGGCGGAGGCGCGCCCAGGGGATGTCGTGCGTATCCTTGAGCTCAGCCAGCGTCGCCTCGGCGATGGCGCGTGCCTCGAGGAAGTGGAGCTGCTCGGCCTCCATGTCGGCGCGCGCGTCGCTGGCGCGCGCATAGTCATCGCGCGCCCGGGCGCGGTCGTCAGACCCCGGATCGGCTTGTCGGAAGGCGGCTCGTTGGATGGCCTCGCTGCGCTCGGCCAGGCGGAGCGCCTCGCCGAGGTCTCCGGAGGCCGCCAGCGTCGTCGCAAGTCGGATCATCCTGCGACCGGCATCGACGCCCGCGTCGGGTGTCGTGAGGGCCAGACTCCGACGAAGGAGGTCGACCGCGGCGTCCCGGGCGCCGAGCGACAGAGCATGCTCGGCAGCCAGGTCGAGCCAGGCCGCAGCGATCTCGGCCGTTGCCGCGCGGGATAGCCCGACGTCGACCTCCGTGACCAGCGTCGGCGCCGCGGCCAGGGCGGCCTCGTAGTGCCCGCCGATCCGGTCGGCCAGGAGCTCGCGTCCGTCACCGGAGATCGATTCGAGCCAGCGCGCCAGTCGGATGTGGAGCCGCGCACGATGCGCCCGGCTCAGGCTGCTGTAGCCGGCGTCGCGCAGGAGCGCATGCCGGTAGGCGTAGCTCGCGCCGGTCAGGCTGTCGGCGATCGGGCCGCTCACGAGCGCCCTGGCGATCATTCCCTCGATGCCGGCCTCGGGGCTCTCGACGCCGAGCTTGGCGAGCGCGTCCACTGGGAACCGCCGCCCGGCGACCGACGCTTTGCGCGCCACGTCGCGGACGGGCGCCGGCAGGTCGTCAAGCTGGCCGGCGTAGATGGCCTGCACCGTGGCCGGCAAGGCGATGGCTCCAGGCGGTCGCGTCAAGCGCCAGCGGCCGCCGACCGACTCGAGCGTGCCGACGCCGACCCACGACCGAAGGAGCTCCTCGATGAAAAGTGGGTTGCCGTCGGAGCGCTCCTCGATGGCGGCCACCAGCCCGGGTGGCAGCGCCTCACCAACGAGCTCCGTCACGAATCGCGCGGCGTCGCGCGGCGGCAGTGGATGCAGCTCGAGCCGCTCCAGCGCTCCGTCCAGGCGCTCGAGGATGGACGGCCGCGCCGTGGCCAGGATGAGTCGCCCTGACTGCGCCGGCGCCCGCGCCGCCGCAGCAAGGAAGGCCAGAACATCACCGCTCGCCCAGTGGATGTCCTCGATGGCCCAAACGGCCGGCCCCGGCACCGCCAGCTGGTCGAGCGCCTCGATCCAGGCCGCGAGCCGTGTGTCCCGGTCAGTCACCTCGGTGGCGGACGCGCCGATGCCCGTGAGGCTCGCCAGGCTTTCGGCCAGGACGCGAGCACGAGCCTCGCCCACACCCTTGGCCAGCCGCGTCACCAGCGCCTGCGGCGAGGATCCGGCCGTGGCTGTCATCGCCAGCTCGGCGATGGGCTCGACCGAGGCGCCGGCATCGGCGCGCGCGCGAGCGCGCCATGGCTTCTCCTGGAGGCTGGCCAGGAACTCGACCAGCAGGCGACTCTTGCCAGTCCCCGGAGGGGCCACGATGACGATCGACGCCGAACCTCCCTCGGAAGCCAGGTGGAGGGCGGCATTGAGGCGCTCGAGCTGCCGCTCCCGTCCCACCATCGGCGACCGCAGGGCGCCCATGGCGGCCTCGCGGGCGGGCTCGGGGCGAAGCCCGATGGCGAGCGCCGCGTGGACCGGCTCAGCCTTCCCCTTGAGCTCCAACCTCATCGTCGGCCCGAGCTCGACGGCCGCCGCCGAGGCCAGCATGGCGCCCTCCCCGAGCAGGACGCCGCCCGGTGGCGCGGCGGCCTGGAGTCGAGCGGCGGTATTGACGACGTCTCCCGTTACGCGTCCCTGGTCGGGGCCGGCTTCTGCGCTGACCACCTCACCGCTTTCGATACCCACAGCGCAGCTGGAGCTCAGCTGGACCGAGGCCGAGCTGCGCGCCCAGTCGCTCGATGGCACCCACGAGGGCGAGGCCTGCTCGGACCGCCCGCTCGGCGTCGTCGTCATGGGCGCGGTCGAGCCCGAAGACCGCCATCGCGGCGTCCCCGATGAACTTCTCGAGCTGACCTCCGTGGCGCGCGACCGTCTCTCTGGCGGCCGCGAAGTAGGCGTCCTGGACGGCCGCAACGTCCTCCGCGTCGAGGCGTTCGGCGAGTGGCGTGAAGCCGACGAGGTCGGCGAAGAGCACGCGAAACGATGCGTCGCTCCACCGCAGCCGGGTCGGACCCGGTCCCTGCCGCCGATCCGGTCGTCGCCGTCGCCTCCCTCAGTGGGTCAGCGCCACGGGCAGCTTCTCAGCGCTCGAGGATGGGGCGGGCCTTCTCGGCGTCGTCCACGACGAAGGCGAACATCGCCCGATCGCCCCAGCGACCCAGGAAGAGGTGGCCGTAGATATTGACGCCGGCGTCAGCCAGCGCCCGCGAGACGCGAGCCATGCCGCCTGGTCGATCGTCGACCTCGGTCAGGATCGACTCGCCCTCGATGAAGGTGTAGCCGCCTTCGGTCAGGACCGCCCGCGTGCCGTCGTCATCGGCGGTCGTCAAGATGATGTGGCCGAGGTCCCCGATGCCGCCGCCGCCGATCGCGCGCAGGTCGATGTCGCGCGCGGCGAGCGCCTCGGAGAGGGACGCCAGAGCGCCCGGGTGGTTGGTCAGCTGGACGATGAACTGCTGGGCCATGGCTTCCTCGTGGCGCGCCGCCTGGCTGGCCGCGTCGGTTCAAGGCCCGATTCTAGCCGCCGCCCATCGGCGCAGCCCGATGCCGATCAGCGGTCCTCGAGGCGCTGACAATCGATGCACAGCGGGGCCCACGGGCGCGCCTCGAGGCGTTCCTCGGGGATCGGGCGTGCGCACGACCGACAGACGCCGAAGGTGCCCGCGTCCAGGCGAGCGAGCGCCGCATCGACCGCCTCGAGCTGGCGGCTCGCTCGGTCGCGAAGAGCGAGGTCGCGCTGCTGCGCGAAGACCTCGCTGGCCATGGCGGCCTGGGAGCCATAGGTCATCTGGCCCGGCGCCTCGGGTCGGGCGTCCTCGATCTCCTGGAGCAGGCGCTCACGCTCGGCCAAGAGCGCGATGCGGAAGCGGTCGGCGCGCGCGTAACCCACGATCGCATCGTACGCCGCCCACCGGGCGCCGATCTCACGAGCAGCGGCGGTCGGATGGCGCGCTCGGCGGGACTCGAACCCACGACCTTCTGCTCCGGAGGCAGCTGGGTCTATGCATAGCGGCAGCCTGAGTGGGGACCTGACCTGTATCCATCGAGTTATCGTGCGCCCGCGAAGATCCTGCTGTCCCAACCAGAGGCTCCCTGCGACCTGTTCTTGAGGTCCGACTTGACCTTTAAGTGGCTTGAAGGTGTACGTTCACCTTCGTGAAGGTGTCGGAAGTCGCGGAACGAGCGGGCATCGCACCATCGGCTGTCCGCTGGTACGAGTCCGTCGGCATCCTGCCGCCACCGACCAGGCAGCTCAACGGCTATCGCGAGTATGCCGAGGAGGATCTCTCTCGGTTGCGCATCGTCGTTAGCCTCAGGCGGCTGGGTCTTGGCCCCCAGGACGCCGGCCGGATGGCGCGTCTGTGCATCGAGCGGGGCGAAGTCGATCGGGACTTGGCGCCGCTTATCGGGGAGCAGCGGGCGGCGATAGCCCGTCAGCGCGTCGACCTCGATCGCCTCGACGGCGAACTCATCGACCTTGAAGCCACCATCGCCGCTGCCGGGCGAACGCGCGGGCGGAGGAAGGAACGACGAATGTCTGAGGCCCCCATCCGTGTGCTCTTCGTGTGCACGGGCAACAGCGCCCGAAGTCAGATCGCAGAGGCCGTCCTGAAGCGCTTGGGCGGCCCGGACTTCGAGGTCTACTCGGCTGGCACCGATCCCAGGGGCGTGAACCCATACACGATCCGCGTGCTTGCCGATGCGGGCATCGACTGGTCCGCGGCACGCAGCAAGTCGGTCAACGAGTTCGTCGGCCAGCCCTTCGACTACGTGGTCACCGTCTGCGATCGAGCCCGTCAGTCGTGTCCGGTCTTCCCCGGTGCCAACGACCCCATCCATTGGGGCCTTGAGGATCCTGCTGAGGTCGACGGTACCGATGCCGAGCGCCTCGCCGCCTTCGAGCGCACGTACTTCGACCTCAACCAGCGCATCCGGCTGTTCGTCGAGGTCGCGTTGCGTGCGGCCGGCCGCGGCCGGCGAGCTTCTATCGCGGGTTGAAGCCGCTGTCCCTTGGGCCCGCTCTCGTCGGGGAGGCGATCGGGACCTTCGCTCTCGTCTTCGCCGGCTGTGGAGCGATCGCGGTCGACCAGCTCGGCGATGCCGGTGTCGCCGCAGCCTTCGGCCTCGCCATCATGACCATGATCTATGCGCTCGGACATGTCTCTGGCGCGCACTTCAACCCAGCAGTGACCGCGGCGTTCGCCGTGGGGCGCCACTTCCCGGCCGGGCGAGTGCTGCCCTACTGGGCTGCCCAGGTCGCTGGTGCGATCGTCGCTGCGCTCGTCTTGAGGTTGAGCCTGGGCAACGTGCCTCTTGGGGTCACTCAACCGTCTGGCAGCGATGCGCAGGCGTTCGTCTGGGAGGCTCTCCTGACGTCCTTCCTCATGTTGGTCATCGTCGCGATCGCGACAGACACCCGGGCGGTAGGTCAAGCGGCAGCGATCGCCATCGGCGCCGCCGTCGCCGTCGGAGCGTTGGTCGGCGGACCGATCAGCGGCGCATCGATGAACCCGGCCCGATCGATCGGGCCTGCGGTCGTCAGTGGGAACCTCTCGCACCTCTGGATCTACCTCGTCGCCCCCCCGGTCGGTGCGATCGCCGCTGCCGTCGTCTACCGTTACCTTCGACCGACCGCTTGAGCCGCGCCGACGGCAGCCATCGCCGGGGCACTGGTTCGGCCGAGGATCAGGCCGATGGCGACCAGAACGATCGCGACGCCGACCCACTGGATCGGCTCGAAGCGCTCGCCCAGGAGCAGGAAGCCGCCGGCAACGCCAAAGACCGGGATCAGGTAGAACGACGCCGCCGCGATCGAGGCCGGCGCGTGACGGAGGCCGGTCAGGTACAGCCAGTAGGCGAGGCCGTAATACAAGATGCCTGATGCAAGGGCGCTCGCCCAGGCTGTCGGACTGACGCCTGTCGGGACCACGGCCCCGCCAAGGACCCAGACGGCCGACACGAGCACGAACGCGAACCCGAGGGCATGCGCCTGTTGGGCGACAACCACCTGTGCGGTCGAGTCCGCCGACGGCAGCCACCGTCGGGTGATGACGGTGTACACCGCGCAGCAGGCGACTCCGGCGACCGTGAGGACGATCCCGATGGGGCTGCCGGTGCTGCCTGGCTCAAAGATGACCAGGAACATGCCGGTGACCGCGACGAGCGACAGACCGATGAGCGCCGGTGTCACTCGTTCGTGCAGGAACCAGGCCGCGAGAACGAGGATGAGCAGCGGTTCGAAGGCCCAGAGCAGCACCGAGAGGCTGGCCGTGATCGTGACCAAGCCGAGCAGGCTCAATGCGTAGGCCAACCCCGGGTTCAGGATGCCGAGGCGGCTGAGGATGGGCGATGCGCCCGGGTCACGGAACGCCAGTCCGCGTGCGCGCATCAGGATCGCGAGGAGGACAAGGCTCGCACCGAGCTGGATCGGCAACAGCGTGAGCGGAGGGATCTCCGCAATGGCGCGTTTGCTGATGACGGTTCCGACGCCCCAGCAGGCAGCGGCCAGGATCAGGGCGAGGACGGTACCTCGCGATAGGAACGGAGTAGGCACGGCGATGCTCCACAAGCGAGATGGTCGACGGGGGTCGGGCGCACGTCCATGGCCTCGCAGTCGTCATCGCATCGCGAATATCCCGGGACGCGCCGGCGGCTGCGTCGTGGGGATCGCGTCGTCTGCATCGTTGGAGTATCACCCTCTCGTCCAGGCCCCTACGGTGCCGCGGACACCGGTCAGGCCAGCGTCGTGTGACGTGGTTCAGCAGCACGGCCCGCACGGGCAGTTCCGCCCGCAGTGGCAGTCCAACTGAGCACCCCGCGCGACACACCTAGCCGCTCAGAACCGCACGATAAGACCGAAGGAGTTGGCGCGCTCGGCGGGACTCGAACCCACGGCCTTCTGCTCCGGAGGCAGACGCTCTATCCGCTGAGCTACGAGCGCGAAGACGTCGCGGTGCGACGGTCAGCGAGTCTAGCAGAGGCCTCCCTTCGGCCCGGCGCTCGTCCACATCGGCGCGGCGCGGGTCTCGCGCGACAAACGAAGTGGCCCCTCCGAAGAGGGGCCACTTCTACTGTCCCGCTGAAGCCCGACGAACGAGTCGTCGATCTTCTGCCACGTCACAAGGGCATCTATCACGCCGGCTGCACCGGCTACCCTAACCCAACCTACCCATGACCTTGCGTCTGGGGCAGCAGTGCTGAGTGATCAGCGACGATGAGTCTACCTTGAGCCGCGTTCGGCCTCAAGGGTTTCGGTCGGCTCGAAGGTTAATATTCCGCAACCATCCAGCCGCGATTCGGGGGTTACGGGCAGCGCGCCCAGGGCTCGGCAGACGGGGGCGGTCGACGCGGCTCAGCCGCCGGTGATGGTGACGCTCTCCATGGGTACCGGCTCCAGGGCGGTGTTGCTGTCGCCGCCCGAGTTGGGCATGGCACCGATGGCGTCGACGACGTCCATGCCTTCGATGACCTGGCCGAAGATCACGTAGCCACCGGACTTCGGCAGCGAGCCGGACAGGTCCTCGAGGGCGATGAAGAACTGCGAGCCCTGCGAGTCGGGCGCCGCCGTACGGGCCATCGACACGCTGCCGCGGATGTAGTCGCCGACGACCGGCTCGTCCTTGATCGTGTAGCCGGGGCCGCCGGTGCCGACCTTCTCCGCGTCGAAGGCGTCGGCCTTGCCGTAGATGCCGTCGCCGCCCTGGATGACGAAGCCAGGCACCAGGCGATGGAAGGCGACGCCGTCGTAGTAGCCCGACTCCGCCAGCTTCACGAAATTGGCCGTGGCGATGGGCGCCGTCTCGGGCTTGAGGGCGATGACGATGTCGCCCATCGAGGTCACGATGGTCGCCGTCAGGCCGTCGCCGGTGGCGCTGCCAGCGGGAGCGACTTCCGACGCCACGGGCGGCGCGGTCACGCTCGGTGACGCTGCGCCTGGGATGCAGGCGGCGAGGACGAGGACAGAGGCCGCGAGGAGCCCGATGGTGCGGGGCCGGACGATGATCATCGGTCTCCTGTCGTGATTCGGTCGGTTCAGGCGGCCGCTGCCAGCGCGGCCTGGAAGTCGATCGATCCGCCGAGCAATGCCTCGCCGAGGAGGATGGCTCGGACGCCGGCGTCCCGGATGCCCGCCAGTCGAGCGACGTCCGTGACACCACCGGCGAGCACGAATTCTGCGCCCGATCGCGCGATGAGGTCGGCGAGCTGGTCGAGGTCGGGCTCGCGCGCCACCATGGCTCAGCACGAATCGACGCACACCGGCCGCGGCCAGCTCGCCCACGAGGGTCTCGAGGGACACGCGTCGGCCACCCTTCCAGGCCACCTCCGCGAAGCGCTCGGGCCGGGCGTCGAGGCCGACGGCCAGCCAATCGCCCGCGATCCGGAGGCAGGCCGCCAGGCGCTCCGGATCCTCAGCCACCGCCAGCAGCGGCAGGACGACGCGCGTGGCACCGGCGGCGAATGCCAGCTCGATCTGCTCCGGGCCATCCACGCCCCCGGCCACCTGCAGCGGCGTCGCCACGGCCCGGGCGATGGCCTGCACGGCCGCGGTGTTGACCGGTCGACCCGCCGCGGCGCCGTCGAGGTCGACCAGGTGGATGGCCGGTGCTCCGAGCTCCACGAAGTGACGAGCGATGCGCTCGGGTCGGTCGGTCGGCGTGCCGGTGCCGGTCGCCGCACCGGGCCAGAAGACGAGGCGAGAGCGTCCGGCTTTGAGGTCGATGCTCGGGATGACCTGCATGCCGCCCGGCTCGGCCTCAGCGACCGGGCAGCGGCCGCGGCTCCGCCGGACCGGGACCCTCCCCAGCCAGCAACCGGCGATGGAAGCTGACCGGCAGGCTGCCGGCGTAGATGAGCGCGTCGTGGAAGCGTTTGAGCGAGAACGCCGCCCCGAGGCGACGTCGTTCGTCATCTCGCAGACGCAGGATCATGACCTTGCCCAGCAGGTAGCTCAGCTGATAGGTCGGCGTCGAGGTATAGCGCTCGACCTCCGCCACGGCGTTGGGGCGCTCGAAGCCCGTGTGGCGGATGAGGAAGTCGACGGCATCGGCGACGGAGATCTCGCCTCGATGGAGACGGACGTCGAGGATGATCCGGCAGGCCCGCCAGATGGCGTCGGTGTGGAGCATGAGCCGAAAGGGCGGCGCATCGTCGAAGCCCTCCTCGCGCATGACCTGCTCGCTGTACATGCCCCAGCCTTCGGTGAACTCTGGCGCGTCGGCGATGGCCCGGATGAGGCTGGGATGGGTGATCGCCGCGGTCAGCTGCAGATGGTGGCCAGGAAAGGCCTCGTGGATGCTGGTGTTGCTGATCGAGGCGCGGTTGTGCTCGCGCATCGCGGCCGGGTCGCCGTCGACAGACGGCGTCACGATGTAGACGCCGGTCGGGTCGCGGTCGAAGCGCGGCGGATCGAAGTAGGCCGCGAACGGCATCACGTTGCGCAGGTACTCGGGCGTGGCGATGACCTCGAGGCGCTCCCCCTCGGGGATGGTCACCAGGTCGTGCTCGACGAGGTGGTCACGGGCGCGGAACATCGCCACGCGGTACTCCCCGAGGGCCTCCTCGAAGGTCGCCGGATGGTCGGCCTTGACCCGTGCCAGGACCTCCGGCTCCGACGCATCGGGATCGATCTCTGCCGCGACCGCGGCCCGGGCCGCCCGCTGCTCGGCCAGCTGCGCCTCGCCGATCTCCAGGATCGCGTCCGTCGACAGGCCATCGAAGGCGCGCAGCGCGACCAGCTCGTCATAGGGTTCGGAGCCCAGGGCGAAGGCGTCTCCCTCGGGATCGATGGTCGACGACAGCCACGCCTCGTAGGTCGTCAGGGCGTCTTGGGCGCTGGCGATCGCCAGACGAAGGCGGCGTTGTCGAGCGTCACCCGCCGACCACGTCCGTCCTGCCGCAGCGGCGATCTCGTCGAAGAAGCTCGGCAGCTGGCGCGACGACTCCAGCTCGAGGCGGTCCCAGCGAGCGACACGCTGGCCGCGCAGCACGTCAGGTTGCTGCGCCAGCACGCGCGGCGCCTCCTCGAGGCGACCGGCGATCGCTTCGAGTCGATCGGAGAGCGGTGCGAAGTCGCGCGCGAAGAGTGCGAAGAGGCCGTCGCCGATCTCGTCGATCGCGGCCGGGCGACGCTCCCACGCCCGCAGGTCGGCGTCCGTGAAGAGATCCTTGCGCGCCTGCCAAAGAGCGATGTCGCGCTCGAAGGCGGCTGACGCGGAGAGGCCCCCCGGGTCGAAGGCCTCGAGCGACGCGATGTACGCCCGCGTTTGGGCGATGTCCTCCTCGGCCGCCTCTCTTGAGATATCCCCCAGTCGGTCATCGTGGTCATGGCGGCCGAGGAAGGTCGCGGCCACCGGTCGACGCTCGACGAGAGACTCGAATCGCGACGCGGCGAGCGCCTCGAGGTCGGCGTCGAGCGGTCCGGGCGGAAAGTCGGGCACGGTCTCTCCTGGTCGGGGCGAGGGGCTGTCGTCAGTCGCCGCGCTTGAGTGTGGTCTGGACGAAGTCCACGATCCGGGCGATGCCTTTGGCATCGGTGACCACGGCCGTCGCGTCGTCTCGGTCACCCTTGACGGTCCACGTCGTGAGGTCGGGTGCCAGACTCTCCAGCGTGCGCAGTGTAGTCGGCGGGAGCAGCGGGTCGTCGGACCCGGCGACCAGCATGATCGGCGCCGCGGTGCGGGTCACGGCGTCGAGTGCGTCGGCGCTAGTCACGTCGCGACCGGTGCGGAAGAGCATCGCCACCAGCGTGGCCCAGTCGGCAGGCCAGGCGAGCGGCACGTCGTCCGCCTCGAGTTGGGCCGCGATGGCATCGGCGACCCGCGGCCAGGGGGCGATGGCGACGATGCCGTCGACGCGCGAGTCCCCGCTCGCGGCGGCCAGGGCGGCCGAGGCTCCCAGGCCGACGCCGACGAGGGCGATCCGAGTGTCGCCGTCGTCGACGACCGCGTCGATGGCGGCGCGGACGTCGTCGGCCTCGGCCGGCCCGAGGGTCGTGGCGGCGTCGGCACTCGCGCCATGGCCGCGCAGGTCGAGGGTGATGACATCGTGGTCGGCGCGCAGGGCCGTCGCCAGACGCTCGAGGTCGGCTCGCTGGCCGCCGGCGTCATGGATCAGGATGACCGCGGTCTTGGTCTTCTTGGCCTTCGACGGCGTCGACCAGGCCGAGAGCATCGTGCCGTCGGCCGAGGTCAGCTCGATGACCGTGCTGCCATCCGGTGGCTTGGCGTCGTTCGCGACGCCCGAGCGCGGCGGCGGATCCGCCAGGCGGCCGCTGCGTTCGATCGAGACCCAGGTCAGGTAGCCGATGACGGCTATCAGCGCGACCGCGACCACGAAGGTGAGCACCGACTGCAGCGTCTCGACCGACAGGATCCGACGCCAGCGTGGCGGCTTGGGCGGCGCATAGCGCTCTGAAAAGGACGGCTGGGTCCCTCGTCCACTGGCGGGCGGCGCTCCCGAGCCGCGACCCGTCATCACGACCTCCGACTCAGACCATGGTCGGGGCGATGCCGCACGCCTCGAGCGCGCGTGCGCAGGCGCCGATGGTGCGCTCGATATCGGCGGCCTCGATGCCGTAATGGGTCACCGCGCGGATGGTGGTATCGGAGAAGGGGACCATCAGGACGCCCTCGGCGCCAAGGGTCTCGAGCACCCGTGCACGCTGCTCGCCCGGGCTCAGGCGGGCGGCCGGGCCGCCGCTGGCGGTCACCGAGAAGACCACGAAGTTGGTGCGCACCGTGGCCGGGTCGAGGCCCGTCACGCCGGGCATGGCCGCCAACGCGTCCGCCAACCGACGGGCGTTGGCGTGATCCTCGGCCAGACGCTCGATCATGCCCTGCGGGCCATCGGCCAGGGCGACCAGCCCGGCTGCCGCCAGGACGCCCGCCTGGCGCATCCCGCCGCCCAGCAGCTTGCGCGCCCGGTGCGCGCGAAGGACGACGTCGCGGGGCCCCGCCACGACTGACCCGACCGGGCAGGCGAGACCCTTCGAGAGGCAGACCGAGACCGTATCGGCGTCGGCCACCAGGTCGGCCGCCCGGGTCGCCAACGCGACGGCCGCGTTGAACAGGCGTGCGCCATCGACGTGGACCGGCACACCGCGCTCATGGGCCAGCGCCGCGACCTCGGCGATGTAGGCGGTCGTGATCGGCTGCCCACCCCGACGCCCGTTGGTGTTCTCGATGACGAGCAGGCTGGTGGCCGCGAAGTGCGCGTCGCCGGCGCCCCGCCACGCCTCGCGGATCGCGTCGGGGTCCAGCGTCCCATCGGCGCGTGGCTCGAGCGCTCGCAACGAAGCGCCGACGACGACTGCGTGGCCGCCCGCCTCCCAGTCGGCGTGGTGCGATCCTGCCGCGGCGATGACCTGGCCGCCACGCGGCACCTGGGCCATGACGCTCACCAGGTTGCCCATGGTGCCGCTGGCCACGAGGAGGGCAGCTTCCTTGCCCAACAGCTCCGCCGCCCGATCCTGGAGGGCATTGACGGTCGGGTCGTCTCCGAAGACGTCATCGCCCAGCTCGGCCTCGGCCATCGCCCGGCGCATGGCGGGGCTGGGCAGGGTCACCGTGTCGGATCGGAGGTCGATGCGGCCGTCGGACATCCCGCCCATCCTACCCTGCCGGGGCGAGGGGTCAGCCGACCCTCCAGGCGAGCTGTGGGCGACGGTTCCGGCCGCACCTGCTACCATCCGCGTTCGCCGCACGGACCCGTGGTGTAGCGGCCCAACATGCCAGCCTGTCACGCTGGAGATCGCCGGTTCGAATCCGGTCGGGTCCGCCAAGGTTCCCCCCTTCGCCCCACTGCCGCCGCTCGCTGAGCGCGGTCGTTCGGTGCCGCGACGCACCTCATCCGGGATGGGATGTCACAATCCGCCGCGTGACCCGCGACTTTCGTGGTCCGAGCTCGCAGCGTCAGGCGTCCCGCCGCCGCGAGCCGACCTTCGAGCGCCAGGCCCCCAGCGCACGCCGCATCCTCGGTCTCGCCGCGCTCGTGCTGGTCATCGTCGCCTCCGGCGCCTTCGTCGTCGGTGCCGTCGTCAACGGGGCCAATCAACCGACGATCCCCGACCTCGCGGGTGCGGCCTCGCCGTCCGCCAGCGGGGCCACCATCACAGCCGGTGGTCCCACGTCATCGAGCGGGCCGGCTGCCTCAAGCGACCCCGGCGCCGAGGCCTCGCCCGAGGCGCTGCCCCCGGGCGAGGTGGCGTGGGTCCCAGTCATCGGCTTCTGGTCGACGATCAACACCATCTCCGAGCAGACCCTGGCCGCGGCGCTGGGGGGCGGCAGCGTCAAGTACAAGAACGTCATCGTGCCGATCGACGACGTGAAGGCGATCGAGGATGCGCTCGGCGTGACCGTCGCCGGCTCCGTCAAGCGCGGGACACCGGATGAGGTCAAGGCGGCGGTCAAGGCGGGCTCGCTCGGTCTCCTGCGTGCGTCTGACGTAACGCCGGGTGTCCGCGCGCTGGGCATCGGCAAGCTGCAGCTGTTCGGCATCTCGCGCACCGACTCCCTCGATACCTGGCCGCTGCGCGGCGAGGTCGAGGATCCGGTCGCCTGGGACCAGGCCCGGACCTGGACGCTCGTGGCCGGTGGCGACATCCTGCTCGATCGCGGCGTCGCGCTGGCGGTGCGCAACAAGAAGGCGGGCGTCGACTTCCCGTACGACGGGGGCAGCGCCTCGATCGTGCGCGAGACATGCTGCAACGCCACCTACGGCACCAAGACGCCGGTCACGCAGCGCGACAGCAAGGGTGGCGCCTTCCGCAAGTACCTTGCAGCGGCGGACATCGCCCTGGCCAACCTCGAGAGCCCGGTCGACAACCAGTTCGTGTATCACTCCAGGGGCACCGTCTTCTCCGGAGATCCGAAGCTCCTCGACGGCGTCGAGACGGCCGGCTTCGATGTCGTCTCCGTCGCCAACAATCACATCAAGGACGCCGGCAGCGACGGGATCATGGAGACGGTCAAGGCCCTCAAGGCCCGCGGCATCGCCTCGACCGGTGCCGGCAAGGGTTTCGCCAACGCGCGCAAACCGGCCATCCTCGAGACGCACGGTGTGACCGTCGCCATCTTCGGCTGCGACGCCATCGCGCACTCGTACTGGACCAGGGGCTCGGCGATCGGCTCTCGCAAGTGCGATCGGACGACCCTCGTCAACGACATCAAGAAGGCCCGCCAGAGCGCCGATGTGGTCATCGTCTTCCCGCACTGGGGCATCGAGTATCGGGCGAAGCCGAGCGACAGCCAGCGCACGTTGGCCAAGGCCTGGGCGAAGGCCGGCGCCGACCTCGTGATCGGCAACCACCCACACTGGGCGGCGGCCATGGAGGCCATCGGCGACGTCCCGGTCTGGTACGCCCTGGGCAACCTCGTCTTCGACCAGACCTGGTCGACGAAGACGATGGAGGGCATCACGCTGGAACTGACCTTCGAGGGCGAGACGCTGCGCCAGATCCGTATGCGCCCGCATCTCATCCTGGACAAGGCGCAGCCCAACTTCATGGACCCGGCCGGTGATGGCGCCGCGGTCCTCAAGCAGATCCGCGACGCCTCCAAGAAGCTCTGGCCCTACTAGTTCCTGCCCTCGTGAAGCCCCGGTCAGCGCAGGCCGGCGAAGAGATCGTCCTCGGGCAATCGCACGTCGGCCACGCCGCGGGCGGCACGGAGGCTGAACTGCTCGTCGGGCATCAGCTCCTGCCAGTCCTCAAGCGTCAGGCCGAGGAACAGGCCGTCGTGTTGGATCTGCGTCACGTGCGCCTCGAGCGCGGCCCGCTTGGCCGCGAGATAGGGTCGGACGTCGATGTGCGTGGTGACCGGCCCGCTGGCGGCGGCCATGCGTTCCGCGAACGCAGCACGCTCGATGCGCTCCTCCTCGCTGGCCTCCTCATCCGGAAGCCACCAGGCCTTGATGCCCCGCTCCGCGAGTCGCTCCGCGAACTGCTCGCGCCCGCTGAACGAAAGCACCGACTCGTAGAGCTTGGCCGGCGACCAGGGCGCCGGTCCCGTCGCGAGGTGCTCGGGGTAGGCGGTCGGGTCGCCGGCTCGCTCGAAGGCGGCCTTGGCGACCTGCGCGGCACGGATATGGTCGGGATGTCCATAGCCGCCGAAGTCGTTGTAGCCGACGATCACGTCGGGCTGGACCTCACGGACGACGCGCACGGTCCGCCCGATGGCTTCATCGAGATCCGCCTGCCAGAAGGATGCCGGGTCGTCGTTGTCGGGCGTGCCCATCATCCCGGAGTCCTCGTAGCCCAGCAGCCGGCTCTCGATGCCACCGAGCCGTCGCAGGGCCTCGGCCAGCTCCTGGCCGCGGATCTCCGCCAGGCGCGTGTGGTTCTCCGGCGTGTCCAGCTCGGGCACGACGATCTCGCCGTGCTCGCCGAGGTTGGAGGTCAGGCAGACCACGCGAAGGCCCTCGGCACGGTAGCGAGCCATGACGCCGCCGGTGCTGATGCTCTCGTCATCGGGGTGGGCGTGGACCGTCAGAAGGGTCAGGGGACGCGTCATGGACGCATGATAGGTGGACGCACGTCGCACAGCCTCGGGCGGCCCCAAGATGGCCTCGCCTCACACGGTGGGGCGTCACGCGGCCGACCAGCCCAGCCGCGAGGTTCACCGCGTGCCACCGGCCGTCGACGTCGGATCCGGCGGCATCCTCATCGGTGCGGGTATGCTTGACCTCGCTGTGGACCGCGATCAGCTCAGGTCCACCTTCTCGAACTGACGGGGGAACCGCCACAGGCGCGCGGCCGACGCGTCCAACCACCCGATGGAACAAGCACACCGACCTGCGCCGCCCCGCCCGCCGCTGCGCCGCTCGCGCACGCTCGGGGCGTTCCTTTCGTTCCTCATCCCCGGAACCGGCCAGCTGCTCGAGGGCCGCATCCGGGTCGGCCTCTTCTTCCTGGCCCCATTCCTGCTCGCCGTCCTGATCGGCATCGTGGTCGCCAACGGTGATCGCGCCCAGCTGCTGGGTTTCCTCGTCCAACCGAACGTCCTGATGGGCGTCGCCATCCTCGACGTCCTCCTCTTCATCTGGCGCGCGGCGGCCATCCTCGACGCCTGGTGGGGCGGCGGCTCGAAAGTCCCGCACACGATCCTGTCCACGATCGCCGTCGTCGCGCTGCTCGCCATCACGGGAGCCACGCACTACGTCGTCGGCGCGCAGGTGATGGCCGTCCACGACACCTTTGCGGCGGTCTTCTCGTCGCCCGACGGCGGCGACGTCGAGGGCGACGACGGTTTCGGCGACATCCCCGACCCGACCGACGTCCCCAGCCCCACACCGACCCTGCTCCCCGGCGAGACCGCTGCACCGACGCCCGAGCCCACGCCGACGCCTTCGCCGACACCGCGTCCCGGTCCCCTGACCGACGGTCGGCTCGACGTGTTGCTGGTCGGCGGCGACGCCGGACCCGGTCGCTGGAGCCTGCGGACCGACACGCTCATCGTGCTCAGCGTCGACGTCAAGAGCGGGGAAGCGGCGCTCTTCTCCATCCCCCGCAACATGGTCAACGTGCCGCTGCCCAAGGAGAGCCAAAGCGCACGGCCATGCCACTGCTTCGATCAGCTGATCAATGGGCTGTACGTCTATGCCTCCAGCCATCCCCGGGCGTTCCCGGGCAACGACGACGTGCGCGGTCTGCGCGCCGTCCAGATGACCATCGGCGAGCTCATCGGCCGCAAGCTGGACGGCATGGTCGTCGTCAAGCTGAACGGCTTCGTCAAGCTCATCGACGCCATCGGCGGCCTGGACATCAAGGTCCCGGAGGCCGTTTACGACCACAAGTACCCGCTCGAGAACGGCAAGGGCTATGTGGTGGTCTCGATCAAGAAGGGCGCGCAGCACATGAATGGCCACCGGGCACTGATGTACGCGCGATCCCGGCACATGGACTCCGACTATGGGCGCATGGAGCGCCAGCAGATCGTCCTCACCGCGCTCGGCAAGCAGCTCCTCAAAGAGCCGATCATCGTCCGCCTGCCGGAGCTGCTCGAGATCGCCAAGGACAACCTCTGGACCAACCTCAAGACGCGTGACCTGGGCGACCTTGCCGAGCTCGCCGAGACCGTCGACATCAAGGGCATGAAGAAGGTCCGCTTCATCCCGCCTCGCTACCCGTCGTACCTCAATCGAGCCGAGGTCAAGAAGATCCGCGCCGTCGTCCGGGACGTCTTCGACAAGGCCGTCCCCCTGGCGACTCCGACGCCAGGGCTGCCGACGGCGACACCCACCGAGCGCTGACACGGCTTCTGGCGCTCGAACGGTGGCCACGGCCGATGCACTGCCGCCGGTCTTCCCGCCCAGCTGGCGCCCGATCTACATCGCCGATCTGCCTGACATCGCCCGACTCGAGCAGGCCGCCGATGCCGCCGACGGGGAGCGATTCCCCACCACCCTCGACGAGCTGACGTCGATGCTCTTGACGCCCGGCCAGGACCTGCGGCAGACGAGCATCGCCATCGAGGATCCGACGGGCCAGCTCATCGGCTGGTGCTGGCTCGAACCGCGACTCGGGGGCACGATGTGGAACCGCATCCACGTCCATGGCTCCGTCGATCCAGCGTCACGGGAACGCGGTCACGGTCGGGCATTGTTGCACTGGGCGGAAGGCCGTGGGCGAGATGTCCTCGCGGCGGCCGCTGGCGCACGCCGCGACCTCCCGGATGTGCTGACCGTCCACTCCGCGGCCTCGGCCGAGAGCCGGGGGCGACTCCAGGAGCACTGCGGCTACGCCATCGCCCGCTGGTACAGCGACATGTTCCGATCGCTTACGGTGCCGCTCGAGCCGGCGCCGCTGGCTGCGGGCTATCGCTTCATCGCCTGGACGCGGGAGCGCGACGCCGACTTCCACGCCGCCGACGTCGACGCGTTCCGAGACCACTGGGGGTCGGCTCCGTGGGCGCCGGAAGCGTGGCGCCACGAGTACGCCGACGACGACGGCTTTCGACCGGACCTCACGGTCGGTGTCGAGCACGCCGGGCGGGTCGTCGCCTACGTGATGATGGCGGCCTACGGGGCGATCACCGACGACGAGGGACAGCTCGTGGCCTGGCTGGCCCGCCTCGGGGTCCGAAGGGATCACCGCGGCCGGGGCGTCGGGACCGCGGCCATCACGCGTGCGATGGAGCTGGCACGCGCAGCCGGCTTCGGGACAGCCGGGCTGGACGTCGACACCGAGAGCCTGACCGGGGCGCTCCGACTCTACGAGCGGCTCGGCTTCTCTCCCGTCAGGCGGCTGGCCATCAGTGTCAAGACGCTCCGTGCGGCGGGGTCGGCAGTGAGCGCCGGACGACGGTCATGATCGAAGATCGATCGCCAGCCGCGCCAACGGCGGGTCCGCTCTCGGGTCTCACGGTCTGCGACCTCTCGACCGTCCTGGCGGGGCCCTACTGCACGATGCTGCTGGCCGACCTCGGTGCCGACGTGATCAAGGTCGAGCCGCCCGACGGCGATGGCACGCGCGCTTGGGGACCGCCCTTCGCCGGTGCCCCCGAGCCGGGCGCTGTGTATCCGGCCGGCGATCCGCGCACGGACCCGGCCTACGCCGGGGAGTCGGCCTATTACCTGGCCATCAACCGGAACAAGCGCGGCCTCCGCCTTGACCTCAAGCAGGCCCAGGGCCGCGAGGTGCTGGCGCGGCTGCTCGCGCGGAGCGACGTCCTGGTCGAGAACTTCCGGGTCGGCGGCCTGGCGCGGCTGGGCTTCCCCGACGACGAGCTGGAGAGCCTCAATCCGCGGCTCGTCCACCTGGCCATCTGCGGCTACGGTCCCGATGGTCCACTCGCCGACCGACCTGGCTACGACTTCATCATCCAGGCCGCGGCCGGTCTGATGTCGATCACCGGCGAGTCGGATGCGGCCGGCGGTGAGCCGACCAAGGTCGGCGTCGCCATCAGCGACCTGACGACCGGCATGCTCGGGGCGGTCGCGGTCCTGGCGGCCGTCAGCGGCCGGGATCGGCCAGGTTCGCCGACGCACGGCCGCGGCCAGCGCATCGACCTCAGCCTCCTCGAATCGACGGTCGCCTGGCTCGCCAACCAGGCCTCCAACCACCTCGTCGGGGGCACCGTGCCGGGCCGCATGGGCAACCTGCACCCCAACATCACGCCCTACGAGACGTTTCCGACCGCCGATGGCGTGATCGCCGTCGCGGTCGGCTCCGAGCGGCAGTGGCAGCGGTTGTGCGACGCCATCGAGCGTCGCACCCTGGCCGACGATCCGCGCTTCGCCGACAACGCTGCCCGCCTCGCCCACCGAACTGAGCTGCGCGAGATCCTCGCCGCCATCTTCGCCTCGGCGCCCTCGGCGTCGTGGTTGGCCAGGCTCGACGCCGCCGAGGTGCCGAGCGGCCCGATCAACGACCTGGCTGCCGTCTTCAGCGACCCACAGGTCCTGGCGCGTCGGATGGTCGAGACGGTCGAGCACCCGACCATCGGTCCGGTCCGTGTCACGGGCGTGCCCTTCAAGCTGGCTGTCACGCCCGCATCCGTGCGCACCCCGCCACCGCTCCTCGGCGAGCACACCGACGAGGTGCTCGGCCTGGCTCGGCTATGACGCGGTGGCGGCGCTCGCGCTGCGTCAAGCGAAGGTGGTCTGAGCCGCCGGCCCACGCCCAGGCCCTGGCTGAGCCGCGGTCCCACCGTGCCGGACTTCGTGACCTGTCCGAAGCGCCCGATCTTGCGTCGCGAGCCGATCCATACGGGCCGCAAGCCGACTCAGAGTGTCGCGGCGGCCCGACGCAGGCGGTCCATGATGGCCCGGCCGAGGCCGACCTCCGGCACGGCCTGGGCGACGATCCGGTCGATCTCAGCGGCAGCCAGGCGGTGGAGCGCGTCGAAGAGCCGGGCGGCCTGCTCGACCGTATCGCCACTCGTGGAGAGGACCTCGACCAGCGCGTATGGCCCGCCGCTGGCCTGGGCGGCGCGGCGCCCCGCATCGTCGGCGGCCAGCAGGCCGAGCCGCTCACCCGCCGCGGCTTCGCTGCCCTCGGACGGACCGATCACGGTCAGCGGCGCTCCGGGCGCGTAGTGGCTCGTCGACCGCCCAGGTGCCAATGACGCCGAGCCTCGTCCTTGGTCAGGGCTCGCCAGCGGCCCGATGAGCCCCTCGATGACCTCCGTCGGCGTGCCGCCGGGTCGCAGCAGGCCGGCTGCGCCGTCGGCCAGCAGGACGACCGTCGATTCGATGCCCACGCGGCAGGGGCCGCCATCGAGCACGATCCCGATGCGCCCGTCGAGCTGCGCCACGACGTGCTCGGCGCGCGTCGGGCTGACGCGTCCGAAGCGATTGGCGCTGGGGGCCGCGATGGGCACGCCAGCAGCCTCTCGAGCAGTGCCTGTGCCACCGGGTGATCGGGCACCCGCAAACCGACCGTCTGCAGGCCCGCTGTGACGATGCCCGGGATGCTCGACCGCTTGCGCACGACGAGGGTCAACGGTCCGGGCCAGCATGCGGCCGCCAGGATCGCCACACGAGGATCGTCGGCGTCGGCACGCTGTGCGTAATGGCCGACCCTCCCGGCGTCAGCGAGATGGACGATGAGCGGGTCGAAGGCCGGGCGTTCCTTGGCCGCGAAGACGCGCGCCACGGCCTCGGCGTCGAGCGCATTCGCGCCCAGCCCGTAGACGGTCTCAGTCGGGAAGGCGACCAGCGCGCCGGACCGGATGGCGGCGGCTGCCTCGAAGATCGCGGCTGGGTCGTCCCCGGGCAGGATGCGCGTCTCGACCATGCTCGGCATTCTGGCAGTGCCAGTCGTCGAGCACGACCCGACACGTCGCAGGTCTGTGCCATCAGTCAGTTGCGGACGCAACCATCCCACGAGCCGCCGAACCTGCACGCGGCCCGACGGGTCGATGCAGACTCGCACGCGACGGGCGTGACGAGGATCTGTCGGGCGGTAGACTCGCGACGCACGAGCCCGTCCAGGAGACCGACCGCCATGACCGACGCCCGACAGCCGTGGGCCCTCATCCTTGGTGCCAGCAGCGGCTTCGGCGAGGCGACGGCCAAAGCGCTGGCGGCCACCGGCTACGACATCGCCGGCGTGCACCTCGATCGGCGCCAGGGCATGGCCCACGTCGAAGAGATCAAGGCCGACATCGCTGGCCATGGGCGCGAGGCCCTCTTCGTCAACATGAACGCCGCCGACGACGGCAACCGAGTCGAATTCCTGGCGGCACTGCGGACGCGCTTCGACGCCCAGGCGAAGGAGACCGGCCGACCGCCGTACGTCCGCGTCCTGATGCACTCACTGGCATTCGGCACGCTCAAGCCCTTCCTGGGGCCGGACGCCGACAGCTCGATCAACCGCAAGAACCTGGAGATGACGCTCGACGTCATGGCCAACAGCCTCGTCTACTGGGCGCAGGACACCTGGCGGGGCGGCTTCCTGGGCCAGGGCTCGAAGGTCTATGCCATGACCAGCGAGGGCTCGACCCGTGTCATCACCAACTACGGCGCGGTCAGCGCGGCCAAGACAGCCCTCGAATCCAACTGCCGGCAGCTGGCCATGGAGTTCGCCAAGCTGCGCACCGGCGTGACCGTCAACGCCATCCGCGCCGGCGTCACGGTGACGCCCGCCCTGATGCAGATCCCCGAGCGAGATCTGCTCATCGAGCACGCCATGTCGGCCAATCCGCATGGTCGGATGACGACCGTCGATGACATCGCCCAGGCGATCGTGACGCTCTCGACCGAGGGCACGCACTGGATCACCGGCAACGTCCTCGGCGTGGACGGCGGGGAGCTCGTTTCGGGCTGAACGCCCTCAGCGAACGGTGACCGACACCCGCTGGACGCCGTTGTTGCCCATGCCCTGGTAGTTCCAGGGTGGCTGGATCGGCTGGACCGCCCCGGTCGCATCGGTCGCCCTGCAGACAAGCTCACCTTCGCCAGGGACAGCATCCCAGTCGAACGTCCAGCCACGCCAGGCGAACTCGCCCAGCGGCGCGTCGAGCTCGGCATCGGCCCAGGCGCCACCCGCGCCGACCTCCACCCGGACGATCGCTCCATCGCCAGACCATGCGCGGCCGCGGATGCGGACGGGTCCCGCCTCGACGAACCGCCGGCGCGTGAAGTAGTCAGGCACGCCGGGCGGGATCATGAGCGCTCGCACGCGCATGCGCTGGACCGGATCGCCGGGATCGTCGGCGTCGCGCTTGTAGCGGTATGAGCTGATCTGCTGGTAGCCGGCGAAGGGCTCCGGGATGGCCGTGATCGAGGTCAGCCACTTGACGCTCGTCATGCCGTACCAGCCGGGCACCAGGAGGCGGAGCGGGTAGCCGTGCTGTGGTGGTAGTGAACCGCCGTTCATGCCATAGACGACCATCACCTCGGGCCGGGTTGCGTTCGCGACCGAGAGCCCACGTTCGTAGTCGTGTTCGACATCACCCTGGATGCCGTGGTCGGCGCCGGCGAAGACGAGATCGACCGTCTCGGGCTCGATACCGGCGTCGACCAGGATCGGGCCCAGCGGCGTGCCCGTCCATTCGGCGGTGCCGACCCCCTGCCCGAGCCAGGGCTGGCTCAGGGGCCGCGGATCAAGGAGTGCGCGGCCATTACCTGCACACTCCATCGTCACTGGCACGGTCGTGGCTGGTCTCGCTCGGATGTCTTCGAGCGTCAGCTCCAAGGGGCGCCGCACCTGGCCTCGGATGCGCAACCGCCAGGCGCCGGGATCGAGCTCGGGGATGTCGAAGTGGATGAGCAGGTAATGGAGCCCGACGGGCGTCGTGTCCCAGCGCAGTGCCTCGAGCGGCAGGCTGTGGTTGCGCACGGCGAGGCCGAGCTCCTCGTAGGTCAACGGTCCGGTCGTCGGCTCGCGGCGGTGGAGGTCTGCCATGGGTCGAAGTGTAAGCCGCCTCGCCCCGCGGTTGGATGCTCGGCCGATCGATGACCCGGGAGCACATCGGGGGACATGGGGAGCACATCGGGGCCATGCCGCGTGCATCGACGTGACAGATGGCCCTCAGGTCACGACCGGCTCACGGATACGCTCGTGCGACCATGTTCAAGCGCTCGCGATGGGTCCTCGTCTTCCTTGCCATCCTGGTCATCGGGCTGGTCGAGCTGATCAGCGATAGCCTGCTCGATCCGGTCATCCCGTTCCCCGGCGATACCCTCCTCGTGATGGCCGTCATCGCCGGTGTCGCGCTTGCCGGCGTGACCCTCGCCTTCCGGAACATCGATCGTCTGGCCGCCGAGCTTCGCCAGCGCAACGTGGACCTGGAGGCGAGCATCGCTACGACGCGGGCGCTCCATCGCGTCTCGCTCGCCATGACGACGCTCTCCGATCTCGCACGCGATCCTCCACTCGGTGGTCGACAACGCGCGCGACCTTGCTCGATGGCGACGTCGCGCTGCTCGTCCTGGCTCGCTCCGATGGCACGCTGCTCCTCGCCGCTTCGAGCGGGCCGGCGGATGCCTTCGACGCGCGAGGGAGGGCTACCTGGCACCGACTTCCGCCGCTTCGTGCAGGCCGACCTGATCGGCACCCACCTGGCGGCGGCGGTGCGTCGCGGCGAACACTCCGTCGGCACCCTGGCCGTCGGCTCGCGTTCGGAGCGCGCCTACGCCGTCGACGCGGTCGAGACGCTGGCGTCGCTGGCCGGCCAGGCCGCCATCGCGATCGAGAACGACCGCCTCCAGCGCGAGCTCCGCGAGCTGGCCATCCGGGGCGAGCGCGAGCGGATCGCACGCGAGATGCACGACGGCCTGGCCCAGGTGCTTGGCTACGTCAACACGAAGTCGCAGGCCGTGAGGAGCTGCTCGCCGCAGGCTCGATCGAGGCGGGCTCGAGTCCAGCTCGCCGAGCTCGCCGCCGCCGCTCGATCCGTGTACGTCGACGTCCGCGAGGCGATCCTCGGCCTGAACAGCCCGATCGCCCCGGAGCGCGGCCTGGTCGGCGCGGTCGAGAGCTACGCGCGCCGCTTCTCGGACGCGTCGAAGCTGGTCACGACGGTCGAGGCGGACGATGCCGCGCGCGTTGCGCCTCGCACCGGCGAGCGAGGCCCAGACCTTCCGCATCGTCCAGGAGGCGCTCACCAACGTGCGCAAGCACGCCGCCGCCCGGCGAGCGATGGTCAGCGTGGACGCTCGGCGGCGACGACGCTCCTGCGTCCGCGGTCGACGACGACGGTCGCGGCCGCAGCCGGTCGGAGCCAGCCGGCGTCGACTGGCCGCGCTTCGGGCTGCAGACCATGCGCGAACGGGCCATGGCGCATGGGTGGCACGATCGAGCTCGGCCCGGGCTGGACGGTGGACGCGCCTGGAGCTCGCGTGTTCCGCTCGTGGCGGCGCTCGAGGTGGCCTGATGCGCGATCCTGCTGGCCGACGATCACGCGCTCTTCCGCGACGGCGTGGCGTCGCTCCTCGCCGCCTGGGGGCACGACGTGGTCGGGCAGGCAGCGGACGGGCAGGAGGCCATCGAGCTGGCGGCTCGCGCTCGGCCCGACCTCGTGCTCATGGACGTGCGCATGCCGGTCTGTACGGGCGTCGAGGCGACTCGGCGCATCAAGAGCGATCCAGCCGGACGTCGCGCATCGTGATGCTCACCGTGAGCGAGGACGAGGACGACCTCTTCGGCGCGATCAAGGCCGGAGCCCAGGGCTACCTGCTCAAGAACCTCGAGAGTCAGCAGCTGCGTCGCATGCTCGACGCCGTGGCCGCGCGGCGAGGCGGCCATCACGCCGGCGACCGCCGCGCGCATCCTGGACGAGTTCGCGCCGTCGGGAGCGACCCAGCGCCCCCGACGCCGGAACACCTCACCGACCGCGAGACTCGACGTCCTGCGGCTCGTCACGGCCGGGCTTCGCAACAAGGAGATCGCCGGCCGGCTGGGGATCAGCGAGAACACCGTCAAGTTCCACCTGCAAAACATCGTCGAGAAGCTCCACGTGCAGAGTCGAACGGAGGTCGCCGCCCGTCGCGGTGCGTGAGGGGCTCGTGTCATCCGCGGAGCCGCCCAGCCACCGCCTGAGCGGGTCGCACCCTGCGCTGCCGGCAGGGGCCGTCCGGCACCCCGGCACCTACCCGGACGGGGAGCCCACGTCCTACCCGACCGCAGTCGTGGCCCGACGCGTCCGCGCGCGATGCTGGGTCTATCACGAGCGGAGGCGAGTCGCATGGGCTACCGCATCACCATCGACCGCGGGAACTGCATCAACTGCGGCGTCTGCATGGACGTCTGCCCGGTCCAGGCGCTGGACATGACGCGGCCGGACGGCCGGGCGTCGAGGCCGGCGGTGGCGACGGGCGGCCGTATCGCCTGGATGATGGAGTACCCGGTCCAGGTCGGCGAGTGCATCGGCTGCGAGCGTCTGCATCGGCGAGTGCCCGGTCCAGGTCATGACGCTCGATCGCGGTCCAGAGGGCCGACGCCGCTGCTGCCGCGTCAGGGTCCGGTCGACCCTGCCGTCGCCGCCGCGAGCGGGTTGGGTCCCGCTCTCCGACGGTCGACCCTCGAGTCGCTCAAGCCGAACCATCCGGAGCCGTTCGAGCCGGACTATCGCTGGCGCTTCGCCGACCGCGGCAAGCCGTGGCCAGACGTGGAGCGAACCCGGCGCCGAGGTCGCGACCCCCGAGGCGCCCTGCCAGACGGCCTGCCCGGCGGGCACCGACGCCGGCCGCTACGTCGGGCTGATCGCCGAGGGCCGCTACGACGACGCGCTATGCCGTGGCCGCCGAGGTCAACCCCTTCCCGTCGGTCTGCGGCTGGATCTGCACGGCGCCCTGCGAGGCCGCCTGCCGTCGCGGCACGCTCGACGAGCCGATCTCCATCCGCACGCTCAAGCGGTTCGCCGCGGAGCGCGGGCACCTGCCGCCCGTCCGCGGCGCCGGCCGTCAAGCGCGCCGAGCGAGTGGCGATCGTCGGCGGCGGGCCGGCCGGGATGTCGGCCGCCTACTACCTGGCTCGGCTCGGCTACCCCGTGACCGTCTTCGAGGCGATGCCGGTGCCGGGCGGGATGATGGCCATCGGCATCCCCGAGTACCGCCTGCCGCGGACGGTCCTGCGCGAGGAGATCGAGCGCATCGTCGGTCTCGGCGTGGAGCTCCGATCTGGACGCGGCCATGGGCCGCGACTTCACGCTCGAGCGATCTCGAGGACCAAGGCTACCGGGCGATCTTCCTGGCCACCGGCGCGTCCAAGAGCCGCCGCCTCGGCGTACCCGGCGACGACCTGCCGGGTGTCGTTCCGGCGACGCTGTTCCTCAAGGAGGTCAACCTCGGCGGAGGAGCCGCGTCTCTGACCGGCGTCGGTCATCGTCGTCGGTGGCGGCAGCACGGCCATGGACGCGGCGCGATCGGCGCTGCGCTGCGGAGCCGCGAGCGGTGACCGTCGTCTACCGGCGCGGTCGCGGCGACATGCCGGCTCAGTCCGAGGAGGTCGAGGCCGCCGAGCGCGAAGGCATCGCAGTCGCTCGGCCGCAGATCGTCGCCAGTCGAGGTGCTCGGTGACGGTCGCGTCTCGGGCCTCCGCGTCCAGGCCCAGGCGCCCACCGGCGAGCTCGAGGGCGATCGCCAGGCATATGCGCCGGTCGCCGGAAGCGAGTCAGGAGCTGGCCGTCCAGACGATCCTGGTGGCCGTCGGCGAGGAGCCCGATCCGTCGATCCTGCCCGAGGGCGCGGGCATCGAGATGAGCGCCTGGGCAGGCATCGCCGCCGATCGGCGCACGCTGGCCACCGGGCGCGCGGGCGTCTTCGCCGGCGGCGACGTGCGTCAGCGGACCGAAGACGATCATCGACGCCGTGGCCGCCGGTCGACGCGCAGCCGGCCTCCATCCACGAGTACCTGGCCGGCGTCCGCGATGGCGAGCGCGAGATCATCGCCGCGGTCCGCTACCGCGACGCCGCTCGAGACGTCAGCTGACCCTCGATCTGGCGCCGCGCGGCCGGGTCCATCGCACCGCTCACCGTCTACCAGAGCGGGTCCTTCGAGCCGGCGCAGCTCGGCTTCGACGACGCGATGGCAGGCGCCGAGGCGAGCTCGCTGCTTCCGCTGCGACGCCGATCTATCGCTGCAGCGATGTCCATGTCGTGGCCGGACGGGGCCCGCGCGAGGCCGATGTCACGCCACCGCCAGGCGCTGGCGACCCAATCCCTGCCGCAGCAGCGCAGCCAGGAGGGCAGTCATGACCCCGGAACAGGTCTCCGGCTTCTTCGACGCCGGCGAGAGCTTCGTCGAGGGCACCATCGGCGCCGCCCTCGTGCTCCTCTGGCTGGTCGTCATCGCCCTCCAGCTCGGCCGGCCGTACATCCTGCGCCAACCTGCGCAAGTTCACGCTGCGCCTGGGCGCCGACCTGTGGTGGATCATCTACATCGGCATCCTCAACCTGCTGCTCATCAACCTCTTCCTGGGCAGCTTCATCTTCTTCTACCCGGACGTGGTCGCCGGGCCAGGACCTGCCCGTGACCGGCGGTCTGGCCGCGGTCTGCATGTTCGCGGTCCTCTTGACCAAGCTGGTGACCCGCGATTCGGACATCACGGGCCAGCGCATCCAGGGTGCCTTCCTGGGCCTCGGAGCGGTGCTCTATCTCTTCCCCTACATCCTCGGTGTCCAGCTCACCAACGTGCACGGCCGGACCGTGTCGCAGCTGGCCGACTTCTTCACCAGCTCGCGAAACACCGACCTGGCCCTGCCGCTCTGTTACATCTCCGCGGCGCTGGTCGGGATCATGGGATTGGCCGCCGTCATCTACAACCTGCGCCAGGCCAGCGTCCGCCGACCGCGGCCGACGGACGGCTAGGAGAGACCGATGAGTGCCGACGATTTCACCACCGCCCTCGTCACCAACGGCCAGGCCTGGATGGTCCTGTCGCTGTCAGCCGTGCTGCCCATCCTGTGGGCCTTCACCCTCATCATGCACTTCGGGCGGCCCTACACCCTGCGCTTCCTGGGCACGCTCACCCTGCGCTTCGGCGGAGACGTGTGGTGGCTCTCCTACGTGCTGATCCGCGACGGCCTGATGGTCATCACGTTCTCGCTGAGCGTCCTCTTCCTGATGCCCAACCTGTACATCGGGCTCGGGCTGCCGCTAACCGCGCCGCTCGCCACGGTGGTCCTCCTCTGGGCCCTGGTCGTCAAGTTCCTTCGAGATGCGGATGACGACCCGCGCGCCTTCCAGGCCGTCAGCCTGCTCCTGGTATTCGCATCGGTGCTCTACATCGTCCCGCAGATCTACGGCCTCGAGGCCGCCGACCAGGTCGAGGCGCTCGACAAGCTGGTCGGCCTGGGCGGCATCCCGGCGGCCCTGGTGGCCAACTCCGACGCCGGCCTCAACGCGCTCGCCTGGCCCATCGAGTGGCTCAGCCTCGGCCTCTTCTTCCTGACCGGCGGCGCCCTGTTCGTGCGCTACCTGGTGCGCCTGGGTCGGGAGCCTGCCGGCGAGCTGGAGCAGCCAGCCGCTTAGACGGGCGACTGGGCCGTCAGGGCCAGGCTTGCGGCCTCGCCGCTGGCTATGGCGGGCCGGCGACGCCGCTCGGGCCGTAGCCGGTCAGCTCGACGTAGGCATCGCCGGCGATCGGCTTCCCGTCGCGCGTGCCGGTCACGCGCTGGGAGCCCTCCCAGTACACGACCCCCGTCGTCGCCCGGGTATCGAGCTCCTGGTCCTCGACGGTCGGTGTCAGCGTCAGGTCGAGACCCTGGCCTGGGATCCGGACGTGCCAGCCCGATGGGTAGGTGGCGCCCGTCGACGGACTCGTCCAGGTGCCCATCGGCTCGACCGTGAAGGCATCAGATCCGAGGTGCTCGATGCGACCGTCGGCGCGGACAGCGGTGCCATGGACGAGCGGGTAGCTGCCATCCGCGGCGCGCACGAGCGACAGCATGAGGTCCGAGCCGTCATCGAGGTTGACGGCGAACCAGTCCCAGCCACCGCCGCCGACCGAGATGAAGTCGCCCCACTGGTGGTCGAACCAGGCCATCCCCTCGACGTGCAGCGGCTCCCCGTCGAGCGTCAGCGTGCCGGTGAGGGGCAGCCGGGGTCGCGAATAGTAGTAGGAGCCGCCGGCCGGCCCGAAGTCGACCCAGCCATCCCCGTCGTGCAGCACGACCGGCCGCTCGTCCGGCCCGAGGGCCAGGTCCAGGCCGAAGCCGTCACTCGCGCTCATGGCTGCCAGTCGGTCGTGGCCGTCGGCACCCTGCATCGTCCAGGGGGTGGCGTCGGGCAGCGGTCGCCCCATCGGGTCACGAGCCGCGATCGCCAGGTCGAAGCCCTGACCCTGCAACGATCGATCGACCTGCGGCCCGACCTCCGAGCGCTGGTCGTAGCGGAAGCGTCGGCCCGACTCGTCGGTCAGGGCGAGGTGCGAGGCCCAGCTGACCGGGAAGGTGCCGCGCTCGGCCCGGAAGATGACGTACTCGAAGCCGAAGCGGCGACCGTCGTCGGCCCGCAGGTGGCCGGTGTAGTACCACCACTCGGTCAGGCGGTCGTGGGGGGCGTCGTCCGCCGGCAGGAGGATGGGCACCGGATCGGCGGCTGCGACCGGCCGTGAGGTGGCGACCGGCGCCGTCGGCCGCGGGACGGGGTCGGTGCCCAGGACCCGACCGGCCGGCGAGCAGGCCGCCAGCAGGACGACCGCTGCCAACGAGACAAGCAGCACTGACGTCGCCGAGGCGAGCGTGGCGCCCTCGATGACCGGCAACCGAGCGGCCAGGAAGCGTTCCAGCCGACGCGGGAGCCACCAGTTCCAGTCGCCCAACAGTCGCATCGTCGAAGGCACCAGGAGCGCCCGAACGACCGTCGCGTCGAGGGCCACGGCGATGGCCATGCCGATCCCCAGCGCCTTGATCAGGGTGATGGTGGCGAAGGCGAACGAGCCAGCCACGAGGACCACGATGAGCGCGGCCGAGGTCACGATGCGTCCGCTCCGTGCCAGCCCGCGAGCGACGGCCAGGCGGTTGTCGCCGGTCTGGTCGTAGACCTCCTTCATGCGCGAGAGCAGGAAGACCTCGTAGTCCATCGACAGCCCGAAGAGGACGCAGAACAGGATGACTGGCTGGGTCGTCTCGACGAAGCCGAGCGGCGAGAAGCCGAGCGGGGACGAGAGGTTGCCATCCTGGAAGATCCAGACGAGGGCGCCGAAGCTGGCCAGGATCGAGAGGCTGTTCATGACCAGCGCCTTGAGCGGCAGCACGACCGAGCGCAGCAGCAGGAAAAGGACGAGGTAGGTGGTCACGAAGATGAACAGGGCCGTGCGCGGGAAGTCGGCGCGCGATGCGGTCGACGACGTCGGTCACCTCTGCGGCGCCGCCCCCGACGAGGACGGTCAGGCCGGCCGGGGGCGCCAGCGGACCGGCGGGGTCGCGCAGCGCCTTGACCAGCGCCCGGCCTTCCGGCGCATTCGGCCCATAGGGCGTCGTCAATCTGAACGGTCGTCAGGTCGCCGCTGGTCGTCGCCGCCAGAGCCGTTGCCGCGAATCGGTCCGGGACCCCGGCCGGCGATCCGTAGAGGAGCTGGTACTGGGTCTTCGAGATGCGTGGGTCGATGTCCACGATCGAGTCGACGCGCCTGATCCGCGGATCGAGCGCCAGGCGTCGGCTCCAGTCGAAGAGCAGCCCGATGTTGCGGGGCGAGGTGGCCTCCCCGTCGGTCCGGACGGCCAGGATGAGGGGCGCGAACTCGCCCTCGCCGAACTCCCGGGCGAGGATCTCGTAGGCCTCCCGCGACGGCACGTCGGGCGGCAGGATCGAGGCGTCCGGCGCATTGAAGCGCACATGGAGGAAGGGCACGCCGAGCAGGAGCAGCAGGCCGAGCGTGGGCACGAAGACGCGCCAGGGATGGTCCATGACGCGCTCGGCGAGCCACTCCCAGCGACCGGCAGCGGCGGCCCCGCCCGGTATGGCTGCGTCGGGCAGGCCCGACGCCTCGCCCGGTGCGCCGACGCCCGCGATCTGGGCCTCCCGCGTCGCGGGATCGACAGCCGTTCGAGCCGCGGGCCGAGCAGCCCCAGGCCGGCCGGCAGGAGCGTCAGCGCTGCCAGGGCGGCCATGCCGACCACGATGGCGCCGGCGATGCCGACCGAGCGCAGGATCATGAACTCGAACAGCAGCAGGCCGCACAGGCCGAGCAGGACGGTCAGGCCGCTGAAGAAGACCGCCCGACCGGCCGTCGCGACGGTCGCCACGACCGCCGCATCGACGGCCTCCTGATCGACCGAGCCGTCCGCCCGCCGACCGCCACCGAGACGAGCCAGCTCCTCGCGGAAGCGGCTGGTCATGAGCAGGGAGTAGTCGACGCCGAGGCCGAGCCCGAGCAGCGTGGCGAGGTTGAGCACGAAGATGCTCATCGGCGTCAGCGTCGCCAGGACGAAGATGGTGGCCAGCGCGACGACCACGGCCGCGCCGCCGACGACCAGTGGGACGCCGGCCGCGACGACCGAGCCGAAGACCAGCAGCAGCGCGACGGCCGCCAAGGGCAGCGAGATGAGCTCGGCTCGCTGGAGGTCGCGCTCGGAGACCGACTGGATGTCACCGTAGAAGGCCGGGCCGCCGGCCAGCAGCGCCCGGACCCCGGGCACGCTGTGTAGCGCAGCGGAGACCGGCGCCAGGGCATCCGGCGAGTCATCGGGGCTGAGGTCGAGCTCGACGACCTCGTAGACGGTCCGGCCGTCGGCGCTGACCTGCCGTGGCGACACCGTGTGTGGCAACACGCCGACCACGTGGGCCGCCGACGGCACGTCGTGGATGACCGCGGCCACCGCCGCCTCGAAGGCCACGTCCCCAGCGCGTGCGTCGGTCTCGCTCTGGAGGACTATGGCCAGCTGCGACGGCGCCAGGCCGAGCGCATCGACCAGCACCTTGCGAGCCTGGGCGGCTTCCAGCGTGTCGGACGTGAAGCCACCGGCCTGGAGCGCCGAGCCGGCACGCGGCGCGAAGGGCAGCGCCGCCACGACGGCCACCAGCCAGCAGACGACGACCGCCCTCCGATGCCGGACGACGAACGACCCCGTGCGCGCGAAGACCGACCGGCGGCCCGGGGCGTCCGTGCTCGGCTGAGTCATCGCGTGATCGGGCGACCGCTCGTGGTCAGGCGGTCGCGTCGGAGACTGCTGTTTCGGAGGCGTGGATCGGCTCAGGCGCCGGCTCGGCGCCACCGTCGGCCGCCGGTCGGCGCCACCCTCGGCGACTGCCTCGCGCACCTCGACGAGGCAGGTGACCTCGGCCACGCCACGGATGGTGGCGATGACCGTGCAATAGCGGCGTTCGCTCAGCTCGACCGCCTTGCGGACCTTGCTCACGTTGAGGCGCTGACCGGTGACCGTGTAGTGAAGTCGAACGTGTTCGTAGGCCCATGGCGGGTCGGCGGCCTGATCGCCTTCGACACGGACCTCGATCGTCGAGACCCGCTGCCGCTGCTTGCGCAGGATCTCGACCACGTCCCAGGCCGAACAGCTGCCGACACCGGCCAGCAGGAGCTCCGATGCGCTGAACCCGGTCGCGGCACCGTCGTGCGGAGCGTTGATGGTCACGACCTGGCCTGGATGGCCACCACGTGCCTCGAACCGGGCCTGCTTCCGGCAGCCAATCGATGGTCACGATCTTCACCGCGCCATCATCGCCGAGGCGCGGCGAACGCGCCGCCGCCGAGAGGGCCGCGGGCTCGGCCGCTGGGCTATTCGGTGATCACCGACCAGATGAAACCCAGGAAGAAGAAGGTGCCGGCCAGGAGACCGATGAACGCCAGGCCGCCGACGAGCGCCGATGGCGCGCCGTTGGCCTGCGTGGGCAGATTGCTGAGCACGAACATGTACCCGATCCAGAGCAGGACGAGCAGGCCGAAGAGGTAGCGGCCATTGGGTCCCACGATGCTGCGCACCCACTGGACCGTGCGGCTCTCCGGCACGCGTGCCGCCCTGAAGACGATGTAGATGGTGAGCGTGCCGAGGATCGTCGCGGATAGCAGCGCAAGGTACGGTGCCGCACCCGGGACCTGCGACGCGGCGTCGACGAAGGTCGCGATCAGGCAGGCCAGCATGAAGACGACGAAGCCGAGGAAGACGAGCCCGCCGATGACTTTCATCGCCGCGCAGTCTAGCAAAGTACCGGCTGGCGAAAGGGTCCGTCCGGCGCTATGATGCGCCATCCAGTCTGCATACTTTCTATGCATCAGCGATCGAAGCGACCCGAGGACCGAGCGTGAACGAGCAGGAGATCAAGGCCGCTGTCGCCGCAGGGGCGGCCGATGCAGCGCCCTTCGTCAATCGCCGCGATCCGGCCCGAGCCCTCGGTCCGGACGGGCTACCCGCCCGCAGCCGCCGGGCGCCGAAGTGGGCGGACGTGCCCGATGAGAAGTGGGACGACTGGCGCTGGCAGCTCTCGAACCGGGTCAACGACCTGGCGGAGATCGAGGACATCCTGGAGCTGACCGACGACGAGCGCGAGGGCCTCTCCGCGCCGGACAAGTTCCGCGTCGACATCACGCCCTACTTCATCAGCCTCATCGATCCCAAGGACCCGACCGACCCCATCCGCCGCCAGGTCATCCCGACCGGCCGCGAACAGCAGGCGTTCACGGCGATGATGGAAGACTCGCTGGCCGAGGATCGCCACTCGCCGGTGCCCGGCCTGGTGCATCGGTACCCGGATCGGGTGCTGATGCTGGTCACGACGCAGTGCGCGTCGTACTGCCGCTACTGCACGCGATCGCGGATCGTGGGCGATCCCACGCAGAACTTCAACCGCAAGGAGCACGAGGCGCAGCTCGAGTACCTGCGTCGCACGCCCCAGGTACGCGACGTGCTCATCTCCGGTGGCGACGGCCTGACCCTGGCGCCAAAGCTCTTCGAGTCGATCCTGCGCGGCCTTCGGGAGATCCCGCACATCGAGATCATCCGCATCGGCTCCCGTGTGCCGGTCTTCCTGCCGCAGCGCATCGACGACGAGCTGTGCGCGATGCTCGAGCAGTACCACCCGCTCTGGATCAACCTCCACTTCAACCACCCCGACGAGATCACGCCCGAGGTGTCGCGCGCGGTCGATCGGCTGACCAGGGCCGGGCTGCCGGTCGGCAACCAGTCGGTCCTGCTGGCGGGCGTCAACGACTGCGTGCACATCCAGCGCGGCCTCGTCCACAAGCTGGTCGAAAATCGGATCCGGCCCTACTACCTCTACCAGTGCGACCTGGTCGAGGGTTCCGGCCACTTCCGGACGCCGGTCGGCAAGGGCCTCGAGATCATCGAGGGCCTCCGGGGCCACACCTCGGGCTACGCGGTGCCGACCTACGTCATCGATGCGCCGGGCGGCGGCGGCAAGATCCCGGTCATGCCCAACTACCTCATCAGCTACTCCGACCACAAGGTCGTGCTGCGCAACTACGAGGGCTACATCACGACCTACGAGGAGCCGCCGACCTACGAGCGGCACGACAGCGCGACCTGCCGCTATTGCCAGCACGAGCGCCCCGAGCCGGGTCAGTCCGGCGTCCTCGGCCTCCTGGAGGGCGAGCGGATGTGGATCGAGCCCAAGGGCTTCACGGAGATCCACAGCCGCGGCAACACCGAGCAGCACCGCCTGCAGGATCCCTCGAAATGGGTGCCCTACGGCGTGGGGGCTATCGAGGGTCAGGCACGAGAGGCGTTGCCCGTCATCGGCAGCGGAGAGCCGGCGGAGAGCGGCTCGAGTGGCGCGCCTGCAAGCGCCACGACGGGCCCTCCCGACCCCGACACGAAGCCGAGCTATGGCCCCGGTGAGGAGCCCCGTCCGCGCGAGGGGGAGCCGACCGCCTCGGCCCACGGGGAGCTCCTCTAGGCCCGCCCCGGCGCGGCTCGGCCGGAGTCGCCAGACGTACGAACCTTCACCTCCCGGCTATGCCATCGCAACCTCGACGGGCGATGATGCCGCCGTGAGCGCCCGAGGGAGGAGACGGGCGCTCACGCTCCACGCCGATCTCGCCGCCTCCCACGCCCAGCTCGCCGCCTCCGAAGGACTCGATCGATGCCCACCGACCCTCGCGAACCATCCGTCGACATGACGGATCTACCCGCCGCTCTGACACCAGCGGAGGGCGGGTCCACCGATCCGGCTCCGCCACTCGGTCCCCAGCCGAACCCGACGCCATCGCGCAGCGCGGTCCGGCGCCGGCTGCGCACGGCGGCCGTGGTCATCGGGGCTGGGGTCCTCATCGTCGCCGTCTTCACCGCCGGCGCCGGCCTCGAGCGCATCGGGGCGCTGCCGGGGCGCGAGGTCGTCCAGGAGACGCCCAACGCTGCCGACTTCGATCTCATCCGACAGGCATGGGATCTGCTGCACACCGAGTACGTCGGCGCGCGAGACCTGGACTCGAAGGCGCTCGCCTACGCGGCCATCGACGCGCTCGCCCAGGCGACCGGGGATACCGGCCACACTCGCTTCCTGACCCCCACCGAGCGCGAGAACGCGCGCCAGGACCTGTCCGGCTCGTTCGTCGGCATCGGCGTCCAGGTCGACACCGACGCGAAGGGCGCGCGCATCGTGGACGTCTTCGCCGGCAGCCCGGCGAAGCAGGCCGGCCTCCGTCGCGGCGACATCATCGTCGCCGTCGACGACACGAAGATCGCGGGCTCCGCGCTCGACGACATCGTCGACCGCGTGCGCGGCCCCGAGGGCACGGAGGTTCGTCTGTCCATCGAGCGGACCGGGCAGGCCGAACCGCTCGAGGTCGTGGTAAAGCGCGCCAAGATCGATCGACCGGCCGTCTCCTGGACGATGGTCCCGGGCTCGACCATCGCCGACATCCGGCTCGATCAGTTCCAGTCGGGCTCGGCCGACGAGGTCAAGGCCGCTCTCACGGCCGCCGAGGCCGCCGGCGCTACCGGCGCGGTGATCGACCTGCGCGGCAATCCCGGCGGCTACGTCGACGAGGCCCGCGATGTGGTCAGCCAGTTCCTGGCCCATGGCGTCGTCTACCAGACCCGCGACGCTCATGGCGTCGTGAACCCCAACGACGTCGTCGAGGGCGGCGTGGCGCTCGACCTGCCGATCGTGGTGCTCGTCGATGCAGGTACGGCGAGCTCGTCCGAGATCACCGCCGGTGCCCTGCAGGATGCCGGCCGCGCGAAGGTCGTCGGCGTCAAGACCTTCGGAACAGGTACCGTACTGGGCGAGTTCGCTTTGACCGACGGCTCTGCGCTGCGCATCGGGACCGTCGAGTGGCTGACGCCAGAAGGCCGGCGGATCTGGCACGAGGGCATCACGCCCGACGTGACCGTCGACCTGCCGACCGACGTCTTCCCCGCCCTGCCCGACGAGGTGGCCGCCCTGAGCCCTGCCAAGGTGGCGGCGACCACCGACGCCCAGCTGCTCAAGGCACTCGAACTGCTGGGATACGTCGCGAACCGCTAGGCTTCGGCCCATGGAGACATGGACCGCCATCGACACGGTGCGGGTCGTGCGACGCTTCAGCGATCGTGCCATCGAGCCCGACCGCCTGCGCCGCATCCTCGATGCCGCCCGGCGGACCGGCAGCTCGAAGAACGAGCAGGACTGGGCCTTCATCGTCGTCAGCGATCGGGTCCACCTGACCGAGCTGGCAGCGGTCGGACCGTTCGCCGGCCACCTTGCTGGCGCGACCGTCGCGGTAGCGCTCGTCATCCCCCGGACGGACGACGCCTGGGATCTTGGGCGAGCCGCACAGAGCATGATCCTGGCGGCCTGGGAGCTGGGCATCGGGAGCGTGCCGGCCACGGTCTATGAGCCCTCGCTGGCCACCCGGCTGCTCGACCTGCCGGACGGCTGGGCGTGCCCATACCTGCTCTCGTTCGGCTACCCCGCCGACCCCGAGGCGCTGACCCGGCCCAATCGCGTCGGCAAGCGCAAGACGCTGGCCGAGATCGTCCATGTCGAGCGCTGGGGCACGCCCTGGTCCGATCGCGCCGTCGACAGGGGCAAGGGCGAGCCGTAGACTCGGCTCGTGAGCCCGTTCGCGTCCCGCGATCTGGCAGTCCTCGACGCCGAGGCGGAGGTCGAGATCGAGACCCGCGCCGGGCCGGATGCGCCGATCCATCGGACCGTCATCTGGGTCGTCGTCGAGGACGGCGAGGTTTACATCCGCTCGGTGCGCGGCCTGCGGGGCCGCTGGTTTCGCGAGCTGACGGCCAACCCCGATTCGATCCTACGGGTGGGAGGCGAGCCGATGTCCGTGCGCGCCTTGCCGGCGGTCGACGCGCCAAGTATCGACCGCTGTTCTCGCGGACTGAGACGAAAGTACGCTGGGGACTCCGCATTGCGCACGATGCTCCGGCCGGAGACGCTGCCGACCACCCTTCAGCTCGAGCCACGATGAATGAGCGGGGCACCATCCTGGCTTTCCTGGGCGTGGTGCTCTTCGCCGGCGTCAATGCCGTCGCGGTCCGCGCGAGCAACGCCGAGTTGGCGCCGTTCTGGGGCGCTGCGCTCCGCTTCCTCTTTGCCGGCGCCATCTTCTGGTTGCTCGTGGCCGTTCGGCAGCCGCGGCTGCCACGTGGCCGAGCGCTGCGTACGCCGATCGCTTACGGCCTGCTCGCCTTCGGGCTCAGCTACGCCTTCCTCTACTTCGGCCTCAAGGAAGCCCATGCGGGCCCAGGCCAAGTGACCCTCGCCTTGGTGCCGCTTCTCACCCTCCTGCTGGCGGTGGCGCAGCGCCAGGAGCGCTTCCAGGTCAGAGGGCTGCTTGGTGCGATCGTCTCGGCGGCCGGGATCGTCGTCATCTTCAACGATCAGCTCTCAGGTGACGTCCCGCTGACATCACTCGTGGCCCTGCTGGCGGGCGCCGTCGTCATCGCGGAGTCGGGCATCGTCGCTCGAGGCGCACGCGGCACGGACCCATACGTGATGAACGCCGTGGGCATGACCGTCGGGGTGTCCTTCCTGCTCGGCTTGTCGGTCATCAGCGGCGAGCCGCGCACGTTGCCTTCACAGAGCACGACGTGGCTTGCCGTCGCGTACCTGGTGACGTTCGGCTCCGTCGGCGTCTTTGCGCTCGCTTTGCGGGTGCTCCACGAGTGGCCGGCGAGCAAGGCGGCCTATCAGTTCCTGCTGATGCCGCTGGTCACGGTCGCGGTAGCCGCGAGCCTCGTCGGCGACATCCCGAGTCTGGGCTTCCTGGTCGGTGGGACCATCGTCCTGCTCGGGGTCTACATCGGGGCATTCGCCCGAAGATCGGCCGCTCAGCCGACCGCGGCGGCCGAGGTCGAAGAAGCTCCCGAACCCGGAGCCGCAGGCAGGCCCGCAGTCCGACCGACGTTTACCGTCGCGTCGAGCCAGGATCCGCCGCTGCCGAACTGTTAGCGGTTGGTGACAGTGGCCCGAGGCCGCGCTAGACTCCCGGAACTATCTCAGACTCCAGAGGTCGGAATTCGAGCGTCCCCGATGCTGACCCTCCGTGACATACCCGGCCTGCCCGAGGCCGACATCGCACCACCGGTCGTGGCCGAGGCCGGCGATCCGTTCGCGTCGCTGCGCGTCATCCACCTCGTCGCCCGCATCCCTCGCGGCCAGCCCGTCCGGCTGCGCGACATCGTCGATGGGCTCAACGCCGAGCATGTCGACTGGTCCTTCTCGCGACCCGTCGTCGCCACGGCCATCCTCCAGCTGCAGGCCAACTGGCTGGCCGACTACCGCACGGTCGACGGCATCCGGGTGGCTGACGACCTGACCGGCGGCACGATCGAGATCGAGGACAGCCAGCGCGTCGATCCCTGGATCGTGCGCCAGGTCGTGCGCCTCGCCGACACGTGCCGGGAGCGCCTGCGCGCGTTCGCCGTCGAGGAGGGCGCGATCCCATGAGCGAGCACCGTCCGGTGACGTGCAGATGTCCCTGGCGGGCCTGACCGCCCGCGGACCCAGCAGCACCGCCTCGATACGTCAACAGACGAAAGGATCGCTCCCATGACGCTCACCTCTCGCGCCACCAAGGCGCTCGTCAGCCCCGACTGGGCCCAGCAGAACATCGGCAACCCCGCCGTCCGCTTCATCGAAGTCGACGTCGACACCACCGCCTATGCCCAGAGCCACATCCCGGGCGCGGTCGGCTGGGACTGGACCAGCCAGCTGTCGGACGGCATCCGTCGCGACATCGCGTCGCGCGACGATCTCCAGGCGCTGCTGCGCGCCGCCGGCGTCCACGACGACACCCACATCGTGCTCTACGGCGACAACAACAACTGGTTCGCGGCCTGGGCCTACTGGCAGCTCAAGCTGCACGGCATCGACAAGGTCAGCATCGTCGATGGCGGTCGCAAGTACTGGCTCGACCACGGCCTGCCCCTGACCACGGACGCATCCGACCCCGGCGTCGGCACGATCACCATCGCCGAGCCCGACTTCACGACGCGGGCCTTCCGGGACGACATCCTGCCGCGCCTCGGCGAGTCCGGCTTCGCCCTCGTCGACGTGCGATCACCGGCCGAGTTCAGCGGCGAGGTCATCGCACCGCCGGGCATGTCCGAGACCGCCCAGCGCGGCGGCCACATCCCTGGCGCGGCGTCCATCCCCTGGGCCCAGGCGGTCCGCGAGGACGGCACCTTCAAGAGCGCGGATGAGCTCAAGGCGCTCTACGAGGGCAAGGGCATCACGCCCGGGCTGGACGTCATCGCCTACTGCCGCATCGGCGAGCGTTCGAGCCATACCTGGTTCGTGCTCCATGAGCTGCTCGGCTACCCACGGGTCAAGAACTACGACGGTTCCTGGACCGAGTGGGGAAGCATGGTCAACGTGCCCATCGAGCGCTAGTCGCGGCCGGCCCGCGGCCGGTCAGCAAGCCACGGCGGCCGCATCCCGATCCCGGGGCGCGGCCGTTTCACATCGCCTGCGAGCCCTCCTCAGCTGGGCTCCAGCCAGGCCTGATCCTCGAAGCACCAGCCCCAGTCCTCGCCGGGCTCCATGGATCGCACGATCGGGTGGCCGGTCGCCTTCCAATGGGCCGTGGCGTGCTTGTTCGGGGACTGGTCGCAGCACCCCGCGTGGCCGCACACCAGGCACATCCGGAGGTGGACCCACCAGCTTCCGATGCGGAGGCAGTCCTCGCAGCCGTCGGCGCTCGGGACGGCCTCGGGATCGATCAGGTCGAGGTGGCTACAGGTCGGATCCATCGAAGTCCTCTCAGCGATCCAGCGCGCCGTAGACGGCGGCGATGGCAGCCAGCGAGGGAGCCGGACCGACGGCCCAGCTGTTGGTCAGGTAGACGATGACCAGCCCGGCATCGGGGTCGACCCACAGCCGCGTGCCGGTGCCACCGCCATGCCCGAAGGTGCGCGGCGAGCCAGGCATCGTTCGCTCCTGAGTCTGCAGGCCCCAGCCGAGGCCATAGGCCGGCGCACGTGGCGGCACTCCGGCTTCCAGGACATCCGCCGTCTGCTCGCTGGTCATGAGATCCACGAACGGTCGCCCGAGCACGCGCCGACCGTCGAGCTCACCGCCGCGCAGCATCGCGCGTCCGAAGGCGACGACGTCGGACGCGGTGCCCCAGAGACCGCCGCCCGGCGCCTGCATGGCGTCGTAGAAGGCGCTCACGAAGGGTTGGAAGGCGGGCGGGAAGCCAGGGAACTCCGCCAGCACCGCACGCCGGGCATCGATGGCCGAGAAGCCCATCGAGGTCATGCCCAGCGGTGTGAAGATCTCGTCGGCCAGGTACTCAGGGTAGTCCCGACCGTCCAGCCGATGGATCAGCTCGCCGAGGACGGCGAACGCCAGGGTGCTGTACTCGTACTCCGTGCCTGGAACGCGCCGCAGCGGGAAGGTGCACGCGATCTCCAGCAATCGATGGCGATCCGGTCGCTCGCGCTCGAGCAGCTGCAGGTCGAAGTCGGCCAGGCCGCTCGTATGGGCCAGGAGCTGCTGCGTCGTGATGACCTCCGCGCCCGGCGTGTCCGGCGCCGAGGGGCTCGGCGTGAACGTCGGCAGGTAGCGCTGGACTGGAACGGACAGGACGAGTCGGCCACGTTCGACCAGCTGAAGGACGGCGGTGGCCACGATCGGCTTGGTGATCGAGGCCAGGAGGTAGATCGAGTCGGTCGCCGCCTCGTCGGAGCCGGAGGACGCCTCGATCCGGATCAGGCCGTCGGCGTCGGCGACCGCGAGCACCGCGGACGGGACCGTGCCGCTTGAGACCTGCTCGGCGACCACGTCGAAGGCCCGCTGGAGCGCGTCTGCGTCGATTCGCGAGCGGCCCGGTCGGTGGCCGTCGAGCGCGACCTGCTCGTCGGTCGGGATGGTCTGGTGGCTCACCTGCCCATGATGCCGCATCATGCCGCCATGGCTCTCGACGTCCGAACCTCCTTCGCAAGTGGCCTTGTCATCGAGCGGCTGTCGTCGCTCGACGGGCTGACGCCGCTCGACGCCGCCGAGCGCGTGCGCGGGCTGTCGGGCCTGGTGCTGCTCGAGAGCGCCCGCCCCGGCCACCGAGCGCGCTGGAGCTACCTGGCGGTCGATCCGATCGCCGTCCTGGAGCGGCCCGACGACGGCCCAGACCCCTTCGCAGGCGCCAGGCGGATGCTCGAACGTCTTGTGCCGACGCGCATCCATGCCGCAACGATCGGCTCCACCGCAGCCCCGTCGACCCGCTCGGCCTCGTCGGCCAGCTCGGCCGAATCTGCCGGGCGGTCCGCGGCAGTCCCCGGCTGGACCGGCGGCCTCGCGGGCCATCTGTCGTATGACCTTGGCCGCCGCTTCGAGCGGCTGCCGAGCCTGGCGGTCGAGGACCAGCCGCTGCCGGAGTTGCGCTTCGGGCTGTACGACCTCGTGGTCGCCTGGGACCGGCAGGTTGGCGCGGCCTGGCTGGTCGGTCGGGCGGTGGACGGCGACCTCGCCCGCCTCGAGCGACGGCGTGAGGCCTTGCTCGCTCAGCTGCTGTCACCTGCGGCCCCGATCGGCGACTCGACCGACTCTGGATCGACACCCCATGGCTCGACGGCAGCGGGCCAGGTGGCCCCGGGCGCAGCCGACTCCACCCCGGGCACCTTCGTCGCCGACGTCGATCGGCCGACCTTCGAGGGGATGGTCGAGCGCGTCAGGGACGAGATCGCCCGCGGCGAGATCTACCAGGCCAACGTCGCCCGCCGGCTGGTGGCCCCGTTCGATGACGACCCCTGGCTCGTCTACCGTCGCCTTCGGACGGGCGACCCGGTGACCCATGCTGCGTACCTCGACCTTGGGCAGGGGCGGGCGCTGCTGTCGGCGAGCCCGGAGCCGTTCCTGGCGCTCGATGCCGATGGGCAGGTGGCCACGGACCCCATCAAGGGCACGCGCCCCCGTGGCGACACGCCTGAGGCCGACCGCGCCCTCGCCTGCGAGCTGCTGGCCAGTCCCAAGGATCGCGCCGAGAACGTGATGATCGTCGATGTCCTGCGCAATGACCTCGGCCGCGTCTGCGTGCGCGGGACCATCCGCGTGCCTCGGCTCTGCCGGCTGGAGCGCACGGGCGCGGTGCAGCACCTGGTCTCGACCGTCACGGGGCGCTTGAGCCCGGACCGCGATGCCTTCGACCTGCTGGCCGCCTCGTTCCCGGGCGGCTCGATCACGGGCGCACCCAAGATCCGGGCGATGGAGGTCATCGAGTCGCTCGAGCCGGTCCGACGTGGCCCATACACCGGTGCCGCGGTGTGGATCGGTGCCGACGGCGCGATGGGCTCGTCGATCCTCATCCGCACGTTCGTGGCCGACGGCGCCCGCCTGACGCTGCACGTCGGCGGTGGCATGACCTGGCGCTCCGATCCGGCCGAGGAATACGAGGAGACCGTGGCCAAGGCGCGCGGCCCGCTGTCGGCCATCGGTGCTGTCGAAGTCGTGCCGCCGTCCGACGACCGTCGGACAGAGTGCTGATAGTGGTCGGGCCGCGCCACGTCTGGGTCGACGGGCGCATCCAGCCCGTGGATGGGCCGCACCTCTCGGCCTTCGATCGGGGCTTCCAGCTCGGCGACGGTGTCTTCGAGACGCTGCGTGCCCGCGGCGGCCGGCCCACCGAGCTGGTCGAGCACGTGGCCCGACTCCGACGGTCCGCGGCGGGCCTGGCCATCCACCTGCCTGACGACATCGAGGCCCGGCTGACCGCCGCCGTCGGCGAGCTGCTGGCCGTCGAAGGCCTTGGCTGGACCTGGTGGGGACGCCTCGATCCGCATCACCGTCAGTCGTGGGCCGATCGTCGCCCGTGGCCTGTTGCCCCATGGAGAGCAGCCGGCGCCGACGGTCGTCGTCCAGGCCTGGCCCGTGCCGCCGCCGCCGCCCGACCACCTGGAGCGTGGCCTGCATCTCGTCGCGAGCGCGGTCCGGCGCGATCCTGAGAGCCCCCTGTCGGCGCTCAAGACGATCAGCCGCGCGGAATTCGTCTACGCCCGAGTCGAGGCACGCGATGCGGGCGCGGACGACGCCATCTTCCTGACCATCGACGGCTTCCTGTCGGAGGCGACCTCGGCCAACCTCTTCCTCGTTCGTCGAGGCGAGCTGGCCACGCCCGCGCTGGCGTGCGCCATCTTGCCCGGCACGACCAGGGATTGGCTCCTGGCGTGGGCCATCCGCGTCGGCCTGACACCGCACGAGGGCTGGCTGACGACACGCGACCTGGTCGAGGCGGACGAGGCGTTCATCTCCTCGAGCGTGGCCGGCATCCTGCCGGTGACGCGCTTCGCCGGCGAGCCCATCGGCGATGGCCTGCCCGGTCGCTGGACGCGACGGGCTCGAGCGGACCGCGAGGCGATCTTCGCCGCGCAACCATGACCCGCGACGAGCTCAGCAGCCGGACCCGCCAGCTGATCGCCGAGGGGGATCGCCTGCAGGCCATGCCCTCGATGGGCGGCCTCCGGACGTGGCTTCAGCTCTCGGACGACCTGCTTGCCGCCGCGTGGGGTTCGATGGACCGCTATCACCTCGTCTGGCTGGGCGTCGGCCGGCCAAAGGCCCAGGTCCGTGGGCGGCTGATGACGCCCGAGGAGGAAGACGCCTACGTGCGCGAGGTGGCCGAGCAGAAGACGGCCGCCCTGCGCATGAGCCTCAAGGCGACCGACGACGGCATGCCGTTCGTAGGCGAGACGACGGGCTGATCAGAGCCGAATGGGGGCGTCACCGTGCGCCCAGCCAGCCGAAGAGCGCCAGGGCGACGAGCTCGACCAGCCCGCCGGGGATGAAGCCCGCGGCGAGGCCGTCGAGGAACGGCGCATTGGCCATCCGCGCCAGCAGGTCCAGCGTCGAGTCGGGCAGGATGGCCAGGCTGACGAGGTATGCCGCGCAGCTGCCGACGACCCAGATCCCGAGGCACACGGCGATCGCCAGCAGGATCGTGCTGCGCTGCCGTCGGAACGATCCTGGCTCGGCGCCGAGGGCCACCGCCGTGCCGGTCAGCCAGGCGGCGATGGCCGACAGGAAGACGAGCCCGACGCTAAGGTCGAGGATCGACTCGAGGACGACCCAGGCGACCGCGAAGCCCAGGCCCATCGCGAGGCCATAGGCGAGACCTCGCCACAGGTCGGGCTTCGCCGGGCGATCGCCCCGGACGCCCTCGTCACGCGAGGGATCGCTGACGGGTCGCGAGGTCGTGCCCGGCGGGCGCGTCTCGCCGCCTGGGAGGGCCGCGTTCGTCACCGCGTCATGCTAGCCTCTCGCCCATGAGCCACCCCGTCCTGGGCCTGCCGCCCGCCGACCCCACGGCCGGCCGAACGGCGGCCGCGGCGCGCCTCCGGAGCCAGCGATCGACCGTCGGCACGCTGGCCCTCAAGTCGGCGCTCGAAGCCGACCCGACCCTCGGCGATCGCTATGACGAGATCACCCTGCGGACGCTGCTGCGCGACTATGAGCGCCATATCGAGCAGTTCGCGCTGGCGCTCGAGACGGGCGAAGCGCGCCACGTCACCGAGTGGGCGGAGTGGATCGTGCCCATCTATCGGCGTCGTCGCATCCCCACACGGGACCAGCAGACGCTCATCGGCGGCCTGCGGCCGGCCGCAGCAGCCGTCCTCCCGCCCGACGATGCCGCCGCTTTCAGTGAGCTGATCGATGCCTGGTTCAATCGGCTGCGCATGTACAAGCGCCTGCCGGGCGACCACAAGGGCAACCCGGTCGCGCGCTTCATCTTCAAGGGCGCGGGCATCCTCGACGACTCGGTCATCTGAGGATGACCATCAAGTGGGTCAAGTCGGACCCGCTCGTCATGAACGGCGAGCCCTTCTGCTACAACACGCGGCTGACCGTTCGCAACATCCTCGAGATGCGTGCACACGGGCTCGCCCCACGACAGATCCAGATCGAGAACCCGGAGCTGAAGCTGGTCGGCATCGCCGAGGCTTTTCGCTTCGCTGGCGAGCATCGCGATCGCTATAGCGACTTCTTCGCCGCCGACGGCGCCATCGACGGACCTGGCTTCACCGCGCAGGAGGCCGCCGCGCTGCCCGAGCACCTGCGCGACCTGTCCGGCATCGTGGTGACCGCGGCAGAGCCAGCTACTACCTGAGCCCGCGAGCGTTGCGGCGGGCAGCTTGAACGCAGCCGAGATGCGCGACGACCCGCGGCGTTACTGCTGGTAGCGCTCGACCACCTCGGCGGGGCGGATGGCCGCCGAGTCGGGGTCCAGGCCGGCCGCGCGACGAGCCTCCCGCTGGTGCAGGAGGTCGTAACACTGATCCAGCTCGACCTTGATCGTATCCAGCCGCTCTTTGTCGGCGTTCGAGAGCCCGCTGCCGTCGGAGGCTTGCTCCCAAAGCTGCTCCTCCTCGGAGGCGAGGGCGTTGATCCTCGCGAAGATCGGCTGGTCCGTCATCGCCGGGCTCCCGTTGCGGATGGTTCAGGCTGGAGCCTACCCCGTCGCCGGGAATCCCACGCGCAAGCCTCGAACGGCGAGCACCGTCTGGTTCTGAGGCCTCTACATTCAGGAGGGGCGCAGTGCCGGAGATCAGTCGTGCCCTCGAGCTCATCACGGCCTTCGATCGGGATGGTGTAGGTTGCTACCGTGCGCCCAACACCTGTCGGGCGCGCTTGTACAAATGTTCTATTTCTGCCCGCTCCGCTTCCGGGCGCGCTCGGCCGGGCGTCTCGACGAGCACCGTCAAGTTAGGTTCATGTCGGACCAGACGATCGCCAAGACGGGTCGTCGTCTACGGCTCGAACGGTAGCGAGATCAGATGTTCGAAGAAGACGAGGCCACGTTGCGGGCTGCTCAAGGCCGGCCTGGTGGAGCAGCCGCGCTGTGAACGCTCACCTGACCCGACCGATGGTGATTTGGGGTGCGGCGGCGTTCCTCGTCTGCCTGATCGCGTTCGGAGTGATCGCGTGGCTGGTCAGCCAGCCACAGATCCCGCCGATCGACACTGCGTTCACGAACTTCCTCCACGGCCTCGCAAACCCGACCCTCGACGCGCTCATGAATGCCGTCACCAATCTCGGGTCGAGCGTCGTGCTCGCAGCGGTCGTGGGTCTTGCCGCCGTCTTTCTCGTCGTCCGACGACGACGCCCGGAGGCCGTGTTCATCGTAATCGCCCTCGTCGGCACGCTCGTGCTCAACGACAGGCTCAAGCTGTTCTTTCAGCGACCCAGGCCCGGGCTCGACTGGGCGGAGGTCCCGCCTGAGACCGGCTTCCCCAGCGGCCACTCGATGAACTCGTTCGTCGTCTACCTCGCGATCGCCCTGGTCATCTGGCGACTCGGGGGATGCCGGGTGGGGATCGTCGCTGTCGCCTTCGCGATCGTTCTGGCCGTCAGCGTCGGCATCAGCCGCGTCTACCTGGGAGCCCACTGGCTGTCGGACGTCATCGGTGGCTACCTGGCCGGGGCGCTGTGGCTGCTGTTCCTGGTCGCTGCGTCGGCGGTCGTCTCACGGCTGCTCCGAAGCCGGCGCTCCGACGCCACGACCCGGGATCGGGAGGCGATGCCCGAACAGTCCCGACCGACTCGGTGACGTTGTCGGGTCGGGAGCCACCACCCGCAGGACCCTCGTTCGGATCTCGAATACGACTGGCGTGGTTCCCAGGTATTGCGCGTCGGCACGCGCGGGCAGCGGTCGTGGGCTCGTGATGCGGACCCGGCTCGCCCGCTCGGTCAGTGAGCGCGCCTCGTACGCGCGGCGACCGAAGGCGATACTCGTCAAGTAACGGGTCAGCTCTGCCTTCGTGTAGTTCGCGAACACGCGCACGTCGAACAGGCCGTCGTCGAGTGACGCGTCTGGTGCGATGGTGAGCCCCGGGCCCATAAAAGGCCCGTTGGCGACCGCGATGAGGAGCGCCTCCGTCTCGATCGTACGGTCGCCGTCCAGCTCGATGCGCATCTCAGATGGTTGGTAGTGGATCGCTGCCTCGATCGACCGGCTGATCGCCCCGTAGTCTCCCTTGTCCACCATGGGCAACTCTCGCGACACAGCGGCATGCATGCCGACATAGGCGGCCTCGTAGAAGATGCGGTCGCCGACCTGCCCCACGTCGATCGACCGCACGTGCCCGTCGGCCAGGATCCGCGCCGCCTCGTCCAGGTCGCGCGGCACACCCAACATCCGCGGGATGTTCATGACGCTGCCCAACGGCAGGATCCCCAGCGCGGTGCGCGCCCCGATCAGCTGTCGCCCAGCCAGCCCCATTGTCCCGTCGCCACCGGCCGCGACGACCACATCGTAGCCGCGGTCGACGGCGTCCCTGGCCGCCTCGGCCGCCTCCTGCTCGGAGCCCGGTTCGATCAGTTCGTCGCCCAAACCGTGGCGGTGCAGCAATTCGAGCAGCATCTCGCGGGACGAACGGTTCGTCGGGATTCCGCCTTTGCGTCCGGCCGTGGGATTCCAGAGGACCCGGATCCGTCGCTCGTCCGTCCGCGGACCTTCCGAGGTCATGCGAGCACCCGGCGGGGCTTGAGGCGCCGATAGACGATCACCAGGGCAGCGAGATAGCTCGAGCCCAACAGGTAGGAAGCGGCCACATCGGTCGGCCAGTGGTGTCCGAGATAGATCCGGCTCGGGCCGATCGCAGCGATGAGGGTCGAAAGCGCGGCCACCGCGAATCGTCGGAGCAGGGGCGGCCTGATCAGGAGGTTGGCCATGATGGCCATCCAGCCGTAGACCCCCACATAGGTCAGCACGTGCCCGCTCGGGAAGCTCGAACCGTCGAGCGGCGCGGCAACGACCCGGAGGTCCTTGCCGGCGACCGGGCGCTGTCGCCGGACGAACGACTTGACGATCGTTGACAGGAGCGCCGAGCCCCAGGCAGCCAGCTGGAAGACCGCCTCGAGCCGGAAATGCGCGACCCACAGGACCGTCGCGTACGTAGGGGGCAACACGCGGCTCTGCGGCGGGAACCCGAACCAGGAGACGAAGGCCATCGCCCGCTCGATCCGCGGGCCGCGGATCGACTGGAGTCGCACCGTGATCGCCTGGTCGATCGCTTGGACCTGCTTCGTGGCTACCAGCGCCGTGAGCGCGGCGAAGCCCGTGATGCCGGCGAAGAGCACGCCGAGCGCGAAGCGCGTCCGCGGCTCGGCCTCGGACGGCGAGAGTGAGATGCGCTGCACCTCCGCGAGGAGCATCAGACCGTACCTCCACGCTGATCAGCATCTCGGAGGCCGGCCAACGCGCCGGCCTCACCTCGAGGGTCAGCCTCCGGCCGCGGGAGACGATTGGTCGTCACTCGATTCGGTCGATTCGAGGCGGCGGGGGCGTTTTGCTCGCATCGATCGCCGGGCTTGCTTCCGCCTTCTCGCCCTCCCCGACTGGAGGCGAATCGCCCGGATCGGACGACGGCGGCTCGTCCGGTCGAGATGGAGCATTGCGGCAATGATCGCCGCTTGACTGGAGGAGACACAGGCCGTGACCTCACCCGCATTGCATCACCCGGTTGTCGTCCAGCTGAACGCCGAGCGCGCCGCGGAGTTCGAGACCCGGCTCGCAGACCGCATTACTGCGTTCGCCGGGTCGATGAAGTTCGTCTACGTCCATATCCTGGTGTTCGTCACCTGGATGTTCGTGGTCGAGAGAAGTCCGTGGCCGACGCTGACGCTGGCGGTGTCCCTTGAGGCGATCTTCCTGTCGACCTTCGTGATGATCGGGCAGAACCGCCAGGCGGCGTTCCAGCAGGCGAAGGCCGATCACGATTTCGTCGAGGGCGATCAGGAGTTGAAGCTGAACACCGAGCTGACACGTGAGACCCACGAGCTTACCCGCGAGCTTCACGAACACGTCCTCGGAAGCCCTGGACAAGATCGGCAGGAACAACGCTTGTGACCAGCCAAGGACAGCGATCGATTGGCGGCGGGCTTCATGGTTCTCGCTTGATGCCCGACGCAGCACCAATAGGTGCGATCGCGGGCGCGCCCGTCGGGGCGCCCGTCCAGCCGACACCGAGCAGTCGAGCGATCGTGGGTCGCGCGCTCGTGCTCGTCGGTGTCCTCGTGTTCGTGTTCGGGATCGTGCTGCCGCGACTGATCGACTAAGACGGCACTCGGGCCGCGCTCGCGGCGCTGACCCGTGGCAGCTCGCGCTTCTCGGCGCCAGCAGTACTGCATGCCCCACAGCATTCCAGCGAAGGCCTGACGCAAGACTCGGTTCTCTTCGGGCGTTGATCGCGGCCGAGCCAAGTCGGCGTAGAACTCGTCGGCTTCGCGCTCGCGATCGCGATCGCGATGACGGTCATGATTTCGGTTCCGAACGGGGCCGCATGTTCGCTGACGGGTGGCAGGCCATCGGCTGCCGACATCCGACTCGTCGAGCCGCCGGCCCGCGCGGGCGAGGCACGGAATCGACCGATACGGCTGACGACCGCTCATCCTCCGCGCCGCGACGCTTCGCCTCGGTCATCCGACCCCATCAACCCACAGGAGGGACGCACAACGGAAGGGTCCAGATCCATCCAACACGCGTCAAATCTCAAGCAGAGGAGGTACCAGACATGGCAGCATCCGACGACCTGAAGAAGCTCGCCGATCGGGCGAAGGCAGCCGAGGACCATGCCGCAGTGGCAAAGACCCAGGCGCGAGCCGAGCTCCAGAAGACCGTGGCCGACGTCCGCGCTTCGGCCGAGGCCGGGGCCACGAAGTTCCAGACCCAGACGCAGGCCGCCGGCCAGCAGGTCTCCGACAGCTGGAACGACGTGCAGCGCTCGTGGACAGCGCACATCGACCAGGCCCGCAAGGACATGAACCACGGGAAGGCCAAGTTCGACGCCTCGAACGCCGCGTCCGAGGCCGACTGGGCCGAATGGAACGCACAGCTGACGATCGACTACGCGTATTCCGCGATCGAGGAGGCGGAGTACGCCGTCCTCGATGCGATCCTCGCCCGGCGCGATGCGGACGAGGCGGCCGTCGCGGCCAGCCGATAAGACGTCCGCTGCCAGATGCGGTCGTCGATCGAAGGATCGGCGACCGCATCGGCCTGCCCAAGGCCGCAGGGGGCCGGGATCGAGGTCCCAGCTGAGCCGACCGAGATCAAGGAGGGCGAAAATGGCCGGTCGGGACGCGGAACGTGCGGCCGGCGACCAGGTGGACGGGACGCGCCAAGGCCGCTCCCATCGCTGATTGAGTTCGGGTGAGCGGACCACGCGAGCACCACGGCGCGATCGAGCGCGGTGCAAGTCGGCGTCTCGAAGCCGACCGGCCGGCCGATCCGGCCTCGAACCGGGACCGTCGGGACGACGCCGTCGGCATTAGACGCGCCTACTCGCGCCTCCGCGTCGCCGCGGCCAGCAGCCCAAGATCGCGCGCCCGTTCGACCGCCTCGGTGCGTCGATGGACGCCGAGCTTCTCGTAGACGTGGCGCATGTGGGTCTTGACGGTGCTCGTGGAGACGAACAGCTCCCCGGCGATGTCCGGTGCCGACAGGTTGCTCGGCAGGTAGCGAAGGACGCGAAGCTCGCTCACGCTGAGCGGTTCGACCAGGGCCGCCAGCTCCCCCACGCGGGCTGGCGGCGATCCGGCAAACATGCCGCGGATGTCGGTTAGAAGCGTGGCGTGAGCCGTCAGGTGGCGAGGGTGCCGATCGAGGAGGTCCTGCACGGGCGTGATCAGGAACGGGAAGACGACGGCGTCGGCCTCGGTCAGCTTGAGCGCACGCTCGACGTCCGCCTCCGCGGCGGCCGCCTGGCCCAGCTGCTCCCGGGCGAGCGCATCGAGAAGCAGCGCCTGGACCACCGTGAACGCGCGGATCACGGACGCCTCGCCGCTGAGGACCGGGGCGAGGACCTCGATGGCCGACGACGCGTCCTCGTCGGCGAGGTGGATCGCCGCCGCCGCGCATCGGGTCTCGCCCCAGTCGCGCTGTTCCTGGCCGACTCGACCAAGCGTGGCGCGCGCGGCCTCCCGCTGGCCCATGCGCAGCTGCGTCTGGACGAGGAAGTTCCGCACGAGGGCGGTGTTGACATGCATCGTGACGAGGGACGCCTGAGTTCGCTCGGCGGCCGCGAACACGCCGGCCGCCTCGTCGGGCTGACCCTCGCCGAGGCGCTGGATACCGCGCACCAGGAACAGGAACAGTGCGGTGGCGGGCTCGACTTCCGTGCGCAGCGCGCGCTCCGCTCGATCGAGCCACTTGCCTCCTTCGGCCATCCGACCCTGGGCGACGTCGACTGCCGCCATGGTCGCCAGCGCCATGCACGCGATCGGTTCTGTCTCCCAGCCGTGGCGCTCCGCGATTGCGACCGCCTCCGCCGTGACCGGCCGCTGCCGGGTCAGCGGCCGCGTCGGCAGGAGTGCGATGTGGGAGAGGCAGCCGATCTCGAGGTACGGTCGTGCGGCTCGACGCGCGAGCTCGAGGGCGCGCTCGAGGTCGCGTTCGGCCTCGTCAGGGCGACGCGTCCAAAGCTCGACGATGCCTAGGTTCATCAAGGCTGCCGCGCGCGCGTCGTCCCCGAGCATCCCATCGAAGGTGCTGGCTGCCGGCTCGAGGAGCGTGCGGACCTCGGCGAGCACGGACGCGTCGTCGCCGCGACGACGCGCGAGGGCGAGCCGGGCGATGGCGAGGTTGAGCCCGAAACGTGCCCGCCGTTCGGGCGGAACGTCCCCGCCATGCTGCTCCGCCAGCGCGATGTACGACGCCGCCGTTTCGAGCGAACGGGCAGAGAGCTCCTGGTAGGCCATGAACGCCGCGATCTCGGGCCTGCGTCGAGCATCCGCCGGTAGGGCCGCGAGGAGGCCGTCGACCGCCGCTCCCTGTCCGTCGAGTGAGAGCGTCAGGCCGTGCTCCGCGAGGAGGCGGCCCGCGTAGTCCCACGCCTCGGATCGGACCGCATGGCGGACCGCCTCGAGCACGTTGCCATGGGCGACGTACCACTCGGCGGCGGCGAGGTGAAGCTGGGCCACGTCCTCAGGGCTCGTGCGGCGGAGCTCCAGCCGCAGGAGATCGGCCAGCAGATGGTGGTAGCGGAACGTCGTCCTCGCCGCATCGACCGCCACAACCAAGGCGTTCTCGTCTTCGAGCGAGAGGAGGATCCGTTCGGACCCGGTGGAGCCGAGGAGGTGGTCTGCCAGAGGCCCGGTGACGTTGTCGAGGATGGAGGTCCGAAGGAGCAGGCGACGGACGTCCGCAGGCTGGCGGGCGAGCACCTCGGCGAGCAGGTAGTCGGCCACGGTCCGCTCATTGCCCGAGAACTCGGCGACGAACCGGCGCGGATCCGGATGACCCGCCAGCGAGAGCGCGGCCAGACGGAGCCCGGCAGCCCAGCCCTCGGTCCTGCCGTGGAGCTGCAACAGGCTGTCGTCGTCGAGCCGGACGCGCGCCGCCTCCAGAAGCTTGTGCGTCTCGGCGAGGTTGAACCGCAGTTCGGCCTCGCGAATCTCCGTGAGCTGACCGGTCAGGCGCAGTCGGTGAAGTCCGAGCTGCGGGTCGTGGCGCGTCGCCAGTACGACGCAGAGCTGCTCCGGGCGGCCCGCGATGAGTTCGGCGACGTCATCGCGCGCGGACGCGGCGCGGAGTTCATGGATGTCGTCGATGATCAGCAGGACCGGCCGATCGAGCCCGGAGAGCTCGGCGATCAGCCTCTGTACGAGGCCAGAACCGTCGAAATACGGTGATGGAGCGAGTGGCGCAATGACGGCGTCCGATCCGACGGCCGCGCGGAGCTGTTCGAGCACTGAAAGCCAGAAGCGCTGGGGGTCCTGCTCGTCGCGCCGGACTGACACCCAGGCCACGCGGTCGGCGAGGTTCGCTTCGTCGATCCACGAGTGCAGCAGCACGGTCTTCCCGCTGCCGGGCGGCGCCGACAGGAGCGTGACGCCGCCTGCGAACCCGGCGGACAGGCGCTCGAAGAGTTCCGGCCGCGCGACAACGGACGGAAGGTGCGTACCCGAGGTTATCGAGGATCCCCTCACCTCGCGCATCGTCTCACGCCGGAACTCACCAAGGAAGTCAAGTGACCGCGTAAGGCCACGAGCAGGGCGACGGGCGTCGCGACCGCGACCCTTGCTCGGCCCCACCTAGGAGCTGACTCGACCTGGCCGATCGGTACGACGTCGGCGGACATCGATCGTCCGATAGGGATGATGCGAACTCATCCGCTCGAACACGACGCTGACGGCATGCGCGATCTTCGGACAGATGCACAGTACGAGATCCGCATCCGCGGAATCCTGGGTCGAACTGTCGCTGGTGCCTTTCCTGGCCTCCTAGCCCGGGAGAATCGCGGCGAGACGGTGCTCACCGGCCGGCTCCCAGACCAGGCGGCACTCCATGGAGTCCTTGCTCAGATCGAAGCGCTCGGACTCGAGCTCATCGAAATCCGGCGTCGGTAGCTTCAGATGGGCGACGTCTTGGGTCCCGCTATCGGGCTGCGGCGTCTCCGACGCGCGCGGCGACGATAGCCAGCTTCCTCGTGCCGACACTCATGCGCTGCCGCTCCGAGATGTCGCGGCGCGGTCGAGGAGCGCCTTTCGCCGAACGACCCAGACCTCGACCGCCAGTAAAGCGTGCAATGCCGATTAGAGGTTGCAAGGCGAACGCCCGTTGAAGGCGTCACGAAAGCTGTCCGCCGCCGACGCCTGTCACAATGCCCAACGCAGATGCCCACCGGGCTCAGTCCTGGGGGTCTGAACCCTTATCTGAACCCTTATGGGGATTGATCCATGCTGCCCATGGCGCTCCTGGACGTCAAGGGTGAGCGCTGTGGGTCGCGTGCGACAGATCGACAAGCATCCGGTATGCGGTACCAGCAACGTTCCCGACCCATCGAAGCGTCGAGCGCAGACGGTCGTGCACGATATCGGTCCGATCCACCTGTGGGCCTCGCGCTCCGCGCGTCTCGCCGAGCCCCGCGCCTGACGGCCGTCTGGCTCCTGATCGTCCTGGGCGCCTGCTCGCCAGTGGCGAGCGCGTCCCCGACCGCGGTCAGAGCGGCGCTCGGACTGGCCGCCTCGTCGTCGGGCGTCTGCGAGGCGATCGCCGCGTTGCCGGACGTGTCCGCGGCACAGCGCGCCTTCACCAACGTGGCGCACGATGCCTTGCACGGCCTGGCCGCCGACCCTCGCCTGGACCGCCCGATGTCGGCGCGCGTCCTCGAGGCGATGCAGAAGGTCGAGGCCGACTTCGAGCGGCAGCCCGGCGAGGCGGTGCTGACTGCTGACCTGACGGAGCTCCGCGTATCGGCGGACGCGGCCTTGCAGGCGATCGGGGAGGTGGTCCCGGCATGCGCGGGCTGACGACGGTATCGCGACACCGTCCGCCGGACCGTCCTCATCCTGCTGCTCGGGCTGGCGTTCGACGGCTGCGGCGACCGACACCGCCGCGACGGCCACGCCGTCTGCCGACGGCCTCGGGATCGTCGCGGAGGTCGCGAGCTACCAGCTCGTCGCGGATCGACCGGGCCGGCTGCTCGTCGCGCTCCTGACCGCAGACGATCGGTGGCTCAGCTTTGGTAGCGTCGGCGTGACGCTTCAGGTACCTGCGGGGCCACGACCGGGCCGCCGGACGGCTCCCCCGGACGCCGTGGTGCCCGATACGACGGCCCGGTTCCTGCCGATCCCGGGGTCGCCCGAGGGCGACGGTCAGGCGGCGACCCTGACGTTCGCCGCGGACGGGCGTGGCGTCTACGCGGTCAACCCGATCACGTTTCCGACGCCTGGGTACTGGGAGGTCACGGCCAGCGGTGAAGTCGCGGACGGCTCGCGGTTCAGCGCGACGCGGCCTTCACCGTCCTCGACTCGCCGAAGATCATCGCCGTCGGAGCGCTCGCGCCGCGATCGGCGAACCCGGTGATCGGCGATCCGGGCGTCGCGCCGCAGGCGATCGACTCTCGAGCCGCCGGCGGCGATGCGATCCCCGATCCCGCCCTGCATCGGGTCTCGATCGCGGACGCGATCGCGGCGGGGCACCCGGCTCTCGTGGTCTTCTCGACGCCGGTCTATTGCGTCAGCCGCTTCTGCGGTCCCGTCACCGACGTCGTGGCGGAGCTGGCCGCGGACTATGGCGACCGGGCCGACTTCATCCATGTCGAGATCTACCGGGACTTCGAGGCCAACGAGGTGAACCAGGCCGCGCGTGATTGGCTGATGACGGCCGACGGCGATCTCCGCGAGCCGTGGGTGTTCCTGATCGGAGCCGACGGGCGGATCGCCGCCTCCTGGGACACCATCGTGACGCGTGACGAGATCGAGCCCTTGCTCGTGGCGCTACCCGCCAAATAGCGCCCACCTCGATGCCGGACGCGTCAGGACGCGATGATCGTCCGCAGGTGCTCTTCCATGAGCTGCCTGTTCATCTGGCCGAGGTAGCGGTCCCTGATCGTGCCGTTGCCATCCAGGAAGAGGTGCGACGGCAAGCCCCACCCCCCATACAGGTCCCGGACCGCAGCCCGAGGATCGAGCCCGATGGCGTAGTCGAGATCGTGACTGAGTGTGTACTCGCGGACCGCGACTGCCGGCTCCTGGATGTCGATGGCGAGCACTGCCAGGTCGTCGTCCCGATGGGCGTGGTACAGGTCGCGGATGTCCGGGGCCTCCTGCTGGCACGGAGTGCACCACGTCGCCCAGAACACGATCCAGAGCGGTTTGCCGGCGAAGTCATGGAGCCGGATCGGGTTGCCGTCGAGGTCCACCAGGAGTGGTTCGGTACCGCTGGCCGCGACGAAGTCCGGAGCCGCCTCGCCGACCCCGACACCTCGAACCGCGAGGCGGGTCGCGTCGCCAGTGTCGGGCGTTGGCACGGATGTCGCCAGGTTGCCGAGCGACATCGTCGAGACGTAGGCCGCCGCGGCCACGATGGCCAGCAGGCCCAGCCCCGCGCCGAAGCGCCTCGTCCACCGACGCGGCACTCGCCTGACGGTCAGCGGGGTCCGGCGGATCTCCGGTCGGCGGTTCCTGCATCGCCCAGATGCTAGTCGCTGGCGGATGCTGCCGGACGCCTACGTCTCGTCGTAGATCAGGTGGTGCTCCACCGCGTATCGGGTCAGCGCGACTCGACCATGGACGCCAACCTTCGATGCCATGTTCGAGAGGTGGCGCCGGACCGTGTGGGCGCTGATCCCGAGGGCTCGGCCGGTCTCCGCGGCGGTGCGTCCGGCGGTGACCAGCCGCAGGACCTCGATCTCGCGAGGGCTCAGGCGATCCGCATGCCGCAGCCACCGCAGCGAGTCGACGACGACGACCGAGGCCACGACCGGATGGACGTAGTGCTGGTTGTTGGCGACCGCGCGGAGCGCCGTGACGAGGTCGGAACTGGCAGCACCCTTGACGACGTATCCCGCCGCCCCGGCCAGGAATGCCTGTCGCACGGTCTCCTCGTGGTGATGCATCGTGACCGCGATCACCCGGATCTTCGGATTTCGCCTCGTGAGGTCTTCGATGAGCGCGACACCGTCCGAGTCGTCGAGGGTCAGGTCCACCAGCATGATCTGCGGCTGCTGCAGCGCCGCCAGCGCGAGTGCGCCAGCAGGGTCACTCGCCTCGCCGACGACGTCCATGTCGGGCTGTGCGCCGAGGATCAGCCGCAGGCCTTCGCGGACGAGGGCGTGGTCATCGACGATGCCGATCCGGATGGGCGTCATGGAGCGGCCACGGAGGCGGGGAGGAGGGGGATGGAGACCGTCACGCGGGTTCCGGCTTGCGGTGCCGATTCGATCCAGATCTGTCCGCCGAGGAGGCGCGACCGCTCCAGCATCCCCGCGAGGCCGATGCCCGACTCCGGGACCTTGGCGGGATCGAAGCCGTGCCCCTCGTCGACCACGACCACCTTCAATCGCTCGTCCTCCTGCGTGATCGACACGAGGGCACCCGGTGCGCCACTGTGGCGAGCCGCGTTCGCCAAGGCCTCCTGGATGATGCGGTAGACCTCCACGGTCGCCGTCGGACCGAGGAGGTTCGAACCAGTGGTGGCGTCGTCGGCCTCGACGACGACCCGGAAGCCGGATTGCGACGCCAGGTCCCGGACCGCCGCGACCAGTCCTCGCTCCTCGAGGCGGGTCGGTCGGATCCGGTGCGAGAGGTCGCGCGTCCCGGCCAGCGCCGCATCGGCCAGAGTTCGAGCGGAGGCGACACGCTGGCGCGCGACCGCCGGCATCGGTTTCGGCCCCGGCCGCGTCAAGCGTCAACGTCAGGGCCGTCAGGACCTGGCCGACGCCGTCGTGCAGCTCACCCGCGATCCGCCGTCGCTCGTCCTCCTCGACCGTGAGCAGCCGCTCGCTCGCGCTTCGAAACAGGGTCGCGTACCGACGCGATGTCGAGGCGCGCTTCTCGGCCATCCACGCGACCAGCCCCGCGATGACGAACATGAGCGGCCACTCTGTCAGCTCGAGCGGCGGCATATCCATCCCGAATGCCCTCGCGTCTGCATACAGGAGCAACGGGACCGATACCAGTCCGATTCGCAGGAGGGTGCCGCGCAGCCCGAACAGGAACGCGTGCAGCACCAGCAGCACGAAGACGCAATGGAACAGGAACTCCGCCGACAGCGGGGAATGGACGTACGCCAGGAAGATGAACCCGATCCCGAGGAGGTCGAGGCCCGCCTGGATGACTCGAGGATGCTTCCCGAGCTCGATGGCCCCTGGTCCGGCTCGCCACCACCATCGAACCGGGTTGACATCGTCGAGGATGACGCGCGGTTCCTGGGGGACCGAAGGAACGTCGCCCGTCGCGGGGGTCGTGTACGACGGAGTGGTCAACGGTGACTCCAAGAATGGCTCGTTGCGAGTATATGAGCGGGCGCAACAGGCACCGATGATGACGCCGCCGCTGGGCAGACGCGTCGTCGGCGCGCGCGTCCCGGCATGGAGGAGGGAGCAGCATGAGCCCACGTCGCGTCCTTTTGCTCCTGGCCGTCGGTGGCCTGTTGACCGCTTGCTCTGGCAGCACGTCCTCAGCGTCCACCGCGTTCGACGGGACGATCAACGCCACCTTGAAGGAGTGGCAGATCAACCTCAGCTCGACCTCCGTCCCCGCGGGAGCCATCACGTTCAAGATCACCAACAACGGCGACAAGGAGCACGAGTTCGTCGTCCGCAAGACGGATCTGAAGGCGGACTCCCTTCCCAAGAACGCCGACGGTGAGATCTCCGAGGATGCACCGGAGCTGACCGAAGTGGGCGACCCGAGCGAGGCCGCGGAGATCAAGCCTGGAAGCAGCGACACCACGCTGGCCGTGACGCTCCAGCCGGGGCACTACGTGATCTTCTGCAACCTCCACGTGGAGGACCTGCTGCACTACGAGAAGGGCATGCACGTCGACCTGACGGTCAACTGACTCCCAAGATCCGGTTCGTGCCGTGAGTCCGCGGCGTCACCTTCTGACGGCAGGCGTCGTGTGGCTGCTCCTGTCCGCGATCGGCGTGTTCCTGGTGGCGGGCCTGCAGGTCATCCCGAAGATCGCGTCCCGCGAGGCGGCGATCGAGAACGGCGCGTTCGTCGCGCTGACGGTGGCGTCCGTCCCGGTCCTCATGCTCGTCGTGGTCGCGTTGGTCTATTCGGCGCTTCGGTTCCGAGCCGTCGGCGAGCTCGCCGACGGGCCGCCCATCCATGGCCATCTCGGGTTCCAATCCGATCTGGCTCGGAGCCAGCCTGGCGCTGGTGCTCGCCCTGTTCGCCTACGGTTCCATCGGCCTGATCGACATCCGCGGGGCGCAGACGGCGGACTTCGAGGTCAAGGTCACCTCGGAACAGTGGAAGTGGCATTTCGAGTACCCGACCGGCGTCCGTTCGAATGAGCTCCACATCCCGGTCGATCGCCGAGTGCACCTGCGGATCACGTCGATCGACGTGATCCACTCGCTCTGGGTGCCGGCATTCGGGATCAAGCAGGATGCCGTTCCCGGGCGCCAGACCGACGTCTACCTGACAGCGACCCATGCCGGCACGTATCCCGCCATGTGTGCGGAACTGTGCGGGCTTGGCCACACCACGATGACGACCATGGCGGTGGTGTCGGAACAGGCCGACCTCGACATCTGGCTGAGCCAGGCACACGAGCCGGAGCCGGCGCCGAAGTGAGCGTTGCAGCTGCACCGCGACGGTCGGCCGTGATCGAGCCAGGACTCCCGCGCGCCGTCCTCGGCGCCGTGATCGGGTTCGCGGTCGGGGGCGGGCTGGCGGCGTTCGGCCTGCAAGCCGAGGAGGGTCAGGTCCTTGCGCTCGGCTACCTCCTCGCGCTGCTCGGCTTCCTTCTCGGCATCGGGGCCTTCCGCTTCTGGCTGACATGGGCCGCCGGTCGCGAGATCGACGCCGCAGACGAACACGCGGCCCATGGACGCGCGGGCGACTGGCAGCGCTACCTCCGGTTCACGACCGACCACAAGGTCATCGGCATCCAGTACCTCGTCACCGCGTTCGCGTTGTTCCTGACGGCCGGGACCGTGGCGATGCTGATGCGCCTGGAACTGGCACAGCCGGGTATCGCGACGAGCAAGGACTTCTACAACACGATCATGAGCACGCACGGGGCGATGATGATCACCGTTGCCCTCGTCTCGATCATCGGCGGCCTGGGCAACTTCCTGGTCCCGCTGATGGTCGGCGCCCGGGACATGGCGTTCCCGAAGGCGAATGCCCTGAGCTACTGGATGTTGCCGCTCGCCCTGCTGTTGGTGGCCGTCAACCCGCTCCTCGGCGGCTTCGATACCGGCTGGACCGCGTATCCGCCCCTCAGCCAGCAGGCCAACCTCGGTCAGCAGGCGTACCTCATGGCGTTCGTGACGATCGGCGTCTCCTCGATCCTGAGCGCGATCAACTTCCTCGTCACGGTCTTCCGGATGCGCGCCCCGGGCATGTCGCTGATGCGCATGCCGATCTTCGTCTGGGCGATGACCGTCACGGCTTCGATCGTCCTGGTGGCAACGTCGGTCGTCGCGGCGGCGTTCACCATGCTGCTGGCCGACCGTCTCCTCGGGACATCGTTCTTCCGGGCCAGTCGCGGCGGCGACGTGATCCTGTTCCAGCACCTGTTCTGGTTCTACTCGCACCCGGCTGTGTACATCATGGCGCTGCCCGGCCTGGGCGCGATCCTCGAGATCGTGCCGGTCTTCGCGCGCAAGCCGCTCTTCGCCTACCCGCTCGCGGTCCTCATGTTCATCAGCATCGGCCTGATGAGCTTCATGGTCTGGGCCCACCACATGTTCGTCAGCGGGATGGCCGAGTTCTTCCACATCCCGATCATGCTCACGACGGAGCTGATCTCGGTGCCGACCGGGATCGTGTTCCTGTGCGCCGTCGGCACGATCTGGATGGGACGGATCCACTTCAAGGTGCCGATGCTGTGGGTCTTCGGCTTCCTCTGGGCGTTCCTGATCGGCGGGATCACCGGTGTCTTCCTGGCTGACGTCCCGACCGACATCACGCTCAGCGACACCTACTTCGTGGTCGCCCATTTCCACTACACGATCGTTGGCGGCACGATCTTCGGCCTCTTCGCCGGTACCTACTACTGGTTCCCCAAGATGACCGGCCGGATGTACGACGAGCGGTTGGGTCGACTCCACTTCTGGTGGTTCACGCTGGCCTTCAACGCGACCTTCATCCCGATGTTCTGGCTCGGGATCGAGGGGATGCGCCGACGCGTGGCGGACTATCCGCCCGAGCTCGGGACGGTGAACCTGTTCGTCAGCCTCGCCGGCTTCAACATCTTCCTCTCCATGGTGGTCTTCGTCTTCAACATGGTCCGATCGTGGAGGCGGGTCGAGCTGACCGTGCCGAACCCGTGGCGTGCCCAGACCCTCGAATGGCAGGTCGCCTCGCCGCCGCCGGTCGAGAACTTCGACCGGATCCCCACCATCACTGACACGCCATACCAGTACGGCGGCGGTGGTACGGCCCCGGCGCCAGGACGGCCGTCGCCATGAGCGCGCACGCGACGACCGCTGCTCCCGCCGAGGACCCGATCGCCGCCCGGGGCAACCTCCTGCTCGGGGTCAAGCTCGCGATCCTTTCCGA
>CAWHYC010000004.1:0-239352 GCA_963833535.1 uncultured Chloroflexia bacterium | reverse complement strand
GGATGCCGGCGCGCTCGAGGGTCATGCGATCGTGGCGAAGTCCAAGGCTGAGCAACACGCCGGCGACGTCGAATTAGCACGTATCGCCAACCCGCCGACGAGACGATCGGCCAGGAGATACTGGCGCGGTCACGGGCCAGTTCTACCGTCAGGAACTCGCTCGGCTGCAGATCGAGCTGGTGAAGCTGCAGGAGTGGATCAAGGCGCAGGGCTGAAGGTCGTGATCCTCTTCGAGGGGCGCGACGCCGCCGGGAAGGGCGGGGCGATCAAGACGATCACGATGTGCCTGAATCCGCGCTATGCGCGCATCGTCGCCCTCGGCACGCCGACCGAGCGCGAGAAGACGCAGTGGTACTTCCAGCGCTACGTCGCCGCATCTGCCCGCCGCCGGCGAGATGGTGCTCTTCGATCGCAGCTGGTACAACCGCGCGGGCGTCGAGCGGGTCATGGGCTTCTGCACCGAGGACGAGTACCAGGAGTTCCTGCGCTCGTGCCCGGAGTTCGAGACGATGCTCGGTCCGCTCGGGCATCATCGCTGCATCAAGTACTGGTTCTCGGTCAGCGACGACGAGCAGGAGCGGCGCTTCCAGGCCCGGCTGGACGATCCGACGAAGCGCTGGAAGCTGAGCCCGATGGATCTCGAATCGCGCGCTCGATGGGTGGAGTATTCGCGCGCCAAGGACGAGATGTTCGCCTACACCGACACCAAGCAATCGCCGTGGTACGTGGTCAACGCCGACGACAAGAAGCGAGCGCGACTGAACGTCATCCGCCACCTCCTCAGCGTCGTCCCCTATGAGGACCTACCCCGACCACCCATCACCCTGCCGCCGCGTCAGCCCGACAAGGGCTACGTGCGACCCCCGCTGGCCGACCAGACCTTCGTCCCCGACTACTACTGACCCCGGGGATCCGCGCGCGGGTCGAGCTCAGCGCCGCCGCCGGCGCCCCTCGAGGTCGAGCTCGAACCAGCGGGCGGCGACCGGGTCCATGAGGCAGCGCCGGATGCGGTCGAGACACTCGCCATAGCTCGGCCAGACGACCAGCGACCTGGCCTCGTCGGCGGCCGCCCAGCGGAATGCATCGTGCTCGTCCGAGAGCCGCGGCTCGGCCGCCGCCCGGACCCGCAACGCGAAGATGGCGCCGCTGACGATGGCATCGGGACCCTCGTCGTAGAAGGAGGAGACCATGTCGAGGTCGTAGAAGCCCTCGATGTCGGCCGTCCCGAAGCCGGTCTCCTCGGCCACCTCGCGAAGCGCGACCTGGGGGATCCGTTCAGCCGGCTCCGGCCCGCCCGTGACGCATTGCCAGAGGCCGGGAAAGATGCGACCTGGGGCACGACGGATGAGCAGGAACTCGGGCTCGACGGCGCCTTCGCTCGTCAGACCACCTGGCGGATCGGGTAGGCGGAAGACCCAGCATTCGACGAGGTCCGGTCGGATGGGGGACATCGCCGCCGAGGGAGGCCGGCCGGCGGGGGCTAGAGCCGCTCGAAGCGATCGACGGGCAGGACGAAGACGGTCGCGCCGCCCAGCTCGACCTCGACCGGGTAGGGCATGAAGAACTCGCCCGGCTCCATGATCGGCGGCATGGGGTTGACGACCTGGGTGCGCGAGATGCAATTCGTGCGCACGATCGAGAGCACTTCGTCGACCTGGTCGTCCTCGACGCCGAGCATGACCGTGGCATTCGACTGGCGCAGGAAGCCACCCGACGAGTGGAGCCGCGTGGCCCGGTAGTCCTTCTCGAGGAGGGCCGAGACGAGGGCGCCGGCGTCCTCGTTGTGGACGATGGCGACGACGAGCTTCACGCGCCGAGTATACGCAGGCGGACCGCCCGAGCGACACGGGTATCATGGCCTCGGTCGTCGGCCGTGACTCGGTCCGTCGCCGCCACGGAGGGACCCTTCGAACGTGAGCATCCAGACCGACGGACGCCTGGCGGCATTGGCCTCCGGCGCTCGGCTCCTCGCCCGCGCGGGCACCCTTGACGAGCAGCTGGACGGCCTTGCCGCAGCCGCATGCACGGTCTCCGGCGCCGCCAGCAGCGTCATCTACCTCCTCGACGGTGAACACGGCGTGCTGCTCGCTGGCGGCAGCGCCGGCATCGGCGACCTCGCCGTCGAGCCGGTCGCGCCGCTCGCCATCAAGGCCGAATCCGAAGCCGGCGATCCCGTGGCACGCGCGGTCCTTGCGAGGCGCAGCGAGATCGTACCGGTGACCGAGGGCATGCGAGCCGCGCTCGCCGCCGCGGCCGGCGAGATCGCCGCCATGGGCCTCGTCCCGCTGGTGACCGAGGATGGGACGGGGGCGCAGGAGGTCCAGGGCCTGCTCGTCGTCGGGCTGCCGGCCGAACCGAGCTCGGCCGGTCGGGCTGCGGACCTCATCGGTGGGCTGGACGCCATAGCCGACCTGGCCGCGGCCGCCGTCCGCGCCGCTCGCCTCGAACAGGCGCTTGTCGAACGCTCAGACTGGTATGACCGCCTGGCTCACACCGACCCCTTGACCGGCCTCGCCAATCGGCGCACGTTCGACCGCATGTTCGACCTTGAGCTGGCCAGGGCCGGGCGACAGGCGACGCCGCTCAGCCTCGTCCTCTTCGACGTCGACGGCCTGGGCGAGATCAGCTCTCGGCATGGCGCGGACGTTGGCGACGACGTCCTGCGGCGGGTGGCGGCGACCCTTGCCGACTCGGTCCGGCTGGTCGATACCGTCGCTCGCTACGGTGGCGACGAGTTCATCGTCCTTGCGCCGGGCACCGCCGGCTCGACGGTCGCGCAGCGCGTCGTGCGGGCCGTGGCCGGGCTCGAGCCGCTCGATGGCGGCGTCCGCCTGACGCTCTCGGCCGGCGTGGTCCGCTTCCCCGAGGACGGTGCCAGCGCGGAGGAGCTGCTGGCCGCCGTCGACGAAGCGCTGCAGGGCGCCAAGGCGACCGCGCCCGGCACCGTCATCGAGCGGACGTAGCCACCAGCCGAACGGACCTGGTCGCCGGTCTGAGCTGACCCGGGCTAGCCGCCGAAGGTGCCCGCCGCCTGGATGGGCATCGTCGGCGTCTGGGATCCGCCGGCAGGTTCGATCGTCAGCGCCACGACCTCCACCGGTGCACCCGTCGCGAGCGGGAAGATAGCCAGGCCGTCGGTCGGCGTGGCGAGGCCGGCCGGCACCGGCGCCGCGTCTCCGACGATCGTCCAGGCCTCATAGACCTGGCCGGCCGCCAGTGGCGCCAGGCCGTCGACGACCAGGTATCCCGAACCGTCGGCGGGCAGCGCCACGAAGCCGCTCGCACCCGGCTGGGCGTCCGTGCCCGTTACAGGGGCCACTCGGGCGCCCGGCTGGCCCGCGGCGCCGATCGCGTCGCGCAGCTGCACCGCCAGCTGCTCCGCGGTGTCGACGCGAGCCTGGAGGAAAAGGCTCGACCCCGCCAGGGCCACGATGGCGATGACCGCGGCGGCGGCGAGCACCCAGCCCAGGACCGGCCGACGTCGAGCGCGTTCCATGTCGAGGTCGACGGGCGGGGAGGAGGCCGCCGCAGCCGCCGAGGCCGCGCTCACCGCCGGCGTCGTTTCGAGCGCGGCAGGGTCGCGACCGGCCAGATCCTCGGTCACGGCGGCCATCAGCCGAGTCTTGACGCCGGGCGGCGGAACGACCGGGTCGGCGAGCTCGGCCAACGACGCTACGGTGAGGGTGAAGGTGGCGAACGCCTGGTGCGTTTCCGGGCAGGCGGCGAGATGCGCTCGGAGCGCCGCCCCTTCGGCCACGTCGAGCGCATCGAGGGCCGCGCCGGGCGCCAGCTCGTCGGCCTCGGCGCAGGTCAGTCCCCCGAACCGGCGGAGGTCGGTCATGGCTCGCCCGCCACGCTGACCATGGCGTCACGCAGCGAGAGCAGGCCGAGTCGTACGCGGCTCTTGACGGTGCCCAGCGGCGTCCCGGTCCGCTCGGCGATCTCGGCCTGGGTCAGGCCCCCGAAGTAGGCCAGCTCGATGGCTTCGCGCTGGACGACGGACAGGGTCGCCAGGGCCGTCGCGATGGCCGCACGATCGAGTCGGCCGAGCACCTCCTGCCAGGCGTCGTCAACGACCAGCGTTCGGGGTGGCGGCGCCTCTGGATCCGGCAGCTCGGCCGTCGGACGGCGGCGCCGCACGGCGTCGATAGCCCGGTGGTGGACGATCGAGAGGACCCACGTCCTTGCGCTGGCGCGCGAGTCGATGTACCGGTCGGCGCTCCGCCAGACGCCAAGGAAGGCGTCCTGGACGACATCCTCGGCCAATGCCGCGTCGCCGGTGATCCGTATCGCGAGTCCGAAAGCCATGTTGCTGTACCGATCGTAGAGTGCCTCGATAGCCGAGGCGTCCAGGGCCGCGATCCGGGCCATGAGCTGCTCGTCGGTCGGCACAACGATGCCGTCCGAGGCCAGCGCCGATCCCCGGACGCTTCCATCATCCTGTGCGCGCGGGCGTGCCGTCCGGTTCAATCCACGCTGGCGTGAGCAGATCGGCAAGCGCATGGCCGACGTCGTCGACCAGCTGCTCGAGCGATCGAGCGGCATCGACGACGCGCCACCGGCCAGGGTCCTCGGCGGCCATCGCCAGGTAGCCCGACCGGACCCGCTCGTGGAACGCGCGATCATGGCGACTGTCGTCCTCGAAGCGCGTCTGCTGGTCGTCCGGACCGTGCCGACGACGCTCGAGGCCGACCGTGACCGGAACGTCGAAGAGGATCGTCCGGTCCGGCACCAGGCCGCCGGTCGAGACCGCCGCCAGGGCGCGCAACGCGTCGAGCCGGACCCCGCTGCCGTAGCCCTGGTAGGCGAGCGTCGAGTCGGCATACCGGTCGCAGATCACGAACTCGCCACGGTCGAGCGCGGGTCGGATGACCGTGGCCACGAGCTGGGCCCGCGCGGCGTTGAAGAGCAGCGCGTCGGCGGCGCCGGAATGCTGCATGCCGGCGTCCATGAGGATCGTTCGGATCGCCTCTCCGAGTGGTGTCCCGCCGGGCTCGCGAACCGTGGTCAGGGTGATCCCCCGCGCGGCGAACGTCTCGGCGACGGCCGTCGAGACCGCGCTCTTGCCGGCGCCATCGGGTCCCTCGAAGGTCACGAATCGACCCGTCACCGTGGGGTCGGATCGTTCGATCGGGCTCATCGGCGAAGTCTACCCGCCACCTCGCAGCCACCAGCCTCCGGTCGGATCGTCGGCGGGTCGAGGAAGGCGTATGGCTCGACGGGGCCCGAGCAGCTCAGAACGGCAGCGCGGTCAGCGACTGGCTGACCAGGAGCAGTCCGAAGCCGAGGACGACGGTCGCGGCGGCCAGCGAGGTCACCAGGCCGAGCCGCCCGTCGGCGGCCATCGACGGCAGGCGATCGGCGAGGCTTCGCGCGCGGACCAGGACCAGGCCGATGGCACCGAGGACGCCCGCCATGCCAAGGCCGAAGGCGATCACGAGCCCGAGCCCGAGCAGCGGCCGCCCGGCGGCGACGGCCGCGAGGAGCAAGAGGATGGCCGAGGCGGAGGGAACGAGGCCGCCCGCCAGCCCGAGCGCCACGATGCCGCGCCAGCGGATCGGCCCGTCCGTCGCGGCCTGAGGCAGATGGCTGTGGCGACGACCTCCGTGCATGTGTTCGGCTGGCGGGCCGGTGTCCGCGTGATGGTGCGTCTCGTGGGCCACAGGCGCGTGGACATGGTCGTGCGCATCAGCGTGGACATGGTCGTCAACATCACCGGGGACGTGCGCGCGCGCGTGGGCGCGCCGTGAACGGACGCGTCGCCACGCGTCGATGAGCAGCCAGCCACCGATGCCGGTCACGAGCATCGCCGAGACCGCGCTCAGGACCGGGAAGAGTCGCTCAGGGGGCAGGATGCTCGAGGCGGCCAGCACGAGCACGGCCAGGACCAGGACGCCGATCGTGTGCGAGGTCGCAACGGTCGCACCGAGCCCGATGGCCTGCCGCGTGTCGCCGCGCGTCCCGACGAGGTAGGCAGCCATGATCGTCTTGCCATGTCCGGGCGTCAGGGCATGCAGGGCCCCCAGGCCGACCGCGACGAGGAGCCCCACGGCAAGCAGCCCGGGGTGGAGGGCATCGCCGTGGAGCAGGCTCGTCAATGATGCCGGGAGCTCCGTCACGCCGCCCGGCACCGAGGCTGACGCCGATGAGGACGCCGCCGCCGCGCCGACCGGCACCAGCGGTCCGCCGGTCGAGACCATCGAGCTGCTCGCCGCGTTCGCCAGCGGCGTCGCATCGGCCACGACCAGCGGCGGCAGTCGCTGTCCTCCTGGTGCAACGGTGAAGCTGACCTCGGATCGGTCGAGCGGCTGGGCCAGGAGGTCGGTCGGGTAGTGGGTCAGGCGCGCGGAGATGTCACGCGACGTCGAGTCGGCACCGCCGATGGTCACCCCGTCGCCCTCGACCGCGATCTCGCGCCAGCCGATGCGCTCAGCGTACGTGCCGTCATGGAAAGTCATCGCGACCGGCTTGGTGGCGGCGGTTGGGACGGTGGCGACGTACGCGCAGACGAGGCGCAGAGTCGGCAGGCCACCTTGTCCAGGGGGCAGGCTGGCACCGGCGGCGCTCAACACCAGGTCGAGCCGCGCGCCATCGACGGTCAGGGTCATGTCCGGGACGAGGTCGCGACACTCGCCGGCGGCGAAGGTGGTCGGGCCGGCCGGACCGAAGTCGCCGCCGGTCGGCTGCAACGCCTGGAGCGCCGGGATCTCGGCCAGGTCCAAGACCTGGTCGACGACGATCCGCTCGGGCGAGACCCGGATGCCCGAGTAGTGGTTGATGGTGAAGTTGCCCAGCGGATGCGCCAGTGCCGCCCCGGGCACCGCCAGGGCCAGGAGGAGGCCGGCAAGGAGCGCCAGGCGAGGCTGCGGTCGTCGGTGGTGCATCGCCAACTGATGCGCAGGGCGACCCGACATGGATGCATCGCCGGCAGCGCCGCTGGCAAGCCACGATCGAGCGGCCCACGATGGCCTCACTGCAGGCCGCTCAGCAGCTTCGTCGCATCGGCGATCTCGCTCGGTGCGAGCGCCGTCGCGCGCGCCATGGCATCGACGAGCCACGCTCGTCCGGCCTCGGTCTCACCGGCGGCCACCGCGATGGCCCCGGCGTGATACAGGATCCGCGCGTCGTGGATGCCGTTCGACAGTGCCGCTTCGGCCTCGCCGGCGGCTGCATCCAGCTGGCCGGATCGGTAGAGGCCCCAGGCCAGCAGGTCGTGCCCATACGCGTCCGGTCGATCCCGGAGGGCATCGCGAAGCCGCGTCACCAGCGCCGCATCGACGCGCCCGTGATCGAGCGCGAAGAGCGCCAGCTGACGGTCGTAGACGCCGCCGCCGAGGCGGCCAGCTCGCCCGATGCCGTCGACGGTGGCATAGGCAGCCTGCGCTCCGACATCGTCGCCGCGAGCGCCTTCAGGTCGCCGAGCAGGGCCAGCGACTCCGGTGACGGCACGATGGCGGTCGCGTGCTCGAGCGCAGCGATGGCGTCGTCGGCGTGATCGGTCGCGGCGTCAAGCCGCGCCGCGCTCAGGAGCAGGCGCGTATCGCCGGGCGCGATGGCGAGTCCCGCCTTGAGCTCGCCCCGGGCGAGGTCGGCGTCGCCGGTCAGGCGAGCGAGCTCGGCGAGCTGGTAGCGGTAGAACGCGGGGTCGTCGACGCGCTCCAGGCGGCGCGCCGCGTCACGGGCGTCGGTCGCCAGCCGGAGGGCATCGGCATCGTCGCCGACGAGGTACGCGTGCCGTGCGCGTCGGGCATCGACGGCCGGTCCGGGCACCAGGGTAGCCAGCCGCTCGTACGCGGCGCCGGCCTTCACGAGGTCGCCGGTCTCGAGCCGCGCGTCGGCATCGATGGCCACGGCTCCGACGTCGCCCGGCGCGATGGCCAGGATGCGGTCGGCAAGTTCCATGGAGCCCTGGAAGTCGTGCAGGGCGAAGCGGACGCCGGCCTTGGCGCGAAGGGCGTTGAAGCTCAGCGGGTCGATGGCCAGTGCTCGGTCGAGGAGCGCATCGGCACGTCGGAAGCGATCGACATCGGATGTTCGCCGGGCTTCCTGCGCCTCGAGGCCCGCGAGCTGGACCATCGAGACGTGATCGGTCGGATCGCGCTCGACGCGGGCCGCCCAGAAGGCGAGCCGGTCGGCGACGGGCAGGCGGCCTTCTTCGTCGGTGCCCGCGGTCACGGGGATCGGCGCCGCGACAGGATCCGCGACGAGGCCACCGGGCGCCGTCAGCGCGGCCCCAGCGACGTCACCGACCTCGCTGGCGCGGGATCCCGGGTCGGACGACGACGAGCTCGCCGCACTTGGGCCTGTGCGCCCGACGGCCCCGACGAGGTTGCTGCCGACGGCGATGGCCCCGGCGGAGATGAGCAGGATCGTGGCTCGGCGAAGCATCGGTCTCACGTCCTCTGCAGTGGCTGATCGGAGGGATGGCTGGAGGGCCGCCTGAGCGCGACCCCCAGCCGGTGAGCGGCCTAATGGGCCGGAGCGAGGTACGGAAAGCTGGTCATGAAGGGCACGTCGTTGGCGCCGACGTTGTCGGTCGTCAGGATGGCGTGGCCCTCCAGGCCGCCTGTCACGACGTTCAACTCGAAGTCGATGACGTCCTCGGCGAGCGTCCGCCCGTTGAGGATGTGGCCGGCCTTGTCGCCGGTGAACGACGTGCCGTTGGCCTTGCCCAGGTCCGCCGTCGTGATGTTGATCACGTCGGGCAGGAGCAGGCCGCGGATCGCGTCGGCCGTCGCCGGCGAGTTGCCGAAGTACTCGAGGACGGCCTCGAACGTCGGACCCCACGTGGCGGGATCGGACGCGGGCCCGGATCGGTTGTACCTGTCCTTGTCGGTCGCATCGGCCTTGAATGGATCGATGAAGACGGTGTTCAGGCCAGGCTTGCCCATCCGGTCGATGCGCCTGCCGTGACGGCGGGTCGTCGCCCAGTAGTTGGCCTTGGCGCCGATCCACGAATCGGGCACTTCGAGCACGATGGACGAGATGTTGGTTCCGATGAAGAAGTCGTCGCCGGGCGTGTCGGTCAGCCCGGAGGCGTCGGTGTAGGTCGAGTCCCTGAGCTGGTTGTAGCCAGCCAGGTCGAAGAAGAAGGGGTCGTCACGCAGGCCGGCCCAGATGCGGGCGCCGCCGCCAAGGTCGTTGCTGCGGCCGGTCTTGCCGGTCCCGATGAGCTTGCCGTCGCGGTAGACCCAGAGCGGCTGTCGGCCGTGGTCGTTGACCGGACCGAACCGGACCTTGTACACGCGATCCTTGGCGTCGTTGAGGTCCGCGTCCGGGCTGGCGCCGCGGCTGAGGTTGAATCGATAGGCGCCTTTCGTGGAGAACCGGGTGCCAGAGACCACACCGGCCAGCGGGTTGACGTCCATGACCAGGACCGTCTTGGCGCTATTCCGGGCGTCGAAGGCATAGATGTCGGTGATGTCGAGCGGGTGATCCGTCTCGTTCTTGAGGGCCGGCGCGTCGAGGTGGTCGGCGGCCGAGGTCAGCAGGGGCGCCGCTCCGAAGGTCAGGACGACGAGTGCCGTCCCGATCGTCGCGAGCGCCAATGGCTTGCGCATGGCTCGGGCTCATCCTTTCAGGATGTCTGGGTCGACTGGCGAGGCGCGCGTTCGCCAGGCCGATGGGCTGGGTGCGCCGGGCGTCGCGAACACCAAGCGTCTGAGCCCTGATGCGCGGTGGCATCGCTGACGGATGAATTGGACGTCGGGCACCCCGAGCCGAGGGCGACGTGGCGATACGGGTCGATGTCCTGGCGGCGCTCGATCGACGGAGGCGACAGGCCTCTGGGCGGGCTAGCGCCAGGCCTGAGGTCGTGCTAGCGCCAGGCTCGGACCTGGTCCGGATAGAGGCGGACGCGTCGATACGGCTCGCGCCCGCGAGAGCGGGAGACGAGGTTGGCGCGCTCGGCCATCTGGTGCTGCAGCCGACGGATGTAGGCGTTCTGCGGCGACAGCTCGACCGGTTTGGCGGCGCGCATGACCAGCCCGATGGCCTCCTCGGTCTCGCGCAGCGCGGCTTCGCGCGGGTCGACCTCGACCGAATAGAGCGACGTCAGGCAGGCCTGCATCTGCAGGATCGTGTTCGACTTGAGGACGTAGATCGGCTTGGCCAACTCCTCCGCCTCGCGCAGGGTCGGCGGCTTCTGGCGATAGGCGCTGCGCAGGGTCAAGACGACGTCCGCTTCCTCGAGGTCGCGGACGACGATGACCGGCAGCTGCAACTCCCTGATCGCCTGCTCCAGCCGTTTGCGGCTGATGCCGAAGCCGACCATGCGGATGGTCGGCAGCGCGGTGGCATAACCGTCGGGTGCCGTAGCCCCCAGCGGGTCGTAGAAGGCGCCCGTCTCGTCGGCGACGTCGGCGTCCGTCATGAGCTCGTCCGTGAGCTCATCGTCGTCATCGTCATCGTCGAGCAGCGGCGCGATCGCCCCGCTGTCCGCGTCGAGCGTCCGGATCGCCTGTCGCGCCGCGTCCCGCCATTCGCGTTGGCGATCGAGCTCGCGGGCATCTCGCGCGCGCGGTTCGGGCAGCGGGATCGAGCCGCGCTCGAGGGGTCCCCGGTCGGCGATGTCGCCGGTCATGAACGGCGCATCAGCCATCAGCGAGGAGTCGAAGGCGCCGCCAGACCCGCCACTGTCGAAGCCGCCGGGCTCGGCGTCACGCGCGTCCGAAGGCGCGGATCCGCCGCGGCGAGGCCCCTGGCCGCCCTGGCCGGACGACGTCCGGCCGCGTGGCGCCCGCCAGCCGCCGCCGCTGCCCGCCCGGAATGGAGCGGGCCGTCCGCGATCGCCACCCCGGTAGCCGCTCTCGCGGGCGTCCGGCCGCCAGCCGGGCTCGACGTCGCCAGCCGCCAGTCCGGCCCCGACCAGGCCGCCGAACCGCTCCGCCGGGCGAGCGCCGGATTGGCGGCCGGGCCGCGGGCGGGCCTGGGTGCGGTGGACGCCGCCCTCGTCGCGCCAGCGCATCTCGGGCGCCACCGGATCGCCGCGCAGCAGCGCGTCGACGGTCTCGGCGACGTCGGCGTGGACGGCGACGCGGTCGCGGTCGTGCGATCTCGACGACGACGTCGAAGGTCGGCGGCGCCTTGCGCTCGAGGACGCGACTTCTGCGTCCGCCGCCGGCGCGCCTCGTCGTCGCCCAGCGTGACCGTCTGGATGCCGCCGATGAGGTCGGAGAGCGTGGGGTTGAGCATGAGGTTGTCGAGGTTGTTGCCGTGCGCCGTGCCGATGAGCTGGACGCCGCGCTCGGCGATGGTGCGCGCCGCGAGGGCCTCGAGCTCGGTGCCGATCTCGTCGATGACGATGACCTCGGGCATGTGGTTCTCGACGGCCTCGATCATCACGCGCGTGCTGGAGGGCCGGGCGTGCGCACCTGCATGCGCCGGGCGCGTCCGATGCCCGGGTGCGGGATGTCGCCGTCGCCGGCGATCTCGTTGGAGGTGTCGACGATGACGACCCGCTTGTCGAGGTCGTCGGCGAGCACGCGGGCGGCCTCACGCAGCATCGTCGTCTTGCCGATGCCCGGGCGGCCCATGATGAGGATGGACTGGCCCGATCTCGACGAGGTCGTCGATGATCTCGATGGTCCCGAAGACGGCGCGCCCGACGCGGCAGGTCAGGCCCACGATCTTGCCGCTCCGGTTGCGGATGGCGCTGATGCGATGGAGCGTGCGCTCGATGCCGGCGCGGTTGTCGTCGCCGAAGGAGCCCGATCGTGATCGACGACGTACTGCAGGTCGTCCTCGGCGATCTCGCGATCGAGCAGCACCGTCCTCGCCGCCGCCCCCGAAGCGCGCCTCCGGCCTGCGGCCGAGGTCCATGACGACCTCGATGAGGTCGCGCACCTGGGGCAGCGCGCGCATGCGCTCCCCGATCTCCGGCGGCAGCGCGTCGAGCAGGGCGTCCAGGTCGTCGGTCATCTCACGGGGCTCGGGGCTGGGCACGGCGGCTCCTTCCTCGCGTAACGTCGGTCCGGGGCTCGGATCGGGGTCCGGTCCCGTCACCGGCTCGGGCATCTCGTCGGGCATGGCGTCGGGCGCGGCTTGGTCATCAGACGGCCGGCACGAGGGCCGGCTCGGCGACCCGCACGAGGGCCTCCTTGATGAGCAGGGTCACGGTGGCGATGGCCTTCATGCCGGCTCCTCGAGGCGTCGCGTCGACCGGCGACTCGTAGGTCCGCACGCAGCGAGATGACGCCGTGCTCGTGGCCTGGGCGCGACCGACCGCTCCGGTGGCCGCTGCGGCCTGCTCGGCGATCTGGCCGAGGCCGAAGCGGACGAGGCGCTCGGGTCGTGCTCGGGCGCGCGACGACCCGCATGTAGTGCGGCTGCTGCTCCTTGGCCACGCCGAGCTGCAGCATGGGCGAAGGGCGTGTCGGGCCGGCGCCGCGGCGCATCCTGGACGTAGGCGCTCACGTCGGCGAAGCGCAGGATGGGCGTCAGGGTGGTGCGCGGGACGCTGCCAGCTGCCGAGCCGGTGCTCCCAGTCGGGCAGTCGGTAGCCCTCGAGGCGCGCCACCGGCGCGGGCGTCGCCGCAGCGTAGAGGCGGCTGAGCTCGCAACGGCGTCGGCGGGAGCGTCGGCCGGATGCCGAGCGGCCCCTCAGCGTCGGCCATCGGCTGCCGGCAGGCCGGTCTCGAGCGGCCGGAAGTAGAGGATCTCCTCGCCGTAGCGCGCGAAGCCGGCCTGCATGAAGAGCTCGACGTTGCCGCCGCGTCAGCGCAGGCCACGTGGAAGCGGGTGGCGCCGCGCTCGCGAACCGTCGCGCAGGAGGTGCTGGACCAGCCGGAAGCGGATGTCGCCGGCCTCGCCCTGCGTCGATGGCGTCGAGCTCCACGATCGTCCACTCGTCGCGATGGCTGTCGCGCTCCACGCGCAGCAGCCCGGCCAGGTCGGCCGATCCTCCTCGTAGACGTAGAGCTGGTCGTGCGGCTGGAAGGCGCCGAGCGGCATGCGGAAGAGGCTGAAGACCGAGACGTGGCTGGCCGTCACGGGCAGGCCGAGCGAGCGCACCGAGGCGTCGTCCGGCGCTCCTGCCCGTGCGAGAGTCGCGACAGGTCGCCGAGGGCGGCCAGGTCGCGTCAGGCGAGGCGGCAGCGGACGCTCGCCCGGGCGCGCGCCGCGTGGCGAGCGCCCGGTCATCGGCCGACTCGCGGCATCGGTCGCGCCGTCATCGCGGCGGCCCTGCCGCGTCGGATGAGGACGGCGGCCGGAGCCCTCGGCCGGGCTCGTCGAAGCGCGTCGGCCATGGTCGCCAGCAGGCGGTGGAAGCGCGTCTCGCCGGCCAGCTCGGGATGGAAGGCCGTGGCCATGACGTTGCGCTGCCGGACGGCCACGACGCGTCCGTCCTCGAGTCGGGCCAGCACATCCACGTCCGCAGCCGACCCGCTCCACGATCGGCGCCCGGATGAAGATGCCGTGGACCGGCGTGTCGCCGAGGACGGGCACCTAGACGTCAGCCTCGAAGGAGTCGAGCTGGCGGCCGAAGGCGTTGCGCTTGACGTCGACGTCGAGGAGCGGCAGGACCGGCTCGTCGCCGTCGCGATCTGCGTCGAGCAGCAGGATCATGCCGGCGCAGGTGCCGAAGATGGGCGCGCCGCGCGCCGCCAGGTCGAGGATCGGCTCCCGCAGTCCCCAGCGGTCGATGAGCTTGCGCATGGTCGTCGATCTCGCCGCCGGGCAGGATGAGGCCGGCGAGGCCTTCGAGGTCGGCCGGCAGGCGGATCGGCACCGCGTCGACGCCGATCGCGCGCAGGACGGCAGGTGCTCGGCGAAGGCGCCCTGGACGGCGAGGACGCCGATGCGCATGGCGCGCGTCATGGACATGGCTCCGCCGGCGCCGATCGACGGTGCTGGCGACATGACACCGGGTGGGGCATCGCTCGGCCCCCGCTCAGCCCGGCCTGCTCGACCGGCCCCCTACCAGCCGCGGACCGCGAGCCGCTCCTCCTCCGGGACCGGCGCTGACGCTCGAGCCGCGCATCGGCGCCCCGAGGCCGCGTGGAGACCTCGGCGATGATGCGTCGGGTCGTCGAAGTGGGTGGTGGCCTGGACGATGGCGTTGGCCGTCCGGGCCGGGTCCTCGGACTTGAAGATGCCCGATCCGACGAAGACGCCCTCGGCGCCGAGCTGCATGGCCAGGGCCGCGTCGGCTGGCGTGGCGATGCCGCCGGCGACGAAGTTGACGACCGGCAGGCGTCCCTGCGCGGCGACCTCGCCGACGAGCTCGTAGGGCGCCTGGAGCTCCTTGGCGGCCACGAAGAGCTCGTCCTGGCGCATGCCCTGCAGTCGCCGGATGGCGGCGTTGACGGCGCGGATGTGGCGCACGGCCTCGACGATGTCGCCGGTGCCGGCCTCGCCCTTGGTGCGCATCATGGCGGCGCCCTCGTTGATGCGCCGGAGCGCCTCGCCGAGGTCTCCGGCAGCCGCACACGAAGGGCACCTTGAAGGCGTGCTTGTCGATGTGGTTGACCTCGTCGGCCGGGGTGAGCACCTCGGACTCGTCGATGTAGTCGACGCCCAGCGCCTCGAGGACCTGCGCCTCGACGAAATGGCCGATGCGGGCCTTGGCCATGACCGGGATGGTCACCGCGTCCATGATGGCGCCGATGAGGGCCGGGTCGCTCATGCGCGCCACGCCGCCGGTGGCTCGGATGTCGGCCGGCACGCGCTCGAGGGCCATGACCGCGACGGCGCCGGCGTCCTCGGCGATGCGCGCCTGGTCGGGCGTGACGACGTCCATGATGACGCCGCCCTTCAGCATCTGGGCCAGGCCCTTCTTGGTCGCCCAGGTGGATGTCTCGACGCTCATGCTCTCGTGTGTCCTCGGTCTCACTGCGCGCCGGCTGTGGTCGCTTGCCCCGGGGTCCTCGCCCGTTCGAGTCGACCGGCAGCACCTCGCGCGTGCCGGATTATCGCATGAGCTGTGAGCGACCCTAGGTCGCCTCCTCTGCCAGCCCCCAGCGATGGCGCACCGAGCGCTCGACGGTCCCGAAGAAGACGGAGTCGACGACGATGCCGATGATCAGGATGACGAGCATGATCGCCAGCAGGTCCTCGGTATCGGACAGGTCCCGCGCGTTGATGAGCTTCGTGCCGATCGACGATTGCCCTGCGATGATGACCAGCAGCTCACCGGCCATCAGGCTTCGCCAGGCGAACGCCCAGCCCTGCTTCAGCCCGCCGATGAACGAGGGAAAGGCGGCCGGCAGCAGCACGTGCCGGTAGAAGTCGGCGCCCCGCGCGCCCATGACGGTGGCGGCGCGCAGCAGCACGCGCGGGATCTGGTCGACGCCGGAGATGAGGCCGTTGGCGATCGAGGGCGCCGCGCCGAGGATGACGACGAAGAGGATAGCCCGCTCGGTCAGCTGGAAGAGCAGGATGGCGAGCGGGAACCAGGCGATCGAGGGCATGGTCTGGATGCCTGAGATGAGCGCGCCGATGGCGGTTCGCAGCGGCTTGAAGCGGACCACGGCGAGGGCCAGCAGGACCCCGATGATGACCGCCAGCACGAAGCCGATGACGCCTCGCCGGAGGGTGATGAGGATGGCGTCCTGGAGGCCGGCTTCATTCACCTCCCTGGCCAGGGTGCCGAAGACCGCCCATGGCCCAGGCAGCGCATATTCCGGCTTCCAGCCGGACCAGACGACGAGCTGCCAGGCGAGGACCGCGATGCCGATGGCGGCGAGCTTTGGCCACAGGCCGCGCCACGTGCGACGCGCCATGCCCGGGTGAGCGGCGATCGGCCGATCGAGGGCATCGAGGCCGGCCAGCTCCGACTCGAGCGGCGCTTCAGTCGGTCGCATGGCGACGAACCTCCTGGCGGAGGCGTTCCAAGACAGCGCCGGCGACCTCGCCGACCTCGCGCGTGCCGATCTCGCGCGGACGCTCGAGATCGACGGCGAACTCCTCGGCCACGCGACCTGGCCGGCTGGTCAGGAGCACGATCCGATCGCCGAGCCGGACTGCCTCGCGCACGTCGTGGGTCACGAAGACGATCGTCAACCGGCGCTCGCGCCACAGCCGCTCCAGCTCGTCGTGCAGGAGGTCACGGGTCATCGCGTCGAGCGAGCCAAAGGGCTCGTCCATGAGCACGACCTCGGCGCGTTGGGCGAGTGCCCGTGCCAGCGCGACACGCTGGCGCATGCCACCGGACAGCTCGTGCGGACGCTTGCTCCCGAAGCCGTCGAGATGGACGAGCTCGAGGAGCGCGGCGACGTCGTCACGTCGCTCGCCCTTGGGCACACCGTGGAAGCGCAGCGGCAGCTCGATGTTCTCCGCCGCCGTCAGCCACGGGAAGAGCGCCGCCTCCTGGAACATGAGTGCCGGCCGGCCGGCATCGAGGGTGATCGTCCCGGCGCCGGGGCGATCGAGACCCGCGATGAGGTTGAGGAGCGTGGTCTTGCCGCAGCCCGAGGCACCGACCATGCACAGGAACTCGCCGCGCTCGACGGTCATCGAGATGCCGTCCAGGGCCAGCACGCTGTTGCCGGCTGGGCCGTAGTGCTTGGTGACGCCCCGGATCTCGATGGCCGGATCGCTCGTCGTGAGGCCGGATGGAGCGGGTGGCACGGCCGCCAGGAGCGGGTCACTCGATGGCGGCGCCGAGCGCGACGGATCGGGCGCGATGGCGGGCTCCACGGACCCAAGCATATCCGCCGGCTCCTTGTCGGGCGCCCGGAGGACCGTCACGGCACCGCGATCTCGGGCTTGCCGGCCTCCTTGAGCACCTCGTTCAGGAGCGTCAGGTCGTAGATGCCGGTCAGGTCGGTCTGTTCGAGCAATCCCAGCTCGGTGGCCTTCGCGGCTGACGTCGTGAGCGATGAAGCGATGGGGTCGACGGTGAAGGTCAGGTTCGGCCAGGCCGCGGTGAGGACGGCGTCGGCGAGAGCCTTCTGGGTCACATCCTTGATGCCCTCGTTGACGAGTGCCTGCGCCTCGGCGGGCTGCTCGTTGACGAAGTCGGTCGCGGCCACCACGCCGGTCAGCAGCGCCTTGACGACGTCGGGGTGGCCTTTGAGGAAGGTCGGCGTGACGACGAGCTGCGTAGTCACGTACTCGCCGTTCGGCCACAGGTCGCGCTCGTCGACGAGGACCTTGCCGCCGCCTTCCTGGACCAACCGCGTGGCCCACGGTTCCGGTACCCAGGCGCCGTCGATGTCCCCCGACTTGAAGGTGTCGAGCGTCTGTGAGTTGGCCTGCGGGAGGATGGAGACGTCGCCGCCACCTTGCGCGTCGCTGCTTAGGCCCTGCTCCTTGAGCCACGCTCGGAGCGCGACGTCCTGGGTGTTGCCGAGCTGCGGCGTGGCCACCTTCGTGCCCTTCAGCTGGGCAGCGGACGTGATCTCCGGCTTGACCACGAGGTATGCGCCACCGGACGTCGCCCCGGAGATGATGCGGATGGCCTCGCCCTTCGACTTCGAGAAGGCGTTGATGGCCGGGTTCGGTCCGATGAAGGTCGCGTCGAGGGCGCCAGAGAAGATGGCCTCGACCGCCTCCGGGCCGGCGTTGAAGGGCATCGTGGTGAGGGTCACGTCGTCGGGCAGGGCGTCGGCGAAGATGCCCTTCTTGATGCCCGCCAGGGCGGTCGCGTGGGTCAGGTTGGGGAAGTACCCGAGGCGCAGCTCGACGGGCTCGCTGCTTCCTCCGCCCGGCGATCCACCGGCGGAGGTCGCCGCGGAGCTACCGGCGCCAGCCGGCGAGCCAGTGGCACCGACCGGGGCACAGGCCACCGTTCCGACGACGACCAAGGCGAGGGCGCTGAAGTGGCGGAGGGACACTCGCAAGGATCCGGACCTCCTCGGCAAGAGACGTGGACACTCTCCTGGGAGTGTTCGCGCTCCCAGCCTACGACACTCCCACAGGAGTGGTCAAACACTCCTCGGGGAGTGCATCCGGTCCGGTCCGCGGCTAGACTCACCGGCGTGACCAAGGTCGATACCGTGACCCTCAAGATCCCGCGGCCGCTCTACGACCGTCTGCAGAAGGTCATCGAGGGCACCGGCTTCCGATCCGTGACCGAGTTCGTGCTCTACGTGCTGCGCGATCTGGCCGGCGACGAGACGCACGACATGGAGCTCGTCAAGAAGCGCCTCGAGGACCTCGGCTACCTGTAGCTCCCCGCGGCTCTGCTGTAGCAGGCCGGCGCTACGATGCAAGCCATGTTCGGGGGCATCCCACGGTCGGCGAGACATGGGACGGCGCCGTTCGCGGCGGCGTTCATCGTCGCCACGCTCGCGACAGCGGGCTGCCTGCCCGGCCCGAACGTCCCAGCCGGGTCGCGACAGCTCGTCATCACCGTCACGAACGACAGCTTGGTACCGGCGACCCTCGAGGTCGCGCCGATGGGCCTGGGCGGTCTCGGCCGGCCGATCGGCCAGGCGCGATGGGTCGGCGTCGCACGGCCGGCATCGGTCGCCCCAGGCACCCAAGCGGTCACATTCTTCATTCCGCCCAGCAGCGACTGGGCCATCTACGCGAACGGCGGCGAGCTGATCGGCCCGGGCGACATCGGCAGCCACGTCGGGGTCCTGCCGATCGGGATCATGATCGATCGCGGTGGGCAGCCCAGCTGGACATCGCCCGGCAACTGGCCCTGACGCATCCGTCGGTGGGCGACCGAAGGTGACGGTGACCGCGGATGCCAGTCGGCGCCGCCTATCATCGGGGGCGATGGCGACGCTACGCACCCACGTCGACTCGAGCTCGGAGACCTGGCGTGCCAATGACGCCGCGATGCGGGTGCTCGTTCGCGAGCTGCGGGCCAAGACGGCCACCCTGACCGAGCGCGGCGCGGCCGGTGACGACCGTTCCGATCGCCCGCCATCGGGAACGCGGCAAGCTCCCCGTGCGAGAGCGCATCGACCGCCTGCTCGACCCGGGCGCGCCATTCCTCGAGCTGAGCGCCCTGGCCGCCTACGGCCTGTACGACGGCGACGCGCCCGGCGCCGGGATCGTGACCGGCATCGGCGTGGTCAGCGGCACCGAGTGCGTCATCGTCGCCAACGACGCCACGGTCAAGGGCGGCACCTACTACCCGCTGACGGTCAAGAAGCACCTCCGAGCGCAGGAGATCGCGCTCGAGAACCGCCTGCCGTGCCTCTACCTGGTCGACTCCGGCGGCGCGTTCCTGCCGCTCCAGGACGAGGTCTTTCCCGATCGCGACCACTTCGGCCGCATCTTCTACAACCAGGCGCGCATGAGCGCGGCCGGCATCCCGCAGATCGCCCTGGTCATGGGCTCGTGCACGGCTGGCGGCGCCTATGTGCCGGCCATGAGCGACGAGACGGTCATCGTGCGCGGCACCGGCACCATCTTCCTGGGCGGCCCACCGCTCGTCCGGGCGGCGACAGGCGAGATCGTCACGGCCGAGGAGCTCGGCGGGGCCGCCGTCCACGCCCGGATCTCGGGCGTCGCCGACCACGAAGCGCTCGACGACGAGCACGCCTTGGCGCTGGCGCGCGAGATCGTGGCCAGCCTGTCCTGGCGCAGACCCGAGCCTCCCTGGGCACGGGAAACCCCGCGACCGCCGGCCATCGAACGCCCGATCGACCCGGCTGCGGGCGGCCCGGATGCCGAGGATCCGACAGGCCTCTATGGTGTCGTATCGGCCGATCTGCGGGTCGGTTACGACGTCCGCGAGGTCATCGCCCGCGTCGTCGATGCCTCCGAGTTCCACGAGTTCAAGCCGGCCTACGGCGAGACGCTCGTCTGCGGCTTCGCCCACCTCGACGGCTGGCCGATCGGCATCCTGGCCAACAACGGCGTCCTCTTCAGCCAGTCGGCGCTCAAGGGCGCGCACTTCGTCGAGCTCGCCAGCCAGCGCAAGGTGCCGCTCGTCTTCCTCCAGAACATCACCGGCTTCATGGTCGGCAAGGAGTACGAGGCCGGCGGCATCGCCAAGGACGGCGCCAAGCTGGTGACCGCGGTGGCCACGACGGCCGTGCCCAAGTTCACGGTCATCATCGGCGGCTCATTTGGCGCCGGGAACTACGGCATGGCCGGTCGCGCGTATGGCTCGCGGGGGCTGTGGAGCTGGCCCAACAGCCGCATCAGCGTCATGGGCGGCGCCCAGGCAGCGCGCGTGCTGTCGACCGTCAGCGAGGCCTCGCAGCCCGGCGGCGCCTGGGCCTCGGACGCCGAGCGGGCGGCCTTCGAGGCACCGATCCTCGCCGAGTACGAACGCCAGGGCGATCCCTACTACGCCACGGCCCGCTGCTGGGACGACGGGGTCATCGACCCGGCCCAGACACGTGAGGTGCTGGCGCTGGCCATCTCCGCGGCGCTCAACGCGCCCATCGGCGAGACGCGCTTCGGCGTTTTCCGGATGTAGCCGGACGCGTCGCATGCATGCGCGTGATGGCCAACCTCCACAGGCAGTGAAGGATGTCGTGACCGGGATGCTTGGCGTCGCACCGGGCGGATGGGAGCCCCATGCCGGCGGGCATACGCGGGCCGGAAAGGCACGGGCCATCCTGCCCGATGGCAGCGGCGTCTTCGTGAAATGGGCTGCGGGCGATGCGAACGAAGCGCTGCTCGATGAGGTGCGCGTCCTGAGCGTCGTGCGCGGCTCGTTCCTGCCGACAGTCGCCGGTTGGTCCGCGGACCCGGCGGTCGTGGTCATGGAAGATCTCTCGAGTGGCACCTGGCCGCCGCCCTATCCGGAGGACCTCGAGCCGCTCTGGGCGGCCCTGGCGTTGAAGGCCGACGTGACGCCCCCGGACGGCCTGCCGCACCTCGAGGATTGGCCGGGGTCGCGGCATCGCTGGGCTCGCGTCGCTGAGGATCCGGGACCACTGCTTGGTCTTGGCGTGGTGACCGACGCGTGGTTGCACGCCCATCTCCCCGATCTCATCGCGGCGGAGGAGAGCGTGCCATTGGCCGGTACGCAGCTGGTCCACAACGACGTCTTCAGCGGCAACATGACATTCATGGGCGACCGGGCCGTCCTCGTGGACTGGGCGACGGCCGCCGTCGGCAACGCCCTGCTCGACACAGCGATGGCAGCCCTGAGCCTGCGATCGGAGGGAGGTCCGAGGGTGCGCCTCGGATTTCCCGACGAAGCCGGCTTCGCGGCGATGCTGGCCGGTCACAACGCGCTCGAGGCATCGGCGCCGCTGCCCGACTGGGCGCGTCCGGATTCGACGCTGCGTATCGACCAGCTCGGCGATCTCCGACACGCCCTGGCCTGGGCGGCCGTATGCCTGGACCTCCCGCCTCCCGACGGGCCGCTGGCGCTCGGCCCCGTGTAGCATCGGCGGCATGGTCGAGACCAAGGACGCGACGAGTGCCGGCCCCGACCCCGGGACCGACGCACCGATCGGGCACGGGCGGATCGTGCAGGTCAACGTCTCGGCCGGTGGTGTGCCGAAGCACGCGGTCCCAGGGACGCGGGTCGGGCGGCTCGGGCTGGACGGCGACGCCCAGGCGCATCCGGGGGTCCACGGTGGGCCGCATCGGGCGGTCGCCCTGTTCGCCATCGAGGCCATCCAGCGGGTGGCAGCGGAAGGCCACCCCATCGGGCCAGGAGCTGCCGGCGAGAACCTGACGACGGAGGGCGTCGAGCTCGCCGAGCTGGCGCCGGGCACCCGCCTTGGCTTCCCGTCCGGCCTCGAGCTCGAGATCGCCTCGCCTGACAACCCCTGCGACACCATCCGCGGCAGCTTCATCGACGGCAAGTCCGGGCGCATATCGATCCTCAAGCATCCGCTCGACAGCCGGATGTACGCCCGCGTGCTCCGCGAGGGAGCGGTCGCGACGGGCGACGCCTTCCAGGTCCTGGCGCCGCTGCCCGCCTCGCAGGCGAAGCTGCTCCATCTGGTCGAGCGTCTCGAGACGAACGAACGCCGTTTCTGGCTGGCGACCTGGGAGGCTGTGGCGGCGACAGGCGCCGACCTGCGCGTCCTTGACCTCGGCGACCTCGTCGTTTGCGCCGCGCCTGCGCTGCCAGGGGGCCACTTCAACGCCGCCTACGGCCTGCGCTTCGTGCCGGTCCTGCGCGACCGCGTCCTTGATCACTTCCGGAGCAACGGCGTGCGGGCTTGGATCGTCGACGTCGAGCCACCTCTGCCTGGCCTGGAGCCGGAGGTCCGTGGGTCGGTCCTCGGTGCCGAGGCCGAGCAGATCAAGGTGGCGCCGGCGGTCGCCGGGCTGACGATCCGCGAGGTCGGCCGAGATCAAGCGGCGCTCTGGGAGTCGGTCCTGTGCGAGGGATCCGGGCTCGACGGCGCTGTCCGAGCGACCTGGCTGGCCGCGGCCGGGGAGATCGCCGCGATCCCGGGCATGCACCTGCTGCTGGCCGAACTGGATGGCCGACCCGCCGCTGCGGCCGGCCTCTACACGCGGGCGCGGGTGGGTGGTCTCTCCTCGGCTGCGGTGCTGCCCTGGGCCCGGGGCCGCGGCATCCATGGCGCGCTCATCTCGGCCCGCGCCCGCCTCGCCGAGGCGCATGGCTGCACCATCGTCACAGCCCAGGCCGAGACCGACAGCCAGTCAGAGCGGAACATGCTGCGTCTCGGCCTCGAGCGGCTGCTGATGCGCGGCATCTACCGCGTGGAGATACCGTGACGACGCCGCTGCGGGTCGAGCGAGTCGGACCGGAAGGTGTCGTCGTCCGTGTCGTCCTCGATCGCCCGGAACGCCGCAACGCGTTCGACGCTGAGGCCATCGGCGCCCTCCGTCGGACGTTCGATCGCCTGGGCGAGGAGCCCGCCGACCGACTGCGGGTGGTCGTCCTGATGGGCGAAGGGTCGACCTTCTGCGCCGGAGCGGACATCGCCTGGATGCGCGCCAGCGTCGGCCTGTCGGTCGAGCAGAACGAGCAGGACGCGATGGCCATGGCCGAGATGTTCGACGCCATCGACCGCTGCCCGGCGCCGGTCGTGGCGCGCGTCCAGGGTGCCGCCCTCGGTGGCGGCATGGGTCTGTGTGCCGTGAGCGACCTGGTCATCGCCGAGGCCGGCGCGAAGTTCGGCTTCACCGAGAGTCGTCTCGGCATCCTGCCAGCGGTCATCAGCCCGTTCGTGATCGCCAAGATCGGCGAGAGCAACGCACGGGCCCTGTTCCCGGGTGGGCGTCGCTTCGACGCCATGCGCGCCCTGCGCATCGGCCTCATCCACGAGGTCGTCGAGGGCGACGAAGCGCTCGACCGCGCGGTGGATGCGGCTGTCGCCGACCTCCTGGCGGCCGGTCCGACCGCGGCCAGGGCGGCCAAGGCGATCATCCGCGAGGTCCGCGGCCTGCCGCACGCCTCGACCCGCTGGCACACCGCCCGGGTCATCGCGCGCCAGCGCGTGAGCGACGAGGGGCAAGAGGGCCTGCGCGCGTTCCTGGAGAAGCGAGCGCCGTCCTGGACGCGCGTCGAGGAGCCGCCGGTGGCCGACTGACGGCGCGAGGCCCTCGCGCGCGTTCATCGTTGCCGCAAGGGGCTGGAATCTCCGCGCCGCTTGACATCGAATGCGACAAACGCGACAGTCGATCCCGATGGATGATCTGATCGGACCAGGCGAGGCTGCGCGACGGCTCGGGGTCTCCAGTCGTACGGTCCAGCGGTGGCTGCGCGCGGGGCGACTGCCGGCGGTCCGCATCGGTGGGCGATTGAAGGTCGCCATCGCGTCATTGCCACCGACGATGTCGTCATTGTCGCTAACGACGCCCCAGGAACGACCCATCCGATGTCTGATGGTCGCCAACCGTGGCGAGCTCGTCGTGCGCATCGCAAGGACGTGCCGGTCGATGGGCATCCAGACCCTTGGCCTGGCGACCGCCGACCAGCGCGACGGGTGGTGGACGCAGGCAGCCGACGATGTCATCCCGCTCGAGACCGACTACCTCGATGAAGCCGGCATCGTGGCCGCCGCCATGGTGGCTGGCGCCGATGCCGTCCACCCTGGCTACGGCTTCCTCGCCGAGCGGCCGAGCTTCGCCGAGGCGGTCATCGCCGCTGGGCTGATCTGGGTCGGCCCTCCGCCGGCTGCCATGCGGGCGCTGGGCGACAAAGCCGCTGCGCGCCGGCTGGCCGTCAGCGTCGGTATCCCGGTGCTCCCGGGGTACGACGGCCGCGGGCAATCGGACGGCGTCCTCCGACGCGAGGCAGCGCGGACCGGCTACCCGATCCTGCTCAAGCCGAGCGCCGGCGGCGGTGGCAAGGGCATGCACGTCGTGCGCACCGCGGTCGACCTGCGCGAGGCACTCGCTCTCGCCCGGCGCGAAGCTCAGACAGCGTTCGGTGACGACCGGCTGATCCTGGAGCGCTACCTCGATCGGCCGCGGCACGTCGAGGTCCAGGTGCTCCTGGACGCCAGTGGCGGCGGCATCCACCTTGGCGAGCGGGACTGCTCCTTGCAGCGCCGTCATCAGAAGGTCATCGAGGAGGCGCCGGCGCCCGGGGTCACGCCTCGGCTACGGGCGCAGCTCGGGGAGGCCGCTCTGCGCCTGGCGTCGGCGGCCGGGTATGTCGGCGCCGGGACTGCCGAGTTCCTGTTGGCAGATGATGGGACCTTCGTCTTCCTTGAGATGAATGCGCGGCTGCAGGTCGAGCACCCCGTGACCGAGGCGGTCACCGGCATCGACCTGGTCGCGGCCCAGCTCCGCGTCGCAGGTGGCGAATCGCTCTGGATCACGCAGTCGGACGTCGTGCTCACGGGCCATGCCGTCGAGGCCAGGCTCTATGCCGAGGATCCCTGGCATGGCTTCCTGCCGGCGACCGGGCACGTCCTTGGCGTCCATTGGCCCAAGGTCGACGGGTTGCGCGTCGATCCCGGCATCGGTGCCGGCGACGACATCGGCACGCGCTACGACCCCCTCCTGTCGAAGCTCATCGCCATCGGGCCCGACCGCTCGACGGCCCTCGCGGTCCTGGGGCGGACCCTGGATGAGACGCGGGTGCTGGGGGTGACGACCAACCGCGGCTTCCTCGCCCGGCTGCTTCGGCTGCCGGAGGTCACCGGCGGCACGTCGAGGACCGACACCATCGAGACCCGATGGCATCCCGATGCTGAGCTGCCCGAGTCGGCGTGGACGGAGGCAGCATCGGCGCTCGGCGACGCGCAGGTCGCGGCCAATGGAACCGGGGCGGCCCCGGGCTTCCGACTCAACGGACCACGGCGGCTGGCGATCGAGCTCGACGGCGAGCGCAGGGTCATATCTGTCGAAGCCATCGACCATCGATACGACACGGTCCCCGACACGAGCTCCGACGTGGGCTACTGGGCACCGGTCGGGACCGGGGACGGCATCGTCATCGACATCGACGGCCGCGCGGTGCGTGCCCGGCTGGTGCCGCCGCCGACCATCGAGGCCGCCCTGCGCGCCGCCCACCGTGGATCGAGCTCCGCCGCGGCCATCACGGCGCCCATGCCAGGGATCGTGTCGGGCATGCGCGTGCGCGAAGGTGAGGTCGTCGAGGCGCACCAGGTCCTGCTCGTGCTCGAGGCCATGAAGATGCAGAACGCGATCACGGCGCCCATCGATGGGCTGGTGGAGCACGTCCTCGTGAAGACCGGTCAGGCGGTCAACCGCGGCGATGTCCTGATCGAGCTCGCCGACTGACGGCAACGTCGACGCGCCGGCGGTCGCCGCGCGCCTACACTCCGGCCATGGAGCTGCCGGCCCAGGTCAGGGTCTACGAGGTCGGGCCACGGGACGGCCTCCAGAACGAAGCGGTGCCCATCCCGACGGCGACCAAGCGCCGCTTCATCGAGCTCCTGGTGGCTGCCGGCCTGCGCGACATCGAGGCCACCAGCTTCGTCTCGCCGCGCGCTATCCCGCAGCTCGCCGACGCCGACGAGCTGTATCCATCGCTGCCCCACGACGGAGCGGCAGCGACCGTCCGATACCCTGCCCTGATCGCGAATCGGCAGGGTCTCAAGCGCGCTGCAGCGGCCGGTGCGACCGCGGTGGCGGTCTTCACGGCTGCCAGCGACGCGTTCACGACGCGCAACATCGGCATGACCGTCGAGAGGTCGCTGCAGACCTTCGCGCCGCTGCTCCATGAAGCCGGCCACCAGGGTTGGTGGCGACGTGCCTACGTCTCGACCGCATTCGGCTGCCCGTACGCGGGCGCCGTCGACCCGGCACGGGCGATCGGCGTCGGCTTGGCGCTCCTCGAGCTTGGCGCCGACGAGATCTGCTTCGGCGACACTATCGGGGTCGGTGTCCCATCGCAGGTCCATGACCTGAGCGGTGGCGCAGTGGCAGCAGGCATCCCGATCGACCAGCTGGCCTACCACTTCCACGACACACGAGGCACGGCCCTGGCCAACGTGATGGCGGGCCTCGAGGATGGCGTGACCGTCTTCGACGCCTCGACCGGGGGCACCGGCGGCTGCCCGTATGCGCCGGGAGCGGCGGGCAACCTGGCGACCGAGGACCTGGTCTACCTGCTCGATGGCCTGGCCATCGAGCACGGCGTCCATCTGCCGGGCATCCTCCAGGCGGCGCAGTTCATCGCCGACGCGCTTGGCCGACCGCTCGCTTCGAAGGTCGGACAAGCCGGGGGATGGGATCCGGCTGTCGGCTCCCGGGAGGCTGTGGTGGATGGCACGGTCGAAGCCGATGGCGCTTGAGCGACTGATCTTCCCGGACCCGCCATTGACCGATGGCGTGATCGTCCTCCGGCGGCTGGTGCGAACCGACGATGAAGCGATCACCAAGGCATGTTCTGACCCGGAGACACAACGGTGGCTGGACTTCCTGCCCCGACCCTATCTCCTCGAGCACGCGCAGGCCTTCATCGATACGGCAGCCGCCGACTGGGAAGCCGGTCGTGCGGCCGTGTTCGCGATCGCCGACGCGACAACGAGCGGGTTGCTGGGTGCCATCGCGGTCCAGGAGGCTCAAGGCCGCTACCCCTTCGTCGGCTATTGGGTCGCCCAGTGGGCCCGGAGCCATGGCGTCGCGACTCGAGCCACCATCCTCGCAAGTCGCTGGGCACTGCGCGAGCTCGGCATCACCAGGCTGGAGCTCCACGCTGAGCCCGGCAACACGGGCTCGCTGCGCGTGGCCGAGAAGGCCGGCTTTCAGCGCGAGGGGATCCTGCGCAACTTCGTGATGAGCCGTAGCGGCCCGGTCGACGGAGTCGTCTTCTCGCTCGTGCCGAGCGATATCGCGACCGAGACCTGAGCCGGACCCGCGGCGCGCTCGGCAGGGAGGGCGACCGAACGCTCGACGACGACGGATCGCGCCGGGACCCGAGACGTGACCCTTTGCTACGATGCGCCCGTCGCGGCCGAGTCCCGGCCGGCCGAAGGGAGCGATGGATAGCGTCGTCCTCTTGCTCAACTCGAACTATGAGCCGCTAAACGTATGCGACGTCCGTCGCGCGTTCCGGCTGCTCTTCGGCGAGAAGGCAGAGGTCATCGTGTACGACCACCACGAGATCCGCACGGCTCGTGAGGTCTTTCGCGCGCCCAGCGTCATCCGCCTGCAGTACCACATCAAGCGGCCCCGGCCGCGCGTCCGGCTCTCGCGGCGCGAGATCTTCGCGCGCGACAGCCATACGTGCCAATACTGCGGGCGCCAGACCCACGACCTGACCCTCGATCATGTCGTGCCGCGTCACCGCGGCGGCGGCCACAGCTGGGACAATCTGGTCGCGGCCTGCAAGTCCTGCAATCACCACAAGGGCGGTCGCGTGCCTGCCGAGGCCCGGATGCGCCTCCTTCGCCCGCCGCACGAGCCACGCAGCGACGTCTATTCGCTCTTCTCGCCCTACCTGGCGGATCCTCGGAACGAGGCCTGGAGAACGTACCTCTTCCTCGGCCACGACTGAGCCCGGTGGCGCGATGCAGCGTGCACCGCACATCCCGGCCCACGTGATGCCCATCATGGAGACGCTCTGGTCGGCGGGCCATGCCGGGTATGTCGTCGGCGGCGCACTGCGCGACACGCTCCTGGGCCGCCCGGCGAACGACTGGGATGTGGCCACGGACGCCCGACCGGAGCGACTCCAGGCGCTCTTTCCCGACGCCCACTACGAGAACCGCTTCGGCACCGTGCTGGTGCCCGTCGAACCCGGTCACGCGGTCGAGGTGACGACGTTCCGTCGCGACATCGAGTACCGCGATCGACGCCGCCCGGACCGGGTCGAGTTCAGCGAGTCCCTCGAGGAAGACCTCTCGCGGCGCGACTTCACCATCAATGCCCTGGCCTATGGCGGGCGCGCCGAGAGCGATGCGCCCCTCTCGGGGAGCGATGGCGGCGAGCGCGTCCTCGAGCTGGTCGATCCCACCGGTGGCCGCGGCGACCTGGCGGCTCGGGTCCTTCGGGCGGTCGGCGATCCGACCGAACGCTTCGACGAGGACGCCCTCCGCCTGCTGCGTGCCGTTCGGCTGGCGACCCAGCTCGACTTCGAGATCGAACCGGCCACGCTGTCGGCTCTGCGCGCGGCTGCCCCGCATGCCGCCACGGTCTCGCCAGAGCGGGTTGGCCAGGAGTTGCGCAAGATGCTGGCGGTGTCGGAGCCGTCGCGAGGCCTCCGCATGCTGGCCGTCACGGGCTTGCTGGCGCCGCTCTTTCCCCTCCTCGCGGGGCAGGTCGGCCTGGCCCAGCAGAAGGGGCCGGGCGTCGACCTTTGGGAGCACACGATGCGCACCCTCGACGCCGCGGCCCGTCTGTCTCCTGGCGACGAGACGCTCACGATGGCCGCCCTCCTCCATGACTGCGGCAAGCCCGAGACGGGGGCGGACGGGCACTTCATCGGCCACGACGCGGTCGGTGCCGAGCGCGCCGACGAGCTGCTGCGACGGATGGCCTTCCCGCGCCGCGAGGCGCAGCCCGTCGTCGACCTCGTGCGCTGGCACATGTTCGGCTACGAGTCGCGCTGGAGCGACGGCGCGGTTCGACGCTTCATCCAGAAGGTCGGGCGCCAGGCGCTGCCACGGTTGCTGACGCTGCGCGAAGCCGACAATCTCGGCAGCGGCGAACCCGCCGACGCGGGTGGTGTCGACGAGCTGCGCGAGCGGGTCGCGGCCGAGCTCGAGCGGGGGGTGCCGCTGGCGCTTCGCGACCTGGCCGTCGACGGCCACGACCTCAGCGACCAGTGCGGCGTGCCACCGGGACCTCTGCTCGGCCGACTGCTCGATCGACTTCTCGAGGCCGTCATCGCCGACCCGGAGCGCAACGACCGAGAGACGCTGCTGGCCGACGTGCGCGGCTGGCTCAGCGACGAGCCTGCCCTCCAGGCGGAGCTTGCCGCCGCGATCGAGTACGCCGGCCGACACCGGATCAAGCCTGACGCCCGATGATCGAGCTCCTGCTGCAGGCCGACCGCACGCTGACGATGGGGCTCGTCGACCAGGCCGAGCGCCTCTACCGACAGGCCGCCGACGCCGACCCGCTTAACGCCATCGCGGTCGTCGGACTGGCCCGCGTCGCCATCGAGCGGGGCGACGATCCCGGCGCCTGGCGGCTCGCGGTCCACGCGCTGGAGATCGATCCCGAGAACTCGTCGGCCATCCGTCTGGAGGCTCGGACGGCGGAGATCCTCGCCACGCGAGGCGAGCCGGTAGAGCGACCGGACTGGGTCGTCGCCAACGAAGCGCGCTGGCGGAGTCGCGGCACGGCCGATCTCTCGGCGCGCGCGGCCGCGATGCCCCGACCTGCCCCGCCCCGCCCCATCTACCCGGCCGACCCGATGAGCGGTGCGGCAGCGGCTGTGGCAGCATCGGCGGCCATGCCAGAACCGACGTCGGGCGTCGCCGCGCCCTCGCCGACGGTCGCGCCCTCGGTCACCGCTCCCCCGCTGGCCGCGGCTTCGACCTCGGGTCCGACTCCCCCATCGGTCGCCGATGCTCCTCCGAGCGCTGAAGAACCACGGCCCAGCGCCGCCCCGAAGCGTGGCCTCATCGCCCGACTCCTCGGCCGCTGATGCGCATCCTGGTCACCGGCGGCGCCGGCTATGTCGGCTCGGTATCGGTCGAACGCCTGCTCGACGCGGGGCACGAAGTGACCGTCCTCGACAGCCTGGTGACCGGGCATCGAGAGGCCGTGGCGCCCGCGGCTGAGCTGGTCGTCGGCAGCGTCGGCGATCCGTCGGTGGTCGCACCCCTCCTCCGTCGTCGTGGGATCGAGGCCGTCCTCCACTGCGCAGCGCGCTCGCTGGTCGGCGAGAGCGTGCGCGAGCCCAACCTGTACGAGCGCGAGAACGTCGTCGGCGGCCGCGCCTTCCTGGGCGAGTTGGCGGCCGCCGGCATCGACCGCTTCGTCTTTAGCTCGACGGCAGCGGTCTACGGCATGCCCGACGAGATGCCCATCACCGAGGCAACACCGACGCACCCGATCAACCCATACGGCGCGACCAAACTGCGCTTCGAGGGCGCCCTTCGGGATGCGGCCGTGACCGGTATGCGCGCGATCGTGCTGCGCTACTTCAACGTGGCCGGCGCGAGCGACGCCTGCGGCGAGGATCATGACCCCGAGACCCATCTCATCCCCAACCTGTTGCGAGCCGTCGAAACGGGCGAGCCTGTGACCCTCTTCGGCCACGACTACCCGACGCCAGACGGGACCGCGGTCCGCGACTACGTCCACGCGCTGGACCTGGCCGACGCCCACCTCGCGGCGCTCGAGCTGACGGCCTCGATGGCGCCCGGATTCGAGGTCGCCAACCTCGGTTCGGGCTCTGGCTTCAGCGTCCGCCAGGTCGTCGAGGCTGCAGAGCGGGTGGTCGGTGCCCGGGTGCCACAGGTCGTCGGGCCACGTCGCCAAGGCGATCCGCCGGTCCTGGTCGCCAGCAATGATCGAGCGCTCGCGCTGCTGGGCTGGACGCCTGATCGCGGCACGCTGGCTGAGATGATCGGCTCCGCCTGGGCCTGGCGACAGGCGCGGGCTTGACATGCGCTAGGTCGGTGCCTGCGTCGCCCGGCAGTCGGGCCCCCTCCCTCGCTAGGGTCGGGGGGGCCGCCACGACGTATATCGCGGGGGCCACGCATCGGGGTCGGCACGGCTGCCGAGGACGGCGTGCTCGATCGAGAACTCGAAGAGCCGGTACGTCTCGTCGACCTCGAACGCCCAGCCTGCTGCGACCGCATCGCGGAGCCAGAGATCGGTGACCGCAGTGGCACGGCCGCGCAACAGGAACTCATGCGGCTCCATCGGGTCCTGGTGGGCGTGCATGGCGTAACGGCCATCCCCATCGAGGTCTGCGATCTTGGCCGAACCCTCGATCAGGAAGGCAAGGAGCCGATCGTCGACGATGCTGATGGTGATCGGATGGATCCGCGGCAGGCCGTCGCCTCGAACGGTCGCCAGCAAGGCTGAACCCGAATCCAGGCGCTCGAATAGCCGCCGACCCGTCGCGGCAAGGTCAGGCGCGGCCGCCTCGAATGCTCCCCAGCTGACCATCGTCGAAGCCTCCATCGAGCGTCCGTGTCTACGTTACGTCCTTGATTCTCGCCCATCCGTGAGGTGCTAACGAAGATCTGAAGACTTCGCCCGGGTCGTTCGTCATGTCATCGTGTCTCGCACCTCTAAGGCCATCGATAGGACAGACAGACTGCCAGCCGGCCGGAGTCGATGGCATCGGCGATCGGGCCGCGTGGCGGTGGTGATCGGTACTGCGGCCATCGTGCTGTCGGGTTGCAAGGCAGGCCTGCAGGAGGACATGTCGAATGCGATGGCCGCGCCTCCCCCCAGTGCGTCGCCCTCTCCGGCTCCGGTCCTCTGGACGTCGAGTGCGACCGGAGACATGATCATGGCGCGCGCCGAGCACACAGCCACCTTGCTCCCCGATGGGCGTGTCCTGGTCGTCGGCGGCCTGGATTCCGTCGACGAACAGACGCAGCAGTCGCTGGCTTCCGCCGAGCTGTACGACCCGAGCACCGGCATGTGGAATTCAACGGGCTCGATGACGACACCACGCGCGAGGCACACGGCCACGCTCTTGCCAGACGGCCAGGTCCTTGTCGTCGGCGGCTACTGTCCTGGCCTGACCACGAAGGGATGCCCAGTGCTTGGCGATCCCGACCATGCCATCGACCCCGACGGTGCGATCTCGCTAGCCGAGCTGTACGACCCGAAGACCGGCACGTGGACCACCACGGGCAACATGACCACGACAAGGTTCGGGCACACCGCGACCCTGCTCACCGACGGCCGGATCCTCGTGGCCGGTGCCGAGCACGGCATGCCGGATGCGATCTTGGCCTCCACCGAGCTCTACGACCCGTCGACCGGCAGATGGACGGCGACCAGCGACATGACCACGGCCCGGACCCAGCAGTTTGCCGTCATGTTGGGCGACGGCAAGGTCCTCGTCGGGGGCGGCATCGGACCGATCTCATCGACGGCGCACGACTACCTGGTCTCCGCCGAGCTCTACGACCCGATCTCCGGCATCTGGACCGCGACCGGCAACCTCCTCACCCCGCGCGCCCAGGGTGGCACCATCGCATTGCTGACCGACGGCAAGGTGCTGGTGGCCGGCGGCGATGGACCGGGCGATGCGATGCTGGCCTCAGCCGAGCTATACGACCCCGGAAGCAGGTCCTGGACGACAGCGGCGAGCATGAGCGGCCGACGGGGAGGATCCGCCTCCGTGTCGTTGCCGGACGGTGACGTCCTCGTGGTCGGTGGCTTTGACGTCGGGAACGAAACCGGCCATGGCATCGCACCCTCCGAGCTATTCGACCCGAAGGCGGCCACCTGGAAAGTAGACGGCAACATCGGCATGCCTCGCTTCGCCCACACGGCCACGCTGCTCGGAGATGGCCAGGTTCTCGTCGCCGGTGGATACGTCGGCGACGGCGTGGGGTCGTCCGCCGAGCTCTACAGCACGGCCTCGGGCCGCTGAGTACGCGTGATGACGCGGTCTGGATCGCTGGCCAGCGTGACCATCTCGCGCCGTGCGTGACGCGGATCTGAAGATTTGGCCACGGTCCTTCGTCATGTCATCGTGACGCGCACCTCTGAGGCCATGGATGTGACAGACAGCCAGCCGGTCGTGATCGGCGGGGCCAGTGACCGCGGCGCCGCCTTCCGGCACCTCGCCGACGAACATCTCGATGCGGCGTACCGACTTGCGCGCGCCATCCTGCGCGACCCGACCGAGGCCCAGGACGCGACCCATGACGCGATCGTCCAGGCCTGGCGCAAGTGGCCCACCCTGCGTGACCCGTCGCGCTTCACGCCGTGGTTCGATCGCATCCTCGTCAACATTTGTCGCGACCGGCTGCGATCGACACGCTGGCGGGCCAGGGACATCTCGACAGAGGTTGCCGTCGTCTCCGGAGACCCGTTCCACCAGGCGCATGACCGCGACGTGCTCGGGACCGCGATCGCTGCGCTCTCACCGGACCACCGCGTGGTCGTGGCGCTGCGCTACTACCTCGATCTGACGGTCGACGACATCGCCAGCCGGCTGGGCATCCCGACTGGCACCGTCCACTCCCGTTTGCATTACGCGCTCAAGCAGCTGCACGACTCGATCGACGCCGATGACGCCAAGGGGACCTTCCGATGACCGACCACGAGCTCGAGCAGCGCCTGCGGAGCTGGTACCAGGGGGAGGTCGGCGCGAACGAGACGGCGCCGCTCGCCCTCCGCGCGGATCTCGCCGCCATCGTCGCTCCCCAGCCTGCCCTGACGCGCTTGCTCGGCGGACGACGCGCCGTGACGCTCGTGGCGGCCGCCGCGATCCTTGCCACCCTGCTCGTCGTCGGCGCCATCGCCGTCGGCACTGCGTTGCTGCGGGAGCCGGCCCTCGTACCGCCGACGGACGACGCGCTCGCCATCGAGTCACCTGGGCCGTCGCCGTCGGGGCTGCCGTCCCTTCCGCCAGACACCGCCTTCCCGATCGGCCAGGAAACGTTCACCGGCCTGGACCAGGTCTACCTCGGCCCCGATTCTGTTGGCTGGGTTACGACGGCCTCCGGCATCTTTCGCTCCGAAGACATGGGTGCGACCTGGGCCCAGCTTCAGCCGCCAGGCTGGTCGACCACCTCTGCCGCCGATCTGGTCGACGCCGACACGATGTACGTCACGTCCGACAGCATGCCCATGCGCATCGCGGCCACGCACGACGGCGGCCGGACATGGGTGCAGTCGACCATCGCCGACCCATCGAGCGCGGGCAAGCCGACCATCTCGTTCCAGACGCCCTTCAAGGGGTTCCTGACGTTCGGCGACGAGCAGGGCGACAGGCATCTGCGCGTCTTCGCTACTACGGACGGCGGCGCGACCTGGACCGGTCCAAAGGCCGGCAGGGTGCCGGTCATCGAGGCCAGCATGGGCAAGATCGAAGGCCCTTCCGGGGGCGTGCTGTACCTCTATTCGGGCAAGTACGACAACAAGCCCTTCAACAACGACATCGTCTGGTCGATGGACGGCGGTGCGACCTGGCAGACACGCACCTTCCCGATCGGCGATGGATCGCGCAAGAACGACCAGAAGTTCATCCAATGGATCTCGCTCGCGGATGCCGGCCGGATCGTCATGGCGATCTCGGCCGGCGACGAGCCGCCGTCGGTCTGGCAGAGCGACGACGACGGGCGGTCATGGCGCCTCCTCAAAGCTCTGCCTTCGGAGATCGCCGGCATGGCGGCGGACTTCGTGTCGCCGACCGAATGGATCCTGTACCAGGAGGATGGGTCGGCGGTCCGGTCCACGGTGGACGGCGGCGTCACGTGGCGCACGACGACGGGGACCGACCTGTCGATCCGACTGGACAAGGTGAGCTTCGCATCGCCCGACCTGGGTTGGGCCGTCGAGCAGTGCCGGGACTTCAGCCCGACCGACCCGTACTGCGATGGGAAGACCGGCGACACCGCGGTCTTCGCGACGACCGACGGCGGACGCACGTGGACCCGGATCGGCCAACCAACGGTCGCCCCGAGCCCGACGCCGACGCCGCTCGCCTCGTCAGATGGCAGTGCGTGGACGAGCGCCGGAACGATGCTCGGCGGCGCCACCGGCGGCCGGGGTGCCGGGCTCTCGGCCTTCAGACTCCACGACGGCAGGGTGCTCGTGGTCGCCGGCCAGGGCGCACCGGGATCGGCTGAGCTGTACGACCCCGTCAGCGGGCTGTGGACCAGCACGATGCCCTTGATCCACTCACGCGATGTGTTCCCGCCCGCCGCGCTCCTCCAAGATGGCAGGGTGTTGATCTTTGGCGGCGTCTCGTCGGTCGGCGGCGAAGAACTGTCCGCCGAGATCTTCGACCCGGAAACTGGCCGTTGGGACGGCGCCGGCAAGGTCCCGGCGTGGCTCGTGAGCAGCACGACCGTCGTGCTTCCAGACGGCCGTATGCTCGCCGTGGGTGGCTGGCGTCCTCCCGACGGGACCGGCTCGGCAGGGATCTACGACCCGAGCACCGGCCGCTGGGCGGCAACCGCGACGCCGATGCGATACGGCGGCTATCCCAGCGTTACGCTGCTGAAGAACGGGCGGGTGCTGATCGCTGGCGGTGCGGATGGCGAGGGCCGACCGCTCGCCTCCGCCGAGCTGTATGACCCGAGCAATGACACGTGGACTGCCACGGGGAACATGATGGCGCCACGGGCCGAGCAGACGGCCACCCTGCTACAGGACGGTCGAGTGCTCGTCGCCGGCGGAGCCAAGACCTTCGCGGGCAAGGGGCTTCCTTCCGCTGAGATCTACGACCCGAGCACCGGCACGTGGACCGCCACGGGCAGCATGAGCGAGGCTCGCGGTGGCTTCACCGCGACCCTGCTGGAGGATGGACGCGTGCTGGTCGCAGGCGGATACGCGGAGCATCCCTTTGCAGAGACCGTCGGCGAGCGCGCCGAGCTCTATGACCCGAACACCGGCACGTGGATCGCCACGGCGGGGATGGCCGTACAACGCGCCGGCCACGTGGCCACGCTTCTCAGCGACGGCAGCGTGCTCGTGGCGGGAGGCTTCGAACCCGGGAGCACGTACGACGACTGGCTGGCGACGGCCGAACGGTATCGGCCCGGCACGCCGACCAGCCCCTCACCCTGACCGACCGGCTGGCAGGCCTTGAAGACTCCGGATGGCCCTTCTCGCTTGACCATCCGACGCGCACGATCGATCGAGGATCGTCGCAAGGAGATAGCCATGAAGGTGCTTGTGGTCTATGCCAGTCGACACGGAGCGACCCGCGGGATCGCCGAACGTGTCGCCGAAACGCTCGCCGGGCGGGGTCACGAGGTCGCCGTCCGAGCCGCCAAGGAGGCTGGCGAGGTTTCCGACTACGACGCGTTCGTGATCGGCAGCGCCGCCTACGTGGGGCATTGGTTGGGGGACGCGACCTCCTTCGTGAAGCAGCACCGAGCGATGCTGGCCGAGCGGCCGGTCTGGCTGTTCAGCAGCGGGCCGATCGGGACCGACCTGGTCGACGCCAAGGGTCGCGACGTCCTGACGGAGGCCGTGCCCAAGGAGTTCGCCGAACTCCGCGAGCTACTCCATCCCAGGGACGAGCACGTCTTCTTCGGCGCCTACGACCCGAGCGCGCCTCCGGTCGGGATGACGGAGCGCCTCGGGATGCGGGTGATGCGGATGATGCCTGCTGCCCGTGACGCGATCCCGGCGGGTGACTTCCGGGACTGGCCCGAGATAGAGGCCTGGGCGAGATCGATCGCCGACGCGTTGTCGCCGCTCCCAACGCGAGTCTAGGTCCGCGCCGACAGGTCCCAGCAACGTGGCCTGCCGCAGGGAGGGAAAGGTTCTGCGCTTCCTGACGCCATTACCCTTGAACGCGGCCGAACGGACGCGTCACGAGGGTGACTGTGGACCAGCGGGAACTCGTCGAGCGGGCAGGCCGGGGTGATCATGACGCCTTTGCCGTGCTCGTCGGCGCGTCCATCGCGCGGCTGGAGGCTGTCGCCCGCCTCATCCTCCGGGACCAGGAGCTTGCGCGAGACGCGGTCCAGGAGGGCTACCTCAGAGCCTGGCGCAACCTTTCGGGCCTGCGCGACTCGGATCGCTTTGACGCCTGGCTCCATCGTCTGATCGTCAACGCCTGTCTTGACGTGGCCCGGCGACAGCGTCGGCGGGCCGTCGAAGTCGAACTGACGCCGATCGGCACCCCGTCGGTCAGCGATCTCACGGGCCTCGTCGCCGACCGCGACCAATTGGAACGCGGCTTCCGGCGGCTGGGCGCCGATCAACGGGCCGTCCTGGTCCTCCACTACTACGTCGGGATGTCCGTGCCGGCTGTCGCCGAAACCCTCGGCATCCCGGTCGGCACGGCGCAATCCCGCCTCGGGCGAGCCCTGGCGGCACTCCGTGTCGCCATGGGGGATCCGACCGCATCGGACGGCAGCGCCGTCCAGCGAGGGCAGGTCGCATGAGCCAGACCGATCGCATCGAACGCGACCTGACGGCCTGGTTCTTCGAGACTGCCGGGCCGCGGATGCCCGAGTACACCGATGACCTTCTCGCGCAGGCGGCCGGCATGCGCCAGCGGCCGGCGTGGACCTTCCCTGAAAGGTGGCTTCCCATGAGCGTCACCACGCTCGGTCAACGCATCCAGAGACCCGTCCCGTGGCGGAGCATTGGCATCCTGGCCCTGCTCGGCCTCATCGTCCTCCTGGCCCTGGCGGCCTATGTCGGCGCCAACCGCAGGCCGCTGCCGGCGCCATTCGGGGTCGCCGCCAACGGGGTCCTCGCATTCGAAGACCACGGCGACATCGTGGCCGTCGATCCCGTCACCGGTGCACGAACCATCGTCATCGGCAGTGCTGCGGCCGAGAGCGCGCCCGTCTACTCCCGCGACGGGACGCGGCTGGCCTTCGTCCGCGAGAGCGGCGGCGTCCGGAGTCTGTGGGTCGCCGATGCGGACGGTGCGAATCAGCATCGACTGGCGACCGACGACCTGGTCGACTTCGACGGTTCGGCGTGGTCGCCAGACGGCCGCTCGATCGTGACGTCGTCGGCCGTCGACGGCCTGAGCACGATCACGGTCCTCCCGACCGATGGGGGCGCGGCGCACAGCCTCGCCGTGGGGATGTCTGCGGAAGGGCCGATCTGGCGGCCGCCTGACGGCGCCGAGATCCTCTTCCGTGGCACCACGGCGACTGGCGTCCACGGGCTCTTTGCCGTCGCGCCGGACGGCTCCGGCGTTCGACCGGTCAGTCCGACCGACGGCAGGCAGGAATTCGACTATCTCTACTACGACTGGTCGCCTGACGGCACACAGGTGGTCTACCAATGGATCGAGTTGGCGACGCCGTGCGATGGCGGCGTCTGCGGACAACATCTCTACGTAGGCGGGGCCGACGGCACCGGGCGCCGCCAGATCACGACCGTCGAGTCCATCGCACCGCAGTGGTCGCCCGATGGGCGATCCATCATGTTCTGGGACAACGATGCCGGTGGTCCCGTCATCGGTGTCGTCTTGATCGACGAGGCAGGGTCGGTGATCCAGACAGGCCCGATCGGGCCCGTAGCCGGGATCGCCTGGACGCCTGACGGAGCGGACATCCTCTATCTTCCCGACGGAACGGACGTCCCGATGTTGCTCGACCCGTATGGCGGAGCGCCCGCCGTGGTCCCGTGGAGAACCTCCGCCTTCCCAAGCTGGCAGCGACTTGCGCCCTGACGACGCACCGATCGAAGCCTGTCCGCCGAGAGCCGGCGTCCGCCACGGGCGCCGGCTCCATGCTGCTCCGGCGACGCTCAGCCAGGCGGTCGCTCCGCTTTGCGCCCGAAAAAGCGCGTTCGGGCCGGGGTCACGCCCGACCTGAACGACGACGCGCTGCTCGCGTCTCGGCAGTGGCTCTACCCGCGGGGCTCCATGGGAGCCGACATCGGGGCCATGCGCGCCGGCGGGATGTCTGGCCCGACGATGTCGTCGTCGGTCGCCACGTGCGCACCCCATCTGTCGGAGACCGGACGGATGAGCCAGTAGCCGACGATCATGGTCACGATCAGGCTGAGCACCGCGATCTGGTAGGCGCCATTCCCCAATGTGTCGAATAGCAGCCAGATGAGCAGGCTGTAGATCGACTGGCCCACGACCTGCGAGCCTTTGCCGACGAGCCCGTAGAGGCCGAAGAACTCGCCGAGCTTGGCCGGCGGCGAGAGGCGGATCATGAACACGCGGTCGGCGACCTGGACGCCGCCGAGTCCACTACCGACGATCGCACCGGCGAGCAAGAAGAGCACGATCCCGACATAGCCTTCCGCGCCAGCCCCTTCGGATGGGCCACCGATGCCGATGGCGATCGCCCCCAGGATCAGCCCGATCGCCCACGAGGCCAGCACCCAGAGCAGGGTTCGCTTGGGCCCGAAGCGGTCGACCAGGCGGCCCCAGATGAAGCTCGCGACGATGGCCACGACCGTCAACATCACCGAGATGTACAGGAACTGCGATGTCGTGAGGTCCATCGCGCGGACGGCGATGACGCTCATGACGATGATGATCGTGTTGACCGCGTCCGAGTAGAAGAAGCGAGCAACGAGGAAACGGAGCAGGCCCGGAATGGCGCGAGCGTCCCGGATCGACGCCGGCAGCTGGCCCATCGAGGCGGGTATGTCGCGGGGATGGAAGCGCTGGTCGCTGGTCGGGCGTTCCTTGACGAACAGGAAGATGGGCACCGCGAAGACCGCGAACAGCACTCCGGCGACGAGGAAGATGAGGTCCACGTCGACAGTCGCCACGGCCAGCAGCAGACCGACGCTGATGGTGCCCATGTAGCCGATGCCGACGCCGATCCCTGAGAGTCGCCCGCGGGACTCCGGCAGACTGACCGTCTTGAGCGTCGCGTCGTAGAAGATGAGCGCCGCTTGGTAGGCGAAGTTGGCGATGGCGAAGAGGATCGCCCCGATCGCCGCCGGTTGGAGTCCGGCGATCCCCGGCACGAAGCCGATGAACGACGAGGGCACGATGACGAGGATGGTGAAGAAGAGCAGGAAGGGCAGGCGCCGCCCGCCACGGTCGCTCATCGCGCCCAGGACCGGCGAGAAGATGGCGTTGAGCCCGACGCTGATGATGACCGCCAGGCCAAAGACCAGCTGGCCATTCGCCTCGCCGAGTCGCTCGGGCTCGGTCAGCCAGATGCCCATCGCCGTCGAGACCACGGCATAGCTGAAGATCGTGTTGGCGAAGTCGTAGAGCGACCAGGAGAGCGGCACGCGGACCAGGCCGCTGGGCGTCAGGTTGCCGAGGCCGAGGAAGCCGCCCCTACCTCTAGACGTCGGCTGGTCGGTGCCGCTGGTCACGGCCGAGGGGCGCTGCGCATCGGCGGATGATACGGCCGGGTCCTGGGGGGCAGGGAGCCTGTTTCGCAGCCCGGCCGACGCACGACGGGTACGATGGAGCAGTGCAGGCGCCCGAGTCCCTCGATCCCGCCGATCCGCTGGCCTGGCGGCCCACCGAGCCGTATGCCAAGAGCCGCCCGACGGAGATCCGCGACCCCATCATCGAACCGCGCTGGAGCGGCCGCAGGGTCCTCGCACATTTCGAGGTCGAGCGGGACGGTCACGATGACGGTCCCTGGCTGCGGCTGATCGACGATGCGGGCGAGGACGCGACCGATGCCGAACCCCACGTCGCCCGCGACCTGGCCGCCGCGATCCTCTGCCTCGACGCCGTCATCGACGGCTATCTGACCGCCGAGGCGACCCGCAGCGGTGAGGGCGCGCTGACCACGACCGCGATCCAGACGTCGCGCTTGGGCACCTTCATCCGTGCCCCGGACCTCGACGTCGCCGAGCGCCTGCCCTCGGCCGACGAGCCGCCGCCGCGTGTCGCGTTCGTGGCCATCGACCTGCTGAGGATCGATGGCCAGGTCATCCTCGACGTCCCGCTCCTGGAGCGGAAACGCATCCTCGATGGCCTCATCCGACAGAGCGACCTGGTCCGTGTGACGCCATACACGCGCCCGCCGATCCGCTCCTGGCTGACATCCTGGAAGGCGGCCGGCTTCGAGGGCGCCGTCCTCAAGGCGGCCAACAGCCGCTACGTGCCCTCGTCGATCACCGACCAGTGGACGGTCGTGACCAAGCTCAGCGCCGTCAAGTCGTGACCGCGGCGGCGCCAGCGAAGGACGCGTCGAAGACGAACCTGCCCATCGCCGTGCGTCGTGCCCGAGCCTCCGACAAGGAGGCCGTCCTATCCTTCGCCACCCGGACGTGGGACGGCTGGGACTACATCCCGGAGGTCTGGGATGACTGGCTCGTCGCCACCGATGGCGTCCTGCTCGTGGCCACCTCGCAGGCCGACGATCGGCCGATCGCGGTCACTCGCCTGGCGGTCCTGAGCGATGGCGAAGGCTGGCTGGAGGGGATCCGCGTCGACCCGGCGGTTCGTGGTCGCGGTGTGGCCACGAACCTGCAGATCGCCGAGCTGGCGTGGGCGCACGCCCACGACCTGCGGGTCCTGCGTTACATGACCGGCCAGGGGAACGAAGGCTCGATCAAGCTCGGTGCTCATCACGGCTTCGCCGTCATCGGCGACCGACGCTTCCATGGGCGCCACAGCGAGGGCACCGATGGTCCGGGCGACCGGGCGGCGGTCCTGCGAGCTCTCGAGGCCACGGGCACCCTGCTGTCGTCGAGCGCCGACGAGCCGGCCATCGACGACGCCTGGTCGACGGTGGACGACGACGCGACCTTCCGGGCGGGCGGCCGCCTGTACGAGATTCGGCCGTGGGCGCTTCAGTGGCTGGACCGCCAGCGGTTCGCGACCCACGTCCGGGCCGGCGAGGTGCTCTTCGATGCCGGCGGCCCGGCGGTCGCCATCATGCCCCACATCGAAGCACTGGCCGAGGACGATCACCCGCATCTCGCACTGCTCGCCGGCGACGGCCGCGGTGCGCTGCGGCTGGTACACGCCGCCGAGGCCGCCGCAGGCCAGCCGATCGGCGTCCGCTTGACCGACCCGGCGCCGATGTTCGAGGACACCGCGATCGTCCAGGCTTGGACGGATGCCGGGCTCAGCGCGCGCGAGTGGGCCATCCACGTCCTGGAGCGGCAGCTGCCGCCCGGCGAGCCGCTGCCGCCGCCAGAGCCGGACGGGGCACTCGTCCTGCGCGACCAGCCCGCCAAGGTCGCGGTGCCACCGCGGATCGGCCACACGTCACGCACCGGAGCGGGTCCGTGACCGCGGCCAAGGGCAAGGACCATGCCGACCGGCGGCCTCGCTCAGGGCCGCTGGCCGGGCTGCCCAAGGTCCTCCGAGATGAGGTCGGGCGCCTCGGGACGGCAGACATCATGGTCGGCATCCCGAGCTTCCGGAATGCGGCCACCATCGGGCATGTCGTGCGCGCCGCCCATGCCGGGCTCGTCCAGTATTTCCCGGACCTGCGGCCGGTCCTGGTCAACGCCGACGCCGGCTCGCGCGACGGCACCCAGCGCGTGGTCGTCGAAACCGAGTCACCCGACTACATCGCGTCGATCCTGCTCGTCCGGCCACGTAACCGGCTGCGGCGCATCAGCCTGACCTATCCAGAGGTCGATGGCGTCGGTGGCAAGGGTGCGGCGTTGCGGACGCTCTTCCAGATCGCGCGCGCGCTGAAGGTCCAGGCGCTCGTCGTCGTCGACTCGGACCTGCGCTCGATCGGGCCAGAATGGATCGAACTGCTGGCCGGTCCCATCCTCAAGGGCGGCTTCGATTACACGACCCCGCTCTACTCGCGTCACAAGTTCGACGGCACCATCACCAACACGGTCACCTACCCGCTCACCCGGGCGCTCTACGGCCTGCGCATCCGCCAGCCGATCGGTGGCGACTTCGGCGTCAGCGGCGACCTCATCGACCATTACCTGGCGCAGGACGACTGGACGCCGGACGTCAGCAAGTTCGGCATCGACATCTGGATGACGACGACCGCGGTGGCCGGCGGCTTCGCGGTCTGCCAGGCTCGGCTGGGCGCCAAGATCCACGACCCCAAGGACCCCGGCGCCGACCTCGGGCCGATGTTCAGCCAGGTCGTCGGAACGGCGCTGCGACTGACCGAGCGCCACGACGATCGCTGGCTGGGAGTGAGCGGCTCGCGCGAGGTGCCGGCCTACGGCTTCGAGCGCATCGTCGATCCGGTGCCCCTCGATGTGGACGTCGGGCGCCTGCTTCGCGCGTTCGCGGATGGACCGACCGGCCACGCCGACGCCTGGGCCGAGATCGGCACTCTCGTCGAGCCCGGGCGCCTGGCCGAGCTGGCGGCCGAAGCCGGCGCCGCTGGTGGATCGCCGGATCCCTCGGCCAGTCGCTTCCGCTTTCCCGACGAGACTTGGGCGCGCGTCGTATACGGCAGCATGCTTGCCCATCACGAGCGTCGCCTCGACGATGAGCGGCTCATCGAGGCGCTGGTGCCGATCTACTTCGGACGCGTCGCCAGCCACATCCTCGAGACGGGGCCGCTCGACGACGAGGCGGCCGAGGCCGTCGTCGATCGCCAGGCCCGCGCCTATGAAGCCCTCAAGCCCGAGTTCGTGGCCGCCTGGCGCCACCCGGCCGACGAACGTCCGCCGAGGGTCGACGGCCGGCCCCTGAAGGCCACCGGACGGCCGCCGAAGGCCACTGGACGATCGACCAAAGCGGCCGAGACATGAGCCGGAGCCGCGGCGGGCTGCCGACCCGCATCCTGCTGCCGCTCGCCAACCCGCGCACGGCGGCAGACCTCGTGCGCATCGGTGCCGCCCTCATGGAGCATGGCGGGGTGCTCACCGCGCTCGGCATCGTCGAGGTGGCGGAGGGATCGCCGCTCTCAGAGGGGGCGACACGCGCTCGTCAGGCACGGCGCCTGCTGCAACGGGTCCTGGAGTTCGCACCGGACGACATCGAGCTGCGGACCACGGTGCGCATCGGCCGACGGGCAGCGGAGGGCATCCTCGAAGCTGCGACCGAGGAGGAGGCCGACCTCATCCTCTTCGGCTGGGGCGGACCGGGGCCCGCGTCCGGACGGAAGGGCGCACGGACGAGGACGGTCGACGCCGTCTTCAGCCCGACCATCGACGAGGTCGTCCGCGAGGCGCCCTGCGACATCGCGGTGGTCAAGCAACGCGGGGTCAACGACATCCGCCGGATCCTGGTCCCGGTGCGCGGCGGCCCGCACGCCGAGCTGGCCCTGCGATTCGCGGATGCCCTGGGCCGTGGTCTGGGCGCCGAGGTCGAAGCCCTACATGTCGTCCCCCTGGGCATCGATCCCGTGGTCCGCTCCCAGACGGAGCGAGCGCTGGCCGCCTTCGTCCGGCTGCACACGCGCGGGCGCGCGAAGCCATCCCTGGTCGAGGGCAGCAGCGTCGCACCCACGATCATCGACGAGGCGGATCGAGCCGGGCTCGTGGTCATGGGTGCCACCGCGCTGCCTGCCGGCCCGGGCGCCCTGGCGCTGCCGCCGGAGAGCGGCCTCTTCGGCGCGTTGCCGGAAGCGGTCGTCCAGCAAGCGCGACCGACCGTCATCGTGGTCAAGACCCGGGAGGCCCCGTCCCGCGCGGTCTTCGATCGGCGCGCCGCGCAGGCCGAGACGCTCGAGGCCGCCGAGCGCGCGGCGACCGCCGCCGGCAGCGTCCCGGCGCGGGTCGATCGGTGGTTCGCAGAGTCGAACTTCTCGCATCAGGAGTTCTCCGACATCGGGCGGCTTGCCGCGCTCAAGGAGCGGCAGGGACTGACCATCAGCCTCGTTCTCCCGACGCTCGATGAGGCGGCGACCATCGGGCCCATCGTGCGCCGTGCGCGGCGCGAGCTCATGGAGCGCAACCGCCTCATCGACGAGCTGCTGGTCATCGACTCGGCATCGACCGATGAGACCGTCCACATCGCGACCGAGGAAGGGGCGCGGGTCGTCCAGCACGCCGACGTCCTGCCGGCTTACGGCACCTTCCGGGGCAAGGGCGAGTCGCTCTGGAAGAGCCTCTTCGTCACCAGCGGTGATCTCATCGCCTGGTGCGACACCGACATCCGCGACTGGCACCCGCGCTTCGTCTACGGGACCCTCGGCCCGCTGCTGGCCGAGACGCGCCTGGGCTACGTCAAGGGCTACTACAACCGGCCGATCGTCGAGGGCGGAGTTCTCAAGGAGGGCGGCGGCGGCCGGGTCACGGAGCTCGTCGCGCGGCCGTTGATCAACCTCTTCTTCCCCGAGTTGTCGGGCGTCATCCAGCCGCTCTCCGGGGAGTACGCGGGGCGCCGCTCCCTGCTGGAGTCGATCCCCTTCTTCACCGGCTATGCCGTCGAGATCGGACATCTCATCGACATCGCCGAACGCGTCGGGCTCGATGGCATCGGCCAGGTCGACCTCGACGTCCGAGTCCACCGCAACCAGGAGCTCGAGGGCCTCTCCCGGATGAGCTTCGTCATCATGCAGGCGGCCATGAAGCGCCTCGAGGAACGGCACCGCGCACGGCTGTTCGCCGAGATCGGCTCGACCATGAAGCTGCCGCGCTCGTCGCCGGGCCGCCTCTCGCTGGACGTCTACGAGATCGCGGATCAGGAGCGCCCGCCGATGATCCGCATCCCGGAGTACGCCGAGCGGCGCGCGCAGGCGGGCGGCGAAGGCCATGCTGGCGGCGGGACGAGCGCGGACGGCAACGACGACAGCTTTGGCCCCGACGACGACTTCGGCCCCGACGCCTGAGACCCCGCCGATGACGTGGCTGCATCCGTATTGCGTCAGATACGCATCCACGTGGTGCAAAGCAACAAGAGACACCTTCAGCAGCCACGATGCGACGCCGTCCGGCGACCCACCGCGAGTCGGCGAGCGTGGGATCGTGGCCCATGGTGCGCGCCTCGACCAGCTCGGGCGCTGTGACCGTGGTTAGCACCACCCCTGTGCGTATATGACATCGATCCGCGCACCGATCGACACCGATCCGCGCACGCACATGACGCCGATCCGCGCAGCCAGATGACATCGATCCGCGCTCCCGGAGCGCTCACGGTCCTGGTAGCGCCCGACTCGTTCAAGGGTTCGCTGTCGAGCGTGACGGTGGCCCGCGCCCTGGCCGACGGCTGGCTGCGGGCCAGGCCGAGTGACACGATCATCCTGGCCCCGTTGGCGGACGGCGGCGAGGGCACCACCGATGCCATCGCCGCCAGCGGCGGCTGGCAGACCCTGCCCGCGCACGCGCGCGATCCCCTCGGGCGCCCCGTCAGCGCCCGCTTCCTGCGCGACAGCGAACGCGGCGTCGTGGAGCTGGCCGAAGCGTCCGGCCTCTCGCGGTTGCCGGCAGATGAGCGCGACGCGCTCGCGGCCTCCACCTTTGGCACTGGCCTCGTCCTGGCGGCGGCCATCGGACTCGGTGTCCGGCACATCGTCCTTGGGGTCGGCGGCTCGGCGACGACCGACGGCGGGTCTGGGCTGCTGTTGGCGCTCGGCGCGCGGTTCCTCGACGCGGGCGGAGATGAGGTGCCGCCGGGCGGCGGCGGGCTCGCCGACCTGGCGCGTATCGAGCTCGGCGAGCTGTCGGAAGTCCTCGGCGAGGTCGACCTCGTGATCGCCTCGGACGTGACCAATCCATTGCTCGGCGACGAGGGCGCCGCTGCTACGTACGGTCCTCAGAAGGGGGCATCGGCGGCCGACGTCGCCTGGCTCGACGCCAACCTGGCCCACTACGCCGACCTCCTCGAGGCCGCCACCGCTACGGCGGTCCGCGATCGACCGGGAGCGGGCGCGGCGGGCGGCACGACCTTCGGCTTACTGGCGATCGCATCGCAGTTCCGTTCGCTGGAGGTGCGCCCGGGCATCGACATGATCATGGAGCTGACTGGCTTCGATGCGGCTTTGGCCAACTCGGACATCGTGCTGACCGGTGAGGGCCGCATCGATCGGCAGACCGCGTTCGGCAAGACCGCCCTCGGTGTGGCGCGGCGCGCGCACCAAGCCGGGGTGCCGTGCATCGCCTTCGGCGGCGGCGTCGAGCCCGAAGGTGCGGCTGCGCTGCTCGAGCTCGGAGGGGTAGCAGTCCCCGTTGTCGAGGCCGCTATCTCGCTCGAGGCCGCCATGGCGACCGGCGCGGCACCGATCGAACGCGCTGCGGAGCGTGTCGCGCGACTCCTTTCGTTGAGGTCCGCTTCACGCCAAATGCCTGCAGGTCGACGCACCCCGGGCAGCGACCGAGTCATCATCCGCCCCGACTTCGACGACCCGCTGCCCGAGTTCGACGAAGACCACGACCACCAGGCCGGTAACGAAGCTCAGTAGTTGACTAAGTCGAAGGACTAAGTCATGCTGTCCGCATGACGACCACGACCGTGAACATCCATGAGGCAAAGACGCACCTCTCCAGGCTCTTGGTGCGCGTCGAGCAGGGCGAGGAGATCGTGATCGCGAGGTCCGGAAGGCCCATTGCACTGCTGATCGCGGTCGAGCCGACACTCGCGCCCCGGCCGCGCGGGCTCGGGCGTGGCAAGGTCATCATCCGCCCGAACTTCGACGACCCACTCCCCGAGTTCGAGGACCTCGTCGGTTGAGGGCGTTGCTCGACACGCATGCCTTTCTCTGGTGGGACCTCGACGACCCGCAGATCTCGGACTTGGTGGGCCGGATGATCGAGTCGTCGGAGAACGAGCTTCTCGTGAGTGCTGCGAGCCTTTGGGAGATCGCCATCAAGGTCAGCTCAGACAAGCTGGTCCTGCCGAGCGCGATCGATCGATACGTTCCCGGCAGACTCGCCGCGTATCGATTCAAGACGTTGCCGATCAGCGGGGAGCATGCCCTGCGGGTCGCCTCGCTCCCTCCGATCCACCGCGATCCGTTCGACCGCCTGCTGGTCGCACAGGCACTCGTCGAGGACATCCCGATCGTAACCTCTGACCCGGCCATCGGCCGGTACGATGTCGAAACCATCTGGTGACGCCTTTCAGGATCTCCCGGGCGTCATCGACCACGTCGAGACCCGGCGCCAGTGCGCGTCGGCCGAAACGGAAACGCGCCAAGCCCGACCCGATCAAGGCGTGGGTCCGCCGGCTCGAGCGGACCCGGCCGGCGCTCGTCGACGACGTCCTCGACGGGCTAGCATCGATCTACGGACGGGAACAGTGGCAGCGTCGCCTGGATCCGACGAGCGAGCTGATACTGACCATCCTGACCCAGAACACGGCCGACGTGAACGCGGAGAAGGCCTTCGAGTCGCTGCGCGTGGCATACCCATCGGGACTGCCCGCCGAGCAGCACCGACCCGGGCAGGGCTGGGGCGGCGCCGGCCTGTCAGACGGCTCGCCCCCGGACTGGATGGCGGTCGAGTCGGCGCCCCTGGCGGAGCTCATCGACGTCATCCGGCCGGGCGGCCTCGGCCCGCAGAAGGCGCCGCGCATCCAGGCCACGCTGCGCACCATCCGCGAGGCGCGCGGCGACCACTCGCTCGAGTTCCTGGGGCAGATGGCGCCGCTCGAGGCGCGCGACTGGCTGACCGCCATCGACGGCATCGGCAAGAAGACGGCCTCCGTCCTGCTCCTCTTCAGCTTCGGTCAGCCGCTGATGCCGGTCGACCGCCACGTGGATCGCGTCTCGCATCGGATCGGCCTCCTGCCGGCCAAGGCGACGGCGGACCAGGCCCACGACTACTACCTGGCGATGCTCCGGCCGGAGCAGGCCTACGAGGCGCACGTCAACCTCATCCACCACGGCCGGGCGATGTGCCACCCTCGCAACCCCGACTGCGCAGCCTGCCCCGTCCGCACCCGCTGCCGGTTCGTGGACCCCAAGGCGCCCTGACCCCGGGCGTTCCGGCGCCATCCCGCTGCTATCCTGCCGAGCGTGACGATGGTGCCGCCCCTGCCGCGCATCCTGCTCGTCGACGACGACCCCAACCTGCTCGTCTTCCTCTCCGACGAGCTCAAGTCCGACGGCTTCAGCGTGACGACCGCGCGCGATGGCCTCGAAGCGCTGCGACGGCTCGAGGCCCAATGGCCGGACCTGATGGTCGTGGACATGATGATGCCGCGCATGGACGGCCTGACGCTCGCCCGCCAGGTCAAACAGCGGGCGGACCTGCCGATCATCGTCTTGAGCGCGGTGGACGACTTCGATGCCAAGGCGGAGGCCCTCGAGGAGCTCGCCGAGGACTACATCGTCAAGCCCTTCCACTACCCCGAGCTGCGCGCGCGGATCAATCGGGTCCTGCGGCGGGTCGGGGACCGCGTGCCGGCGGGCCGGCTCCAGCTCGACCCTGAGCTCATCCTCGACCTCCAGCGTCGGCGCGTGATCAGGGATGGCCAGGAGTTCCGACTGACACCGGTCGAGTCGCGCCTCCTCTATGCACTGGCTGCGAACGTCGGACAGACCGTCCCGACCGAGACGCTCCTGACGCGCGGCTGGTCGGAGACGGAGGCGCCCGACGCGAGCTACGTCTGGGTGACCATGCGGCGGTTGCGCCAGAAGCTCGAGCGCGACCCGGACCACCCGGTCTACCTCAAGACCCTCCGTGGTGTCGGTTACCGGCTCGATCGCCAGAGCGTCTGAGACCGGGACAGCGCACGACCGATGCGATCCCTCTCGCTCCAGAACCGCCTGCTCCTGGCCCTGGTCGCGGCCGGCGTCGTGCCGGTCATCGTCTTCGCGGCCGTCGCCTTCCTCCTGGCCGGCGGCGCCGTCGCCTCCCGACAGGCGACCGACCTCGCCTCGCTGACCCGCCTGGCCGCGTCGCAGGTCGGAGGTGCGCCACTGGATGTGTCGACGGCTGGGCGACTCGATGCCTTGACGGATCGCACCGCTACCCTCTTCTCGAGGGCCGGTCAGGTCCTCGCCTCGAGCGACCGGTCGGTCCCGGTGCCGCCGCCACCGTCGGGCCTGACCGCCGGTGCGGCTCCGACGACGAGGACCGCGGACGGACAGGTCATCGCCTACGTGGCCCTGCCCAGCGGGGTCGGGATCCTGGCCCTCAGCGAGACGGCCGGTGGCCTGCCGGAGCTGGCCGCTCCGTTCCTGGCGAGCATGGCCATCGCGGTCGTCCTGGCCGTCGGGCTGGGGCTGGTCCTCTCGCGCACGCTGGTCGCGCCACTGACACGGATGACGGTGACGCTCGACCGACTCCAGGCCGGCGACCTCTCGGCGCGGCTGCAGGTCGATGGTGACGACGAGGTCTCACGCCTGGCCGCCAGCCACAATCGGCTGGCCGATGCGCTCGTGGCCCGCAACCGGTCATTGGCCGCCGTGTCGCATGCTGTGGCCACCCTCTCGCCTCGCGAGGGGGTCGCCCGCCTGATCGTGGCGGCCGAGCGCGCGGCACGCTCCGCCTTCGGCTTCACCGCTTCGGAGGTCCGCCTGTACGGGCCGGATGGTCCCGATGCCGAGGAGCGGGCCGCCCTGGCCGACCCGCCGGAGCGTGTCCCGGGCGAGGCCTTCGAGGTCTCGACCCCGCTGGCCGTCGGCGATGACATGGTCGGTCGGCTGGTCGCGACGCAGGTCCCGACGCGCGAGTGGGGCGAGGCCGATGCCGACCTGCTGCGCATCTTCGGTGTCCAGCTGGCGGCGGCGGTCCGGACGGCCGAGCTGTTCGGTGAGGTCGAGAGCCTGGCCGAGCTCAAGCAGGAGTTCCTGCGCGGCGTCAGCCACAACCTCCAGACGCCGCTGACATCCATCCGCGGATTCGCGACCCAGCTCGCGGAGCAGGACCCGATCCGCGACTGGGCATCATCGTCGAGCAGGCCGACCGGCTCTCCCGCCTGGTGGCGCAGCTGCTGACGGTCTCCAAGCTGGAGGCCGGCACGCTCCAGCCGGAGATCGACGTCTTCCCGCTGGGGCCGCTTGGTCCAGCGCGTCTGGGAGAGCCTCGGGCGGAGCGGGCAGGCGTTCGACCTGCGCGATGCGGCGGTCGGTTGGCTGGCGGCCGCAGACCGCGACTGGGTCGAGCAGATCGTCTGGGCACTCCTCGACAACGCGCTCAAATACAGCGGTCAGGGCGCGATCGAGGTCGGCATCGCCCTCATCGCAGGCAAGCCCGGCATCGACGCCAGTCCGGTGACGCTCGACGGTGCTGCTTCTGTTACCTCCGGACGGCAAGGTGGACCACGTTTGGCGGCGACCATCCGCGACCACGGTCCGGGCATCGCGGCCGAGCAGCGCGAGCGGGTCTTCGAGCGCTTCGCGCGGCTCCAGGCCGGCAGCGGCGACGGCACCGGCCTGGGCCTGAGCGTCGCTCGTGGATTGGCTCTTGGTACCGGCGGCGACCTGCAGGTCGTCGACCCGCCGGCGGGTGGTCCGGGCGCAGCCTTTGTCCTTGCCTTGCCCGCCGAACGGATCGAGGAAGCCTGACCCGAGCTCCAACGTGGCTTAGGGCTCCGACGTCCAGGGGCAGCATTCATCAGGAGTGCAGCCCCCGTAGAGTCATGGTGCGCTGGGCGATGATCGCCGCGGGCGAAGATGCACCGACCATGGACGATCGCAAGGTCGGTGCCGTCATGCGCGAGTTGCGGCGTCGGAGGCGCTGGCGGCAGCGAGATGTCGGGGACAGAGCCGGGGTGAGCCAGCAGCTCGTCTCGCTCGTCGAGCTAGGTGCCTTCGAAGTCGTCGGTCTCGACAACGTGCGAGCCGTGGCAAAGGCGCTTGATGCGACGATCGAGCTCACGCCACGGTGGCGAGGACCCGAGCTCGAACGCCTCCTCGATGCGGGTCACGCTACCCTCGTCGATCAGATCGTCCATGTCCTGAGCAGCGCGGGGTGGGAGGTCATCGTGGAGTGGACCTTCAGCCACTTCGGTGAGCGAGGGTCGGCTGATATCGTCGGGTGGCATCGCGCGTCAGCCTCGCTGTTGCTCATCGAGGTGAAGACCCGCATCGTTGACCTGCAGGCCCTGCTGGCGTCCGACGACCGCAAGTCGCGCCTCGCCGCGAAGCTGCTGCCCGAAGAGCGCGGCTGGAGCCCACGAGAGACGGGTCGGCTGCTGGTGCTCCCCGCGACCTCGACCGCTCATGACGCTCTTCGCCGCCATGCCGCCATCGTCGGGGCAACGTACCCAGCACGGACACCTGAGATCCGGCGTTGGATCGCTGCGCCCGCTGGATCGATCGCAGGCGTCTGGCTGGTCCGGCCTACCAATGGCGCTGGTACTCCGCATGCCGTGCGCCGAGCGGCGGGGATCAGGGTCGGCCGGCCACGCTCGCGATGAACCGTCGGGTCAGCAACGGAGAGGCGGCGCACCAATGGTGTTGGTGGCCCGGGGCACCGACGTGCGCAACACCAAGGACGTTGGTGACCCGGAGCCGGTGCGCAGGTCCGCGATGTGGCGCCAACCTCGTTGGTAATCCCGACTGTCTTCGTCTTTGCCTTGCAGGCTGAACGGATCGAGGAAGCCTGACCGCATCCCGTCGCTGGTGTCGGTGGTCACCGTTCTGAACAAACGGCCATGCCCCACCGGTACCTCCGTACGGCTTGTCGCTCGGTGCCCCCGGGACCATCGTCGGCCCTTGCGTAAGGCCGCGAGCAAGGTGGCCAGCCAAGCATCAGGTCAAGTCGGCGCACCAGCGTCGAAAGACGTCTCGGGAGTCCGATGCGCACGCTCCTTCAACGCTATCGCCGCCACGTCGATCGAGCCTCGCAGGGCCAGGCCCTGGCCGAGCGATCGCGCCACGGTTCCCGGGGACAGTCTCTGACGGAGCTCGCGATCGTCACCCCCGTGCTCCTGCTGCTGGTCATGGGGGCGATCGACCTGGGCCGCGTGTTCTACGCCCAGATCTCGCTCGAGAACGCCGCCCGCGAGGGCGCGATGGTCGCAGCTTCGAACCCGACGTCCTATTCGGCGGGAGCTGCCTGCGACGCGAGCAGCAACGCGGTCATCTGCGCGGCAACGCGCGAAGGGTTGGGCGGTTTCGTCACCGTCGATCCGACAGATGTGACGCTGGCCTGCGATCCGTCCTGTGCCAAGACCTATGGGACCACCGTCGCGGTCGCCGTCACGGGGCACTTCACGGTCCTGACGCCGTTGGTGTGGGTGTTCACCGGCGGTCCGAGTGTGACATTCGAACGGTCAGCGACCGCCGACGTGGTCATCACGCCGGCGGGTGGCGGCGCCCCAACGCCCTCGCCCTCGCCTTCGCCCTCGCCCACGCCAAGCCCGACACCATCGCCCAGTCCGACCGGCGGCGGCCCGACGCCAAGCCCGTCGCCCTCGCCCTCGTCCTCGCCCTCGCCCTCGCCCACGCCCTTCTGCGCGAACCCGTTCGTCGGGTTCACCTACACCCAGCAAAACAAGAACAAGCCCGTCGTCTTCACGAGCACCTCGACGCCCACGACCGGCCTGTGTGCGATCAGCTACTGGCGCTGGGAGTTCGGCGACGGCATCTGGACGGCAGGGGCGGTCCCGACCGCGTCGCACGACTACTCCCAGCAGGGGACGACGTTCAACGTCACGCTTACCGTGACGACGCCTGCGGGCACGTTCTCGTACATCGCCCCGGTGACGACCCAATGAGGCGACGCGATGCCTTCCCGGGCGCACGAAGCCGGCCAGGGCTTGGTGGAGTTCTCACTTGCGATCACCGTCTTCATGGTCATGGTGCTCGCGCTCTTCGACCTGGGGCACGGCGTCTACACCTACAACGGCCTCTCCGAGGCCGGTCGTGAGATCGCCCGACGGACGATCGTGTACCCGGGCATCGTCCTCGGGGCGAGCGCCGAGACCCTTGCGGTGGTCGCTACGCAACATGCGCTTGTCCCTGGGATGTCCAACCCGACATTCGCCTGTGTCGATGTCGCGGGGACCATCGTGGCGCACAGCCCATGCGAGTCCGGCGACTACGTCCAGGTCACCGTCACGGCGGCATACACGCCGATCTCGCCGCTCGGCATCGCCGGGCCGATCAACATGACGTCATCCGCCAGCATGATCATCCCGTGAGGGAGAGGATTCCGATGCCCGCCGAAGTTTCAGCTGACTCGACCGTGGCCCAGCGCGGCGAGCGCGGCCAGATCCTCGTCCTGTTCGCCCTTGGGCTGGTCGCCATGATCGCGATGGCGGGCCTCGTCCTCGATGGCGGCGGTGCCTATGCCCAACGTCGCGACGAACAGAACGGTGCGGACTTCGCTGCCGTCGCTGGAGCCAACGCGTACATGAACACACCGGGGTCGGTGGCCACGAAGGAGGCTGCCGCGCGGTCCGTGGCTGCGCAGGCGGCGACACGCAACGGTTACACCGACGGGACGGATGGCGAGATCGTCACAGTCGACGTCACCCTGTTGTCTGCCGGGGCTGAGGTCAAGGTCGACATCACGAAGCCGCATGCGAACACGTTCGCCAGCGTCATCGGGCAGAACTCATGGGACGTCGGTGTCACCGCGACGGCGATCGCCGGCGTGATCGACACGGCGATCGGCGCCGCCCCGTGGACGATGAGCATCTTTGCGTTCAATCCCGATGGCACGCCGAAGTACACCGATTGCCAACCCACAGGACTTCGGCGAATCGCAACGGCGACTATCCGACCGGCGCGCTCGACATCGCCTGGACGGACTTCAATGGCAACAACAACGTGAATACGAGCGAGGTCAGAGGGATCATCGATGGCAGCAATGTCGTAATCGCGACATTCGACTTCGAGCAGTACCTGGGCCAGCACAACCAGGGCAACCACACGGCGTTGTACGGCGACGTCGACCAGCACCTTGCGGGCAAGATCGTCCCGATCCCGATCGTCGGGCCCGGCAGCCCGAACTGCGCTGCGCCGCAACAGGGCCACCAGGACGGCTGCTTCAAGGGCTGGGCGCTCTTCTACGTGATCAGCGCTCAGGGCGGCAGCGCCAAGAACATCACGGGCTACTTCATGAGCGAATTCAAGAACAAGCCTCTCACGGTCGGCGAATGCACCGCCCAGCAGCAGGCGGCTGGTACGTGCGGCATCATCACGACGGGTAACCCGTTCGGCGGCTACGTGGTCCGCTTGACCGACTGACACCGGTCGTCGACAGTAGCGGTCCCAAGTTTCGAACTTGTACACAATCCGGCTCGTGGAGTAGCGCATCCTCCACAGCACTCATGGAGGCCCCGGCGCTATCGCCGGGGCCTCTTCATGCCCCGCGAAGACGCGCATCCCATCGAGACCCCGGTAGCGCAGCCGGGGTCTCCACTTGTGTCCGCATGGATCGCACCCGGGCTGCCGCCACTACCCCCAAGCGGGTACGGGATGCGCCGAAAGTCCTAGGGCGCCCTCGGGACTCGGTGCCGTCATGCACCGGTGTAAGGTTCCGCGCAAGGTGGTGCCCCGACCATTCGTACCAGCCACCACCCAGTACGCGGGGATCGCATGCGCCGACGTCCGAATCGCGATCGACAACATGACACGCGCTCCGCATGGCCTTCCGGACAGGCGCTGACGGAGTTCGCGATCATCCTGCCGGTCATGCTGCTGCTGCTCCTGATCGCCGCCGACTTCGGGCGGCTCTTCTTCACCTACATCGCAGTCAACAACGCCGCGCGTGAAGCCGTCAGCTACGCGGCCGTCCATGCCGCGGACACACCATTCGACCAAACGACCTACACGGCTGGTGCGCGAGGCGGCCGCCCTCGGCGAGACGAACGCTCAGGCCCAGGGCGGCACAGGTGCGCTGACGTTAGCCATCCTATCCGGTCTGCTTTCCGGCCGGGCAGCCCGCCACGATCGATGGCATGCACGCGGCAGCGAACTTCGCCGGTGGCATCGGCAACCAGGTGAAAGTCACAGTGACCCAGTCCTTCACCTTTCTGACGCCGATCATCGGCACGATCCTCGGCGACGATGTGACCCTCCAAGCCTCGGCGACAGCTCCCGTCCTCAACCCACTGGTCGCCTCCGCACTCAGCCCCACGCCGTCACCATCGCCCACGCCATCGCCGACACCGTCGCCGTCACCAACTGCGACAGCCACATCGCCCGGCGCCACGCCCACACCGACGCCATCGCTGCCCAGCTGCGTCACGCCGGTGGTTACGATCAGCCCGGCCACGAGCACTGGCGGGAACAAGGACACGACCATCATCGTGACGTTCACGGCCTCCGTCACGAACGGTCCGGTCACCGCCTGGTTGTGGGACTTCGGCGATGGCGCGACGACGAACGTCAACCCGCCAGGGCCGCATACCTACGTCTACACAGGCATCATCGGTGGCAACGGTCACGGCAACGGCCCGCAGACGTGGACGGCAAGACTGACCGTCACGACGACCCCGGGGTGTACCGGCACCCGCACCGCCACCGTGCGACTCGATCCGTAGGGTGCATGCGATGAAGATCCGCAGGACGGACCGTGGGCAGAGCCTCGTCGAGACGGCGCTCGTGTTGCCCGTCTTCCTGTTGGTTCTCTTCGGCGTCATCGATGGAGCGCGCCTCGTGTACACGAACAGCCAGCTGTCCCAGGCGGCGCGAGAGGGCGCTCGGCTGGCTGCCGTGGAAGTGGACTGGGTCGGGTCGGTCGACCCTGCCTGCGCGTCGCCTGCCGAGATCGCCAGCACGCGGCCAGGCGGGCACGTGTGTCCAGCAGACCCGGCCGCGCTCAAAGCCGATGTCGTCAGCGCAGTCAATCGTATGGCGGTCGGAGTGCCGATCCCGGCCTCAGCCGTGCATCTTGCATGCGACGCAGGCGACGCCGCCGACCCTGCACCCACCGGCGAATGGACCGAGGCCGACGTGACCTTCCCGCAATGCGGGCCCGACGGCGCCGGCAACGTGTCCCCGACAGATGAAGGGAGTCTGTTGTCGGTTCGTGTCGCCTACACCTACTCCGCGATCACACCGATCATCAGCTCGATCCTGGGGTCGATCCCCTTGAGCGGCTCAGCCACGATGGTCATCAATTAGGTAGAGGGTCAGCCAATGCTTCATCCGACGGATTCCCGAGAGCGGGGTCAGGCCATCGTGCTGTTCGCGGGGGCGTTGGTCGTTCTGCTGCTGTTCGTTGGGCTCGCGGTTGATGCAGGCTTCGGCCTGGTCCAGCGGAGGGCCGCCCAGAACGCTGCGGACTTCGCCGCCATCGCCGGGACACGGATCGTCGGCGAAGCCATGACGGGCCAGCCGCCCGGCGCAGGCACGGATTCCAACGTGATGAGCGCGGTCCAATCCATCCTGACCGCGAACCGCGCCCAGCTGATCAACGCGCGGTACATCTCGAACACGGGCGCCGTGCTCGGCAACGTCGGGGGCGGGGCGATCCCGCCAGGGACCGAAGGCGTCATCGTCGACGCCGACATGGCCTGGCACCCGTTCTTCCTTGGCGTCATCGGGGTGACGGATTGGACCGCCGGCGCGAGTGCCACGGCCCACAGTTCGGGCGTCGCTTCGGGTGGCGTACTGCCGATCGGTATCAAGGACACCGACTTCCTGGACCTTCCGCTCTGCGACCACCCGGAAGACCCGTCCCTGTGCGATCCGTCGCACCTCACCCCTGGGACGCTCAATCTCCCTGGCGGCTTCGGCTGGCTCAAGTTCGGGTCCACCGGAAAGTGCGCCACGTTCGGCCTTGGGATGATCGAAGATGGCTGCGCGAGCAGCCAAGGGTTCCTCCAGAAGGAAGTCGGACCACCCGCGAACAGCTATGGCTGCTGCACCGACATCACCCTGACGCCGGACTCCGCTCGGAAGATCGGCAATATGACCGGCAACAAGCCCGCCGACGTCTCCTGGTACGTGGACAACCATGTCATCGTCTGGGTGCCGATTTGGGATTATACCGGCGGCAACGGCGCGAACGGCTGGTACCACATCGTCGGCTTCGGGGCGATCATCCTCGTGGGCAACGATACGCAGCACGGCAAGTGGCTGACCGGCGTTCGTGTGTCAGCCACCTACGGGAACACACCCAACGCTACGTTGCTCGGCGCGACGGGCAAGGTCGAGCTCGTTCGCTGACGGACGCGTGCGGGGCGGCTTCGGACAGCCCGATAGGACACCTCTGTCGCCCAGGCCTGTCGATGGCGGCGCTGCGCCGGTCTGCAGTGTTGACGCGCCGCACTGCGGCGACTGGCGGCAGGCGTCGGTACTTCCGTACGACTTGTGAGTCGAGCCGTGGCTCCCCGAGTGTTCGAGGTGGCGCTGACTGCCCGGGGAGTCCCGGTGGCCGTGCCCTGAATTCGTGAACCATGCCGTCCAACCGACGCTCGATCAGGCTCCGGTACCGGGACCACCTCATGACCCGGTCGCGGGGACAGGCGCTGCTCGAGTTCGCCCTCATCTTGCCCGTCTTCATGCTCCTCTTCGCCGGCGCGCTCGACCTCGGCCGGCTCTACGCCTCCCAGATCGCCATCGCCAACGCCGCGCGTGAAGGGGCCCTCGAGGCAGCTCAGAACCCGACCAGCTTCGAGGCTAACCAACCCTGCAATGGGATCACCAACCGGGTCATGTGCCGCGCCCTGGGCGAAGCCACCGGCTCATTCGTGACCATCTCGCCGAGCAATGTCTCGCTGACCTGCACGCCTGCCTGTGACGACCAGATCGGCTACACGGCCACGGTCAGCGTGCAGGCGCCGTTCACGCTCATCACACCGATCCTGGCCCCCATCCTCGGCGGCCAGACCGATCACCCTCTCCTCGTCCCAGGTGGCGGCCATGATGACGGCCCCATCTTCCGGCCCCACGCCAACGCCCGTCCCGACAGCCTCGCCCCGGACCCGTCCCCGTCGCCGACGCCCTCCCCGAGCCCTCGCCGACACCGGGCCCGACCGGACCGCCGCCCCGACAGCGACACCGGCTCCACCGTGACGCCCAGCCCGACACCGGCCTGCTTCACGCTCCCGACCGCGCAGTTCACCGTCTTCCCGAACTCGGGAAAGAAGAAGAAGGACAGCTTCACCGTCACCGACCAGTCGACGCCAGGTGAGGCCCTCTGCCCGATCACGACCTGGTCGTGGAGCTGGGGCGACTCGGGGGCCGGCTCGACGTCGAACCTGCAGGCGCCGCCGGATCACGTCTACCAATCGCAGGGCACGTACACCATCTCGCTCGTCGTGAGCAGTGCGGCGGGCACCTCGGCACCGTACACGCGCACGGTCACGGTCACACCATGATGTCGTACCCGCCGCGCGCCCACGACGTCGCCGCGACGAGCGGGGCCAGGGCATCACCGAGATGGCGCTCGTCCTCATCCCCTTCCTGCTCATGCTCTTCGGCATCGTGCGATCTCGGGCGTGGTATGTACGCCTACAACTCGGTGGCTGAGGCGGCGCGCGAGATCGCCGCGTGTGACGAGCGTCCACGCCGGCGACCCGCTCGGCGGCAGCGCGACACCGTGGCCGTGGTGGCACGCAATACGCGCTCATCCCGGGCCTTCAGGCGCCCGTCTTCGCCTGCGTCGACATCACTGGCGTGGCGGCCGACGACGACCCCTGCCTGCCCGGCAATCGCGTGCGCGTGACCGTCACGGCGCACGTTCCAGCCGGTCACGCCGCTGCTCTTCGCGCTCGGGACGATGACGATCGAATCCGCGAGCAGCGTGCAGATCCCATGATCACGGTGGCGACCCTGTCCGGACGACCGCACGCGCGACGAGCGAGGTCAGACGCTGGTCATCTTTGCGCTCGCGTTCATCGGCATCGTGGCCATGCTCGGTCTCGTCATCGACGGCGGAGCGGCGTATGCCTATCGACGGGACGCGCAGAACGCGGCGGACATGGCGGCCCTGGCGGGTGCCAACGACTTCCTGTCGCATCACAACGTGAGCCAGGCGACGGCCGCGGCCAAGTCGTGGCGGCGGCCAACGGCTTCACGGACGGGAGCGGCGGAGTATCTGTGGACGTCACCGTCACGCCCGGCAACGGCACGACGGTCCGGGTGGATGTCACGGCTCCCCACCAGAACTACTTCTCCGCCATCGTCGGCCAGGCGAGCTGGCAGGTCGGCACCACCGCCACCGCTCTGACCGGCATACCGAATGCGGCCAAGGGCGCCTCGCCCTTCATCGCCTCCATCGACGCCTTCAACTCCGACGGCTCGCCCAAGTACACGACATCGACCGACTTCGGCGAAACGAACGGCGACGTGCCGACCTCCACGCAGGACATCGCCTGGACGAACTACGGCACCGGCAACGTCAGCACCAGCGAGGTCAACCAGATCATCTCCGGGCGCGCTGGTCATCGAGCGGACCTACGACTTTGGGACCTACATCGGGCAGCACAATAACGGCAACCACACCGCGCTCTTCGGTGCCGTCGACACCTACCTGAGCGGCAAGGACCTGCCGGCCCCGATCGTCGACCATGCCGGCAACTTCATGGGCTGGGGCATGTTCCACGTCATCTCTGCCGAGCGGCGGCTCGAACAAGCACGATCACGGGCTACTTCCTGCCGACCCACTTCAATGCTGCGCTGACCATCGAGGACTGCGATCCGTCGCCGTGTGAGGGGACGTCCGGTGGCTACGGCACCTACGTCCTGAAGCTCGTCGACTAGCTTCTGGCGCGCGCCGGACTCCCCCAGGCGCAGGCAGATCCTCGGTCAGCCCGTTCCGAGACGCCGCAAGCGCTCGATGCGGTCGGGCTCGTGCTCGGCCAGGAACTGGTCGCCGCCCAGCAGCTCAGCGGCACGGGCGAACCACGGGCGCGCGTCATCCTCGCGCCCCAAGGCGAGCAGGCACTCCCCGATCTCTTCCGCGCCGTAGCCGTCTTCCGGATCGCCCGCGGCCGCCGTCTCGGCGGCCAGTCGCTCCTGGATGGCCAGCGCGTCGGCGACGCTGCCTTGCGCTCGGAGGCAGCGTGCCACGCACCACTCGGCGATGCGTGTCTCCTTCGGCTGCGCCTGCTCGCGACGGGCAGCCAGCGCCGTCTCGAACGCGGTCAGCGCGCCGTCGAGGTCGCCGGACTCGAAGCGCGCCCAACCGATGTTGTTCCACAGGCTTCCCCGCCAGCGCCGGGCGGCCGGTTGTGGCGAGGCGTCGGCGAGGTCGAGCGCACGCGCGTGCCAGGTCGGTTCTCCAGGCGGGGCGTCGACGATGGCGAGCATGTGGGCGGCATCGACGGCCAGGCCGTCCTCACCCAGCGTGCGGGCCAGCTTCCAAGCGCGCTCGAAGGGCTCGACCGAGGCCGGCGGATCACCGCTGGATCGAAGGAGGCGCCCCCGCTCCAGCAGGCTGCGGACGCGGATGCGGTCGTCCGCGGGATGCTCCGCGTCGACGCGATCCAGCTCGGCGTGCCCGTCCGGGAAGTGATCCTGGAGGCCCAGCGATCGCGCCAGTTGCGTGCGGGCCTCGGCCGCCCCATCGCCGTCTCCGGCAGCGTCGAGCTCTGCGAGTCGGGCTCGGAATCGAGCCTCGGAGGCTGCCGGGTCATCGTAGTCCCATAGATCGTCGAGCGCGGCCATGCGACTGCTCCACTGGACGTTGTGTTGGCCCGTGCTGGGCGACAGGACGACCGTGATGCCCACATACGAGTGCGGAGTCGGCTCGAAGAGCATCCATCTGATGGAAATAGTCCCCCGGAGACTCTACAGAGCCCGATCCAACCGTTCTCGCCGCCCCCGCGCGAGGCATATGCAGCATGGCGAAGTTCCTGCCGGCCCTCGGCGCACCTATTCGATGGCCGGACCCGACATGCTGCATCGGTGTATCGGATCCGACCAACGATCCAGGGATCGCCGATGCAGCTCGTCGCGTAGAGTCCTGAGGGGACTACGGCCGACTGGTGCCCTCCAGCAGCCGGGGTCGCGCGCCGCGATCGTGCGCCGTGATCGCGCGTGGCGCCCGTGCGCTCGCTGGTGCCGACCGACCCTGACACAATCCGCCGCATGAGCGACGTGCCCAAGGTGCCACGGCAACAGCGCCCGTCCGACCTCGGGCGATTCGCGTGGCACCCCGAGCCAGAGCTGCTCGGGTACACCGATGCAGATGAGTCACGCGCCGCGATGGAGCGCCTCGGTTCGACGGCCTGGGCGGCGGCGATGGACTACCTCTTCGACGTGGCACCGCGTCGGCCGTTGGGACCGGAGACGTATCCCGAGATCCGCGAGGCCTACTTCGGGGCGACCGGGCGACCCGGGCCGGCACCGTCCCTGCCCGCGCCCAGCGCCGCCCTGCTCGCCGAGTTCCGCGACCGACTCGCCTCGCACCAGTACAACGCTCAGCATCCGCGCCAGTTCAGCTACTTCACGCCGCCGCCGCTGCCCATCTCGATCGTCGGCGAGCTGCTGGCCCAATGGATCAACCAGGGCGTGGACATCGGGCCCTCGTCACCGACCGCGACGCTCGTCGAGGAAGAGGTCGTGCGCTGGCTGTGCGACCTCGTCGGCTACGACGAGGGGGCGTTCGGCGTCCTGACCTCTGGCGGCGTGATGGCCAATGTCATGGCCCTGACCGTGGCCCGTGACGTAGGCCTGACGCGGATCCTCCGTCTCGTGGAAGCTCCTCGTGGGCGGGCGCTCGAAAGGGTGCGAGTCTACGCATCGGACCAGGCCCACTTCTCGATCGCCCGGGCCCTGGACGTGCTGGGTTTCCCGGCCGCAACGCTGCGCATCGTCCCATCGAACGAGCGCTTCCAGCTCAAGGCTGGCGTCCGTTGCGGCGGCGGTCGCCGAGGATCGCGCCGCGGGCCTCGTGCCCTGGTGCATCGCGGCCGTGGCCGGCTCGACGAACACGGGCTCGGTCGATGACCTCGCCGGCCTGGCCGACCTCGCGCAGCGAGAGGATCTCTGGCTGCACGTCGACGCCGCGTACGGCGGCGGGGTCCGTCTTTCCGCCCGCGAGGCCGGCCGCGTGCCTGCCCTCGAATGGGCGGACACGATCGCGCTCGACCCCCACAAGTGGTTCTTCCAGGGGTATGACATCGGCGGCCTGCTCGTCCGCCGGCGCGACGACCTGCTGCAGACCTTCCATCGCTCGCCGGAGTACTACCGCAGCTCGCGTTCCCAGGACGAGCCCCTGCACTGGTATCAGTACTCACTCGAGGGCACACGCCGCTTCCGCGCGCTGAAGCTCTGGCTGTCGTGGAAGTCGCTGGGGACCGAAGGCTTCGGGCGGCTGGTCGAGGACACCCTGGCGCTCGCGGCACACCTTGCGGCTCGATGTCGAGAGGCGGAGGACTTCGAGGCCTCGCCTTCCGAGCCCGAGCTGTCGGTCGTCTGCTTCCGCCACCTGCCCGGTGGAGCCGACGCCGCAGCCGACATCGACCCGGCCGAGCTCGACCGCCACCAGGACCGACTCCAGCGCGCGCTGGAGGTCTCGGGCGAGGGCTGGGTCTCGACGACGCGCCTCCGAGGCTCGACCTGGCTGCGCGCCGGGATCGTCAACTACCTTTCGACCGAGGCCGACGTCGACGGCCTGCTGGCCTCCCTGCGCCGCCTGGCGGCGGATCCGGCCGCGCTCGACGGCACTCGTACCATCGACCGGTGAGCTGCGAGGCCGTCTCGTGACCAGCGAGTACTTCCTGGACAACGCCTGGGACCAGGCGCGCCGCCGGCTGGAGCTGCTCCACGAAGTCCACGATCCGGCCACCATCCGACGACTCGAGGCGACCGGCGTCGGTCCGGGCTGGAACGTCCTCGTGCCCGGCGGTGGCGGCGGCTCGATCGTTCGCTGGCTGTCCGAGCGCGTCGGTGCCGAAGGGCACGTCCTGTCGACGGACATCGACACACGCTTCCTGACCGAGATCGAGGCGCCCAACGTCGAGGTCGTCAGGCACGACATCGCTGTCGACGAGCTGACCGAGGCGGCCTTCGACCTGGTCGCCGTGCGTCTCCTCCTCATCCACGTGCCGGCACGGGACGCCGTCATCCCGAAGCTGGTCCGAGCGCTCAAGCCAGGTGGCTGGCTCGTGGTCGAGGAGTACGACCTGTTCCCGGCCGCTGCCAGCCCGAACCGCGCCTGGGCGGCCATGACCGAGGCCGGCATCGAGGCACTGCGCGCGAGCGGCTCCGACTACGCCTGGGCGCGCGGCCTGCCCTCGGCACTCGCGGCCGCAGGACTCGAGGTCACCGAGGCGGCCGTCGATGCACCGTACTTCCGCGGCGGTTCGACGACCGCGGCCTTCCACTGGCTGACCGGCGAGCAGGGCCGCCAACAGCTGACTGCCGCCCCGCCCGAGGTGCGCGACGGGTTCGAGGCGGCACAGGTGGCCCTGCGCGACCCGGAGGCGTGGTTTCTGCCACCGGCGATGATCGCGGTCAGCGGCCGGAGGCCCGGCGGGAGCATGTAGCAACGGGACCCTCTCGAGCGCGGTTATGGGATGCTGCTGGTGACCAGCAGGCAATGGGTCGGAGAGCGAGGCGCGTCAGGCTCCGTGCCGATCGGATTCCACCGATCTATCACCTTGACATCATGATGACTGATGAATAGACTTCAAGATGTGAGCACGAGGACGACCCTCACCCTGGACGATGACGTCGCCGTGGGCATCGATCGCGAAGTGCGGCGCACCGGGCGGTCGATGCGCGTCGTGGTCAACGACGCCTTGCGCGCCGGCCTCGAGCCGCGAGGCGGCCCCATGGCACCACCATTCCGAGTCGAGGCTGATGATCTCGGCCTTCGACAAGGCATCGAGGTCGATGACATCGCCGGCCTGCTGGAACGGATCGAAGGCAGCAGCCATCGATGATCGTGGTCGATGCCAACGTGCTCATCTACGCCTATGACCTCGGCAGCGCACGACAGGCGACCGCGGCACGCTGGCTGGAGGATCGGCTCAACGGCGATGAAGAGGTGCGCCTTCCGCTCGTGACCCTGCTCGCCTTCCTGCGCATCACAACGAATCCGGCCGTCTTCCATCGGCCGCTGACGACAGAGCGAGCGATCGGCCTCGTGAGCGCATGGCTGGAGCGACCGAATGTCGCCATCGCGTCACCTACGGAACGCCACTGGCAGGTCCTCCAGGAGACTGCGACCGCAGGTCAGGCGCGCGGCGCCCTGCTCATGGATGCGCACTTGGCTGCCCTGGCCAGCGAGCACGGCGCGACGCTGGCAACGACCGATCGCGATTTCACGCGCTTTCCGCGGCTCCGGACGCAGGATCCGTTGAAGGGCTGGACGAAGCCGCGCTCGGTCTCGTGAACCGCTGAACGGAGACGCTTTCGACCGCGGACCGCCTCAGCGATCGAATGACGCAAGCCGCGCCAGCCGCTCTCGCCAGAAGGCCCGCGTCGGTTCGACGTCGTCGGCCGCGGCGAGTCGGCTGTGCTCGATGGTCACAGACGCGCGCCCCATGCCCTTGGCGGTGATGAAGGCCGCGACACGGGTCAGGCCGTCCTGGAAGTCGAAGCGCGCCGATCGAGGCGCCGTCGACGCGCGCAGGCGCAGCGTGCCAGGCTCGAGCCAGGACGCCTGCTGCGCGGGATCGGTGACGCACGCGAAGGCCGTGGCGGCGTCGACGTCGACGGTCTTGCTGACGCTGACGTAGTAGCCGTCGGGGCGCTGGTTGACGCTGCGCAAGCCGCGGGCGCGCTCGTATCCCACGGTCACCATCTGCGCCCACCAGCCGTCGACACCGCGCTCGTCGACCAGCCAGGCCGCGATGAAGGTATGGCCTTTCGTGAGCAGCTTGGCGTCGTCCAGGATGTTGAACCAGGCGTCCCAGTCGCGGCCGGTGGCAGCCAGGACGGACGCATCGCTGACCTCTGGCTCGGCGACCCTCGGAGGCAATGGGGCCGCCGAGGGAGGCAATGGCGTGGGCTTCGGGATGGGTTGGACGATGTGCTGCCGCGCGGCCGTGTAGGCCTCGCCGGTCTTGGTCATGCGGGCGCGGACGGCCCGCTTCTGGGCCTTGTCGGTGGTCATCGCCGGTGCTCCTCGGACAGCCTCGGATGTCTCGGGACCCACGCTCCCGGGACGAGGCCCGGGGACCAGCAGAGGTTCACTCGAGGCAGGGCCCCTTTGCCCGCTCTGGCCGGCCGCGTGGGTGCCGGATCGCGGGTTCGGCGCGAGGATCGCCGTCGGCACGACGATACGTCGGCTGCCAGATCCTGTCCAGCCCGAACGCTCGGGTGAGGCTATCCGCGGTGCCGTACGATGCGCATCCGAGCTGACGCCAGGTCGGCTGCCTATCGAGAGGGAGAGCTTTCGATGATGTGCCGCCCCGGCCCATCCGCACGCGAGGTCCCGACCCGACAGTGACCGAGGCAGAAACCGCGAACCTGCCGGCGGCGGCGGCCACCGACCGACGCCTCCCCTTGCTGCTCGCGATGGCGATGTTCGTGCTCGTCGTCGACACATCGGTGATGAACGTGTCGATCTCGGCGGTCGTCGACGACCTCGGCACCGATGTCAGCGCCGTGCAGTCGGCGATCGCTCTCGAAGCCCTCGTGTCCGCGGCGTTCATCCTGATCGGCAGCAAGATCGGCGACCTTTACGGACGCAAGCGAGCCTATGTGCTGGGCCTGCTCGCCTACGCGGTCGGCGCCCTCGCGATGGCAACCGCCCAGAGCATGACCGCGGTGTTCATCTTCTGGGCGATCATCGGCGGGCTCGGCGCGTCACTCCTGCTGCCCGCCATGCAGTCGCTCATCCACGGCAACTTCGAGGGAGCAGCCCAGAAGGCGACCTATGCGTTGGTCGGTGCGGCGGCCGCGATCGCGGCTGCCGTCGGACCGCTGCTCGGAGGCTTCATCACCACCTTCCTGTCATATCGGGTCGCGTTCCTGCTCGAGGTCGTCGTCATCGCGATCGTGCTGGTGGGCAGCCGACTCATCCGCGACGTGCCGTACACCGGTTCCCGTCAGATCGACCCGGTCGGGGCGCTCCTGTCGGTCCTCGGCATGGGCGGCCTTGTCCTGGGCATCCTCGTCTGGCAGGAGGGCGGTGAGGCGGTCGGCCTCCTGATCGCGGTCGGTGCCGTCTCATTGGCGCTGTTGGCCTACTGGCTGGTCCGACGCAAGCGGCAGGGTAAGCCGACGCTGATCGACCCGGATCTCTTCAAGGCGAAGCTGTTCAGGTTGGGGATCTCCGGGCAGATGCTCCAGCAGATCGCGCTTGGCGGGGCGATGATCATCCTGCCGATCTACCTGCAGATGGTCCTCGAATACAACGCCCTGGAGGCCGGCCTGTCGCTCGCGCCGCTATCGCTGAGCATGTTTGGGGCGGCGATCGTCGCCGGTCGGCGATCCGGCAACCGGCGGCCGAGCAGCATCATCCGGGCGGGATACGCCCTGCTGCTGGCGGGCATGCTGCTGTTGATCCCCATCGTGCCCCGGGCCGACGCGGGCTGGTACCTGGCCGTGCCGCTTGTGATCGCCGGGATCGGGCTCGGACTGCTGGTGTCTCAGCTCAACAACTACACCCTTGCTCCGATCGAGGAGGAGCGGGTCAGTGAGGCGGCCGGCGTGAACTCCGCGGCCGGCTCGTTCGGCCTGTCGTTCGGCCTGGCGTTCGCCGGCGCGATCATGCTGGCCACCCTCGCCTTCAGCTTCACCTACCTGGCGGAGCAGAGCGTGGTGCTCACGCCGGAGCAGCAGCAAGTCGTCGCCGATGCGCTCGAGCACGACGCTGAGGTGATGACCAATACGGATCTCGCACTGCTGCTGGTCGATCAGCCGCCGGACGTCCAGGCCGAGATCATCCGCATCAACACCGAAGCTCGCCCGTTCGCGCTCCAGGTGGCGCTGCTTATCCCGATCATCGCGAGCCTGCTTGGGCTGCTGGACTCGTTTCGGATGATGGGCGCGCCGGATCCCGTGTCCTCCGGCAAGGAAGGGCTCGTCCTGGCCTGAACCGGACGTGGTCCCAGGACCGCCGGCGCCAACACGCGCCTGAGCACCCGGCCGAGGTGTCGCCATCGGACGCGCCAGCAGCGCCTCCGCTGGCGTAGTCAACGTCCGCAAGCAGCGCGGCCGAGGTCCGCCCGAACGGTCCGATCGTCATCCGTTGCCGACCAGCAACGGAGTTCACCGATCGCACCTCACCAGACCTCACAAGACCCAACGGGTGGCCATGCGATGGCCCACGATTAGTACTAGACCGGACATCGCAGACCTAGTACGTTCGTCATGCCTCGCTTGGGGTAGGACTCATCCACGCGGAAGCTCGGGAGTACGCAATGTCGCATCGCCGAAGACGGCTTGTCAGGTCACTCGCCGCCATGACGGTGGCCCTCGGTCTGATCCTTCCCGCGGCCGGGAGCGTCGCCGCCCACACGGCCGGATCGACGTGCGAGAAAGTGGTAATCAGCAACACGCCATCGGGCGAACCGGCCTACATCTACGCCGGGACGGACGCGAGCGGCACCCTGGAGCACGGTCCGGTCGGCAACGGTACCTACTCCGCGACACCTGGGCCGACCTTCGTCATCTGGCCCGCCTGGGACCAGAACGGCGGGGCTGCCGGCAACGGCAACAACCACGTCCAGCTCAGCGTGGCCATCTGCCCGACACCGACTCCGAGCCCGAGCCCGTCGCCGAGCCCGAGCCCCAGCCCGTCGCCAAGCCCCAGCCCGAGCCCGAGCCCGAGCCCGAGCCCAACGCCGACCGTCAACCCCTGCGAGGAGAACCCGAACGCCGAGGGTTGCGAACAGGCTGCAACGCCAACGCCGACCGTCAACCCCTGCGAGGAGAACCCGAACGCCGAGGGTTGCGAACAGGCTGCGACGCCAACGCCGACCGTCAACCCCTGCGACGAGAACCCGACCGCCGAGGACTGCGAGCTGGCGGCCACGCCGACGCTCCCGGGCACCGGCGAGCCGACTCCGACACCGACCCTTCCGTCGACGTCGATGGAAGACTCGCCGCCATCCGGTGGCAATGGCTCGTTCGCCTTGCTCCTGATCCTCCTGGCTGCCGGAGCGAGCGGCATCGTCATCCTGAGCCCGCTTCCGGTCCGCCGACGCCGTCGGTAAGCCAGCGCGGTCACAACGAGGACGAGGGGTGCGACCTCCCGGTCGCACCCCTCGTCCTATGTCCGTAGCCGGCGATGAACGGATCCTGAGACCGCCAGGCGCCCATCCCGAAGTCGAGCTGATCCGGCGGCGACCAGCGAGGTCAGCCGCCTCCAAGCCGTGCCGATGCCCGAAGCGTAGCCTCACGTAACGTCACCAACGCGTCGCGCAGGACGCGCTGGTCGGTGGGTAGCGATCCGAGGAGGACGCGATAGGCCTGCTCGAAGCGCCTATTGGCTTCGCGGTGGGCACGCAGTCCGTCGGCGGTCAGCGTGACCAACGAGGCGCGACCGTCGGTCGGGTGGGGTCGACGTCGGGCGTGGCCCCGACGCTCCATGAGTACGACCCAGTCCATGACCGTGGTCAGCGGCATCGCGAGCGCGGCAGCCATGGCCGTCGGCGTCACCGACTCCGCCTCGAAGACGACGCTGTAGACCGCGTACTCCTCTGGCCGCAGCGGCCCGTCGGCCATCGCGGTCTCGAGCAGGCGCTTGACGGCCTGCCCGAGGACGAAGACCTCATAGAAAAGCGAGTCGGGTCGGAGGTCGGCGCCCCGGCGCGCGTTCGGGTCGCCGCTCTGTGTGGTCACCTCCGGGCCACTCGACGGTGGGTCGCCGCGGGCCAGGGTTCGGCGGTCGGTCGGTCGTCGTCGGGTCACGGCGCGCCCAGGGCGGCCTCGAGCGCCGGATCGCGGTCGGCGAAGTAGTCGGTCGAGGCCATCGGGGCCGCGATGCTGGGCTCCAGGATCAGCGGGTCCGTGGCGGTCGATGGATCGTTGTAGGTCGAGTCCGCGACGAGGACAGCCAGCTTCGAGTACGGCAAGGCGACCGTTCGATCGTCGCCCCAGAAGGCGGTGGCCCCGGCCATCGGTTCGCCGACGACCCGCGCACCGCTTCCGTCGACCAGCGCGTTGACCATCAACGAGGCGGCCGAGAAGGTGTTGCGGCCGGTGAGCACGAACAGCCGGCCCGGATGTGCCTGACCATACTGGATGAGGACGTCGCGCAGCGGCCTATCGGCGTCGAGCTCGCCGCCGTAGTTCTGGCGCAGGTCCAGGACGACGCGCTGCACGTCGGGCCGGGCCATGGCCGCTTTGACGGTCTTGATGCCGTCGAGGGTCGGCAGCTCGACGCGGTTGTACTGGACGTACAGCGCATCGGAGTCGTCGAGGACCGTGGACCACAGCCGCTCGTCCGCGCGGGACAGCGCCAGGGTGCCCGCTCGGGACGGCAGATGCAGGCCGTACGGTCCCGCCCAGGCGTTGTAGTCCGCCATCGAGACCGGCTCGACCGAGACGGTCGCCTGGCTTCCGGTCCCGTCGACGAGGTCGAGCTCCACCGGCCCGGCAGCGTCGAGCAGGCCGAGGCCATGGAGGACCTCGGGGATAAGCAGGTAGCGCGGCGTCACGAGGGTCACGGTGGCCGGGTTGTCGCGGGGCACGATGGGCTCGATGGCAGCCAGGACCTCAGAGATCGGCCGTCCCGCGATGCTCCCGATGCGCCCTCCGATGAGCGGCTCGTACGGTGGCAGGGCATCGACGATGAAGAGCCCGTCGCTGAACGACCAGAGTCGGAGCGGCAGGCTCGACACCGGGTAGCTCCCCGTGCCCCACACGAAGAGGCCGGTGTGGCCGTCGCGACCCTGGGCGCTGACCGTCGCCGCGATCCTGGCCACGCCGACCATCAGCTCGTCGTCGGTGGCCGTTGGGACGGTCGCCTGGAGGGCCTCGACAGCGGCCTCCAAGGCTGCTTTCGACGTCCCGTGGAAGAGGTCGGGATGGATGGCCGCCATGGCCGGCAGCAACGACGCGAGGTCGTTGGTCCACCCCGCGACGCGCGTGGCGGCCGGATCGAGGGCCACGGACGGGGCGACGCTCGGCGATGGCAAGTCCGAAGCCGAGCGACCGGGAGTCCCCGGAACAGGCGTCGGGGCCTGGCCACCACAGGCAGCCACGAGCCACACGAGTGCCGTGACGCTGGCGAGGCGCCATCGCACGCCGCGCGAGCCACGAGCGAGCCTCGGCACGTCGCTGATCATCGGCGCAGGATACTACGACACCGTAGTATTCGACAGCCGGTGGGCAGGCTCGGATCGCGGGGAGGAATGCCGACAGTGCCCCGCCGCCTGCAGCTACCATGGCCGCCTATGCACGAGCCGTTCCGCCTGAGCATCGAGGAGGTGCTCGACCAGCTCGACCAGATGCCCTCCGAGCAGGAGGTCACGACAGCGCCGCTCGATCGCGCCACCCAGGCCACGCCACGGGAAGGTCTGGAGCCGCGACCGGGACCCGGCAAGCGGATCGTCATCATCGGTGCCGGCATGGCGGGCCTCGTGGCCGCCTTCGAGCTCATGCGCCAGGGCCACGACGTCCTGGTGCTCGAGGCCCAGAACCGCGTCGGCGGTCGGGTCTACACGATGCGCACGTTCGCGCCCGGGCTCTACGCCGAAGCCGGCGCCATGCGCATCCCGCGGGTCCACGACCTGACCCTCGGCTATTGCCGGCTCTTCGGCCTCACGCTGCGTCCCTTCATGATGGGCAACCCGGCCGGCATCGTCCATGTCGGCGGCCGTCGGATGACCGCCGCGCAGGCGGCCGAGGACCCTGACCTGCTCGGGTTCGAGGTCGCCGAGCACGAGCGCGGACGGTCCTATGAGGACCTCTGGCTCGAGGCGACCCGCGAGCTGCGCGAGCTCGTCGAGCGCCACGGCGACGACGCCTGGCCGGAGATCGTCAGCCGCTACGACCAGTACTCGCTGCGCGAGTTCCTGGTTCATAAGGGCTTCTCCGAAGGCGCCATCGAGATGTACGGCGTCATGAATTTCGTCGAATCGGACATGAACAATGCGGTCGTCGAGGAGCTGCGGGAAGACCTCGGACGAGCGTTCGAGGACATGCAGGAGATCGTCGGCGGCATGGACCTCCTGCCGCGGGCGTTCTTCGGCCAGCTCCGGGAACGCGTCCGGTTCGGCGCCGAGGTCCACGCCATCGAGCAGGATGCCGAGTCGGTGACGATCCACTTCAAGACCGAGGCTGGCCACTACTCCGAACACGCGGACTACGCCATCTGCACGCTGCCGTTCTCGGTCCTGCGCCAGGTCGAGGCGCCGTTCTCGCGCGAGAAGCAGAAGGCCATCCGGCAGCTCAACTACTCGGCCTCGACGAAGATCCTCTTCCAGGTCCGCGAGCGCGTCTGGGAGGCGGACGACGGCATCTTCGGCGGGGCGTCGGTGACCGACCTCCCGATCCGCCGTATGAACTATCCGACGCCGAACCCGACGACCAGCCGCGGGGTGCTGCTGGCCAGCTACACCTGGTCACAGGATGCCGCCCGCTGGGGCGCCATGGACGAGGAGACGCGCCTCGAGGAAGCGCTCGACGACGTCGCGCGCATCCATCCCCGGATCCGCGAGGTCTACGAGGTCGGTGCCTCCCATGCCTGGTACGACGACCGCTTCGCGAACGGCGCCTTCGCCCTCTTCCAGCCCGAGCAGCAGACGCAGCTCCAGGCCGCCATCACCGAGCCCGAGGGCCGCATCCACTTCGCCGGGGAGCATTGCTCCCTGCACCATGCCTGGATCCAGGGCGCGCTCGAGTCGGGCATCCGTGCGGCACGCGAGATCCATGAGGCGTAGTCGACGCGTTGGGCGTCGCGCACGTGCGCGGCTGGCCCATCCTGCCTTTGGTTCAGGGGCCGTTCAGCGGGCAGCGACATCCTGCAGCGACTGAACAGCGTCCCCAGGAGGCCATTCGATGAACGAGCGCTTCGAGCCGATGCCGTCGCCGACGCGACCCTTGCCCATCCCGACCTACCAGGGCCGGCCGCTGGCCAACCCCGACGAGGACGTCAACGACCAGGGTCTCCGCTTCGACCTCGAGACGCTCATCGACCGACGGCGCGCACTGCAACTCTTCGGGTATGCCGGCCTGAGCGCCGGCGTCGTGGCACTGGCGGCCTGCGCGCCATCCGCCGTCGCCAGCCCGAGCGCGAGTATCGGCGCCGCCGCGACCATGGGCGCAACCACGGGCGCGACCTGCGCGGTCATCCCCGAGGAGACCGCCGGCCCCTTCCCAGGCGACGGCTCCAATGGCCCCGACGTGCTGACCGAGAGCGGCGTGGTCCGCAGCGACATCCGCTCGAGCTTCGGCGAGTTCTCGGGCATGGCGACCGGCGTGCCGCTGATCGTCAAGCTGGCCATCCAGGACACCGCCAACGGCTGCTCGCCATATACGGGGGCCGCCGTCTACGTCTGGCACTGCGATCAGGCCGGGCGCTACTCGCTCTACTCCCAGGGCGCCACGGACCAGAACTACCTGCGCGGTGTCCAGGCAGCCGGCGATGACGGCGTGGTCACCTTCCAGAGCATCTTCCCGGCCTGCTACAGCGGCCGCTGGCCGCACATCCACTTCGAGGTCTACCCCAGCCTGACCGAGGCGACCGACGACGCCAACACGATCGCCACGTCGCAGGTCGCCCTGCCGGAGGATGCCTGCAACCTCGTCTATGCGACCGCCGGCTACGAGCAGAGCATCGCCAACCTCGGGCAGGTCAGCCTCGCCTCCGACAACGTCTTCGGCGATGACGGCGGCGCCAGGCAGATCGGAACCGTCAGCGGCAGCGTCGACAGCGGCCTGACTGTCGGGCTGACCGTGCCCGCCTAGGCGCACTGCCTTGCGCGGGGCCGTGCGGATCCGCGAAAGGCCATCCCCTCAGACGGTCATGACGACATTGCCGCCGACGTGGCCGCGCGAGGCGTGGCTCCATCGGATCCTGGTCAATGCCGCGACCAGTTGGACCGCGGCTTCCGGCGACTTCCGCCGGAGCAACGCGCGGTCCCCGTCGCGACTAGGAGTCCCGGGTAACGGCCTGCCCTTGATCAGCTATTCGAGCGTTGTGCGTCCCGACGGCAGGTCGGCGCGCTCGAGCCATCAGCGGGGCGCCATCTTGAGCAGGCCGAAGCTCGCTCCCTCCGGGTCGCTCACGATCGCGAAGCGTCCGCCAGGGAACTCCTGGGGCGGAACCATCTCCTTCGCGCCCAGGTCGATCGCCTTCCGGAAGGCTGCGTCGACATCCTCGACGATGAAGTAGATCTGCCAGTAGCTCGGCACCTCGGCGGGCACCATCGGGTTCATCTCCCAGGCGCCAGCGATGCTTTGCCCGTCGAGCTGGAACTCGATGTAGGGCGCCTGTCCTTCGCCCATCTCACTCGACCGGGTAGTCCAGCCGAAGACCCGCTCGTAGAAGGGCAGCACCTTCTCGACGCCGCGGGCGTTGACCTCGGCCCAGCCGTACGAATTCGGTGCGTTCGTCTGGAAGCCGCCCATCCGGGTCCCCTGCCAGGCAGAGATGAATGCGCCCGCCGGATCCTGATAGACCGCCATGCGGCCCTGGTCGCCGACGTCGAGCGGGGCCATGGCGACGGTCCCGCCGGCGGTCTGCACCTTCCGGGTCAGCTCCTCGATGTCATCGGTTCCGATGTACAGGTTCCATGCCGTCGGGCTATTCGGGTCCATCTTGGGGCCGATCCCTGCGGCATCCTTGCCGCCCGTCTTCGCCAGCCCATAGCCGCCATACTGTGGATCGGGATCGACTTCGACCTGCCAGTCGAACAGCTTCGCGTAGAAGCTCCGCGACGCCTCGGCGTCGGAGCTTGCGAGATCGACCCAGGCCGGCTTGTTGGCGATCGTCGTCATCGCTTGTGCCATGTCACGCCTCCATTTGGCTGCTCTCTACGTACGGCTGCATCTTCTCACCGTCGACCAGCGTGCCTGCGGCAATCGTTCCATACATTGCGACGCCCCATCGCGATGCGATCGCGGCCACGCTGGCGTGGTTCGCACAGGCGGTTTGATCGCGCTGTCGGGCAGGCGACCTGGACACCCGGTGACACGGCGCGGGTCGGCTGTTTCCAGCACGCGGAGTTGAGGCATGACGTCGTGGCCGAGGCGCTCGAGGCCAGCCGGATCGTGTGTCAGCGGTGATCTGCGCCAATCTCGATCGAAGAGGGACGAGCCGCTGAGTGTGGGCATCGGCTATTCTGGATCCCGCGCCGACATAGCTCAGCGGTAGAGCAGCTGTTTCGTAAACAGCAGGTCCTCGGTTCAAATCCGAGTGTCGGCTCCACTCTCCCCTTTCCCCTTCAGCAAGACCTGTTGTCGATCTGATAGCGCGGCCTTCGCGACCGCCAGCGTCTGCGGGGAATACCACCTGACTGGCGAAGATCCAACGCTGGCCCTGGCTTTGCCCGGCGACCTTGCGGCTATCGAAGTTGCCGCTGATCTCATGGCCCGGAGCTCGGGGCGTACAGTTCGGCGGAGTCGAGCGATGGACCGCCGCGGAAGCCACCCGCCACCAGGACCTCGCCGTCTGCGAGCCGCGTGGCCGTATGGCCGTCACGCGCGGCCGCGAGGTTGCCGGTAGGGCTCCATGTGCCCGCCTTCGGATCGTAGAGCTCAGCAGCGGGCAAGGATTCCTGGCCGGGGCCAGCTTGCCCGCCGGCCGTCAGGACCTGGCCGTCGACGAGCAAGGTCGCGGTAAGCCCCAACCGCGCAGTCAACATGCTGTCGATGGGTCTCCACGTCCGTTTGCTCGGGTCGTAGAGCTCGGCGGAGGCCAGTGCTCCGACGCCCGGGTCGTAGCCGCCAGCCACCAGGACGATGCCGTCATCGAGCAACATGGCCGCGAGGTACTCGCGCGCCTCCGTCATCGTGCCGGTGGCGCTCCATGCTCCGGTCTTTGGGTCGTAGAGCTCCGCGGAGGCCAGCGTTTCCTGGGGGTCGGACCGTTCGCCGCCCGCCACGAGGACCTTGCCGTTGGCGAGCAGCGTGGCGGCATGCGACTCGCTCGACATCGGAAGGGTGCCGGAGGCGCGCCATGTCCCGCTCCTCGGGTCGTAGAGTTCGGCAACGCCCGGGCCACCGCCGCCCACCACAAGGACTGTCCCATCGGTGAGCAGTGTGGCCGTGTGCGCTGCGCGGCCCGTGGTCATGCTCCCGGTGAGGCTCCATCTGGCGGTGCCCGGGTCGTAGACCTCGGCGGAAGCCAGGTAGTCGTTGCTGCCATCGAGCCCGCCCGCGACCAGGACCCTGCCGTCACCGAGCAGGGTGGCAGTGTGAGCCCAGCGGATCGTGGTCATGCTGCCTGTGGCGGTCCACGTTCACGCGATCGGGTCGTAGATCTCCGTGGAGGCAACGGCCGCTCCATGCCGGGCGACTTGCCCACCAGTCACCAGCACCCTGCCGTCGGCGAGCCGCGTCGCCGTGTGATTCGCCCTCCTGTTGGTCATCGCGCCGGCGGCGCTCCAAGCACCGCCGTTCGAAGGACCTCGCGTGGGCGTGTTCAATGGGGGCGCCGAAGTGGGGACCTTCAATGGGGGCGCCGAAGTGGGGACCGCAGCTGGAGTCGAAGACGCCGTCTGGGACATGGCGGCCGAGGAGGACTCTGCGCTGCCGCCGCAGGCTGCGACGACAAGGACGATGACAGCCACGCAAGAGAGACGGACCTGAAGCGGTTGCATGAGCTCGACTCCGAAGCCGACCGACTCGTGCCGCCCCATCACGGTGTGCCATCCGGGTCGAATAGCACCGCCGCCGGCTCGTACGTCACGAGGACCCGTCCATCGGCCAGCAGCGTGGAGGTGTGAACGATCGGACCGCCGCTCATCAGACCACCCACAACGCTCCACGTTCCGCTCGTGGGGTCGTACAGCTCGCCTCCGCTCAGACCCACTGCGAGAACCCTGCCGTTCGGGAGGCGTGCGGGCTGAACAGCCTCGAACAGGTTCCCCTGACCGTGCGGACTTCCAGTGGCGACCCACACGCCCGTGACTGGGTCGTAGAGCTCCGCCGTCGTTACCGCGGGGCTCTGGCTGTTGCCGTTGTCGCCGCCGTACACAAGGACCTTTCCGTCCGCCAGCGCTACGGCCGTGTGATTTCGGCGAGCCGAGCCGGGCGCGCCGGCGGATGTCCATGTCCCGCTGGCCGGGTCATACAGTTCCGCCGAGGCCACTGCTGCCTCGGTGCAGCATTGGCCACCCACCACGAGGACACGACCGTCGGGCAGGAGGGTGGCGGTATGGCCGTTCCGACCAACGCGCATGGCGCCGGTCGTCGCCCAAGTGCCCGTGACCGGGTCGTAGACCTCGGCACTACGTTCTGGACCTTCGGTGCGTGAAGAGATGCCGCCCGTCACAAGGACCTTGCCGTCGGCCAGAAGGGTGGCCGTCGCGTTCGTCCGCACCGATGTCAGGCGGCCGGTATCCGTCCATGCGCCGGTACCCGGCGCGTATAGCTCCACGCTGCCCAGCAGACGGGACGCACCCGCCGAGGCATTGCCGCCCAGCACGAGAACCTCACCGTTCGCGAGCAGGACCGCCGCGTGATCTTGCCGGGCCTCCTGCATGTCGCCCGTGAGGGTCCAGCGGCCAGTGCTCGGGTCGTATAGCTCTGCAGTCGCAAGCGAGATCCCGCCTCGGTCGAATCGCGGATTGCCGCCGGCGACCAGAACATCGCCGTTGGGCAGAAGCGTCGCTGACTCGCCGAACCGAGTCTCGACCATGTTCCCCGTAGGGGTCCATGACCCGGAGCCCACGACCGATGATGGGGGCGACGGACTGATGACCACGGATGGGTCCGGCGATGGCGGCACGACCGTCGAGAGGTGCACGAGTCCCGAGCCGACCGAGAGCGCGCCGACGAGCAATATCGCGATCAACGCGGCGGCGAGCAGCAGCCAAAGCGATCGCCGGCCATCGAGCCCCTCGGCCGAACCCATGGAGGTGCGCGCGAATGAGCCTCGCCATACCGGTCTGACGCTGACGACGTGTCGCGGAGGCGCCTGCGACTCGAGCGCCTCGAGTCGCCGTTCGACGTCGCTCCAGACGTCGGGCACGCCCACGCGGTCGAGCGTCGCGAACCGCCGGCGAATGTCATCCATCGTGGTCACCCAGAAGTCGTCGGAGCCGACCCCTGCCTCGGCTGAGGTTGGCGCGGACTGCCAGGCTGTTCGTCCCGAGGCGGGCTGCGATGTCGCGGATGGGGAGGTCGGCGTAGTAGAAGAGGATCACCGCCGCCCGCTGGGCATCAGGGAGCCGTTGGAGCGCAGCGAGGAGGTCCGGGTCGTCATACCGGTCGACGTGTTCAAGAGCGATCGGCGGTACTTGATCTCCAGCAGCGCGCGCCTTCAGCGCGCCCGCCGAGATGCGGAAGGCGGTGCGCCACGTCCAAGCCGCCGGGTCGCGGACGGCCACGCCGCGATGGAGGACCTGGGCGAAGGCCTCGGCGACCGCGTCGCTGGCGATCTCCGCGTCACCAGCGAATGCGTAGACGGCGCGCCAGAGCCGTTCGGCGTCAGCCCGATACACGGCTTCGATGCGCTCATCCGGTTTCACCACGGCCACTGCGCTGTCCATCTATGACAAAGGGGCCAGTTCATGGCAAAAGGTGACATCCGGGACAGGAAACGCCAACCACAACGTTCCGGGTGCTGGCCCGGCCGCTGCGCCCAACTCGCCCGACCGACAGCGATTCGGCTCGTTGCAGGCCGAAGGCGACTTCACGGCCGCCGGAGTCTAGCGCGCGACCCCGACGCCGCCCCGCCGTGACGCCCCCGGCAGCGCGATCGAGTCGTCGTTTCGTCACGCGGCGCCCGCGCCGTGACCCGCCCGCTCCCCGTACGAAAGGCTGCGCGGCCTGACCCGATGGGGCGGGGCCGATGGGCGGTCCGGGGTGGTTGGATGGGCACGCACGCGTCGTACGCCCGGATGACGCGTCCTGGAACCTGCGCCACACGGTCCGGTCATCAGGACCCAAGGAGGACGACATCGCCGCCACCATCGTCCCGAGCGCCGCGACCGACACGGAAGCGACGTCTCGAACGAAGCTCGCCGCCGCCTGCCCGAGCGGCCTGCTCCCCGCGTGAAGACGTCCTCACCCGCGACGGGCTGGGCGACGCGGGTGCGCCGCGCGCTCGCGCAGCTCAGCCGTCGCCAGCGCCTGGGCGCGCTGGTGCTGGCGGTCGCCTGCGCCTGCGCGGGCACAGCCGTTGTCTCGCTCGCGCAGTTCACCGCCAGCGGCACGACGACGGCGTCGCTCTCCGCGGGCCGGATCTTCCCCGGCGTCCGGACTACCTCCGCGTTCATCGTCGCTGACACGTCCGGCGGCGGAGCGCCTGTCGATCGGACGAGCCCCTTCGCGTTGCCGAGCGACGGGCGGACGACCACGACCGGAGCCTGGGCGACCGCCTTCGCCAGCGACCGCTACCTCCAGTTCGACCTCAACGCGCCGCTGCCAGCCTCGTTGTCGGTGTCGTCGGTCAGCCTCGCGCTTCGCCTGGCCAGTGCCAGCCCCTCGGGCACGGTCTGCGTCTACGCCCAGGTCCGCCGCATCTCCGACGACACGCCGCTGGCGACCTATGGGAGCTCGGGCTCACCCCTCGGCTGCACGACCGGCACATCCCAGGCCTCGCTGTCGATCTCGCTGCCCATCGTGACCACGACCGATGACGCGAACGACCTGCGGGTCCGGATCTTCGGCCGCGACAGCGCCGCGGCCGCTTCCGTGCTCGATGAGCTGACGGTCAGCGGCAGCACCCCATACGCGGCCTTCGTGCTCTACCCGGTCCGCTACACCGACGCCGCGACATCTATCCCGGACTCGGTACCTTGGGAGCTCCAGGGGCCATGATCCCGACCTTGCGGCCCGGCCGGCCGAACGGGCCGCGGCCACCGGCGCGACTCAGCGTCCTGTCGCTGCTCGTCATCGTCTGCCTCTGCACGCCGACCGGCGCCGTCGCTGGGCAGGCTGGCACCGGCAGCACCGGGGCCGGGCTCGTCGCGGCTCCCGGCGACGCCCCTGGCTCGTCGGAGCCGGCGGCGACGCCAGAGCCGACCCTTGCGCCAGAGCCGACCCTGGCGCCAGATCCCCCCACGCAGGCAGAGCCGGCTGCGACGCCAGAGCCGACCCTTGCGCCAGATCCCGCAACGCCGGCGGAACCGACCGCGACCCCAGGGCCGACGCTCGAGCCCCCATCGGCGCCGACGGACCCATCGACCGACATGGTCGGTGTGAACCCTCCATCAGCCGGCACACCCACGTCGGAGGCCGACCACGCAGCGAACGCCACGCCATCGCCCCGGATGTCGATGCCCGACAGCGCGGCCGAGCTCGGCCCGGCAGCTGCGCCGCGATCCGTCCTCGTGCCGCTCGAGGCGTACGTCGTGACCTTCGATCATCAGGCCACCGCCGATGCTCGCGCGGCGGCCATGACGGTCGCCGGCGCAGAGCTCGTCGAGGCCATCCCTGCCCTCGACATGTTCGTGGTCGCGCTGCCCGTGGCCGATGCGGTCGAGCGTGTCGGGTGGCTGCGCGATGTCCCGTCGGTCCGTCGCGTGGAACGCGACATCGAGCGCTCGACCGACGCCCAGCCGAGCGATCCGCGCTACCACGACCAGTGGTCGCTGCCACGCATCGGTTGGGACGTGGCCCGCCTGCGTCTGGACCCCACGGGCCGGACCGTGGTCGCCATCCTCGATACGGGCGTCGATCCCCGGCATCCGGACCTCGATGATCATCTCCTGCCCGGCGTGTCGTTCGTGGAGGGCATCGCCGCCGACACCGATGCGAATGGCCACGGCACGTGGATGGCCGGCATCGTGGCGGCCGAGACGGACAACGACCGTGGCATCTCGGGCGTCGCGTGGTCAGGCGTCGACATCCTGCCGGTGACGGTCCTCGGGCCGGACGGCACCGGCCGCGACAGCGACATCGTGCAGGGCCTCGTGCGGGCCACGGACGCGGGCGCGGACGTGATCCTGATGGCCTTCAGCGGCGCGGGCTACTCATCTGCGCTCCAGGCCGCCGTCGACTACGCCTGGGCTCATGACGTGGTCGTCGTCGCCGCAACCGGCAACGAAGGCTCCCAGGCGCCGACCTACCCCGCCGGCGATCGTGGCGTCATCGGGGTCGCCTCGACCGACCGCGACGACCTGCTCGCCCCGGGCAGCAACAGCGGTCCGGCCGCCTTCATCGCCGCCCCGGGCGTGGACATCGTGACGACCGAGGCTGGCGGCGGCTACGAGGCGATCAACGGCACGTCGGCGGCAGCTGCGGAGGTGGCCGGTGCCGCCGCGGTCCTGCGCGCGGCGGACTATCTCGCCTCGAACGGGACGATCGTCGGGCGCCTCGCCCGATCGGCCGCGCGCGCCGGTACGCCCGAGCAGACCGGCAACGGTCGCCTCGACCTGGGTCGCGCCGCAGCCGACCGCGACACGACCCCGGTCGCGCCGCGTGGCACGGCGGGCCGTGCCGACGGCGGACCCTTCATCGGACCGTACGTCGCCGCGGCGACGCGGACGTGGACTGGCGGCGGCGGCGACAACAACTGGGCGACCGCGGCAAACTGGGGCGGTACGGCGCCGGTGGCCGGCGACGATCTCGTCTTCCCGGGCGGCGCGGCGCGGCTGACCAACACGAACAACTACGCGGCCGGCACGAGTTTTGTCTCGATCACCATATCCGGCACGGGCTACACCCTGAGCGGCAACAGCATCGCGCTGGGCGCCGCCGGACTGACCGAAAGCGCGGCTTCGGCCACGAACACCGTCAGCCTGCCGCTCGCCATGGCGGCGACGGCGACGATGAACCTGAGCGGCGCGGGCTCATCGCTCACGCTGAGCGGCGTGTTGAGCGGGGCAGGCGGCGTGACCAAGACCGGCAGCGGCACCCTGACGCTCAGCGCGCACGAACACCTACACCGGGGCCACGACGGTCAGCGCGGGCATCGTCCGCGTCCAGTCGAATGCGGCCCTGGGCACGACCGCCGGCACGACGAGCGTGGCCAGCGGCGCGGCGATCGAGATCGACGGCTCGGGGCTCGTCATCGCCGAGCCCATCGCCAGCCTCATCGGCACCGGCGTCGGCGGTGCCGGCGCGCTGCGCAACGTGGCCAACGCCAACACCTGGTCCGGGGCCATCACGCTCGGCGCCGGGGGCGCCACGGTCACCGGCACGGCGGGCACGCTGACCGTCAGCGGCGCCATCGCCACCGCCGGCTTCAACCTGACCATCGACGGCGCCGGCAACGTGACGAAGACGACGGGCGCCATCAGCGGCACCGGCAGCCTGACCAAGACCGGCAGCGGCACCCTGACGCTCAGCGCCGCGAACACCTACACCGGGGCCACGACGGTCAGCGCGGGCATCGTCCGCCTCGGCATCGCCAACGGCGTCGGCGCGTCGAGCGCACTGACCGTGAGCGGCAGCACGACCTTCGACCTCAACGGCTTCAGCGACACGATCGGCTCGCTCGCCGGAGCTGGCTCGGTGACCAGCGGCGTGGCCGGTGCCGTGACTCTTGACCGCCGGGGGCAACAACACCTCGACGACCTACTCCGGTGTCCTCGCCGACGGCAGCGGCACGCTCGCCCTGACCAAGACCGGCACGCGGCACCCTGACGCTCAGCGGCACGAACACCTACACCGGCGCCACGACGGTCAGCGCGGGCATCGTCCGCGTCCAGTCGAATGCCGCCCTGGGCACGACCGCCGGCACGACGAGCGTGGCCAGCGGCGCGGCGATCGAGATCGACGGCAGCGGTCTCGTCGATCGCCGAGCCCATCGCCAGCCTCATCGGCACCGGCGTCGGCGGTGCCGGCGCGCTGCGCAACGTGGCCAACGCCAACACCTGGTCCGGGGCCATCACGCTCGGCGCCGGGGGCGCCACGGTCACCGGCACGGCGGGCACCATGACGCTCTCGGGCGGCGTCAGCGGCAACACCCGGCCGCTGACCGTGGACGGCGCCGGGGACACGACCATCAGCGGTGTCATCGGGACCACCAGCGGCACGCTGACCAAGACCGGCACGGGCACCCTGACGCTCAGCGGCACCAACACCTACACCGGGGCCACGACGGTCAGCGCGGGCATCGTCCGCGTCCAGTCGAATGCCGCCCTGGGCACGACCGCCGGCACGACGAGCGTGGCCAGCGGCGCGGCGATCGAGATCGACGGCACGGGGCTCGTCGATCGCCGAGCCCATCGCCAGCCTCATCGGCACCGGCGTCGGCGGTGCCGGCGCGCTGCGCAACGTGGCCAACGCCAACACCTGGTCCGGGGCCATCACGCTCGGCGCCGGGGGCGCCACGGTCACCGGCACGGCGGGCACCATGACGCTCTCGGGCGGCGTCAGCGGCAACACCCGGCCGCTGACCGTGGACGGCGCCGGGGACACGACCATCAGCGGTGTCATCGGGACCACCAGCGGCACGCTGACCAAGACCGGCACCGGCACCCTGACGCTCAGCGGCGCGAACACCTACACCGGGGCCACGACGGTCAGCGCGGGCATCGTCCGCCTCGGCATCGCCAACGGCATCGGCGCGTCGAGCGCACTGACCGTGAGCGGCAGCACGACCTTCGACCTCAACGGCTTCAGCGACACGATCGGCTCGCTGGCCGGAGCTGGCTCGGTGATCAGCGGTGTGGCGGGTGCCGTGACCTTGACCGCGGGGGGCAACAACACCTCGACGACCTACTCCGGTGTCCTCGCCGACGGCAGTGGCACGCTCGCCCTGACCAAGACCGGCAGCGGCACCCTGACGCTCAGCGGCACGAACACCTACACCGGCGCCACGACGGTCAGCGCGGGGACCCTGTCCATCGCGGCGGACACCGGTCTCGGGACACCGCCTTCGTCACCCACGCCGGGCCATCTGTCGATAGGGCCCGCGACGCTCGCGACCACGGCGACCTTGACGCTCGATCCGAATCGGGGCGTAGCCCTCACAGGCGCGGCGACGGTCTCGACCGCCGCCAGTACGACCCTGACCATGGGTGGCGTGGTGGCCGGAGCCGGCACGCTGACCAAGACCGGCACGGGCACCCTGACGCTCAGCGGCACCAACACCTACACCGGCGCCACGACGGTCAGCGCGGGCATCGTCCGCGTCCAGTCGAATGCCGCCCTGGGCACGACCGCCGGCACGACGAGCGTGGCCAGCGGCGCGGCGATCGAGATCGACGGCACGCGGGCTCGACGTCGCCGAGCCCATCGCCAGCCTCATCGGCACCGGCGTCGGCGGCGCCGGCGCGCTGCGCAACGTGGCCAACGCCAACACCTGGTCCGGGGCCATCACGCTCGGCGCCGGGGGCGCCACGGTCACCGGCACGGCGGGCACCATGACGCTCTCGGGCGGCGTCAGCGGCAACACCCGGCCGCTGACCGTGGACGGCGCCGGGGACACGACCATCAGCGGTGTCATCGGGACCACCAGCGGCACGCTGACCAAGACCGGCACGCGGCACCCTGACGCTCAGCGCCGCCAACACCTACACCGGGGCCACGACGGTCAGCGCGGGCATCGTCCGCGTCCAGTCGAATGCCGCCCTGGGCACGACCGCCGGCACGACGAGCGTGGCCAGCGGCGCGGCGATCGAGATCGACGGCAGCGGGGCTCGTCATCGCCGAGCCCATCGCCAGCCTCATCGGCACCGGCGTCGGCGGTGCCGGCGCGCTGCGCAACGTGGCCAACGCCAACACCTGGTCCGGGGCCATCACGCTCGGCGCCGGGGGCGCCACGGTCACCGGCACGGCGGGCACGCTGACCGTCAGCGGCGCCATCGCCACCGCCGGCTTCAACCTGACCATCGACGGCGCCGGCAACGTGACGAAGACGGCGGGCGCCATTAGCGGCACCGGCAGCCTGACGAAGACCGGCAGCGGCACCCTGACGCTCAGCGCCGCGAACACCTACACCGGGGCCACGACGATCAGCGCGGGCACGATCTCGATCGCTGCCGACGCGGGCTTGGGCACCGCGCCGGCCTCTGCCACGCCGGGCCACCTGGCGATCTCGAGCGGCACGCTCCGGGCCACGGCCAGCTTCACGCTCAACGCCAACCGCGGCATCGCCCTCAACACCGGCGGCGCGACGTTCGACGTGGCCACCGCGGCCACGATGACCTACGCCGGCGTAGCCACCGGCGCCGGTTCCCTGACGAAGACGAGCGCGGGTACGCTTTCAATGACCGGCGGCTCGGTGACCACCGACGACGTGACCATCTCAGGCGGCACGATCAACGGTCCGGCCACGTTCGCCGTCTCCGGCGACTGGATGAACGACGCCTCGACGAGCGCCTACAACGGCGGGACCGGCACGGTCTCCCTTGGCGGCAGCGCCGGCCAGTCGGTCGGTGGCAGCTTCGCAACGACCTTCAACGGACTGACCGTGGCGGACGCGGCGGGTGTCACGCTCGGGTCCGACGCCACCGTCAGCGGGCTCCTGGCCCTGAACACCGGCATCGTCGCGACCGGCAGCCACACCCTCATCGTCGGCTCCGCCGGCTCGGTCTCGCGCACATCCGGACACGTCAACGGCAACCTTCGCAAGTCCGTGCTGACGGGTTCGCCGAGCCTGACCTTCGAGGTCGGCGACGCGTCAAGCTACGCGCCGGCGATGGTCGCCTTCGCCAGCGTCACGTCGGCCGGCGACCTGACCGCGAGCACGACGGCTGGCGATCAGCCCCAGCTGGCCAGCTCGACGCTCGACCCGTCGCTGACGGCCAACCGCTACTGGACCCTGGCGGGCGGCGGCGGGCTCGCCTTCACGACGTACGCCGGCACGTTCACCTTCGTGCCTGCCGATGTCGACGCCGGGGCGAACACCAGCGACTTCGTCGTCGAGCGCTACGCGTCAGGAACCTGGTCGTCACTCGTCGCCGGCACCCGGACCGTCACGAGCACCCAGGCCACAGGCATCACCGGCTTCGGCGACTTCGCGGCCGGCGAGCTGGCCCAGAGCGCGCTCGATCACTTCGTCGTCACCGCCCCGGGCACCGCGACTGCGGGCAGCCCGTTCTCGACGACGGTCACGGCGGTCGACGCGGTCGGCAACGTCGTCACCCGCTACACGGGCACGATCACCTTCTCGAGCACCGACGCCTACGCCGCGTTCTCGCCGGTCTCGTACGCCTTCCTGGCCGTCGACCATGGCACGAACACGTTCAGCAACGGTGCCACGCTCAACGTGGCAGGCACGCAGACGATCGGCGTGACGGGCTCCTCCAAGAGCGGCACGAGCGGCACGATCGTCGTCAGCCCGGGCGCCTTCGCTCGATTGCTGGTCCTGGTGCCCGGCGAGACGGCCGCCCCCGGCTCCCCGACCGGCCGCACCGGCACGCCGGCCACCCAGACCGCGAACACGCCCTTCTCCGTCACCGTGCGTGCCACCGATGGCCAGTGGAACGCGGTCTCTTCGACGGACGTGGTGTCCATCACCTCGTCCGATCCGGCGGCCGTGCTGCCGCCGAACGCCGCACTCGTCGGCGGCGTCCAGACGTTCAGCCTGAACCTCCAGACGGGCGGCCCCACGACCGTGACCGCCACCGACGCGACCGACGGTACGAAGACCGCCGACACGAGCAGCGCCATCCCGGTCACCAACTCGGCGCCCGCCACGAACCCGGACGTCTACTCGATGGTCCAGGACCGCACCCTGGTCGTTGCGGCGGCGGGCGTGCTGACCAACGACAGTGACCCCGAGAACCAGCCCCTCAGCGTGGCCACGCCGCGACCGGTCAGCCCTCCCTCGCACGGCGCCCTGACACTCAACGCCGATGGCTCGTTCACGTACACGCCGGACGCCGGTTACATCGGCCCGGATGCGTTCACCTACCGGGCCACAGACGGCTTCATGACCTCGGCCGACACGACGGTGACCATCGACGTGACCAGCACCGCCTACCTCTCATCGTCGAGCTGGTCGCCGAGCTTCTCCTCGAGCCGCTATCTCGACCTGACCTTCCCGGCCTACGTCGCCGCCGGCTCGACGGTCAGTGGCGCGACCTTCACCCATACGTATCGGTCGGAGACCGCCGGCGACACGACCTGCTACTACTTCGAGGTCTACGAGGGCGCCTCGCTCCTGGCGACACATGGCGGCACGTCGTCACCGGTCTCGTGCACGGGTACCACCTGGGCGACCGACGTCGTTGCGCTGCCGGAGATCGACTCGGTCGCCAGGGCCAATGACCTCCGTGTCCGGCTCTACGTCCAGAACTCCGGCGGCGGGCGCTCTCTCCACCAGCTCGTCACGGTCGGCGTGGACTACTCGCTGCGCTGAGCCGCCACGGGCCTACGCTTCGACGCCTCCGATCTCCACGACGTCGACTTCGGCATGGTCGTCGGACGGCGACCTGGCACCATCCGGCCACGCCGCGATGCAGACCTTGTTGCCGGCGCGGTCGGCCAAGATCCAAGCCGCCGGCGCGCTCGAGTCGTCGACCACACGCCCGCCCGCGGCGAGTGCCGCAGCGAGCCGCGCCTCGGCGTGCTCGCGCGCGACCGATACGTCGATGTGCATCGCGTGCTGCAGCGGTTTGGCCGCGTCGAGCTCCTGCATCCAGGCGGTCGAGCCGTGACCAAGTGGGTCGACGGCATTGTCGTCGGCCGCAGGCGTCCGCACGTAGCCGAGCACCGCACGCCAGAAGGCGACATCCACCGCATCTGGCTTCGCCGAGATCGCGAGTTGCACCTCCTGGACGGCCGCGCGGTCGGCGACCGCGCCGTGAGCCCGTGCGACCGCCGAGACCGCCCGCGCCAGGTCGGCGTGCGGCGGCTCGAGCACCCAGAGGTCGCGGGTCAACCGCACCGTGAGGCGAACATCTGCGATCGTGAGCAGCGCTCCCGAACCCTCGACCCCCTCGACCAGGGCGACGGCCTCAGCCAGCCGCGCCGCGTCGCCGAGCGATCCGGTGCGGAACACCGCCGTCGCTCCACCGTGCAGCACCACCCAGTCGTCGATACCGTCCGCGGCGAGGAATGCCTGCCAGCCACCTTCGCTCACACTCGACCTCCCGCCCGTACGATAGCCTCGGTTCAGGTCCGAGTGTCGGCTCCACTCACGCGACTCGGCCGCGAGGCGCCGAGTGACGCTCGGACGGCCGCCGCCAGCGCCCGATGGCGACCAAGCCGGGGCAGCTTGATGGTCTTGACGTCACCGAACCGGCGATGCGCCTCGAGTGCGTCCACGAACGCATCCACGAAGCCATCCTCGGCCAGCGGGTCGAAGCCATCCTCCCACCAGATCCCGAGGACACGAATGGTCTGGGCCTGGCGATCGATCCGTGGCTCGATCCGGCCGACGAACCGGTCCCCGAACCAGATCGGCAGCACGTAATACCCCCAGCGACGCTTCGCAGCCGGGACGTAGACCTCCCAGACGTAGTCGAACCCGAACAGCGGGCGCAGCAGCTGGCGGTCCCAGACGAGCGGATCGAGCGGGGCCAGGAACGCGACGCCCGGTGGCCGTCCATTCGGTGGTCGGCCGCCGGCGATCTCCCGCTCGGCCTGGTCGAGGAGTGGCAGCTCCTCGCTGACGACGAACCGGTCCGCCCTTGAGCCCCTCGACGGCAACCGGCGTCAGGAAGCCCTCGTCGATGAGCTGGCCGCGATGCCAGTTCCGATCACGCCGCGTCGTGTCCGCCTGACCGCCACGACGATCGGCGGCCGTCGTCGGAGCCGTGCCCAGCCAGATCTCCGCCTGCCCGCTCGCGCCGAGCAGGCCGTGGGCACGGAACCTTGAGAACAGCTTGTGACGCCGCTGCTCGTCCTCCGTCGGACGTATGGCGAGGAGATCGGCCGGGAAGAGGCGTTGGGCGAGGTCGTAGACGCGGCGGTTGCCATCGCGGCGGGCCAGCCCAAGGATGCCGGCCTCCGCGAGCGCCTCGAGGATGGCTCGGACCTGGTTCGTCGGCCGCCAGTACCAGTCGATCGCGGCGCGCGGCTCGATGTCGGTCGAGCTCATCGCCCCGCCCGAACGGATTCGCTCCAAGAGCTCCTCGACGAGCGGGGCGTGCTCATCGAACGCATTGCCATCGTGCTCGATCCGGTTGAGATCCCAGGTGATCCGATAGAGCGGCAGCTCGGCGGTCGGGACCAGGCTGAGGCCCTTGTTGTACGTCTCGTACAGGAGCCGGTCCTCGTACAGGAGCCGGTCCGTCCACGCCCGACGGTAGCCGTCGATCCTCGCCAGGAGTACGAGGTCGTGGTTCCGGCCGGCGACCTCCAGCGGATCGAACTGGAGCGAACCGATCCGTTCGATGACGCGCATGACGCTGGCCACGTCGGGAGGCAGGGACCGTGGCGGCGCCAGGAGATGGCGGATCGCGAGGAAGCGGCGGGCGACCGCCATGGAGATGGTCCGCTCGGGGGCTGGGCCGCGGTCTGGGGGCACCGGCAGATGGTAGTGGCGGGTACCTGACGGCGGGTGACTGGTTTCGAGCCTGCCGTCCCTGCGATACTTGGGCCATGAGCGTCCGCACGGACGGCGACGAGCAGGTCGTCTTCTACCCCGACGGCACGGTCAAGATGCGGGGCTTCATCCTCGAAGGCGAGATGCACGGGGCATGGGAGTGGTTCCGTAAGGACGGCAGCGTGATGCGCACCGGTCACTTCGAGCGTGGCACCCAGGTCGGTGCCTGGCGGACCTACGATCGGGCGGGCCGCGTCGTCAAGGAGACCGACTTCGCCAAGCGAGCCTGACGCTCCCCTGACGCTCGGCATGACGGTCGCATGGTATGGTTTGGCAACGTCGCGACGTGCGGCGCCCCGCGTGGTCGACCTACCTTCTCGAACGGACCGTGCGTTCTGACCCCCCCAGTTCGGGAAGCGTCGGAGGGCCCCACTATGGCCTCAGGCACCGTCAAGAAGGTCGTCAGCGACCGCGGCTTCGGTTTCATCAGCGCCGAGGATGAGAAGGAGTACTTCTTCCATCGCAGCGGCGTCGATGCGACCCTCGACTTCGACCGCCTGGTCGGCGGCGAGAAGGTCGAGTTCGAGATCGAGCAGAGCCCGAAAGGCCCGCGCGCGACACACGTCCGCGCCGCCTGAACTCGGCACCCACGAGACGGCCGGCACCGCAAGGTGTCGGCCGTCTACTGATTTGGGCGCCCAGTTTGCCGGGCCATCGGTGCCTCGCGTCAACACGGACGCGATCGGCCGCGTGGGAGTGTTGCGGTGAAGTTGCGAAAAGGGTCTTGCGGAGCGGTTCGGGGTACGTAGAATGGGGGCGTTGGCAAGTCGTTGTCCGTAGCGGTCGACGACCGGCCTGCAAACAGGAGGGACGGCCCGAGGGTGATTCTCTTGGGGCCCGCCCTCGTCGGGTGCAGGTGGCGTAGATGACGGGACTCACCCCCCGTCCCGACGGCCGGACTGGCACACTGGCCTCGCCTGAAGGGCTACGGTCGCGTCGAAACCCGCGACACGATCCCGAATGGACGACACGAGGCAAAGGGCGCAGCCGGGTTGTCGGCAACGATCGGGACCGGCGTTCCTGGGCAACCAGGGGTCTCCGTATCCGACCGGGCCGATCTACGGTCCCTGTTCGGTGGGCTTAAGGACCCACCGGGCGACCTCAGGTCGTAGGTCGCTGATCCAGACGGGTGCAACGACATCTGTGGCGTCGGGAAGTAGTGAGCCAGACGGTGCAGGTCGACCGGTACCCGCCGCGACGCGTCAGGCTCAGTAGGCGAACCGACTTATAACCGGTAAGCAGACGGGGTCTGCAAGGGACTCGGACGTTTCCGGGTCCCTTCGTCGTGTTCTGGCCATTCGACGTCAGGGGCAGGCGTTCTTGAACTGGGTTTCGAGGTCCTGAGCCGCGGTCGCCAGGTCCTTGAGGGCCGTTCCCACGGCCAGGATCGCCGATGCGGACTGGTCCTGGCCGAGCTGGCTGACGGCCGTCTGGACGGCGTCGAGCTTGGTCGTCATCGCGTCGACGGAGGACGCAAGCTCGGTCGACGCCGAGGCCTTGAGGGCCTCGGCGGAGGTCTTGAAGTCGCCGATCGCTGCGGCGAGTGCGGCCGCGCCGCCGGCGGTCACGTCCACCCTGCTGAGCGCATCGGCCGAGGCCTCGAACGCGGCGACGTCGGTGCAGACGGTTCCCGCCGGGGCGGACGAGACAGCGCTCGGCTCGCTCGAGGTCGCCGGTGGCGACGAGGCAGCAGCTGGCTCCGTCGTGGCCGCGGGTGCCGAGGAAGCGCTGGGCGAGCCGGCGGCTGAGCAGGCGGCCGCGAAGAGGGCGACCGAGAGGATGAGGCCGGACGTGGCCAGGGCGCGGAGCAGACGAGGACGGATGCGGAACATGTGGGGGGTGCCTCCGATGGCAGCGGGATGGTCCGACCAGTCTAGTCGCGATGCCTGATCCACGCGCCGGCGGCCCACGTGGCGCGCGTCAGGGGCTGGTCGTCGGCGTGGGCGTCGGCTGCGTCTTGGTTGCGTCCGGCGCGGTGGCGACCGTGATGCCGACGCCTGATCCGGCGGCGACGGTCGTGCCTGCGACCGGATGGCTGCTCAGGATCTGCCCGACGGGCACGTCGGCCAAGGGGACCTCGTCGACACCGGTCAACCGCAATCCGACGTTGCTCAGCTCGACGAGCGCCGCTGCCTGGTCGAGGCCGACCAGGTCGGGCACGACGACGAGCTGCCGTTGGGTCGAGACCGTGGCGACCAGCGTCGACCCTGCTTCGACGGATGTGCCCGCGCCAGGGTCCTGGGCGACGACCGTGCCCTCGGCCCGGTCGGGCAGCCGGACCGTGATGGGATCGCCGAAGACCAGGCCGGCGCCGGTCACCACCACCTCAGCGCGAGTCTCCGAGAGCCCGATGACGTTGGGGACGGCGACGGCGCCAGCCAAGGTTGCCGGTGGTTGCTCGTCGGAGCCCGGGCGCAGCAGGACGGCGCCAGCGATGACGATGAGCGCGAAACCACCGAGCGCGACTGCAGCCCGGGCAACGGTCGAGCGCGTGATGGCATAGCGGTTGGCGACCAGGAGCGGCGCCTTTTCCGCGCGTCGCTCGGCGGCGCGTGCGTGGCCTTCGGCCACATCGGCGAGGCGGTCGAGGTCCAGCCCGAGATGCTCGATGGCCTCGGCCACGCCGACAGCCACTGGTGCATCGGCCTCGAGGCGCGCGCCGAGCCCTCCGGCGACCAGCTCCGCTCGAACGGCCTTCGAGGGTCGGACGAGCATCAGGGCGACGCCGGCGGCATCGAGGCGCTCGACCAGCTTGGCCAGGACGTCGACTGCGGTGATGTCGATATCGGAGATCGCGCGGATGTCGACCACGACCGCACGCAGACCGGGGCGTGCCCTGACGATCTCGAGGATGCGATCCCTGAGGGCACCAGCGTTGGCGAAGAAGAGTGCCCCGGAGAAGCGCAGCACGGCCACGCCGTCGACCCGTGACGCCTCCGTCCAGCGCTCGAGATTCGCGAAGTGGGTCGTGCCGGGGACCCTGCCCAGCTCCACGATCTCCGGCAGGGCCGCCCGACGAAAGACGTTGAGCGTAGCCAGCAGGACGGCGATGGCCACCCCGGCGAGCGTGCCGTAAGCCAGCACGCCGAGCAGGGCGGCGGTGGCGATGAGACCCTCACTGGCTCGCCGTTGGTAGAGGCCCACGATGCCTCGGATGTCGATGAACCGGACGGCCGACATGAGGATCACTGCGGCCAATGCCGGCACGGGCAGGTAGGCCATCGGCCCCGTGAGGAAGAGCAACACCACGAGCACCGCCACCGCCGCGACCAGGCCGGTCAGCTGGGTCCTGGAGCCCGCCGCTTCTGAGGCGCCCGTCCGCGACGGGCTGGCGCTGATCGGGTAGCCGCCGATCAGGCTGCCGGCGATATCGGCGCCGGCGAGGGCGACCAGCTCACGATCAGGATCGGTCTCTTCCCCGTCGTTCTCGCTGAAGGTGCGGCCGGTGGCGGCCGTGTCGGCAAAGCTCAGGAGCGCCAACCCGACGGCGCCCGGCAGAAGCGCGAAGACCTGATCCACGGTCAGCGATGGGATGCCGACGGGTGGGAAGCCTCCTGGCACCGGACCCAGGACCTGGACGCCGCGCGCCTGGAGGTCGAGCGCGTAGCTCGCGATGAGCGCCGCGATGAGCACGATCAGGGCCATCGGCAAGCGGGGCACCAGCCGACCACCGATCAGCATCGCCAGGATGGCGAGGACGCCGAGGACGATCGAGGGCACGCTCAGATCGAAGTTCGAGAGGGTCAAGGAGAACGCCCTGAGGACGACACCTGGTTGCAGCGCGGTCCCGACGCCGCCGACGACGTCGAGCAGGTCCGAGAGCGGGGTGTCGCCCAGGATCTTGGGGATCTGGCCGATGGCGACGTTGATGCCGACGCCCGCCAGGTATCCCATCAGGATGGGCTTCGACAGGAGGTTGGCGAGGAATCCGAGCGACGCCAGGCGCATAGCCACGAAGATCAGCCCGACGAGGAGCCCGAGGCCTGCGGCCAGGCCCGCGCGGGCGTCGGCGCTGAGGGCGAGCGGGGCGATGGTCGCCCCGATGAGCGCGGCGGTGGCGGCGTCCGGCCCGATGATCAGCCGGCGCGACGAGCCGAGCAGGGCATACATGACCAGCGGCGCAAGGGACGCGTAGAGGCCGAACTCCGGTGGCAGGCCCGCGACCTGCGCGTAGCCGATGCTCAGCGGCACGATGAGCGCCGCCACCGTCAGGCCGGCGATGAGGTCGAGCGGCAGGGCGGACTGATCGTAATCGCGCAGCGTCCAGGCCAGCGGCATCCCGCGCGTTCCGAGCACCATCCGACGGACCGCTTGCATCGTCGGCAGTGTAGTCACCGACACCCTGCCAGACTGGCGACATGTCACGCCGGACGAGCGCCGGGATCCTCCTCTACCGGGTCGGACCGGGCGGCCTCGAGGTCCTCCTCGGACACCCTGGTGGACCCGCCTTCCGCGCTCGCGACCACGGCCACTGGTCGGTGCCCAAAGGGGAGGTCGAAGGCGACGAGGCGCTCGAGGCCGTCGCTCGACGCGAGTTCGAGGAGGAGACCGGCCATGCCGTCCCGGACGGACCGATGCTGGTGCTCGGCGACACGGTCCAGAAGGGCGGCAAGCTGGTCGTCGCATGGGCGATGGAGGGCGACCTCGACCCCGCGACCGCCGTGAGCAACACCTTCGTGATGGAGTGGCCGCCCCGATCGGGCATCCAGGGCACCTACGCGGAGATCGATCGGGTCGCCTGGTTCGCGCCGGACGAGGCACGCCTGCGGATCAAGGACGCGCAGGCCGTCTTCATCGACCGCCTGGAGACGTTGCTCAGGCGCGGCTGAAGAAGACCTGGAACTCCATGGTCCCGGTATCGTCGACCGAGAGGACCTTGAACGACTCCGGCTTCTGCATGCCGTAGTCCGCGAAGGCGATGGGGATGGAGCCGCTGACCGCGATGACGTCGCCGCTCAGCCGCGCCTTCATCGGCACCTCGACGTCCTTGGTCTGGCCATGCAACGTCAGTTGGCCCTTGGCCGTGACCTCGATCTCCTGGCCGTCGGCCGGGATCGAGCCCAGCTCGACGGGCTCGGTGATGGTGAAGGACGCGGTCGGGAACTGGTCGGTCTGGATGCCCTGCCGGCCGAGCTGGCGATCTCGATTGCCATCGTCGCTCTGGAGCGTGGTCAGGTCCGCCTCGATGGTCGCCGCGCTGACCGCCGTGCCGGCGATGGTCATCGAGCCCGTCACATCCGGCGTGCGGCCGACGGCAGTGTTGGCGCCGATGCCGGCCAGCTCCTCCTGTACGCGGTAGCCGACGAAGGAGTCCGTGAAGTCGGAGAACGAGCCGATCGACGTATCGACCGTCCAGGTCCCGTCGATCCCGGTCGTCGAACCGGCACTGGGCTCGGTCGTCGCCGTCCCGCCGCTGGCCCCCGGGTCCGTCGCGGTCGCCTCAGTGGGGGCGGCCGTGGTGACCGGCGGCAGGGTGGCGTCTGCGATCGCGGCCGGGCCGGCAGGGCGCAGGAACAGGTAGTAGAGGCCGAAGGCGCCGACGAGCACGGCGACCGCGATCAGGACGATGAGGCCGAGTCGGGCGTTGCGGCTGCCCGATGCGGGCGCGGGCGCCGGGCTGGATGGTGGCTGGGTCATGCGGCTCCTTGCCCTCCATGGTCGGTGCGGGCGGGTCGATGCGTCAACGTCGCCGCCCATGGTCGGGGGGCTTCCTGAGGAGCGCCTGAATGGACGATGGGCGCGGGATCGTCCCGGTCGGCCGTGGGGCCGGCCCCAACGCCGCCTAGGGCATCGTCGTCAGGGCCTCACGCGCGCGCAGGCGGCCGAGGTTCCATGCTCCCGGTCCATCGAGCGACAGGTCCGCATCGAGCTCCGCACGACGCTTCACGAGGATCGCGCGGACGCGGACCGCATCCGCGGTCGGCAATGCGGGCAGCGCCGCCACAAGGGTCGGGATGGCGTCATCCGACAGGCCGGCCAGGTAGTCGGCGTCGAGGCCGACGCGCCCGTCGGGCGGCACCAGCCGTGGATCGACCGCCCGCTCCACGTTGCGCGCCGCGACGAAGGCCGGCGGCGCCACGACCGACAGGCTCAGCAGCGACGCCAGGCCAAGGACGACGACCGCCCGACCCAACCAGCGGACCCGATCCAGGATCAGGGCCACGATGGTGGTCAGCAGCAGGGCGGCCATGGCGACGATCGAGATGGCGACCCACAGCCGCAGCTCCGTCCAGCCATACGCTGCCAGGTAGAGGGACAGGCGGAGGGCCGCCGAGGCAAGGACCGCCAGGGTCAAGCCGGCCAACCCGAGCGCCAGACCGATGTAGGCCATCGACCGGTGGCGCAGGTTCTTGTCGATGACGATGATCACCAGCACCGCCAGGATGGCCGCCAGGACCAGCTCGAAGTAGCCGCGCCGGGCGTACTCGCTATAGGTCAGCCCGACCGCGGCCAGCGTATCGAGGCCCCCGAACAGGTAGGCGAGCTGGAGGCCGACGAAGAGGCCGACCACGAGATCGACCGCCACCAGCACGACCAGCGCCTCGGCCACCCCCCACCGCCGAGGGGCGACGTCACCCTCGGTCGGCGGTCGTGCCGTGGCGGCATCCGTCGCACCATCGGCTCCCCCGCCGTCCACGATGGGAGCGATCCCGACCCGGACCTCGGCGCCATCAGCGGTCGCCGCGAGGCTGAGCAGCCCGCCACCGAACCACGCCGCGGCGAGGGTGAAGAGGACGCGGCCGGGCAGATCGGCGAGGTCGATGCGGAAGCGAAGCAGGTCCTCTGCGCCACGCCGGAAGATGGGATCGGCCGATGCGAAGAGGATGGCGAAGACGATGGCCAACGGCACGCCGAGGACGAGACCACGTCCAAGCGGCGCTGCCCAGGCGGGCAAGTGACGCCGCGTCGAAGCGGCCTCCGGGCGCGCCGCCCGGATGGCGCGGCCTGTGCCCAGCACGATGGCCTCGACGATGCCCTGCCAGAGCTGTGCGGCCCGTTCGCCGGCGCGCCGAGTGATGGGATGACCACCGATCGCGGTCACAGCCAGCGCCGTCAGGACGATCGCGGCCAGGCTGTCGAGGACCGCCGCGACCGGGTCGGCTCGTACGGCGACGGACCCCGACAGGAGGACGGCCATGAAGGGAAGCCACAGGTCGTACGGATCGAGCACCGCGGCCGCGGGTCGCAGGAGCCAGCTGAACGCGAGCAGGGCGACGACCATGATCGGCACGTTGGCGCCCAGAGCGGCGCCGTAGACGACCGCTTCGGCGATCAGGCCAGTGATGACAGCCAAGGCAAGCAGGCGCCGAGCGGTCGAGCGAGACATCAGGACCTCGTAGGGCAAGGGGGGTGTCGGGGCAGGGACCGTCTGTGTCGGCGTGGTGACGGTCCTCGCCGGGTGGCTGTGATGCGGTGTGACGCTGACCTCGGGGCGGCTACGATGCGCACATGACGACCGCCTTCGCCGACCTCCGAGCGGCGCCGCCCGACAGCATCCTCGGCCTGGCCGAAGCCTTCCGGGCCGACCCGCGTCCGGAGAAGATCAGCCTCGCCTCGGGCGTCTACGTCGATGAGCAAGGCGTCACGCCCGTGCTGGAGACCGTGACCGAGGCCGAGCAGCGCATCCTCGACGCGCAGACCACGAAGCTCTACAAGCCGATCATCGGCGACCCGGCCTACCTCGGTGCCGTGCGTGAGCTGCTCTTCGGGCCCGAGCATCCCCTGCTCGCCGCCGGTCGCGTCCAGACCCTTCACGCTCCGGGTGGCACGGGCGCCCTCCGGGTGGCCGCCGATCTCCTCCACCGTTTGCGACCGGAAACGACGGTCTGGCTCTCGACTCCGACCTGGCCAAACCACCCCCAGGTCTTCGCGGCGGCCGGGCTGCAGACGCGCGCCTACTCCTACCTCCACCCTGCGACCGGCAGCCTGGACCTGGCCGCGCTGCTCGGCGCGTTGGTGGACGCCTCGCCCGGTGACGTGGTCGTCCTCCACGGCTGCTGCCACAACCCCTCGGGCGTGGACCCGACGGCGGAGCAATGGGCGCAGCTGGCCGCGGTCATCGCCGAGCGTCGCTTGCTGCCGTTGGTCGACTTCGCCTATCAGGGCTTCGGTGACGGCCTACGCGAGGACGCGGCAGGCATGCTGACCATCGCGGCCGCGTCTCCGGAGTTCCTGGTTGCCTCGAGCTTCTCCAAGAACTTCGCCCTCTACGCTGAGCGCGTCGGGGCACTCTCGATCGTCGGCGCCGACGCGCACGAGTCGGAGGTGCTGATGAGCCATGCCAAGGCCGTCGTCCGAGCGCTCTATTCCAACCCGCCAGCGCATGGCGGCGAGGTCGTGGCCACCGTCCTCCTCGATGCCGACCTGCGGGCACGGTGGGAAGGTGAAGTCGCCGACATGCGTGACCGCATCAACGGCAATCGGCGCCGCTTCGTGGAGGGACTGCGAGCGGCCGGCGCGCCGTTCGACCCCGAGCCTCTCCTCCGTCAGCGTGGCATGTTCTCGTTGCTCGACATGACCGCCGACCAGGTCGGCCGGCTCCGCGAGGAACGTGCCATCTACCTCGTCGGGGCCGGCCGGGTGAACGTGGCCGGCCTCACGAACGACAACCTCGAGCCCGTCTGCGCCGCTATCGCCGCCGAGATGCGCCGGAGCTAGGACCAGACGCACGCGAGACGCGCGTCGGCCACGGGCTCGAATGGCTAGGGGGCCTGCACCGCAAGTGGCGTCGCGAAGACCTGGTTCGCCGGCGGATCGGCGGCGTCCCGGATGACCAGGGTGCCATCCTGGATCTCGAAGGTAGCGGCGTTCTGGAGCGCGGTCAGGTACTGCGCCTCCTGGGTGTTGAGCTCGTCCGAGGCGCAGGCCATCCGCGTCGTCGCCAGCTGCCCGATGCTCAGCGAGTCGCCGTCGGTCGTGAAGCTGCCGTTGTAGCTGTTGCACGTGGCGTTGCCCGAGACCGTGCCGTCGGCGCCGAACTCGAGCGTGATGGTCGAGTCGAGCACCGGACTGACGGTGGCCTGCTTGCCGTTGTTGTACTGGGTCACGTTCCAGGGCGTGCCCACGAGCGTGATCGCCGCCTGCGGCTCGAAGACCAGCGTCTGGGCGCCGGTCGCGTCGTAGATCGTCAGCTGCGCATCGGTCGCGGTGTAGCTGCCAGCCGCCTGGAAGGCCGTCATGAACGCCGTTTCGATCGCGCTCTGGACCGGGCCGCAGGCCATCATCGTCGAGCGCAGGGGTCCGACGGTCAGGCTGCTGCCTGAAACCACGTAAGGGCCGCCGTAGCTGTTGCAGCCGTTCGATCCGGAGACCTGGTCACCGGCAAAGGTGGCAGTCGCTCCGATGGCGGCCGGCACCTCAACGGGCTTGCCGTCCGCGACGTACGTCGAGAGCCGCCAGGTGACGCCCTCGAGCTGGCCGCCCTGCGCGGCCCCGATGGCACTGCAACCGACGACGGCAAGGGCGCCGACGGCCGACAGGGCGAGGAACCTGAGTCGCATGGATCGATGCTCCGTGGTACGAGACGTGGCTGCCCGGCCGAAGTTGATCGAGCGTGGTCTGAGGGACGCGCCCGCTGCCAGACGGCGGCGAGCGTAGCATGGTTCCCCCCGCGGTCGCGGGAGGTCCCGTCCGGGCAGCAGCACAAGGCTGGGATGATCGGATGCTCAAGAACGCGCCCTTCTACGCTGGCTTCGCGGTCGATGACATCGCCGCCGCGAAGGTCTTCTATGGCCAGACACTCGGACTCTTCGAAGTCACCGATCCCGGCAGTGGTCTCCTCTCGCTGCGCGCCGTCAACGGCTATCGCGTCCTCGTCTACCCGAAGCCCGGCCACATGCCAGCGACCCATACCGTCCTCAACTTCCCGGTCGACGACATCGAGGCCACCGTGGATGCGCTGCGGGCTGCGGGCGTGGTGTTCGAGCAGTACGACGCGGGACCGATGAAGACCAACGAGAAGGGCATCGCCAGCCCCGGTCCCAAGCAGGCCTGGTTCAAGGACCCGGCCGGCAACATCCTCTCGATCATCGAGGGCTGAGCTCCCGAAGGTCGTGCCGGGTCAGATCTCGCGGCGGCGGAAGCTGAACACGGCCAGCCCGAGAACGACCGTGAACCAAAGCAGGCACCAGGCCAGGAAGCCGGGCGTCGGCGGGGTCTCGACGAGGAACGGGAAGGCGGCCGTCAGCGGCCCGGCCTGATCGACCAGCAGCAGCAGCTCGCGCGGCTCGAGGTGGTAGACGACCCCGCGCCACAGGCCGTCGGTTGGCAACAGCAGGCGGCTGAGGTCGCCGATTCGCCCGATGGAGGCCTCGCCCATGGCCACCCCGATGCCACCGATGATGCCGCCGATCCAGGCCAGGCCATAGATGGCCACGCAAGCGACGCCGGCGGTGATGGCCGACAGACGAGTGCTCAGCAGGATGGTCAGCGATAGCAGCACGAGCGCCTGGGCCGAGAGATAGGCCACGGCCACCAGTGGGTCAGGCGGCAGGTATCCGGTGATGAGGTCGACCACGACCAGCTCGACCAGGCCAGAGGCGACCGCGTAGACGCAGATGATGGCGGCGACCCCGAGCCACTTCCCGAGCAGGTACGCCGAGCGACCGACCGGACGGGCCAGGATGGTCAGGGCGATCCCGGATTCGAGCTCACCGGCGATGACGGGTGCCGCGATGAAGACCGCGCTGAGCGCCAGGATGAAGCTGAACATGAAGGTCACGAGGATGAGCAGCTGCGCGTAGATGAACTGCAGGGCCAGCTCGCCGGTCAATCCACCTGCCTCGAGGCCGTCGCCGACATCCTGGCTGGAGAGGGCGTCCTTGACCTGGCTGAAGCCCCAGGCCGAGAGGGCCACGGAGGCGACCGTGATAAGCACCAGGATGAGGAACAGGCGTCGTCGCGCGACCTCGCGGACGGTCAGCCAGGCAAGGTCCAGGAGCGGCATCAGCCGGCCGTTCGCCCGTCCGCACTGCCGCTGCCGCCCCACGTATGGGGCTCGGGTGCGAGCGGCGGCGCCCCGACCGCCTCCGCGAAGCGCTCTTCGAGCGTCGCCTGGCGAGGCTCGACGGCGTACACGCGCCCGCCGGCCGCCACGAGGGTCGCCACCAGATCCGGCACCCGCGCCGGATCGAGGCCGGAGATCTCGAGGTAGCCGTCGACCTCGGTCAGCGCTCCGAAGGCCGCCAGCAGCTCAGCCGGCGGGCGGTCGAGCCCAGTGACACGGATGCGCAGGTGGTGCTCCGAGAGGAGGTCCGCCAACGGACCCTCGGCGACCACCAGACCGTGATCGAGGATGACCACCCGGTCACAGACCCGCTCGACCTCGGTCAGCAGGTGGGAGTTGAGGAAGATGGTCGTGCCGCGCTCGCGAAGGCCGTGGACGATACCGCGCATCTCCAGCCTGCCGACGGGGTCGAGCGCCGACGTCGGCTCGTCCAGGAAGACGACGGCCGGGTCGCCGAGCAAGGCGACGGCCAGACCGAGCCGCTGTTGCATGCCCTTGGAGTAGCCGCCGACACGATCGCCGCCACGCTCGCTGATGCCGGCCGCGTGCAGGGCGGTGTCGATCTGAGGTGCCCACGTGGCACGCGGCAGGCCGGCCAACCGGCAGTGGGCAGCGAGCACCTCGCGACCGCTCAACCAGGCCTGATAGCGGAACAGCTCGGGCAGGTAGCCCACGTGTCGCCGCGCTTCGCGATCGCCGGCCGGGCGGCCGAGCAGCCGGGCCTGACCGGAGGTCGGGCGGGCGAGGCCAAGCAGCAGCTTGATAGCCGTCGTCTTGCCCGCGCCATTGGGACCGAGGAAGCCGAAGACCTCGCCCGCCGGGACGCGCATCGTCAGGCCGTCGAGCGCGACCGTGCGCCCGTAGCGCTTGACGAGAGCGTCCGTCTCGATGGCAGTCTTGGCGATCGGCGTCGTCACGACGTGGCGACCTCGTCGGGCGGGCCGACTTGGGCTAGGACTCTGTGTCCTCGGACTCTTCGGCCTCGTCCGCGATGACCTCGCCACCCTCCTCGGCCGGGACCTCGGCAGCGACGACGACCTCCTCGACGCGCGGCGCCTGGAGCCGGATGACCGTCTCGTGCGGATCGGTCACCAACGTGACCGTCGCCGGCAGGGGAACGTCGCCGGCATGGATGACGTCGTCGAACGTCGCGAGCGGCGAGATGTCGGCCTCGAGGGTCTGCGGTAGGTCGGCCGGCAGGGCACGGACCTTGATGCTATCGAGCTGATGCAGCAGCGTGGCGCCGAGCTTCTCGACCGCGAACGACTCGCCGATGGCAACGACGCGCACGTCGACGGTCATCTCCTCGGTCATCGTCACGAGGTAGAAGTCGATGTGCACGGCCTTGCGCTTGACGGGGTGCTCGGCGATCTGGTGGACGAGCACCGGGCGTGCCTTGCCGCCCTCGATCTTGAGGTCGAGCAGGGTGTTCCGACCATGATGCCGGCGCAGATCGTCGAATGCGCGAGCATCGACCTGGATCGACTCGGAATCGCCGCCACGACCGTACACGACGGCCGGCAGGATGCCGTCGCGACGCAGATCGGCGACCTTCTTGCCGAGGATGACGCGACGCTGCGCGACGAGTTCGGGTCGGGTGCTCACGGTGATCGAGACCTCACGGGCGGGCGCGGCGCGGACGTCTGACGCGCGGCGGGTCGGTGATGGATGGGGGCGGAATGGTAGCAGATGGCCCCCGATGTACCATGCGCCGCGACCATGACTGCCACCATCCTGATCGTCGAAGACGAGCACGCGGTCGCCCGTGGCGTCCAGTACGCCCTCCAGCAGGAGGGCTACGACGTGACTCTCGCCCGGAGCGGCGAGGAGGGCCTCGAGTTCGCCACGCAGAAGGCGCCGGACCTCGTCATCCTCGACGTCCGGCTGCCGGGCATGGACGGCTTCGAGGTCCTGCGGCGGATGCGTGCGGCCGGCTCCAAGGCGCCGGTCCTCTTCCTGACCGCTCGCGACGACGAGGTCGACAAAGTCATCGGCCTGGAGCTCGGCGCCGACGATTACCTGACCAAGCCGTTCGCCCTGCGTGAGCTGATGAGCCGCATCAAGGCCCTCCTGCGGCGGGCGTATGGCGATCTCTCCGATGCCGGCGGCGGGCGGATGATCCGCCATCGTGACCTGGTCATCGACCTCGAGCGCCGGCGCGTCCAGCGCGGTGACCGACGCATCGCGCTGACGGCCACCGAGTTCGACCTGCTCCGCCACCTCGCCTCGCGGCCCGGGCGGGTCTACACGCGCAGCGAGCTGCTCGAGCTCATCCGCGACTACGACGCGCTCGACCAGGACGAGAAGACCATCAACGTGCACATCAGCCATCTGCGCGAAAAACTTGAAGACGACCAGAGCGATCCGGTCTTCATCCTGACGGTCCGCGGCGTCGGCTACGCCTTCGCCGAGCGCTGAGGCGTCCGGGTCGCGTGCGGCGCCTGTTCCCCCGTAGCCTTCGGGCGCGGCTGACCCTCGCCTTCGCGGCCGTGGTAGCCATCGCCTTGAGCCTGGTGTTGATCTCCCTGCCCCGCCTGCTGGACGACTACTTCGTGCAGCAGGAGGAGAAGAGCCTGGCCTCGCGGGCGCAGACGATGCGGGTCCTCATCCAGATCCAGCTGCGCGAGCAGCTCGACCTGGCCGGCGCGGAGCCGCGGCCGGTCCTGGCGCCGACCGATCCGGCGACCGTCTCGACCTGGACCATCGCGGCATTTGGCGCACCTGATGACCCGGACGGCTTTCTCAACCAGCTGACCGAGTTCGTTGCCCAGGCTGACGTCCTGCTGACGATCTCCCCATCGCCGGCTCAGCCCCTGCCGACGGCGGGCAGCTTCGACGTGCCGGTCACGGGCGTCCAGCCAGAGCCCGGTCAGGCTCGCGACGCGATCATCGCCAGCACCTCGACCTTCCCCGTCAGCGACCCCTGGTACTCGCAATTCGACGGCACCGCTCCGCAGCGCCTGTTCACCCTGCGCCTGTCGCAGCCCTACACCTATCGACTACAGACGCTGGGCAACCTGGTCGGCGTCCTGATCATCGCCGCCAGCGCCGCGCTGCTGGTGGCGGTCATCGTCTCGGCGATCATCGCCGACCGTCTGACGGTGCCCATCCGGCGTCTGACCCGAGCATCGCGCTCGCTCGCGGAAGGCGACTTCACGTCGCGTGTCGAGGAGCGCGACGACAGCGCGCCCGAGGTCGCCGAGCTGGCCCACGCTTTCAACCTCATGGCTGAGCGACTCGAGGAGTCGGTCTCCTTCATCCGGCGCGACCGGGACCGCAGCCGCGACTTCCTGGCCGACGTGAGCCACGAGCTGCGCACGCCCATCGCCGCACTGCTGACCTTCAACGAGCTGCTCCAGGAAGGTGCCGCCGAGGACCGCCGCACCCGCGACGAGTTCCTGGGTTCCAGCCGGCAGCAGATCGAGCGCCTCGACTGGCTGGCGACGAACCTGCTCGAGCTGTCCAAGCTCGACTCGGGCCTCGTGGCGCTCGACCTCCGGCCGGACGACTTGCGGGCGGTCATCGAGAGCTCGCTGGCCCAGGCGGAGCCCGCCGCTCGACGCAAGGGGGTCGAGCTGGTCGCCGACCTGCCCGCCGCACCCGTCCGCCAGCGACACGATCCGCAGCGCATCGGGCAAGTGCTCACCAACCTCATCGGCAACGCCCTCAAGTTCACACCCGCCGGCGGGCGGGTGACGGTCGGCCTCCAATCGGTCCCGGATGGGGCCGAGCTGGTCGTCGCCGACACCGGCGTGGGCATCGATGCCGCCGAGCTGCCGCACATCTTCGAGCGCTTCTATCGGGGCACACTGGCCAACGAGCAGCGCGGCACCGGCTCGGGACTGGGGCTCTCCATCGTGCGCTCGGTGGTCGAGATGCACGGTGGCACGGTGTCCATCGAGTCGACGCTGGGGCAGGGCACCCGCGTCTCCGTCCACCTGCCACGCGAGGTGACGGTATCTTCACCGACCGGAGGCCAGGCCTGAACCGAGGGCGAGCATGCTCTGGCTCCCGGGCCGTCGTGGGACGACCCGCACCATCGACGGAGTCACCGATCCCATGACCGAACCCCAGCACCCCGCCAGCAACGACGCGGGCGACAAGCCGTCGTCCGGCGCTCCCGAGACCATCACCCCGTCCTTCAGCCCGCCTGCCGAGCCGAGCCGCCCGCAGTGGGCCGCGCCACCGCCAGAAGCCTCCACGCCAAGCCACTGGATAGAGCCCGTTGCGACGCCCGCAGCCGATGCCTCGTCAGCCACCAACCGTGGTCGTCGCGGGCCGGCCGTCGGTCCCCTGCTGGCCGTCGCGCTCATCGCGGCGGTCATCACCTCGGCCGGCCAGCTGCTCGTGCTGCAGGCCGCCGGCATCTTCGCGCCAGCCTCGACGCCGACCATCGTCAACGGACAACCGGTCGGTCAGACGACCGTTCAGCTGAACGAGGAGTCGGCCGTCATCCGATCCGCGGCGGCGGTCAGCCCCGCGGTCGTGACCATCACCAGCCACAGCACCGCGACCAGCGACTCCGGCACGGCACCCAGCACCAGCGACCCGTTCTCGCTGCCGACGACCGGCATCGGGTCGGGCATCATCTATGACGCTGCGGGCTGGATCCTGACCAACCGCCACGTCATCGCGGGTTCGGACACCGTGACCGTCAAGCTCAAGGACGGTCGCGAGTTCCAGGGCACCACCTACGGCATCGACACGTTGACCGACCTGGCCATCGTCAAGATCGAGGGTGCGGATCTGCCGGTCGCGCCGCTCGGCGACTCGACCACGCTGCAGATCGGCCAGCTGGCTATCGCCATCGGCAGCCCCTTGGGCGACTTCGAGAACAGCGTCACGACAGGCGTCGTGAGCGCCACCGGCCGATCGATCACGGTCAACGACGAGGCGACCGGCCAGCCGCGGCGGCTCCGCAATCTCATCCAGACCGACGCCGCCATCAACCCCGGCAACTCCGGTGGGGCGCTGGTCGACTCGCTGGGCCAGGTCATCGGCGTCAACACAGCCGTCGCCGGCAGTGCGCAGGGCATCGGCTTCGCCATCCCCATCGAGATCGCCAAGCCACTCCTCAAGCAGGCGATCGCCGGTGAGCCGCTCTCGCGCCCCTACATCGGCATCAGCTATCAGGCCGTCACCCCGCAGCTCAAGCGCCAGGCGAACCTGCCCATCGACTACGGAGCCTGGGTGGCCGGCGACAGCGGCGGCCCCGGCGTCCGCGCCGGCGGGCCCGCTGCCACGGCAGGGCTGCAGGACGACGACATCATCACCGCCATCGATGGCCAGCGGATCGACGTCGGCCACTCGCTCGAGGACGTCCTGGTGCGCTATCGGCCGGGCGATCAGGTCACGCTGACCGTCCTGCGTCACGGTGCCACGCTCGACCTGAAGGTCACGCTGGGGACACGACCGGGCGACCTCGAGTAGCAGCCGCCGGGCAGCGCCCCGGCCGAATCAAGGGCCGACGCGGGCCTTCCCATCCGCCGAGGCACGACGCGACCCGGTGTCCTCCCCTGGCGCCGGGACGCGTTCCCCGACTGGGGATCCTCGAGGCGCCGTTCGCGACACGGCGCCTCGAGGTCAGGCAGAACGAGGCGTGCGCCGCCGACGTCGGCGGGCCGTCGATCGGGTGCGGCGGATCTCGACCTCGGCGTGGTCGAGGGCGCCGCTGACCGGGACCTGCAGCTTGCGGACGCGGACGACGACCTCGGTCACCGGATGCGCGACGAGGATCTCGTGGGCGATGCCCTCGGCGATCGTTTCCAGCAGCCGGAAGTTGGTGGCTTCCACCAGGTCGCGGCAGAGCTCGAAGACCTGGCTGTAGTCGACGGTCTTCTGGAGATCGTCGTCGATGCCGGCCGGCTGGAGGTCGAGATACAGCTCGACGTCGACCTCGAAGGGCTGGGGCTCGGCCCGCTCCTCGTCGGAGACGCCGTGACGCCCGTCGAAGCGCATCCGGCTGAGCACGATGCGGTCGGTCATCGCGGGTTGGTCTCCGTGACGGCGGCAGGCCTGCGGACGATGGCGTCGGCCATCCGCGCCACGCGCAGGTTGGCGCGGATGTCGTGGACGCGCACGATGTCGACGCCCGCCGCGACCCCAAGGGCGGTCGTGGCCAGCGTCCCTTCCAGCCGCTCGTCAGCGGGCAGGTCGAGGACGCGGCCGATGGTCGATTTGCGGCTGGTGCCAAGCATGACCGGTCGCCCGATGACGCGCAGCGCCGCCAGCTCGTGAAGGAGCGCGAGGTTCTGGTCAGCGGTCTTGCCGAAGCCGATGCCCGGATCGACCAGGCACCGCTCCCAGGCGACCCCGGCCGCCACGGCCCGCTCGAGCGCCCGCTGCAGGTCGGCGATGACCTCGGCCACCACGTTCCTGTAGCGGGCATCGGCGCGGTCGTGCATCAGGACGACCGGCACGGCGTGCTCCGCGGCGACGCGGAAGATGGCGTCGGACGAGTCGGTCACGGCGGCGACATCGTTGACCATCGCCGCGCCGGAAGCCAGGGCCGCGGCGGCGATCGTCGCCCGACGCGTGTCCACGCTGATGGGCACGTCCGGCCTGGCGGCGTGGATGGCTGCCACTCCATCGATCACGCGACGTCGTTCCTCAGCCTCATCGACGGGCTGATGGCCGGGACGCGTCGATTCGCCACCGATGTCGATCAGGTCGGCGCCCAGATCGGCCATCTCGAGCGCCTGGCGCACGATGGCGGCGACCAGCGACGACGTGGACCCGCCACGATCCGCACCGCCGACCGCGAGGCCGTCGCCACTGAACGAGTCGGGTGTCGCGTTGACGATGCCCATCAGGTAGGTCCGCGCGCCCCAGTCGAAGGTCGTGCCGCCGATGACGACGGGCATCGGCGGGGTCGGGGCAAGTCCCGACGTCGCCGCGTCGGGCAACGTCACGAACGGCGTCGTGTCGGCCATCGTTGGGCTGGTCGTACCTCCTAGCCTGATCTCTCAGCGCCCGAGCCGTGCAGCATGACCGACCTCTGCTCAGGACGCATCGTCCGCCTCGACCAGCCTGCCGCGGATCGCTCCGACGAGGTAGAGCGAGCCCAGTACCAGGAGCGGGCCGCCATCCGACCGCACGGAGTGGATGGCCATCTCGAGGGCCGCGTCGACTGTCTCGCTGGCCACGACATCCTGATCTGCGCCTGCATGCGCCGAACGCCAGGCAGCCGCCAGGTCGGCGGCCGGCAAGGCGCGGGGAGCGTCGACCTGCGTGGTGATGATACGCGCGCCACGCAGGGCGCCGGCCGAGGCGAGTGCTCCGACCATGCCGGCCACGTCCTTGTCGGCCATCAGGCCCAGGACGAGCGTCGCCCGGCCCGGCGACAGGCTGGGACGAAGCTCGCCGAGCGCCTGGAGGAAGGCCGCCACGCCGGCCGGGTTGTGGGCCCCATCCAGGAGCACGTCCGGGGTCTCGACCGCGAACGTCTCCGCCGGGGCAGGCCGCGCCCGCCCATCGGCTGCCAGGCTGAGGAGCTCGAGGCGCCCCGGCCAGCGCGCGGCGGCGAGGCCGTCGAGCGTCTTCGCCGCCGAGACATCGACGATGCCCGCCTGGCGCAGGGCGTCGAGGATGCCGACCGCGACCGCCGCGTTGCTCGCCTGGTGGCGGCCGAGCAGACCCAGTCGCACCTCGCCCAGGCCGTCGAAGCGGAGCTGCAAGCCTCGGCGGTCCATGCCCAGGACGGTCGGCGGCGTCACCTCGGCGAGCGGTGCGTGGACGCGTGCCGCCCGACGCCGGATGGCCGCCAGCCCATCCCCGCTGGCGCCCGTGACCGCCAGGTCGCCACGCTTGATGATGGCCGCCTTCTCGCGGCCGATGGCCGCCAGGCTGGTACCGAGGTGCTCCATGTGGTCGAAGGCCACGTTGGTCACCGCCGCTACCCCGCCGTCCCAGGCATTGGTCGCATCGAGGCGGCCGCCGAGACCGACCTCGACCACAGCCACGTCGACGGCCGCTCTGGCGAAGGCCAGGAACGCGGCCGCGGTGAGGACCTCGAACTCGGTCGGCGGCCCCCGCCGGCGCGCCACCTCATCGCTGGCCGACAGGGCGGCGCGCAGCACGCCGCCGAAGTCCTCGGTGGCCAAGGGGCGACCACCGATGACGATCCGCTCGCGATAGTCGACCAGGTGCGGCTTCGGCGTCTGTCCCACCCGCAGGCCGCCCTCCGTCAGCACGGAGCCGACCATGGCCTGGACGCTGCCTTTGCCGTTGGTTCCACCGACGAGGACGCCGCGGATGCCAGCCTCGGGCGATCCGAGCGCCCGGAGCAGGGATCGCGTGCGACCGAGACCGAGTCGGACGCCGAACCGGCCCCGATCCTGGAGCGCGGCCACGACCTCGGTGACGCCGAGCTCCCGGGCAGCCATGACCGTCGTCACGCCGTCAGCGGCGCGTCAGGTCGTCCTCATAGAAGACGCACTGGTTGAATCGCGGCGAGAGACAGATGTCGGCCACGTAGCCCTGCTCGAGATGGACGCCACCGCGCAGCTGGCAGCGGCTGACGGTCGAGTCCTGGCGCATCAGCGCTTTGAGCAGATGTGGAGCCTGGATGGGGATCGCCCCGCGCAGGCCCGACATGTAGAAATGCGGACAGACGTTGCGCCGCAGGTTCGGCAGGCCGAAGCCATTGCGTTGGACGGTCGGCAGGCCGGCCACGGTCCGCGTGGGGAGGAGTCCGAGCGCCGTCGGCGTGGCTCGCGCGATCGGGCCGGGCGGCGGCGGCGGCGGGCGGCGTCGACCCATCTCACCGCCGGCCGACGATGCTGGCCGACGGGCCGATGACTCCATCCAACCTCCCTCGATGACTCCGGACAGGGCCGGACGGCCACAGGGTACACCGGAGGGTCGTAACGGAGCCGGCGTGCGAGAATGACCGGCGCATGACCGCCAGCAAGCGTCCGCGTCGCGTGGACCAACGCGCCGCCTCGACACGCCGTCCGCAACCGCCGGTCGCCCGACGGTCACCGATCCAGGGACGCTATGCGCCGCCGAGCGCCGAGCGGTTGACGCGCCACCGGTCGGTGGAGACGGCCGGCGCACTGCCTGGCGCCGCGCGAGCCATCCTGCTCGTCGCCGTCATCGCCCTGGCGGGCGCGTTCGCGCTGGTCGCGACCGGCGCCATCAGCGCCGCGGTAGCCGGGCTCGGCGGTTCGATCGGCGGGCTGCTGGGCGGGCTGACCGGATCACCGACGCCACGGGCGTCGACGGGGGCCGTGGCACCCGACGCTGCTCCGCGGCTGGAGGCACCCGACAACCCGTTCACGAGCACCGAGGCCTGGGATCTGCGCGGGCTGCTGCCCAGCGGCGTCGCGGGTTCGGAGGAGCTGACGCTGCGCGTCTTCGTCGGCGCCGAGGAGGTCGACGAGGTCCCCGTGCCGCCGACCGCCGACTTCCTGGTCACCGCCATCCCGTTGGCGGAGGGGGAGAACGAGATCACCGCGGCCATCGTCGGCCCGGACGGCGAGGGTCCCCGCTCCGTGCCCATCGTCATCACTCTTGACACCGAGGATCCGGGCCTGGCCATCAGCGCTCCCGCCGACAAGTCCCGCGTCAAGGCATCGGTCCAGATCGTGACTGTCGAGGGCACCACCCAACCGGGCGCCAACGTCTCCATCCGCAACGGCAACACGGGCGGCTCGGCCAGCGAAGACGCCCGCGACAGCGGCGCGTTCAAGATCAAGATCGGCATCGCCGACGGCACCAACACGCTGACCGTGACGGCGACCGACCAGGCCGGCAACGAGACCACGAAGTCGGTCTCCGTCCTGCGCGGCAGCGGCAAGCTGACGGCCCGGGTCGCCGTCAGCCCGAGTCGCCTGAAGGCGTCGCGCCTGCCCGAGCCGTTCGTCTTGCGAGCGACGGTCGCTGACGTCGGCGGCAAGCGGGTGCCGGGCGCCACGGTGATCTTCAGCTTCTCGCCGCCTGGGCAGCCGACGTCGACCTACACCGCCGAGACGAACGCCAGCGGCATCGCGACCTGGCGGGTGACGTTGCCCAAGGCGGGGACCGTCAAGGGCGCCGGCCTGGCGACCATCGCCGTGACGCTCGTCGACGGGCGCACGGTGTCGGGTTCGAGCGCCTTCGAGATCTACTAGCGCCGACGGTTCGGCTGGTCGGCCACCGGCGTCGCTAGCCGCGGCGCGGCGCGACCTCGAAGAGCCCCGACCGATCGACATCGCCGGCCGCCACCAGCGGGCGCCGTTCCTCCCAGCATGGCCGGACCTCGTCGGCGCGGATCGGCCCCAGGCGCGGGTCCGCCCCGCAGATGCCCAGCGGACCGGCCACGCCGCGACGGAAGTGGGCGCAGGTCGAGCAGCTCGTCGAGGACCGCGAACAGACCCAGCACCGGGATGCCTCCGGCTGGGGCGTGCCGCAGTGCGGACAACGCCAGTTCGCCATGGCGCGGAGTGTAGCTGCGGTTCTCACGGCGTGCGCAACGAATCGCACGTTTGTCAGCGCGCGCCGTCAACCGCCGTCGGTCGCACACCCGTTCCAAACGGTCGGCAACCGCGGAAAGGCGAGAGGCAGACCCACCCGGTCGAGCGATCCCTACGGCGGGCAGGTCGGCAGGCTGGACGGTTCATAGACGACGACGTCGATCCGCGAGCCCGGCTTCTCCTTGCTGCCCGGAGCCGGGTCCTGGCTGCCGACCGGCCAGCTGGTGTCGAAGCCGGGTGGCGCGGTGACGACGCCGACCGTGAAGCCGTCGGCACCGATCTGCGTCTGCGCATCGGAGTAGGCGAGGCAGCGATAGTCGCCGACGGTCAGATCCGCGACCGGCGTCGACGTCGGCGGCGGCGTTGGGGTCGACGTCGGCGGAGCGGTCGGCTCCGCGGTCGGTTCAGGGCCCGTCGAGATGACGAAGTCGACGGCCGTGCCGGCGGCCACGATGATGCCAGCCTGAGGCGACTGCGAGATGACCTGGCCATCGGGGACCTTGTCGCTGAAGGCCTCGGTCACCTCGCCCGGGGTCAGGCCGTCCTGGACCAGGAGGGCGATGGCGGCGGCTTCCGTCTGCCCGACGAGGACGGGTACGGGAACGTCGCCCGGTCCGGTCACGACGGTGACCGTGACCTGGCCGCCGGGGGGCAGCTCGGCGTCGGCCGCCGGGTCCTGCTCGACGACCGTGCCGGGGGCCTTCTCGGCATCGGTCACGGCGTCCGGCGAGATGACCATCACCAGCCCGACGCCATCGATGGCCGTCTTGGCCTCCGTCACGGGCAGGTCGATGACGTTGGGCACGACGACCAGGTCGGCCGAGGCGGATGGCGACGGGCTTTCCTCGCCTCTGCCACCACCGAGGCCGCCGAGCAGGAAGAAGACCAGCACGCCGGCGGCGATGAGGACGCCGATGCCGAGGATGGCGGCGATCCAGGCCCAGCGGCTCTGATCGTCGTCGCCATCGAGGTCGTCGTCGTAGGGTCCAGCCGGGGGAGGGCCCGAGGTGACCCCGACGGCCGGCGGCGGCGGGCTGACGACGGTCGGCTCGGGCGGCCGAGCCATCGCGGCTCCGGCCACCACAGCCGCCCCGGCGACACCGGCCTGGGATGTAACGCCGGCATGGAGGCCCGACAGGAAGCGGCCGAGGGCGTCGGAGAAGGCCCCGGCGGACCCGAAACGCTGCCCAGGGTCGCGTGCCAGCGCGCGACGGACGATGCCATCGAGCGCGGGGTTGACATCGGGCCGGATGGACGATGGCGCGGGCGGATCCTCGGTCAGCCGGGCCATGGCCACGGCACCGGCCGTGTCACCGCCCCAGACCGGTCGGCCGGTGAGCATCTCCGAGAGGACCAGGCCGAGCGCGTAGATGTCGGTGGCCGGCGTCACGTTCTCGCCACGGGCCTGCTCTGGGCTCAGGTATCGCACGCTACCGAGCGTCTGGCCGGGCAGGGTCAGCTGGGCCTCGGAAAGGGCCCGCGCGATGCCGAAGTCGGCGACCTTGACCTGACCGGCGACGCTGACCAGGATGTTCGATGGCTTGACGTCGCGGTGGACGATACCCATGGCGTGGGCCGCAGCCAGGCCATCGGCGACCTGCATGGCGATGCGTGCCGCGGCGGCCGAGGGCACGAAACCACGATCGCGCAGGATCTCCCCGAGGTCCTGGCCATCGACGTACTCCATGATGATGTAGGGGCCCGCGTCGTCCGTGCCGTAGTCGTAGACCTGGACGACGTTGGGATGGGAGAGCGAGGCCGCCGAGTACGCCTCCTGTCGGAAGCGGGCCACGAACGCCTCGTCACGGCCGTACTCGGGGCGCAGGAGCTTGACGGCCACGTCCCGATCGAGCTTGAGATCGCGGCCGAGGTAGATGGTGGCCATGCCACCCTCGCCCAGCAGCTCCGTCAGCCGGTACCGGTCCCCGAGCATCTGTCCGATCTGCGGCACGTGTTCCCCTCGTGGCTCAGTGCAGGTCGAGGCCGGCGAGGTAGCGCCGGAACTCGGGGCCGATCTCGGGTCGCTCGAGTGCGAGCTCGACCGATGCCTGCAGCCAGCCCATCGTCGTGCCCGCATCGTAGCGCACGCCCTCGAAGGCATAGCCGTAGACCGTCTGCTCCTGCATCAGCGCCTGGATCGCGTCGGTCAGCTGGATCTCGCCACCGGCGCCGCGCGGCGTCTGCTCGAGCTTCTCGAAGATCTTCGGCGTCAGCACGTAGCGGCCGATGACCGCGAGGTCGCTTGGTGCGACGTCGGGCGACGGCTTCTCGACCAGGCCGCGAAGCTGATGCAGGTGTGAGTCGCCGTGGTTGTCGCCGTCCGGATCGGGATCGATGACGCCATACCGCCCGGTCTCCTCATGGGGCACGCGCATCACGGCGACCGTCGAGGCGTGGGTCTCGAGGTAGGCGTGGATGAGCTGGCCGATGACCGGTCGCTCGGCAACGACGACGTCGTCGGAGAGGATGACCGCGAAGGGCTCGTGGCCGACGAGCTCGCGGGCTACGAGCACCGCGTGTCCGAGGCCGAGCTGCTCCTTCTGGCGCACGTAGCTGACCTGGGCCAGGTCGCTGATGTGGCGCACGCGGCGGAGCATCTCGATCTCGCCGCGGGCCTCAAGCAGATGCTCGAGCTCGTAGGACGTGTCGAAGTGATCCTCGATGGCCCGCTTCTGACTGCTGGTCACGATGATGACCTGCTCGATGCCGGCGGCCACGGCCTCCTCGACCGCGTACTGGATGACCGGCTTGTCGACGAGCGGCAGCATCTCCTTCGGCTGCGCCTTGGTCGCCGGTAGGAAGCGGGTGCCCCAGCCGGCGGCCGGGAAGACGGCTTTGCGGACGCGCATCGGACCTCGTGTCGAGCGAGCTGATCGGGTCGGGACGGCGTGCCCATGAGGGCGGCCCGGCCGGCCGCAGTATACCGTCGGCCTCCCTAAGGGCTGCCAGGAACGGGGCGGCGGTCAGTCGCGACGGCCAGGGGTCGCGGCCGGTCAGTCGCCCATCGGCGCCACGACCGGCCCGAGTGCCTGTCCCGACCCGACCGACCGGCGGCGCTCGACGAGGATGGCCCCGCCAAGGACGAGGGCACCGCCGATGACCTGGACCCAACTCAGGGCCTCTCCGAGCACGAACAGCGCCAGCACCGATGCCGCGACCGGCTCCAGGAGCATCAGGATGGAGGTCCTTACCCCGCCCACCAGGCGCAGACCGGCCGTGAACAGCACGATGGCCAAGGCAGCGCCGACGATGCCCGCCACGAGCAGCAGGAGCAGCAAGGCGGGGTCGGCGAGGGGCTGGGCAAGGACGCTCGTCTGCCCGACGACGAGGGCCAACGCGAGATACCAGGCCTCTGCCACGATCAGCACGGCCAGCGCGGCCTCGCGCGCCGGCAAGGCAAGGTAGCCGTCGCGTGCGGCGAAGAGGTAGACCACGTTGAGGCAGGCCGCCGCGAGCACCAGGATGACGCCCAGCACGTCGGCCCCCTGCGCGCCGTCGGGCGTCACCTGGCCGAGTACGACGAGCGCCATGCCGACCAGCGCCAGGAGAAGGGCGGCGATCCGGCCACCATCGAGGCGCTCGCGTCCGGTCACCACGACGACGACGGCCACGATCGCGGGATAGGTGTAGAACCCGAGCATGGCCAGCGCGATGCTGATGCGCTCGAAGGCCACGAAGATGGCCAGGTTCATGAAGGCGCTCGCGCTGCCGGCCAGGACGACCACGACCCACTGTCGTCGCGGAACGCTCCGCCAGGCCACGATCGGACGTCCTCGGCGGGCCATGAGCAGGAGGAACGCCGCCAGCACGACGGCCCCGATCGCCGCGCGCCAGGCCACGAACGTGAGTGGCGTCATGCCCTCCCCGTAGGCCAGCCGGGAGAGCGGCCCGAGGGTCGCGAAGCAGAGCGCCGCGCCGACGACCAGCAGCGAGCCCAGCACGGCCGACCGATCGGTGTCGGTCCCCACGCGTGGCGATGTCCGCGCGGTCACCGCACCTTCATCGGCCATCGCCACCGTCGGCCAGCGGCATCGGCTCCGATCGTCGCGGGCGCAGGATGATGTGCGTGAACGGCACGCGGATCTCGCGGAAGACCTCGACCGAAACGAGGAAGCCGGCGAACAGGAAGATCAAGCCCAGGAACTTGCCGAGCTGGAAGAACTCAGTCGAACCGAGGCGATTGAGGCTGTCGGTGATGGTCGGGATGAAGGCGCCGATGGCGATCAGGATGGTGGCCGGCACGCGGCTGTTGATGTGGCGCGTGCGGATGGCCCACCACGTGCCGGGCAGCGAGGCCACGAAGTTGACCGGGATGGCGACCACCGAGATGGCCATGTTGAAGAGGAACTCGTCGAACTTCTGGTTCGGGTCGAGCGAGTAGGCCAGGACCCGTCGTTTGGGCATGAAGACGTAGGTCGAAAAGATGGCACCGAGGATGAGCGCCAGCCCACCCGTGATGTTCATGAACGGCGTCAGCAGGCGAAGGCTGCCCGGGAAGAGGACGGCGACTGGCATCTGAGTGGTCGGGTCGAGCGCGTAGCCCGGCGGCGGCAGCGTCAACCCGATCATGAGCACGATGCTCAGGACGGTCGCGCCGATGACGGCCAACGCGGCGATGCGCGGCCAGCGCTCGTTCTGGAAGTAGGTCTCGACCCCGACCGCCAGGGCCAGGATGCCGGCCGCGATGAAGTAGACGATGGCCGAGTCGCCCGCCCCCGGGTAGTCGTAGCGACGCTGGGTGAGGAAGGTGAACAGGCCGGCCAACAGGAGCGAGAAGGCGAAGCTGTACCCGAATCGGGTGCGTCCCAGCAGGAATGCGGTCCCCAGGCCCAGCCAACCCGCCGTCCAGACGGCGCCGGTCAGGTACCACGTGCGATAGAGCGTCGCGTCCCAGCCGTTGGCCACACCGAGCGCCTCACAACCGGCCGCGATGCCGTAGAAGAGCATGCCCGCGGCCCAGATGAGTTGGAACGGGTGACGTCGCTCGCGCCATTGGTCGAGCAGGGCGACGGAGAAGACGAGAGCCATGATGGCGGTCGCGGCCGGCAGGAAGACCTCTGCTTGCATCGACGCGCTCGCCTCAGGCCGGGACGAACTGGTGCGCCTCGCGGTGCTCGCCGTCGCAGATGCCCCAGCGGATCGTGTCGCCGGGCAGTGGGACCGGCCGCATCAGCTCGCGCACGCGTGCCAGTCGGCAGGCGAGATAGTCACGCTCAGCGGCCCAGGCCCAGAAGCACGACGGATCGGCATGGAACTGATGAGGGCCGGGATTGAGGGTCACGGTGGACGCCCAGCTCGGCGGGGACTCGCCCGCGATGGCGTCCATGATCGACACGCGGAAGGGCGTGACCTCGATAGGTCGGCCGCAGCCGGCGCAGGCGATGGCGTCGGTGTCGCTGAAGACGGTCGGGATCCGGATGCCCAGGATCGTGTTGCCGCGGAAGGTCTTCGCCATCCGCCCGATCGTAGCATCCAGGCGTCGCGCCAGCGCGCCCCAGGCTTGCCCGCCCGCGGAGGCTCGCGAGGGTCGATCGCCGGCGCCGGCGCCCGTCGTGAGCCTGGTACCCCCAACCGGATTCGAACCGGTGATCTCCACCTTGAAAGGGTGGCGTCCTAGGCCTCTAGACGATGGGGGCGCGACGACCGGCCGAGTATACCGAAGCCTCCCCGCCTGCCCGGCGAGGTCCGTCGCTCGGGCGACGGCCAGTCCGGCCCTCACGAGCCCGAGATCGACGCTCGGGTGGCATCGGATACGCCCGTCAGGAGCCCGAGGCCGAGCCCCAGACGAGCGCCAGCACGACGGCCGCGGCCAGGCACCCGGCCGCGATGACGACCGCCACACCGCCCGCCATCGCGGCCCAGAACGCTCGCGCTGCGCGGCCGTCTCGACCGGCTCGCACGATGTTCGCCACGCACGCGATGGAGATAGCTCCGAAGGTCAGGCCGAGGACCGCCAGGCCCGCGGCCAGGATCGGTATCTGTCCGGCCGTGCGATTGACGAGTCCGACGACGATCAGGATCGTCGAGCCGAGCAGGGCGATGGTCATGACCGCTCGGAAGGGCGTCAGCAGGCGGCGCCGCTGGGCTTGGCGCAGCAGTGGCGGTGCGGGGCGAGGCGGCTCTGAGCGAGGCGGCTCCGAGCGAGGCGGCGGCTGTGTCACGCGCTGCGCGTTCGCTGGAAGACGGCCACCTTGTGCTCGAGCCGCGGTCGGCGCATCGCAGCGGCGACCATCGGGCCGGTGTCGGGAAAGAGCGCCTCGAGGAGCGGTCCCGCGGCGTCGAGACTGGGAAAGGTCCAGTAGCAATGGAGCGTCCGTGTCCTGAAGCCGTGGGTCAGCATCGGTCCTCGCCGATCGGAGGCGACAGTCAGCCGCGCGTCGCGATCAGGGTCGGCGATCAGCGGCCGGATGTCGTCGCGGCCGTAATCCTCGACCAGCAGCAGCCGACCGTCCGGCCGCAGGACACGCTCCAGGCCGGCCAGCGTTCCGGCCTCTGCGGCCGGACCCAGTCCGAGGCCGGTCCAGCAGCCGATGACGACGTCGGCCGACGCCCCCTCAAGTTGTCCGGGGTCGAGGTCATCGAGCGCCCGGACGCTGGCGCCCATGGCCTCCAGCTCCGCCTGCCGGCGTCCGCCGTCGCCATCGAGGAGCACGACATCTCGGTCGGCGACCGGCCCCAGGGCCTCGAGGGCACGCCCGACCTTGCCCTCGATGTCGAACACGGCGGCCAGGGCGCTGGTCAGCGCAGGCTCGGCTGGAGTGAGCGGGAGGTCCACGGCCGCCGGAGTATAGCGAGGCATCGGCGTCATCCCGCCGGCGCCCGGAAGGCTGTGCGCCCGTCGCCGCTGGCAACGAGACGATCGCTGCTGAGGAGCGTTCGCCGATCGGTGTCGAGACCGGGGACGATGGTCCTATCGACGCTCGACAGCGCCCTCTGCAGACTGCGCAACAAGTGGTAACAACGCGCAATCCAGGGGAAACCAAGGGATGAAGAGGACCGCCACGGGGGGTGGGCATGACGACTGGATCGGCATCGAGGATGCCGCGGCCTACCTGGCCGTCCCGGTTCGGACCCTGTATCGGCTTGCCCAGCGCGGTCAGGTACCCGCCTCCAAGGTCGGCCGGACGTGGCGCTTCAAGCGCACCATCCTCGACGACCATCTCGCGACGGCCACCAACCGGGCTGGCGGTGAAGCTGCGGCACATGCTCAAGCCGTCCCTGCCGGCAGGCCGGCCGCTGGCGGCGTCCGGGGTGACGGAGCGGCCACGGCCCACCTGGTCGGTGAGCTGACCGACCTGGCCGACCTCTCGGCTGAGCTCGCTGGACTGCTCGACACGACCGCCATCACGCGGCTCGTCACCCAACGGCTACGCACGGTCATGGACGCCGACCTGGTGAGCCTCTTCATCCTTCAGGACCAGGACGGCGGGCGAGTCCTGACGCCGACGGCATCGGCCGGCGAGATGACCTTGCCGGCCGACCTCGTTGTGCCGGCCGAGGGTGGCGGACGACTGGATCAGGTCCTGGTCGAGCGGCGGCCCCTGGTCATCGACGACCTCCCCGCGGAGGTCCAGGTCGGCCCCGCGGTCGTGCCCACGCTCGGCGTTCGCTCGATCGTCCTGGTGCCCATCTCGGGTGAGGAAGGCGTGACCGGCATGCTCGTCGTCGCGTCCCTGCGCCCACGCCGATTCTCGAGCCTCGAAGTCGATCGCGTGATGGCCATCGCGGGCCAGACCGGGACGGCGCTCACGAATGCCCGCCTGCTGGCCACCAGCCGCCGCTGGAGTGAGCACCTCGAGGGCATCGAGGCCCTCTCTCGTCAGCTCAACCACTCGCGCGACATCATCGGCGTCGGCGAGACCGTGGCCGAGAAGATCGGCGACGTCATCGACTACGACGGGTTGCGCTTCTACGTGCTCCAGCCGGATGGCGAGACGCTCGACGCGATCGCGCTCCGGTCGCGGGTCGAGTACTACGCCAATGAGACGCCGGAGCTCGTCGTCCTGCGACTCGGCGAAGGGCTCGGCGGCACCATCGCCCTCGGGCGCCAGGCGGAGATCGTGCCCGACGTGCTGGCCGACCCACGCATGCAGGACATCGCCGGCAGCGACGACATCGATGAGTCGATGATCGTCATCCCGCTCGTCTTCGAGGAGCGCGTCCTGGGCGTCATCGAGCTCTCGCGTCTGGGCTGCGACGCCTTCGAGCCGGACGACCTTCGGCTGATGCAGATCCTCGGCGCCCAGGCCGCGGTCGCGCTCGAGAACGCGGCCCGCCACGAGGAGCTCGAGCGCCGATCCCTGCGACTTGAGCACCAGCTCGAGAGCGAGCGCCTCCTGCTGGGCGTCACCGAGCGCCTGCTCCAGACGCGCGAGATCGACGCCACCTTCGAGGCCATCGCCGAGACGCTCGAGACGGTCGTGCCCTACGACACGCTGACGATCTACCGGGTGGACCAGGCGGCGGGATTGCTGGTGCCCGTCCTGGCGCGTGACCAGTTCGCCGAGGAGATCCTCAAGGCGAAGCTGCCGCTCGGAGCCGGTATCACCGGCTCGGTCGTCCAGCGCGGCGAAGCGGAGTGCATCAACGACGCCGGTCGCGATCCCCGGGTCGTGAACGTGCCGGGCACGCCAGACGACGACTACGAGTCGATCATCGTCGCCCCGCTCCATGGCCCGAACGGCGTCATGGGCGCGCTCAACCTCTACCGCATCGGGCGGGACTTCGAGCAAGGCGAGCTCGACCTGGCCAAGCTCTATGCCAACCATGCCGCCATCGCACTCGACAACGCCATCCTCTACGGCCAGCTGCGTGAGGCCGCCCGGCACGATCCGTTGACTGGCCTCCTCCACCATGGCGTCTTCCAGGACGAGCTCACCGAGCGCGTCAACGCCGGCCCGGTGGCCGTGCTGATGATCGATCTCGACGACTTCCGCTCCTATAACAACCAGTTCGGCCACCAGGCGGGCGATCGCCTGCTCCGCCGCATCGCCGACGGCCTGCGGCGCAGCGTGCGGACGGGCGACCTCGTCTGCCGCTACGGCGGCGACGAATTCGCGCTCATCCTGCCCGGCACCGACGAGGCGGGTGCCAGCGCGGTGGCGCGCAAGGTCCTGCGTCGCTTCGCGGAGCTGCGCTCGCGCTCGGGCGACAGCGAGCTGCGCGTCGGCGCCAGCATCGGCACGGCCGCCTTCCCGCAGGACGCCAAGGACGCCCGGGACCTGGTCTCGATCGCCGACACGGCGCTCTTCGTGGCCAAGCACTTCGGCAAGGGGCGGGCGGTCGCGGCTGGCGACCTGCCGACCCACGTCAGGGAGATGCGCACGCGCCTCGAGGAGGACGTACGCGCGGCGCACGAGCGCCGGGAGCGCGATCCCGACGTCGTCCTCGACATCGTCTCGCTCGTCCGGCCGCTGCACGAGCTCCTCCGACCGCAGGCGCCCGCGCTGGCCCGTCAGAACGCCGAGGTCGCCGACCTCTGCGGCCGTTTCGGGCCTGCCTATGGCCTCGACCAGGAGACGACCGAGGCCGTGGTCGCGGCCGCCCTGATCATCGACATCGGGCGCTTGGCGGCGGTCTCGGGCGCAGAGGCCACCGGCGGCGCGATGACCGCCTCGCATCCGGTCATCGGCGCCAGCCTGCTCGAGCCCTACCGAGAGCTCGACGCAGTGACCGACATCGTCCGTCATCACCACGAGCGCTGGGATGGCGGCGGCTACCCCGACGGGCTGCGGGGCGAGTCGATCTCGCCGCGGGCTCGGCTGTATGCCGCGGTGGATCGGTATCACTCGCTGATCGCCGGCGAGCCGCGCTCGGCACGCCTGTCATCGACCGACGCGCTGGCGCAGCTGCGCCGCGAGGCGGGTGGCGCGCTGGCCCCCGATGCCGTGGCCGCCATCGCGCAGGCCATCCAGGAGGAGGCCGCGGCCTGACCGGAGCGAGCCCGACGGGCTCGGCGGTACCATCGGAACGATGCTCCAGACCTTTCGCGCCATGCCCGGCGGCGTGCGCATCTTCATGGCCTACGCCTTCATCGTCCTGGCCTTCATCGGCCTCACGCTGCCGCTGGTCATCGACCAGGCGGTCGAGGCACCCGTCTCGGGCATCGGCATCCTCTGGATGCTCCTGCTGGCCTACCTCATCTTCACCATGACCCTGGTCATCCAGCGCAAGCAGGCCGCCTACATGCTCTCACTCGGCCTGGCCAGCTTGACCATCCCGCTCATCGCCGTGCTCGGTGTCTACGCCGGGCTGCCCGGCGCACTGTTCGCCCTGGTCGTTGCTGTGATCCTCTTCCGGGCGTTGCGCAGGCCCGCCTCGCGGAGCTGGTTCGCCGAGCCGTAGGGCCTGGTCGCTCCGGCAGGCGACCGACGCAGCGAGCCCCGGGTGGCTTGCTCAGGGCGCCATGCCGGGCGTCTGCGGTACCCTGTGCGGGTCCCAGCTCACTCGATCCGGGCGCGCGAGACCACCGCGGTCCGCGACTGCCCGGTCCGCTTCATGAGGGCCCCTCGACCACCGTGGCAAAACCGACTCGTCGCGAGCGCGATCGACGCGCGACCGAGGCCGCTCAGTCCTCGACCTCCACGAGCCCGTCGGGCACGGCCCGGGCGGGGCGTCGCAGCCGGCGGGTGACCCAGACCCAGCGCGGCTTCCTGGACCGCTTCGGTGGCATCCTGCTGTTGGCCTTCACGGTCGCGGGCGTCCTCATCCTGCTCTCCGTCTTCGTCGTGTCGTCGACCTCGAAGACCTACGCCTGCGGCAGCATGCTGACGCCAGGGCCGATCGAGTCCGCTCCGTCCGCCACCGCGTCCCCCACGTCGACCGCGACGCCTGACCCGAACAGCCCCCAGCCGAGCCTGGCGGCGGGCGCGACCGCCACGCCTCGACCGACGCCGGAGCCGGGCCCGACCCAACGCGTCGGGTTCCCCGTCGACGACCTTGGCCGGTCGCATGTCCGGGACACGAACCAGGTCATCGACTACGCCTACTGTCCGCCGGCGTCGGGCAACCATTGGGCGATCGCCGGCGAAGCGCCCGCACCGCGAGCCTTCTATGGACCGGAGGAGCCGATCCAGCCACAGCAGTGGGTCCACAACCTCGAGCACGGCTTCGTGCTCGCGCTCTACAGCTGTGGCGCCGACGGCAAGAGCTGTCCCTCCGCGGCCGAGCTCGCCGAGCTCAAGACGGTCTTCGACGACACCCCTACGACCGACGGCGCGATCTCATGCGGTGTGCCCAACAAGGTCCTCGTCGCGCAATTCGACGACATGGCGACGCGGTTCGCGTACGTGTCGTGGGACCGCGAGCTGCTGGCCGACGAGGCCGTCGCCGCGCAGGGCATCGCCTTCGCCGAGCAATGGATCGACCCGCCGGCCGCGCCAGAGCGCGGCCTGTGCTTCCGCTGAGCGACGGCCACATGACCCAGACCGGTCCGCGCGGCTGACGATGACCCAGCGCGCGGCGTTGGAGGCGGTCGAGCCGGTGGCCTTGCCGCGCACGATGCGCGCCCTCGTCAAGGCCACGGCAGCTCCGGGCGCTGAGCTTCGCGAGGTGCCGCTGCCCCAACCCGGCCCGGGCGAGGTGCTGGTCAAGGTCCTGGCCGCCAGCGTCTGTGGCACCGACGTCCACATCGAGCGCTGGGATGCGTGGGCCCAGGAGCACGTCGTGCCCCCGATGATCTTCGGGCACGAGATGGCCGGCATCGTGGTCGCGCACGGCCCAGGCACCGGGCGCGTCGGCCTCGGCGAGCTCGTCGCGGCCGAGACACACCTCGTCGACTGGACCTGCTACCAGTGCCGGACCGGGCGGGCCCACGTCTGTCAGCACCTGCGCATCCTCGGCGTCCATGCGCCCGGCTCGTTCGCACAATATGCGGTCATCCCGGAGACCAACGCCTGGGTCAGCGAGGGGCTGACCCCGGAAGTGGCCGCGCTGCAGGAGCCGATGGGCAACGCGGTCCACGCGGCCTTCGTGGAAGAGATCGCCGGACAGAGCGTCGTCGTCACTCGGCTGCGGGCCGATCGGCCTGATGGCGGTCGCCATCGCCCGTCTTGCCGGGGCCCGTCATGTCTTCGCCACCGACCTCAACGCCGGAACGCCTCGAGATCGCCCGTCGGATGGGCGCGCGACGAGGTCATCGACGCGCGCGACGACGTGGTCGCCCGACTGAGGACGCTGACCGACGGCGACGGGGTCGACGTCGTGCTGGAGATGTCCGGTTCGGAGGCGGCGCTGCACCAAGGCCTCGCAGCGCTGACCAATGGCGGCCGCATCTCGCTCCTCGGCACCCACGCCCAGCCGGCGACAATGGACCTCTCCGAGGAGGTGATCTTCAAGGGCATCCGTGTCTACGGCATCACTGGCCGACGCATGTTCGAGACCTGGTACCGGACCACGGCGCTGCTCGAAGAGGGCCTCGACCTGACACCCATCATCACCCATCGGCTGCCGCTGGCCGACTATCGACGAGGCCTTCGACCTCGTCGCCGCTGGGCCACGCCGGCAAGGTCGTCCTGCTGCCGCAGGAGGAGTCTGACAGCATGGCCGATCGAGCTCCGATCCGCCTCGCCTACCTGGACGCCGAGATCGCGGAGCTGAAGGAACAGGCGCTCTACCGCCCGCTGCGAGTGATGTCCGGTCCGCAGGCGCCACGCACGACGATGGACGGACGCCCGGTCATCAGCCTCTCGTCGAACAACTACCTGGGCCTGGCCACGCACCCGCACCTCGTCGAGGCGGCCCTGGCGGCCGTTCGCGAGCTGGGCGTCGGTTCCGGCGCCGTGCGCACCATCGCGGGCACCATGGAGTTGCACGAGGAGCTCGAGCGACGCCTGGCGGCCTTCAAGCACGTCGAGGCGACGCTCACCTTCCAGTCCGGCTTCACGGCCAACAGCGGGGTCATCCCGACCATCACCGGCGAGCGCGATCTGATCGTCAGCGACGAGCTCAACCACGCCTCGATCATCGACGGCGTCCGGCTCTCGAAGGCCTCCCGCGCCGTCTTCCCGCACAGCGACGTCGATGGCCTCGAGCGGGTCCTGCGCGAGGCACGGGCCTAGGGCGGCTCCAAGGGCGCGTACGAGCACATCCTGGTCATCACCGATGGCGTCTTCAGCATGGACGGCGACATCGCGCCGCTGCCGGACATCTGCGACGTCGCCGATCGCTACGGCGCCATCGTGATGGTCGACGACGCCCACGCCTCGGGCGTCCTCGGTCGCAACGGCCGCGGCACGGTCGACCACTTCGATCTCCACGGGCGGGTCGACATCCAGGTCGGCACGCTTGTCCAAGGCCGTCGGGCGTCCTGGGCGGCTACGTCGCCGGCCGGCAGCACCTGCGCGACTACCTCATCCAGCGCGCGCGACCGTTCCTGTTCTCGACCTCCCAGCCGCCGGCCGTGGCGGCCGCCTGCCTGGCCGCCATCGACGTCCTCGAGGCGGAGCCGGAGCGCATCGAGCGTCTGTGGGGCAACACGCGCTTCTTCAAGGCCGGTCTGACCGCCCTCGGCTTCGACACCGGCATCAGCGGAGACGCCCATCACGCCGGTCATCGTGGGCACCTCCGAGCACGCCTCGGACCTCAGTCAGCGGCTGCTCGAGCGTGGCGTCTTCGCGCAGGCGGTCGTCTTCCCGACCGTGGCCATCGATCGGGCTCGCATCCGCACCATCGTGACCAGCGAGCACAGCCGGGACGAGCTCCAGGCCTGCCTGGATGCCTTCGCCGACGCGGGCCGGGAGCTGCGACTCATCTGATGGGCCGCTGGGTCTGTCTCGACGTCGGCGAGACGCTCATCGACGAGACGCGTGTCTGGGCCACGTGGGCCGACGTGCTGGGCATCCCACGGCTGACCTTCATGGCCGCATTCGGCGCCGTCCTCGATCGCGGCCAGGACTTCCGCGACGTCTTCGAGCTGGTCGGGACGCCCGACTGGCGGCCGATGATGGAGGCGGTCGAGGCCCGCTATGGCGGCTTTCGCATCGATGACCTCTACCCCGACGCGCTGCCCGCGGTCGACGCGCTGCGCGCGCTCGGCTATCGCGTGGCCATCATCGCCAACCAGCCGGCAGCGCGCACAGCCGAGCTGCGAGCCTTGGGCTTCGCGCCCGACGTGATGGCCATGAGCGACGAGTGGGGCGTGCGCAAGCCCGACCCCGCCTTCTTCGCCCGGGCGCTCCTGCTGATGGGCGGACCCGAGGCGGGCGACGTGGCGTACGTCGGCGATCGGGTGGACAACGACGTGCTGCCCTCAGCGGCCGCAGGCATGCGGCCGGTCTGGCTTCGCCGCGGCCCCTTCGGCGTGATCATCCGCGCAGCTCCGACGGCGGCCGTCCTGGTCGTCGACTCGCTCACCGAGCTTGTCGATCGGATCGACGAGTGCTGGGCCGCGGCGTCGAGCATGCCAGGCAACGGACTGTCGCCAAGCTGACAGCTGGCATGTCGTACGCTGACGCGCACGATGCCTGAGTTGCGCCTGACGGTGGTCGGTCCCGGGCCTGCCTACACGCGCCGTCGCGGCCGTACCTCGTCGTGCTACGTCGTCGAGGGTGGCGGAACGCGCATCGTCCTCGACATCGGGCATGGCTCGTTCGCGTCTCTCGGTGCACGCATGGAGCCGCGCTCGATCGACGGCATCTTCGTCAGCCACCTGCATCCCGATCATCACATCGACCTGGTGCCGATGCGCCACTACCTCAAGTACGGCGGCGGCACCGAGGGCTCGGTGCCACTCACGGCGCCCGCTGGCATCCGGGAGCGCTACGACGTGCTCAACGGGGTCCAGGGCTTTCTCGACGAGTTGCCGGGGCCGACCCTCTCGGTGGGTGCCTACCGCGTGGGTGCGCTGACGGTCGAAGCAGGGCGCGTGACCCACACCGACGACTCGTACGGCTTTCGGGTCTCGATGGCCGACGGTCGCCCGGGCATCGTGTACTCCGGCGATTGCGGCCGACCCCAGGACCTGCTGGAGCTCGTCCAGCCAGGCGATACCCTGCTGTCTGAGGCCGCCTGGGGCGCCATCGCGTCCGTCGAGGCAGCCTGGCACATGACCGCGGAGCAGGCTGCCGGCGTCGCTCGCGACGGTCGAGCGAAGCGATTGATCCTGACCCACGTCCTCGACGAGGGACGCCCCGCCGCGTCGCTCAGGATCGCGCGGCGAGCGTTCGACGGCCCGTCCGATCTGGCGGCACCGGGCATGGAGGTCCTGGTCGACAGCTAGGCCGAACGCGCGCTGCACACCCGTCGAACGACACGAGGACGCGGCTTGCGCCGCGTCCTCTTCGTCTTTCCTGGTCGACGGCCCGGTCGCGGGCCCACCGATCGGCTGTGAGGCCGATCGGTGCGTTTACTTGCGGATGCGGATCGAGCTCGGGCTCAGGACCACGAGGCCCGCAGCGCCGGCGCCGAGAAGGATCAGCACGAGAACTAACGGCGTGCCGCTCCCACCCTGTCCGGGCCCGTCGGCGGTCGACGTGCTGGGCAACGACGGCGACGGCGACGGCGTGCCCGTGGCCGGCAGCTCCAAGCCCACGGTGACGGTGGCCTGGTCGGTGTCGCTGACGGTGTCCTCGCCGGCAGTGCCCTCGACGACGACGGTGTTCGTGGTCGTCGCGGTCACGTTCATGGTGCACGTGTAGGTCCACGTCTCGTCGACCTCGAGCAAGCCGATCGTGTCGGCATCGCCGGTCGGACCGGTGATGGTCGAGCACTTGTCGTCCCCGATGGTCACGTTCGAAAGGGCGACGTTGCCGGTGTTCGTGACGACGTAGGTGTAGGTCACGGACCCGCCGCCGGAGCCAAGAGTGGTCGGATCGGCTGACTTCTCGACGTTGATGCCAGGCACGTCAGGTTCGGGACCGACCGTGACGGTCTCCGTGTCCGTGTCGTCAACCGTGTCTTCGCCGAACGTGGCCTCGACGACCACGGTGTTCTTGGTCGTCGAGCCTACGTCCGTGGTGCACTCGTAGGTCCAGGTCTCCGTGAGATCGAGAAGGTCGTTCGTGTTCGCGTCACCGCTCGGGCCGCTGATCGGCGAGCACGTGTCGTCGTCGATGGTCACGTCGGAGAGGGGCACATTGCCGGTATTCGTCACGACGTACGTGTAGGTCACGGAGCCGCCGGGAAAGTCGAGGGTGGTCGGGTCTGCTGACTTGTCGACATGGATACTCGGGTCAGCCGGCTCGGGCATGTTGCAGTCGTTGTTGTAGATGGCCTGCCCGGCGGTGGTCCAGTTGTAACCGTTGTCGATGACGCCGGGGATCGGCGGGATGATGTCGCCCCACTTGCCGTCCGGACCCGTGGCCGGGAAGATGGGCCCCGTGTGGTCGAGATGACCGTTGAGGTCGCCGCTCGCATCCGGATTGTTGACGACGTAAGGGTTGGACGCGCTAGCAGTCCGGTGGCAGATCTGGATCTTCTCCGGAGCCGCAGCAAACGAGACCGCTGTCGCTCCAAGGATGGCGTAGAGGGCCAGCGAAACGATCGCGCCGAGCGCGATCCGCCGGCCGAATCGCGAACGGGGCACCCGAGTCCGCCCCAAGACGCTGCGCGAGATCATCGATGCGACTCCCGAGATGATGAGTGCCGTGGGATAGGTCCACGGCCGTCGCGATACCGCGGCGGAGCCGTAGTGTGCGCGAGCGCACAGGACTCGTCTAGTACTTTTGGAGGGTAATCACAAATACGTAGTCAACGTGACCGCACGGTCGGCACAAGAGTGCACATGTCCTGTCGACAGCTGGCACCACGCAACCTGACCTGACCCGTAGCTTCGGGGATCAGCCATAGGTCGCGGACATGGCGAAGGCGAGCCTTGCAGCCCGCCTTCACCCGGGTCTCGGGAACCCCTGGGTTGGGTGCGCACCCGACCGTCGGTGCCCTCGCGGGGTGGCTAGAGGCGCCGGTCAACGCTTCTTGCGGAACTGCTAGTCGCGGTACGTGCCTCGCGGACGAAGGAACTCCCCCCTATCCACATGCCAGCATGCACATCCGCTCCGGACCGAACAAGGCCTGACCACGGCTGACGAGCGTTTCTGGTGACGGCCGGCACCGATATTCGACCGCCGCTGCGCGACCCGCAGACCGAGCCACCGGTCCGCTACGCTTCGGACGCCACCGAGGAGGACATGCGACCCCTGTGACCCCGACGATCTACACGCCGATCCGCAGCCGCGTCCGGGTGCTGGCGACCGATGCCTGGGCCGATGCCGTCAAGCGAGGCGAGCTGCCTGCGCTGCCCGCGGATGCTGCGGCGCCGACCGTCGAGATCCAACACCCCAGCCACCCAGAGCACGGCGATGTCGCGCTCAACCTGGCCATGAAGCTTGCGCGACCGCTGCGACGTCCGCCGCTAGCCATCGCCGAGGCGCTGGCCGAAGCGATCCGAGTCACGGATGGTGGCGCCGTCCTGTCCGCCGTCGACGTCGCCGCACCAGGCTTCATCAACCTGCGCCTGGCGCCAGGGTTCGTGGCCGCCGGTCTCGACGGCGCCCGCTCGGCAGGCTCGACCTTCGGGCAGCTGACATCGGGCAACCCGCGCCACGTCAACGTCGAGTTCGTATCCGCCAACCCGACCGGCCCGCTGCACATCGGCAACGCGCGCGGCGCCTTCGTCGGCGACCTTCTCTGTCGCGTGCTCGAGGGCGCCGGGCATCGCGTCACGCGCGAGTACTACTTCAACGACTTCGGTGTCCAGGTCCGTGTGCTCGGGGCGTCGGTGCGAGCACTCCGTGCCGGCCAGCCGCTGCCCCAGGAGGCCTATCGCGGAGCCTACGTGGCCGAGCTGGCGGCCGAGCTGCCGGATGAGGTCTGGGCGCGAGCGGTCGAAGCCAGCGCCGCGGCCGACGCCGAGGTCGACTCTGACGGGAGCATCGGCGTGGGCGGCGATGGGATCATCGGCGCCTGGGCATCGGAGCGGGTGCGCGCCGGGATCGAGGCCTCGCTGGCGCAACTCGGCGTCCTCTTCGATGTCTGGAAGACTGAAAGCTCGCTGCACGATCACGGCTGGGTCGAGCGCGCCGTCGAGCGACTGCGTGAGCATGGCCTGGTCTACGAGCAGGACGGGGCGACGTGGTTCCGATCGACCGCCTACGGCGACGACAAGGACCGCGTGATCCGCAAGTCGGACGGCACGACAACGTACTTCGCGGCCGACATCGGCTACGTCGTCGAGAAGTTCAGCCGCGGCTTCGACCACCTCATCTACATCTGGGGCGCCGACCACCACGGCACGGTCGCCCGTGTCCGCAATGCCGCCGAAGCCATGGGTTTCGACCGTGATGCGGTCCAGATGCTGCTCATCGCCTGGGTGCGTTTCGTGCGCGACGGCCAGGAGATCTCGATGTCCAAGCGCTCCGGCGAGTTCATCACGCTCGACGAGCTGCTGGCCGAGATCGGCGTCGACGCCGCGCGCTGGTTCTTCGCGGCGCGCGGCCACACCGTCGGCATCGACTTCGACATCGAGCTGGCCAAGACGCAGTCGGCGGAGAACCCGGTCTACTACGTGCAGTACGCGCACGCTCGCATCGCCTCGCTCCTGCGCAAGGGAGCGGCCGCCGGCCTGATGCCGGCTGCCTCGCTGGTCGGCGCGCTGGACGACGACCCCGCGGCCGTGGCCCTCGGCATCCGCGTCCTCCGACTGCCCGAGGTCATCGAGGACAGCGCGGCGGCCGAGGAGACGCAGGGGTTGACGACCTATGCCACCGAGCTCGCCACGACGTTCCACGCCTACTATCGCGACCGGCGAGTCGTCGACGCGGAGGATCCGACGACCTCGTCGGCGCGCCTGGCGCTCGTGGATGCGACCCGCCTGGCGCTCGCCAATGCCCTGTCACTGATGGGCATCTCGGCGCCGGAGTCGATGTAGCGCCGCGGCCGTTTCAACGCGGCCCGAGCGGCCACACCACAGGCCGCGAGCCGCATCGGCGGCCTCAGCGGCCACGGGCGCAGATCTGCGGGGCGCGGCCCTCAGGATCCCGCCGGTGCCCGAAGCAGCTCGGCAGCGCTGGCGATCCGGACCTGGACGTCGCTGGAGCCGGGCACGTGGACGACGGTCGCGGGGTTCGCCAGCGTGGCCACCTGCGCCTGCGCGGCGACCGCGAACGCATCAGCATCGGCAGGCGTGTCCCAGGCCGTCTGCCAGGCGACCAGCCAGCCATCGTCGGGGCCTTCGAAGAGCACCACGCGATCCCCGCCCCAGCCGCTGGCCGCATCACCAGCCGCGCGCGTGCCGGCGGTCGGCTCCAGCCAGACGGCGGTGCCGAGCTCGCCGATCGTGTCCTGGGTGGCCTCGGACCAGCCCCGGCCGAGGGCCTTGGCCGCGATCGGCGCGGCGACCTTCAGCGGCTTCTCGTGCGCCGAGTACTTCTCCGGATGGAGGATCTGCTCGGTCGAGTCCGGCGGCGTGGCGAAGGCGGCGTCGACCGCGGCCCAGCCGCCCCGGCCGAACAGCCCGTTGGCGAAGTCGAGCCCTTCCTGGTACGGGAACGTCAGCTGGCGGGCGATGAGCGGTGGCACATGTGAGAGGACCGCCATCGATGCGGGATCGAGCGCCTGTTTGGTGATGGCCAGGATCTCGGCGAAGGTCATGTTGGCGAGGGACCACTGCTGCGTCAGCAGTGAGGCGTCGCCCTCGACCAGCGCCGTGCGCGCCAACGAGCGGTCGCCGTTGGAGAGGTCCTCGCGGTCCAGGCTGCCGAGGTCGAAGTGCTGGTCCTGGAGGGCGTGCGTGTACTCGTGTGCCAGCGTCACCCGCTCCAGCGGTCCGAAGGCGCCGCCCCGCTGGACGACGGCCATCTCATTCCGCTTGTCGTCGTAATAGCCGAGCACCTGGTCGCCCAGCAGCTCGAGCTGGGTGGCGGCCAGGTCGGTGCCGAGAGGGAAGAACCCCAGGCGCTCGCCGAGGCGCGCCTGCACGGCGTACTCCTCGGGCGTGGCCCCTTCGGCGATGAAGCGCTCGAGGTCGGCTTTCAGGCCTGCCTCGTCGACGATCCGGTCGGGGACCTTGCTCGTAGGCTCGAGTTGGCGGATGGGCGGCACCGACGCCTCGGTCGCGGCGATGAGGGCCTCGAGCTCGGCCGGGCTGAGGCTTGGCGCCGGGCTGGGGCTGGGGCCGGTGGTCGGGATCGGGCTCGGACTGACGATGCCGCCAGTCCGTTCGGGCGACGCCGTCGGCAAGGGCGAGGGAGAGGGACTGGAGACGGCGCAGGCGGCGACCAGGGTCGCGGCCACGAGCGGGACGAGGATGCGAGCGGCGAGCCTTGCGGCATGAGGTCGGTCTGACATCGGCGAATCGTAGGCGGCCAGGATGGGTTTCCGGCCTCCCGAAGGTGTCGGTTTCTTCACCGTCTCCGCGCTTTGACCTGAATCGTCCGCGCGTACCGTTCCTTTCGTTGGAACCGAGATGACTCTCAGTTCCCTCTCCCTCCCCTCCGAACGGGGGACGCCAATTGGGCAGGCGTCCCCCGTTCTTTCGCGTCTGGCAGAATCCATCGGTGGAGATCACCTGGTACGGCGGGACCTGTATCCGCCTGCGCGGCAAAGAGGGCGTCATCGCCGCCGACGCCTACCCCTCGATCGTCGGTCCGACCGGGCGCGGCCTGACCGCCGACATCGTGACCTACAGCCACCCGGATCCCAACCCGCTGCCAGTGCGTGGCAAGGGCAAGAAGGTCCCGACCGACGGCGTCGTCCGCCCGACCAGCCTCGAGCCAGCCTTCCAGCTGGATCGCCCCGGCGAGTACGAGGTGCACGACGTCCTGGTCAACGGCATCCGGACCTACCGGGACGATGAGAAGGGCGCCGAACGCGGCGCCAACGTCAGCTTCGTCTACGAGCTCGACGGCCTGCACACGGTCCACGTGGGCGACATCGGCCACACCCTCACCGAGGCCATGATCGGCGAGATCGGCAGCGTCGAGGTCGTCATCGTGGCCATCGGCGGTCACCTGGCCCCGGCGCGCGCGGCTGCGCTCGTCGCGCAGCTCGACGCGAACCTCGTGGTCGCCATCCCGGTCTGTGAAGATGAGGCCGCCTGTGAACAGGAGCTGGCCAAGTTCCTGCACGAGATGGGCGTCCAACAGCGGCCCGCGCCACAGGCCAAGCTGACGGTGACGATCTCGTCCGTGCCCCAGGAGCTGACGCTCGTGCTGCTCGAGTCGAAGGGCAAGGTCTAGCGCGGTCCGTCGGAACCAGGCACACCTACGAGTCAGGGAGCAGCTCGATCGACCGGACCAACTGCTCGCCGAACTCGAGCAGCTCGGCGTTATCCGTCTGGCTGGACGCGTCCGGGTCGACGAACAGGTCGGGGTTGTAGACGCGCGGTCCGATCGACACGAAGAGCAGGCGGTCACCAAGGTCGATCGCGAAGACTCGCTCGAGCACGTCGCCCACACGGAAGACCGGTTCCCTGAACGTACAGTTCGGGTCAACGACGACATCGATGGCGACGGCCGGCCGGCCGCTGATGACGAGCTCGCGAGGTTCGCTGACGATGACCCCGGGTGGGTCCCAGGCGGTGAACGCCGACTGGAAGGCGTCGAGCGTGCGGATCTCGACGGGGTCGATCGGCCGGCTGCCGTCGGGCTCACCGGACACCCGGCTATTCTGCCGCCCCTTGCAGGTGGCTGGCGTGACGTTGCTGCCAGTGAGCACCTCGATGCCCAACCGGCTGGGCGCCGACCCCCCGGGTCCGGACTGGCCGGTGACGTCGACGTACATGGACGACGCTCCGCCCTCTCCGGCCGATGTCCGATCCCCTGGGATCGATGGGAGGGTAAAGGCGATCGGAGGGTCGAAGTCGCCGAGGACATACCGCGCTCCCGGCAGTAGGTCGTCATGCGGATAACGGACGAGCGGCTCCGTGGCAAGCAGCTCACGCCGGGCCTGGCATGGGTCATCTACCGGCGTCAGGGTCAGCGAACTCTTGTCCGGGCTCATGGTCCATCTGTAGGTCGCGCCGTCAGGGCAGACGAAGCTGCTTCGGAATGTGACCCGATCCCCGTCCACCTCATCGATCCACCCCTGGATGAGTTCCTCTTGGCCCGTCTGCGGCTCGCCCATCCGGAGGGCCCAGCCCCCGAGGAGCGTGATGCGGTAGCCGGCCGCATCCCAATAATTGCGGAACGCCTCGGGCGTGGACGGGTCTGGGCCGATCTGTGAACAGGTCTCGGGGCGTGGGGCGTCGAAGCCGATCGAGTCCGCCATCGACCCTGCGACCAGGTCCTCGACCACGACCTCGCCATCCGGCGTGACCCTGACGGCAAGCGTGACCGTGCCTCCATCGGGCAGGTCGGCGTAGGCGGGCGACGGGTGCCTGAAGCCGAGCACGCGCTGTCCGTGCACACTGACGACCCAGCCCCCCGACAGATCGAAGTCGGAGCGCCCGACGATGCATGGCCCGAAGTCCCCGCCGGAGCCGTCGGGCGAGCCCACGACCAGGTAGTCGGCCCGACCGAGCTGGTCGTTGCGAAGAACCATTTCGAGGTGGATCGAGGCCGGTGGCAATGCGTCCGCGGCCGCGGTCGGCGACGGCGCGGGCGGGACGACCGCCTTGCGCTGTCCGCCGACCAAGCCGATGGCAAGGGCGAGCACGGCCAGCAGCACCAACGAGACCATCACCGCGATGCCCACCATCTGCGGGCGCATCGGGTCGGGCAGCCACCAGGCGGGGATGGACCAGCCGGGGCGCTGGCGGGCTGCCCGGGTCAGCGTCATCGCGCGCACGAAGCCGGCCTCGGGGCCATGGTCGGGCCCGTCGGCAAGGAAGGCGAGGAGGCGACGGTCGGCGGCGTCGGGCTGCGCGCTCATCGCACCTGTTCCGCGGCGGGTGACGTGGCGGTGGAAGGGCCGGCGAGGGCTGTGCGCATGGCCGCGGCGCCAGCGTGGAGGCGAGAGTAGACCGTGCCCGTCGGCACGCCGCAGATGGCCGCCACCTCGGCCGCTGGATAGCCGAGATAGTGGGTCAGGACGAGCGCCGCCCGCTGCTCGACCGAGAGTCGGAGGAAGGCTCGCTCGAGGGCGTCGCGCTCGACCAGCTGTGCAGCCGTGTCGGGCTCGCTGGCGGCCGCCCAGGCGGCTTCAGCCTCGTTGGTCGGTCGGTCGATCTCAAGCACGGGAACCTCGATCGGACGGCGCCGGGCCTGTCGGCCCTGGTCTCGGCAGGCGTTCACCAACAGGCGCCCGAGCCAGGCGTCGAAACGATCTGCGTCGCGCAGGCCAGGGAGTTCGCGCCAGGCATGGAGGAGGGCGTCCTGGACGGCGTCCTCGGCGGCATCCGGATGACGCACGATCCGGCAGGCCACGGCGTACAGGCGATCGTAGGCCGGCCGCACGAGGGCCTCGAAGGCCTCGTGATCGCCTCGCTGTGCCCGCCCGATGAGCTCGCTCGTCACCCGTTCGCCTCACGGTCAGCACGGCGATCTGCCGTGCTATCGAGTATGACGACGGCGAGCGGCGAATCCTTCGGCCGAGCTTGCTGGATCCGCTAGTGGATGCGAGTCGACCGACTCAGCCCCTCGCGAGCACCACGTTGCCGCCCTTGACCACGACGCGGGCCAGGTCCGCGCCGAGCCAGTACGGCAGCAGCTCATGGGAGGGTGCATCCCAGACCACGACGTCGGCCACGCGGCCCTCCTCGAGGGAGCCGTGCGTCTCACCAAGACCGACCGCGTGGGCGGCGTTGATGGTCACCGCCGCAAGTGCCTCGGACGGTGTCAGCTTCAGCCGCAGCACGGCCAGCGAGAGCACGAGCTGGAGATTGGGCGTCGGCGAGGTGCCCGGGTTGAAGTCGGACCCGAGCGCCACCGGCACGCCCCGATCGACGAGCACCCGGGCCGGCGCGTCGTGCTCCTTCATGAGCACCAGGCTGGTCGCCGGCAGCAGCGTCGCGACCACCGGCCGACCGGTCTCGGCCGCCGTGACCAGCGCTGCGATGCCCTCGCGAGACGGCGCGGCAAGGTGGTCGGCGGAGGTGGCCCCCAGCTCGGCCGCCAGCTGCGCGCCGCCGGAAGGCACCAGCTCATCGGCATGCAACCGCGCGGCGAGCCCGTGCCGGAGGCCGGCTTCGAGCACGCGGCGCGACTGCTCCACGCTGAACACGCCTCGCTCGCAGAACACGTCGCAGAAGCGGGCCACGCCCTGGGCCTCGACGGCCGGTAGCTGCTCGCCGACGACGGCGGCGACATAGGCCTCCGCCCCGGCTCGACGGCCGCGGTACTCCGGCGGCACTGCGTGGGCGCCGAGGAAGGTCGGCACGATCCCGATCGGTCCTTCGCGATCGAGGCGGGCCATGACATCGAGGAGCCGCAGCTCGGTGGCCGTGTCGAGGCCATAGCCCGACTTGGCCTCGATCGTCGTCACGCCGTGGCCGAGCATCTCGTCGAGCCAGCGACGGCCGTGGTCATGCAGCTCATCGGCGGACGCGGCACGGGTGTGCTCTACGGTCGAAAGGATGCCGCCGCCGGCGGCCAGGATCTCGAGGTATCCGGCGCCCTGCTGGCGAAGGCGCATCTCGCCTTCGCGCGTGCCGGCGAAGAGCAGATGGGTATGGGGGTCGATGAGCCCGGGAGTGACGGTGCCGCCGCGCGCATCGACGATGCTGAAGCGCTTCTCGTCGAGACCTAGGCCACGAACGCGCTGCATGACGTCGGGCAGCGGCCCGACCGCCAGGATGCGGCCCTCCCATGCCGCCACCGCCGGCGCGTGGCGTCCCTTGGGATCAGCGGCACCGTCGCCATAGAGCGCCGCCACGTCATCCTGCGCGCTGCCCAAGCGCAGGCCGCCGGACATCGTCACGACCTCCGACGCGCCGCGGACAAGCAGTCCTGGCGCCGGCAGCTCGGCGCCACCAGCCAGGACCCGGAGGGTCACGCGCCGGCCGTCGCCCGGGTCGCCGCCGCCAGGCGCAGCTCGAGGGCCATGGTCGGCTCGAAGTCGCGGATGGCCAGCGACTCGGCGGCGGCCACCAGGCGCTTCTCGACCGGTCCCTTGGGCGCCACACCGACGTGATCGGCCACCTCGAGCAGCGCCGCCAGCGGCGCCAGCCCGATAAGCTCCGACTCGCGCACGGCGACGCCCTCGTCGGACGCCAGGCCACGAACCGTCTCCCAGACGAGCCAGAGCGGCGTGACCGTGTGATCGAGCAGGTTCATCGAGACCTGCGCGCGCTGCAGGTCCTCGAGATAGAGGCCCAGCGCCTGGACCCTGGGCAGGCCGCCCGAACGCTCCCGGATCCGATGCGCGATCCGCTTGGCGAGGTCGACGTCGCTCGAGTCGAGATTGATGTTGAAGGCGATGAGGAAGGGTCGGGCGCCGACGGCGACGGCGCCGGCGCTGGGGTGCATTCGTGTCGGGCCGAAGTCGGGCTCACGGCCGAGATGCGAGATGTCGGTCTTGAGGCCTTCGTACTGGGGCTTGCGGATGTCAGCCAGGATGATCCGCTCCGCGCGCGTGGCGGCTTTGGCATAGAGGTAGACGGGCAACTCGAAGCGCTCGGCGATGTGGGCGCCGAAGCGACGGGCAAGCTCGACACACTCGTCCATGGTCGTCTCGCCGAGCGGCACGAAGGGGATGACGTCGACGGCGCCGATGCGCGGATGTTGGCCCTCGTGCTGTTCCATGTCGATCTGCGCGATGGCGACCTCGACCGCGCCCTCCATGGCCACGGCGACCGCCTCGGCCTCGCCGGCGAAGGTCAGCACGCTGCGATTGTGGTCGACGTCCGACGTCCGATCGAGGAGGTGCACGTCCGGTGTCGCGGCGACGACAGCGGCAAGGGCATCGACGACCTCGGTGCGCCGGCCCTCGCTGAAGTTGGGGACGCACTCGACCAGCTTTGCCATCGCGCCAGTGTAGGCGCCGGGCTGGTCCCCGGCGACGCCTCGCGGGCCGATCGACCGCGGCTGCCGTGGTCAGGCCGCGGGCTGCACCTCGACCGGCGTCGGCGCTGCCGGCCGGACGGGTCGCAGGTAGAGCACGAGCACGACGACGACGTAGACGAGCCAGGTCACGAAGGTCGCCCATTCCGGCTGCGAGGAGTAGCCGAAGATGGCACGCAGGAACTGGCCGATCCCTTCCTCGTGTGGCAGCACGCCGCTGATATCGAAGGCCGCACTCGAGCCGACGCCGATGACGCCGATCTCGACCAGCTCATGGACCGCGCGGCTGAGCAGCCCGCCGGCGATGAAGATGAGGGCGATGCCCGTCCACTTGAAGAAGATGCGCAGGTCGATGATCCGCGCGCCGCGGTAGAAGCCGAAGCCGATGACCACGGCCAGCGCCAGGCCGACCAGGGCGCCGATCGCGACCGACAGCGCCCCCTCGTCAGCCGAGGTCGCCGTCCCCGACAGGAAGAGAGCCGTCTCGACGCCCTCGCGGATGACCGCCGAGAAGGCCAGGGCCGTCAGGGCCCAGGCACCACCCGACGTCAAGGCGCGATCCACGGCGGCGTGCAGCTCGCCGCGCACCGACGCTGCCTGTCGTCGCATCCAGAAGAGCATCCAGGTGACGACCGCGGTAGCGACCAGCAGGGCCATCGCTTCGAAGAGCTGCTCGTACGGTTCCTGGAGCCCGCCGATGGTGGCGAAGAGCCCGACTCCGATGCCGACGCTGAGGACGATCGCCGCACCGACCCCGAGCCAGATCCGGCCGAAGTAGCGGGCGTTGCCAGTGCGTGCCAGGTAGGCCAGGATGATGGCCACGATGAGGGCCGCTTCGACGCCCTCGCGCAGCCCGATCAACAGGCCGCTGACGAAGAACCCGGGCTCGAACATCCTGGCGTGCAGCCTCCATGCAATCCCGAGCCAGTGGGTCGGGATTTGGCCATCGTAGACCACCGCCCGGGATGGAGTCAAGGGAACCTGACCAGCAAGGTCAGGGGCACTTGAGCGACGGTCATGAGGTGATCGGCCGCGGATGGGCGGGGTACCATCGGCCGACCGATGACCCAGCACGCCACCGAGCACCAGCATCCCCTGACCGAGGCCGCTCAGGGCTACCTCCTGGCACTGCGGGTGATGACCGAAGGCGGTACCACGACGATGGTCTCGGCGGTCGCGCGACAGATGGGCGTGTCGACGCAGGCCGCATCGGAGATGATCGGCCGCCTGACCGCCGATGGCCTGGTGGCCATGGGCTCGGAGCGGGACCTGACCTTGACTGCCTCCGGCAGAGCGGCAGCCGAAACCATCTTCCGGCGGCATTCCCTGCTCGAGTGGCTGCTCATCAAGGTCATCGGGCTGGGGTGGGCCGAGTCCGACGAGGAGGCGGGACGGCTGCAGGGCTCCATCTCGCCACGCGTCGAGGCCGCCATCGCCGACCTGCTCGGCAATCCGCCGACGTGTCCGCACGGTAATCCCATCGATGCCGAGGCCGCGCGCAGCCGGCCGAAGGGCGTCCGCCTGTCCGAGGTCGAGCCGGGCACCGAGGTGACCATCTTCCGGATCACCGAGATGGCCGAGGAAGACCGTGAGCTGCTCGAATATCTCGAGGCGCAGGATCTCGTCCCAGGCGCGCATGCGACGGTCGTCGACGTCTCGACCGGCCGTGACTCGCTGACCATCGACGGGCCGCGCGGACGCGGCTCGCTCGGACTCCGGCCCGCCAGCCTCATCCGGGTGCTGCCTGGCATCGCCGATGCCGGCCTCTTCCACCAGGTGCCCGCCCGAGCGCCGGCGGCCGTTCCATGAATGGGAGTGACTCGCGACGATGAACGTGAGCGCCTCGTGACGACCGCTGCGTCAGCGCCGCCCGACAGCGTCCGGATCGGGGTCGATCCCCTGCGCGTCGACGACATCGTGCGCATCGCAGATGGGGCGCCGGTCGTGTTGTTGCCGGACGCCGAGGCGCTGATCCTCGCCTCGCGCCACGTCGTCGAGGAGCATCTCGCGCGGCCCGAGCCGGTCTATGGCCTGAACACCGGCCTGGGGCACATGCGCGACGAGCGGATGCCCGCCGAAGCGCTGGCCGCCTACCAGGTCGCCATCGTCCGCCTCCATGAAGGCGCCATCGGGCGGCCGCTCCCGACGCGCCTGGTCCGCGCAGCGATGGCCGTTCGACTGGCCGGCATCGCCCGGGGCGGCAGTGGCATGACGCTGATCGCGGCTCGGACGCTAGCCGCGATGCTCGACGCCGGCGTGCATCCCATCGTGCCCGAGTACGGGTCGGTGGGCGCGTCCGACCTGATGTCGATGGCCTGCATCGCCCGCGTGCTCATCGGCGAGGGTGCGGCCGAATACCAGGGCGATCGCCTGTCGGGCTCCGAGGCCATGCGTCGGGCGGGTATCCCGGTCGTCGTCCTCGAGGCGAAGGAGGGCCTGGCCTCGATCTCCGCCAATGGCGTGAGCATCGGCCACGGGGCGCTCGTGGTCGCTCGCGCCGCGCGCGTGGCGGCAGCGGCCGACCTGGTCGTGGCGGCGACGATGGAGACGCTGCGAGCGAATCCGTCGATCATCGACCCGGCGGTGGCGGCCGCAAAACCGATCCCGGGGCAGGTCGATGCCGCGGCGCACCTGCGGCGGTTGCTGCGCGGCAGCGCCATCCTCGAGCCGGGAGCTGCGCAGTCGGTCCAGGACCCGCTCTCGATCCGGGTCGTACCCCAGGTCCATGGCGCCTTGCGTGAGCTTGGCCGCTTCACGCACGAGGCGGTCGAGGGTGAGCTGGCGGCCATGGATGACAACCCGCTGGTCGTCGTCGACGACGGTCGCATGATCAGCAACGGCAACTTCCATCCCATGCTCATGGCCCTCGCCTTCGATGCGTTGCGGCCGGCGCTCGCCCATGTCGGCCAGCTCAGCGACCGCCGCATGAACCAGGTCTGGCAGCGCCTGTTCACGTCGGAGGTCGACATGCCCCAGGTCTTGGAGTACGCCGTCCAGCCGGGGACGGGCTTCCTGTCGCGCTACGCGGCCGCCTCGCGCGCGGCCGACCTCCGCCAGCTGGCCGCGCCAGCGACGCTCGACATCGGCGCGCTCGACCTGGGCGTCGAGGATCACTCCACGGCGGCCCCGATCACGGTCCGTCGCACGGAGGACGCGCTCGACGCCCTCGAGACGATCCTGCTGGTCGAGTTGCTCACGGCGCGGGATGGCTTCGCCATCGTCGGCCGGCAAGAACCGCTCGGTGCCGGCGTGGCGGCCGCGATGCGGGTCATCGACCAGGCCTGCCTGGCAGGCCCTGCGCAGGGCACATCGACCATCGGGGCCGACCTGCACGCGATGCTCTTGCCCCTCCTGACGACGACGATCCTCGACGCCGCCGACGCGGCTTGAGCCGTGGATCGCCGCGTGCGGCGAGGGGCCGTGTCGTGGGCGGTCGAGGCAGGTGCCACGCCAGCGGACCGGCGCGGTTCGTGCCTCCCGAGCCTTACGCCCAACGAGGCCTGTCAGAGTGTCCAGCTTCGCCTGTACGCCCGGCGAGCAAACGACACTCGAGCTGGCCTCATCGGGCGCATGGCGTCGCTTGCGGGCGCGGGATCGAGACCCGACGACCGCCGAATCAGCCGTAGACGGCTAACCCGACGAGTTGCGACCCCCTCGGCGCGCGTTCGGCCGCGTCCCGAGCGTCCGTTTGAACGCCCCGCGTACCACGCGCGCCGATGCGCTGCCACTTCCGTTCCCGGCCGACGCCAGCCTGGTCCCATCTCGTGGCGGGCGCACTCATCCGGGCTCGAAGTCGACCATCACCGCGAGCGAGCCGAGCGCCCAGTCGCTCATCGGGGCGCCGTCGCGCCAGCCTTCGTACTTGGCGGCGAGCATCCGTCGGGCGAGCGAATCGTCTGGTCCCTTGGTCAGGATGGTGGCGCGACCCGTATAGGCCTCGCCCGCGAGCTCGAGCAGCACGGAAGGTTCGACCTCGAGGTTGCGGATCCAATGCGCCCCACGGCCATCACCGGCCAGGAACAGGACCCGACCACGGTCGTCCAGCGCGAACCAGAGCTCGATCCGGCGCGGCTCGCCGCTCGTGCGGCCAGTGGTCGTCAAGTAGGCGTATGGCAGTCGGCCGCTGTCTGGCAGTGGCCTCACGTGTCGTCGAGCATCGGCACCCGGACACCGCGCTCGCGCGCGACCTCGATGGCACGCTCGTAGCCGGCGTCCGCATGACGGATGACGCCCATGCCCGGGTCCGTGGTCAGCACACGCTCCAGCTTCTGTGCCGCCAGTTCGGTGCCGTCGGCGACGACGACCATGCCGGCGTGCTGGGAGTAGCCGATGCCGGTCCCGCCACCGTGATGGATGCTCACCCAGGTCGCGCCGGCGGCAGTGTTGACGAGCGCGTTCAGGAGCGGCCAATCGGCGATCGCGTCGGAGCCGTCGCGCATCCCCTCCGTCTCGCGATTCGGTGAAGCCACGCTGCCGCTGTCGAGATGGTCGCGCCCGATGACGATCGGCGCACGTAGCTCGCCGCTGGCGACCAGGCGGTTGAACTCGAGCCCCGCTCGCGCTCGTTCGCCGTAGCCGAGCCAGCAGATACGCGCCGGCAGACCCTGGAAGGCGACCCGCTCCTCAGCCATGGTGATCCAGCGGCGCAGCGACTCGTCCTCAGGGAAGAGCTCCAGGATGGCCCGGTCAGTGCGCCGGATGTCCTCCGGGTCGCCGGACAGGGCTGCCCAGCGGAATGGCCCCTTGCCCTCGCAGAAGAGCGGTCGGATGAAGGCCGGCACGAAGCCCGGAAAGGCGAAGGCATCGGCGACACCGGCCGCCTGGGCCTGGGCCCGGATGTTGTTGCCGTAGTCGAAGGTCACGGCGCCGGCCGCCTGGAAGGCGAGCATCGCCCGCACGTGGTCGGCCATCGAAGCCATCGAGCGTCGGACGTAGGCGTCTGGGTCGATGGCGCGAAGCTCGGCCGCCTGGGCCAGGGAGAGTCCGGCGGGCACGTAGCCGGCCAGGGCGTCGTGCGCGCTCGTCTGGTCGGTGACGACATCGAATCGCTCGCCGCGACGGACCAACTCGGGCTCCAGGACCGCGGCATTGCCGACCAGCGCGATCGACGCCGCCTCGCCGTCGGCGGCGGCCGCACGTGACCAGGCCAGTGCCTCGTCGAGCGAGTCGGTCAGGCGATCGACGTAGCGGGTCTCCTGCCGCCGTCGGGCGCGCTCGGGATCGACTTCGATGCACAAGGCCACGCCCTCGTTCATCGTCACCGCCAGCGGCTGGGCGCCGCCCATGCCGCCCAGGCCGGCGGTCAGCACCACCCGGCCGCGCAGCGTGCCCCCGAAGTGCTGGCGGCCGAGCTCGGCGAACGTCTCGTACGTGCCCTGGAGGATGCCTTGGGTCGCGATGTAGATCCAGGAGCCGGCCGTCATCTGGCCATACATCGTCAGGCCGGCTCGCTCGAGCTCGCGGAAGGTGTCCCAGTTCGCCCACTTGCCGACCAGGTTGGAGTTGGCGATGAGCACGCGCGGCGCCCAGGGATGGGTGCGGAAGACGCCGACCGGCTTGCCTGACTGGACGAGTAGCGTCTCATCGTCGGCGAGGCGCCGCAGCTCGCGCACGATGGCGTCGAAGGCCACCCAGGAACGTGCGGCCCGGCCCGTCCCGCCGTAGACGACCAGGTCGTCGGGTCGTTCGGCGACCTCCGGGTCGAGGTTGTTCATGAGCATGCGCAGGGCCGCCTCCTGCTGCCAGCCGCGGCAGGAGAGCTCGGTGCCGCGCGGCGCGCGTACCGGCCGTGCCCCGGGCAGCCCACCGGAGGCGCTCGTAGTCGCGCCGGGCATACCGGCACCGGGGACTGGCGGGTCGGCGGTCGTCATCGGGTCGGTGCCTCCTGGCGGCGAGTCTACGCCTCGACCGGCGAGGGATGGACAAGGCCGATGAGCCCCGACACGGTGATGATGACCGCAACGATCGTAGTGCCAGTGGGGCCCGACGAGGTGCTCACAGCTCGCGTCGCATGACCGGGAAACGATCGTCGTCGATGGCGACGGCGAACCCGCATGCGAGCCAGAAGCCCGGGGTGGCCGCGCTCGTCGCATCTGGTCGGACGCCGGCCTCTGGATACGTCTCGACGGCTGCGAAGCCGCGTGCGGCGAGATCCTCGCAAACGGCGGCCACGAGCGCTCGTGCGTGGCCCGCCCCACGGGCCGCTGCCGTGGTCGCGATGCAGGTGATGGTGGCCGGCAGCGGCGACGCCGGCAGCTGCGGGTAGAGGTCGCGCACGCGCTGCGCCCTCGGGTAGGCCGACAGCGGCCCGAACTGCGCGTAGGCGACCGCTGTCCCGTCGAGCAGGCCGACCTTGGCGTACGTCCCGAAGATCCCGCGCCCGCGATCCAGCAGCGCGTACTTGCGGGGCACGCCGCCAGACGCCGGCCGCTCGCGCACGATGCGCGGCGCGAAGGGATTGTCCGGTTCGCCCGCCCCTTCCTCGTCGGCGCCGAGGAAGGGGTTGAACGCCGGGCCGCGCGCCGGTGGTGCGAAGGGGTTATCGGCCAGCGCCGGCTTCGCCAGCGGGGCCGCGCTTGGGGCTTCGAGCCAGGCCAGCCGGGCCGCTCGCGACCCACGGTCGGCGTTCTCCCAGTAGTCGCAGGTCCGGTGATCGAAGCCCGGGTCGGCGCAGGGCGGTAGCGCCCGGAATGTCTCCAGGTCGGCAACATCGACGATGCGCAGCGTGGTCACCGGGGAAATCTAGCGCCTCGCGTCGGCCCCGCACGCGCCTGGAATCGGAACGGCCCCCTTGGGCAGGGGGCCGTTCAAGAGATCTCCGTCGACGTGGCAGCGGTCAGGGCACAGCGACCCCTGCCACGAACGCTTCGATCAAGCGCGCCCGAAGGCCGCCTTCACCGGCGGGGTCATCAGGTAGTACAAGATGATGGCCGGGATGGCGATGCCGATCAAGGTGCTGATCGAGATCAGGGAATTGCCGCCGAGCGCCGTCAGCAGCGTCAGCACGATGTTGACGATGAAGACGATGACCGACACCGCCCACGCCCACGGCCTCAGGCCCCAAAGGCCCCAGCCGACCACGAGCTCGGCGATACCGAGGCCCAGCGTGCCGATACCGAAGATGGCGAGCAAGCCGCCGAACAGCCCGCCGGCCCCTTCGCCGCTCGCCGCGAGCGCCCCTCCGAGGATGCCGCCGAGGACGGTCAAGCCCAGACCGGCCACGATGGCGAAGATCCCGCCGATGAAGGCAAGGATCGCGATGATGGTCACGCCCTGTGGGCGAGCCGCTGTCGTCATGTGCCCTCTCTACCTCCCTGCGCACCCGATCGAGCGTGCCACGAACGCGGACGCCCGGATGCGAGCGCAGTCTACGCCACCATTGCAAGGGGTTGGAACGTCCGTTCGCGCCTAGGCGCCGTCCGTGAGGTCGGCGAACGCTCCGCCGCGCACCAACGCCGTAGGCTGCGGCGATGTCCGGGCCGGGGTCACGGTCACCCTCCAGATGGGCGACCTCGACCCGCAGTCTGCCGTGGGCCTCGGCCACGCCGGCGCCAGCCTGCAGGCCGTCGGTCAGGCGGAAGTCGAGGCCCTGACCGGCACACAGGAGCTCGAGCGCCAGGACGACCTCGACGTTGGTCAGGATCTGGCGCGCCTGGCGGGCCGCGATGGAGCCCATCGAGACATGGTCTTCCTGGTTTGCGCTGGTCGGGATAGAGTCGGCCGAGGCCGGGTGGACGAGGACCTTGTCCTCGGAAACGAGCGCTGCCGCCGTGTACTGGAGCAGCATCATGCCGCTGTTGAGGCCGGCGTCCGCGACGAGGAACGGCGGCAACCCCGACAGCCGGCCGTCGATAAGCAGCGCGGTGCGACGCTCGCTGATCGAGCCCAGCTCGGCGATGGCGAGCTTGCAGAAGTCCATGGCCAGGGCCACCGGCTGGCCGTGGAAGTTGCCGCCCGACACGACGTGCCCGCCGGCGGTGGCGATGGCGTCGGGGTCGGCGACGGCGCCGTCGGGAAAGACGAGCGGGTTGTCGGTTGCGCTGTTGATCTCGATCTCGAGCACGCGACGGGCGTAGGCCAGCGCGTCGAGCGTCGCGCCGTGCACCTGGGGCACGCAGCGCACGGAATAGGGATCCTGGACCTTGTGCGCCTGGCCATGGTGCGAGTGCTGCAGCTCCGAGCCGCGCAGACAGGTAGCGCAGCTCGGCGGCGACTCGCGCCTGGCCTGGGTGGGGGCGGGCGGCGTGATAGGCCTCGGCGAACGCCACATCGGTGCCCAATAGGGCCTCCGTGCTCATCGCCGCGACCACGGAGGCGGTGGCACACAGCCGCTCCGCATCGAGGACGGCGAGCGCCCCGACCGCGCTCATCATCTGCGTCCCGTTGAGCAGCGCGAGGCCTTCCTTGGCTTCGAGGCGCAGCGGCTCGAGGCCGGCCGCCGCCAGCGCCTCGACAGCAGCCATCTCTCGGTGATCGCCGACGACGCGCCCACGCCCGATGAGCGGCAGCGCGAGGTGCGCGAGCGGCGCCAGGTCGCCGGATGCTCCGACGCTGCCCTGTTCCGGCACGGCCGGGTGGATGCCGAGCGCCAGGAAGGCGAGCAGCCGCTCGACCAACTCCGGCCGGCAGCCGCTCTGGCCGCGAGCAAGGGTGTTCGCACGGAGCAGGAGCATGGCCCGCACGGTCGCGACATCGAAGGCTGTGCCGACCCCGACGGCATGGCTGACCAGCAAGTTCTCCTGGAGGCGGGCCGCGTCGGCCGGCGCGATGCGCACCGTGGCCAGGTCGCCGAAGCCGGTGGTCACGCCGTAGACGGCCTCGCCACGCTCGACGATGGCCTCGATGACCGACCGACTGCGCGCCATCCCGGCCCGAGCCTCGGGCGCCAGGACCACTCGGGCACCGCCACGGGCGACGGCATCGACAGATTCGAGCGTCAGGTCGTGGCCGGTCAGGACGATCGAGTCAGGCACACCGGCAGGATACGCGGCGGGCGCCGCGGGATGAGGCCGCGGCGACGTGACTGTGTCGGTCCTCGGCCGGAGCGGCAGTCGGCGCGCGCCGGGGGAGCGTAGACGACACGGTGCAGACCAGGACGAAGTCACCCACGACGCAGCTCGAGAACGCGACATCGCCGCACCGGTCGACCGAGACCTCATGGCGCGGAGGGACGCCTGCGGCCGAGAAGGTAGACGAGGCCGAGGCCGATGACCCCGAGGCCGATGACACCGACCATGATGAGCGTCGCTGACGGGTCGGTCGGGGCGGATGGCGCCTCGGGCGCCGGCGTCGCAGTCGGACCGGTCCCGCCGCCGCCCGGCGCGGAGCCGTCTCCATACGCGGTCACCGCCTCGGCGAGCATCGCCTGGCCTTCGGGCGAGTCGAGCTGCGCGTGCGGTTGGCAAAGGCCGGTCGTCGGCAGCTGGGTCGGATCGCCGGCCCAGGCGGCGACGACCCAGCGCGAGCCCGGGGGGAAGGGCTCGGTCCCGCAGCCGGCCGAATCGCCGAAAGACGCCGCGGCCAGGGTCACCACGGGTGCCATCCCAGGCCCCGAGAACCAACGATCGACGGCCATCGGCGTTCCCTGCCTCGTGGCCGGGCCGGCGGTGCCCACGTAGACCTGGCTCTCGGTCGGATCGAGGTCGCCGATCGAGATCAGCGCGCACGAACATGCGAAGACCGGGGTCGGGAAGAGCGTCACCCAACCGAAGGTCAGGACGACCATCGCGGTCAGGCCGAACAGGAAGCGGCGAACGGTCTCCATCGTGAGGTCCCTCGGGTGCTGGGGTGTCGATCGGCCCCGACGCCATCGAGAGCTCGAAAGTTGCGTCCCATCGCTGGGCCGTCCGGCAGGACCGACTCGATCCGCACGTGCGCTATGCTGCGGGCACATCACACATATCGCCTCGCCTTCGGGGTCGGGTGGAAGTCCCGACCGGTGGTCGGCAGAGAGCGGCGCCAGCCGTTCGAAGCCAGCCCACGACCCGACGTCCGCGTCGATCCGCGGCGCCGGTGGATCCCCTGGCAGGGAGCCGACGGTCACAGTCCGGATGGGAGAAGGCCTGGTTGCGCGCCCGGTCGGGCGCGGGCCGAACGACGCTCCATAGGGTGTCGGGACGCCCGGCGACCGCGACGCGTCCGCTGACGCCGACTCCTGACTTCCGCCCCGGCGCGTGCCCTCGTGCACGTGTGGCGCGGCCATCCGGGAGTCCGACCCTGGCCAGCATCGAGATCACCGACCTCTCGCGCAGCTTCTCGTCGAGCGACGGTCCACCGCTGCTCGCCCTTGACGATGTGCGCCTCTCGGTCGCCGATCGACAGGTCGTCGCCATCCTGGGGCCGAACGGCTGCGGCAAGAGCACCTTGCTGCGCTGCGTGGGCGGGCTGCTCCCCGGCGACACGGGTACTGTCACCATCGACGCCTCGACCATCGCTGGTCCGGACGCACGCGTGGGCTTCGTCTTCCAGGAACCGCGCCTGCTCCCGTGGCGCGACGCCGCGGCCAATGTCGCCTTTCCGCTCGAGCTCGCCGCCACGCCACGACAAGCACGCGAGGCGCGCACGAGAGAACTACTGGAGCTCGTCGGCATGGCCGAGTTCGCCGGCTCACGTCCGCACGAGCTGTCCGGTGGCATGCGCCAGCGGGTGGCCATCGCGCGGGCCCTCGCACTCGGGCCCTCCGTCCTCCTGCTCGACGAGCCATTCAGCGCCCTCGACGCCCTGACGCGGGAGCGCTTCGGCCTCGAGCTGCTCCGTATCTGGGCCGAGACCTCGACCACCATCTTGCTCGTCACGCACTCGGTGCCGGAGGCGATCTTCCTGGCCGACCGGGTGGTCGTCCTCTCTCCACGCCCGGGTCACGTGGTGGCGGACATCCCCGTCGATCTGCCACGGCCAAGACGCCTGGCGATGCTCGACTCGGCGACCGGGTCGCGCACGGCCGCGGCCATCCGCTCGGTCCTCGTCGGTGCCTCCGACGACCCAGAGGCGGAGGCCGCCTGGGGCTATGGCCCGAACGCGCGGGACGCCTCGGGCGTACGGACGCCGGGCCAGCCCATGGACCCCCTCGAAGGCGTCGGGCAGCCGGCCTGGTTCGACCCGTTCGGACGGGAGAGATCGGCGTGAGCGCCGCGAGTCCGGGCCATGCGGGCGGCGAGACCGTGGTGAGCCCGCCGGGCGTCCCCGCAGCGAAGCCGTCGACGGGTCGGAGCCGGCGGTCGGACGTGCTCGCGTTAGTGGTCGGCGCCGTCGTGGTCATCGGCGCCTGGCAGCTCATCATCGCCTTCGGCGGGTACGAGCCCTACCTGCTGCCTGGGCCCCTGGATGTCGGTCTCCGGTTCGTCGGCGCCTGGGGCGACGGGACGATGACCCCACACGCCTGGACAACGCTCCAGGAGGTCCTCCTCGGCTTCCTGGTCGGGGCCGGGTTGGGGGTGCCGATCGGCGTCATGCTGGCCCGATCGCGCTTCGCCGCCAGGCTCCTCTCGCCGTACATCGTGGCGGCACAGGCGATGCCGATCTTGGCCCTGGCACCGCTCATCGCCCTCTGGTTCGGCACCGGGCTGCTGTCGAAGGTCGTCATCTGCGGGCTGATCGTCTTCTTCCCAGTCGCGGTCTCGACGATGGTCGGTGTCCGCTCGGTCGACCCACGGCTGGTCGAGATGGGCCGGGCCTTCCGTGCCAGCCGCAACCAGCTCATCCGCCAGGTCGAGCTGCCGGCGGCGCTGCCCGCCATCCTGGGCGGCATGCGCGTGGGCGCAACACTGGCGGTCGTGGGTGCCATCGTCGGCGAGTGGGCCGGCGCCGACCAGGGGCTGGGCGTGCTCGTCAACCTCGCTCGCGGCAGCCTCTTCGACACGCCGCTCATGTTCGCCACCCTGCTGACCATCGCCCTACTGGGCGTGGTCCTCTACCTCATCGTCGTCGTCGTCGAGCGCCGCGTCGTCGGCGCCCGCGGTTGAAGCCTGCTCAAGGAGGTCTCGCATCCATGGCGTCCCACCGTCCAGCCTCGCTCGCTCGGCTCGCGACCGCCGGTCTGCTCGTTGCGGCCTTCGCCGCCGGGTGCGCCGGCGTCAGCCAGTCGACCATCCTGCAGACCATCGGCGCGGCGACGACGCCCCTGCGTGTCGGCCTGGGCTACATCCCGAGCGTCCAGTTCGCGCCGTTCTACCTGGCGGACCAGGCGGGCTATTACAAGGACGCGGGGCTCGAGGTGACCTTCGAGAACGGCAACGACGCGGACATCATCCGGCTGACCGGATCGGGCGACTACGACATCGGCATCGCCGATGGCACGAGCGTCATCCCGGCGGCCAGCCAGGACATCCCCGTCCGCTACCTGGCGACGCTCTATGCCGACTTCCCGAGCGTCGTCTTCGCCAAGCCGGATTCCGGGATCACGAGCCCGGCGGACCTCAAAGGCACCAAGCTCGGCATCCCCGGCAAGTACGGCAGCAGCTGGGTCATGCTCCAGGCGCTCCTAGAGTCGGTCGGCCTGACACCCGCCGACCTGCAGATCGTCGAGTTCCCCGACTACGGTCAGCGAGTCGCGGTCGAGCAGGGTGTCGTCGACTCGGCGACCGGCTTCGTCAACAACGAACCGATCCAGATGAAGCGCAACGGCACCACACCCGTCGTGCTGACCGTCGACCACGTCGTGCCGCTGCCGGGCCCCGGCCTGATCGCCGGCCAGTCGACCATCGACGGACCGAAGCGCGAGGCGGTCCGGTCGTTCGTGGCCGCCACGCTGCGGGCGATGCAGGAGATCGCGACCGACCCGCTCAAGGGCGTGGACGCCGCCGTCAAGGCGGTGCCGGAGCTGGCCAGCGATCGCGATGGCCAGCTGGCCGTGCTCGAGGCCACGGTCGACGCCTGGCAGAGTGCCTACACTGACGCCAACGGCCTGGGCGCCATCGACCCGGCGGCCTGGGCGGAGTCGATCGAGTTCATGAGCACGATGCCCGACTCGCCGGTGGCCAAGCCGGTCACGACGGACCAGATCATCGACCAGGAGCTGCTGCCATGAGCGAAGCGCAGGCCAATCAGGCCGACGAGGCGACGGGGCCGGTGCCGGCCGACGCTGGTGACCCAGCGGCCGCCGGGCACGAAGAAGTGCACGACGTTCACGGTATGGCGGGCGAGGGCGGCCACGGCGACGACCATCACGACGCCCACGTGGACCCGTCGCTGGGGCGCATCGATTGGCCGCTCTGGGGCGCCGCCGCCCTGGGCGTCGGCATCGCCGTCTTCATGGCCGTGCTCATGGCGCTCGTGGTGGGGATGATCTGAACCCAGCGGCGACGCCGCGCCGCCGATCGATCAGGGGTCGATCGCCAGCCAGCCGGCGAAGCTGCCTTCGATCGCGGTCCTCGTGCCGCTCACGAGATCGATCACCCCCGCGACCGGAGCGGCCGGAGGCAGACCACTGCTGTGCACGATCATCGAGTCGTCAGGTGCAAGGCAGGCGAACGCGATCCCGCTAGGCGGCACGAGCTCCTTGCGGCTGCCATCGCGATCGCGCTGCATGACACCGCCGTCGAAGACCATGACCTCGCTGCCGGATCGATCGCGCGTGCGACAGTTCGGTTCGGCGTGAGGTCTGTCCGCGATCGCGGCCCCGGTGCGCCCATCGAAGAAGGACCAGACGCCGCAGGAAAGCTCGTCGCAGCTGTGCCACGGGATGCCCAGGCGCTCGCCAGTAGCCCAAGTGACGCTCGCCTCCGTCTCGTCGGTGAGATATGGCCCCATGCCCAGCTGCTCGAGGCCTTCCTCGATCCCGGGGACGGCGATCGGGGCCGCCTCCGGGTGTAGCAGGTCGAAGATCTCCCAGTGCACCATCGGGAAGGGTCCTGCCCTGAGATCGTCGCCGACGGGGATGGCCAGCAGCCCGCTCAGGGCGACGGCGCCCATGGGCGCCAGGAACCCGCCGCCGGACTGGAGCTTGTAGGCCACCCAGGCGTCCTTCAGCCGAGTGATCTGTCGCTCGTGACCCGCGGGGTCGACGCCGATGGCGAGGACCTCGGGCGATCCGCCGACCACCTTCAGGCGCAGGAAGACAGCCTCGTAGGCCGCGGCGTTCGGCCCCTCCGACGACGAAGGCGGCTCCTGCGTCGCAACGCTTGGGATAGGGGCGAGCGGTGGGCCGATGGCCGTCGTCGGGCTGGTGGGCGCGGACCCGCATCCGACCGCCAGACCGGCGCAGAGGACGAACGCGGCCACGCGACGTCGATCGATCTGCCTACTGATCGATCCGCTCCAGGATCGTGGCGATCCCCTGGCCGACGCCGATGCACATCGTCGCCAAACCATACCGCCCCCCGGTGCGGCCGAGCTCGTGGACGAGCATCGTGACCAGGCGCGCGCCGCTCATGCCCAGGGGATGGCCGAGGGCGATGGCGCCGCCGTTGACGTTCACCTTCGCCTGATCGAGGCCAAGCTCACGGATGCACGCGATCGACTGGCTGGCGAAGGCCTCGTTCAGCTCGATGAGGTCGAGGTCCTCGATGCCGAGGCCGGCGCGCTCGAGCGCCTTGCGGGTGGCCGGGATGGGCCCGACGCCCATGACGGCCGGATCCACGCCGGCGACGGCCGTCGCGATCACCCGGGCCAGCGGCTTCAGCCCAAGCTCGCGGGCGACGCCGGCTTCGACCAGGACGGAGGCCCCGGCACCATCGTTGATGCCTGAGCTGTTGCCCGCGGTGACCGAGCCGCCCACCCGGAAGGCGGGCTTGAGCCGCGTCAGACCCTCGATGCTGGAGTCGGCCCTGGGGTGCTCGTCGCGATCGACGACGACCGGCTCGCCCTTGGGCTGCGGCACCGTCACGGGCACGAGCTGGTCGGCGAAGCGTCCGGACTCGATGGCCGCCACCGCGCGCTGTTGCGAGGCCAGCGCGAAGGCGTCCTGGTCTTCGCGGCTGACCGTCCAACGCTCGGCCACGTTCTCGGCCGTTTCGCCCATCGAGTAGGGATAGTGCATCTCGGCCAGGGCCGGGTTGGTGAACCGCCAGCCGAGGGTCGTGTCGGCCAGCTCGCGGTTGCCGCGCTCGAAGGGCGCCTCGGCCTTGAGCTGGACGTACGGCGCCCGGGTCATCGACTCCACGCCGCCGGCCACGAAGACGTCGCCGTCGCCGACCATGATCGCGTGAGCGGCCGCATTGATGGCCTGCAGCCCGGAGCCGCACAGGCGGTTGACGGTCTGGCCGGCGACCTCGACCGGCAGCCCCGCGAGCAGCGCGGCCATGCGCGCCACGTTGCGGTTGTCCTCGCCGGCCTGGTTGGCGCAGCCGAGGATGACGTCCTCGATGCGCGCGGGCTCGATGCCCGCCTTTTCGACGGCGGCCCGGATGGCCAGGGCGGCCAGGTCGTCGGGTCGGACCGAGCGCAACGCGCCGCCGTACCGACCGATAGGGGTGCGCACGGCGCTGATGATCCAGGCCTCGCGCAGGGGGCGATCAAGCGGTCGGGTCATCGGATGAATGGCCGGGTCATGCCCCGATTGTAGGCCGAGCGGCCGCTCCAGCCCGGAAGCCGAGCGGAACGAATGGGTGCGGCTATAGAAGTGCTCGCCACATGCCCGCTACGTGGGTAGTAACGCAGTAAAGCCGCTTCATGGAAACCTGCGATCGATGCCGATCGCGGGCATGCCACGGCGCGTCGAGCGTGGACGAGGCGACCAGATAGTCGCGCGACACGCCGGTCAATGAGCCGGGCTTGTTATCACCCACGTCGCGGGTATCTGGGGTCGCAGATCGGGACCAGGGCTTCTACGACCCACCCGGCGGGTACATGGGGACGCGAATGCTCGTTCATTGACCCGGTCGGGTCTGAAGCGTCGGCGTCTCAGGCCACCCGACAAGCGAACGCGTAGTAGAGCGGCAGGTCGAACGCGGCGTGGACGGCGATGGGCAGCAAGAGCGACCTTGTTCGCTGGGCGATGACGCCGGCGATCAGGCCACCCACCCCGACGGCCAGCATGACTGGCAGCGGATTGCCCGTGAAGTCGCCGCCGACATGCACGACCCCGAAGACACAGGCTTGCAGCAGGGTCGCCCAGAGCGGCCCGAGCGCCCGGCTGCTCCAGCCCATGAGGGCCCCGCGAAAGGTCAGCTCCTCGAGCGTGCCGTTGGCCACGGCGATGAGCAGCGCGGCCAGGAACGCGATCAGCGTCACGCCTTGTGGTGCAACGTCATAGCCGACCGGACCGAAGAAGGGCTCCGCGAGGGTCGGGCCGAGCCACAGGGCGAGCGGCCCGACGACGACGACCAGGACGACCGAGAGGGCGACCACCGATCGCGATGGCCAGCGCAGCAGGAGGGAGGCGCGATCAGCGGGCAATAAGCTGGCCATCGCCGCGATCGAGCCGAACACCACCAGGCCGAGCCCGAGCCGCCAGAGCACGGTCGGGGCCAGCGGCTCGCCGCAGGCGCCGCCGGTCGGCGATGGCGGCGGCAGCAGGAACCGCCAGGCGACGAGAGCCATGACGGGCACGAAGCCCGCGGCGAGCCAGACGAGCGGCGGCCGAGTGGGGCTCGCGGCATGGCCACCGCCGCTCGAGCTCAGATCGAGGCCACCTGCCATAACGCCTGTGCGACGCGGAAGCGCTCACCGTGTTGCCGCTCGAGGTCTCGCAGGCTGGCGACCACCCGTCCGAGTCCGAGCGCGCGAGCGCGGGCGAAGGGCCCGACGGGGTGGCCGGCCCCGAGCACCAGCGCGAGGTCGATGTCGGGCGGCGACGCGATGTCGTCGCCGGCGGCTCGATAGGCCTCGTTGATGATCGACAGCTCGATCCGAGCGCGGATCGTGTCGGCAACGAGCGCCGGCGCCTCCGGGTCGGCGGTCGTCGGATCGGTAGTCTCGAAACCCTCCGCAGGCCCGATCAGCCCACCGACATCGTCGTATCGGTAGAAGCCGCGGCCCGACTTGCGACCGAGCGCGCCGGCCGCGACCAGGCGCTCCTGGATGGACGACGGGCGGAAGCGCTCTGCCTCCTCGAAGCCCTCATACAGGGTCCGGGTGACGGCCAGGTTGACGTCGACCCCGACCAGGTCGATGAGCGCGAAGGGCCCCATCGGATAGCCGCCGCCGACTATCGCGGCGTCGATGGCCACGATGTCCGCCTCGGACGTCTCGAGCATCCTCAGGGCCTCGAGCGTGAACGGCCGATTGACGCGGTTGACGATGAACCCCGGCGCATCGCGGCACGCGATGGGGTCCTTGCCGAGAGCAGTGATGAACGCCATCGCCGCGTCTACCGTCGACCCGCTGGTCTGTTCGCCCGCGACGACCTCGACGAGGGGCATGAGCGGCGCCGGGTTGAAGAAGTGGAGGCCGATCACGCGACCCGGGCGCATCGTCGCCTGGGCGATGGCCGTCACCGAGAGCGCCGAGGTGTTCGTCGCCAGCAACGCCTCCGGCGGCGCGGCACGGTCAAGCGTGCCGAAGATGGCCTGCTTGGCGGCCAGGTCTTCGGTAGCCGCCTCGATGACCAGGTCGGCGCCCTCGGCGACGCTGGCCAGATCGACGACCGTCGTCAGCCGCGCGCTGGCAGCCACATGCTGAGCGGGGTCGAGCTTGCCCTTGGCCACCATGCGACCCATGCCGGCCTCGAGGCGCGCACGCCCGGCATCGGTGGCCTCCGGTGAGACGTCGTAGAGGCGTACCTCGTGGCCGGCCAGGAGACAGACCTGCGCGATGCCGGCACCCATCGTGCCGGCGCCGACGACCCCGACCTTCACTCCCCGGTGAACCGCGCCGGCCGCTTCTCGCTGAACGCGGCCACGCCCTCGGCGTGATCGGACGAGCGACCTGCGATGCCCTGGAGCTCGGCCTCGAAGGCCAGGCTCGACGAGAGATCGTGCTCCAGCGAGTAGGCCAGCGAACGCTTGGCGAGGCCCAGGGCGATGGGTGCGCCGGTGGCCAGGCGTGCGGCCAGCCCCTGTGCCTCGGCAACGCACGCCTCGGCAGCCACGACCCGATTGACGAGGCCGATCCGCTCGGCGGTGGCGGCATCGACGGGATCGGTGGTCATGACGATCTCCGCCGCGCGCGCCGGCCCGACGAGCCGCGGCAGGAACCACGACAGGCCACTGTCCGGCACCAGGCCGATGCGCCCGAAGGCGGAGATGAACGTCGCTGTGTCGGCCATCACCCTCAGATCGCACGCCAGTGCCAGCGAGAAGCCGGCGCCGGCCGCCACGCCGTTGACCGCCGCCACGACTGGCTTCTCGATCCGCTGGAGGGCCTCGATGAGCGGGACGTATCGCTCGCGCAGCTCGACGGCCAGACCGGGCGCACCATCCCCGCGCTCGCGCAGGTCCTGCCCCGCACAGAACGCACGGCCGGCACCGGTCAGCACGATGGCCCGCACGGCACGATCGCGGGCGGCCGCTCGGAGCGCGGCCAGCAGGACCGCCTTGAGCTCGCGGTCGAGTGCGTTGAGCGCGTCGGGACGGTCCAGGACCAGGGTCCGGACGCCCGGCTCGGCATCCTCGACGCGCAGGACGGACACGACGGCGCGATCAGCGGCGGACGATGCGATCCGGCACCGGCTCAGTCGGCGAGGACGACGAGGTCGCCGCCGACCAGCTCGAAGACACGCCGCTCGATCGGTTCGTCGGCCTCACCGGAGTGCTCGAGGACGAACTGCTGGAACATCGGCCCGAACTCCAGGTCGCTCGGGGCAAGCGTGCCGACCACCAGCATGTCGCGATCGGGGATGCCCACCAGCAGGCGGGTACCGGGTGCGGCGCCTTGCATCAGCTGGGCCGTGATGTGGGCCCGGGCCGTGTCGAGCAGGATGCGTGCGGCATCATGGCCACTGCCGGTGTCGGAGCTGATCAGGACGCGGCCGTCACCATCCTCTCGGGTCCACGGCGCGTCGGCCGACCAGGCCGCCAGGTTCTCGCCTGCCGCGGCCGCCAGCTCGGCCGAATCGATGCCCCATGAGAGCAGGTGCTCCCCGTTGACGAGGACGTCGAAGCCGCCACCGGCGAGGGTGAACGAGACGACCAGACCGGCCGGGCCCTCAGCGACGAGCGGGGTGGTGTGGGCGGCCGGGCTCGAGCGCAGCACATCGAGCGGCGTGTCGGCTGCGGCACCGATGGTCCCAGCCGCGCGGACGATGGGAAAGACCAGCGAACGGGCGGCCGACCACTCGTGCTCGGGGGCGTCGCTGGCGGCCACGCCGATCGACTCCTTCGCCGGGTGATGGCCGCTCACGGGGGCGTCGGGATCGGGTACGCCAAGGGGATCTGGCGCTTGATCGCGCAGGGCGCCGGTGGCGTCGTCCGCCATGTCCAATCCGGTCCACTCGTCCGCCACGTCGGCTCCTCCGCCTCCCGCTCGACCGTCGGCCGTGTCAGCTGCGCTCAGGGTACTCCCACGAAGCCACCCGCCGACGGTGATCCGCGCGTCAGCTGCCCTTGAACTCGGGCTCGCGCTTCTCCACGAAAGCAGCCATCCCCTCACGCTGATCCTCGCTCCCGAAGAGCAGGAAGAAGTTGCGCCGCTCGAACTCGAGGCCTGCCTCCAGCGACAGCTCGAAGGCACGGTTGACGGCCTCCTTGGCGGCCATCACCGCGAGCGGCGGCATGGCCGCGATCCGGGCCGCCAGCTCGAGGGCGGTCGGGACGACCGCCTCACGGGGCACCAGCTGCGTGACGAGGCCATGCGCCTCGGCTTCACCTGCTGTGACGTTGCGGCCGGTCAGGATGACGTCCATGGCCCTGGCCTTGCCCAGCGCCCGCGTCATCCGTTGCGTGCCGCCAGCGCCGGGCATGACGCCGAGCTTGATCTCCGGCTGGCCGAAGATCGCGTCGTCAGCGGCGACCAGGAGATCGCAGGCCATGGCCAGCTCGCAGCCGCCACCCAGCGCGTATCCGCGCACGGCGGCGACGACAGGCTTGCGGATGCGCCTGATGCGCTCCCAGCGCGCGAAGCTGTTCGCCCGCGCCAGGCTGGTCGGCGTCGCTTCAGCCATCTCGCGGATGTCGGCGCCGGCCGCGAAGGCTCGATCACCGGCACCGGTGATGACGATCGCCCGGCAGCCATCGTCGGCGTCGAGCCCCTCGAGCGCCTCGGCAAGCTGGCGCATCGTCTCCGCATCGAGCGCGTTGAGGACCTCTGGTCGGTCGAGCGTGATCAGAGCGACCGATGCCACCGGGCCATCGGGGCCCAGGGCCGGCAGGTCGACGCGCAGGCGATGGAGGCTGTCGGATCCGCTCATCAGGCTCCCAATAACGGCTTGCCACAGTATCCGCAGAACACGGCGTCCGACGCCAGCGGCCCGCGACCGCAGAAGGGGCAGCGGAGCCCGTCGACGGCCGCGTGCGGCGCGCCCGGTCCCGCGCTGGGCCCGCTCGCCGGTGGTGCCAGGCGAGAGCGGAGGCCTTCGTAGTCGGGCGCCCGTTTCTCGGTGAAGCTGTCGAGCCCTTCGCGCACCTCGTCGGACGCGGCGTGGAGCGTCAGCCACTCTCGTGCATGGCGGATGGTCAGGCTCCAGGACAGGTCGCGCCAGAAGTCGAGCTGCGTCTTGGTCGCGCGCACGACCTCGGGCAGCTTGGCCAGCAGCTCCTCGCACAGTGCGTCGACCGTGGCATCGAGCTCCGCGCGGGGCACGGCGCGATTGACCCAGCCCCACTCGAGCGCTTGGCGAGCGTCGATCGGCTGGTTGAGGAGGAGCACCTCCCGCGCTCGACGATCGCCGATGAGCAACGACAGCCACTGCGTGGCGCCACCCGCAGGCACGCTGCCGCGCGACGGGCCGACGTGGCGGAAGACGACATCGTCCGCGGCGACCGCCAGGTCGCAGGCCAGGTTCAGCTCGTTGCCGCCGCCGACGGTCATGCCGTTGAGGCGTGCCACGACCGGCTTGGGGCAGGTCCTGATGGCGTCGATGGCCGCGATGAAGTGGCCCATCCAGGCCCAGTAATCGTTGGGCCGGTCGAGGAACGCGGCCTGCTCGGCGAGGTCGGCGCCGGTCGAGAAGGCCCGGTCGCCGGTGCCGGTCAGGACGACCACGCCGACCCGGTCGTCGGTCGAAGCCTGGCGCATGTGGTGTGCGAGCGCGTCGAGGGTCGGACGGTCGAGCGCGTTCAGGACGTCCGGGCGATCGAGCCGGATCGTCGCCCGGCGGCCGAGAACCTCGTAATGGACGGTCATCCCGGGCCGTCCGCTTCCATCTCGTCGTCCGGCTCGACGATGACCGTCGTCGCCAGCCCGGGCGCGATCTCGCGCAGGTTGCGGCCGGCGGCGCGCATGGCGTCGCTGGCCAGGCCGGCGTCGAGGGCGGCTCGATCGTCGAAGACCATGCGCGCGACCATCTCCAGGTCCGACTGGCCCCAGGCCTCCGTCACGCGAGCCACGTGCAACGAGCGCAGCCCAGGCGTCTGACGGACGAGGGGCAGATGCTCGGCGGCATACCGACGGCGGAAGGTGGCCAGGGCCTCATCTCCGTCGGGCCGGCGATAGAGCGCCATGAGGGTCGCGGTCATGGATGCCTCCGTGCGTGGCCGGGTGCGAAGCGGTACCGGGGGTCCGGACCGTCGTTCGAGTCAGATGCCATGGTCGCCCATCGAGGTCGGGACCGGCGCCCGGTTGCCGGCGGGCAGCCCGCGCCGGCTTGGCTCGGCGCCGCCATCGGCACGGGCTCGGGCCTCCATCTCGGTCGTCCGGTAGAACGTCTCGGCGACCTGGTTGAAGATGGCCGGCCGACTGGCCATGACCTGGTGATCGCAGTCGGGCACGATACACAGCCGTCCGTCGGGCAGCTGGCGATGGAGTGCCACGGCGTGATCGGTGGGCACGAAGACGTCGCGGTCGCCGACGACCAGCAGTGCCGGCATGTTCACGCGGCGCAGGTCCTCCGGCGTGATCAGCGGCTGCGTAGCGACATCGGCGGCGATCGCGGGCAGGAGCCGACGCCAGGCGCCGGCGCCCTGGACCGGGCCATGGCGGCGCTCGAGGGCGGCCGCCCAAGCCGGGTCCCTCGTATCGATGCGCTCGGGATCCATGAGGTGACGGGCGACGTTCATGCGCGGCTGCCGCTGGACGTCGATGCCGGACACGAGCAGCGTGCGCAGGCGCTCGGGGTGTCGCGTGGCGTAACGCAGCGCGGTGTGGCCGCCCATGCTGAAGCCGAGCAGGTGAAAGGTCTCGAGCTCGAGCGCATCGACGAACGCGGCCAGGTCATCGACCAGCATCTCGGCTGTCCAGCCGTCGGCCGCGTCCCAGCGCGTCCCAGCATGGCCACGCGCGTCTGGCAGGTAGAGACGGAAGGCCCGTCGCATGGCCGGACGCTGCGCACCCCAGTCGTCGGCCGCCGACGACGTCGCGCCGTGGAGCATGACCACCGGCGGCCCGGCACCCTCGACGAGGTAGGCCATGTCGAGCCCGTTGGCCCGGACAGTCGGCATCAGGGCGCCATCGGCATCAGGGTGCCAGCGTGGGCATCGGCGCAGCCATTAGCCGTCGGGGTAGCGGCTGTCGGGCTTGCCCAGCAGCTCGGCCGTGGCGGCGCGCTCGATGCGCAGGTACCGACCGCGGTAGTAGAGCAGCGGCAAGGGATGGACCTCGCTCAGGCCGAGCCCGGTCACATGCGCGAGGTAGATCGTGTGGTCACCGCCGTCGAGCGTACGCTCGACGTCGCACTCGAGGTGCGCGACGCCGGCATCGAGGATCGGCAGGCCGGTCGGGCTGAGCACATAGCTCGCGCCGCAGAACGCCGATCGCGGGAGCGGCGACGGTGCGCCCGCGAAACAGTCGGACAGGCCCTGGCTCTCCTCTGCCAGGATGTTGACCGCAAATCGCCCGGCCGCCTCGATGATCGGATGGATGCTGCGCTCGCGTCCGACGCAGATGAGCACCAGCGGCGGTTCGAGGCTGACTGACGTGAAGGCGTTGACCGTCGTGCCCCACGGCTGGATGCCCTCGGGCGTCGGCGAGGCGGTGGTGATCACGGTGACGCCGGTCACGAAGCGACCGAGGACGTCGCGGTAGGTGTTCGAGTCGATGGCCGCCTCGTTCCCCGACTCAGCAGCAGGGTCGCGCATGGCGGGAGTCTAGCGGGATGTCCCACCGGTTCCCGTAGCAGACCCAACCGACGACGACCGGCCGGCATCTGGACAGCGGACGCCACATTGGTGGCGGCGCGAGAGGGCGACGGGTTGGAGATCACGGCGGCAGCGGACGGACAGGCGGCGTCGGCCGACGACGGCGCTCGTTGAGCGCGCCCGGCAGGGCGACGCGACCGCCTTCGACGCGCTCGTCGCGAGTCGCGTCGATCGCTGCTATCGCCTCGCCTGGTCGATCCTCCTCAACGACGCTGATGCCGCCGACGCCACGCAGGAAGCGTTCATGGCGGCATGGCGGCAACTCCCGCGCCTGCGCGATGTCTCGGCCTTCGACGGGTGGTTGAACCGGATCGTCGCCAATGCGGCGAGGATGGCTCGCCGGCACCGGATCCGCCTGCGTGAGGTGCAGGTCCGGCCGCTCGCCGCGGACCCGTCCGGCGCGACGGTGGCCGACGCGCACGTCATCGACTGTCGCCGATGTCATGAACGCAGACGGAACGGGTCGGACGCCCGCTTGGACGGACCCCTACTCCCCGCCGGTGGCCTGGATCCCCTGACCCTTAGCCGCCCCCGCCCACCGGGCCGGTCGGGCGCTCGTAGCCTTCCGGCATGCGCGGCTCGAAGCGGAAGCTGCCGGCGACACCGGGCTCGGTGAGCTCGTGTGGATCGAGGATCACGTCGAGCTCCTCCTTGGTGAAGATCCCCTGCTCGAGGACCAGCTCGCGGATCGTCTTGCCGCTGGCGACAGCCTCCTTGGCGATGGCGGCTGCCAGGGCGTAGCCGACGTAGGGCGCCAGCGGGGTGGCCATCGCGCTCGACTGCTCCAGGAGCCAGGCGCTGCGCTCGACATCGGCCTCGATGCCGGCCACGCACTCGCGCGCGAACTGACCGATACCGTTGGTCAGGACCTCCAGCGCCTCGAGCACCTCGTGCGCCATGAGCGGCATCATCACGTTCAGCTCGAGCTGCCCACGCGATGCCGCCCAGGCGACGGCCGTGTCGTTGCCGATGACGTGGTAGCAGATCATCGACAGGTTCTCGACCATCACCGGGTTGACCTTGCCGGGCATGATCGAGGAGCCTGGCTGCTTGGCGGGCAGGCGGATCTCGGCGAAGCCGGTGCGCGGCCCTGACGACATCAGGAGCAGGTCCTCGGCGATCTTGGCCAGGTCGACGGCAAGCGCACGGAGCGCGGCCGAGACCTCGAGCATCGGCGCCATCGACTGCGTGGCGTGGACGAGGTGCTCGGCCGTGCGGAGCTGCAGCTTCGTCTGCTCCGAGAGCAAGCGGATGACCGCTGTGATGTACTCGGGCTCGGCGTTCAGCCCGGTGCCCACCGCGGTCGCGCCGATGTTCTGCTCACCGACGCTCTCGGCGGCGGCCAGGATCCGTTGCGTGGCGCGCTTCGTGGTCAGCGCATAGGCGGCGAACTCCTGCCCCAACCGAATGGGCACGGCGTCCTGCATGTGGGTCCGACCGGACTTGAGGACGCCATCGAAGGCGACGGCCCGATCCTCGAAGGCGGCGACCAGCTCCGCGATGGCTGGCAGCAGAAGGCGGATGCGGTCGAGCGTGGCCACCCGCATCGCCGTCGGGAAGACGTCGTTCGTGGACTGGGCCATGTTGACGTGGTCGTTGGGGCTGACGACCGAGTAGTCGCCGCGCCGGCCGCTGCCGACACCCCGTGCGCCGAGGATCTCGATGGCTCGGTTGGCCAGCACCTCGTTGGTGTTCATGTTGTGGCTGACACCGGCGCCGGCCTGGAAGGGGTCGACCCGGAAGGCGTCGACGAGACGGACCTGGAGCGCCCGCGCCTCCGGCGTCGCAGCATCGGGGACGAGGCCGAGGACCTCGTCTGCGGCCTGCACGATGGCCTCGAAGAGGTCGTCCGCGAGACGGCCGGTCTGGTGGTTCGCTCGCGCCGCCGCCTTCTTGACGTTGACGCCGGCCCGGACGAGTGCGATGTCCGGTCGTCGGCCGCTGATCGGGAAGTTGCTGATCGCTCGTGCCGTCTGGACGCCGTAGTAGGCGTCGTCGGGCACCTCCAGCATGCCCAGCGGGTCGCGTTCCAGCCGGTAGCCCGGGCTTGCTCGTTCCACGTCGGCGATGCTCGACGCCGGTCCTGCCGGGGCCGGGAGGTGGGTCGGTTCGGGCATGACGCCAGTGTAGCCCGGGCTCCGTTCGAGACATGCGTCGGGGTGACCATCCGGTGTCGATCGGATGCTACGATCGCCGCGCATGACCGACTCCGCCCTGACCACCGTCGCCGACGTCGACCTCCGGTCGCCGGCCATCGTCGCCCCGCCGGCGGATGCGCCACTGCTGGCCGAGCTCTTCGTCTTCATGGCCGAGGCGGAGTTGCGCTTCGAGACGTTGCGCATGCGCATCATCGACCGGACGTGGACGGCGCGCGGCGAGGAGACCGAGGTCAGCGAGGTCTGGCTGCGCCAGCCATCAAACGCCAAGGTCCTGACGCGGACGGGCAGCGACTCGCCACGCGCGCCGAGCCATATCTGGCTCTCCGACGGCCGATCCATCTGGACCTACGAGACCGAGCGCGATCTGCTCCGCGAGCGGCCGGTCCGGGACCGCCCGGAAGGCGTGACGCGCGATGACCTGCCGAGCTTCGCGCGGGTCTACGCACCGCGCACGATGCTGCCCATGGAGACGCTGGCCGACACCTTCGTCCATCCTTACGGCTTCTGCCGGAACGTGCTGGCGACCGGGGGCCTGACGTTGCTGGGCACCACGGACCGCAACGGCCGCGAGGCCTGGCTGGTGCGCTGCGAACAGCCCCGGCGGGCAGAGGTCCTCAACGATCGGCCCGATCGCGTGCTCGAGGTCGGCGTCGACCGCCTGAGTGGGCTCATCCTGCTGCTCATCGAGCGTTACGGCGAGACCGTCTCGCGGCAGGCCGAGGTGACCGATCTGAGCCTCGATGCGCCGATGGCGGACGAGGTCTTCGTGCTCCACGCACCGGACAGCGCGCGCCGCCTCTACTGAACGCGCCGCACTTCGTCAACGCGCTCCCTCGAGCGCATCGCGCTTCCATCCCGTTGCCTCGCTCGGTATAGTCACGACCAGATTCGCGTGCCTGCCGAAGCGCCTGCGCGACGACCGGATCGCGTCTCTCTGGAGCCGAAAGGAGGCGACATCGCAGCCGCGGCCTTGCGCCGCGCCGATGACTACGGCGGTCCGCACGAACCCCCAGCCTGCGGACGGTGCCAGGGAGCGAGGCGACGCCACGGAGGAACCGACGTCGCGAGGGTCCGCGGGGCGAGGGAACCGCGGGCCCGCTACAGGGACACCGATCCGAGCCCATCCTGCCGAGGGAGGATCTCGATGACCCAGTCGCGCGATGACGTCATCAAGAAGGACGTCCAGGACCTGCACAAGCTGGGCTATGCCCAGGAGCTGTTCCGCACGATGGGCGGATTCAGCAACTTCGCCATCAGCTTCAGCATCATCTCCATCCTGACCGGGGCGGTCATCCTCTTCGACTACGGCCTGGCGTGGGCGGGTACGGCGGCCGCCCTGATCGGCTGGCCCGTCGTCACCATCTTCGTGCTGCTCATCGCGGCGTCGATGTCGGAGATCGCTTCGGCCTACCCGACCGCCGGCGGCCTCTACTACTGGGCGAGCCGGATGCGCAACAAGAATTGGGGCTGGTGGACGGCCTGGTTCAACCTCATCGGCCAGTTCGCCATCGTGGCCGGCATCTCGTATGCGGCCGCGCAGTTCCTGAACGTTTCCATCGTGACGCCGCTGCTCGACAACTTCGGCATCGACTACAACAACACGACGGTCATCCTGGCCAACGGGACGGTCCCGATCCTGACCGGTGCGACCGTGACGATGGGCGTGCTGATGCTGATCTGCCTTGTCCTCAACGTCGTCGGCATCAACGTCGTCGCCATCCTCAACCAGGTCAGCGTCTGGTGGCACATCGCCATCGTGGCCGCTGTCGTGGTGCTCGTCTTCGTGGCCGGCAAGCCGGACATGTCCGGGCTCACGCTCTTCGCCATCCAGCCCCAGGACACCGTTAGCACCTGGGCCAACGACCTGACGCCATTCGGCATCCCGATCAACCTGAGCTATGGGCCCGCGATCACGTATCCGCTCTTCCTGGCCTTCATGTTCTCGCTCCTGCAGGCCAACTGGACCTACACGGGCTACGACGCCTCGGCCCACGTCGCGGAGGAGACGGTCGGCGCTCGCATCGCCAGCGCCTGGGGCATCTTCCTGTCGGTCGCCGTCTCGGCCGTCTTCGGCTTCATCTTCCTGTTCGCGCTGGCCACCCACCTGCCCGATCTTTCGACGCTCTTCCCGGCCGAGTTGACGGACTCTTCGACATATAGCACCTACTACTTCGGCCAGGGGTACGCCGTCTACGACACGCTGAAGTACAACCTCGACATGGTCGGGGCCTTGCTTGGCGCGGCGATCGCTATCGCCATGTCCTTCTGCACGCTGTCGTCGATCGCATCGGCCGGTCGCATGCTCTTCGCCTTCAGCCGTGATGACGGTGTGCCCGGCTCGCGCTGGCTGAAGAAAGTCTCCCATCGGTACCGGACACCGACCAACGCGCTGGTGGCCATCGTCATCGTCGCCTGGCTGTTCGCCGTGGCGGCCTTCTATCTCGGTGCTTCCGGCAGCGAGGGCGGTGGCGGCATCGCGATCGCCATCGTGACCGCCATCAGCACGATCTTCCTGTACGCCGCCTATGGCATCCCGATCTTCCTGGGCATGCGCAGCGACGAGTGGAAGACGGAACGCGTCTGGAGCCTCGGCCGTTGGTCCAAGCCAGTGGCGATCGTGGCCCTCTTCTGGATCCTGGTCCTCTTGGTGCTGTTCTCCTGGCCGACCTCAGGCAACATCAGTTGGCCGTTCATGGCCGCGGCCGTGATCTTCCTGCTGATCTACTACTTCGGCTGGGCCCGTAAGCACTTCCTCGGGCCGCGGTCGATGGGCGATGCCGCCCAGCTGACGGAGATCGAGCGCGAGTTCGAGGTGGCTGCCGGGCAGATCAGCGCCTGACCGACTCCCACCGAGCCATCCTTAGGGCCCGCCGGCAGGGCCGGCGGGCCCCCGATCACACCGAAAGGCAGCTCCATGAGCGAGACGCACGCCAAGCACCCCCGCCTCGAGGAGCTCGAGGCCATGGTCCGGGACGGGCGCATCGACACCCTCGTGGTGGCGATCACGGATATGCAAGGCCGCCTGATGGGCAAGCGCGTCCAGGCCCAGGCGTTCCTCGACGGCGTCATCGACCACGGCGCTCACTTCTGCACGTACCTCTTGGGCACGGACATGGAGATGAACACGCCAGCGGGCTTCGCGTTGATGAACTGGGAGACCGGCTACGGCGACTGGATCGCCTCACCGGTCTGGGACACGCTGCGCGTCCTGCCCTGGCTGGAGAAGACAGCGCTGGTTCTTTCGGACACCATCGACGAAGAGACGCATGCCGAGATCCCGGTCTCGCCGCGGACCATCCTGAAGCGCCAGGTCGCCCTGGCCGCCGAACGCGGGATCCGGGTCAAGGCCGGTTCGGAATTCGAGTACTACGTGCTGCGCGACTCATGGGACGACATGGCGCGCAAGGGCTTCGTGCCCCCGGAGCGATTCGGCACCTACAACGAGGACTATCACCTGCTCCAGGCGACCAAGGCCGAGCCGTTGCATCGGCTCCTGCGCAATCAGATGACAGATGCGCGGGTACCCATCGAGTTCAGCAAGGGCGAGGCAGCCCCCGGCCAGCACGAGGTCAACATCCGCTACGACGACGTCCTCGAATCGGCCGATCGAAGCGTGATCTTCAAGCACGGCGCCAAGGAGATCGCGTACCTCAACGGCTGGGGCATCACCTTCATGTCCAAGCCCGACCACACCTGGACCGGCTCATCGGGCCACCTGCACATGAGCCTTTGGGACGGCGACGGCAAGCACTCGCTGACCAACGACCCGGCGGCCGGGCTGCCCTACGACATGTCGACCGTCTTCAGCCACTTCGTGGCCGGCATGATGCAGCTCTCCCGCGAGCTGGCCGTCTTCATCGCGCCCAACATCAACTCCTACAAGCGCTACGCCTCGCTCTCGTGGGCGCCGGTCAACGTGGTCTGGGGCCGCGACAATCGCACGACCGGCTTCCGCCTCGTAGGCCGTGGCAGCGCTCTGCACGTCGAGGATCGGTTCCCGGGTGGCGACATGAACGCCTACCTGACCTACGCCGCGATGATCGGCGCCGGCCTCTACGGCATCGAGCACGAGCTCGCGCTCGAGCCCGAGTACAAGGGCAACGGCTACGTCGCCACCGGCTGCGACCGCATGCCACGGGCGCTCTACGAGGCCATCTGGGAGCTCGAGCGGTCCGAGGCCGCGGTGGCCATCTTCGGCCAGGACGTCATCGACCACTATCTCAACGCTGCCCGGGTCGAGCAACAGGTCTATGACTCGGTGGTGCACGACTGGGAGCGCGAGCGCTACCTCGAGCGCAGCTAAGGCCCGCCGGGAACTGGTCGCGCCACGGCTTCTGCGCTCTGTCGCAACGCCCGGTACTATCGTGGCTGCGTCGTCGGGGCGCCGCGCACACGGCCGACGGTCCGTCATGAGGGTCCCTGATGTCCGCAAGTCACTCCACGAGATGCCGCGCACGCAGATGACGGCTTGTGCCGCGTGGCCGCGGACTGCCCGGCGACCCGGCAACGAAGGCGTCCTGGCCACGCACGAGGATCGCGAGACCGGCATCATGTCCGGTATGGACGGCTCTCACGGCAAGCGCATCCCCGTGCAGGAGCTGATGGCCGGGATCGAGGCCTCGCGTGTCAGCGCCACGCTTGAGCGCGCCGGTGCCTAAGGCGGGTCGCACAGCCGGCACGACCGCTGCCGCCAAGTCGAAACCGGTGAACCCCAGGACGAGTGCGGCCGTCCTCAAGACGCGCATCGCGGAGCTGGAGGCGCTCGAAGCCGACCGTCAACGGGCCCTGAAGGTCGAGGACGCGCTCTACCGCATCGCCGACACCGCCAGCTCGATCCACGAGATGGCCGAGTTCTACCCGGCGATGCACGCCATCGTCGGCGAGCTGATGAACGCCAAGAACTTCTATATCGCGCTCTACGACGAAGAGCGCCAGCTCCTCAATTTCCCGTACTACGTGGACAGCCTCGATCCAGACGTACCCGATCCGACACTTTGGGAGCCATTCGGTACGGGCGATGCGGCGGGCATCACCGCCTACGCCGTCCGAGGCGGCAAGCCGTTGCTCCTCGCGGAGCACGATTACCGACGGCTGGTCGAGAGTGGCGCCATCCAGATCTCCGGCGCGCAGGCCGAGGGCGAGTCGGGCTGGCTCGGCGTTCCCCTCCGGGCGGAGGGCCGGACGCTGGGCATCGTCGTAGTCCAGGACTACGAGCGCCGGCTCTCGGAGGATGACAAGGACCTCCTCGTCTTCGTCGGGCAGCACATCGCGACGGCTCTGACCCGCGCACGCGCGATCGAGGAGACGCGCGAGCGCAACGCGGAGCTGGCGGTCATCAACGAGATCGGCGACGCGCTCGCCCGACAGCTCGACTTCCAGGCCGTCATCGATCTCGTCGGGAACAAGGTGCGCGAGATCTTCGCCGTCGACTCGATGGCCGTCGTGCTGTACGACGAGGCGACGAGGCAGATCAGCTTCCCGTACTCGCTCGACGAGGGCGTCCCTTCTCAATCACCGCCGATCAACCTGGGCGAAGGGCTGACGTCGCGGGTCATCCTGTCGAGGAAGCCGCTCGTCTTCGGCACAGGTCAGGAGGCGGACTCGGCGGGTGCCATCTCCTGGGGCACGCCTACCGAGTCGTGGCTCGGCGTGCCGATCCTCGCCGGCGAGAAGGTCATCGGGACGATCAACCTCGAGTCGGTCAACACCAACGCTTTCAGTGAGTCGGATGTCCGACTGCTCTCGACCATCGCCTCGAGCATGGGCGTCGCGCTCGAGAACGCGCGTCTCTTCGATGAGACGAAGCGCCTCCTGGCTGAGACCGACCAGCGGGCGGCCGAGCTTGCACTCGTCAACGAGATCGGCGCCGCACTCGCGAAGCAGCTCGACTTCGACGCCATCATCGAGCTCGTCGGTGAACGCCTCCGAAGCCTGTTCACGGCGCGGTCGATCTTCATCGCGCTGGTCGACTCGGACAGCACACCGTTCTGCATTCCGGGCGTTCGAGATCGAAGAGGGCGAAGCGGATCCACAGTGCGGCGACGCCGCTTGATGTCGGCCTGACCGGCGAAGGTGATCCAGTCACGCCAGCCGATGCATCTCCGCGACGCTCGAGGAGAGCCTGGCACGCAGGGCGCGGTCTTCCTCGGCCTGAAGTCCGGCACGAGTCATTCCTCGGCGTCCCGATCATCGCCGGTGATCAGGTCACTGGGCGTAATCGCACCTCGAGAGCCAGCGCGCACGCCTGCGTTCGATGCTGCGACGGTCCGACTGCTCGTCGACGCTCGCCGCGAGCATGGGCGTGGCGCTCGAGAACGCGCGCCTCTTCGACGAGACGAAGCGCCTCCTGGCCGAGACCGACCAGCGCGCGGCCGAGCTCGCGCTCGTCAACGAGATCGGCGTCGCACTCGCCAAGCAGCTCGACTTCGCGGCCATCATCGAGCTCGTCGGCGAGCGCGTGCGCTCGATCTTCGACGCCCGCTCGATCTTCATCGCCATCTACGACGAGGCCACGAACACGCATCACGTGGCCGTACGACATCGACGAGGGCGAGCGCTTCGAGCGGGGAACGTATCCGCTGGGACCGGGCATCACGTCGGAGGTCATCCGGAGCGGTCGATCGCTGCGCCTGGGGACGATCGCAGAGCAAACGGCTGCCGGCGCGATGCAGGTCGGAGGCTCGGACACGCAGTCCTGGTTGGGCGTGCCCATCCCGGCCGGCCAGCGAGTCATCGGCGTCGTCGGCCTCGAGAGTCTGAAGACCCACGCGTTCACGGAGGGCGATGAGCGTCTCCTGGCGACGCTCGCATCGAGCATGGGCGTGGCGCTCGAGAACGCGCGACTGTTCGATGAGACCAAGCGCTTGCTGGCCGAGACGGACCAGCGGGCCGCCGAGCTGGCACTCATCAACGAGATCGGGACGGCCCTGGCGGCGCAGCTCGACTTCGACGCCATCGTCGATGTCGTGGGCGATCGCCTTCTCGCCATCTTCGCGGCCCAGGCCCAGGACATGTTCGTTGCCCTGTACGACAAGTCGACCGGCCTCATCTCGTTCCCCTACGACACCGACAAGGGCAAGCGGATCCATTCCGATCCGATCCAGCTCGGGCAGGGACTGACGTCGATCGTCATCAACAGCAACAGACCGCGCAGGTACGGCAACCTCGCCGAGCAATACGCCGACGGAGCGATCATCGGCCACTGGAGGCGGAGACGACTCAGAGTCATGGCTCGGCGTTCCGATCCCAGCCGGCGGCGAGGTCATCGGCGTCATCGTCCTGGGCAACGACAAGCCGGACGCCTTCACCGACGCGGACGAGCGGCTCGTATCGACGGTCGCATCAAGCATGGGCGTCGCGCTCGCGAATGCGCGCCTCTTCGACGAGACGAAACGGCTGCTGGCCGAGACGGACCAGCGAGCGGCAGAGCTGGCGCTCATCAACGAGATCGGCGGCGCCCTGGCCGCTGAGCTCGAGTTCGCGGCCATCGTCGAGCTGGTCGGCGAACGGGTGCGCCAGATCTTCGCCAGACAGGCGCGCGACATGTTCATCGCCCTGGTCGACCGCTCGGCGAACATCATCCACTTCCCATATTGGTTCGACGACGGGAAGCGGCTCGACGTCCCGCCTAACGAGGTCGGCGAAGGCCTGACGTCGGTGGTCGTCAAGTCGGGACGCCAGCTCCGTCTCGACACCCTCGCCGACGCTGTCGCCGCAGGCGCCATCTTCCCGGAGGGCGCTGCACCGACCGAGTCCTGGCTCGGCGTGCCGATCACGTCCGGGCGCGACGTGATCGGCGTCATCGCCTGTCCGACCCGAAGGTCGGGGCCTTCAGCGAGACGGACGAGCGGCTGGTCTCGACGCTCGCCTTCAGCATGGGCGTGGCCCTCGAGAACGCGCGCCTCTTCGACGAGACCAAGCGCCTGTTGGCCGAGACGGACCAGCGCGCCGCCGAGCTGGCGCTCATCAACGAGATCGGCAGCGCGCTCGCGGCGCAGCTCGACTTCACAGCTATCACCGAGCTCGTCGGCGAACGGGTGCGCGGGCTGTTCGACGCCCGCTCGATCTTCATCGCGCTCTACGACCCGGCCACGGACGTGATCGAGTTCCCATACGAAGTGGAAGAGGGCGATCGCACCACAGCGAGCCGATGCCGCTCGGCCAGGGCCTCACCTCGAAGGTCATCGAGAGCAAGCGGGCGTTGCTACTCGCGACAGCCGCGGAGGCCGAAGGTCTGGGTGCCATCATCGTCGGGTCTCAAGACTGAGTCCTGGCTGGGCGTCCCGATCCTGGTCGGCGATCGTGTCCTTGGCGTTATGGCCCTCGAGAGCGTCAAGCCGTACGCGTTCGATGAGGCTGATCTACGACTCCTTGGACGCTCGCCTCGAGCATGGGCGTGGCGCTCGAGAACGCGCGCCTCTTCGACGAGACGAAGCGCCTGCTCGACCGAGACCGACCAGCGTGCCGCCGAGCTGGCCATCATCAACGGTGTCCAGCAGGCCCTCGCGTCACAGCTCGACATGCAGGCCATGTATGACCTTGTGGGCGATCAGATCCGGGACATCTTCGACGCCCAGGTGGTCGACATCGGCATCTACGACAAGGATGCCGGCCTGGTGCACTTCCCGTACACCATCGAGCGAGGGGTGCGGTTCCCTGACGAGCCAACGCCATTGCGCGGCGTGCGCAAGCTCGCCATGGACACCGGCCGGCCGGTGAAGATCGACGACATCGAGGTCGAGGCCGAGGCCTACGGGATGAGCACGGTGCCCATCCAGGGCGAGCCGGCCAGGTCGATGATCGTCGTGCCCTTGCTCGTGGGCACTGTCGCGACCGGCAACATCTCGCTCCAGAACCTCGACCGGACGCACGCCTTCAGCGACGCCGACGTCAGGCTGTTGGCCACGCTGGCGGCCAGCCTGAGCGTCGCCCTCGAGAACGCTCGACTCATCGACGAGACCCGCCAGCGAGCCGCTGAGCTGGCCATCATCAACAGCGTCCAGCAGGGCCTCGCCTCCGAGCTCGAGATGCAGGCCATGTACGACCTCGTGGGCGACAAGATCCGGGAGATCTTCGACGCCCAGGTCGTCGACATCGCCATCTACGACGAGCAGACGGGCCTCCTGCACTTCCCATACACCATCGAGCGCGGCGTCCGCTTCCCCAACGAAGCCATGGAGCTCGTCGGCTTCCGCCGCTTCGTCATCGAGACCGGGCGGCCGATGCTGATCGACGACTTCGCGGCCCGAGCTGAGGAGTTCGGCAACCCGCTCGTCCTCACTGGCGAGCCGCCGAAGTCGGCGCTCTACGTGCCCTTCAACGTCGGCGAGGCTTCGGCCGGCGTCATCTCGCTGCAGAACCTCGACCGCGAGGCGGCCTTCAGCAAGTCGGACCTCGAGCTCCTGACGACGCTCGTGGCCAGCCTCACGGTGGCGCTCGAGAACGCTCGGCTCATCGAGGAGACGCGGCAACGCAACGGCGAGCTCGCGCTGGTCAACGAGATCGGCGCCGCCCTGGCTCAGCAAACGGATATGGACGCCATCATCGACCTCGTCGGCGACCGGTTGCGCCAGATCTTCGCGGCCCGGTACATGTACATCGCGCTGTACGACGAAGCCATCGGCATGATCAGCTTTCCCTACGACATCGAGGCGGGGGAACGGATCACGTACGAGGCATTCGCGTTCGGCGCCGGTCTCACCTCGCACATCATCCGGACGAAGCAGCCGCTCGTCGTGGGGACCGAAGCCGAGCAGCTCGCGCTGGGTGGTATCGGCGGTCTCGAGGGCGACGACAAGTCCTACCTAGGCGTGCCCATCCTGGTCGGCGAGCGGGTGCTGGGCGTGATCGCGGTCGCCAGCCCCCACGAACACGCGTTCGTCGACTCCGACGTGCGGCTGGTGACGACGCTCGCGTCAAGCACAGGCGTCGCCCTTGACAACGCGCGCCTCTTCCTCGAGACGCACCAGCGTGCGGCGGAGCTGGCCATCATCAACGACGTCGGGCAGGCGCTCTCGGCGCAACTCGACCTGGACACCCTCATCGAGCGCCTGGGCGACCAGATGCGGGTGACGTTCGAGGCGGACCTGGTCTACGTCGCCTTGCACGACCGCGAGACCGATCTCATCGAGTTCGTCTACTACAGCGAGCTCGGCGAGCGCCGCCAGGAGCCGGCCATGCGGTTTGGCGAGGGCCTCAGCTCGCAGATCCTCGAGACCCGTCAGCCCCTGCTCATCAATTCGGAGGCCGACTGGGTGGGTCGCGCCCGACGGGGGACGGCGGCGAAGACCTACCTTGGCGTTCCCATCATCGCCGGCGACGAGGCGATCGGCGTGGTCAGCGTCCAGGACACGAAGGTGAGCGGTCGCTTCGGCGAGGCGGACCAGCGTCTCCTGGCGACGTTGGCCGCCAACGTCGGCGTGGCCATCCAAAACGCCCGTCTGTATCGAGATGCGCAACGCCAGGCGGCCGAGTCGACGGCGCTGGCGGAGGTGGCGGCTGAGATCTCCGCGATGCTCGACCTCGGTTCTGTGCTCGAGCGTATGGCCGATCGGGCATTGACCCTGCTGACATCCGACACGAGCGCCATCTTCCTGGCCGACGACGACGGCCAGGTCTTCCGGCCATTCGTGGCCAAAGGATCGTTCGCGCCGGCGGTCATGTCGGACACGATCTTGCTCGGCGAGGGCATCATCGGCGACCTGGCCCAGCGCGGTGAGGCCGAGGCGGTCAACGACGTGGCCGCCGACGGGCGTAGCGTGACCATCGCCGGCGCCGAAGAGAACGACATCGAGTATCGATTGATGGTCGCGCCGCTCAGCTCGCGCGGGCAGGTCATCGGGATGATGGCCGTGTGGCGCTCCGAGCCAGGAGCGCGCTTCACCGGGACCGACCTCTCATTCCTGGTCGGGCTGGCACAGCAGGCCGCCATCGCCATCCAGAACGCACGGCTCTTCGAGGAGGGTCGGACCTCGCAAGAGGCTGCCGAGCAGGCCAACCAGGCCAAGAGCACCTTCCTGGCTGCCATGAGTCACGAGATCCGGACCCCGATGAACGCCATCATCGGGATGAGCGGCCTGCTGCTCGACACCTCACTTGACGAGGAGCAGCGCGACTTCGCCGAGACCATCGACACCTCCGCCGAGGCGCTGCTCACGATCATCAACGACATCCTCGACTTCTCCAAGATCGAAGCGGGCAAGATCGAGCTGGAGACGCAGCCCTTCGCCCTCGGCCAGTGCATCGAGGGCGCGCTGGACGTGCTGGCCCCGACCGCGGCGGGCAAGGGCATCGAGCTGGCCTACGCGTTCGACGAGGACCTCCCGCGTGCCGTCGCGGGCGACGCCGGACGGCTCCGCCAGATCGTCCTCAACATGCTCTCCAACGCCGTCAAGTTCACCGAGCGTGGCGAGGTCGTGCTACGGGTCACGGGCCACAAGTTGGCAGACCGCGCACGAGGGTCCGGTCCCCCTCGCTGGGAGATCGTGGCCGAGGTCAAGGACACGGGCATCGGCATCCCGCCCGAGCGCATGATCCGCCTCTTCCAGTCGTTCAGCCAGGGCGACCTATCGGTCTCGAGGCGCTACGGCGGGACGGGCCTCGGCCTCGCCATCAGCCGGCGGCTGGCGGAGCTGATGCACGGCACCATCGTCGCCGAGAGCTCCGGCGTCGACGGCGAGGGCAGCACCTTCCGGCTCAGCATCCAGATCCCCGAGGCCTCCGACGCCGACCTGCCGCAAGCGCGCAGCGGACCCCTGCCGGAGCTGGTCGGCCGGCGAGCCGTGGTCGTCGACGACAACGCCACCAATCGTCAGATCGTCGTCGCCCAGATCGCCCGCTGGGGCATGACAGCCCGCGAGACCGGGCGGCCCAGCGAGGCGTTGGCATGGATCGAGGCGGGCGAGCGGTTCGACGTGGCGCTCATCGACATCGCCATGCCGGAGATGGACGGTTATGCCCTCGCCGAGCGGCTCCACGCGACCAAGGCCAGCGCCACGATGCCCATCGTCGTCCTGTCGTCGGTCGGCAACCGCGATCGGGAGGCGCCCGAGATCACGGCCTTCCTGACCAAGCCGGTCAAGCCGTCCGCGCTCCACGACGCGCTCGTCACCGTCCTGGTCGGGCAGCAAGCGGCGGCGCCGGTGCGGGCGACCGAGCGGCCATCGATCGATGCGGAGCTCGGCCTGCGGCATCCGCTGCGCATCCTCCTGGCCGAGGACAACCCGGTCAATCAGAAGCTGGCCATCCGCCTCCTGGCGCAGATGGGCTACGCCACAGACGTCGCCGGCAACGGCATCGAGGCCATCGCAGCGCTGCAGCGGACGCCGTACGACGTCATCCTGATGGACGTACAGATGCCCGAGCTCGACGGCCTCGAGGCCACGCGTCGGATCCGGGCTGCCGGAGCGGCCAACGCCTCCGGGGCGACCGACGGGCCATGGATCGTGGCCATGACCGCCAACGCGCTGGCTGGTGACCGCGAGCTGTGCCTTGCTGCCGGCATGAACGACTATGTCTCCAAGCCCATCCGGCCGGCGGCCCTGGCGGCCGCATTGGCCGTAGCGCCCGCACGCGAGCCCGATGCGAGCCTCGCCGTCTCATCGAGCGTCCCCGCCTCGCCGCCCCCGACCGGAGGACCCGATGCCTGACGCGCCGATCGACGACGCCGACTTCGCCGAACTGCTCGAGACCGTCGGCGACGACCGCGAGTTCCTGGCCGAGCTCGTCGAGACCTATCTTTCGGATAGCCCTGGCCTGTTCGCAGAGCTCCGCCAAGCCATCGCCGACGGCGATGCCACGACCGCCCGCCGAGCCGCTCACACACTGAAGTCGACCAGCGCCAGCTTCGGCGCCAACGGCCTGGCGGCGCAGTGCCGCGAGATCGAGGCCGCAGCGGGGGCTGGCGACCTGGGCGGGCTCGCAGCACAGGTCGATCTGGCGGCGGCCAGCTATGTCGATGTGGAGGCCGCGCTCCGCGCTGCCGTAACGGCAGGCGAGCCAGCGTGAGCGACGAGCACGGCCGGATCCTGGTCGTCGACGATACGCGCCTTAACCGGACGATCCTCACGCGTGCCCTGGAGACGCAGGGTCATGAGGTCGTCGAGGCCGAGAACGGCCGTGTCGCCATGGACATCCTCGAAGCCGATGGCGCGTCGGGCATCGACGTCGTCCTGCTCGATCTCGAGATGCCGGAGATGGACGGCTACGAGACGCTCGGCCGGATCAAGGCCTCCGAATCGACCGCGCACCTGCCGGTCATCGTCATCTCGTCGGTCGAGGAGCTCGACAGCGTCGTGCGCTGCATCGAGATGGGGGCCGCCGACTACCTGCCCAAGCCGTTCAACGCCGCGGTCCTCCAGGCCCGGCTGTCGACCTCATTGGCCGCCAAGCGCCTCGGCGACCTGGAGCGGGAGTACCTGCGAACGATCGATCGCCAGCGCAGCGAGCTGGCACGCTTCCTCTCGCCCCAGGTCGCCGAGCTGGTCTCGAGCGCCGATGGCGAAGCGCTCCTTGATGGCCATCGGCGGGTCATCACCGCAGTCTTCAGCGACCTGCGTGGGTTCACCTCGTTCGCCGAGACCGCCGAGCCTGAAGAGCTGCTCGACATGCTCCGTGACTACCACGCGGAGATGGGGCGGATGGTGATGGAGTCTGGCGGCACCCTCGAGCACTTCGCCGGCGACGGCATCCTGGTCTTCTTCAACGACCCCGTGCAACAGGCCGATCACGAAGCTCGCGCGGTGCGCATGGCGTGCGCCATGCGCGATCGCTTCGACACCATGCACGAGGCCTGGCGCAAGCGCGGCTACGAGCTCGGCTTCGGGGTCGGCATGGCCGTCGGGCACGCGACCATGGGGCGCATCGGCTTCGAGGGTCGCTACGACTACGCGGCAATCGGCACGGTGGTGATCATGGCCTCGCGGCTGTGCAGCGAAGCCCAAGCCGGCCAGATCCTCGTCAACCAGCGGGGCTACTCGGCGGTCGAGGACATCGTCGTCGGGGAGCCGGTCGGCGACCTCGCCTTGAAGGGCTTCAGCCGGCCCGTTACGGCCTACAACATCGTGGGCCTGGTCGACGGGCACTGACCGCGGCACGACCGCACGACCAGCGGGCGTGCACGCGGGCGTGTCACGCGCGGTACGCTCCGCACAAGACCGTTCCGGCCAGTCAGCGGCCGCTCTGACGCGGCCCAGGTGAGGTGCCCGAGATGAGACTCCAGGACAAGGTCGCCGTCATCACCGGCGCCGGCGGCGGAATGGGTCGCACGGCCGCCCAGATGTTCGCGATCGAGGGCGCCAAGGTCGTCGTCGCCGAGTTCTCGGAGGCGGCCGGCCAGGAGACCGTGCGGCTGGTCGAGGAGTCAGGCGGACAGGCGACGTTCGTCAAGACCGACGTGTCGAAGGAAACGGACGCGAAAGGCATGATCGAGCATGCCGTCGGCACCTACGGCAGGGTCGACGTGCTCTACAACAACGCCGGCGTGATGCCCGAGGCGGATCACTCGGTCATCGACACCTCGGTCGAGGCCTGGGACCAGGTCATGGCGGTCAACGTGCGGGGCACCTTCCTGGGCTGCAAGTACGCCATCCCGGTCATGCTCGAGCAGGGCTCCGGATCGGTCATCAACATCTCCAGCTTCGTGGCCATCCTGGGCTGCTCCAATCCGCAGGACGCCTACACCGCCTCGAAGGGCGCGGTCCTGGCACTCACGAAGTCGCTGGCCGTGCAGTTCGGTCCGCGGGGCGTGCGCAGCAACGCGATCTGTCCGGGCCCCGTCGAGACGCCGCTGCTCATGGACTGGCTGGTCAAGGACGAAGAGGCCAAGCGCATCCGCCTGGCGCGCAACCCCACGGGCCGCTTCGGCAAGCCCGAGGAGATCGTCTACATGGCGATGTACCTCGCCTCGGACGAATCGCGCTGGACGAACGGCGCATCGATGGTCGTCGACGGTGGCATCACCGTCAATTACTTCTGATCGACCGTCCTCGTGCGCCGTGGTCCGACGCGCTTCGCCGGTTGACCGTGCCGACGCCGGTCAAGACGACCCCGATGGCTGACGTGCCGTCGCTCGTCGGTCTGCCGGAGATCCAGGCCGCCGCCGAACGGCTGCGCGGCGTGACAGCCGTCACGCCGCTGCTCGTCTTCGGGCCGACTCAGCCGGACGGATCGGCGTGGTCGTACCTCAAGCCCGAGTCGCTGCAACCCATCGGCGCCTTCAAGCTGCGTGGCGCGTACAACGCCATCGCCCAGCTTGGACCGGCAGAGCGGGCGGCGGGCGTCGTCGCGCACTCGAGCGGCAACCACGCCCAGGGCGTGGCTCGGGCCGCGCGCTTGCTCGACGTGCGCGCCTGGATCGTCATGCCGTCGAACGCGTCGGCGATCAAGGTCGAACGCACCCGCGCCGACGGTGCCGAGATCATCTTCGTCGGCGCCAGCTCGGACGAACGGGCCGCACGGGCCACCGAGCTCGCGGCGGAACGCGGGCTGACGCTGATCCCGCCGTACGACGACGCCAGGATCATCGCCGGCCAGGGCACCATCGGGCTCGAGATCGTGCGCCAGCTGGCCGAGCTCGGTGTGCATAGCGCCTTCACCGTCCTCGCGCCGGTCGGCGGCGGCGGGCTGGCCAGCGGCGTGGCGACCGCGGTCAGGGCGCTGCGGCCCGACGCACGCGTGTACGGTGTCGAGCCCGCACTCGCCGCCGACGGACGGGATTCGTTGGCGGCCGGGCACATCGTCCGCTGGGCACCTGAGGCGACCGACCAGACGATCGCCGACGGCCAGCGCACGACCGCCCTCGGCGCGCTCCCGTTCCTCCATCTTGTGAACGCCCTCGAGGCCATCCTGACCGTCGAGGAGGACGACATCTGCCGAGCCATGGTCCGCGCCCAGCGAGAGGCCGGCCTGGTCCTCGAGCCGTCTGGTGCGACCGCATTGGCGGCGCTGCTCTTCGCCATGCCGCCCGACGTGCCGCGACCGATCGTGGCCGTGCTGAGCGGCGGCAACGTGGATCCAGAGCGCTATGCAGCCCTCATCGCGCGGGGCGAGGCGGCCGGCGGATGAGCGGCGCCGGCGAGCCACGCGAGATCGTCGCCGGCCCCGACGTCAGCGACGGACGGGGCAACGTCGACGGGCGCGGCGCCGTTCCGGCACCGGCCGGACTCAGGGCCACCATCAGCGCGTGGGCGCGCCGGCGGGAGACCGCCGAGCACGGCGGCCTGCTCTGGCTGGGCCTCGTCGTCGGTCTCTTCCTGCTCCTGCCGGCGGCGTCGCCGCGCATGGGCATCGTCTTCTGGGGCATCGTGCTCTTCGTCACGCTGCTCGTCTCCCTGCGCTACCGGATCGGCCCGGCCGCGCTCCTGATCATGGTCGTGGCCGGCGTCGCGGTTCGCCTGGTGATGATCGGCGCCAGCTCGTCGGATGCCCTCATCGTGACGGTCGCCGCCATCGAGCGCGTCCTCGGCGGCGGCAGCCCATGGGGCGTGGGCTACGCCGAGACGATCCCGCCGGGGGCGCCTTTTCCCTACGGGCCGCTGGCGCTCCTCTGGTACCTGCCAGCGAAGGCACTGCCGGAGATCATGGAGATGCTGGCCTCGACGATCGTCCTGGTCCTGCTCGGCATCCGCGGTCGACCGGTCGGGTTGGCCATCTTCGCCTTCGCTCCGATGCTCACCGTCCTCGCCACGGACGGCTCGAACGACTCCTCGGCGGGGTTGCTGCTGCTCGGCGCCATCCTCGTCATGCAACGGTCGCGCGCCTGGGGTGGCGCGGCGCTGGCCGGTGCCGCCGCCTTCAAGGTCTATGCCCTTGCCTGGCTGCCGGCGTTGCTCTGGTTCGGGCGTCTGCCGGCCTTGGCGGGCTTTGGCCTCGCCTCGGTCGCGATCTGGCTGCCCGCCTTCGTCGCCTGGGGGCCAGTCGCGTTCGTGGAGAGCTTCTCGCTCTCCCAGCGCGTCCACCCGCAGGCCTATTACTCGCTGGGCTACGCGTTGCGCGGCCTGGGCATCCCGGTCGCGGCCGAAGCCATCGATCGCTTCCGGCTGGTGCTGGCGGCCATCGTGGTCGTCGTGACGGCGGCCTTCGTCCGGTCGGGACGGGGCGTGGTCGTGGCCGGCCTGGCGGTCTACCTCGTGACCCTGTATGCCGGCTGGTGGTCGACCTTCGCCTACCTGGCCGCCATCGCGCCGATCGTCTGCTGGCACCTCGAAGACTGGACCGGACTGGGCGAACGGCGCGTGCGTTGGCCAGGCGACCCGGTCGGGCGCCTCGCCGCGCGCGTGGACACCCGCTGGCCGATCCTCGGGGCGGCCTCGTAGGACCGGCTCGAGCGCGATCGAGCGCCCGGATCGCCTAGGAAGCGTTCGTCGGCGATCGAGCGCCCGGACCTCCTAGGACGCGTTGTCGGCGTAGATGCTCTGACGACCCTTGTAGCCGGCGCCGCCGTAGGTGGCCACATCGGCGAGGATGCCGATGACCAAGGCGATGATGGTCAGGAGGTCGTTGCCGACCGGCTGGGCGAGGACGAAGGCCAGGGTGGTCCAGGGCAGCAGGAGGATGCCCAGTACCGCCCAGCCCATGTTGCCGCTCAAGACGCCGCTGAAAGCCTGCTGCCAGCGGTCCTGGGCGAAGATCCAGAAGACGACGTCGATCAAGCGCGGGCCCAGGATCGTGGCCATCCCGATGAGGATCAATCCAACGAGCATCAGTCGCTACCTCCGGTAGTGGTACGTCACGGCCCGGTAGGGTCGACGCAGGCCTGAAGGGTACGTCGTCGGCCGGGCGCGCGGAGTACCCTTTTCGGCACGTTCGTGAAGTGACCACGCCCCCCTGAGGCACGCCGAGACCCGATATGACGACCGACCAGCGCTCCGAGGCCACCTCTGCTGCCTCCATCCAAGAGGCCCGCATGGTCATCGGCGGCGAGACCGTCGACGCGCTCGACGGGCAGACGTTCAGCGTCACCGACCCCGCTCGCGGTGTCGTCATCGCCACCGCCCCGCAGGGTGGCAAGGCCGACGTCGACCGTGCCGTAGCCGCGGCCCTCAGGGCTTTCGACGATCCCAAGGGCTGGTCGAGCTGGTCGGCAAGCAAGCGCGGCCGGACCCTCATGAAGCTGTCCAACCTCGTCAAGCAGCACCTCGAGGAGCTCGCCCAGCTGGAGAGCCGCAACGGCGGCAAGCCGATCAGCGGCGCGCGCGGCGAGATCCTCGGCGTCAGCCTCGTCTTCGAGTACTACGCAGGCGCCGCCAACAAGGTCTTCGGCGAGACCATCCCGGTCAGCAAGCCCGGTCTCGACTTCACGCTGCGCGAGCCGATCGGCGTGGTCGGGCTCATCGTGCCCTGGAACTTCCCGCTCCTGATGGCTTCCTGGAAGCTCGGTCCGGCGCTGGCGGCCGGCAACACGGCCATCCTCAAGCCGGCCAGCTACACGCCACTGACGGCGCTGCGGCTTGGCGAGCTGGCCCTCGAAGCCGGCTTCCCGCCGGGCGTCGTCAATGTCGTCACCGGCCCCGGCGGTTCGGCAGGGGCGGCCCTGGCCGCACATCCGCAGGTCGGCAAGATCGCCTTCACGGGCGAGACGACGACGGGCCAGGAGATCATGCGCCTGGCCTCCGGCAGCATCAAGAAGGTCAGCCTGGAGCTCGGCGGCAAGAGCCCCAACATCGTCTTCGCCGATGCCGACCTGGAGCGCTTCGCACGCGAGTCGCCCTACGCGGTCTTCGACAATGCCGGCCAGGACTGCTGCGCCCGCAGTCGGATCTTCGTCGAGCGCTCGGTCCACGAGCGGGCCGTCGAGCTGTTCGCCGAAGCCACGCGCGCCATCAAGGTCGGCGATCCGGCCGACGAGGCGACCGAGATGGGCAGCCTCATCAGCGTCAAGCAGCGCGACCGCGTCCTCGATTACGTCGGCATCGGGCGCGAAGAGGGTGCCGAGCTGGTCGTCGGCGGCATGGCCCCGACGGACGAGGCGCTGAAGGACGGCGCCTACGTGCTGCCGACCGTCTTCGACAACGCTTCGAACGAGATGCGCATCTGCAGCGAGGAGATCTTCGGCCCGGTCGTCGTCGATCATCCCATTCGAGACCGAGGACGAGGCCGTGCGCATGGCCAACGACACGCCGTACGGACTCTCAGGCTCCATCTGGACGCCGCGACATCGGGCGGGCGCTGCGGGTGGCCAAGGGCATCCGGGCCGGCGTCCTGTCGGTCAACTGCAACAGCTCGGTGCACACGGAGGCGCCGTTCGGTGGCTACAAGATGTCGGGCAACGGACGCGAGCTCGGCATGCATGCAATGGACCTCTACACCGAGGTCAAGAACGTCTACGTCGACCTGAGCTGATCTCGACGTCAGCGGCGGCTGATTCCGCCGTCAGCGGGCCGCCGTCAGATCGTGGGCGGCTCGCGACGGGTCTCAGGATGGAGGTCGGGGCGCACGCGGTGGACCCAGTCGCGCAGCGCCCAGGTCGACGTATGGAAGGCGACCTCGTCCCAGGGGATGGCCTCGGGCCGGAAGGTCCCGAACTCGAGCGCCTCGGGATTCGTACGCAGTTCGCCGGACACGATGCGGGCCTCGAAGGCGATGACCACGACTGCGGCCTGCGTCCGGGAGTACAGCCCGACGATCTCACCGGGCTCGACGATGAGGCCGGTCTCCTCGAGCGTCTCGCGGATGGCGCCCTCGCGGACCGTCTCGTCGATCTCCAGGAAGCCCCCTGGCTGCGCCCAGAGGCCAGCACCAGGCTCGATGCCGCGGCGGAGGAGGAGGACCTCGCCCGACTCGGTGATCGGCAGCGTGGTCACCACCAGTCGCGGATTGACGTAGGCGACCAAGCCACAGGCCGGGCAGACGAGCCGCTCACGGTGATCCCCGTCGATCGGCCCGAAGTGCAGCGTGGCGCCGCAGCGCGTGCAGAAGTTGAGCGTCTCGGCGAGCCAGGACGGCAGGCCACCCGAGGGGTCGTCCTCGAGCCGATGCTCCTGATCGGCGAACTCGTCGGCCATGATCTCAGGCCACGACGACGAAGACGATGGCGCCCACCTCGAGCACGACGCCGAGGCAGGCCACGCCGAACCATACGAACCGGAAGAGCCCCCGACCGCGATCGACCGGCAGCCAGGCGAAGGCCGAGCGCCAGATGCGGAGGGCCGCGTCGGCGGTGACCAGGACCAGCATCAGGCCCCCGAGGAGGACCGGCAGTCGGACCGCCGGGTCGTCGATGGTGGCGCCGAGGTTGAGCGCCGTGATGGCGATCGTGCCGCAGATGAGGCCGACGATGGAGAGGTAGATGAACCACGGCTGGAGGGGAGTCGGCTTCGTCTCCGGTACGCGACTCGGGGTCAGGGGGCGGCCCTGGACGTCACGCTGGAGGGGCACCGACTGCCGGTCAAGCACGGGCATCCCCGGCGTCCAACGCTCGTCGTCGACCATGCGCCGAGTGTACGCCGGTGACGCCGATGGGCCTGCGGACCCGCCTACTCGGCGTTGGTCGGGTCGTCGAGGATGGCCTGGGCCTGGGCGGCGCGGTGCCCGGTCAGCCGAGCAGCGACGTCGGGATCGGCGATGGCCAGGATCTGGGCGGCGAGGAGTGCCGCGTTGGTCGCATTCCCGACGCCGACCGTGGCGACCGGCACGCCTTTGGGCATCTGGACGATCGAGAGCAGCGCGTCGAGTCCGTCCGACACCCCGCCTCTCATCGGCACGCCGATGACGGGCCGCGTGGTGCGCGATGCGATGACGCCGGGCAGGTGGGCCGCCAGGCCGGCAGCGGCGATGAAGACTGACACGCCGCTCGCCTCCGCATCGGCGATGAAGCGCTCCAGCAGGTCCGGCGCTCGATGCGCGGAGATGACCCGCAGCTCGTGGGCCACGCCCAGCTCGTCGAGCGTCTGTGTGGCGGCTTCCATGGCGGGCAGATCCGAGCGGCTGCCGACCACGATCGCGACCCTGGCGCCGGGCGTCATTGACCGGCCGCCTTGGTGAAACCGTCCTCGCCGTCGAACGACTGCAAGCGCTCCACCTGGGTCCAGCGATGGTGCTCGGAGATCCGGCCGAGCAGGCCCAGGATGTCGGCGTCGGTCGGCTCGCGATCCTCGGGCGCCAGGTAGCGCGCCGTGTACCAGCGGACCGAGTCGCCGACGGGCTCACCCGGCCAGACCTTCGTGCCGCGGCTGGTGAGCATCTCGAGGCTCAAGGCTCGGTCGCCCTCCGCCTCCAGCTCGGCGGCCAGGCGGGCGATCTCCAGGTCGCTCTCGACCATCACGTCGACGCCGACCTGGCGCCGCCCGCCGACATAGGACTCGGCCGCATACGACCAGCGCGGCAGCGGCACAGACGGCGTCGTCGGACGGACGTTGACGCGCCCACGAGGTGCGTTCGCGGGCCGCTTGCCGAGGTTGGCGATGACCGCGTCGGTGTAGGCGGTCGTGGACGCAGCGTGCTCGATGTCGCTGCCGGCTTGACGAGCGAGGTCCTGGGTGACCGCTGCGCCCGACTCGAGCGTCACGTAGACGGCATCCTGGATGCGATCGGCCGCCTCGTGCTCGCCCAGGTGGCGGAGCATCAGGACCGAGCTGAGGATGAGCGCGGTCGGGTTGATGAGGTCCTTGCCGGCGTACTTGGGCGCCGAGCCGTGGACCGCTTCGAAGATGGCGACCTCATCGCCATAGTTGCCGCTGCTCGCGAAGCCGAGCCCGCCGACGAGGCCAGACGCGAGGTCGCTGATGATGTCGCCATTGAGGTTGGTGGTGACCACGATGTCGAACTGGGCTGGCGCCTTGGCGAACTGGTGGGCGACGTTGTCGATGATGAGGTGCTCGGCCGTGATGCCCGGGTACTCCTGGGCGACCTGCTCGAAGACCCGTTTGAAGAGGCCTTCCGTCAACTTCATGATATTGGCCTTGGTCGCGCAGGTGACCTTCGTCCGACCCTCGGCGCGGGCCAGTTCGAAGGCGTAGCGGACGATCTTCTCCGAGCCCTTGCGGCTGATGAGCTTCAGGCACTGACCGACATCCTTCGTCTGCATGTGCTCGATGCCGGCGTACAGATCCTCGATGTTCTCCCGCACGATGATCATGTCCACGCCTTCGCCCGCGTAGCGCGTGGGGACGCCGGGCAGCTCGCAGGCCGGACGGACATTGGCGTACGTTTCGAAGAGCTTGCGCAGCGTCACGTTGGCGCTCTTCTCGCCGAAGCCGACAGGGGTCTCGAGGGGTCCCTTGAGGACGACGCGCGTGCGCTCGATCGATTCGCGCGTGGCCGCCGGGACGCCCGAGCTGTCGCCCTGCTTGAAGACCTCCGCGCCCGCATCTGCCTCCTCCCAATCGACGGCCACGCCGGCGGCATCGACGACGCGCACCGCGGCTCTGGTGACCTCTGGGCCCACGCCATCGCCGGGGATGACGGTGACGCGGTGGCGCATGGTCGAGTCGGTCATGCCGGCAGGCTCCTGGAGTCGGGCTCCTGGATGGCGCCCGCGGATGAGACCGTGTCGGGCGTCGCCGGTATCGTAAGTCGCCAGGTCCCGGACCGCAGAGCTGGGCGTCTCGCCAGTCCGGCTGCTCGAAACAGTCGAACTCCCCGGCCTAGCCTTCAGGCGCGACCTACTCGACATGATGGCCAGCGTGTTGCCCTCGCCGTCCTCGAAGAACGCCATCCACTCTTCGATGCCGCTGTCCGCGTGCCGGTGGATCAGGTGCGGGGCGCCGGTCGTGTGGACGCCACGGGCCTCGAGAGCTGCGAAGGCCGTGCGGATGTCGTCGACCGTGAAGTAGAGGATCGAGCCTGGCTTCCACTCCTCCTCGGGCACCGCGCGGATGAAGAGCCTGCGTGCCGGAGGCGTCGAAGAACGCGAGGTCGCCGAAGGTGAAGACATGTGGCAGGCCGAGCGTGTCGCGATAGAACGTCTCGACGCGGCGCGATGTCGCGCGCCAAGAGCGAGACCTGCCCGAGCGGGCCGAGAGTCGAGATCGGTGGCCGTAGGCATGGAAGTGTTCCTCCTGGTCATGGGGCTGGAGGCCGGGTAGCCCGGCCAGTGGCGCAGGGCGGCGATGCCGGAGACCCCGAGCTTGCCGCTGATGTTCTCGACGTGGTACTTGACGGCGTCGAGGCTGACGCCCCGCCGCTCGGCGATCGGCGCCGGCTCATGCCGTGGCGCAGCATGTCCAACACCGACCACTCGGCCGGTGTCAGGACATCCGGATGGCGGGGACGGCCACGTGATCGAAGGGTCATTGGCGCAGCCTAGCGCGGCGGACCGCGATTTTCCCTCCCCCTGCCGATCGTTCGATCATTCCCCCGGGCGCAGCACATGAGGCTCGGCCAGCGTCCTGCGGCGACCGCAAGCCTTCGTTGACCTGGCCATCGATCCTGGGTATCCTTCGCCGATGCGCATCCTCGAAGGACGTCGACTGACCGAGGTGGACGTCGGCTAATTCACCGAGCTGATCGCGGCCCACCCGCGGGTCAGCATCGATATCGGGACCGGCGACGGTCGCGCTGTACTTGCGCGCGCCCGTGCCGACGGAGCCAGCCTCGCCCTTGGGGTCGACGCCGATGCCTCGGGCATGACCGAGGCCGCGACGCGCGCGGCCCGCAAGCCACTGAAGGGTGGCGCGCCCAATGCGCGCTTCATCGTCGCTGCCGCGGAAGCGCTCCCCCCGGAGCTGGCCGCGACTGCCGACCTGGTCACGGTCCAGTTCCCGTGGGGCTCGCTGCTGCGCGGCATCGTCCGTGGCGAGGCCGCCATCGTCGGACCCCTGGCTGGCCTGCTCAAGCCGGTCGCGGACGCTGAGCTGCGGCTGCTGATCTCTCTCGAGGCCCGCGACGGGGCGCTGGGCGTTGGCGTGCTTGGTGCTCAGGCCGTCGACCACATCGTCCACGCGTTCGCCGAAGCCGGCCTCCAGTCCATCGGCGTTCGTCCGGCGACAGGGGACGACCTGGCCGCCGCTCGGTCGACCTGGGCCAAGCGCCTCCGCGTGGCGTCAGGCGATCGCGGGGCCTGGCTGCTGCGCCTGTCCCGCCTCCCCTAGCGGCGTCTATCCTCGTGCGGCCAGGGTGGAGGGAGCGAGGAAGAGGAGCGAGGGCGATGCCGCGAGTGACCGACACCGACATCCAGCGGATGCGGGATCAACTCTTCTTCGAGGGTCCGGAGGAGGGCCGGCGTTTCAGTCGCTTCTGGATCCTGCTCCTCCTGGCCGCGGTCATCGCCTCCGCCGGTGTCATCGGCAATTCCACAGCGACAGTCATCGGCGCCATGATCGTGGCTCCACTGATGACGCCGATCCTGGGCACGATGCTGGCCATCGTCCTGGCCGACCGGCTCAATCTCGTCCGATCGGTGGCCCTGGTCCTGACCGGAGCGATCGCAGTCATCGGCATCGCCTACCTGCTCGGCCTCTTCATCGCTGTCCCGGTCCTGGCCGAGGACAATTCGCAGGTCGCCGCTCGCGTTTCACCGCGCCTCATCGATCTCGTGGCGGCCCTGGCCACGGGTGCCGTCGGCTCCTTTGCGCTGACGCGCTCCGACGTCTCCGACACGCTGCCCGGTGTCGCCATCGCCATCTCACTGGTGCCACCGCTCGCCGTCGTCGGCCTGGCCCTGGAGTCCGGCGCACCGGACCAGGCGGCTGGCGCACTGCTGCTCTTCCTGACCAACGTCAGCGCGATCTTGGCCAGCGGCATCGTGGTCATGGGTCTCTATCGAGTCTTCGAGCATCGAGAGCGCCTCGTGGATGCTCGAGCTGGTCTCGGTAGCCGCGCGCCGATCCTCGTCATCGTCGCGCTCGTCCTGCTGGTCATCGTCCCGCTCGCCGCGACGAGTGCGCGGCTGGCCGACACGACCCTCGACGAGAACGCCGTCAAACGGACGGCCGACGTCTGGGCGGCGCCAGCCGGCTGGGTGGTCGTGACCGTCGGAAGCCGAGGCGACGCGGTCGTGCTCCGAGCGACCGGCCCGCTTCCCGCGCCGGAACCGTCGAGCCTGCGAGCCGCGCTCGACCGCGCCGGCCTGCAGGCGACCTCGGTCGCACTGGAGCTCGTACCCGGCCAGAACGTCCTGCTGCCGGCGGACTGACATCGGTGAGCGCAACGACGATCCCGATCATCCTCGACGTCGACACCGGCATCGACGACAGCCTCGCATTGCTCTATGCCTGTGCGTCGCCCGAGGCAGAGCTCGTGGCGGTCACTTGTGTCGCGGGCAACGTCGACCTGGACAACGTGCAGCGCAACACCCGCGCCGTGCTCGAGCTCGGTGGTCGTGCCGACGTCGAGGTGGCGCTGGGCGCCGATCGACCCCTCGTCCGTCCACTCGAGGTCACGCCTGAGACCCATGGCCCTCGCGGCCTGGGCTATGCGGAGCTGCCGGAGCCGTCGCGCGCGGCCTCGATGCGACCCGCCGCCGATCTGCTCGTCGACGAAGCCCGACGCCGGCCCCGCGACCTGACGCTGGTGGCGGTGGGGCCCTTGACCAACGTCGCCTTCGCCCTCCAGCGCGAGCCGATGCTGCCGATGCTGCTCCACCGCCTGGTCATCATGGGTGGCGCCTATCGCGTCCCGGGCAACACGGCCCCGACCACCGAGTGGAACGCGCAGTGGGATCCCGAGGCGACCAAGGCGGTCTTCGATGCCTTCGGCGCCCCGGCCGTCCAGGAAGCGAGAGCGTCGGGCGGCCTGCCCGTCAGGCCCCTGGCGCTCGGGCTCGACGTGACCGAGAAGGCGAAGCTCACGCCCGACCACCTGGCCGCGATCGCGGCCCGCTGCGGCGACGCCCCGGCTGCTCCTCGCCTGCCGATCATGCGCTACCTGGCCGACGCGCTGCGCTTCTACATGGAGTTCCACAGCCGCTACGACGGCTTCTACGGCGCCTTCATCCACGACCCGCTGGCCCTGGCCGCCGCGCTCGACCCGTCGCTCGTCCGGGCGGAGGCGCTGACCGTGGACGTGGAGCTGGCCGGCACGCTGACCGCGGGCGAGACGGTCACCGACTGGCGGAGGGTCTGGGGCCGTCCGCCGACGCTCGACGTCGCCGTCGAGGCGGATGTGACCACGTTCCTGGATCGGTTCGTCGAGCGCGTCGCGGGGCTGGCGGCAGGACGGGCCGGTAGTGCAGACTGACGCTCGACATCGTCGGGGCCATGCGTGGCCCAACGGGCACACGATGGAGGTCAGGGCATGACGCTCGAGTCGCTCGGCTGGCTGCAGATCTGCGCCACGGGGCAGACGGAAGGCTGCGTCTCGCCGTATGTGGCCGTCTACCTGATCGGCCTCCTCGTCGCGGTCCCCATCCTCTTCCTGATCGCGCGTCGCACGCGCGACCTGACGACCTCGACGCTGCTGTTGATGGTCGTTTCCATCGCCATCAACATCACCATCGGCTCGATCATCGTGGCCCTGCGCCTGCCCATCTACGTCGACTCCATCGGGACGGTGCTGGTCGGCGTGCTTGCCGGACCCTGGGCAGGCGCGCTGACCGGTCTGCTCTCGAACCTCATCTGGTCGCTGCTGCCCGTGCCGGGCGGCGCCGGACCGTTCACGGCGGCTTTCGCGCCGGTGGCCATGATCATCGGCCTGATGGCCGGCTTCTGGGCCAGCCGCGGCGTCTTCCAGCTGCGCTCCGATGACGCACGCGTCGGCCGCTTCATCGCCATGGCCGCCGGCATCGCCGTCGCCGCCATCGCCTTCGTCGTCGTCCAGCAGACCATCGGCATCCCAGAGCTCTTCCCGGCCGATCCGGGCCAGGCCATCGCCAACCAGACCCAGTTCGTGATCATCGCGCTGGCGATCGTGGCCCTGGGCGTCATCGTGGCCTGGCTCTCGGCACGGACGGTCTTCGCCTTCACGGCCGACGACCCGCGCATCCGCACCTACCTGCGCGTCGCCACGGCGGCATCGGCCTTCATCCTCGTCTTCGCGCTGGTCCAGCTCCTCGTCGGGCCGACCGGATGGCTGTCGACCCTCGACGGCAAGGACCCGGACGGCACCGGGCCACTGGTCGCGCCGTTCGGCGGTGTCGACCTGACCGGCCTCGCGCTGCCGTATGGCCCCTCGCTCGTCGTGGCTATCGTGCTCGGCGGCCTCCTGGCGGCCGGCGCCTGGGTCTGGGCGTCGCGCGGCGAGAATGCCCGGCTCTTCCCGGTCTGGGTCGGCGGCTTGACGACGGGCCTCGTCGCCGCAGCCATCTCGGCGCCCATCGCCGCCGGCCTCTTCGGCGGCGTCACCGGGTCCGGCACCGACGCGCTGGTGGCTCTCTTCCGGACGCTCGGCCTGAACATCTTCCAGTCGGCCTTCGCCCAGGGCCTGACCAGCGATCCCCTCGACAAGACCATCAGCTACACGATCGTCTACGCCATCCTCATCGCCCTGCCGATCACGGTCCGCACGATGTACAGCCGGGGCGAGATGACGGTGTCCGACTGAGCACAGCGGTCGGTTGACGTCCGCGATGGCGGAAGCGACGACCGGCTACTACCGCTCGGGCGAGAGCTGGCTGCACCGTCGCAGCCCGATCACGAAGCTCCTCGCGCTGGGGCTCGTCCTGCTGGCGTCGTTCGCCCTGCCGCCGGCGGCGCTGGTGCCTCTCCTGGCGATGGTCCTCCTCGCCGGCTGGTCGGCCGGGTTGCTCAGGCCGATGCTCGCCTCGCTGCGGATCCCGATCGTGTTGTTCGCGTCGATCGTCATCGTCAACGCGTTCTTCTTCCCTGGCGCGCGGGACGTGATCGTCCAGCTCGGGCCGGCTGCGTTGACCAGCGAAGGACTGTCCTTCGGGCTCATCTCGGCCGGTCGCCTGCCTGGTCGTCTTCCTGGCCTCCGTGCTGTTCCTGTTCACGACGCTGGCCGACGACATCCTCGAAGTCCCTCGTCGCCCGTGGCGTCAGCCATCGATTGGCCTTCGTGGTCCTGTCGGTCGTCCAGATGGTGCCGCGCATGCAGGCTCGAGCGGGTGCCATCCTGGAGGCCCAGCAGGCGCGTGGCCTGCCGATCACGGGCTCGATCCTCACGCGGGTGCGAGCGCTGGTGCCGCTCATCGGCCCGGTCATCCTTGGGTTCGCTCATCGACGTCCGCGAGCGGACGTTCGCCCTCGAAGCCCGCGGCTTCGGCACGCGGCCCGACCGGACGTCGTATCGCAGGGTCGCGGACCCACCGGCGGATCGCTGGCTGCGCGCCGGGATCGTCCTGGCGGCCGCAGCCGTGGTTGCCGCCGTCGTGCTGGGGCTTGGTCGGTGACCCAGTCGCCCAGGCTCGAGTTCGACGCCATCGGCGTCCGCTATCCCGGCCGCCGGGAGCCCAGCCTCGCCGACCTCTCCTTCATCGTCGGCGCCGGCGATCGGCTCGGTGTCGCCGGTCGCTCCGCGGCCGGGAAGTCGACCCTGGCGCTTGTCGCCGCGGGGTTCATCCCGCGCGTCGTTCGGGCCACCGTCCAGGGTCGCCTGATCGTCGATGGTCAGGCGCAGCCCGAGTCCGGCGGGACGAGCCTGGCGGGCACCGTCGGCATCGTCTTCTCGACGCCCGCCAATCAGCTCTCGGCATCGAAGCTGACCGTGCGCGAGGAGCTCGCCTTCGGCCTCGAGAACCTGGGCGTGCCGCGACCAGAGATGGACGCGCGCATCGATGCCGCCCTCGCCCTGCTCGGCATCGGCGACCTGGCCGACAGGGCGCCGTTTGCGCTGTCGGGTGGCGAGCAGCAGCGGGTGGCCATCGCGAGCATGGTCACCTTGGGCACGGACGTGCTCGTCCTCGACGAGCCGACCGGGCAGCTCGATCCCGCCGGCACGCTGGCGGTCGCGCGCATGCTCGACGAGCTGGCGTCGAGGGGCAGCGCCATCGTGTGCACGGAGCACGATCCGGCGGTGCTCGGCCGGATGGCCCGCTGCCTCGTCCTGTCCGGCGGCAGGGCCGCGGCGCTCGCGACGCCCGGAGCCGCGCTCGGAAGCCCGACCCTGGGGCCGTTGGGCCTCGAGGCGCCGACCATCGTGCGCCTCGCCGAGGCATTGGGCGTCTCACCGGCGCAGGCCTTCGACGAGGCCGCCGTGGCGGAGGCGCTCGGTGCGCGTCGGGGGCTGGAGTCGGGCCGCGCCGGGGAGCAGCTCGCGCAGGACGGCACGACCGCAGCCAGATCCTTCGCCGAGGGCGATCACCTGGGCGCCGGCGTCGGGTCGGACGACACCGGCTATCGAGGTCGCCGGACTCGTGCACCGTTACGACGCAGTGGACGCGGTGCGCGGCGTCTCGATGGCGATCGAGCCGGGTCAACGGGTCGCCATCATCGGGCAGAACGGCTCCGGCAAGACGACCCTGGTCAAGCACCTCGTCGGCCTTCTGCGGCCGCTGTCGGGTTCGGTGAAGCTCGATGGTCGCGACATCGCGGAGGAACCCATCCATCGCCTCGCGAGGCAGGTCGGCTTCGTCTTCCAGGATCCTGACGACCAACTCTTCTCGCGATCCGTCGAGCGCGAGCTGCGCTTCGGGCCGAGCAACCTGGGGATGGCCCCGGATGGCGTCGCGCGGCTCGTCGACCAGGCGCTCGAGGCCATCGGCCTGTCCAGCGAGCGGTCGACCAATCCCTACGACCTCGATGTCTCCGGTCGCAAGCTGGTCGCCCTGGGCAGCATCCTGGCCATGGACCCGGCCGTCCTCGTCCTCGATGAGCCGACGACGGGCCAGGATGGTCCCGGCGTGGCACGGGTCGGTGGCATCGTCGATGCCTATGCCGCGTCGGGTCGGACGGTCATCGCCATCACCCACGACATGGAGTTCACCGCCGCCCATTTCGAGCGGGTGGTCGTCATGCGGGCCGGCGAGATCGTGGCCGACGGTGCGCCCGCCGAGGTCTTCGCGCCCGCCAACCACGCTCTCCTCGACTCGACCGGGCTCTTGGCACCGGTCACGGCTCGGATCGCATCGCGCCTGGGCTTGAACGTGGCGCCGTTGACGATCGAGAGCCTGCTGGCAGCCGCACGAGCCGGCGCCTGAATTGCCGAGTGGATCGCCGGCCGGCGGTGGCCGCAACGACCGTTACCCGGCCGCGCCCGCTGCTAAGGTGACGGGCCATGGTCACGTCGACGCCAAGCCCCGCGGTCTCCACCATCTCCCTCAAGGAGGGACACGCCGTCGTGGTCACCGCCGAGGATGGCTCGATGGACCCGCCGGGTGCAGGTTTCGGTCTCTACCTCAACGACGTCCGTTTCCTGAGCCGGTTCGAGCTGACGCTCGATGGCCAGCCGCCGCTGTTGCTCTCCGCCAGCGACCGCGAGACGTACGTGGCCACGGTCCAGCTGGTCAATGACCCTCTGCCGCTGCCCGATGGCGGCACGCTGCCACGGCAGGCGCTCTCCATCCGCAGGGCCCGGTTCATCGATGGCGGCCTGCGCGAGCGGATCGGTGTCCTGAACAGCTCGCCGCACCCGGTGACCCTGGACCTGGCGCTCGAGGTCGACGCAGACTTCGGGGACATGTTCGCCGTTCGCGGCTATCGCCGCGGGACGGCCGCCGTCGTCTCGGCTGCGGCGACCCCCGATGGCCTTACGCTCGTCGCGACCGGCGCCGATGGCGTCGTGCGAGAGACGCGGGTCTCGACCATACCGCGACCGAACGCCGTGGTCGGCCAGACGCTGCACTACGAGGTCGCGCTCGGGCCGCAAGAGCGTTTCGTGCTCGAGACGCGGGCGATCCCGACGGAGGACGGTCAGCTCGTCGAGCCGGGCAGCGGCGCCCCGTTCGACGACGCCATCGAACGGCTGCGGGATCGCTACGCCGCCTTCCTCCGAGGCGCCACGCACATCGCCACCTCGGACGCGCGGGTGGACGACCTGCTCCTGCGCAGCGCGCTCGACCTTCGCGCCCTCCTCGACCTGGCCCCGACCGGACCGATCCCGACGGCGGGCATCCCCTGGTACGCCGTGCCCTTCGGACGCGATTCGCTCATCACCGGGCTCGAGACGCTCGCGTTCCAGCCCGACCTGGCCCTCGGGACGCTCCGCTTCCTGGCCCGCTACCAGGGCCAGAAGGTGGACCCCTTCACCGAGGAGGAGCCGGGCAAGATCTTCCACGAGCTGCGGCGCGGCGAGCTGGCCCGCCTCGGCACGGTGCCGCACCGGCCGTACTACGGGACGGTCGACGCCACGCCGCTCTTCGTATGCCTCTTCGTCGAGGTCGTGCGCTGGCTGGGCGAGCGGCATGTCTATGACGAGCTGCTGCCCAATGCCCTCGCGGCGCTGGCCTGGTGCGACACCTACGGCGACCCTGACGACGACGGCTTCGTCGAGTACACCAGCGGACCCGACAGCCCCCTTCGCAACAAGGGCTGGAAGGACTCGATCGCGTCGCTCTCCCTGCCCGACGGCTCGGCTGCCGAGCTGCCGGCGGCCCTGGTCGAGGTCCAGGCCTACGTCTATCGGGCCAAGCACGGGCTGGCCGAGCTGGCCCGAGAGCTGGGCGATGACGATCTGGCAGATCGGCTGGCAGCCGAGGCCGGGTCGCTCCGCGAGCGGTTCGAGGCCGCCTTCTGGCTAGAGTCCGAGTCGTGCTACGTCCAGGCGCTCGACGCGCGCAAGGAGCCGGTGGCGGCCGTGACCAGCAACGCCGGCCACGCCCTGTGGGCCGGCATCGCATCCCCGGCAAGGGCGGACCGGCTCGTCGAGCGCCTCATGCGACCCGACATGTCGACCGGCTGGGGCATCCGGACGCTGTCGACCGCCTACCCGACCTACAGCCCGATGAGCTACCACAACGGCTCCGTCTGGCCCCACGACAACGCCCTGATCGTGGCCGGCATGACCGCATACGGCTTCCGCGAAGCGGCGATGGAGATCGTCTCCGCGCAGCTCGAGGCCGGCCGATACCTGCCCGACCATCGCCTGCCGGAGCTCTTTTGCGGCTTCGCCCGCGATCGGCGATACGCGTCGCGGCCGACGGAGTACCTCGTGTCGTGCTCACCGCAGGCCTGGTCAGCCGCGGCGCCGTTCCTGCTGCTGCAGTCCGCACTCGGCCTGCGGCCGGGTGACGCGTTCGGCGCGGCGCCGGTCATCGACCCGGTGCTGCCGGAGGGCATCGAGCGGATCGCGGTCCACCGCATGCGTGCGGCGGGTGGCACCTGGTCGTCGCTCGTCCGGCGCACGACCCGTGGCCTCCGGATCAGCGGCGGCCTGGCGCAGCAACCGGTGGAGCCGCCATCGTCATGACGCGGCGCCCCACGATCCTCTTCGTCCACTACACCTTCCCCGGCATCGTCGGTGGCGTAGAGACCGTCATCGGGCACCACGCCGTCGGGGTTGCCCGGCAGGCGGATGTCGGGTTGGTCGCCGGTCGCGGGCCGGTCGGCGTGCGCGACGTCAGGGCGATCCGGATCCGGCTCCTCGACTCGCTGCACCCGCGCGTCGTCGCGGCAACGCGGACGGCGCTCGCTGGTCGCGCGGATCCGGGGTTCGGCGACCTGCGGCGCGAGATCGGGGCCGCGTTACGGCCGCAATTCGCCGCCGCCGACCGGGTGATCCTCCACAACGTGGTCACGATGAGCCTCAACCTGCCGCTGGTGGCGGCATTGCACGACCTTGCGCCCGGGCTGCCCGATGGTCGGCTGGTGGTCTGGGTCCACGATCTCGCGCAGGTTCGGCCCACTGGCGGCGGTCCGGGGGCGCCAGACGATCCGCGGGAGCTGCTCAGCCGCCCGCTGCCAGGAGCCCGATACGTGGCCGTCTCCGAGGAGCGACGCCAGGCCACCGCGGCCGCGCTGGGCCTGGCACCGGACGCCATCCGTGTCGTGCCCAACGGCGTCGACGTGGCGAGCGTCCTGCGACTGCGCCGATCGTCGGTCGCGCTCATCGACCGCCTCGGCCTGGCCGCCGCCGCGCCCCTCCTGGTGCTGCCTGCCAGGTTGGTGCGGCGCAAGCGGATCGAGCTGGCGATCGAAGCTGCCAAGGTCCTTCGCGATCGCGGTCACGACGCCCGACTCGTGATCACAGGCGGCGCCGATCCCCATGACCCGGACGGCGTCGACTACCTGGAGGAGCTGCGTGCGCTGGTCCTCGCGGCGGGCGCTCACGACGTCCTCCTCGTCGATGAGATAGGCCGCAGCGCCGACGAGCGCCTGGTCGCCGACCTCTATGCCGTCGCCGACGCCCTCATCCTGCCGTCGGCCTCGGAGGGCTTCGGATTGCCGATGCTCGAAGCTGCCGTCGCCCGACTGCCGATCGTATGCACGGATCTGCCGGTGCTGAGAGAAGTGGTCGGAACGGTGGCCCATTTCGTCCCGCTCGACGGCGATGCCACCGCGTTCGCCGATGCCGTCGGGGCCGCGATCGAAGGATCGCCGATCGCCCGGCTGGCGGGTCAGGTCCGCCGCACGTCCGACTGGCGCACCATCGTCGCCGAGCACGTCCTGCCCGCCATCTTTGGCTGATCCACGGGTCGAGCGTGCCATCCGGTGCGCCCGTCCACGGGAACCTCGGACCCAGCGTCGGTGTATGAGCGATGAACCGGGTGCCATGGTCGCGCCCGAACCGTCGCGAGGTCCAACGATGCACACGCGCCGCTTCATCGCGCTCCCGCTGGCTGTGCTGGCCAGCCTGGCCTTCACCGCCAGCGTGCTGGCCGGTGGCTGGGCCACCGTCACGATCAGCGATCCACCGGCAGAGCCGACGGCGGGCGGCACGACGACCCTCGATCTGACCGTCCTGCAGCACGGCGTGACGCCGGTCAGCTGGGTGGCGATCACGGTCGTGGCCACCAACGCCGAGACCGGAGCGACCGTCGCCGGCCAAGCCAAGCCATCCGGCGCCACCGGCCGCTACACCGTCAGCCTGACCTTTCCGACCGAGGGCAGCTGGACGATCTCCTACGCCTCGAGTGACCTCGTCATGGAGGGCAGCCAGGAGCTCGCCGTGGCGGCACCCGCCGACGTCGCCACGTCATGGTCCGCGGCAGCCAGCCCGGTCGTCGACGGTGCCATGCTGGCGGTGCTGCTCGTGCTCGTCGCCGGCTTCCTCGGTGCCTTCGGTGTGATGGTCGTTCACGATCGCCGCAAGGACCGTCCAAGCCTGCGACCAGAGACGTCCAGCACGCCGCCGATCACCGGTTGACGAACCGTCCATCGGGATGTGCCCGTGACTCCCGCGGGCGCATCCCCTAGGCTCGGTCGGTGGACGGTCGTCCGGCGGTCGAGGCCGAACTCGTCGAGCGGGCACGCGGCGGTGACGTCGCGGCGTTCGAGTCGCTCCTGCGCGCACACGAGCAGGTCGCCTTCCGGACGGCGTGGGTCGTCTCGGGCGGCGCCGACGACGCCGAGGATGCCGCGCAGGAGGCCTTCGTGAAGGCCTTCGCCGCCCTGGCTCGGTTCCGTCCGGGCGCACCGTTCCGCCCGTGGCTGCTGACGATCGTGGCCAACGAGGCGCGCAACCGGCGCCGCTCTGCGGGTCGACGGGAGGCACTCGCCCTCCGAGTTTCGGAGACGGAGAGCCAACCGGACCTCGCGGCGCCGTCGCCCGAGGCGGCCGTCCTGGCCGGAGAGCGTCGGGCACTCCTGTTGGCCGGCTTGGAACGGCTCGGCGAGTCGGATCGAGAGGTCATCACGCTGCGCTACCTGCTCGATCTCTCCGAGGCCGAGACGGCGGCTGCCCTCGCCATCCCGACAGGGACCGTCAAGTCGCGCCTGTCTCGGGCCCTCGACCGCCTCCGCGGTCAGCTGCTGCCCACGGAGCTCGCGCGATGATCGAGCGCCTTGGCCTGTCGACGGTCGCGGATCTCGAGGCGGCCCTGCTCGACCTCGGCACGGCCGTCGAGATGCCCCCCACGCCGGACCTGGCCGCGATCGCCGGGGCACGACTCCGAGCGGTAGGCACACCGTCCGCGCTGCCGACCCGCACGGTCCGAAGCGTGCGCCGGAGCCTGCTCCTGGCGGCTGCGCTCGCCCTGCTCCTGACCGGCGCCGCCCTCGGCGTCCGTTTCGGGTCGAGCTTGCTCCGGATCGACTTCGGGCCGGCACCATCGTCGACGCCATCGACGTCGGCCACCCCATCGTCGGCTCCGGGCGCCAGCGCCCCGGCTGGCCTGGGGGTCGCGCTCGGGCTTGGCACCCGTACGACCCTCGACGCAGTCACCGCGGACTCCGACTTCCCGATCCAGATACCGGCCGAGCTGGGGCCACCCGATGCGGTCTTCCGTGGCGGCGACACGCTGCGCGGACAGATCGCGTTCGTCTATGCGCCCCGTCCCGGGATCCCGGCCAGCCAGCTGCTGGGCGGCGCCGCGCTGCTCGTGACCCAGAACCGGGGCGACGTCGACGAGGGTCTCGTGAACAAGCTCGTCGACAGCGGCCTCGGACGGGTCACGCGGGTCAAGGTCGGGAGCGACGACGGCTACTGGTTCTCTGGCCAGCCGCACGTGTTCTGGTACCTCGCCGAGGACGGCTCGGTCATCGAGGAGAGCCGTCGCCTGGTCGGCAACACCCTCGTCTGGCAGCATCGTGACGTGCTGTATCGGATCGAAGGCGACATCGGCCAGGACGCCGCGCTGGAGATCGCCGCCTCGCTTCGCTGAACATCCCCAGAAGGCTCGCCGCCCAGTTCGTGGCCGTCGCCGCAGGCGGGGCTCAGACCGCCAGCGAGGCTCAGCCCGCCAGCGGGTGGCGCTTTCGCCACGAGCGCTCGAATTTCTCGATGCGGGCGCGGATGTACCAGACGCGCGGGTCCGCGACCTCGCGCCTGGACTCCACCAGGGCCATCGCCTCCTCCGCGCTCATGCCCATGCCGATGAGGATGCAGCAGGCCATGGCCACGCTTCGGTGCACGCCGGCCAGGCAATGGACCAGCACAGCATGGCCATCGTCGATGACCGGCAGTGCCGCTTCGACACCGCGACGCAGGACGCTGACGGGCATCGGCACGAGCGGGGAATCGACCGTCCGCAGGTGGAGCCAGCGCACGGGCGGCATGCGCACCTCGTGGTGCGGCTTCTGGATCGGCATGGACAGGATCAGGCGCACCTTCAAGGCCCGGATCGTGGCCGCGTGCTCGGCCTCAGGAAAGGCCGAGATGTACAGGTAGTCGGTGATCTTCGAGATGTCGGGCTCGACGGTCGCGAGTGCCTCGCTCATGGCACGACCACGCCGAGGCCGCCGGGTATGACGCTGACCTCTACCGGCGTGCGCCCGTAGGCCTCGCCGTCGATCCAGAGCGCCTTCGACGGCTCAGTCTCGATGCGGATGTCCTTGCCTCGCCAGTAGTACATCTGCCCCCAGGGCGAGGGCACCTGGAGCAACCGCTCCGCGGCGGCCAGGAAGCTCATCGGGTTGCGACTGAGCGCGAAGACGTCGAGGATGCCGTCATCGACGCTGAAGTCCTTGTCGATCGAGCCCATCCCGCCGCGCCCCGAGTTGACCACGTAGATCTTGAGCCCGTGCGTGTCGATGCGCTGGCCGTCGATGGTCAGGGTGATCGGCGCGTCGACCGCCTCCTGCATCTGCTTCTTGGTCATCATCGCGTAGGCCATCGTGCCGTAGCGGTTCTTCTGCTCGCGGCTGACCTGCTGCTCCGGCTCGATACCCGCGTACAGGCGTTGGATGCCGTATTGGTCGCCGATGTGCATCACGTCCACGTGCCGGACGTTCGTGCTCGTGCACAGCACCTCGACCGCCTTGCGGTAGTCCTTGGGGATGCCCATCTCGGTCGCGAACCCGTTGCCGGTGCCGCCGGGCAGGATGCCCATGGGCTTGCCGCTGCCCATGACCGCATTGGCGATCTCATGCTGCGTGCCGTCTCCGCCACTGCCGATGACCAGGTCGACGCCCTGGGCGAGGGCATCGCGGGCCTGGCGCTTGGCGTCCCCGAAGGCACGCGTGATGGAGATGTCCCAGTCGACGTCGTGTTCCCGGCAGACGTCGGCGAGGTATTTCAGGACGGGCTCGCCCTTTCCGGACGCTGGGTTGATGACGACGTGGATGCGCTTGTAGGGCGGTGCCATTGCTTCGCCTCCAGGTGGCGTCGACGGTGCGGACGGCGAGTAGCATCGCACCGATGGTCCCGTCGGTGCTACATGCGATCCGCCCCCCATTCGTCCTGCGTGCGCGGATCCTCACTCCGCTCACTGACGGCGGGTCTCGATACGAGCCCGACGGCTTCCTTGATGTGGGGGCGAACGGGCGGATCGTCGCCGTGGGCACGGCGGGCAGTGGGTCGGTCGCCGACCCTGCCATCGAGGGCACCCGAGGCCCGGTCATCGATCTTCGACCCATGCTCCTGCTGCCCGGCATGGTCGACCTCCACGCCCACCTGCCGCAGCTTCCGAACGCTGGCCTGGGTGCCGGGCTGGACCTGCTGACCTGGCTCGAGCGCTACATCTTCCCCATGGAGCGCGAATTCGACCAGGCGCATGCGGAGCGGCTCGCCCCGGCGGCCTTCCGCGCATTCGCCGCCGCGGGCACGACCACGGCCGTCATCTACACCGCGGTCTACGAACCTTCGACCGAGGTGACCTTCCGCGCTGCCGAGTCCCATGGCCTGCGCGCCGTCATCGGCAAGGTGATGATGGATCGGCTGAGCTACGACGACCGACTGGCGCCCGCCGACGTGCTGGAGACGAGCCTCCGTCAGAGTGCCGACCTGTGCTCGCGCTGGCACGGCCGGGATGACGGCCGGCTGCGCTACGCCTTCACGCCCAGGTTCGCCGTCTCCTGTTCGGCCGACATGCTGCGGGAATCGGCACGCCTGGCCGCCGAGACCGGCGCCTACTGGCAGACCCACCTGTCCGAGGATCGCGGCGAGCTGGCCGAGGTCGCCCGCCTCTTTCCCGAAGCGGCCGACTATCTCGACGTCTACGATCGAGCGGGCGGGCTCGGAGCGCGGACCATCCTGGCGCACGCCGTCCATTGCTCCGTGCGGGAGGTCGCTCGACTCGCCGAGTCCGGCGCGCATGTCGCCCATTGCCCGGGCTCGAACCTGTTCCTGGCCTCGGGCGCCATGCCACTGGCTCGCTACCTGGCCGCCGGCGTGTCTGTCGGCCTTGGGTCCGACGTCGCCGCCGGGCCAGAGCTCTCGATCTTCGCGGCCATGCGCGCCGGCGCCTATACGCAGAACGGGCTGCGGGTCTTCGAGGCGCAAGGGACCGCCGTATCGCCTGCGCGTTCAGCAGCGGCGCCGGCGTCGACGCCACTCGATTGGCTGCGTCTGGGGACCCTGGAAGGCGCGCGCGCCCTGGGCATCGACGACGTGACCGGCTCCCTGGAGCCCGGCAAGGAGGCCGACCTCATCGCCGTCGATGTCGATCGGACCGCGCCGCTCCCCGGTGTCGAGGCTTCAGAGCCGGACGAGTTGATGAGCCGCCTGATCTTCCGCGCGCATCCGGACATGGTCCGCGGCGCCTGGGTCCGCGGCCGGCTGCTCGAGGGTCCCGGCGTCTGAGTCGGTCGAAGCGATCGCCGGCGGATCCTCCGGCCTGAGTCGGGTCAGGCCCGAGGCGGGCGGGCCCGACTCCGGCCGTGCCCTAGGTCGCCCGCATCCGGTTGTTCTTGGGGTCGTGCGTCAGCTCGGCCAGCCCCAGCGCTTCCATGAGCGGCGGCAGGTACATCCCGAAGCGGCCGCGATACCCCTTGCGCAGGCCATACCAGCCACCGACCGGGTTGCTCGCCGAGCGGCCCCAGGCCTCGACCGTACCCTCGACCGCCGGCTTCTGCTCGTCGGCGGCACCGAGGGGCATCCAGTCGCCATGCGCCTTGAGCATCGCGTGGAGGTCGTCGATGCAGCGCAGGTCGTACTTCAGCTGTGTCGACCCGACCTGGCAGACGAGCGTCGGCGGGTCGGCCGCCTCGTCGCGCCACATCTGGTAGTCCGAGGTGCCCGGCGGCGTCTTGAGCTGCCAGGGATCCGCCTTTGTTCCGCTGCCGTTTGCGCCCATCGTCGATCGACCTCCTCGGCTCGGTTCCCGCTTCGGTCGGGCGAGTCTAACGGTGCCGTCGAACCGGTCAAGGTCGGCCGCGTCTTGGTATGGCACGGGGCCGTGGTAGCCGCGGGCTGCGACGCTGGGCCAGTCGCGACTCTACAGAGCGATGACCGCGCTGCCGCCGGGATCGCGGCCCTTCGCCAGCGCATCGAGGGCGCGGCGAGGCTCGATCGGGAAGGCAACGAGCAGGGAGCGCCCTGCGGCGCCTACTCTTGCGGCGCGGTTCGCTCGAGTGTTCGCGAGCAGGAGGATGACGTGGTTGGTGTGGCTGTCCCGCTGCTTCAGGGAGACGCGTCGCTCGATGTCCTGAATGTCGCGAAGCCGCGTCACGGCCTCCACACCGATACGGACGTCGGACGCCCGGATCACCGCGTCCCATGCTCGACGGTCGCCCGGGATCGGCATGGGGACCTCGGTCTGCCACCCCAGACCAGGATGGATGCGTCGATGGAGACGCTCGAGGAGTGCGAGCTGCGCGGTGTCACGGACGGCATCCCCTGCCGGGAACAGCCCGACGGACAGGTCCAAGCCGAGGGCGGCGGCGAGACAGCTGAGCTGATCAAGCGAGGCCTTGCGGAGGAGGCCGTGCTCCAAACGACTGACCTGCGCGTGCGACATATCGGCTGCGCGCCCCACTGTCGCCTGGCTGAGTCCGGCGGCGAGGCGAGCCGCTCTGAGCTCATCGCCCAGGACGGACACAGTGCGTCGGCTGCGTCGGTGGCCGATGTCGGTCGGCCGCTCGCGAGTCGCCATGGGAAGACATCCTCGTCCTTAGGGATCCACCCGCACTCCCCGGGAGCGATGCACCAGATGCATCGCGGATCGATCGGCGCGACCATCGGCTGTTCACCAAGCGTGCAAACGGGCACATGGAAGGTCATCGGAAGCCCGTCAAGGGCGCGTCGCGCCGATATGTCAGTCGAACCTGCACGCGTAGCGCACAGATTCGAGCAAAGGGTCGGTTCCGCGGTCGGGTCTGTCCGCTGCGCGTACAACGCCGTCCATGCACGTCGTCACAGGCGCCCGGTTGCTCGCCTGGCGTACGACTTGGCACCGACCGCCCCGTGACCGAGGCCGTCGACCTCTTGATCCACGGCGGCACCGTCGTCGACGGCAGCGGCGCGCCAGGATTTGCGGCGGATGTGGCGGTCATCGGCGATCGGCTGCGGATCCTGCCGCGGGCGGCCAATGGCACGAGCGTCAAGACCACGGGCGCAAACGGAGCCACGGGCGCCGGCGGAGCGACGGGCGACGACCCGGCCGAGATCCACGCTGCGCGGTCCATCGACGCCACCGGCCTCGTCGTGGCGCCCGGCTTCATCGACCTCCACAGCCATGCCGGTCTGACGATGCTGGCCGAGCCCCGTCATGAGCCGAAGGTCCGCCAGGGCGTCACGACCGAGGTCATCGGGGTCGACGGCAACAGCTACGCGCCGTTCACGAACCAGGGCGACCTCGATGACTTCCTGACGCTCAACGCCGGCCTCGACGGCCGCCCGGAGGTCCGCACTGACTGGCGCACCGTCGGCGACTACCTGGACCGCTTCGACCGCCGCGTGAGTGTCAACGTCGCCTATCTGATCGGCAACTCCGCGCTCCGCATCGCGGCCATCGGCTGGGACGAGCTGCCGGCCGACGCGAAGGCGATGGACCGACAGCGGGGGCTCCTCCGTGAAGGCATGGAGGACGGCGCGTACGGCCTCTCGAGCGGGCTCGACTATCCACCCGGCGCATACGCCACGACCGACGAGCTGGCCGCGCTGCTGGCCGAAGCCGCGCGCCTGGGCGGCATCTACCACACGCACGTGCGCTACGACCTCGGCGACCGCTTCCTCGACCCGTTCCGAGAGGCGATCGAGATCGGCCGGCGCAGCGGCGGCGGGCCGGTCCACGTCACCCACTTCTACCATCGCCGGACGTTCCCCGGCACGCCGGAGGAGATGCTCGGGCTGATCGACGACGCGCGCGCCGAGGGCCTCGACGTCACCTTCGATCTCTACCCCTCCGAATGGGCCAGCACGCGGCTTCTGATCATGCTGCCGCCCTGGATCCAGTCCGGCGGCGTGGCGCGGCTCAAGGAGCGCCTCTCAGACCAGGCCACTCGCGCCCGGATCCGGGACGAGCTGGCCGTCCGGGGGCGGTCGTATGCCGGGGCGGACCCCTGGGCCGACCTGCGCCTGGGCTACCTCGCTCGACCCGAGCACACTCGCTGGGAAGGCCGCACGCTGGCCGATTACATGGCCGAGACCGGCGTCGACGCCACCGACGCCATCTGCGACCTCCTCCTGGCCGAGGACCTGCGCGTCAACCAGGTGACCCCCGGCCCGCACAAGGCCGGCATGATCCCCTTCTGGCAGCATCCGATCTCGATGATCGGCACGGACGGCGTGATGATCGCCGAGAAGCCCGCCCCGCGGACCTACGGCTCGTTCCCACGCATCCTTGGCGAGTTCGTCCGCGAGGACCGCCTGACCAGCCTGGAGGAGGCGGTGCGCAAGATGACCTCGGCGCCGGCCGCCCGCCTGGGCCTGGTGGATCGTGGCCTCATGCGCGATGGCCTCAAGGCGGACGTCGTGGTCTTCGATCCCGTGACAGTGCGCTCGCTGGCGACCTACGACGATCCACGTCGCTTCCCGCAGGGCATCCCGCACGTCTTAGTCAACGGCCAGCTGGTGGTCCACGACGGCGAGCACACCGGGGCGCTGCCCGGTCGCGCATTGCGACGCGGGCGCCTGACCGACTGAATCGACCGGCCCACGACGCTGGAGATCCGACCGCGCGACCACCCACCACCCAACCACCATCCGATCCGGAGGCTTCGATGGACCGACATGCGACCACCCTCAACCTGGCTCACCTGAGCGCCGAACCGGGTACGCGGGCGTTCGGCATGATCCCGGTCGATCTCGGTTCGGCGGTCGTGGAGATCCCGATCGTGCTCGTCAACGGGGCGACGGCCGGACCGCGCGTGGGTGTCACGGCCGGCATCCACGGCGCCGAGTACGTCTCCATCGCCGCCCTCCGACGCGTGGCGATGTCGGTCGACCCGGCGACGATGAGCGGCACCCTCGTCGCGTCGCTCATCTCGAACCCGGCGGCCTATGCGGCGCGCACCATCTACGTCGACCCCCTCGACGGCCGAAACCTGAACCGCACGTTTCCCGGCGATCCGGCCGGAAGCCCGACCGAACGGCTCGCGGCCTGGCTGCATCAGACGGTCATCGCCCCCTCCGACCGGTACATCGATTGCCACTGCGGCGACATGAACGAGGCCCTCGTCTCCTTCGTCGGCATCGAGCACACCGGTGATGCCGGCGTCGACACGGTCACCGAGGCGATGGCCGAGGCGTACGGGCTCGACTCGATCGTTGTCGGGCCTCTGCCCGGCTCCACGACGACGGCCGCCGCGACGTTGGGTATCCCGGCCGTCCTCGGCGAGGTCGGCGGCCAGGGCCTCTGGCCGGAGGGCGACGTCGCGCTCCACGAGGCTGGCCTCCGTCGGGCCTTGCGAGCCGCCGGCCTCATCCCCGACGCACCTGAGGTGCCGCGACGCGAGACGCGCCGCCTCGGCACCAATGTCTGGCTCCGGGCGGACGCCGGGGGCTGCTGGATGCCGGCGATCGGTGTCGGTGAGCCCGTTGCGGCGGGTCAGCGGCTGGGTGAGGTCCAGGACCCGTTCGGGCGCACGCTCCAGGTCGTCGAGGCGCCCATCGGCGGCATCGTCCTGTTCGTCGTCAGCTCGCTGGCCATGAACGCCGGCGACCCGCTGCTGGCGATCGCTGACTGACGCGAAGCCCGCGTCACTTGACACCGCAACGTCGAAGCGGCGACGCTTCCGGCCTCAGCCCAAGGAGCGTCTCCGGATGACGATCACGACCCGGCCCGGTCCCGCCGCACCGGCGCGCCCCGTGGCGCCGGACGCTCTTCGGTTGCCGGGCGCGGGGGAGCTGGGCCTCGGCCGAGCGACCGGCGTGCCGCTCCGTCGCGAGGGGCCGGAGAAGCTGACCGGCCTGGCCAGATACGCCGACGACCTCGTCTTTCCGGGCGCCTGGTTTGGCGCCACGATCCGCTCCACCGACCCGCATGCCCGGCTCCACGGCTTCGACTTCGATGCCGACTTCGATTGGTCGCGCGTCATCGTCGTGACCGCCGAGGACATCCCCGGCGACAACGTGGTCAGCCTCATCAGCGACGACCAGCCCATCCTCATCCCCGTCGGCGGGACCATCCGGCACCAGGCCGAGCCGCTGGCGCTGCTGGCGGCGGCCGACCGCGACACGCTGCGCGAGGCGCGGCGACGCATCCACCCGCGGACAGAACGGCTGGAGCCCGTCTTCGACCCGCTGGCGTCGACCCAGGTCTTCGCCCAGTACGCGATGGGTAAGGGCGACCTGGAGGCCGGCTTCGCCGCGGCGGAGGTCGTCGTCGAGGGCACCTACCGGGTCGGTCACCAGGAGCAGCTGTACATCGAGAACCAGGCCATGATCGCCGTCCCTCGCGAGGACGGCGGCATGACCGTGACCGGGTCGCTGCAGTGCCCGTACTACGTGCACAAGGCGCTCAAGCGGGCGCTCGCGCTCGACAGCGGCCGGGCGGTGGTCATCCAGGCCGAGACCGGGGGCGGGTTCGGCGGCAAGGAGGAGTACCCCTCGCTCATCGCCATCCATGCCGCCTTGCTCGCCCGGCGCCTCAACCGACCGGTGCGCATGATCTACGACCGCCACGAGGACCTGGCCGCCACCACCAAGCGGCACCCGGCCATCGTTCGGCACCGAACGGGCGCCATGCGAGACGGCCGGATCATGGCCCAGGAGATCGACCTGGTCCTCGACGGTGGTGCCTACTGCACCTTGACGCCGGTCGTCCTCAGCCGGGCGGCCATCCACGCCGGCGGCCCGTACGACGTGCCGAACGTGCGCATCACCGCGCGGGCGGTGGCCACCAACACGCCGCCCAACGGCGCCTTCCGCGGTTTCGGGGCGCCGCAGTCCGAGTTCGCGGCCGAGGTGCAGGTCAGCCGCGTGGCAGATGCGATCAGACGCTCGCCACTGGAGATCCGTCGTCGCAACTGCTACCGATCCGGTGGCGTGACCCCGACCGGCCAGGTCCTGCGCGACGGGGTGGCGGCCGACGAGGTCCTCGAGCGAGCCGCCGAGGCCGCCGAGTTCGAACGCGTGCGCGAGCGAACAGCGCGCGAGCGCGAGGGTCGGACCGATGCGGAACGCTCGGCGCGGGGCATCGGGCTGGCGCTGGCCTGGCATGGCGCCGGCTTCACCGGTTCGGGCGAGGAGAAGATGGGCTCGGTGGCCAGCCTCGAGCTGAGCGCGGAGGGCGTCGTTCGGGTCCTCATCGCCAACACCGAGATGGGCCAGGGCACCAAGACGATCTTCCCGCAGCTCGTCGCCGAAGCGCTTGGCATCGACTTCGATGAGGTCGAGATGGCCCCCCAGGACACGTCGATCGTGCCCGACAGCGGCCCGACCGTCGCGTCGCGGACGGCGATGGTCGTCGGCGGCCTGATCGTCAACGCCGCGCGCAAGCTCAAGGCCAGCGTCGAGGAGCGCACCGGCCTGCCGTTCGCGGTCAGCTATCGCGAGGATGCACGGACCTGGGGCGCGACCCGCATCGATGAGCGCTTCACGCCCTACCCGGGCGTCCATTTCGACGACGAGACGTACACCGGCGACGCCTATCCGGCCTTCGGCTGGGCAGCCGCGGTGGCGGAGGTCGACGTCGACCTCGACACGGGCGAGGTGACCGTTCGGTCAGTGGTCGCCGCCGATGACGTCGGTCGCGTCATCCACCCGGTGCTCGCCGAAGGCCAGGTCGAGGGCGGCACCCTGCAAGCCGTCGGGTACGCGACGATCGAGGAGATCAAGCTCCAAGATGGCCGCTACCTCAACGATCGGCTGGCGACCTACCTGATCCCGACGGCCCTCGACGCGCCGCGCATCGAGACGATCCTGGTCGAGATGCCCTTCGCAGGCGTCCCGCACGGGGCCAAGGGGATCGGCGAGCTGCCCATGGACGTCGGCGCGCCGGCGGTCGTGGCCGCCGTCCACGACGCGACGGGCATCTGGATCCACGACCTGCCAGCCTCGCCCGAGCGCATCCTGGCCGCCCTGGATGGCCACATGCCGCCCGGGCCGCCTGGTATCTCTACCGCTGCGGAGCCCGGCGCGATCAGCAACGACACGCGTTCCGAAAACCCCGCATGAGCTACCAGGTCACGGTCAACGGCGTCGAGTTCGAGGTCGCGGCACCGGGCATGCGGCGCCTGCTCGACGTCCTGCGCGAGGAGCTCGGATTGACGGGCACCAAGGAGGGTTGCGGCGAGGGCGAGTGCGGCGCCTGCACCGTGCTGCTCGACGGCGAGGTCGTGGACAGTTGCCTGGTGCCCATCTGCCAGGCGGACGGGCGCGACGTACGCACCGTCGAGGGCCTTGCCGGCACCTCGCATGGCACGCCGATCCTGTCGCCCCTGCAGGCGGCCTTCCTGCATGCCGGCGGGGCGCAGTGCGGCATCTGTACGCCGGGCATGCTCGTTGCCGGCCAGGCCCTCCTGGACTCCGCGGCGGAGCCGACAGAGCCCGCGATCCGCGAGGCGATCGCCGGCAACCTATGCCGCTGCACGGGCTACACGAAGATCGTCGAAGCCATCGCGATGGCCGCCGGCGCACAGACAGGAGCCTGACGATGGATGACCACAACGAGCAGACCACGAAGCCGACCAAACGCGCCAGCACGCCCAAGAGCGCGGGCAAGAGCGAGCCGCCGAAGACCGCCGCGACCACACGCACGAGCACGCGACCGAAGCGCATGCCAAAGGCCGAGGCGCCCGCGACCTCGGGGTCGAAGCGGGTGCCAACGGCCGACGCGCCCGCGACCGCCGCGCAGCGAACGGGTGCGGATGCGACCGAGGACGGCGCGCCATCGCGCGACGAGATGTCGATCGCCTTCACGCCAGCCCAGATGGCGGTCGGCGGCGCCATCGTGGCCGGACTCCTGGTCTTCGGCGTCCGCCTCCTCCTGGGCCGACGGCGAGGCCGCAGCTGAATGCCGGCCGAGCCGCCGGTCGTGACGCCGACGAGCCTCCAGGAGGCCTATGCGTTGCTGGCCGCGGGCCCACACCGACCGATCGCCGGCGGCACGGACCTGATGGTCCAGATCACCGGCGAGATCGGCCCGGTCCCCGAGCAGATCATCGATCTCGCCCGGCTCGAAGCGCTGGGCGGCATCGGCATCGACGGTGACGCCTTGGTCATCGGCGCGACGACGACCTGGAGCGCCATCCGACGCTCGGCGCTGTGCACGATCCACGCGCCGGCACTGGTCGAGGCTGCGGCGACCATCGGCGCCGCCCAGATCCAGAATTGGGGCACCATCGGGGGCAACATCGCGAACGCCTCGCCGGCGGGCGATGGCCTGCCCGTCCTGCTGGCCATGGATGCCGTCTTCGTGTGTGGCGGACCTCGCGGCGAGCGGGTCGTGCCCGCGACGTCGTTCTGGCAGGCCTACCGTCGCACGGCGCTGGCCCCGGACGAGCTCCTGTTGCGCGTCCGACTGCCGCTGGTCGCCAGGCGCGACGTCCGCTTCCGAAAGGTCGGCACCCGGCGGGCCCAGGCCATCAGCAAGGTCGTCATGGCCCTGGCCTGGCGCGAAGACGGCGGCGTCTGGCGCGACGTCCGCCTGGCGCTCGGATCGGTCGCCGCCACGCCCATCCGGGTCGCCGCGACCGAGAGCGTGCTCGAAGGTGCCGCCCCCCGCCGCACGACCGCCGACCACGCCGCGGCGACGCTGCGAACCGAGCTGCAGCCGATCGACGACGTGCGCTCCACGGCGGAGTATCGTCGGGCGGTCGCCGGTCGCGTGCTGCACCGGCTCCTTCGTGACGCGGGCGGCTGGTAGGCAGCCGCAAGGCAGCGCACGACGAGCTCGAGGAGCGCGCGGATGGACGGACCGGGCTTCAGCCACTGCTTCCTGCATGTCAGCGACCTGGAGCGCACGCGCGCCTTCTACGTCGATGAGCTCGGCCTCGAGGTCCTGGCCGAGGGTGACGGCTACCTGCGGATCGGGGGTGGCGGCGGCTTCAATGTCGGCATCGAGGAGCGCCCGGTATCGGAGGTCGGGGCACCGGGAATCGAGCTCGAGCTCCAGGTTCCCGACGTCGACGCCGTGGCCACGCGACTGCGCGGTGCCGGCATCGCCCTGACCGAGCCGTCCGACCAGGAGTGGGGCGCCCGGCACGCCTGGCTCCACGACCCCGACGGCTATCGGCTATCGATCTGGAGCCCGATCGAGTGACGACGCCCGATGGCGTCGAGGTCCTGGCGCCCGTCGCACCTGAGCTCGCCCACATCCTGAGCGACGACGCGCTGAGCTTCGTGGCCGGCCTCGAGCGCGAGTTCCGCGAACGCCGCGCCACGATCCTCGCTGCCCGGATCGAGCGCGACGCGCGGCTGGCCAGCGGGGAGCGGCCAGACTTCTTGCCCGAGACCGCGAACGTCCGCGCTGCCGCTTGGCGGGTCGCGGCGGCCCCGTCCGACCTCGACGATCGGCGCGTCGAGATCACCGGCCCGGCCGAGCCGAAGATGACGCATCAACGCCCTCAACTCCGGGGCGCGCGTCTTCATGGCCGACTTCGAGGACTCGCTCAGCCCGACCTGGACGAACATCGTGACCGGCCAGGCCACGATCCTCGAGGCGCACCGCCGGACGCTGACGTTCATCAGCCCGGAGGGCAAGACCTACCGGCTGGGCGACGAACCCGCCACGCTCCTCGTCCGACCACGCGGCTGGCACCTGGGCGAGCGTCACGTGATGGTCGACGGCGTCCCGATGAGCGCGTCCCTCTTCGACTTCGGGCTCTTCCTCTTCCATGGGGGTCGGGCGGCCATAGAGCGCGGCTCCGGTCCTTACCTCTACCTGCCGAAGCTTGAATCGCATCGCGAGGCGCGGCTCTGGAACGACGTCTTCATCGCCGGCCAGCAGGCGCTGGGCATCCCCGCCGGGTCGATCCGGGCGACGGTCCTCATCGAGACCATCCTGGCCGCGTTCGAGATGGACGAGATCCTCTACGAGCTCCGCGAGCACGCCGCGGGTCTCAATGCCGGCCGCTGGGACTACATCTTCAGCATCATCAAGAAGTTCCGCGGCGACCCCGCCTTCGTATTGCCCGACCGCGCCCAGGTCACGATGGCCGTGCCCTTCATGCGCGCCTACACCCAGCTGCTCGTGCGCACCTGCCATCGGCGCGGCGCCCACGCCATCGGTGGCATGTCCGCCTTCATCCCCAACCGGCGCGCGCCGGAGGTGACCGCCAACGCGCTGGCCAAGGTCCGCGAGGACAAGGAGCGCGAGTCGGGCGACGGCTTCGACGGCACCTGGGTCGCGCATCCCGACCTGGTGCCGATCGCCGAACAAGTCTTCGATAGCGTGCTCGGCGACCGACCGAACCAGAAGGACCGCCTGCGCGAAGACGTCATCGTTAGCGCCGGCGATCTGCTCGATCTGCGCATTCCCGATGGGCGGGTCACCGAGGCCGGCCTGCGCCAGAACGTGAGCGTCGGCTTGCAGTACCTGGACAGCTGGTTGCGCGGCATCGGTGCCGCGGCCATCTTCGATCTCATGGAGGACGCCGCGACCGCGGAGATCAGCCGCTCGCAGCTCTGGCAGTGGCGGACGCAGGGCGTGCGCCTCGACGACGGACGGGCAGCGGACGGCGCGCTCTATGCGACGCTCCGCGAGGAGGAGCTGGCCAAGCTCGGCGGCCGTGGCAGGGGGCGATTGGCCGAGGCGACCGAGCTGCTGGACCGCCTGGTCCTGAGCGACGACTTCCCCGACTTCCTGACCCTCGAGGCCTACACGAGGCTCGACTGAGGTGGCGGCGCAGGCACGTGAGGCACCCGCGTCGCCCGATCTGGCTCGGCCGAGCCATCCGTCCACGGGCCAGAGGATCGCTGATGCATGGAAGCGCCGCCCCGGAGCGTTGAACAGGGTGCACAGCCACCATCACCGCGAGAGGGGACTCGACATGAGCTCAACAGACCTCCACACGCGCCTCGCTGCCATGGAGGCGCGCGTGCCGTCGGCGGCACCTCCGAGCGTGCGGCACGAGCGCCGTCTCCGTCGGGCGTTCCCGTTCGCCCTCGGGCCGACCCTCGCCCTCATCACGGCCGCGACGGTCATCGCCGGAGGCGCGGCGGTCGTCCAGCTGGTGCGGGAGGCGCTCGGTGTCGAGAATCCAGGGCAACCGCTGGCGGGCGCGGCGCTCGAATGCATGAGCCCGCCAGAGGCCGCCGACTATCTGGCCGCCCACGGCTTCGTGAACGTCGTTTGGCAGGTGGAGACGGGAGACGCCAGCCGCAAGAACGGGACATCGACCCAGCGCGCGACCCCACCGGAGCACGGGTACGTCGTGCCTGGCGCGATCGTCGACGGGCAGCTGCTGATGGTCATCGACCAGCGCACTGGCGCGACCGGCACCGGCGCGTGCCACGACGAGCCGATGCCATGAGCGCGGGAACCGCCACGGCCGTCGTCGTCGACACCGCTGCTGCCTTGGACCGCCGACCCGTGTCGGCGGTGAGCCTCGAGTTCGAGCCGGCTGTCGCGCCGTGGTACGGACCGTTGCTCCGACGCCTGGTCCTGGTCCTCGGCAACGAGCACGATGCCGAAGACGTCGCCCAAGAGACCTACCTGCGGGCCTGCCGCGAATGGCACCGATTCGACGGGCATGACGTTCGGGCGTGGCTCTACACCGTCGGCCTCCACCTGGCATTCGATCACCTTCGCCGCCGCCGACGATGGTCGATCCGGCTGGTGCAGCGGCCGGCCGATGGCGCGTACCACGATGACATCGATCCCGACCTGTGGGCGGCCGTCGCCCGGCTCGAGCCGAAGGTCCGTGCGGCCTTGCTGGCCAATGTCCTCGACGGTTACTCCCAGCGTGAGATCGCCAGCATGCTGGGCGTGCCAGAAGGAACGGTGGCCAGCTGGCTGTCTCGGGCACGGGCATCCCTTCGCGAGGCGCTTGTCGACCTCGGATGAGCTGGCGCGGGCCGCGTTCTCAGCCTCGTGGATGCGTGCCTCTGCGCCGTCCGGGCCGAGCAGCGACGTCAGTCGGGCGGCTTCGGCGCCTCGATCGGCGGCAGCAGCGGCTGACCGGTGATGAGCCGTGAGCCACGGCCGGCGGTCACGAAGCTCCAGCCCCAGCGGATGATGACCACGAGGCGGTTGGCGAAGCCGATCAGGTAGACGATGTGGATGCCCAGCCAGAGCAACCAGGCCGGGAACCCGCTGGTGCGACCGAAGGGACCGAGCCACGGGATGTTGGTGACCCCAGCGAGGCGCCCGATGACGGCCACGTCGCCTCGATCGCGATAGTGGAACGGCGGCGTGGGCCGCCCATCGAGGCGCCGGCGGATGGTCCTGGCCACGTAGTTGCCTGGCTGGATGGCGCCCTGCGCGACGCCGGGCACGGGCCGATCCTCGCGCCAGAGCTGGACCGCCGCGTCGCCGATGACGAAGATCTCCGGGCGGCCCGGGACCGTAAGGTCGGGGTCGACGCGGACCCGGCCGGCGCGGTCCGTCTCGGCACCCGTGGCGGCGGCGACGGTCCGGGCGAACGAGGTCGCGAGCACTCCAGCCGCCCACAGCACCGTCCGCGTCGGGACCGTCTCGGAGGTGGCGCCGGCGTCTCGAGTGAGACCTGACCCGGTGGCCGTGTCCGCCGGCCGAGGGACCGGATCGAGCGTCACGTGACGCTCGCCGACGTCGACGACCCTGGTCTCCGTCCTGACCCGCACCCCGAGGCGCTCGAGCTGGCGCCGCGCCGAGACCGAGGCGCCGATCGGATAGGTGGGCAGGATGCGATCGAGCGCCTCGACCAGCAGGATGACCGCCTCCTGTGGATGGATGGATCGGAAGTCCCGGCGCAGGGTGTCGTTGGCGATCTCCCCGATGGCGCCGGCCAGCTCGACCCCGGTGGGGCCGCCACCAACGACGACGAACGTCATCCACTCCGCTCTGCGCACGGGGTCCGCCTCGCGCTCCGCGGCCTCGAAGGCGATGAGGATCCGGCGGCGGATCTCGAGCGCGTCATCGATCGACTTGAGACCCGGCGCGAAGGGCGCCCACGCGTCGTGGCCGAAGTAGGAGAAGCGGGCGCCGGTGGCGACGACGAGGGTGTCGTAGTCGATCGCCCCGCCATCCGCGAGCACGATCTGACGCGCGGCCGGCTCGATCTTGAGCGCCTCGCCGAGCAGCACGGTCGTGTTCCGTCTCCGGCGCAGGATGCTGCGCAGTGGCTGGGCGATCTCGCCGGGTGAGAGGGCGCCGGTCGCGACCTGGTACAGGAGCGGCTGGAAGAGGTGGAAGTTGCGGCGATCGACGAGCGTGACCTGGACGCGGGCGTCGCCGCCGAGGCCCTTGGCCGCGTACAGGCCACCGAAGCCGCCTCCCACGATGACCACCCGATGGCGTGCCGCCTCGGCTGGGTCGGCAGGCGAGCCGATCGTCGTGGCCGGATCTGGACTCGAGCCGATCATGCTGCGGTCTCAGGCCATCGCGTCGAGCTGGCGCTCGACGAACCGCCCGTGGCCGCGGCGGCCGACGAAGGCGCCGTCGCGCACGACCCAGCTGCCGCGCACGGCGACCGAGCGCACAGCGCCGACCACCTCGCGACCCTCGTACGGCGTGTAGTCGCTGGTGTGGTGCAGGTCCGCCTGGCGGATGACGCGAGGCGCCGCGGGATCGAAGAGGACCAGGTCGGCGTCCCGCCCGACCTCCACGGCGCCCTTGCCGCGCAGGCCGAACAACCGCGCCGGCGTCGTCGCCAGCAGGTCGACCATGCGCTCGAGGGTGATCCGGCCACGCGCCACGCCCTCGGAGTAGACGAGCGTCAGGAGCGTCTCGATGCCCGGACCGCCGTTGGAGATGCGGTCGAACGACTCGCGCCAGGACTGCTTTTCGACCGCGACGCGATCGGGGACATGGTCGGTGCCGACCAGCGCCAATGCACCATCCGCCAGGCCGGCCCACAGCGCCTCAGCCTGCCCCGGCGCGCGCAGCGGCGGGGAGATGACGTACTTGGCCGCCTCGTCCGCGGGCAGCTCGTAGCGCGACTCGTCGAGCGTCAGATAGTGCGGGCAGGTCTCGGCGAAGACCGGCAGGCCAGCGGCCTCGGGCATCGCGCACCGCCGTCAGCGCCTCGGCGCAGGAGAGGTGCACGACGTAGAGCGGGGCGCGGGCGGCGCGACTGTAGCGCGATGGCCCGGGCCGTCGCTTCGGCCTCGACGTAGGGCGGCCGCGACGAGGCATGGAAGCGCGGCGCGGTCTCGCCGGCCGTCGAGGTGCCGGGCCGTCAGCTCCTCGAGCATGACCGCGTTCTCGCAGTGGACCTCGAGCATGCCGCCCGACGTCCCGGCCATGGCCATGCGCGTGGAAGCAGGCGCCGATCGTCGAGGCCGAAGTCGTAGACCATGAAGGCCTTGAACGTCGGGACCCCGGCTGCGACCGCGGCGGGGATCTCCGCGACGGCATCGTCCTGGAACGGCGTCAGCACGAGGCTCACCGCGTAGTCGACGGCCGAGTCGCCCTCGGTCATCGGCGCGCCATTCCCGCAGTCCGGCGCAGCGAGCGTCCGACCGGCGGACTCAGAGCCGCCGGTGCCTGGGTTGTTGAAGGCCAGGAACGTGGTCGTGCCGCCGAAGGCTGCGGCGACCGAGTCCTGGAAGAAGCGATCGGGCTCGGCGTCACTGGCGACGCGAGTGTGCGTGTGGACGTCGACGATGCCCGGCAGCACCAGAAGCCCGCTCGCGTCGACCACCTCTCGCGCGTCCGATCCGAGATCCGGCCCGATGGCCACGATCCGCCCACTATCGATGGCCACGTCCGCTCGCCGGGCGCCGTCGGTGGCGACGACCGTCCCGCCGCGGACGATGAGGTCGGTCACGGGCGATGGGCGATCGCGCGCGGCAGCACGGACACATCAGACCTCGACGATCTCGATCTCCTGGGCCCCCTCCCAGAGGCAGCGCCGGCCGACCTCACGCAATCGATCCTGCCAGCCGTCGTCGGGCACGATGCTGGCGAAGTGGTTGGCGGCCAGCTGACCGACCTTCGACGACGTCGCGCAGGCGCCGTAAGGGAAGAAGATCTCGCACTCGCTGATGCCACCCGGATAGAGCGCGAGCTGGCCGGGCGCTGGGTGCGAGGTGTGATGCTCGTAGTCGACGCCGGGCCGATACTCGCCGAAGGGGATCCACGTCGATTCGCCGCTCCAGCGGCAGTGGATGAGCCGCGTGCGAAGCGGAAGGAGCGCCCGGATGACCTCGACCGTACGAGGCGCATCCGCCTCCCAGCGGGCGCTAAAGTGGAGGTCGCCGACGCGGATCCGCACGTCTCCCGTCATCTCGCTCATCGCCGGAGGATACCGTGGCCGAGTCTCAGCCGACCATCTCGACGCACGTGCTCGACGTCGGCTCAGGCCGTCCGGCGACGGGCGTCTCGGTCCGACTGACGCGGCTCGTCGGCGGCCTCGACCGCCCGTGCGGCGCGGGTTCGACCGACGACGACGGGCGCATCGCCGACCTGCTGGCCGGGGCGTCCCTCGAGGCGGGCGACTATCGCATCAGCTTCGACGTCGACGATGGTGGCTTCTTCCGCGCGGCGAGCATCGACTTCCGCGTATCGGACCCCTCCCGCTCGGTCCACGTCCCGCTCATCAGGGCGCCGTACTCCCTGTCGACCTACCGCGGCTCGTGACGGCAGCGCTCGTCTTTCCCGAGCTCGACGAGTCGCCTCCCGACGCCTTCGCCGGTGCCGTGGCGCCGCTCTTCGAGGGGGCGCCGCGATTCCTCGCCCGGCTCGCGGCCGCGCGGCCGTTCGGCAGCGCCGCCGAGTTCTTCGCCCGTGCCCGTTCGATCGCCCATGCGATGCCAGAGGCGGAGCAGCTCGAGCTCATCGATGCCCATCCCAGGCTGGGGGCGCCGCCCGGATCGGTCTCCTCTCTGTCGTTCGTGGAGCAGGGCTACGACCGCGAGGGCGCCGACGCGGCCGCCGAGGAAGAGCGGGTCCGCGTCGACGACGAGCTGACGCGCCTGAACGCCGCCTACGAGCGACGGTTCGGATTCCGCTACTGCGTCTTCGTGGCTGGCCGCCCGCGGGCCGTATTGGTGCTCGAGATGACACAAGCGTTGGAGTCGGACCGAGCTTCGGAGATCGGCCGAGCGCTCGACGCCGTCGTCGACATCGCGGCCGATCGCTACACGACCTTGACCGCGCCGTCACCTGAAGGAGCGACCCGATGACCATCGAGATGGGCCCGAACCGCTACGGCAAGGCTCGCATCCGGCTGGTCAAGGTCGACCGGATGCCCGACCGACACGTGGTTCGCGACCTGACCGTGCGCATCGGGCTCGAAGGCGACTTCGCCGCGGCCCATGTCAGCGGCGAGAACGCCGAGGTCATCGCCACCGACACCATGAAGAACACCGCCTACGCCCTGGCCAGGGATGGCCTGACGGGCTCCATCGAGGCCTTCGGGACGCTCCTGGCCGACCACTTCCTGCTCCATCGGCAAGTCCATCGGGCGACGGTCTGGATCGAGGAGCATGCCTGGAACCCGATCGTGGCCGATGGCTTGCCGGCGCCCGATGCGTTCATCCGCGACGGCTCGGTCACCCGGACGGCGGTCGTAGCCGCCGAGGCCACGGGTGTCACCGTTGAGGCGGGCGTCGAGGACCTGACGGTCATGAAGACGGGGCGCTCGGCCTTCGCGGGCTTCCCTCGCGACCGCTTCACCACACTCGCCGACACCCACGACCGGATCATGGCCACCAAGGTCACGGCCACCTGGCGCTATCAGGCTGACCAGACCGAGATCGACCACGACGCCACCTTCGCGCGGGTCCTGGCGACCTTCCTGGCCACCTTCGCGGAGCACATGAGCCTCTCCGTCCAGCACTCCATCTGGATCCTCGGCAAGGCCATCCTGGAGGCCGAGCCGATCATCGACGAGATCCGCTTCGCGCTGCCGAACCTGCATCACTGGACGGCCGACCTGAGCCCCTTCGGCCTCGACAACGACCGCCAGATCTTCGTCTCCACGACCGAGCCGCACGGCCTCATCGAGGCGACCGTCCGCCGCTCGGGCTAGCGCGGCTGAGCGACATCCGGCGCTCTGAGCTTGCCTCGACATGCCATCATCTGCGGGTATCGAATCGCAGAGGTCGAGATCATGTGCTGCTTCTTCGCCGTCCTCGCCTTCCTCGGGCCGCGTGCCGGCATCCTCGTCTGGTGGCTGGTCGACCAGGTCCGCTGGAGCCAGGCATTCGACACGTTCATCTGGCCCCTCCTGGGCTTCATCTTCCTGCCCTGGCTGACCCTGGCCTACGTGCTCGTCTTCCCCGGCGGCATCGAGGGCTTCGACTGGGTCTGGCTGGGCCTCGCGCTCTTCATCGACCTCGGCTCATGGTTCGGCGGCGGCTACACGAACCGGGACCGGCTGCCCGGCGGCAGCGCGCCGAGTGGCACCACGCCGGCCTGACCGGCACATCGCCGGGCCGGGCGCGCCCTGGCTCAATCGGCTGGGCCGGCGCCATGCTCGGCGACGCGGGCCTGCACGATCCTGGTCACGAGCGCCAGCGGAAGGGGCTCGTCTGCCGGGAAACGGATCGTGCCCTTGCCTGCGAGGTAGGGCGTCAGCGCTTTGCCTAACGCATCTATGACCGCGCCGCTCGCGGGGAACAGGCTGTAGTGCGCCTTGTACGCCGCGTACGAGACCAGGAACCGGCCATCCATGCGGAGCGCGGGCATCTGGTAGGCGATCGTCTCGGTCGCATCGGGCGCGGCCGCGTTGATGGTCCGCCGCAGCTCCTCCATGGTGGCGCGCCGCTCGGGCGGCAGGGCCGCGACGTAGGCGCCGACGCTGGTCGGTGTGGCCATGCGGGTCTCCTTGGTTGACTACCCGACCTGCAACGCGACCTCGGTCGGCCTGCCGTCGCGGATCGACCAGGCCCGGATGTGCGGCGTGCCGGGGTCGGCCAGCGAGCAGATGAGGTACAGCGCCTCGGGGTAGAAGGCCAGACCGATGTCCGTCACCGACGGCTCGGCGGGCGACGCCACATGCGAGTGGAAGATGCCCCACACGACCTCATCTCGATCGTCGATGGCGAGCATCGCATGGAGTTGCTCGGTGGGATCGATGCGGTAGAGAAAGGGCGAGGCCTCGGCGTTGGTCAGCGGGTAGAAGGCGATGGCCCGACCGCCCTCGATGGCGGCGCTGTCGCCGGCCAGGATGCCGCAGGCCTCGTTGGGGACGCCCGCCCAGGCCCAGGCGATGAGCTCAGCGTGGAGCTCGGACGACAGCCGCGCGGCCGCTGGATGGCGGGTTCGCTCGGGGCTCCCGAGAGTGTCGGGCTGGGCGTCGCGGGGGGACGCAGGCTCGCGCTCCCCTACCACCAGTTCTTCGACTCCAGGTCCGCGGACATCTCGTCGAGCGGTCGCGTCCAGAGCGAGTCGGACAGGTACTTCCAGCCGCCGTCGGCGAGCAGCGCCACGATGGTGCCGTGCTCCATGCGCCGTGCGACCCTGGCCGCCGCGACAAGCACCGCCCCGGACGAGACGCCCGCGAAGATGCCCTCACGCTCGCCGAGGGCGCGCAACGCCCGGATGGCCTCGGCGTTGGTGATCAGGAAACGCCCGTCGAGCATGGTCGGATCGAAGATCTCGGGGACGAAGCCATCGGCCATCGAGCGCAACCCCTGGACGGCCTCGCCGTGATGGGGCTCTGCTGCGTAGATGCCGACCTCCGGGTTGGCTTCGCGGAGCCGACGCCCGACGCCCATCAGCGTGCCGCCCGTGCCCAGCCCAGCTACGAACACGTCGACCTCCGGGCAGTCGGCCAGGATCTCGACACCGGTCGTCTCGTAGTGCGCGAGCGGGTTGGCCGGGTTGCCGTACTGGTAGGGCATCACGAAACGCGGATCGCGTTCGACCAGGCGCTTCGCCAGCGCGACGGCGCCGTTGGAGCCCTCGGCACCGGGCGAGTCGATGATCTCGGCGCCGAAGATGGTCAGCAGCTGGCGTCGTTCCTGGGTCACGTTGTCGGGCAGCACGACCGCCACGCGGTAGCCGTGGCGGCGCGCGATCATGGCCAGGGCGATGCCCGTGTTGCCGCTGGTCGGCTCGAGGATGATCGACTCGGGGCCCAGGCGGTCCGGAGGCGACGAGGTCGTCGAAGAGGTACTTCGCGACGCGGTCCTTGACCGATCCGGTCGGGTTGACGCCCTCGAGCTTGGCGAACAGCCGGACGTTCGCGTTCGGGCGAGAGCTGCGGATCTCGACCAGCGGCGTGTGGCCGATGGCGTCGACGATCGACGGGAACCGACCGCCGTGCCGGCGGTGCGCCCTCGTGGGCATGCGGACGCAGGTCGGCATCGACCACCGCGCCGGCCTCAGAGAGGCGCTTGGCTCGGACGCCGTCCCGTTCTCGCGACGGGCCGGGATGTTCGGCGCCGCCATGGTCAGGCGGCTCCGCCGGCCATGGCCGGCAGGATCGACGATCGTGTCGCGCTCGCCGGTCGGGGTCGCCAGCTCGGCCAGGTAGCGGATGTCCTCGTCGTTGAGGTAGACGTTGACGAAGCGGTTGAGCACGCCGTCCTGGGTCAGCAGCTGGTCGCGCAGCCCGGGATAGGTGGTCACCAGCCCGTCGAGCACGGCACCGACCGTCTCGCCGCCGACCTCGACCTGCTTCTGGTCGCCGGCGGCGGCGCGCAGGACGGGCGGGATGCGCACGGCGCTCATGCACGGACCTCCAGGTCGAAGGGGCCGGATGGCAGGGCAAACGGCACATCGGCGGCGGCAGCAGCCGGGCTGACGGGCAGGGCGGCGGCATCGGCCGAAGTCCCGCTGCCGCAGGTCGGGCAGGCCGGATCGCGGCGCAGCTTCAGCTCGGTGAACGTGCCATCGAGGGCGTCGTAGATGACCAACCGGCCGACGAGCGGGTCGCCGATGCCGAGCAGCAGCTTGAGCGCCTCGGTGGCCTGCAGGATGCCGAGCGTGCCCGGCACCACGCCGAGGACGCCGGCCACCGAGCAGCCTGGCGCGAGCTCAGGGGGCGGCGGCGTCGGGTAGAGGCAGCGGTAGCACGGGCCCCTCGTTGGGCACGAACGTGGTCAGCTGGCCCTCGAAGCGGAAGACGCTGGCGTGGACGACGGGGATGCCCGCCCGCACGGCAGCGTCGTTGAGCGTATAGCGCGTCTCGAACGTGTCGGTGCCGTCGAGGATGACGTCGTAGCCGGCGATGATGCGTTCGACGTTGTCGTCGGCCTCAGCATCTCCTCGTGGGCGATCGACTCTGACGTCGGGGTTGAGGGCCTTCACGGCCAGCGTCGCCGAGGCGACCTTGCGCTCGCCGACAGCGATCGGTGGTGTGGACGATCTGGCGCTGCAGGTTGGAGAGCGTCGACGACATCGAAGTCGACGATGCCGATGGTGCCGACTCCGGCGGCGGCGAGGTAGAGGAGCGCCGGCGAGCCGAGGCCACCAGCGCCGACGAAGAGCGACCTTCGAGTACCAGCAGGCTGGCCTGGCCCTCGGCGCCGACCTCGGGGATGAGCAGGTGCCGGCTGTAGCGCTGCGCTGCTCAGCCGTGAAGGCGATGGGCTTCTGCCAGTCACGACCCTCGGACTTCCACTGCTGGAAGCCGCCGAGCATGTTGACCACGTCGCTGTAGCCCATGGCCTGCATCGTGCTGGGCGGCGAACGCGAGCGTGTGCCGCTGGCGCAGTAGACGACGATCGGCGCGTCATGCGGCGGGATCGCGGCCTCGATGCGGCTCTCGAGGAAGCCGCGTGGGACGTGGATCGCGCCCGGCAGTGGCCTTCGCTCCCACTCGTCGGACTCGCGGACGTCGACGAGCAGAGCACCGGTATCGGCCGCGTCTCGGCCTCGGCGGGCGAGAGCTCGCGGACTCCGAGCGGGCCTGACGAAGGAGTTCGCGAAGGTCTTGGTCATGAGTTGAGGGGCTCCAAGTGGGATCGCTGGATCGAGGGGGTTCCGGCCGGTCGCCGAGGCGACGGTCCGGGACGGCGTCGGCCAGCCGGTCAGGCCGGCCAGCGACACCTGCAGCGGCCCGACAGGGTGCCGGACACGCATGGCGCCTGGGCAGCGATGAACGAGGCCGTCATGCGACGCCGTCCTCGGTCGTGGCCTGCCAGGCGACGCGGTCGGCGAGCGCACGGCGCAGCGTATCGAGCGAGAGCAGCGCGCACTTGAGCCGGGCCGGGCTGATGTCGATGCCCAGCTCGTCGAGGATGTCCTGGCTGCCCAGCTTCGACGATCTCGGCCAGCGGCTTGCCCTTGATCTCGTCGGTCAGCATCGAGGCGCGAGGCCTGGCTGATGGCACAGCCGCGGCCGGTGAAGGCGACCTCGTCGACGATGCCCGTCGTCGCTGATGCCGAGCATCAGCGTGATGCGGTCGCCGCACAGGGGGTTGGCAGCCCTCGAAGACCGCGTCGGGCTCCGTCGAGCGTGCCGAAGTTGTGGGGGCGCCGGTAGTGCTCGAGGATCTCGTCGCGGTAGAGGTCGTCCATGGGTGACTAGTATCGCCGTATTTGCGTGATCGCGCAACTAACTAGCGGCGGCGGCGTGGCCGTCGCTGCCATCCCGGCAGTCGCGAGCGTCGCGGCCGAAGATGGCCACGACATGCGCTAGGCCGGCCGCCAGGCGGTCGATGTCGTCGCGGTCGCTGTAGACGTTGAAGCTGGCCCGCGCGGTGGCCGCCTCGCCCAGGCGCTCGTGGAGCGGCTGCGTGCAGTGATGCCCGGCACGGACGGCGATCGCCTCGCGGTCGAGCAGCGTGGCCACGTCGTGGGCGTGGACGCCGGGCAGGTTGAAGGTCACCACGCCGCCACGCTCGGCGGGGTCGAGCGGCCCGTAGATGCGGATGCCGGGCACCTCGCGCGGCAGCACGTCGAGGGCGTAGGCCACCAGCTCCCGCTCATGGGCGCGGACGGCGTCCATGCCGATGCCCTCGAGGTAGGTCGAGGGCGGCGCCGAGGCCGATGGCGGCGGCGATGTCCGGCGTGCCAGCCTCGAACTTCCAGGGCACGTCGTTGAACTCGGTCCGCCGGAGGTGGACCTCGCGGATCATCTCGCCACCGGCCAGGAAGGGCGGCATCGACTCCAGCAGCTCGCGCCGGCCCACAGCGCGCCCGGAGCCCGTCGGCCCGAGCGTCTTGTGGCCGCGAGAAGACGTAGAAGTCGGCACCGATCTCCTGTACGTCGACGGGCAGGTGCGGGCACGGCCTGGGCGCCGTCGACGAGCACCAGTGCGCCGGCCGCGTGGGCCATCGGCGACCATCTCGCGCACCGGGTTGATGGTGCCCAGGCCGTTGGAGACGTGGTTGAAGGCGACCAGCTTGGGCCGCGTCCGAAGCAGCACCTCGTAGCTCGCCTGGATCGAGCCGGCCCTGGTCGTCGATGGGCACGAACTCCAGGTCGGCGTCGCGCTCCTGGGCCAGGATCTGCCAGGGCACCAGGTTGGCGTGGTGCTCGAGCTCGGTCAGGACGATCGTGTCGCCCGACGCGATGTTGCCGCCGGCCCCAGCTGAATAGGCCACGAGGTTGATGGCCTCGGTCGCGTTGCGCACGAAGACGATCTCGTGCGCGATCGGAGCTTCAGGAAGCGCGCCGTCGTGGTCCGCGCGGCCTCGTAGGCGGCGGTGGCCTCCTCGCCGGTCGTGTAGATGCCGCGATGGACGTTGGCCGGTGTAGCGGGTGAGGTAGCCCTCGACGGCGTCGATGACGACGCGCGGCTTGAGGCTCGTCGAGGCCGAGTCGAGGTAGGCCAGCCGCCGGCCGCCGAAGTCACGCTCGAACTGCGGGAAGTCGGCCCGGATGGCGACGGGGTCGAGCGCGCGGACGATGGCCATCGGGATCGCGGACCTCAGTGCGACGCGCCGGCGAGCACGAATTCGGCGTCGGCCTCGGGCAGGTCGTGCGCGAGGTCCTCCTCGTAACCGGCGTCACGCAGGATGGGGCCATAGCCCTCCTCCTCGAGGCGCAGGGCGAGGTCGCGACCGCCCGTCTCGACGATCCGGCCACGGGCCAGGACGTGGACGACATCGGGCGTGATGTAGTTGAGCAGGCGCTGGTAGTGGGTGATGACGAGGACGCCGAGGTCCGGGTTGAGCTGCGCGTTGACGCCCTCGGCGACGATGCGCAGGGCGTCGATGTCGAGGCCCGAGTCGGTCTCGTCGAGGATCGCGAACTCGGGCTCCAGGACGGCCATCTGGAGCATCTCCAGGCGCTTCTTCTCGCCGCCCGAGAAGCCGTCGTTGACGTAGCGCGCTGCGAAACGGTCGTCGAGCTTGAGGAGTGCCATCTTCTCGCGCATCAGCTTGCGGAAGTCGCCCATCGTCATCGCGTTGCGGGTCAGGTCGGAGGGGTCGATCTCGCCGTCACCGGCATCGATCGGCCGGCGCCGGCGGCGTTGACCGCGGTGCGCAGGAAGCTGGCCACCGAGAGGCCGGGGATGGCGGTCGGGTACTGGAAGGCGAGGAAAAGGCCAAGCCGGGCGCGTTTGTCCGGCGTCAGGCCCAGGATGTCGCGACCCTTGAACGTCACGGTGCCCTTGGTGACCTTGTAGGCCGGGTGGCCCATGAGGACGTAGGCGAGCGTCGTCTTGCCCGACCCGTTGGGTCCCATCACGGCATGGACCTCACCCTTGCGGATGGTCAGGTCGATGCCCGAGAGGATCTCCTGCTCGGGTGCCGCCAGCGGCACGGCGTGGAGGTCGCGGATGACGAGTTCCTGGTCGCTCACGGTCGGGTCGGACTCCTGGTGGTCTGTCGGGTCAGTGGGTGGCCGGCGCAGGCACGGGGTCGGCGCTGGTGCCGGCGTGGAATGGGTGCGCGATGGCGCGGGGGATGGTCAGGTCGGCCAGCGTCACGGAGTCGAGGGCGGTGCTCAGCGCGTCACGGACCTTGACCCACAGCAGGTTGACGGTGCAGAAGCCCGATCGCCCACAGAGGCTGGCGTGCTCCGGGTCCTCCGATGCGCAGACCATCGGCGCCAGCGGGCCCTCGAGGGCACGCAGCACCTCACCCATGCGGATCGCCTCGGGCTCGCGGGTAAGCTCGTAGCCCCCGTGCGCGCCGCGCGTGCTGTGCACGAGGTCGGCCTCGCGAAGGCTGGTCACGAGCTGCTCGAGGTAGGGTCGAGGCAGATCCTCGTGGTCAGCGATCTCGGCCAGGCTGATCGGTCCGCTGCCGTGATGCCGGGCGAGCTCGACCATCAGCCGCACGCCGTACTCGCCGCGGGTCGAGAAGTGGACGGCCCCAGAGCTGGGGAGGATGGTGCGCATCGGTCTCCGTTTCGCGACGTCGGTCTCGTGGCTCGAAGCCTTCGCGAAATCCGACGAACTTCGTCGGGATTGAGTCTAGACCACGCTCACGGGGCCGTCAACGAGGCCAGGGGGTAGATCTAGGCCTGCTCCGAACCGAGCAAAGGTAGTCGGCCTACCCACCAGGCCAACGGCAACTTCCGTCTCCTGTCAACGCGCTCGAGGCAGGGAGTGGCACAGTGAGCCGGCAACGAGGTCACCGCGACCTTTGAACCATATGGACATGAATCCCGCCAATACGACGATCGCCTGCCTGAACGGGCGATCGGATCGAGATCGAGGCGATGGATCAGTGACGAAGTCCGAATTGGTCAGATCGGCGAGGGACGGGGATCGGGACGCGTACGACATCCTCGTGACCGAGTCGATCGATCGTCTGTATCGGACCGCCCGGCTGATCCTGCGGGATTACGACAGTGCCGACGATGCCGTCCAGGAGGCGCTCGTTCGGTGCTGGCGTGACCTGCGTCGCCTGCGGGACCCGGATCGGTTCGAGGCCTGGCTGAACCGCATCCTGTTGCATGCCATTACAGATGAGGCGCGCCAGCGACAGCGCTCGCGCGTGAAGCTGACGGTGCTCCGCCTAGAACCCGCCCAGGCGGACGGCACCGGTGCCCTCGCCGACCGTGACGAGATCGCGCGTGTGTTCGATCGCCTGTCGCTCGAACACCGGACGATCGTCGTCCTTCATCTCTACCTCGGACTGACCGTCGACGAGGCGGCCACGGCGATCGGTATACCGATCGGCACGGCCAAGTCGCGACTGCACTACGCGACCGATGCGCTCCGCGCCGCCCTCGAGGCGGACGCGCGACGCGTCCCAGCGGGAAGGGCCCTGGCATGAGCACGCATCACGACATCGACCGTTCGATCGCTGCGTGGCTCGCCGGCCAGGTCCCGGAGCGAGCCTCCGAGCGCCTGCTCGAGGCATCGCGCGACCAGATCCGCATCACGCGACAGCGCCGCGTCCCCTGGCCGGCGTGGAGGACACCACACATGAACACCTATGCGAAGTTGGCCATCGCGGCGGCGGCTGTGCTCGTCGTCGCGATCGTGGGCATCAACCTGCTACCCGGCAGTGGGAGCAGCGTGGGCGGCCCCGCCGCACCCGCATCGCCGACGCCGACGGCGACCCCGCAACCCAGTCCAGCCGACATCTTTCCCCAGGGTGCGCTTGCTGCCGGCCGGCACGCGGCTGAGGTGTCGGGCGTCGGGCTCAGCTTCGACCTCCCCACCGAAGGGTGGCAGGTGAGGAGCGCCGACATGGGCGTCATCGAGCGGACGACAGCGAGTGGGGATCATGGCTGGATCGCCTTCTGGCGTCCCGACAATGTCTACGTCTGGGCCTGTGCTTCTCAGGCCATGGACCCGGCCACCGGGCCGGGCGTCGCGGACCTCGCCGACGCGATGCAGAACGTCCGGGGCACTACGGGCGCGACGGCGAGCGATGCGACCGTTAGTGGCATGCCGGCCACGCTCGTCGAGCTGACGGTCCTCGACGCCCTTGACTGCACGGAGGCACCGCTCTGGTACGCCAACGGCGCTGACGGGGCCACGATCCGCCGCATCTCGTCACCGCCGAATGCCAAGGTACGATCGTGGATCGTTGAAGTCGGCGGGGTCCGCCTCCTCGTCGACAGCGAGCAGGCGGGCTCTGACCGAGAGCTGCAGGCAGAGATCCAGCAGATCATCGACTCGATCCAGTTCGAGTAACCGGAGCCGCGAGCGCGGCGGTGGCCTGGGATGGGCGCCGCCTCGCTCGCTCGAGTCGGCGAACAGCAGGCTCGACACAGGCGTCCGCGATCCGCCACGCGACGATCTTCGGGGTGGCACACGACGGCTACATCGCCGGCCCGAACGAGACCGGCTTCGAGCACCTGTTCGAGTGGTTCGACGCCGTAGACCGGGAGTTCCCGAGCGCCAAACCCGGACGTCTCGTCACGAAGGCCCCGCTCCTGCTCGACGGGCCCGACCTGGTCGTCCAGGGCGGCGACCTTGGACCCGTCTATCTACTACCCCGTCAACGAGGCCAGGGGTACAGGGCAACCGCCTTCACTGAACGCTTGGCACGTGTCAGCAACGTCTGCGGGGATCACATCCAGGTTCGGACCCTCAGAACCACTCCGACCCCGGACCGATGAATGCCAACCCGTCGGTGTTGATGAGCGTCACGTTCGCCCCTCTGCGCTGCTTGCCACGGTGGGCGGACTATGGGCGCGAAAGGGGTCGGCGGGCAAGGGACGACGTGGCCCCAGTCACGACGCGCCTGAAGGCGTCGGAGTCGGGGCCTCGAGGATCCCGAAGTCCGTGAGCAGGACGAGCGGCTGGCCGTCGGTGTCGAGGCCGAACCAGGAGGGATAGCTGCCGTCCCCGAAGCCAGAGACGAAAGCGATGACGTTCACGCCGCTGGCTGGGTCCAATGTCACCTCGACTGACTGGTTGTAGACCCCGCCGCCTGGATCGAGGCCCTGGCTGACCTGGTCGAAATAGCCGTCGACGTCGCCGCCCTCCTTCATGAGCATCATCACCGCATCGGCCGCTTCGACACTGGCGAAGACGCCGGTTCCCGAGTCGACGGGGTAGCCGAAGAACTCGCCGGGCTTCAGGGTCCTCGGGTCCTGGCCGGGCACGACCGCCATCTCCCAGCTGACCGGGTCACCGGGAGCCACTCGGACCATGGCCGCCGCCACGTCGCCGACCAGGTCGGGATCGCGGGCCGACGAGAGCAAGGAGACCGGGTAGCGACCTGCCGGCAGTCTCCGCGTGAATGCCCCGTCCGTGAAGAAGGCCATGTCGGCGGCGACGACCTGACCGGTCGGCAGGAAGAGGTCGCCCGCCGATACCGCAGACAGGGTGGACGGATCACCGCCGGAGATCGCCGTGCCGCCGGCTTCGAATGCCGCGTAGAGGTCGTCGACCGCCATGAGCTCGGCGAACGAGGGCAATGGCGATGGCGAACCCGTCACCGCAAGCCCGTCTGGCCGCCGACCGACCTGCAACGCGAGGAGGAGCCCAACGCCGACCAGCGCGACGACGATCAGCACGCCGGCAACGAACTGTCCCTGACGGCGTTCCATGGCGCGAGCCTAGCGGGTCCTTCGGGGTCGAACAGCGGCTCGGTCGTACCATGCACGACGAGCGACCGCCAGGTCACCCGATCGGATCTTCGTTGGGCAAGGAGCCGCATGCCCCTTCTCCGCCGCATGCCTCCTGCCCCTCGCGCGGCCACCGCTGGCCTGGCAGCCCTGTTGCTTGCGGCGATAGTCGGCGGCTGTACGGCTGCTCCCTCGCCGAGCACTGCGCTGTCGACGTCGGGTCCGATCCCGTCTTCGGTGGCGACCGCCTCGGCTGCTCCCGCCCCAACGCCGAGCGCCACCGCCGCGCCCCCGCCACGCACCGATGCCTGTGTCAGCGCCACCTTGGCCTCGCTGAGCGACTCGCAGCGCATCGGGCAGCTCTTCATGGTCGGCCTGCGCAAGGACCGCGTCGACCAGGCCCTGCGCAACGCCGTCACCACGTCCCACTTCGGGTCGGTGGCGTTCACGACGCAGACGGCCGCCGGAGTCGAGAGGGTGCGCGCCATCGCGGATGAGGTGCAGGGGCTGGTGACGGACGCGAGCACGCGCGGCGTGGGCTTCCTGATCGCCGCCAACCAGGAGGGCGGCCGGATCCAAGGCCTGTCCGGCCCCGGGTTCGACACCATCCCCTCCGCGCTCGCCCAGGGCCGATGGACACCGGCCAAGCTCGAAGGCAAGGCCGCAGCCTGGGGCAGCCAGCTCCTCAACGCGGGCATCAACCTCGACCTGGCGCCGGTCGCGGACGTCGTGCCGCCCGGCACCGACGCCCACAACGCCCCGATCGGCAAGCTGAAGCGCGCCTTCGGGCACGACCCGGCGACCGTCTCGAGTCACGTCGGGGCCTTCATCGCCGGCATGCAAAAGGCAGGCGTGGCCGCGACCGTCAAGCACTTTCCGGGCCTGGGCAGGGTGGCCGGCAACACCGACTTCAAGGCGGGGGTCGTCGACACCATCACGACCGCCGACGATCCGTACCTCGAACCGTTCGCGACCGCGATCGGCGCCGGCGTCCCGTTCGTGATGGTCTCGCTGGCGACCTACGACCAGATCGACCAAGCGCACCTGGCAGCGTTCTCGCCCAAGGTCATCGGTGACCTGCTCCGCGGCCGTCTAGCGTTCCATGGCGTGGTGATCTCCGACGCCCTCGGCGCCAAGGCGGTGACGTCGATCGCACCCGCCGACCGCGCGCTCGCGTTCCTCGATGCCGGCGGCGACATGATCATCTCCAACCAGGTCGCACCGGCGGTCGAGATGGCGCAGGCCATCGCGTCACGAGCCGCCCTGGAGCCGGCCTTCGCGCAGCGCATCGACGACGCGGCACTCCGCGTCCTGCAGGCCAAGGAAGCACTCGGGCTCCTGCCCTGCCACGGGTGATCGGGGCCCGCGATGCTCCGAGATCAGCGGCCCGCGAGAGCCCGCTGGATTGCGCCGGGGGGCACCTCGAAGACGACGACCGGGATCTGCCGCGTCGTGACCCGCTTGCGGTAGCCATCGAAGAACGTCATCTCGGCGGCATGCTGGTCGTACAGACGCGTCCGCTCTGGCTCCTGGACGGTCGTAGCGTGCGCCTGGAAGGTCTCGGCGCCGAGCTCGATGGTCACCTCGGGGTTCGCCACCAGGTTCCGGTACCACGAGGGATGCGCGGGTGCGCCGCCCTTGGAGGCGACGACCACGATCCGGTCGCCGTCGATCGTGAAGTTGAGCGGCGTGACGCGCTGTTGGCCAGTCTTCGCCCCCGTCGTCGTCAGCAGGAGCACCGGCCATCGGCGGCTCACCTGACCGCCGCGGGCTCGGAACTCGGCGACGACGGGCTCGTTCATCTGGCGCCATTGCGCGGTCGTCCTGGGGCTCATGCCCTCGAGCATAGGGCCGGCTCGACGGCGACGCAGGCGACCGGTAGGCTGCCTGGATCATGACTGGGCACGACATCGCGGCCCGCGACGCCTTTGCGGCGACCCCCCGGTTGCCCCCGATCGACGGCCTCGCCTTCCGACACCTGCGGGCCCCCGGCGACTACGTGGCCATGAACACCATCGCCAACCGCGTGCGTGTCGCCAACGGCGACCCGTTCGCGACCTCCGATTCGGACTTTGCAGCGTTCTACGATCATCTGCGCGACAGCGACCCGGCCACGGACGTCCTCGTCGCGACGATGGACGAGACGCTCATCGGCTACGCGCGGGTGACGTCTGGTGCGGAGCTGTCCGCTGACGGAGCACATCTCCACGAATGCATCTGCTTCCTCGACCCAGAGTGGCTTCGGCGCGGGATCGGCAGCGCGATGCAGGCCAGCCTCGAAGCCCGAGCCAGGCAGATGGCCGCCGAGACGCCGGCCGTGCCGCACCACCTGCAGGCGGAGACGGCCGAGGCGGCGGTCGGTCAGGTCGCGCTCCTGGTCTCGGCCGGCTTCGAGCCGGTCCGCTACTTCTTCGCCATGCGCCGACCGAACCTCGACGACCAGCTCGACGCGCCGCTTCCCGACGGCCTCGAGATCCGCGAGGTCCGACCCGAGCATCTGCGCGCCATCTGGGAGACGGAGATGGAGGCGGTCCGGGATCACTGGGGCGCCACCGAACCGACGGAGGCCGGCTATCAGAGCTTCCTGACGCAGGCGTCGCCGGACGAGACGGCGCTCTGGCGCGTGGCCTGGGACGGCGACCAGATCGCCGGCCAGGTCCGCAGCTTCATCCTCGAGGAGGGCAATCGCCGCGATGGCGTGCAGCGCGGCTGGGTCGAGCGGATCATGGTTCGTCGGCCATGGCGTCATCGCGGCCTGGCCCGCGCGCTGATGGCCGCCAGCTTCCCCCTCCTGCGCGCACGCGGCATGACCGAGGGCATGCTCGGCGTGGACTCCGAGAACCCATCGGGTGCGCTCCGCGTGTACGAGAGCATGGGCTTCGTGCCCATCTCCAGGGAGACGACCTACCGCAAGTCGATCTGATGCCGCGCCTCCCGCCCAGCGCGCGGCGTTGTGACTGAACGACCACCTGCATCCGACCGGCGCCGGTCATGACCCGGGCAGCGTGAACCGTACCTGCGCGCCGCCCCCCGGCAGGTCGCGCGCCTCGATGGTCCCGCGGTGGGCGATGACGAGGTCGCGCGCGATGGCGAGCCCGAGCCCGGCGCCTGATGAGTCCACGCCCTTCACGAAGCGGTCGAAGGCGTGCGGCAGGACGTCGGGCGGGAAGCCAGGGCCATCGTCCTGGACGATGACGATCACGCCCGGCGTGGGCGCCTCGCCCGGGTATGGAGCGGCCGACAGGGTCACGTGTCCGCCGTCCGGCGCGTGGCGCAGCGCGTTGGCCAGCAGGTTGCCGACGACCTGCCCGAGGCGAACCGGGTCCGCCTCGATCGTCGGCAGCTCGTCGGGCACGTCGGCCGTGATCTGGACGGAGTGCTCGGCAGCCTTGGCGGCGGCCCCAGAGACGGCGTCGATCAGCAGGGCCCCCACGTCGGTCGGCTCGCGGTGCAGCGTTAGACCACCGGCCTCGGCCTGGGCGACCGTGCGCAGGTCGTCGACCAGTCGCTCGAGGGTCGTGATCGCGTCCAGGATCGGCGCCAGGTGCGCCGGATCGGCGGGATAGACGCCGTCGGCGATGGCCTCGACATTGGCTCGCACGACGGCCAGCGGTGTCCGCAGCTCGTGCGTCACGTCGGCCAGGAAGCCGCGGCGCTCTCGTTCATCGACGGCCAGCCGAACGCTCATCTGGTTGAAGGCCCGGGCCAGCGCCCGCGCCTCGCGTGGACCGCGCTCCGTGACCTGGACGTCGAGCTCGCCGGCCTCGACGCGTCCGGCCGCGGCGACCAGGTCGTCGACCGGCTCGGTCAGGCCACGCAGCCAGCGGGCGCTGCTGGCGACGGCCAGCACCACGAGCAGCAGGATGGCGAGCCCGACCACGACGCCGACACCCGAGCCGGCCCCACTGAGACCGGCGTAGGCCCAGGCCACCGCAGCCATGAGCATGGCACCGAAGGCGATGAAGACGATGATCGTGCAGCCGAGTCGCTGGGCCGTCCGCGGTCGGCGTCGACCCCAGGGTCCCGGGCCCCACGATCCATGACGTCCGGCGCCCCAGGTGGCGGGCGGCCAGGGCTCGGTCTCGGGCCACCAGGGCGGGCGATGGCGTTGCCTCATGCGTCGAGCTCGGCGAATTGATAGCCGACGCCGTAGACCGTCTGGAGGTAGCGGGGCGAGCGCGGATCGGGCTCGATCTTGCGCCGGATGTTCTTGACGTGCGCATCGATGGCTCGCTCGTAGCTCTCGAAGGCCACGCCGTGGACCGCGTCGAGGAGCTGCGAGCGTGTGAAGATGCGGCCGGGTTGGCGCGCCATGACCGCCAGCAGCTGGAACTCCGTTCCGGTCAGCGCGATCTGGCGGCCATCGATGGTCAGTGCCATGCGAGGCACGTCGAAGGCCACGCTGTCGCCGACGCGGATGACATCGCCGGGCTCGGTCGCCGCGATCGCCCGCCGCAGGACCGCTCGCACGCGCGCCACCAGCTCGCGCGGGCTGAAGGGCTTGGCCAGGTAGTCGTCGGCCCCCAGCTCCAGGCCGACGATGCGGTCGGACTCATCGCCGCGCGCGGTGAGCACGATGATCGGCACCGCACTGCTCCGTCGCAGCTCGCGGATGACGTCGAGGCCGTCGAGCCCGGGCAGGCCCAGGTCGAGCACCACGAGGTCCGGTCCATGTGTAGCGGCCAGACGCAGCGCCCCGGGCCCGTCGCTCGCGGTGACCACGCTGAATCCGCCGTGCTCGAGATAGTCGCGCACGACGGTCACGATGCCGGGTTCGTCATCGACCACGAGGATCGTCTTCACGGCGGTCATCCTAGCGAGCGGCAGGCGATGGCCCGGACGCAACGGGCGGTCGCATCCGGGCCTGAAGAGGGATCGAGAGGTCAGGCGCTGGTCGCTGGTCCCGGTGGCTCCGCGGACGACGATCCGCCACGCTGGCCAGCGCCAGCGGACGGCTGGTGGGCATCGGCGTGCCAGCGCTCGAGGGTGCCTCGGATGGGCGGTGGCAGGTCGTCGGGCGCCATGCCCTTGGGATCCCAGCCGTGCCCGTTCCAGCTGCCGTACCCGTGTCCGTAGCCGCCACGGCCCCAGCCACGCCGGCGACCGCCGAACGCGAACGCCAGGCCGAAGATCAGGAACAGGATCAAGATCGGGAAGAAGATCCATCCGAACCCGAACCCAAACCCCCAGCCGTAGGCGGGCACGACGGCGACAGCCGTTTCGCTGGCTGAGGCAGCCAGTCCGGCTGTCAGGCCCGCGTTGTAGGCGAGGCTCCCGACGATGCCCAGCGTGATGATCCCCACGATGAGCCACAGGAAGCCGAAGCCGGCTCGTTTCATCTCCACTCCACTCCTTTCATGCGTTCGAGGTGGTGATGCGGTCATCGTGGCGACCGATCGTGGAGCGGATGTGAAGCCGTCATGGAGACGACATGGAGGAGTCAGGCCCGAGGGCTAGACTCCGAGCGTGACGGACCCGACCGAAGTGACGACACCCAGCAAGGCTGATGACCTGTGGCACCTCTACCTGTCAGGCGAACAGGGCACCCAGAAGATGCGCGACCTGATGCGCCGCATCCCGGCCTCGCCGCGCTGCAAGATGTGCGCGGCCCCGTTCGGCAAGCCCGGCGGCATGGTCCTGCGCTATCTCGGCTACGGCCCGTGGCAGCCCAACGGGTCGATCTGCAAGGTCTGCATCCGGTCGATCCAGGGCATGGCCGGCGGCACCGAGGTCGAGATCTCCATCCTCTTCGCCGACATCCGCGAATTCGACTGCGGTCGCCGAGCGCATCAGCGCGGCCGAGTTCGGGCGCCTCCTGAACCGGTTCTACCGCGTCGCGGCCAAGGCCATCGATCACGCCGGCGGCATCGTCGACAAGTTCGTGGGTGATGGCGTCGTGGCGCTCTTCATCCCCGGTATCGGTGGTCCGCAGCACGCCGATCAGGCCATCGCCGCCGGGCGCGGTGTCCAGGCCGGGCTCAGGGACCCTGGCTCGGGGCTGATGCAGCTGCCCGTCGGCATCGGGGTGCACTCCGGTGTCGCCTACGTCGGGGCTGTCGGCGGTGGCGAGCAGCAGCTCGACTTCACCGCCCTCGGCGACGCGGTCAACACGACCGCGCGGCTGAGCTCGGTCGCCGGACCCGGCGAGCTGCTCGTGAGCGCCCAGGCGGCCGCGGCCGGTCATCTGGCCACAGATGGCCTCGAACAGCGGCACCTCGAGCTGAAGGGCCGCACGGAGCCGGTCGACGCCTGGGTGATCCGCGACCAGGCGGTCGGGAGTCGAAGGCCCTAGGGCGCTCCGGCACCCCGGCGCGCATCGTTTCCATCGAGCTCCCCTGCTGCCTGGGACGCCAGGGCCTCCGCGACCGCGGCGACCGCGGCATCGAGGGCGGTCTGATCGCGAGCCTCGTAGGGCGCCGGGGCCTGACGCGGGCCGACGGCGACCGTGACCTGGATGGATCCAGCGGCCGCCGTGGCGGACAGCGCATCGGGGGTGTCGTCCTCGCCGATCCGCTCGATCGTCCGGCCATCGAGCGCCACGACGCCGCCTGATGCGGTCAGCGAGTCGACCGAGACGGCCAGCAAGCGCTTCACGACGAGGTCGGGGTCGAGCCGCCACAGGCCATCCTGGAGCCGGGCGACGAAGGCACCAAGCGGGGCGGTCGGATCGCGGATCTCCTTGAACCGTCGGTCGACGATCGACTGGAGGGCGTTCTTGACCGGCGTGAAGACCACGACCACGACCAGCGTCGTGAGCACGAAGACGGCGTCCGACCGTTCGCCGGTCAGGGCGATGAACAACCGCTGCATGAGCGTCACGGTCGCCGTGTAGATGCCGGCCAGGATGGCCGTCAGCGTGACGTAGACCAGCGTCCGGTTGATGAGCAGGTCGATCTCGAAGAGGTGATAGCGGAGGATGGCCACGCCGGCCGCGATGGGCAGCCCACAGAGGGCCAGGATGAAGAGCGCCTGCGGGCCTTCCTGTTCGACGAAGCCCAGCGGCGCCATGACGGCCGCGATGGTGGCGGCGAAGGCGACCCATCGAAGCTGGAGTCGCTCGACGGGTCCGGCGCTCCGATAGCGGATGACCAGTGACCAGGCTGCCAGCAGGAATGCGACCAGGATGCCGACCCGGAAGGCCGCCACCGCCGAACCGTATTGCGCTGCGGTCGCGAAGCCGATGGGGTTGCTGACACGCTTGAAATCGGTCAGCGGGCCGGGCATGAAGGCCGCGGTCAGGACGCCTATGGCACCCGCGATGACCGCCAGCGCGAGGACCGCCCGCCATCGCGACGAGATGAGATGCCCGTCGGGAAAGATCAGGAAGAAGACGATCATGATCACGAACTGCGGGATCCACAGCCAGTTCATGCTCCACGCCAGCCACTCGACCACGGGCAGCGACCCCGGCGCGGCGATGACGCCGACAGCCAGGTACTCCTCCGACAGGAGCTGGATGCTGGCGAGGACCCCGATGGTGATGAACAATCGCCCGATCACGTTGCCGGGCCGATGCGCCAGTACGATCGCCCCGACCGTCGCGCCCGTCAGGCCGAAGATGGCGGAGTAGCCGCGGAAGCCCCAGGCATCGGCCGGATAGTCGATCTGCCGGGTCGTCACGAGCACGATCAGGCCGATCACGGTCAACGTGACCGGCACGAGCCAGGCGATCCAGGCAACGAGCCGGCTCGAGGACCGGGACTCGGCGGGGACCGAAGCGGCGGCGGCGGTCTCGGAGGCTGCCATCAGGTCTGCAGGATGCGCGCGCCGCCGCTCGGCAGTCAACGGCGGAGCCCAGTCGTTCAGACCGCCGCCGGCGAGCGTCGGCTAGCGGATCCCGGTGTCGTAGCTGACTTCGATCTCCGTGTAGGCGCCTGCTTCGACCGTCACCTCGACCGGCTGGCCGAACGGGAACGTCTCGCCACCCGGCTGCGGCACGATCACGTAGTCGCCCGGTGGCACATCGACCGAGAAGACGCCGTCCGGACCGGAGCTGACGCGGGCAACGACCGAGTCATCCTCGGCAGAGGTGACGACCAAGGTCGCCGCGTAGGGCGTCACGCAGGGTGGCTCACCGACCCGCTCGACTGGACACGTCGGGCCGAGCGTGACCGTGCCGTGGATCCCGGTCCCGGGCGGCGCGGATGCGGAGGAGGGATCGCAGGCGGCCAGGAGGATGGCCATGAGACCGACGACCACGAGCAGGCGAATCCCGCAGCCGCTCACAGCCCGGACCATTCGCGGATGGCGCGCGCCAACGCCGAGTTGTCGTCGTCGCCATGGCCCTTGGCGATGAGGCCGTTCTCGATCTGCTCGGCCATGCCGGCAACCGGCAGTGCGGCCCCGACCTCCCGCGCCAGCTCGAGCGCGATGGCCAGGTCCTTGCGGTGGAGGGCTATGCGGAAGCCGAGTGGGTAATCGTCGGCGATCATCCGGCCGCTCCGGTTCTGCAGGACCCATGATCCGGCCGCACCGCCACCCAGGGCCTCGACGACCGTCTCCGGATCGAGGCCGGCCTTGATGGCCAGCACGATGCCCTCGGCCACGCCCAGGTACGTGCCGGCGAGGATGACCTGGTTGACCGCCTTCGTGGCCTGGCCAGCGCCGACGGGACCCATGCGCGTGATGGTCTTGCCCATCGCGGCCAGCACCGGATGCGCACGGTCGACGTCCGACTCCGAGCCGCCGCACATGATCGTCAGGGTGCCCTTCTGCGCACCCTCTGAGCCGCCGGAGACGGGCGCGTCGACGAAGCCCACGCCGTGAGCGGCGAGGCGCTTGGCGAACCCGACGCTCGCCTTGGGGCTGATGGTCGAGCAGTCGATCACCAGGCTGCCCGACCGGACACCCTCAGCGATGCCGGCTGGTCCGAAGAGCACGGCCTCCACGTCGGGCGTGTCGGAGAGGCAGAGGACCACGACCTCCGCGTCGGCGGCGAGGGCGGCCGGCGTCGAGGCCTCGGCCGCGCCGAGCGCCAGGACTGACGCGGCGCGGCCAGCTGTGCGGTTCCAGACGGTCAGCGGCGCACCGGCGCGCGCCAGGTTGGCGGCCATCGCCGCGCCCATGGTGCCCATGCCGGCGAACCCGACGCGCTCCACTCGGACCTCCTGGCTCCCGTGTCCGGGCCACTGTACGCCGCGGCGCCGGCGGGCTCCTCTTCGGGGCGCCCGTCCTGGTCGGGTATGCGGAAGGCCCCGCCGCCGAGCGGGGCTTTGAAGTGACGGCGCTGTGCCCCGATCTCGGGTCGGACTCAGTTGCGGCCGCCGAAGATCCGAAGCATGAACAGGAAGATGTTGAGGAAGTCGAGGTAGAGCGCCAGTGCGCCAAGGACGGAGGCCGACTCGCGATTCTTGAGGAACGCCATCTGGCCACGCTGCATGCGTTGCACGTCCCAGGCGGTCACGCCCGTGAAGAGTGCGACGCCGACGAAGCCGATGAGGAAGTCAGCGGTCGAGCTCTGCAGGAACATGTTGACGACCATGACGACGACCAGACCGATGAGGCCGACGAACAGGATGCCGCCGATCTTGGTCAGGTCGCGATGGGTCACCACGCCGTAGATGGCGGCCGCCCCGAAGATGGCCGAGGCGCCCAGGAACGCCGAGGTCACACCCGCCACGCCGGAGCTCGCCACGAAGGCGTAGACGATGATGCCCAGGGTCAGGCCTGTCAGGAGCGCGTAGACGAAGAAGAGCGCCAGGGCGGCACCGGCGCCGATGCGGTTGATGGCCGCGCTGACGACGATGACGAAGGCGAACTGAGCGATAAGCAGGGCCAGGTACCACTGCGCGGCGAAGGTGAACAGGGCCTCGCTGGTCAGCGTGAAGTAGGCGGCGCCGGCGCTGAGCAGGACGCCCACGAACATCCAGACGAAGGCCATCGTCAGGAAGCCCTGCCGCGGGACCGCCACCTCTTGGCCGTTGATGCGCATGGCAGTCTGGGCGGCCATGCCCTGGGCCGCATACCCGGTCTGGGCCTGCGCGGCCGGGTCCTCATAGCTGTTGATCGGTCGTTGTTGGTCGGTCATCTCGGTTCGAAGCTCCATCCAGGCCGGGCTCACGTCCCGGTCCGCTGCGCCCGGCGCTCGGCCGGGCGTGCCATACAGTCTAGCGACGTCCCGTCAAGGGGCCCGTCGCACGATCAGCTGATCAGTGACAGGCGCCCGTGCCCTGATCCTCGACCGTATCGTCGGGGGTCGAACGGAACGCCCAGTCGAAACCGCCGTCGGCGAGCTGGAGGACGAGCACGCCGTGTCGATCGTCGATGCGGACCTGGCTCGTCTCGAGGACTTTGCGGAACCCGCGCAGCGGTGCGCCGCCGGTCCCGACGATGAAGGCTTCGACCCCCGACGCATCGGCGTGGCCATCGGCATCCATCGGCCCCAGCCGCTCATAGGAGTGCTCGTGCCCGTTGAGCACGATGTCGGCGCCGGCATCGACGACCAGACGCCAGAGCGGATCGACACGAGCGAAGTCGCCGTGGTAGCCCGACGAGTAGCGCGGCCGATGGAAGGCCACTACCGTGCAGGGGCTGGCGTGCTCGTTCAGCTCGGTGGCGAGCCACTGGTACTGCGGGGAGCGCCGACCGCAGCCGCCCACCGCGCTGCACTCGGAGTCGAGGGTGATGAGGCGCCAGGCACCGAGCGTCTGGGCGTACCAGCCACGCTTGTCTGGCCCCGCGTGGGCCCCGAAGTAGTCGAAGTAGCCCTGAGCGTCCGCGGTCTGGTGATCATGATTGCCGGGCACGGCCAGGGTCCGGTCGAGCAGGCGGCCCCAGGACGGCTGGTAGCAGTCCTGGTATTCGCGGCGGCTGCCGTCTTCGTAGGCGTTGTCACCGAGGACGAGGATCGTGCCGGGGTAGGTCGCTGCGAGCGCGGCGGTCGACTCGTCATCCTGCGCATCGCATCGGGCGATGTCGCCGGCGGTGATGAGCGTGACGGCCGAAGCCGGGGCGCTACTCGGCGGCGCAAGGGTGGCGGCGCCCGACGACGACCCGGCCGTGGCCGTGGCCGAGACGGCCGGGGTCGGAGAGGTCGACGGTCGGCTTTGGCCGAAGCTCGCGCCCTGGCAGCCGAACAGCACCAAGAGCAGGACGACCACGAACGACCGACGGCCGGCGGCCACGATCCGATGTCCGATCCTGGGTGATGGGTGCGGGGAGGACGTGGGCCCGATCCTCGTCGCCAGCCCGCGTCCGGCCTCGGCCGCCCTCGACGGCCGGCCTGGCATCGGCCGCCTCGAGGGATTCGGCGAAGCGCGCCATGACCCAGACGAGGTCCGCCAGGCGGTTGAGGTATGGGAGCAGCCAGGGACCCGGCACGAGTCCCTTGCGTTGCAGCGTGATCGCCCGACGCTCCGCGCGCCGGAGGATCGTCCGCGCCAGCTCCAGAGCCGCCGAGGCCGACGTCTCGCCAGCGACGACGAACTCGGTGGGCATGCTGATGCGACCCTCGAGGTCGGCCAGGACCGCCTCGACGCCGGCTAGCATCGACTCATCGACGCGGGTCCGCCCATCCTCCAGCCGGGGCCAGGCTTCGGGCGTCGTGGCCAGCTCGGCACCCGCGACGAAGAGCTCGCGCTGGAAGCGAAGGATGAGCGCTCGGAGCTCGTCCACATCCGCTTCGTCGGGCAATGCTGCGCGCGCCATGCCGAGGGCCGCGACCGCCTCGTCGACGGTGCCATAGGCCTCGGTGCGCGGGTCGTCCTTGCTGATCCGCGGGCCGCCGTAGAGCAGCCCCGTCGTCCCGTCATCGCCCTTGCCGGTGGCCACCGCGCTGGTCTCGATGGCCGGTCGCCTGCCGCCGCTCATCGACCAGGCTCGCCGCTCACCTTCGCCTGCCCAGCGCTCATCGGCGCGTGGCGCGACTCATCGGGGTCGCGGACCTACCACATCAGGCCAGCGTCGCGCGGATCCCAGCGCTCGGCCAGCAGCGTGACCTTGACGTCGTGCTGGACGACCTCCTCGGTCGCCTCCTTGACCTGCTGGATCATGGCGCCGGCATAGGGGCAGAACGGCGTCGTCAGGATCATCTTGATCTCGGTCTGGTCCTTGCCCAGGATGACCTGCTTGATGAGCGCCAGCTCGACGACGTTCATGCCGATCTCCGGGTCGACGACGGTCCGCAGCGCATCGAGGATAGCCAGCTCGGTCGCCCGGGTCGCCGGATCGAAGGCAGGCGCTGGCGTCGGCTGGACGTCGGTCTCGGGCTTGGTGGTGGTCTGGTCGGCCATGGAGTCCTCGGCGGTCGTGCGGGCGCCAATCCTAGCACCAGGGTCGGATATGACCCGCTAGCGTGGCTTGCGATCCCCTTCGTGCCCACACTGACGAGACTGGATGTCGGACAAATGCCGCCATGGGTGCGTGACTGCTTCGCGCCCAACATGCCGGCACTCGCCCGTCGCCGCGCACGCGGGAGACGCCG
>CAWHYC010000003.1:0-317575 GCA_963833535.1 uncultured Chloroflexia bacterium | reverse complement strand
AGGTTGAGCCGGCCGTTGCCGGTCTCGGCGACCGTGCCAGCGGCATCGGCCGTCCGGCCAAGGCGACCGACGATGACGCCATTCGACAGCGATCCATCGTTCGCGCGCAGCAACGCCGCCGCCGCGGCCACATGCGCCGCCGCGGCAGACGTGCCATCGATCGAGGTGACGCCGCCGCCGGCCTGCGTGGCCGGGATGTTGACGCCCGGCGCGCCGATGAACGTGTCGGCGCCGTAGTTCGAGAAGCCGGCCAGGTTGTCGGACGCATTGGTCGCCGAGACGCCGACGACACCGGCGTCGCCCGCCGGGTAGGTGGGCGTGGACGAGCCGTCGTTGCCGGTCGCCGCCACGATGACGACGCCGTGCGACCAGGCATAGTCCACCGCCGCCTGGAGCGAGGCAGAGTAGCCCGGGTTCGAGAAGGCCATCAGGATGACGTCGGCGCCATGGTCGGCCGCCCAGACGACGCCCTCGATGATGTCGCTGTCCTGGCCGGTGCCATCGGCACCGAGGACCGTCACCGGCATGACGTTCACGCCGGCATAGCCGACGCCAGCGATGCCCGTCCCGTTGTCCGTCTCAGCAGCGACGATGCCGGCCATGGCGGTGCCGTGGCCGTTGGGGTCGGCGTCCCACGACGAGCCGGCGACGATCGACGTTCCGGCCACGATGTTGTCGTTCAGGTCGGGGTGCGACGCGTCGACGCCGGTATCGAGGACGGCCACCTTGGCCGACCCTGACGGCGAGACGTTCCCGAACGCCTGATCCCAGCCGATGAGGGGAAGGGACCACTGGTCGTCGTAGCGCGGGTCGGACGGGACGGCCTCCGCAGCTCGCGTCCGGTCGGCATCGACACGGACGACCTGAGCGAAGCCGGACAGAGCCGCCACGTCATCGGCGACGGTCGCCTGACGGAGCTCGACGGCGTACATCCGCAGGGCCGGGATGGCGTCGGTCTCGATGGCACCGACGAATCCCAGGATGGCATCGCGCTCGGTGGCCGTGGTGCCCGAGGCGAACGTCACGATGTATGGGACCGTGGGGCCGGGTGTCGGTTCGGGCGTGATCTCGGGCGACGGCTCGGCCGTGACCTCCGGCGAGGGCTCGACTGTGGGCTCTGGCGACGGTTCGGCCGTCGGTGTGGCGGCCGGATCTGGCGTGGCTGCCGGATCGGGGGTGGCCGCAGGCGGTGGAGCGGCGGCCGGATCTGCCGTGGGCTCGGCGGTCGGTTCGGGCGTCGGTTCAGCGGTCGGCGCAGGTGTGGGTTCAGCCGTCGGCTCAGGTGTAGGTTCGGCGGTCGGCTCAGGTGTTGGATCGGGTGTCGGCTCGGCAGTCGGCGCGGGCGGGTCGGCCGGCGGTGGATCGGCTGCCATCGTCCCGATGGGCGCCAGCAGGGCGAACATGAGCACGAAGATCTGGAAGAGCGTGAGGCCATGCCGCGTGATGCGGCGGGCTCGCCGGTAGTCGGTCGGTCGCCGGGATCCCGGACCTGCTGCCTCGGTGATCAGCCGGGCATGCAGCTCGGCTGGGTGGATCGCCGAATCTGGTCTCGGCTCTTGCCCGGTTTCGTTCATCGAGCTTCAGGTCCTTCCGCGGATCGGCGTTGCGGGAACCACCCTGAACCTGACGTCCGCGGCGTCCACGAGATCGCGCTCGTAGAGCCGTCGCCCAACGCAAGCGGAAGGCGGCACGGACATCGACGCGGGCGCGCCCTAGTGAACGGGTGCGCCCTCAGGGCGGAGGTTCGTCGGCCGCAGCCACCGCGGGCGCCAGCGGGATAAGTGCAGAGATCGACGATGAGAATGCCGGCGACGACGTGGGCGTGGGCCGAGGTATTCGGTTGTCGAGTCAGGTTGGTACTTTGGTCCTACCGATGCAAGGGCATCTGGCCGATTCCGGCGCGTCCTGTCACCACCGGCGGCGTTGTGATGCGGCGCGCCGTCAGGTCTGGCGCGCGATGAGGAGCGTCATCACCGTCGGGGCGATCCGATCGACCCACAGGGCGTACTGCGCCCCGCTCGGGTGGAGGCCGTCGTCGGCGACCAGGGTCCGGTCGTCTGCCGCCCGCAGCGAGAGGTCGTGGATGTCCACGTGTTCGATGGAGCGCGAAGCCGAAGCTTCGGCCAGTTCGGCGTTCACGGCCCGGATGGCAGCGGCCTGGCTGGTCGGGTCTCCGTAGGCAGCGCCCTGCGGCGTGACCGTGTAGTCGGGCGTCGAGACCGTCAGCACGCGATCGGGCGGCAGCTTCACCAGGAGCGCCTCGAGGATGTCGGCCACGTTGGCACGGTACGACGCCAGCCCGATCCCCTGGACGACGTCGTTGACGCCGACCAGGAGCGTCACGAACTCGGGCCGCAAGGGCCACAGCCGCGGCAGCTCTCCGGTGATGACGTCTGCGCTCGTCCAGCCGTTGACCCCCAGGTTGCCGATCAGCTCCAACGGCGGCCATGGCGACGTCGCGGCCAGTCGCGCGACCAGCTGATCGGGCCACCGCTCGGACGGCGCCACCGACGTGCCGATGGTGTAGGAATCGCCGAGCGCGACGTAGCGCAGAGGCCGGGGTAGCATGGTCGACCGAGTCTAGGACAGGCCACGGCGCGGGTGGGGTCGGGCACAGCAGGAGGGCATCCGGATGGCCATCCAGGAGCGGCGCGTCGACCGCATGGTCGGCAACGTCGCACCGATCTTCGAGTGGATCACCGCCAGGATGGCGGAGCAGCGCCGCCTTGGCGCGGACGCCGCCGATTTCACCTTCGGCAACCCGCAGGAGATGCCGCTGCCCGGGCTCGTCGATGCGCTCCAGCGCAACGCCGTGCCCCGCGACAAGGATTGGTTCGCCTACAAGCTCAACGAGGAGGAGCCGACTCGGGTCGTGGCGGACTCGCTCCGGCGACGGACCGGCATCCCCTTCGAGCCGCAGGACGTGGCCATGACGGCAGGCGCCTTCGGGGCCCTGGGCGTCACCATCCGCGCGCTGTGCGACGAGGGCGACGAGGTCATCTTCCTCTCGCCGCCCTGGTTCTTCTACGAGCTGATGATCCTCTCGGCCGGCGCCACGCCGGTCCGGGTCAGACTCGCAGCGCCAGACTTCGAGCTCGACGCCGCAACGGTCGCCGCGGCCATCACCTCACGCACGCGGGCGATCATCGTCAACAGCCCGCACAACCCGACCGGGCGCATCTACCGCCAGCCGCAGCTGGCCGCCCTCGGCGAGGTCCTGGAGGCGGCTTCCGAACGGAACGGCCGGCCGATCGTCCTGCTCTCGGACGAGTCGTACAACCGCATCGTCTTCGATGGCATCGAATACCGCTCCCCTGCCCTCGACTACGGCGCCACGATCACCATCTACACCTACGGCAAGACGCTACTGGCGCCCGGCCAGCGCATCGGTTTCGCGGCCTTGTCGCCCACGTTCCCGGACCGCCCCACGACCCGTTTCCGGATCATGGTCCAGCAGCTCGCCGCCGGCTGGGGCTTCCCGAACGCGCTGCTGCAGCACGCCATCAGCGACCTCGAGGCGCTGTCGATCGACATCGGCGCGCTCCAGGCACGCAGAGACCGGATGGTGACCGCGCTGCGCGAGATGGGCTACGAGGTGACGCGGCCGGAAGGCACCTTCTATCTGATGGTCCGCTCGCCCGACCCCGACGACATCGCGTTCACCGCGCGCCTGGCCGAGATGCGCACCCTCGTCCTGCCCGGCACCATCGTCGAAAGCCCCGGCTGGTTCCGCATCTCGCTGACCGCCAGTGACGCCATGGTCGACCGCGGCCTGGAGGCGTTCCGAACGGCTCGCACCGGCTGAGGCAGGGCTCGAGCGGCGGTCAGCCGATCTCCTCGACGATCACGGCCGGTCCCTCCGCTGGGCCGGCGCTGCCCTGCTGGAGTGTCTCGTTGCGGATGATGAGCGCGACGGAAGCCACGAGGATGGCACCGCCGATGAGCATCGCTGGCGTGATGACCTCGCCCAGGATGATGACGCCCAGGATGACCGCCACGACCGGGTTGACGTAGGCGTAAGTCGCCACCCTGGACACCGGCGCGTGCTGGAGGACCCAGGTGTAGGCCGTGAAGGCCGCCAACGAGCCGAAGAGGATGAGGTAGAGCCAGGCCAGGAACGCATCGTGGGACTGTGGCCAGGTCCACGGGTCGAACGGCTCGCCCCGCGCCAACCCGATCACCAGCATGAGCGCCCCGCCGGTCAGCATCTGGATGGCGGTCGAGGCGAATGGATCGGGCGGCATCGACGCGCGCGACGAGATGAACGAGCCACAGGCCCATGAGAACTCGGCCAGGAGGAGAAGCGCGATACCGAATGGATCGATGCCGCCACCGGTCCAGGCCGGGACCACCAGGCAGGCCACGCCCACGAACCCGACCACGACGCCGATGAGCGTGCCCGTCGAGATCCGCTCGCCGAAGGTCCGCCGGAAGACGACGATCCAGAGCGGCGTCGAGGCGATGATCAGCGCCGTGAAGGCCGACGGCACGGTCTGCTCGGCGATGACAACGAGGCCGTTGCCGCCCAGCAGGAGTGCCGCACCGACGAGCATCGCCGCCATCAGCTGCTGGCGGGTCAGGTGGAAGCGTGACGGCCCGGATCGCACCAACACGGCGAGCGCCACGATCGAACCGGCGATCAGGAAGCGGCTGCCCGCGGTGACGAGCGGTGGCAGATCGGCGACGACGACCCGGATGGCCAGGTAGGTCGAGCCCCAGACCAGGTAGATCGTGAGCATCGCCAGCCAGACGCGCGCCGCCTCCGCGCTCGGCTCGGCACTGGTCTGCGTTGGCGTCAGGACTTGCCCTCTTTGAGGTAGGGCTGACCGTCGGCGGCCGGCGGGATGCTCCGGCCGACGACGCCCGCCAGGACGATGAGCGTCACGAGATAGGGCAGCGCTGCGTAGGTGTCGATCGGCACGATGGTCAGCAGGTCACCCAGCTGCTGCAGCTCACCGGACGGTGGCGAGAAGTTGATGGCGAAGCCGAGCGCCGTCGAGCCTGCGAACAGCAGCGCGGCGCCGAACGCACCGATGGGGGTCCAGCGGCCGACGATGACGGCAGCCAGGGCGATGAATCCGCGACCGGCCACCATATTGTTCTGGAACGAACCCGAGCCCTGGAGGGTGAGATAGGCGCCAGCCAGGCCCGCGAAGACGCCGCCGATGAGCACGTTGCGGTAGCGCACCCAGATGACGTTGATGCCCACCGTATCGGCGGCCTTTGGGTGCTCGCCGACCGATCGGGTGCGCAGGCCCCAGCGCGACCGGAAGAGCATGATCTGGAAGCCGACGACCAGGACGATGACGATGATCGACAAGGGGCCCTGGCTCAGGAACATGTCGAAGATCCAGCCGATGACCGGGATGTCGATGAGCCAGGTCGGCGGTTCCCAGGCGTTGAAGGTCCCGGCGCCGATGCTCGGGTTGGGCGTGATGATCAGCCGATTCAGGTAGCCGGTCAGCCCGATGGCGAAGATGTTGATGATCGTGCCGCTGATGATCTGATCGGCCCGGATGCTGATCGAGAGCCAGGCATGGATGCTCGAGATGAGGACGGCGACCGCGACGGCGACGACCACGCCGATGATCAGGGCAGGCGTGGCGGCAAAGATCGTGCCGGTTGATTCGGTCGGGAACGCCTGGGCGGCGAACCCCGCGCCGATGAAGCCGAAGAAGGCCGCGAACAGCATGATGCCTTCGATGCCGATGTTGACCACGCCGGACCGCTCGCACATCACGCCACACAGCGCGCCGAGTGCGACCGGTGTCGCCAGGCTGAGGATGGTCGGGCTTAGGGACGGGATCTCCTGGACGAGGTACGCCACGAGCTGGAAGACGATGCCGATGATCGGGATGCCGTAGAGGACCTCCATCTCAGCGACCCGTCTGCTGGCCGTACGAGGCGGTGACCGTGCGCAGCTCCTCCACACCCGCCTCGCCCGCGCGCAGGTGCACCAGCTTGAGCAGGGCTCGGACGATCACATCCGCGGCCAGGAAGAAGAGGATGACCGCCTGGATGACGTCCACGACCTCGACCGGGACGCTGGCGTTGATCTGCATCAATCCCGCTCCTGCCCGCATCACCCCGAAGAGCAGCGCGGCAGCCATGATGCCGAAGGGATGGGCGCGACCCAGCAGCGCCACGGCGATGGCGTCGAAGCCGATGGAGCCGCCGAACGAGGCGCTCATGCTGTGGCTGATGCCCAGGATCTCGCCGGCGCCGGCCAGCCCGGCCATCGCTCCGGCGCTGGTCATGGTCACGATCATCACGCGCCCCGGCCGCATGCCGGCATAGCGCGCGGCCGTCGGACTGGCGCCGACCGTCCTGACCTCGAAGCCGATGGTCGTCTTCCACAGCAACCAGTAGACGATGGGCACGAAGGCGAAGGCGATGAGCACGCCGAGGTGCAGGTTGCGCCCGAAGACGATCGGCAGCGCCGCGGCGCCGACGTCAGCCGTATTCGATGCGACGCCCGGACCGAGCAGCGGCCCGACCACCAGCGTGCCGATGATGGTGGCGGCGATGAAGTTGAGCATGATCGTGGTCACGACCTCGTGCGCGCCCGTGACCGCCTTCAGGAACCCGGGGATGAAGCCCCACGCCGCGCCGAGCACGACGCCCGCCATGATCGCGAGCGGGATCGCCAGGGCCGCATTCGACTCCGCCAGCGCTGCCCCGACCGCCGCAGCACCGAGTGCGCCGAAGGCGAACTGGCCCTGCGCCCCGATGTTGAAGAGGCCGGCCTTGAAGCAGATCCCGACCGCCAGGCCGGTCAGGAGGAGCGGGGCGGTCTGGACGAGCGCGCTGGCGATGCCCGTGGTGCTGCCAAGGCCACCCTCGAGCATCGCCCCATAGGCGACGAAGGGCAGGGTCACGTCGAAGACCTGCGTCGCGACCCACGTGCTGGCGATGATGATGAGGCCGCCCACGACGAGGCCGAGGATGACCGCCGTCAGCGGCACGGAGATGAGCGCCCAGATCGTCGCCACCCGACCAGGCGGCCGGCGTGTCGGGGCAGCAGGGGCCTCGGTGGGGGCGGCGGCCGATGCCGAGGGACCGCTCACGCCGCGCCCTCGGCGGGCGCCTGGGGTCCAGCCGGTTCACGCCCGCCCGTCGCCATCAGGAGGCCGACCGTCTCGCGATCGGCGGTCGGACCATCCATCACCGCGACGATGCGGCCGCGGTACATGACCGCGATGCGATCGGACAACTCGAGGACCTCGTCGAGCTCTGCCGACACGAGCAGCACGGCGGTGCCGGCGTCTCGCTTGGCGATGATCTGCTTGTGGATGAACTCGATACTGCCGACATCGAGGCCACGCGTCGGCTGGTCGAGGACAAGGGCGACGAGATCGCGGCTGAACTCTCGGGCGATGACGACCTTCTGCTGGTTGCCGCCCGACAGCGTCGAAGCCGCCACGTCCGCGGACGGCGTGCGCACGTCGTAGCGCTCGATGAGCCCCTCCGCCGCCCCTTCGATGGCTGCGTCATCACGCCGCAGACCGCGAGCGAAGGGCTTTCGGTGGTAGCTCGTCAGGACGAGGTTGTCGGCCAGCGGGAAGCTCAGCACGAGGCCGAAGCGCTGCCGGTCACCCGGCACGTACGCGAGGCCGGCGTCGCTCGTGTGTCGCGTCGATGCGTTGGTGATGTCGCGACCCGCGAGGGTGATCGTGCCGGCCGCTGGCTTCCGAAGGCCGGTGATGGCCTCGACGAGCTCCTCCTGGCCGTTACCGGCGACGCCGGCGATGCCCAGGATCTCGCCCGCACGGACGTCGAAGCCGACGTTGTCCACGGCCGTGCCGCCCCGGTCACCCTTGACCGACAGGGCGTCGACGTGGAGGGCCGGCTCCGTTGGGTGCGACTCGCCGCGGTCGACCACCAGCTGGACGTCTCGACCGACCATCAGGGCCGCCAGGTCTTCCTCGTCCGTCTCGCCGGGCAGCCGGCTGCCGACGACGCGACCGCGCCGGAGGACCGTGATCCGGTCGGCGATCTCGAGGACCTCGTACAGCTTGTGGCTGATGAAGATGATGCTGTGACCCTCGGCTGCGAGCCGTCGAAGGACGACGAAGATCTCCTTCGTCTCCTGGGGCGTCAGCACGGCCGTCGGCTCGTCGAGAACGAGGATGCGGGCTTCCCGGTAGAGTGCCTTGAGGATCTCGACCCGCTGTTGCCAGCCGACCGACAGGCTCTCGACCCTGGCGTCGGGGTCGATCTCGAAGCCGAACCGCGTGCCCAGCTCACGGATCCGCCGGCGTGCCTCGGCGCGGTCGAGGAAGACTGGGTTGGCCATCGTCTCGGCCCCGAGGAGGATGTTCTCCGCGACGGTCAGCACGGGCACGAGCATGAAGTGCTGGTGGACCATGCTGATGCCCCGGGCGATCGCGTCGGACGGCTCGCGGATCTCGACCGTCGTTGCCATCCAGCAGGATCTCGCCCTCGTCGGGCGCCGCCAATCCGTAGAGGATGTTCATGAGCGTCGACTTGCCGGCGCCGTTCTCGCCCAGCAGGGCGTGGATCTCGCCGGGATGCACGGAGAGGTCGATGCCATCGTTGGCCACGACCCCGGGGTAGCGCTTCGTGATGCCGCGCATCTCGAGGGCAGGGGCCGTGATGTGCTCGGTCGCCGAGACCTGCTGGGTCCCGTTCTGGTCAACGCTCACTGCTGACGTGCTCCGGGCATCGGAACGGTCGATATCGAGTGCGGTGCGGATCCGTCCTGGTGTCCGCCCCGACTCTCTGTTCGGAGCGGGATGGCGTCGACCGAAGCCGACGCCATCCCCTTCAACCTACTTGTCCGGGTCGAAGAAGCACACGCCGGGACCCTTGCAGGGATCGAGCGTGCCGGCCTTCATGTCGTTGAAGGCCTTGTCGATCTTGGCCTGGATCTCGGGCGTGATGAGGCTCGCGGAATCGTGGAACGGCGAGAGGCCGATCCCGGGCGGGGTCGACGAAGCGTTCAGGAAGACGTTGCCGCCGGGGTTCGTCCCGGCCGCGATGCCCTGGATCGCCGACGCCGTCGAGTCGACGAGCTTCTTCTCGGCGCTCGTGACGATGCACTTCGAGACACTCGGCGAGGACAGGAACTGGTCCACGTCGACACCGATGCCGTAGAGGTTCTTGGCGCAGACCGCCTCGAGAGCGCCCTGGCCGGAGCCGCCGGCGACCTGGAAGATGACGTCAGCGCCGGCGTCGATCATCTGGTTAGCGATCGTCCGGCCGACGTCCGGCAGGTTGAAGGCCTTGGTGATGTCGGTCGAGACGAACTGTGTCAGGCAGTCCTCGGCCTTCATGTTCGGGTTGGCGGCGAGGGCGCCGTTGCAGTAGCCGCCCATGTACTGGGGAATGGGCGGGACGGTCTTGATGCCGCCGATGGTCCCGATCTTGTTGCTCTTGGTGATGCTGCCGGCCACGATGCCGGCCAGGTAGCCGGCCTGATTCTCGGCGAAGTTCAGACCCTGGTAGTTGGGTAGGAGCTTGCTCGCGTCGCCCTTGCAGACGCCCCGGCCGTCGAAGTCGCCCTTCTCGTCGACGCAGATGAACTGGTCGATGCCGACGAACTTGATGCCCGGGTTCTCCTTGGCCGCCTTCGTCGTCTCGGTCCCGAGGGCGAAGCCGTAGGTGACGATGGTATCGAAGCCCTGGTCGATGAAGGTCTGGATGTTGGCGGCGTAGTCCTGCTGCTGCTTGGTGACGATGACGGCCGCCGTGCCGTTGACCGCGGTGGCGCCCTTCAGGGTGCCGCACCAGCCAGCTTCATTGAACGACTTGTCCTCGAGCTGGCCGACGTCCGTGACGCCGCCGATCTTGGGGCCGTCGCCGTTCTTCTCGTTGCCGCAGGCCGCGAAACCCGTCGGCGCGGTGCTGGCGGACGGGCTTGCCGCCTCGCTCGCCGCGGGGCTGGCCGCTTCCGATGCGGCCGTCGTCGGAGCCGCGGCTGATGGGGACTCTGTAGCCGTGCCGCCGGTGTTACACGCGGCGACCATGAGCCCAGCCGCAAGCAAGGCGGCCAGGGAACGTCTGTCGAGCAACTGCGATCCTCCTCCATGTCCTCCGCGACGGCCGTGATGGGCCGCGTCGGTCGTCCTTCTGATCGAGTTTGCGGCGCCTCTCCTCGGCGACGCACTCCACGGGCGATCGTCCCGATCCGGGGCTCGCCCAGTGGGCGCAGTATGAAGGACGGACACGTGCCTGTGTCAACGTTGCCGGGCGTGACATGATGACCCCGATGACCGCTGACGAGCGGGCGCGCGCCCGCGACATCCTGGACCTCGAGGAGGGCACGGGCCCGACCCCGGTGCTCGACGAAGCTGACGCGCTCGACCTGCTGCGCAGCGCCCGACGCATCGCCGTCGTCGGCGCCTCGCCGGACCCATATCGACCCTCGCACTCCGTGATGCGCTATCTCCAGACGCAGGGCTACGAGTGCGTGCCGATCAATCCCAACGTCCGCGACGTGCTCGGGATCCCGGCCTTTGGGACGCTCGAGGAGGCCGTCGCCGCCAGCGGCCCGTTCGACATCGTCGACGTCTTCCGCCGCTCCGAGCTGACGGTGCCGATCGCGGAGGCTGCGGTGGCTACGGGTTGCCGGGCCTTGTGGCTCCAGCTCGGGGTCGTGAACTGGGAGTCGGCGCGGATCGCGTCGGAGGCGGGCCTGTCCGTCGTCATGGATCGCTGCACGGCGATCGACCACCGCAAGCTGCGTGACCGCTGATCCGCTGATCCGCCGATCCGCCCTTGAGCGGGCGGAGACAGGGTCAGCGCAGCCAGAAGCCGAGCACGATCAGGAGCACGCCGATACCCAACACGGCCAGCCACAGCCGGACCTGGCGACGCAGTTCGAACAGCATCAGCGTGCCGCTGTCTGGGCCGCGCTCGGGCAGCTCCGGGCGGTTGCCACGCCACGATTCGTAGCGATCAAGGTTGGCGAGGTGAGCGCGGAGCTCCTGGGAGCGCAGATACGGTCCACGGGCTCGCCACAGGCCAAGGGCGACGAGGACGACGCCGAGGCCGATGAGCAATGTGCTGAAGGGGCCGGCCAGATCCTGACTCATCGCTCGTGCGGCGCGGTCAATCGAGGCCGAGGCGCTCGCGCACGATGGCCTGCACGGTGCCCGGCTGCGCCTGGCCACGCGTCGCCTTCATGACCTGCCCGACGATGAAGCCGGTCGCCTGGCCCTTGCCCGCACGGATATCGGCGACGGCCGCTGGATTGGCGGCCAGGACGTCGTCGACGACGGCGGCCAGCGCCTCGCGATCGTCGATCTGCCGGAGCCCGAGGTCGTCCACGATGTCGGCGACGGACTCCCCGGTCGTGGCATGGCGTTCGAAGACCTGCTTGGCGTTCGTCGTCGAGAGCCCGCCATCGGCCACCATCCGGAGGAGGTGGCCGAGCTCGGTGCCATCGACGAGCAGCCCCGGACCGGCGTCGGCGTCGGGTCCGGACAGCTTGGCCAGGCGGAGGTACTCCCCGGTGACCCAGTTCGCGACGACTTTCGGCGCCACGCTCGGCTCGGCGTCGATGGCCGCCTCGAAGACGGCCGAGGCGCCAGCGTCGGCGACCAGCACGGCGGCGTCGTAGGGCGTCAGGCCATATGTCTCGCGGTAGCGTGCGCGCCGAGCCGCAGGCAGCTCCGGCAGGGCGGCACCGATGGCGGCCAGCCAGGCTGGATCCGCGCGCAGCGGCGGCAGGTCGGGCTCCGGGAAGTAGCGATAGTCGTGCGAGTCCTCCTTTGACCGCATCGTGTACGTCAGGCCACGATCGTCGTCCCAGCCGCGCGTCTCCTGGCTGATCGTCTCGCCGGCGTCCAGGGCGAGCGCCTGCCGCTCGATCTCGAAGGCGATGGCCCGCTCGACCGACCGGAACGAGTTCATGTTCTTGACCTCGACGCGCGTCCCGAACGCGTCCCGGCCGAGCGGCCGAAGCGAGACGTTCGCCTCGACGCGCATCTGCCCCTCCTCCATCGCGGCATCGCTGGCGCCGATCGCGACCAGCACGGCACGCAGCTCCTCCGCGTACCGGCGGGCCTGCTCGGCCGTCCGCAGATCCGGTTCGGTGACGATCTCCATGAGCGGCATCCCGGAGCGATTGAAGTCGACCAGCGAGACGCGCCGGCCGGCCTCGTCGGTGGCGTGGATGAGACGAGCGGTGTCCTCTTCGAGATGCGCCCGGCGGATGTTGACGGAGGCCGGTCCATCGGACGTCTCGAAGGCCAGCGAGCCCGACGACGCAAGGGGCAGGTCGAACTGGCTGATCTGGTAACCCTTGGGCAGGTCGGGATAGAAGTAGTTCTTGCGATCCCAGCGCGTGAACTCCGGCGTGGTCGCGCCGATCGCCTGGCCGGTCGCCAGGACGTGCTCGACCGCCCGCCGGTTGATGACCGGCATGGCTCCCGGCAACCCGAGGCAGACGGGACAGGTCACCGAGTTCGGGGGCGCCTCGGCGATGTCGGTCGAGCAGCCGCAGAACATCTTCGATGCGGTCCTGAGCTGGACGTGGATCTCGATGCCGATGACCGCCTCGTAGTCCTCGCTCGAGGCGTGATCGCTGGGCATGCCCGGCTTCAGGCCAGCTCGAGCGTCGGGTCGGGCGGCCCGCCGAGCGCCTCGAGCAACCGTTCGATGCGCACCAGCGCTTCTTCGAGCTGCTCATAGCTCGTCGCGTAGCAGGCGCGTACATAGCCCTCACCGGACGGCCCGAAGGCATCGCCGGGCACGACCGCGACCTGCTGCTCGAAGAGGAGCCGCTCGCTGAAGACCTGACTCGACAGCCCGAAGCCGGAGACGTCGGGGAAGGCGTAGAACGCGCCACGTGGCTCGAACGTCGGCAGGCCGATGCGGATGAGCCCTTCGACGAACATCCGCCGACGCCGGTCGTACTCCTCGACCATCCGGGCGACGTCCGTGTCGGCGCCGGTCAGGGCCACCAGGGCCGCGTCCTGGGCGGTCGTGGGCGCCGACATGATCTGGTACTGGTGGACCTTGACGATGCCCTCCAGGAGGTCGTGCGGTGCCGCCACCCAGCCGACGCGCCAGCCGGTCATGGCGTAAGCCTTCGAGAAGCCACCCAGGAGGACCGTCCGATCGCGCGCGCCCGGCAACGAGCTGAAGGCACGATGGCGATGGCCGCCGTAGACGAGGCGGTCGTAGATCTCGTCGCTGACGACGATGAGGTCGTGGCGCGCGGCGATGTCGGCGATCGCGCGCACCGTCGTCTCCGGGAGCACGGCGCCGGTCGGGTTGCACGGGTAGCCCAGGAAGATGACCTTCGTGCGCGGTGTGATGGCGGCCTCGACCGCGGCCGGATCGAGCTCGAAGTCGGTCTCGCCGTACGTCGGCACCAGGACCGGCGTGCCGCCATTGAAGAGGATGGCCGGCACGTACGCCACGTACGAGGGCTCGTGGAGGATGACCTCGTCGCCCGGGTCGACGATGGCGGCCATGGTGACAGCCACGGCCTCGGAGGCACCGACGGTGATGAGCAGCTCGCCGGTCGGGTCATAATCGACGCCGTAGAGCTTCTCGAGATGCGTGGCCAGGGCACGTCGCAGCTCGATGGTCCCGAAGTTCGAGGTGTAGTGCGTCCGTCCCGAGCGCAGCGAGCGGACGCCCTCCTCGATGATCTGTGGCGGCGTCGTGAAGTCGGGCTCACCGACGCCCAGCGAGATGACGTCGGGCATCGTCGCGATGACATCGAAGAACTTGCGGATGCCTGACGGCGGCACCGCCCGAACGCGCTGCGCGAGCCGGCTCGGCGCGACGGCCTCGGGCGGCGACGGGGTGGCTGGGCTGGTCTCGGTGGTCATTGAGGCCTCGACGGGGGAGCGCTCGTGTGGCAACGAGTATACGAGCGTGGAACGGCTCGTCGGCCATCAGGGCCAACGACGGTCGAGTCTGCCGATCAGGGCCAACGACGGTCGAGTCTGCCGATCAGGCGGCTAGCCGGCTATGGATCGGCCGGTCTACCAATGGCACTGGTACTCCGTGCGCGTGCCGGCCAGCTGCCCGGACTGGTAGCCGCCTTCCACGCTCAGGCTGCCGCCTTCGGGGAGCCCGCGAGACCGATGCACTACTCACACTGGTAGATCGGAGTGCCGATCTCCGCAGTACCAGCCGTGTTGGTAGGTCGGACCTATGCCCGAACGGGGTTCGCTGAGTGATCGTGTCCCGCCGGTCAGGGGGCCGGCGGGACCGATGGAGCGGCGCTGATGGCCGGGATCAGGCCTTGACGGGCTCGACCTCGTTCGTCCCCTGCGTCGTGTGCTCCGGCTCGGAGGCGAGATCCTGGACCTTGACCCGCACCCGGATCTCGGGCTCGACGGGCTGCTTGCTGGTCGCAGGGTGACCGATCGTCGTCGCGAACGAGCTCAACACCGTCGACTCGCGCGCTACGCGCTCGGCACGGACCTGGATGCCCAGCATCTGCTTGCGTGCCATGGTGAAGATGCCCAGGCCCAGCATCCGGCCGGAGATGGCGGCGGCTCGGCCGGTCATCTCGCCCGACAAGCGGAAACGCTCGATCAAGCGCGTGCCGCCATCGACGGTCGGCTCGAGCACGAAGGCCCAGCTGATCGAGAACTCCGGCGGTGTCATGGACCCCATGGCCCTGCCGGTGACGCGCAGATTCGGCGGTGCGACCGGAACGCCGGCCTCAGCGGCCGAGGCCATCTGCTCCTTCATCAGGGCGGTGTCGTAGAAGAGGACGAGCGCCTTCTCCGCATCGACGTGCTTGACCAGGAAGCCGCCACGCGGGTCGGTCGGGAGCTTGTCGCCGACGACGAGCGACTGCCACTCCGGGTGGATCTCCCAGGCGCTCTTGTTCGCCATGTCGATCGCGTCATAGCTGTACCAGCCGGCGCGACCGAAGCCCATCTGGACGAGCCACGGCCAGACCGCGGACGGTGGTGCAGCGACGGTCAGGCCGCGGGTGTCCGTGGCGGTCGGCTCTGGCACGAGGTCATCGCCGGGGAGCGCCCGTTCGGCCTCGGCCGGATCGACGCCCCAATGTCGCCAGAGCGGCCGTACGGCGACGAGATAGGTGGCCGTCAGGGCAGCACCGAGGCTGACCCCGACCATCAGGAAACGACGGAGCATGGTGGAACCTCCTTGGTCAACATGGTCGCGGGCCGGCGGCACCGCGCGCTAGGGCCGAATGGCTGCAGGAAAGGGGCCATCGCGTCGGGCAGCGCCGGTGCATCAGTGCGCCTCGACGGCGGCCATGCGCTCCGACGGCGTCGGCGTGCCCGGATCCTCGAGCGTGGCCAGGTCGTGCGGCTCGAGATGGCGCCAGCCGTCGGTCGCCGTGATCGCCTCATATGCCCGCCCAAGGCGGAAGAGGCCGCCCTCATCCCAGGCGCGGCCGATGAACTGGAGCCCGACCGGCAGCCCATCCGACAGCCCACACGGCACGGAGAGACCGGGCAGGCCGGCGATGTTGACCGGCAGCGTGCAGGCATCCGAGAGGTACATCGAGACGGGGTCGGCGAGCCGGGCGCCGAGCGGGAAGGCGACCGTCGGGCTGGTCGGCGCGACCAGCGCATCGACCCAGCCGAAGGCGGCATCGAAGTCGGCCTTGATGAGCGTGCGCACCTTCTGTGCCTTGAGATAGAAGGCGTCGTAGTAGCCGGCCGAGAGGGCGTAGGTCCCGAGCATGATGCGGCGCTTGACCTCGGCGCCGAAGCCGCGGCCACGGGTCGCCAGGTAGTTGCCGAGGACATCGCCGTCGTGCTCGCTCAGCCCGTAGCGGATGCCGTCGTAGCGCGCCAGGTTGGCCGACGCCTCGGCTGGCGCGATGATGTAATAGGTCGCCAGGCCGTAGTCGGTGTGCGGCAGGTCGACCTCGACGACCGAGGCGCCGGCCGATTCGAGCGCCGCCACCGCATCCCGCACGCGTTCTTCGACGCCAGGCTCCATGCCGCGCACGAAATACTGGCGCGGCAGCCCGAGGCGCATGCCGCTCAGCCAGCTGGCGGCCTGGTCGTCGCTCGCGCTGAGCTCCGTCGACCAGTCCGGCACCGGCTGCGGGGCAGACGTGGAGTCGCGCTCGTCACGCCCGGCGACCGCCTGGAGGAGCGTGGCGGCGTCTTGCACGTCACGCCCGAAGGGCCCGATCTGGTCGAGCGAAGAGGCGAAGGCGATGATGCCGTAACGGCTGACGCGACCATAGGTCGGCTTCAGGCCGACGACGCCGCACAGGGCCGCCGGCTGGCGGATCGAGCCGCCCGTGTCGGTGCCGATGCCGAGCGGGACGTGGTGGGCGGCCACGGCTGCCGCCGAACCACCGCTGGAGCCGCCAGGGACGCGCTCGAGATCCCAGGGGTTGGATGTCGGACCCCAGGCCGAGTGCTCGGTCGAGGAGCCCATGGCGAACTCGTCCATGTTCGTCTTGCCCGGGATGACGGCGCCGGCCTCGTCCAGACGCTGCGCGATGTGGGCGTCGTAGGGGCCGACGAAGCCCTCGAGGATGCGGCTGCCGGCGGTCGACGGCCGGCCGTTGGTGACCACGAGATCCTTGAGCGCGACCGGGATCCCGAGCAGCGATGGCAGGTCCGCGACGGCCGCCTCCCCTGCCCCGCGAGCCGCCTGCAGGCGGCGGTCGGCGGCATCGGCAGCATCGGCCGCTCGGTCGTCGTCGAGCGAGACCCACGCGTGCAGGCCATGGTCGGTGGCGCGGATGCGGGTGATCGAGGCGTCGAGGATCTCGCGTGCGGTGGTCTCGCCCGCGCGCAGCAGCGACGCCATCTCATGGGCGCGGAGGCGGGTCAGGCTCATCGGCATCCGACATCAGGCGCCTTGATCGATGATCGCCGGCACCACGATGTGGTCGCCGACGCGCTCCGGTGCGCCGGCCAGCGCCTCGTCGACGGTCAAGCTCGGCGTCACGACGTCGTCGCGCAGGATGTTCTCGAGCTCGATCGTCTGGGCGGTCGGGGCGATGTGCTCGGTGTCGAGCTCGGCCAGGATGGCGTACTGCTCGAGGATGTGGTTGAGCTGGCCCTCCAGGCGCGAGAGCTCCTCCTCGGTCAGGCCGAGGCGTGCCAGGTGGGCGACGTGCGCGACGTCGTCGCGCGACAGGCTGGCCATGGATCAGCGATCCCCAGTGCCCATGAACCGGAGCCCGAGCTCGGCCCACTGCTCCGGCTCCGCCGGAGACGGGGCCTCGAGCATCAGGTCGGAGCCGGACTGCGTCTTGGGGAAGGCCATCACCTCGCGGATGTTCGTCTGGCGGCTGAAGATCATGGCCCAGCGGTCGATGCCCAGCGCGATGCCGCCATGCGGCGGTGCGCCGTACTCGAAGGCGTCCAGAAGCGCACCGAACTTGGCGCGCATGCCCTCGATGGAGTGGCCCATCATCGAGAAGCTGCGCTCGAGCAGCTCGCGCTGGTGGATGCGCACGCTGCCGCCACCCAGCTCCCAGCCGTTGAGCACGATGTCGTATTGCTGCGCCAGCGCCCGCCCGGCCGGGTCCTCCGGCGAGGGCTTCGCCGGGTCGCCCGACGCGGTCGTGAGCAGCTCGACGTGCTCGGGGATCGGCGCGCTGAAGGGGTTGTGCGTGGCGTCCCAGCGCCCGTTCTCGGTGTCCCACTGGTACATCGGGAAGCGGTGGACCCAGCAGTAGGCCAGGTCGTCTGGGTCGGCCAGCCCGAGGTCGGCGCCGAGCTCGGCCCGCAGGCGACCGAGGACCTCCTGGGCCACGACATCTCCGTCGGCGACGATGAGCACCAGGTCGCCCGGGTTCGCGCCGGCGGCGACGGCCATCGCCTCGGTGCGATCGTCACCGAGGAACTTGGCGATAGACGAACGGACCGTGCCATCGGTCTCGACCGAGATCGACGCCAGACCCCGACCGCCGGCCAGCCTGGCCGACTCCGTCAGCGCATCGACGGTCGAGCGGCTGGCGGTCGCCAGCCCCGGCGCCGCCAGACCGTAGACCCGGCCACCGGACGCGATCGTCTCCTCGAAGACGCGGAAGCCGCTCCCGGTGGCGTGCTCGCCGAGGTCGGTCAGCTCCATGCCGAAGCGCAGGTCCGGCTTGTCCGTGCCGTACCGGTCGAGCGCCTCGCGGTAGGTGAAGCGCGGGAACGGCGTCCGGGTGATGTGTCGGTCGGGCATCACGGCGCGGCTGACGTCGATGACCATGGCCTCGACGAAGGCCATCACGTCCTCCTCATTGACGAAGCTCATCTCCAGGTCCAGCTGCGTGAACTCCGGCTGCCGGTCGCCGCGCCCGTCCTCGTCGCGGAAGCAGCGCGCGATCTGGTAGTAGCGATCGAGCCCGCTGACCATCAGCAGCTGCTTGAGCTGCTGTGGGCTCTGGGGCAGGGCGTAGACGCTGCCCGGCTGGAGGCGGGAGGGGACGATGAAGTCGCGGGCGCCTTCCGGCGTGCTCTTGACCAGGATGGGGGTCTCGATGTCCACGAAACCGGCGGCTTCGTGGACGCGGCGGATCTCGGAGACCAGGCGCGATCGGGTGAGCATGCGCTCGAGGAGCGGCGCCCGGCGCAGGTCGAGATAGCGATGCTTGAGGCGGACGGCCTCATCGGCTTCCTGGCCGGGCTCGTTGATCGGGAAGGCGGGCGTCTTGGCGGTCGAGAGGATGGTCACCTCGACGGCGCGGAGCTCGACGGCGCCGGTGGCCAGCTTCGGATTCTCCGTCCCCTCGCGACGGAGCTCGATCGTGCCCCGCACCTGGACCACGAACTCGGTCCGGACGTCGCTGGCCGTGGCATGGGCGTCCGGGGCGTCGGCGGCATCGATCACGACCTGGGTGATGCCATAGCGGTCACGCAGGTCGAGGAAGATGAGCTGCCCAAGGTCACGCCGGCGGTGCACCCAGCCGGCCAGCTTCGTGGGGCGGCCAGCATCCGAGGGGCGCGCGTCGCCACAGGTCAGGTCACGGAAGCTCGTCTGCATGGGCCTCCATCGTAGCCGAACCCTCGGCGCCAGCCGCGCGTCTTCGAAGCGGCACGGTCCCGAGGGCCACGCCCAGGACCACGAGCGCCACGCCCGCCAGCTGGATCGCCGATGGCGCCTCGCCCACGATGAGCATGGCCAGGAACACGCTTGCCACCGGCTGGCTGAGCAGCAGCAGCGAGGTGTTGACGGCCGGCAGCCGCGGCAGCGCGACCGCGATGAGCAGCCCGCCAGCGACCTGAGCACTGACGGCGAGGAGGGCCAGCCAGCCGATGGCCGGCCAGCCCGGCAGTGGCTGGAGATCGCCGACGAGGATCCCGCCGAGGGCGGCGAAGATGGCCGTGGCGATGGTCGCGTCGAGGATCGGGCCGGCGACATGGCGGCCATCCTGGCCGCGCCGCAGCACGAGCAGGTAGCCCGCGTAGCAGCGCTGCGGCGGCGAGCCCGAAGACGACCCCTCTGCCGGGATCGGCTCCGAAGGCGCCAGCGCCGATGGCGCCCGAGATGAGCACCACGCCGAGCAGCGCGATGGGCACACCGGCGAGCAGGCGGTTGCCGGGCCGCTCCCCGAGCAGCAGCCAGGCGATGACGCCGACGACGAGGACCTGCAAGTTGGCGATGACCGTCGCCAGGCCCGCCCCCACGAACAGGATGGCGTGATGGAAGAACGTCAGGTCGGCGGCGAAGAAGATGCCGGCCACGAAGGCCAGGGTTCGCTGACGGCGCGTGCGCGGACCCTGGCGGCGCTCCTCCCACCAGGCCAGCAGGAGCAGCGGCGGGATGGCGAACGCCGCTCGATACGTGGCCGCCGTCGACGGCGAGACGGCCGCCAGGACGACGATGATGCCGCTGAAGGCGATGCACAGCGCACCGGCCACGACGGCCAGCGAGAGGGCACCCTCGCCACGGCCCGCGCCCGGCCCGCGTTGGGCGTCCACGGTCCGGTCGGAGGCGCGGATCAGTCGCGCCCGCGGATCCGGCGGATGAAGTAGATCCACTCCCCCATCAGGCCGGCTCCGCGCTCTTCGGCGTGCCGTGCCGGTGCGAGGCGTGGGCTCGCGTCAGCTCGCGCGCGAGATCGTCGAGGTTGACCACCTTCTGCGTGGCTGCGGGCAGGTCCCGCAGCTGGACGTGGCCCTGCGCCAGCTCGTCGCCGAGGATGACGGCGAAGTGGGCGCCTTCCCGGGCCGCATTCTCGAGCTGACGGCCGAGCTTGCGCACGTTGAGGTCGGCACGGGCCGACAGGCCGGCCGCGCGCAGGTCAGTCGCGATGCGCAGGCGCGTGACGGTGTCAGCCGGATCGGCGCCGCAGATGACGACCGTGGCATGGTCCGTCGCAGCCGGCGACACCCCGGCTTCCGCCAGTGCGAGGACGGTGCGGTCGAGGCCGATGGCGAAGCCGATGCCGGGCGTCGGCTTGCCGCCGAGGAGCTCCACCAGCCCGTCATAGCGGCCGCCGCCGGCGAGCGCCGACTGCTGGCCTTCGGCGCCCTCGCGGTAGAACTCGAACGCGGTCCGCGTGTAGTAATCGAGGCCGCGCACCAGTCGTGGCGCCACGCGGTAGCTGATGCCCAAGGCCTCCAGGTGGGCCTGGACCGCCTCGAAGTGGGTCCGGCACGCGTCGCACAGCCGCTCGGCGATGGTCGGCGCCGCGGCGATGAGATCGGCCAGGTCGGGGTCCTTGGAATCCAGCAGCCGGAGCGGGTTGGTGGCGAGTCGCTCACGCTCGACGCCGACGAGCAGCGCCTCGTGGGGCGCGAAATGGGCGCGCAGCGCCTCGATGTAGGCCGGGCGACAGGCTGGATCGCCGATCGAGTTGAGCAGGACGTTGACGTCGCTCAGGCCGGCGTCACGGTAGAAGCGATGGCCGAGCTCGATGATCTCGGCATCGACGGCCGGGCCCGCGTCGCCGATGGCCTCCACATCCCACTGCCAGAACTGGCGGAAGCGGCCGGCCTGGGGGCGGTCATAGCGGAACATCGGGCCGAGCAGCGAGACCTTGACCGGCTGCGGCCACGTCTGGAGGCCGTGCTGGACGTAGGCGCGCACGATGCCCGCAGTCGCCTCCGGGCGGAGGGCCCAGCGCTCCCCTTCCTCGCCCCGGCTGGCGCTGACCCGGAAGAGCTCCTTCTCGACGACATCCGTGGCCGCGCCGATGCCACGCTCGAAGACCTCGCCGCGCTCGAAGAGTGGCGTCTCTATCGACGCGTAGCCGTAGCGGCGGCTCAGGTCGCGGGCGATCGCCTCGAGGCGCTCCCAGGTCGGGCGCTCGTCCGGCAGCAGGTCGCGCGTGCCCCGTGGGGCGCGATAGGCGGGCATGGGTGCGAGTGTAACGAGAGGCGACGGTCGGAAGCATGCGGTCCGGAGTGTCGCGGTCGCCACGTCCGAGTCGATGCGGGGGCGGTCACGGTGACATGAACCTGGCGTACTGCTCGAAGAAGCCGTACAGGGCGCCCGAGTCTCCGCGCTTGTTCGTTGCCTTCACGACCGCGTTCCGACCGTCGTATGACCAGTACAGGATGGCGTCCCCGCTCGCTCCCTCGGTGTAGCAGAGGACCGTCCCTACGTCGGCGCCGCCGATCTCCCATCGGTCGTAAGCCGTCGTGGAGGTGGAGCAGTCACCGAGTCTGGCTCGGACGGAGCCTCCGAGATAGTCGAGGAGTTCGTGCGCGTCTCCCCCCAACCCCCGGAACCGACGCACGAGGATCTCGTTGGCCCCGACGGTGGCTGCGAGCGGGCAGTCGACGCTCGATGTCGGGATCCAGGACAAAGACGATGAATCGACGGACTTGTACGACCCACGTACGCACTCGGACCGTAGCCCCAATGGCAACTGATTGATGAGATCAGTCTCGTCGCTGTTCGGGAAGGCGTCCTGGGTCGGCGAAGGTTCGACCGATGCTGAGGGCGACGTCACCGCGAGATCGGCCGTAGGGCTGGCGCTTGGAACGGCCCCGCCTCGGGATGCCAGGCCGAAGCCCGCGACACCCACGAGCGCCACGACCAACAGAGAGCCGACGACGAACGGCACGCGACGGTCGCGGACGCCGGCAGGTCGCGGCCGATCTTGTGTCTCGGTCACGCCCAGTGAGGCGCGCAGGTCATCGACGAAGGCCTTGCAGTCGGGGTAGCGGTCCTCGGGCTTCTTCGCCAAGCCCCGCGCGATGACCGCATCGACTGCGGCCGGGAGCTCAGCCCGCCGTAGGGCGACCGATGGCGGTGGGTCGTGGAGATGGGCGTTGATGATGGCCACGTCCGAGTCGCGCGGGTATGGTGGCGTGCCCGTCAGGCAAGCGACGGCGATGGCCGCCAGCGCGTACTGGTCGGCGCGTCCGTCGACGGCCTTGCCCTCGATCTGCTCCGGGGCGATGTACTCGAGCGTGCCGATGAAGCCGCCGGCGCGCGTGAGGCCGGTCTGGGAGCCACGGTGCTTGGTCAGGCCGAAGTCGGTCAGGTAGGCATGGTCATCCCGGTCGACGCCCTTGCCCGACGCGATGAGGATGTTGGCCGGCTTGACGTCGCGATGGACGAGACCGGCCTCGTGCGCTGCATCGAGTGCCGAAGCCACCTGGGCGAGGAGGTGAACGGTCTCGCGCGAGGCCAACGGGCCCGACCGGAGGCGTGTCTCGAGGTCGACGCCTTCGACATAGCGCATGGCGAGGTAGAAGGTGCCCTCGATCTCGCCCGCGTCGTAGACCGGGATGATGTTCGGGTGATCGATCGAGGCGGCAAGTTTCGATTCCCGCAGGAAGCGCGCCCGGAAGCCCTCGTCATCCGCATAGTCGGGCGTCAGGAGCTTGAGGGCGACCTTCCGATCGAGACCCGAGTGCGTGGCGAGATAGACGACGCCCATGCCACCACGTCCGATGACCGACTCGATCCGATAGGGACCGAGCTCGGTGCCGATGCGCGGGTCAGGACGAGCGGTCACGGGGAGATGAACCGGGCGACTTGCTGGAAGAAGCCGTAGAGCGCCTTGGAGTCGCCCTTCTGGTTCGTGGCCTTGACCAGGACGGCGTCGTCTTTGTACGACCAATAGAGGATCGCGTCACCCGTGGTCGAGTCGACGTAGCAGGCCATGCCGCCGGCATCCACGTCGCCCAGCTCCCATCGATCGCCGGCGCGCGCCGAGGTGGCGCACTCGCCAGCATTGAGGTTCAGACGCGCCTCGATAGAAGATATGCCGGAATTGACCGTGAAGCCGCTGCTGCCGAGGGCGCCGGCGGAGCCTGTCCGGATGGGAAAGGCGCGGACCACGACCTCGTTGGCCCCACTGGTGATCGCCTGTGAGCAAGTCAGGCTGGCGATCGGTGTCCCATTGCCGTAAGGAAAGTCGCCTCTGACTTCGAGATACGGCCCGCGTGAGCAGGCCTTCTTGATGTCGTCAGGCAGTCGGGCGAGGAGCGCCGCCTCCGCCGCGTTCGGGAAGACGTCCTCGGTCGGGGACGCCACTACAGAGGGCGAGACGGCCACGAGGGTGCCGAGCGGGCTCGAAGTCGGCGCGACGACGCCACCCGAGGCCATGATGGTGCCGATCACCGCCAGCAGGGCGACCACGACGAGCCCGCCAACGAGGAGCGGCAGCCTAAGATCCCGAGCCTGCACCGGGATGGAACGAGCCTGAGTCGCCGTAACCCCGAGGCCCGAGCCCAGGTCCTCGACGAAGGCACGGCAGTCGGGAAAGCGCGCGGCCGGATTCTTGGCCATGCCCCGGGCGATGACCCGGTCGGACTCGATAGCCAGGCCTGTGACCCGTAGGTGGATCGATGGTGGCGGATCGTGGAGGTGGGCGTTGATGATGGCCACGTCGCTGTCGCGCGGAAACGGGACCTGCCCGGTCAGGCACGCGACGGCGATCGCAGCCAGGGCGTACTGATCGGCCTGTCCGTCGACGGCCTTGCCCTCGACCTGCTCCGGCGCGATGTATTCGAGTGTGCCCACGAAGCCACCAGCCCGGGTCATGCCGGTCTCTGAGCCTGACGGCCTCGTCAGGCCGAAGTCGGTCAGATATGCGTGGTCCGAGCGATCGGCGCCCTGGCCCGAGGCGATGAGCACGTTGGCGGGCTTGACGTCGCGATGGACGAGCCCTGCCTCATGCGCCGCGTCGAGCGCCGACGCCACCTGGCCGAGGATCGCGACCGCTGCACGAGGCTCGATCGGCCCCCGGCGCAGCCGCCGCTCGAGATCCTCGCCTTCGACGTAGCGCATGGCGATGAAGAGGACGCCGTCGATCTCGCCGGCCTCGTGGATGGGCAGGATGTTGGGATGGTCGATGGCCGCCGCCATTTGCGACTCGCGCAGGAAGCGCGCCTTGGCTTTCGGCTCTTCGCTGAACTCCGGGGCGATGACCTTGAGGGCGACCCGGCGACCGAGGCTGGGCTGCTCGGCCAGATACACGACACCCATCCCGCCACGCCCGATGACGGACTCGATCCGGTACGGACCGAGCTCGGTACCGACTCGCGGATCGGGGCGCATCGAATCCCCCAAGATGCCGACTCGCGAGCGCGGCGCGACTCGCCGTCAGGGCGGCGTCAGTGTGCGCTTCACGCTGCGCCAACACCAGCCCGGCGCAGCCCAGGATGCGACCGACCTACGGGTCCGGCCATACCATCGCGCCATGACCCCGATGCACCGAGTCCACGTCCTACCCTGGCTGCGGCCGATCGGGGGCCGCGTCCTGCTCGCGAACTGGCTCGCCATCACGATCGGGCGCGACATCTGGTGCTGGCGAGCCCTCGACGCCGCGGAGCTGGCCCACGAGCTCGAGCATGTTCGGCAATGGGACCGCCACGGCCCGACTTACGTCGCCCTGTACGCGTGGGCATCCGTCGCGGCGGTGCTCGCCGGGCGCCACTGGTACCGCGACAACACCTTCGAGGTCGCCGCGCGGCAGGCCGCGGCTCGGGCGTCGATCGGCCCGGACGCCGTCTGACCTTGATGATCGCGGGCGATCAGCCGAAGGTCGGCAGCCAGGCCCGAAGCCGCGGGAAGAGGATCGCGAGCAGCTCGGCCGAGCGGTCCGCACGCCAGACGTCCGGGTACATCGCTCGCAGCTCCTCGACGGTCCGGTAACCGAGCAGGACCTGTGCCAGGAGGAGGGGTGGGATGGCGGCGTTGCCGCGCTCCCCGTCCGTCTCCCGAGGTGGCGACGAGGCGACCGAGACGACGTGCCCCGCGGAGATGTCGAGCCGCAGCGTCTCGGCCCAGCGATCGATGGACAGCGTGCCGTCGTACCCGGCCAGCTGGGAGGCGGCCAGCCGTGCCTCGAGCACAGGCGCGAGAGCGCGCAGGAGCGCCGCGGCGTCGGGGACTCGGATGTACCAGGCGTACGGTGGATCGAGCGGGCCGAGGTCGGGCGCCAGGGCGTCGTAGACGGGGTGCTCGCCACCGAGCCACCAGCGGATCCCGGCCACCGGCGCCTCGGCCGCCGCGTCGACCGTACCGAGCACGTGGGCGGCCAGCCGACGGACGACCGTCGACTCTCTGCCACGACACTCGGGACCGAGGACGACTTCCGTGACCGCCGCCCAGCCGCCGTCTGGCCCGGTCGGCGCCCGGGCGTAGGCGATCGGCCGATCGCGACCGTCGACCTCGACCGAGAAGCTGACCTCCATGAACGAGCGCGGCACGTGGCCCGCGATATCGAACCGGAACCGCTCGGCGTCGACGACCTGCACGAGGTCAAGCCCATCCGTCCACGTCCGCCGCAGTGCGTCGAGGGCCACTGCGTCGTCGCTGCGCGCCGCGCGAACCTCCATGGCATCTCCAGGCTCGACTCGCACCGCAGACCGGGCCTGATCCCGGAAGCCATCGAAGGCCACGGCGTACTCGTAGCCGAAACGCCGATACAGGTAGCGCACGCCGACGATCCCGGTCAGCACGTGGGCCTGGCTGGCCGACATGGCGTGTAACGCGTCGATCAACCGTCGCGACAGACCTCGACGCCGATAGGCAGGGTCGGTCCCCACGGCTTCGATCTGCGCGACCGGCAATTCGACCGAGCCGAGGCGCCAGCGCATCGGCAGCAGGAAGGCGGCGCTGACGATCGCTCCGGTCGCCGGATCTTCGACGAGCAGCTGGTGCCGCAGCGTCAAGACCGGGTGACCGCCGCCGATCTCGTCCCAGGTGCCAGGCCGGTGCGACTCGTCGCCATGGACGCGCGCGTTGAAGTCAGCGAGCGACTCGATGTCCGCGGGCGTCGCGGTCCGCAACACCAGGCCGCCCGGCAGACGTCGCCGGATCGGACGCGGCAGGCGGCCGATGGCCGGCGGCGGCGAGGCAGCCACTCTCAGGCCTAGCCGAAGTCGCGCTGGACCGAGTAGACGTCCTTGAGGCCCTCGAGCCGGGAGAGCACACGAGCCAGCTGCGCGACCGAGGCGACCTGAAGCGTGGCCACGACCGTGGCGGTGTGGTCGGGGTTGGTGTTCACGTTGGCGGCCACGATGTTGACCTTGGCCTCGGCGACGACGTTCGAGATGTCGGACAGCAAGCCGGTCCGGTCGTAGGCCTCGATGCGGATGGCGATGGGATAGGTCTGCTGGACCTCGCCCTCCCACTCGACCTCGATGAGTCGGTTCACGTCGCGCTCGTTGATCACCGTGGGGCAGGTGCGCAGGTGGACGGTGATGCCCTTGCCGCGCGTGATGAAGCCCAGGATCGGGTCGCCCGGGATGGGGTGACAGCACTTGGCGAAGCGCACGAGCAGGTCGCCGACGCCCTTGACGCGCACGCCGCCGGTCCGGGCGGGCGCCGGCGGCGCCACCTGGGGCAGGACCGCCTCGTCGGCGTCATCCGCGACGCCCAGGCGCATGACCACCGCCTGAGCGCTGATGGCGCCGTAGCCGATGGCGGCATAGAAGTCGTCGAGCGAGCTGAACTTGTAGGTCTCGGCCATCTCGCCGATCTTCTCGGCGCCGATGCGCTCGAGCGACGTGCGTGCCAGGCGACGCAGCTCGCGATCGAGGTTCTCGCGCCCGTGGACGATGTTCTCGTCGCGCTCCTGGCGCTTGAACCATTGGCGGATCTTCTCGCGGGCGTGGCTGGTGCGCACGATCTTGAGCCAGTCGCGCGACGGGCCGTGGGCGCCCTTGGTGGTCACGATCTCGACGATGTCGCCAGTCTTCAGCCGATAGTCGAGGGGTACCAGGCGGTTGTTGACCTTGGCGCCGATCGTGCGATGGCCGACATCGGTATGGATGCGGTAGGCAAAGTCCAACGGCGTCGCGCCGGCCGGCAGGTCCTTGACCGCGCCCTTCGGCGTGAACACGAAGACCTGGTCCTGGAAGATGTCGAGCTTGAGGCCTTCGACGAACTCGGTGGCATCGGAGATCTCGCGCTGCCAGTCCATGAGCTGGCGGACCCAGGCCAGCTTGGCGTCGTACTCGCGGTCACCCTTGCCGGACGGCCCGTCCTTGTAGCGCCAGTGGGCGGCGATGCCGACCTCGGAGACGCGATGCATGGCGTGCGTCCGGATCTGGACCTCGAGCGGCTTGCCGTCGAGCGCGATGACCGCGGTGTGGAGGCTCTGGTAGAGGTTGCCCTTGGGCATCGCGATGTAGTCGTCGAACTGCCCCGGGATCGGCCGCCAGAGCGAGTGCACCACGCCCAACGCCGCGTAGCAGTCCTTGAGCTCGTCGACGAGGACGCGCAGGGCATAGACGTCGTAGATCTCGTTGAGGTCGGCGCCTTTGCGCTGCATCTTCTTCCAGATGCTGTTGATGTGCTTCGGGCGTCCCGACAGCTCGGCCTCGATGCCGGCGGATTTGAGCGCGTCCGCCAGGATGCCTTGGACCTGCTGGACATAGGCTTCGCGCGCCTTGCGCCGCGTCTCGAGCTGGGCCGCCAGGCGGCGATAGGCCTCGCCCTCGAGCTCCTTGAAGGCCAGGTCCTCGAGCTCCCACTTGATCTGCCAGATGCCCAGGCGCTCAGCGAGCGGGGCGTAGATCTCGGCCGTCTGACGGGCGATGCGCTGTCGCTTCTCGCGTGGCAGGGCTCCCAGCGTGCGCATGTTGTGCAGCCGGTCGGCGAGCTTGATGAGGACGACCCGGACGTCCTCGGCCATGGCCAGGAACATCTTGCGGATGTTCTCGGCCTGCTGCTCCTCGTGCGTGTGGGTCGAGAGCCGGGAGAGCTTGGTCACGCCGTCGACCAGGCGGGCCACGTCAGGTCCGAAGCGATCCTCGATGTCGGCCAGCGAGAAGTCGGTGTCCTCAGGCACGTCGTGGAGCAGCGCTGCCACGGCCGCGACCGGGTCGATGCCCAGGTCGGCCAGGATCTGCGCGGAGGCGATGGGATGCGTGATGTACGGCTCGCCCGAGGCTCGTTTCTGGCCGGCATGCGCTTCGGCCGCGAAGCGGTAGGCCCGCTCGACCGGCTCCAGGTCCGCCTGCGGGTAATGCCCGCGGATCGTCTTCACCAGCTTGCGCGCCTGTGCGTCGATGACGCGCGGCGTCACGTCGACGGCGACCGCGGGCACGCGCTTGGCGCGGGAAGGGGTCGTCGGCGCGGCAGGTTCGGTGGTCATCGGAGGGGCAAGTGTAGCGCGGGCCTCGTGCACGATCGTTCGCCGCGCGATCGGCGACGCACCCCGCGGGTCACAGCGCGGCCCGCCCCGATCAGGCTCCCCGGAGTCGCTCGCGGGCGTCGCGCAGGCGGAACCAGAGGGGGTCGACGACGAGGTCGAACGTGCCTGGGTGGCGGAGCGGCCGGCCGCCGAACTTGCGCTTGAAGCGGCTGTAACCGGCAGCATCGGGATGCGTCGCCTCCTCGTCGACCTCGACCACGCCCCACAGGTCGAGGGTCGTCGCGCCGGCCGCCGCGAGCGCCTCCATGGCCGCAGCGAGCACGGCGTACTGGGCGCGTGAGCGCTCAGCCGCAGCATCTCGTGACGAACCACCCCACAGGTACGCCGCGCGATCACCGACGCGCAGGAAGCCCATCGCCGCCACTGACTGGCCATCCAGGCGCGCCTCGATCGCGAGCCAGCCGCCAGATGGCGCGAAGGCGGCCGCGGCATCGCCCAGGAAGGATGCCGATCGGGCCCGGAAGTCGGCACGCTCGGCGGTGCCAGCGTGGAGCGCGGCCAGGGCGGCGACGGCGGACGGCTCGCCGCTCCGATCGATTGCCGTGAGGACCCCTTCCTTGGCCGCGCGGCGCACCCGCGTCCGGGCGTCCGGCTCCCAGCGACCCCAGACGCCCTCCGGGCCGCCGGTCAGGTCGACGATACGGGTCGTGGGCGCCTGGAGGTCGAAGCGTGCGGGGCGCAGGCCCGCCCCATGCAGGCTGGCACGAAGCGTCTGGGCGTCGCCATCCGCGACCGAGCGCGGATCGACCTTGACCACGATGGCGCGCTCGCCTCGGGCCGCATCGCGGATCGCGGCCAGCAGGAGCGGCAGATCGGTGGCACGGTCGCGGCGCCAGATCGGGCCGTGCGGCACGTAGCCGACCGTGCGGCCGCCGGTCGTCGTTCGCAGCAGGATCTGGGCGACGCCGACGAGCCCGTCGTCGGTCTCCTGGACCAAGCGCAATGGGCGCTCGCCGTGACGTCCGGTGACCTCGCCCCAGGCCCACGCCTGGAGGGGGTCCGCCTCCGATCGCGCGGCGATCAGCGCGTCCCACGCCGGCCGATCGGTATCCGTCGCGAGGCGGACGCGGGCGGGTTCGCTCGTGGCTACCGCGCCGGACGTCATCCCCGGGCGTCCCAGCCCGCCTCGGCCAGCGCACTGCGGGCCTCGAGCGCCTCGGCCCACGGGATGTCACCGTCCGCCATCTCGATCGACTTCTCGTGGCCCTTGCCGGCCAGCAGCACGACGTCGCCCGGGCGCGCCTCGGCGATGGCCGTGCGGATCGCCTCACGTCGGTCGGGCACGAGCAGCAGGTCACGGTCGCGTCGGCGTCCCGCCTCTTCGGCCCCGACCGCGATGGCCTCGAGGATGGCTGTCCGATCCTCGGTCCGCGGATCTTCGTCAGTCAGCACGACCAGCCGGCAGCGCACGCCGGCTACGTGGCCCATGGCCGGTCGCTTGACCCGATCCCGATCGCCGGCCGAGCCGAAGACCACGATCAGTCCCCCGCCGCCGTGCGCGGCGATCGGGGCCAGTTCGTCGAGGACCTTGGCCAGCGCATCGGCGGTGTGCGCATAGTCGACGACGACGACGAACGGTTGCCCGGCATCGATGCGCTCCATCCGGCCGGGCACGCCCTCGACGCCTTCCAGGCCCGCTCGGATGGCGGCCGGCTCCAGGTCGAGCCCCTCACCGACGGCCACGGCCGCTGCCGCGTTGTGCGCGTTGAACCTGCCGGCCAGGTTGAGCGCGAGCGTGCCGTGCCAGCGCGGCGTGTGCAGCCCCACGTGGAGGCGCTGTGCGTCCTGGCGCACGTCGATCAGCCGGATCGACGCTGCGGCCGACTCGCCGTAGCCGACGATCGTCGCTCCCGACGCCCGCGCGGCGGTCGCGAACGCATCGGCGGCGCCGTCGTCGAGGTTCAGGACCGCGGTCTTGCCGAAGCCCTTCTCCGGGTTGGCGTCGCCGATCGCGAGGGCGTCGAACAGCCGCAGCTTGGCCGCCCGGTAGGCCTCGATGGAGTGATGGAATTCGAGGTGCTCCTCCGTCACGTTGGTCAGGACCGCGACATCCCAGGCCACCTCGCCGACACGGTCCTGGGCAAGCCCATGCGAGCTGGCCTCCACGACCGCCCAGCCATCGGCGGCATCGACCATCGAGGCCAGCGATCCCTGGAGCTCTGACGCCTCGGGCGTCGTCGTCCGGGCGACGTTGCCGAGCGACACACCACCGACGATGACGTCGACCGTGCCGAGGAGGCCGGTCGGGCGACCGGCTGCCTCGAGGACGGCGCGGACGAGATAGCTCGTGGTGGTCTTGCCATCGGTGCCGGTGACACCGACGATGCCCAGGTGGCGGCTGGGGAAGCCGGCACACCAGGCGGCCACCAGGGCGGCCGCTGGCCGGGTGGCGTGGACCACCACCTGGGGCACCGGTAGGCCGGCGACTGACGTCTCGACCAGGACGGCGGCGGCCCCACGCACGACAGCCTCGTCGAGGAACGCATGCCCGTCCGCGCGCGCACCAGGCGCAGCCGCGAACAGGACACCCGGCGTCACCCGGCGCGAGTCGAGCGTCACGGCAGCGACGACGGGGTCGTCGGTGCCGACCGCGAGATCCGACCCCACGCCTGCCGATGGCGCCGGCGGCACGACGCCGACCAGCATCCCGCGCGCCTCGAGGAGGGCGCGGAGATCGGCGAGCCGGCCGCTCATCGCGTCACCGACAGCTGGCGAAGTCGCCGGCGCAGGTCGCGCAGCGTCACGTCCGTCCGGTAGACGCCCGGCCGAAGGACGATCTCGTGCGCGCCAGCGGACTCGACCCAGCGCGCACCGAACCCGATCTTGTGCTCGTACATGCCCCACTGCGGCTCGCCGGGCGTTGGCAGCCGCCGCGCCCCGGGGACGTCGACACCGCCCAGATCGATCGACGGCGCGCCGTCCTCGCGCGCCATCCGGATGGCGGTCCAGCGCAGCAGGTGCATGGTGCCGGGCCGTTCGTGCCGCAACGTGGCGTCGTCGGCCGAGAAGGCCGTGGCCCAATGTCCGCCCTGCCGATAGGCGAGCAAGCCGCCGAGCAGCCGCCCGTCGTGCTCGGCGACCAGGAAGCGGCAGCGATCGGTGCCCACGATCCGTCGCCACCATCCCGCGAACCCACGATCCGAGCCAAAGTTGAACTGCTTGCGCCGCGCGGTGGCGTCCATGAAGCCAGCGAAGGCCTCCAGGTGCGCACCCTCCCCGTCCAGGCGCACGGTCGTCCCCCGCTCTTGCGCGGCATGGATGCGTTGTCGGGTCGACTTCGACATGCCAGCCAGAAGGGCGGCGTCGTCAGCCTCAGGTGGCAGCGCCAGCACGAGCCGATGGCGTGAGGGCTGGATCTCCTCGGTCGGTCGGAAGCCGGCTCCCGCGAGGGCGGTGTCGTAGCCGGGGTCGGCATCAAGCTCCGGGTCGACGGCCAGGATGCTGGCACCCCGACCGCGCAGCCAGTCGGCGAGCGCAGCGGCTCGCGCGGCCACGGCCGCCGGCGGGTCGCCGGCCGGGATCGGACCCCGTGGTGCGTAGGCCACGACGCCCGGCAACGGCCGGCGGGCGTGGGTCAGGACCAGCGCGGCGCGTCCATCATCGAAGCGCACGAAGGATGGCCGCCAGCCCTGGCTTCGGCGATGCTCGGCCCAGGCCGAACCCTGGAGCAGGTGCCCGCCGGGCGGGTCGACGGTCATGGCGTCCCAGTCGGGCGGTGCCGTGCCCAGCGCTTCGGTCACCCGGCTCACGTGTCGCCCTCGACCCGCTGGACCCCGGTCACGCCCTGCGACCTCCGCGCCATCGCCACGCGCAGCCGTCGGGCGCCACCGACCGCGCCATGAACGAGCGGGTTGACGACCAGCTCCCAAGCGCCGACGTAGCGCAGCTCGCGACCGCCGAAGCCGGCCTTGAACTGCTCGATGCCCGGGTGGGCGACGCCCCACAGGTCGTAGATGCCGAAGCCGCGCTCGCGCGAGGAACGGATCGCTTCCCACTTGAGCAGGTAGTTGGCTCGTGCCTCACCGCCGGCGGCGGTCATGCCGCCATAGGGCTCGATCACCCGGCGCCCGCAGGCGAGGAGCAGGAGCGCAGCAGCCGGCTCGCCGCCCGGCAGTCGGGCGAAGAGCAGCCGAGCCCCATGCCGCGCGTCGAAGGCGCGGTAGACGTCGCGATATGCCGACTCCGCCCGGTGGACGAAGCCCGCCCGCTTGGCCGTCTCGACATAGATGCGATGGAAGTCGGGGATGCCTTCCTCGCCGACCTCGACGATGGCGACGCCGTCGCGGCGCGCCTTGTTGACGTACTGGCGCCACTTCGAGCGCAGGTCGGCCCAGACATCGGCCTCGGGGCGCTCGAGGTCGATGATGCGCGTGCGGGGATCCTGGACCGTTCGTGCGCGGCGCCAGCCCGCGGCCTCGAGTGCCGACTCGAGACCTTCCCCGGCCGGGACCTGTGGCTCGATGGTCACGTGGCTGAGCCGTCGACGCGCTGCGAGCTCGCGGACCGCGGCCGTCCAGGCGGCGACGCCGGCCGGCCAAGAGGACTCGGCCACCGGTCCACGCGGGGCGTAGCCGATCGACCACGGGCTGCGCCCGAGGTCGTGCATCAGGACCTGGGCACCGACCAGACCGTCAGGCGCGTCGACCACGACCCGGGTCGTCCGCCAGGCGTTGACCGCCTTGACCTCGCTCCAGGCGGTCAGCTGCATGTACGAGCCGTTCGGGGACCCAGCCACGAAGCGATCCCAGGCCGCCGTGTCGGTCGCCAGCTCGGACGCGGTGATCGTGCCGAGCGGTGCGTCGTCGGCCGCTCCATCGGCATCGACCGGCCGGTCGGTCGCGCTCCAGTCGATCACGGCGAGCCGCGGTCGCGGCGCAGTGCGGAGATGGCGATGGCCAGCGTCTCGCGGAACTCGGGCAGTCGAAGGACCTGGCTGTAGGCGACGTACGCGATACCGGCAGCGGCGAAGGCGACGGTCGCCTGGACGAAGACGAGCACTTTCGAGTCGGTGAGGGTCGGCCCGAAGACGAGCCCCGTGCCGGACGCCACGGCGGCGCCGACCGCCCCGGCCAGGACGGCCCCGACGCCGAAGAGGACGCTGGCACGGACGATGCCGCTGCCCTGCAGCGCCGGTGTGCGGCGCCACAGGAGCAGCGCCAGCAGGCTTGCCTCGAACCAGGCGCCGGCCGCGATGCCCAGCGCCAGCCCGGCCAGACCCAGGCTGCCGATGAGCGCCAGCGAGACGGTCACGTTGACGACCACGGAGAGGATCGCCGCGACGACCGGTGTGCGCGTGTCCTTGTCGGCATAGAAGGCGCGTGCCAGGACCACGATCATGGCGTGGCCGCCCAGCCCGATGGCGAAGAAGAGGAGCGTCTGCGCCGTTCGAGCGACCGCTGACGCGCTGAAGTTGCCGTAATCGAAGAGGAGCGTCACGACCTGCTCCCGGAGCACGATGGTCATCGCCGTCAGGAAGAGCATGACGTAGAGCAGCAGACGCAGCGAGCGCACGATCAGCTTGGCGTACTGCGCGCTGTCGCCGATGGCCATCGCCCGTGACATCGACGGCAGCAGGACGACGCCGAGCGGCACGCCGATGACGCCCAGCGGGATCTGCAGGATGGTGAAGGCGACGTTGTAGGCGACGATCGAACCCGTGATGAGGGTCGATGCCAGGCTGGTATTGACCAGGAAGGTGATCTGCGTCACGCCCAGGCCGAGGGCCCGCGGCGCCATCAGGAAGAATGCCTCGCGCGTGGCCGGGTCCCGCACATCGGCCACGAACTGGAATTTGAAGCCCGGCATGCGGATGATCGCCGGCAGCTGGATCGCCAGATGCGCGAGCGACCCAAGGACGACCGCGACGGCCAGGCCCTCGATACCGACGATCGGCGCGAGCAGGGCCGCAAAGACGATGATGACCACGTTGTAGGCGATGGGGGCAAGCGACGCGACCGAGAACCGGTCACGGGCGTTGAGCACGCTCGTGGCCAGGGCGCCCATGGCGAGCAGGATCGGCGACAGCAGCATGATCCGGGTCAGCTCGATGGTCAGCTCGGTCTGGGCCGGCCCGAAACCGGGCGTGATGGCGGGCACGATCCAGGGTGCCCCGACCGCCATCAGGGCCGAGAGCATGACCAGCGCGATGAGCATCAGGTTGGCGACGGTCGAGACGACCCGCCAGGAGCGCGCTTCTTCCTGGTTGGCGATGAGCCCGGCCACGACCGGGATGAGGGCCGAGCTCAGGGCGCCGGCAGCGACCAGCTGGAAGACGAGGTCCGGGATCCGAAAGGCGGCGAAATAGGCGTCGAGGTCGGGCGAGGCGCCATAGATCGAGCTGATGACGACCGTCCGCAGCCAGCCCAGCAGGCGCGAGGCGAGATAGGCCGAGGTGACGACCATGCCGGCCCGCGCAAGGGTGCGCGCGGTGCCGCTCACGCGGAGTGCGGACTCGTGCGGGCGGCCCGAGGATGGGCCGCGCGATAGGCGGATCGGAGGCGCGTGGTCGAAACGTGGGTGTAGACCTGGGTCGTGCCCAGGCTGGCGTGTCCGAGCAGCTCCTGGACGACCCGCAGGTCGGCACCACCATCGAGCAGGTGGCTGGCGAACGAATGGCGCAGGGTGTGGGGCGAGATGCCGTCCGGCAGGCCGGCAGCACGCACGATGCGGTCGAGCCGGTACCGGATGCCGCGGGCGCCCAGGCCAGAGCCCGAGGCGTTCAGGAAGAGTGCACCATCGTCGGCGCTGCGTGCCCCGGATGCGCTGCGTGCCGCAGAACGGAGTCGGGGGCGCCCGGCCTCGAGATAGGCTTCGAGCGCGTCGGCGGCGGGCCGACCGAGGAGCACCACGCGCTCCTTGCGACCCTTGCCGATGACGCGCATCTCGGCGTGGGCCAGGTCCAGCGACGTCAGCGACGCGGCGGCCAGCTCGGCGACGCGAAGGCCACCGGCGTACGCCGTCTCGAGCAGCGCCCGATCCCGCAGCACGAGGGCCGCGGCCAGCGCCGGGTCACGGCGCCGACCCGGCTCAGCGACCGCCCCGATGGCATCGAGGAGGTCCTCGACCTCGCTCACCTCGAGCACGGCCGGCAGGCGGCGTGAACGCCGCGGCGTCGAAACGGCGGCCCAGGGATCGCCCTCCACCCAGCCCTCACGGCGTGCATGACGGTAGAACGCCCGCAGCGCCGCGACCCGGGCGGCGATCGTCGCCCGACTCAAGCCACGACCGTCCATCTCGGCCAGGTAGCCGCGCAGCACGAGTCGGCCGGGACTTCGCCAATCGGCTCCCGGCCGCGCATCGAGCCACTCCAGGAAGCCGCGCACGGCGCTGCCATACGCGCGTTGCGTGTGCTCCGAGGCGTCGCGCGCCCGGAGCGCGCCGAGGAACCGTCCGAGCGCGTCGGCGCTCGTCACGCCGAGCCGGCGGCTCGCGCGCGTGTCGACCGCCGCGCCGCGGGCTTGCGGGCGCCGCTACGCCGCGGCGAGGGGGTCTTCTTGCCTTTCCCGCCACCGCGCGCCGCACGCGGGCGCTGCAACGCGGCTGGGTCGGGCGCACCACCCGTGAAGCGTCGGCCGACCGGGTCGGCGGCGTCGGGGATGGGGATGGCCGCGCCGCACTTCAGGCACAACCAGGCGTCTCCGCGTAGCGCGATCGGGCCGTCGTCGGCATCGTGGATGGCGCCCACCGGCACGTCGTTGGTGGTGTAGTCGCAGGCCGGGTACGCGGAGCAACCGAAGAAGACGTTGCCGGTCCGGCGCGCGCGGCGGGCGATCAGGTGGCCGTCGCCGTTCTTGGGGCAGACGACCTCGAACGGGAGCTGCTCTGGCGGCGGCGGTCCGGTGCGCTTGATGTAGCCGCAATCCGGATAGCGTGAGCAGCTTAGGAAGGGTCCGAAGCGACCGCGTCGCTGGGCGAGGACACCCTGCCCGCACTCGGGACACGTCTCGCCCTCGCCCTCCATCGGGGGCGCCTCCTCGCCCGGCAGCGGTCGCGACTCCTTGTGCTCGGGGTACAGCGAGCAGGCCAGGAAACGGCCGTTGCGGCCGAGCCGGATTACCATGGGATGCCCCAGGGAGCAGACCTCGTCGGTCGCCTCCGTCGTGAAGTCGGCGCGCCTGAGCTCACGGCGCTTCTCGTCGACGAGGGCCTTGAGCGGCTCGTAGAAGTCCCGCAGCAAGGGCACCCAGGCGCGCTCGCCGCGCGCGACCTCGTCGAGTCGCTCCTCCATCCGTGCCGTGAACGCGACGTCGACGAACTCGCCGAAATGCTCGACCAGCAGGTCGGTCACGATGCCGGCCACCAGCTCGGGGTAGAGGCGACGCTCCCGGACCACGACGTAGCCGCGGTCGACGATGGTCGAGATGGTCGCAGCGTAGGTCGACGGTCGCCCGATGCCATGCTCCTCGAGCGCCTTGATCAGCGTCGCCTCGGTGAATCTCGGTGCCGGTTCGGTGAAATGCTGGCTTGGGGTGACGCTCTGGACTCCAGCCTCATCGCCCTCCGCGAGCGGCGGCAGGGCGCCGTCGGCGTCGCCATCATCGGCCTCGTCGTCGCGGCCCTCCGTGTAGACCCGGCTAAAGCCGTCGAAGAGCGTCAGGGTCACCGAGGCGCGCAGGCCGAATTGCCCGGCCTCGAGCTCGACGCTGGTCGTCTCCATCTCCTTGGCCGCCATCTGCGAGGCGATCGCGCGCTGCCAGATGAGCCGATAGAGGCGCAGCTCCTCCGGCTTGAGGAAGCGGGCCATCGACTCCGGGTCGCGCCCGAAGCTCGTCGGTCGGATCGACTCGTGGGCCTCCTGGGCGCCCTTCGACTTCGTCCGATAGACCCGACCTTTGGGCATCGTGTAGCTCTCGCCGTAGCGTTCGCCGATGACGACCCGGGCCTCACCCATGGCGACACCGGCGATGGCCGTCGAGTCGGTCCGCATGTAGGTGATGAGGCCGACCTGACCGCCGTCGATCTCGACGCCCTCGTAGAGATGCTGTGCGATGGACATCGTTCGCTTGGGGCTGAAGCCGAGCTTGCGACTGGCCTCCTGCTGCAGCGTGCTGGTCGTGAATGGCGCCGCCGGGCTGCGGCGGAGCGGCCGGGTGGCAACCTTGTCGACGCGAGCCGTCGCTCCGGCCAGCTCCTCGATGATGGCGGCCGACGCTGCCTCATCGGCGACGGCCACCGCGTCGGCATCGAGGACACCGCCACGATCGAGCGATCGTCCGTCGATGCGGACGAGGTCGGCCTCGAAGATCGTGCCGTCGGCGGTCGCCAGGGCCGCCAGGAGGGTCCAGTACTCACGCGCCGCGAAGGCCTCGATCTCGCGTTCGCGCTCGACGACCAAGCGCACCGCGACGGACTGCACGCGGCCGGCCGACAGGCCGCTGCGGACCTTGCGCGAGATGAGCGGGCTGAGGGTGTAGCCGACCATACGATCGACGATGCGCCGGGTCTGCTGAGCGTCGACGAGGTCGATATCGATCGAGCGCGGGTTAGCGAACGCCTCGCGGATGGCACCCTCGGTGATCTCGCTGAAGGTCACCCGTCGCTGCTTGGCGGCCGGCACGCCGGCGGCTTCGGCGACATGCCAGGCGATGGCCTCGCCCTCACGGTCGAGGTCCGTGGCCAGGAAGACCGTGTCGGCCGACTTGGCGGCACGCGTGATGTCGGCCACATGGCGACGGCTGGATTCGGGGATCTCGTACTGCGGGGCGAAGTCGTTGTCGACGTCCACGCCGAGCTTGCCCTTGCCGGGATTCTCGGGCAGATCACGCACATGGCCATAGCTGGCCAGGACCCGGTAGTCCTCGCCGAGATACCGCTCGATCGTGCGCGCCTTGGCCGGTGACTCGACGATCACCAGGTTCTTCGTCATCGGCCGGGAGTGTAGCACCGGCCTCTTGGCCGTCCCTTCACGCTCGATCGACCGGCTCGTGGCCCGAGCGGCCCGCCTGTCACTCGTCGATCGGTGCTCAGGCCTCGCGCACCCTCCGCAGGAGGTCCTCGTCGAGCTCCAGCTCGGGCTCCTCATCGCCGTCGAGCTCGTAGGCCGCCGACAGGCCGAGGGCCTGGTCGCCCAGGGCCTCGATGGGGATCTCGACGAAGCGGATGTGGACGTAGGGGATGATGAAGGTCGAGTCGATGGCATCGATGAACGAGGGTCGCTTGCCGTTCGTGTTGCGCATGTTCGTGCAGACCAGCGCGACGTCGGCCGCCGACGGCATCGATTCCAGGTCGACGAGGAAGGGCTGCTCGCCGGTCATGTGCACGACCGCGCCGCGGATCATCGCCGCACCGGTGTCATGGGCTGCGGCTATGGGTGGTAGAAGTCGATGACCAGACGGACCCCGCCATTCGACTTCCAGACGCCGACGCCGACCGTCGAGAAGCGGCTGTCCTTGATGTTGCGCCAGTGGCCGCCGTTGGAGTCCTTCTCGCTCTGGAAGAAGCGATGCGAGGCGAGGACCGCGTCGTAGGGGTTGCCCGAGCGGCAGCCGATGTTCTCGGCCCAGCGGTAGCTGGTGTAGCCGGCTCTGTTCAGCCGATCGCCGGGACCACCGCCGATGAAGTGGCTGCAATCGTTCCCCACGGCGAGCTTCTTGGCGTATGGGCGCGAGACCTTTGACGAGATGCCGCTGCTCAGTGAGAGCGGCTTGACGTACGCCGAGTAGGTGCCGCTGCCGTAGCCCTTGCAGGAACCATCGGCCTGGACCCAGCCGCCCGTGCGGGTGCAGTTGAGCAACTGGATGTAGTACCTCTCGACCGACAGCCACGGCGCGCTGGACGTGCCACCGCCCGAGCTGGACGGCTTGGTGACCTTGGTGCTCGAGCGCCGTGGCGCGGCCTTGGCCTTGGCGACCGGCTTTGGCACGACCGTGAAGGTCGCCTTATAGACGACCGTGTCGGCGGCCTCCGCGGTCGAGACGCCCGCTGCAGAGCGGGCGGCACCGGTGACCGCGATGGTCACCTTGTCCCCGTACTTGAAGTCGCTGCTCGGGTCGATGAGCATGACCCGGCCGCTCTCGAGCCAGGTGATCTTGGCGTCCTTGCCGGTGTCCAGGCCGCTGATGCGGACGGCAGCGCGAGTGACGCGCCGATCCATGGGCTCCGAGAAGCGCACGCTGATGGTCTGGTCGCGGGCGATCCTGGTGCCGCCATCTGCGGGCCGGCTGCGCACGACCTGCGGCTGAGCGGCGATCTTGACCTTCAGGGAGACCGGCCCGGAGATCGCGACGCCGTCGTCGTTCGCGACCGTCCCCGCCAGCCGGAAGACGTACGTCCGGCCCGGTACCAGCGGCGCGGTGGGCGTCCATGTGAAGCGGTCCGCGCCGCCCTCCCCCGGCTCGGCCGAGGCCGTCATCGTGCCGTCGACGGGCGGCTCGACGCTGAAGGCCTTGACCACAGCGGCCGTCTCGACAGGCGCGCTGAAGCGGATCGCGATCTCCGTCTCCGGGTGCGCCGCGTTACCGGTCGCGCGTGTCACGGCGATCTTCGCTGCCGGGCGCTCCCTGGTGAAGAAGATGACGCGGAGTGGTGCCGTCAGGGCGGTGCCAGCGGCGTCGACGGCCGAGGTCCCGACAGTGACCGTGTAGAACTGGCCGGGCGCCCACCTACCACGGGGATGGATCTGGAGGGTCTTGCCCGCGTTCGACCAGGTCGACTCGGTCGTGACGGCCGGCTGGATGGTCGTGGCCGCCTCGACCGCGACGGGGTCCATGGCGGTGCTGAAATCGATGACGACCGGATCGTTCACCCCGAAGTCCGTCTCGACCGTGGCCGCCATCCGTGCGGCGGCATGGGGATCGACTGGCGTCGTCTTGAAGGCGGTGATCGGAGGGGTCGACGTGTTGAGGGCCGCGATCGTCAACAGAGTGACGACGGCGGCCACAGCGGTCATCCGGAGGGCTGAGCTGCGCCGGCCCGAGGGCGCAAGTCGGCCCGCCACGGCGGCGGGCAGCCCGAGGACGACGGCGATCGCGTCACGCAATAGCTGGGTCTCCTCGTCGGGGCCGGGGGTCGCCGCTGGGGCGACGACTCCATCACTCGACCCGTTCGGTGTCCGGCGCAGGTTAACAGAGGGTTATCGAAGGTGGCAAACGGGGGTGGTCTCGGTCGAAGTTGCGACCGCGCGCCGTGGCGGAGCCCGCGACGGTCCGGCGGCCGCGCGAGCCACCGACCGCGCGTCCGCGTCAGGCCCGGCCATCGAGGAGGCTACCGGTCGGCAAGACCGATGCGCCGTGGAGCCGGACGAGCCCACGAAGGTGAAGGAGGCTGATAGCGCCAGCCAACGCTCCAGGCGTCAAACCGGTGGTGTCGACGAGGTCATCGAGGGTGCCTGGCCTGGCGATGACGGCGATAGCCACGCGGCGTTCGACGGGTCCCAGCTCGGCCAGCACGAGGTTCATGGCCCGATCACATGCGGGTTCGGCGAGCCGGTCGGGTGGTGTGGTCGGTGCCTGAGCAGCGAAGATCTCGAGCAGCTCGTGGACCAGCGACTGGTCGTCGACGAGTGGGATGGCCGGCGTCTCGCGCAGCAGACGCAGGCAGCCGGCGACGCTGGGGTCACCGGGTCTGCCGGGGGCGACGAACAGCGGACGGCCCTGCTCGAGGGCGTGGTGTGCGGTGTTGAGGGCGCCGCTGCGCACCGGCGCCTCGACGACGATGGTCGCGTCGGCCAGGGCGGCGATGAGCCGATTGCGCCGCGGGAAGCTGCCCTTCTCAGGGGTCACCAGCGGTGGGACCTCGCTGATCACGGCGCCGCCTGCGTCGATGATCTCCGACACCAGGCGGCGATGGGCGCGCGGTCCGGGCTCCGCGTGACCGCCTGCGATGATGGCCACCGTCTGGCCGCCGGCCTCGATCGTCGCCGCATGGGCCGCCCCGTCGATGCCGAACGCCAGGCCCGAGACGACGGTCGCACCCAGCTCGACCGAGCGCCGCGCCAGCCGGGCAGCCAAGCTGCGGCCGACTGCGGTCGGCCGGCGCGTCCCGACGATGGCGACGGACCGCGTGGCACGCAGAGCAGACGGCAGACCCCAGCCATAGAGCACCGGTGGCGGCACCGGCAGGACGTCGAAGCGTGGCGGATACCCGGCATCGAATGGGGTCACGGTCCAGACGCCGTGCGCGCGGAGTACGGCCCCGGGCTCCTCCGGCCGTCGAGCCACCGCCTCGATACCGTCGACGACGCTGCTCCGCAGACGGCGGCCCCCGGCATCGGCCGGAGGCTGACGTCGGAGCGTCCCTGCGCGAGCGGCCGTGAGGACACCGGAGGCAGAGCCGAAGACTGCCGTCAGGCGCGCGAAGGCGTGCTCTCCGACGCCCGGCACCGACGCCAACGCGAGCCACGCATCGCGTTCGAGGTCGAGGGTCTCGCTCATGCGGCCAGGGTCCGCTCCTGCGGGTCGCGCAGGCCCGCGGCAGCGTGGATGGTGGCCGGATCGACGGTCGACGCGTTGCCGAGGTCGGCGATGGTGCGCGCGATGCGCAGCACGCGGTGCACGCCCCGTGCCGACCATGCGCGCGCCTCCGCGATGTCGGCGAGCGCCTGACGCGCTGCGGGTCCGAGTGCGGCCGCTTCGGTCACGTCGGATCCCGAGAGCTCGGCGTTCAGCCGGCCGCCGTTCCGGGCTCGGGCCGCTGTGCGGGCAGCGGCGATGCGCGGGGCGACGACAACGGAGGGCTCCGGCTCCTGCATCGAGACAAGCTCACTCGGCGGTACGCGCCGGAGCTCGATCCGAAGGTCGAGTCGATCGAGGAGTGGGCCGCTCACCCGTCGTACGTAGCGCTCGGCCTCCCCGGCCGGGCAGGTGCACGGTCTGAGCCGATCCCCCTGGAAGCCGCAGCGGCAGGGGTTCATGGCCGCGACCACCTGGATGCGCGCCGGGTAGCGGACGTGTCCCGCAGCACGAGCGATGATGACCTCGCCTTCCTCCAAGGGCTGCCGCAGCGCGTCGAGCACGTCGCGGTCGAATTCGGCCAGCTCGTCCAGGAAGAGGGTGCCCCGGTGCGCGAGGCTGACTTCGCCCGGCGCCAGGCGCGGACCGCCGCCGACGAGCGCGGCATAGCTTGCAGTGTGGTGCGGGGCCCGGAATGGGCGACGCCGATCGAGGTCCTGTCCGGCAGCGAGCAGCCCGGCCACGCTGGCGATGACCGCGACCTCCAGCGCCTCGTCGTCATCGAGCGGCGGCAGCAGGCCGGGGATGGTCCGGGCCAGAAGTGTCTTGCCGGCACCTGGCGGCCCGACCATCAGCAGGTCATGCCCGCCAGCGAGTGCGACCTCGAGGGCCCAGCGGGCGACGGCCTGACCGCGGACCTCGGCCAGGTCCACGGCCGGCACGCTCGCCACGAGCTCCGTGCCTTCCGAAGGCGCGCTGGCCGCTGACGCGGCTCCGGTCGCCATCCTTGCGCTCCGATCGCCACGGTCGGCTCCGGGCCGGCTGACGACGCGTGGTGGTCGCCGGGTCGCGGTCCGAGCCCGCCGGCCCCTCGGCCCGGCCACCAGCCGGGCGGCATCGTCGAGGCCGTCGAGCGCGAAGACCTCGACATCCGCCACGAGCGCCGCTTCGGCGGCATTGGCGGTCGGTACGCCGATCCGCCGATGCCCGGCTCGAGCGAGCGTCGCGACCATGGGTAGCACCCCGGCGATCGGCTGCAGCGATCCACCCAGCGACAGCTCGCCGAGGAGCGCCACGGATCCCCCGCTCGGCCTGACCTGGTCGGACGCGACCAGGATGCCCGCGGCGATGGCCAGGTCGTACGCCGCGCCATGCTTGCGTCGGTCGGCCGGTGCCAGATTGACCGTGATCCGGCTGGCCGGGTAGATCGAAATCCGGCGTTCCTGATGGCCGCGCGGACGCGCTCCCGCGCCTCGGACAGCGCGGCGTCGGGCAGCCCGACGATGTGACAGACCGGCAAGCCGGGGCTGACGTCGACCTCGACCCGGATGAGGGCCCCGTGAAGCCCGCTGACGACCGCCGTGATCAGGGTGGCAAGCACGCTGCGGACGCTAGCCGGCGCCGGTCATCTGCCGATCATCGATGCCTCACCGGGGACTGCACGCGGACTGCCCGGTCACCCAGGAGGACCGGGTATCAGGTCGTCGCGACGGCCAGCTGCGGAAGGGCCTCGCCGGCGGACGACTGGCGGTCGATCGCGCGCGACATCTCGACCACGGCTCGCCCGATGATCGAGTCGGGCTTCGTGAACATGAATGGGGCGCCGCTGTTGAGGGCGCTGATCGCGGCCCGGTATTCGTTCACGACCTGGAACTCGATCTTGCGTTTGAGCACGTTCTCTGCGTCCTTGACGGCGATGCCTGTGAACGCGTTCGAGCGATTGAGGATGAGCTGGACCTTGTCCTCTGGGCACGCCCAGCTGGGTCATCGTCTCGAGCACCAGGCGCACGTTCTTGAGGCATGACAGGTCGGCCGTCATGACCACGAAGAGCGTGTCGGCCGCGGTGATGGTGTCGAGGTTCGTCTCGTCGAAGCGCTTGTCGATGTCGACCAGGGTGTAGTCGTAAAGCGTGCGCAGCTGTTCGAGGATGCGCGCAACGTGGTGCTGGTCGATGCTCACCAGCTCCGCGGACTCGGGCGATGGCGGCGCCAGGAGGAGGTCGATGCCGGAGTCATGCTTGACCATCGAGCTGCGCACGAGGTCCTGGTCGATGGTCGCGGATTGGACCACGTCGACGATCGACTTGCGATCCAGCCCGAGGTCGAGGAAGACACGGTGATCGCCGAACTGGAGGTTGCCGTCGACCAGGGCGACCTTGCGGTTGACCTCTCGATGGAGAGCGACCGCCGTGTTGATGGCCAGCGTGGTGGTGCCAACACCGCCCTTGGCGCCGTAGAACGCCAGGACGCGGCCCAGGGGTGGTCGCCCCACGACCAGGTTCTTGGGCGCGAAGCGGGCCAGCAGGCTCTTGATGCGCGCCACCAGCTCGGCCGGGAAGAACGGTTTGACCTGGTAGTCGTCGGCACCCGCCCGCAGGCCTTTGACCTTGGCCTCCACGTCGGCATCGGCCGTCAGCATGATGATCGGCATGTGCGTCGCGCCGGCTTCCGTCTCGCGGATCTTGGTCGCGACCTGGTAGCCATCCATCTTGGGCAGGCCGACGTCGAGCAGCATCAGGTCGGGCGACTCGTCAGCCCACTTCTTCAGTGCCTCCGCGCCGTCGCCGGCGATGGAGACCTCGTAGCCCTCCTGCTGGAGCGTGAACGAGAGCGACCGTTGCACATTGGGGTCGTCGTCGACGACGAGGATCCTGACGGACATCCATTTCCTCGCTGGGATCAGACGCTCGGGCGGGCGGCGTAGGGCCGATGATAGCGCGACCCGCTCAGGCGTCCGGGACCCATTGGTACCAGTCGGTCAGGCGGCCGCTGACCCATCGTCGTTGGCGCTCTTGGCGAGGTAGCCGACGAGCGGCTGGAGCAGCTGCGTGAACTCGAAGGGGATGACGTATTTCGTCGCCGGGCTGCTGCCGATCGCCTTGAGCGCCTCGAGGTACTGCAGGGCCATGGTCTTCTCGTCGACCCCGCTGGCGGCGCTGAAGATGCGCTGGAGCGCCTCGCTGAAGCCCTCGGCACGCAGGATGGCCGACTGCCGGTCGCCCTCGGCGCGCAGGATGGCGGCCTGCTTCTCGCCTTCGGCGACGTTGATGGCCGACTGCCGGGCACCCTCCGACTCGGTGATCACGGCACGCCGCGTGCGCTCCGCCGAGAGCTGCCGGTTCATGGCGTCCTGGACATCTCGTGGCGGCGTGATCTCGCGGATCTCGACCGTCGTCACCTTGCCGCCCCAGCGCTCGGTCGACTCGTCGAGCCGGGTGCGCAGGACCTCGTTGATCTGCTCGCGCTTGCTGAGCACATCGTCGAGCACGATGTCACCGATGACCGCGCGCAGGGTGGTCGTCGCGATGCCCTGCAAGGCGCCAGCGAAGTAGACGACGTTGACCAGGCTCTTGAGCGGATCGACGATCTTCCAGTAGATCAGGAAGTCGATGTTGATGGGCGCGTTGTCCTTGGTGATCGTCGTTTGCGAGGGGACCTCGATGAACGACTCGCGCAGGTCGACCTTCACGGGCCGGTCGATGATCGGCCAGATGAGGTTGATGCCAGGGCCGCGGACGAGGCTGTCGTTCGTCTTGCCCAGCCGGAAGACGACCAGCGCCTCGTACTGCTGGACGATCCGGATGGTGAGGTAGAAGAAGATGGCCAGGAACCCGATGCCGACCGCGACCAGGATGACCGTCGCGAGGAGTGGCTCCATGAGGACTCCCTTCTCTAGGCGCCGGCGGCGCCGTCCGATGCTTCCACGATAAGGGTCAGGCCGTCCAGGCGGACGACACGGACGGGCGTCCCGCGTTGCAGCGCAGCCTCGTCAGCGGCGCGCGCGCTCCACTCCTCGCCGCCAGCATAGACGGTCCCTATCGGTGCCAGGGGATCGCGCACTTCGCCGACCGTGCCGGCGGCGATGCCTGCTCCGACCGTGCCCGGTGTCGCGCGCATGCGCCGCGACCGGACGGCGACGATGACCACGAGGCCCATGAACAGGCCCGTCGAAGCGACCACGGCGACGATGGTCGGCAGGCCGACCGCGACCACGGGCGCCGTCGGGCTGCCCGAGTCGGTGAACAGCGCTGCCGCACCGAGGGCCAGGCAGACGAGTCCGCCGATGGTCAACAGCCCGTGGCTGGTGACGGTCAGCTCGAGGACGAAGAGGATGCCGGCCAGCCCGATGAGCAGCAGGCCGCCGACGTTGAGTGGCAGGCTGCCGAAGCCGATGAAGGCCAGGATGATGGCCAGGGCACCCAGCGTGCCGGTCACGAAGTTGGGATTCTGGAGCTCGAAGATAAGGCCATAGAAGCCGACCATGAACAGGATGAACGCGATGTTGGGGTCGGCCAGCAGGTGGAGGAAGCTCTCGAACGGGCCCATCGACGCCTCCTCGACGGTCGCGTTCGACGTCTCGACCGTGACCGGGGCGCCCGCGACCTGGACGGTCTGCCCGTCCATCGCCGCCAGCACCGCCGGCAGATCGGCCGCGATACCGTCGACGAGGCCGACCTCGACCGCCTCGGAGGCGCTGAAGGCGGCCGCATCGACGACCGCCTTGACGGCGGGCTCGACCGCCCGGCCGCGAGCATCTGCGATGCCGGTGATGAACTTGACCGCGTCGTTCTTGACCTTCTCGCCGAGCGTGCCGCCGATGTCCTCACCCTGGCCGCCGACCGGGGATGCCGCGCCGATGTTCGTGCCCGGCGCCATGTAGGCGAGGTTGGCGGCCATGGTGATGAAGGTGCCGGCGCTGGCAGCATGGGCGCCCGACGGGGCGACCCAGACGGTGACCGGCAGCGGCGCCTCGAGGAGCGTGCCCACGATGTCGCGCGTGGCGTCCAGCGAGCCGCCCGGCGTGTCGAGCTCGATGACGACGGCGGTGGCACCGGCTCGCGGCCGCATCGCGGATGCGGTCATCGAGATAGCCGGCCATGACCTGGTCGACGACGCCGGTCGTGGGCAGCACCACGACCTTCGGCTGGGCGCCCCGCGCTTGGCTGGCGGTCAGCAGCAGCAGGCCGGTCAGGGCGAGCAGGAGCGCCAGGCGACGGACGGGTCTTGCGATGCGATCGGTCACGGGTGGTCGTGCTCCCTACCGACGATTATCCCATGATGACGTCGCGGTCCCGGATGCCGTCCAGGGCGAAGGCGCTCCACGATTCGAGGTCGTCCCGGCGCGCCTCGACCTCGTCGATGCCGGCGAACGCGCCGCGCAGCTTGTCGGTCTCACGGATGGCGACCGGCCGGCCGGCCGCGTCGGCCTCGTAGACGAGCCCCAGATGGACGGCGCCGACCGGCGTCTCGTCGTCGTTGAGCAGGCCGACGAGGCGACACTCGGGGACGAAGGCCGCCTCGATCTCCTCCTGCCACTCGCGTCGCAGGCCGTCGATCGGGTCGCCGTCGCCCGACGCCACGTGGCCCCCGATGCCGATCGACCAGCGATCGTGCAGCCGCGCATCGCCGCCCGCCCGCGTGCGCTGCATGAGGAATATCCGCGGTCCATCGCGCAGCACGAGGTAGGGCACGATCTGTTTCCAGGCGGGATCGACCTCGAGCTCGGAACGGGGCCGGAAGGTCGCCGCCTCGGCGATCGCCGCCAAGTAGGGCCCGATGCCGTCGATGCGGACACCGCGCCAGCCGAGGTCGTCCGGGAACCGGTCCCGGGCGACGGCCATGATCAGCTCGTCAGCCACCGCTGGTCTCCCCCTCCGACTCGATCGAGGCGATGCGCTCCAGCTCGGCAAGGAGTGCGTCGACGTCCGCCGGTCCGGCGCCCGGCGTGGCCAGAGCATCGAGTCGCGCCTGCCAGGCCTTCAGAACGCCGCGCTGTCGCCGCAGCGCGTCGGCGACATGGGCGGCATTGAGGGCCAGCATGCCGGCGCCGAGCGCCGGGTCGCCGCGCGCCAGGCGGGTCGTGTCGCGCCAACCCTGGGCGGCCAGCGTCCGTGCCAGGGGCCAATCCGGCGCGCCGGCGGCCGCCTCGACGAGGGCGCTGGCGACGACCAGCGGCAGCTGGCTGATGAGCGCCACCGCGGCATCGTGGGCGTCGGGCTCGAGCCGAAGCGCCCGCGCGCCGCAGTCCGCGGCCAGGCGCTCCACCATCGCGACGTCTGCCGGCGTGGCGTTCGGTCCGGGCAGCACGACCCAGGGACGATCGACGAAGAGGTCAGCGTCGGCAGCCGCATAGCCGGCATGCTCGCGGCCGCTCATCGGATGGCCGCCGACCCAGCGCAATCCTGGGACTGCTGCGGCAGCGGACGCCATCGGCACCTGGACGGAGGTCACGTCAGTCAACGGCCGACCCGCGGCCGCGATCGAAGGCCCGACACGCGCGATGAGCGCCACGTTCGCGGACGGGCTGGCGGCCAGGAGCGTCAGGTCGGCCTCGGCGGTGGCGCTCGTCGGGTCATCGGCCACGGCGTCGACCTGCCCAGCATCCAGTGCCGCGCGGGGCCCAGCCGTGCTCCTGCTCCAAGCCGTGACCGTCCACTCGCCGGGCCGTCGCGCCGTCAGCGCACGCGCGATGGAGCCACCGATGAGGCCGAAGCCCAGGATGGCCAACCGGGTCATGGGATCCCCATCTCCCCGATCGATGGGCGGCGCACGAGGTCGATCAGCCGTCAGGTCGCCGGCGCGGCACGCCGCGACGATCGCCTGCCCGGCGTTCGACGCCATCGGGCGGGCCCGGATCGTCGGGCGGGTTCTGCCGGCGGTTGATCTCGCGACGGTTGCCGCCGCGCCGTTCCTGGTTGAGCAGCGCGCCACAGCGCGGACAGCGGCGCTCATCGGGGAAGAGCGCGTCGAGCTGGACGGTCGTGAAGATGCGCCGGCCGCAGGACCAGCAGGCGAGCGATGGCATCGGCGCTAGGGTCGCACGTCGGCTGACTCCGCGTCGGGATCGCCGGTCGGCACCGTCACTCAGCCCACGACCGGCACACGCTCGAGAGCCGCGGCGACGGCGTCGGCCGGGAACTCGTAGTCCTCCAGGGTCCCCGCGAGATAACGCTCATAGGCGCCGAGGTCGAAGTGGCCATGACCACAGAGGTTGAAGAGGATGACCGTCGGCCGACCCTCCGCCTTGGCTCGCAGCGCCTCATCGATGGCGATCTTGATGGCGTGCGTCGGTTCCGGCGCCGGCAGGATGCCCTCCGTCCGCGCGAACCGGACGCCGGCCTCGAAGGTCGCCGTCTGGTGGACGGCCCGCGCTTCGATGTAGCCGTGCTCCTTGAGCAGCGACACGAGCGGCGACATGCCGTGGTAGCGCAGGCCGCCGGCGTGGATCGGCTGGGGCACGAAGTCGTGGCCCAGCGTGTACATCTTGACGATCGGCGCCATCTGGGCCGTATCGCCGAAGTCGTAGGCATAGGTGCCGCGGGTCAGGCTCGGCGCCGCCTCGGGCTCGGCAGCGATGACGCGGTACGTCGCGCCGCCGCGGAAGGTCCTGCCGAGCCAGGGGAAGGACAGCCCGGCGAAGTTCGAGCCGCCGCCGGCGCAGCCGATGATGACCTCCGGCTCCTCGCCGGCCATCTCCATCTGCAGGATCGTCTCCTGGCCGATGACCGTCTGGTGCAGGAGCACGAAGTCGAAGACCGACCCGAGCGAGTACTTCGTCCCGGGGTGGGTCACGGTGTCCTCGATGGCCTCGCTGATCGCGATGCCCAGCGAACCCGTGTGATCCGGCGTCTCGGCCAGGACCTTGCGGCCGTAATCCGTATCGGAGCTCGGGCTGGGGACGATCTGGGCCCCGTACGTCTCCATGAGATTGCGGCGATACGGCTTCTGGTCGTAGCTGGCGCGGACCATGAAGACCTTGACCTCGAGGTCGAAGACGGCGCCGGCGAAGGCGAGAGCGCTGCCCCATTGGCCTGCTCCGGTCTCGGTCGCGAGCCTGGTCACGCCCTCGGCCTTGTTGTAATACGCCTGGGCCAGAGCCGTGTTGGGCTTGTGGCTACCGGACGGGCTGCCGCCCTCGTACTTGTAGTAGATGTGGGCCGGCGTATCGAGCGCAGCCTCGAGCCGATGCGCGCGATAGAGCGGCGACGGTCGATACAGGGTGTAGGCGTCGAGGACGGGCTCGGGGATCTCGATCTCGCGCTCGGTGCTCACGACCTGCGCGATGAGGGCCATCGGGAAGATGGGCGCCAGATCATCCGGGCCGAGCGGCTGTCCGGTGCCCGGATGGAGGGGCGGCGGCGGGGCGACCGGCAGGTCTGCGGCGATGTTGTACCAGGCGCGCGGGATGCGGTCCTCGTCGAGCACGAACTTCGTCTGCCTTGACATGGGACGCGACCTCCGGGCTGCTGGCTGGGCCTCGAGCGTGGGGGTCGTAATCTAGCCCGCGCGCCCGGGCCGCGGCAAGCCATCCTGCCGGCCGAACGGCCAGCGAGCCAGGACCTCATAGCGTGAGCGCGGGGGCCCCAGATGGCTGCGGTAGAGGACGAGCTCGTCGACCGTCCATGTCGGCCGGCCATCCGCGAACCGCTCGCTCAGCGCCGCCACGAGCTCGACCGGCGCCCGACGCGCCAGGGTCAGGTGGGGACGTGACGCGGCTCCCGGCTCCATCGCCAACGCGCTGCCGATGGCGGCGGCCAGGTCGCGCACGGCTGCCCGGCCCTCACCGATGCCCAGCCAGGCGACGCGCGCACGTCCGCGCCCGCCGAAGGCGCTGGCGCCGTGCAGCGCGATCTCGAATGGCGCGGTGGAGGCCGCGACCTCGCCCAGGGCGGCCCCGACGGCGGGCAGCCGGTCGACCACCAGGGCGCCGATGAAGGCGAGCGTCAGGTGCAGGTCGCCGGGCGGGACCCAACGCGCGTCCGGCCACGCATCATGGAGCGACGCCTGGCGTTCGTCGACCTCGGCAGCGACATCCGTCGGCACCGGCAGGGCGACGAAACACCGCCAGGCCGGCGGGTCCGCTGCCAGGTGCTCGGACGCGCTCAGGCCTCGACCCCGTGCTCGAGCCGCCACCGGGCGCGGTCGTCCTCGAGGACCTGACGCGCATGCTCGACCTCGCGCCAGCCGACGACGTCGGTCGTCTTCTCCTCGAGCAGCTTGTAGGTATCGAAGAAGTGCTCGATCTCGACCAGGCGATGCGGCCTGACCTGGGCCAGGCTGGTGACGTGGGCCTGGTGTGGGTCGCCGATGGCGACGCACAGGACCTTGAAGTCGAAGCCCTTCTCGTCGCGCATCTCGAGGCCGCCGATCGGTCGGCCCCAGACGTGGCAGCCGGTGAAGGTCGGTTCGTCGACCAGCAGCAGCGCGTCGGTATGGTCGCCGTCGTCGGCGCGCGTGCCGTCGATGAAGCCATAGTCGAAGTTATAGAAGACTGCCGAGGAGAGCACCCGATCGAGCCGGAAGACGCCCGCCTCCTCGTCGAACTCGACCTTGTTGCGGCTGCCGCGCGGGATCTCGACCACGATCTCGACGACATCCGGGAAGGGGCCGGGGCTCTTCACCCGGTCACGATAGCGCGCCCGGGACGATCGCCGTCAGTCGTTGTAGAGCCGCTCCTCGATGAGCTTCTCCTGGACCGTCCGACCGTTGGGGTCGAAGCACGAGTACTCGAAGTGCTTCTCGAACTCCAGGTCGACGTTGTCCTGGCCACCGCGGTTCTTCTCCACCGAGACCACGACCCAGTCGCGGAACCGCTGCGCCTGGTAGGGGTTGAACTCGATGTTGACCTTGGCCACGATGTGGTACTTCTCGTTGAGGATGAGGATGATGTCGGCCTCGTAGTTGATGGCCGACGAGCCGCGCAGGTGGTGGTTGCGCAGGCGCGAGGCCTTGAGGCCCTCCTTGTCGGCGGCCACGATGCTGATCAGCGGGACCTCCAACGAGAGCGCCACATCCTTGAGGCCGTTGACCACGTAGGTCACCTTCTCCGACTCGGTCGGCGGCTCGGGGATGACCGGCACCTTCTGCATGTAGTCGACGAAGACGACGAGGCGGCGGTCGCCAGACAGCTTCTTGTGCTGCTCGACGAGCTTGCGCATGTTGTCGACGGTCGACGCCGTCTGCGAGCCACGCATCAGGAAGAGGTTCTGGCCGTAACGCGCGATGCGATCGAGCGATGGCCGGAGGCGCGGGTTAGCGGCCAGCTGCGGCCCGCCGGCGCCCTCGGCGACCCAGCTGCCGAGGATCTCGCGGCGGACGTCCTGGATCTTGATGGCGCCGGTCTTGTGGGGCAGGTGCGCGAGCGCGGATTCCATGGCGATGAGGCGGTTGAGCAGGTACTCCTCGTCGTGCTCGAAGCAGATGTAGAGCACGTTGGCCTGGCCACCGGACGCGATGTTGCGCGCCATCTGGAGGGCCATGGTCGTCTTGCCCGTGCCTTGCGCACCGCCGATGAGCAGCAGCTCGCCGGCTCGCAGGCCGGTGCCGATGGTCTTGTCCATGGGCGTGAAGCCGAGCGGGACCGGCTGATACTCACCGACGTCGCCGGTGCTGACCTTCTCGTTGAGGTTGACCAGGACGTCCAGCGTCGAACGCGGTCGCATGCTCCCGCCATCGGTGTCGAGGCGCCACTCGACGTGTGGCGCCGCCACGGCGGTCTTCGTCCTGGACGACTCGGTGGTGCTCACGAACGCCTCCCTGGGTGACAGCTGCCCTGCGGCGGATGGTAGCACCCGGTCACCCTGGGACGAACCACCCACACCCCACCGCTCTGCACACGGGACCTCCCTCAGCCCCGCGCCGAGGCTACGGTCTCAGATGCCAGCGCTCCCCAGGGCGGACCAGAAGCGGACCATGGCCCGATGCCCGGCCTCCCAGTTGTCGAGGCGCACGAACTCATTGGGCGAATGCGCTCGACGTCGGGGTTCATGAAGCCGAGCAGCGTCACCGGCAGCCCCAGGATGCTGGCGAAGGAGGCCGTGACCGGGATCGAGCCTCCCTCGCGGACGAAGAGCGGGGCCCGGCCGAAGACCTCCTCCAGGCATCGGGCGGCGGCGATGGTGGCGGGATGGTCGATCGGCGTCAGGCTCGGGTGACCGGTGTTGATGAGCGTCACCGTGGTCGCGACGCCATCGGGGGTCAGGTCCGCCACCCGCTCACTCAGGCTATCGAAGATCGCCTTCGGATCCTGGTCCGGTACCAACCGGCAGCTGACCTTGGCGTGGGCCGTAGCGGGGATGATGGTCTTGGCGCCCTCACCCTGGAAGCCGCCCCACAGCCCATTGACATCGAGGGTCGGCCGAGCACCGCGTCGTTCGAGCGTCGTGTAGCCGGCCTCACCGAAGAGGGCGTCGACGCCCATCTCCTCCATGTACGCCGCTTCGTCGAAGGGCAGGCGTGCGAACTCGGCTCGTTCCTGCGCGTCGAGCGGACGAACGTCGTCGTAGAACCGGGGCAGCGTGACCCGCCCGTCGGCATCGTGGAGCTGGGCGACGATCTCGGAGAGCACCGTGGCCGGGTTCGGACCGTCCCGCCGTAGCCCCCCGAATGGAGGTCCTGGGTCGGGCCGCTGACGTCGACCTGGGCGTACATCATGCCCCGCAGGCCGATGGTGATGGCCGGCAGATTGCCCTCGAAGAAGCCGGTGTCGCTGATGACGGCCAGGTCGGCCGCCAGGCGCTCGCGATTCTCTGGCCAGCCAGTGGTCGAAGTTGTCCGAGCCCGACTCCTCCTCGCCCTCGAAGACGACACGCAGGTTGATGGGCAGCCGGCCGCGAACGGCGAGCCAGGCGGCGGCGGTATTGGTGCAGAGTGCGACGTGGCTCTTGTCGTCGGCGGCACCACGAGCGTATAGACGCGGCCGTCTCGATGACCGGCTCGAAGGGCGGTTTGTCCCAGAGCTCGAGCGGATCGACGGGCTGTACGTCGTAGTGGGCGTAGACGATGACGGTCGGGGCGCCATCGGCATGGAGCCAGTCGGCGTAGACGACCGGCTGACCGTCGGTCGGCGAAACCTCGACGTGCTCGAGACCGGCCCGCCGGAGCGCTTCGGCGATCCACTCAGCGGCACGGCGGCAGTCCTCGGCATGCTCCGATAACGCCGAGATGCTCGGGATGCGCAGCAGCTCGACGTACGTCGTCGAGTCGAGTCGCCGCGGTCGCCTCGAGGTGCGCGTCGAGGTCGTCGAAGGTCTCGGGCATCGCGGGGTGCGGGCCTCCTCATGCGTCGAAGCGGGCCCGGGGGCGGGCCCGCTTCGGTCGGCTGGTCGGGTGGTAGGTCAGGCCGGCGACGGCGACGGCGTCGGCGTTGGCACCGACGGACCGGCGCCCTCGGTCGCAGGCACCTGCCGGTGGGGCCTGGCGCCGTTGAGCGGGATCGGCGTGGGACTCGAGCCCTCCTCGCGACGCGGGTCCGGCAAGTCGGCGAAGAGTTCCTCGAAAGCCTCCGTCTCGATCGTCTCCTCGGCGATCAGGCGGTCGGCCAGCTACGTCAGCCGATCCTGGTAGGTCGTCAGGACCTCCATCGCCCGGGCGTAGCCGCGGTCGATGATGGTGCGGACTTCCTCGTCGATCTGCCGTGCGACCTCGTCGGAGTAGTTGCGCTGCTCGCCGATCTCGCGACCGAGGAAGACCATCTCCTCGCGCTTGCCGAAGCGCCAGCGGGCCGAGCTTCTCGCTCATGCCGAACTCGGTGACCATCCGCCGGGCGAGGTTGGTGGCCTTCTCGATGTCGTTCGAGGCGCCGGTCGTGGTGTCGCCGAAGATGAGCTTCTCGGCCGCGTTGCCGCCGAGCATGCCCGCGATCTTGTCTTCGAACTCGGTCTTGCTCTGGAGGTAGCGGTCCTCGGTCGGCAGGCCCATCGTGTAGCCGAGGGCCATGCCCCGGCTGATGATGCTGACCTTGGCCACCGGATCGCACTTGGGCAGGATGCGCTGGACGACGGCGTGGCCGCCCTCGTGGTAGGCGATGATCTGCCTTCTCGGCGTCGCTGATGACGCGGCTCTTGCGCTCCGGGCCGGCCACCACGCGCTCGAGCGCCTCGCTGAACTCGGGCGTGCTGATGACCTTCTTGTTGCGCCGCGCGGCCAGGATGGCGGCCTCGTTGACCAGGTTGGCCAGGTCCGCGCCGGAGAAGCCCGGCGAGCTGCTTGGCGATGTAGGCTGCAGGTCGATGGCCTTGTCGAGCGGCTTGCCCTTGACGTGGACCTTGAGGATCTCCAGCCGGCCCTTCATGTCGGGCCGGTCGAGGATGACCTGGCGGTCGAAGCGGCCGGGCCGCAGGAGCGCCGGGTCGAGGACGTCGGGGCGGTTGGTGGCGGCGACGACGATGACGTTGGTGTTGGTGTCGAAGCCGTCCATCTCGACCAGGATCTGGTTGAGCGTCTGCTCGCGCTCGTCGTGCGAGCCGCCGAGGCCGGCGCCGCGCTGGCGGCCGACGGCGTCGATCTCGTCGACGAAGACGATGCACGGGCTGTTGCGCTTGGCCTGGTCGAAGAGGTCGCGCACGCGGCTGGCGCCGACGCCGACGAACATCTCCACGAACTCGGAGCCGGAGATGCTGAAGAAGGGCACCCCGGCCTCGCCGGCGACGGCACGCGCGAGCAGCGTCTTGCCCGTGCCGGGCGGGCCGACGAGCAGCACGCCGCGCGGGATGCGTGCCCCGAGCGAGTTGAACTTCTCCGGGTACTTGAGGAACTCCACGATCTCCTGGAGCTCCATCTTGGCCTCGTCGACCCCGGCCACGTCGGCGAAGGTGACGACCGTCTTGTTGCCCAGGAACATGCGGGCCCGGCTCTTGCCGAAGCTCATGGCCTGGTTGTTGGTGCCCTGCGCCTGGCGCAGCATGAAGAAGAGGATGGCGCCGATGACGATGATGGGCAGGGCGGTCGTGAGCAGGATGCCGAGCAGCTGGCCGGAGCCATCAGGCTCGCTGGCGCTGATCTGCATGTCGGTGTTGCAGTTCGACCCGGCCTGCGCGCAGACGGCCGTGATATCGGCCAGCAACCCCTGGCCGAGCTGGCCCGGCACCTGGCTGGAGACCACCTTGTTCGTGTTGGTCTTGGGGTCATTCTCCTCGAGCGTGATCTTGAGCGCGTTGCCGGATTGTTCGACCGACTTGACGGCGCCCTCCGAGACGTAGCCGAGGAATGATTCGGCGCCACCGCTGTAGGGGATGGTGGCGGGTTTGGGCTGATCGAAGAGGAACATGTAGAGGACAGCGGCGATACCCACCACCAGGACGAGGGTGAAGATGCCGCTTCGGAGGAACCGGGTGTTCAACGGTGTCGAGCCTCGATATCGCTGCGCCACAGCCGTTGACCGGTGCGGCGAGCAGGCCGCCAGTATAGGCCGACCTCCATATCAGCCTTCGATACGACCATCGGCTGCATCGGCATGGGCCGGTCGGCGGAGCGGCGCCATCGCACCGGAGCCGACCGACGGCCTGGGGATTGGTAGCGGAGGGCGGATTCGAACCACCGGCCAAGGGCTTATGAGTCCCCTGCTCTACCACTGAGCTACTCCGCCAGGAGGTCCAACATTACCGAGCATGGTCCAAAGCGGCAAATGGCCGAACCGGGTTCGACACCCACGACGTCCGGGGCCGCGGCCTGGAACCGACGGCCGTCGAGCGGTGTATCGCTGATCGAGATGGATCGACGCAGGCGCCTGCCCATGCTCATCGTCATGCTCGGCGCCGGTCTGGCGGGTTGCGGAGGTGGCCTCGCGATCTCGAGCTCGTCGACCCCGACTGCCAGGCCCGCCTCGGTCGCGTCGCCTACCACGTCAGCCTCGGTCCGATCGCCCGCGGTCGAGAGCTCCATCTTCGTGCTGCCGCCCATGACCGTCCCGCGGGCCGCGCACACGGCCACGGGGCTCGTCGACGGGCGGATCCTGATCGCGGGCGGGTTCGGCACCGACACGGATGGCGACCCGGCGAGCACGGAACTCTACGACCCTGCCACGGGACGGTTCGAGGCCGGCCCGCGATTGACCTCGCCGCGCTACGGCCACTCTGCGACCCTTCTGGCTGACGGTCAGGTGCTGATCGCGGGTGGGTTTGGGCCGGACGGCAAGGTCCTCGATACAGCCGAACTCTTCGATCCGCTCGCCAGCACGTTCACGGCGACCGGTCACCTTCGGGTCGCCCGGGCCGACCACGAAGCGATCCTTCTCGACGACGGACGCGTGGTCCTCATCGGCGGGACAGCGGATGACTTCGAGGTCCTCGCGTCGGCCGAGACGTTCGACCCGCGCACGCACGCGTTTACGCCGGCCGGCGCGATGGCGGTGCCCCGCGAAGGCATGACAGCCACCCGGCTGCGCGATGGCCGGGTCCTGGTGACTGGCGGCCATATCGGACGACACGCGCAACGCACGATCTACGGCTCGGCGGAGATCTACGACCCGGCCAGCGATCGTTTCGTGCCGGCTGGCAAGATGACGATCGCCCGCCACAAACACGACGCCATCCTGCTGGCCGACGGCCGCGTCCTGCTGATCGCTGGCTCGGACGCCCGCGACGATCTGGGTCTCTACGAGAGCGCCGAGACGTACGACCCCGCGACCGACGAATTCACCGCAGTCGGACGCCTCGCTCACGCGCGCTACAAGCTCCGCTCCGCCTCCGTGCTGCTGCCCGACGGGCACGTACTCGTCGCGGGCGGCGCGTCGGTGCCTGAGGTCTTCGATCCCGCCACCGACGCCTTCACCTCGGTCGTCGGCTCGTTGGGCCGAGCGCCGTACTTCGCCGCCGCCACGCCCCTCGACGATGGCAGCACGGTCCTGGCCGGCGGGTATTCGGATCGCGGGCCTGCAAGCGACGCTGCCTGGCTGATCCGACCCTGACTCGGAGCCTCCAGCTCGGACATCAGCCCATGCCCGGAGGCCGTGACGATCGCACAGGCCCAGCCACAGGCCACTCAGCGCACCGGCAACCCTCCCGACGGCCTGGCTGGCGACCATCCGACGTCGCGTCGCTGCCTATCGCCTAGCCCAACCGCCAGCGGTCCCAGATCCGAACGGCGATCTCATCACTGATCGCTGCGGCCGTCCGGTCGGCGAAGCGGTCGACCAGGCGGATCATGAACGGCTGTCGGATGCGGACCGGTGCGCCGCGCGGCGGGACGCCGGACAACTCGGCGACGACCTCGACAGCCCGCTCGGTGTCGCCGATCTCGTCGACCAGTCCGAGTGCCAGCGCCTCGGTGCCCAGCCAGACCTCGCCTGTAGCCAGCTCGCGAACGCGCTCCTCCGTGAGCCCGCGCGCCTTGGCCACCCGGCTGACGAACGCGTCGTAGATCGCATCGATGAGCTGGCGCTCCTTGGACAGCTCGTCGTCCGATTCGTCGCGCCACGGCGAGCCGGCGCCCTTGAGCCGACCGGCTTTCGTCTCGGTCACGGTCACGCCCAGGCGTTCCAGGAGCCGCGGCACGTGCGGCGAGGCGCTGATGACGCCGATCGAGCCCACGACCGCGTTCGGATTCGCCAGGATCCGCCGCGCACCGACGGCCGCCAGGTACGAGCCCGACGCTCCGACCCCACGGATGGCGGCGACGACCGGCTTGACGGCATCGAGCCGCTCGACGGCCAGGAAGAGGTCGTCCGAGGCCGTCGCCGAGCCACCGGGCGAGTCGATATCGATGACGACGCCCGGAACATGTTTGGACTCGCGGACGCGCTGGAGGAGCTCGATCCAGTCGGTCGTCCGGCCGCCGCCGATGATGGGGCCGTACAGGCGGACGACCGCCACACGGCCCTCCGGGAAACGCCGCCACCGGCCGGGGAGCAGGCGGCGCAAGGCGCCTCGCGGGGTGGTGAGCGTGACAGCGGGTCTAGTCATACGCGAAGGGTAGCGTCGATGTCGCACGAGGGCGTCGGCGCGTCATTCCGACCTTCGGGCTTCGACCGCGAGCGGCCGTCGAACCTATACTCGGCCTGACCACCTGCCAGCGGAGGGATCGATGAACCGGCGGCTCTTCGTGCTCCGCGTGGCCATCGACACCCTCCTCATCGCCTTTCTTATCTGGTTCCTGTCGCTCTTCACGGTCGCCTCGCCGTTCCCGTTCGGGGCGAGCGTGGTCCCGATCATCACCATCACCTCGAAGTCCCTGCTGGCGGTCGTCGTCACAGGCCTCCTGGTCGCACTCTTCGAGTCGTTCGTCAAGCCGATCATCGTGGCCCTCACCGGCCGCCTTCTGCTCTGGTCGGCGGGCTTCTTCATCGTCGTCGTCAACGCACTCGTCCTGTGGTTGGTGGGCCGCTTCTCGCCGCTGACGCTGGAGGTCGCGGATCCGACGCTCCTCTGGCTGCTGCTCTTGGCCGCCCTGTACACCATCCTCTCCTCCGTGCTCGACGCGGTCCTCGGCCTCACCCGCCCGAGCGTCGACGCCGCCGAACGCGGCCAGTCCATCTGGCGTGTCCTGGATGCCCTGCCGACGCCACGGCGCAACGCCATCCTCGAGAACCTGCGGATGGAGCAGGTCTACGACACGGTCTACCGGTACGGCCTGGACGCCGCGCTCGAAGGCACGCCGCTGGCGAAGGTCCGGACGTGGGTCCGCGTCAAGCTGCTGCGCGAGAGTGACGAGCTGGCCGGGCTGAGCACGCCAGCGCGGGTCCGGGTGATGCTCCAGCAGCTCGGCCCGATGTACGTGAAGATCGGCCAGATGATCGCCAGCCGAGGGGCGGCACTGCCCCCGGAATGGCTGACCGAGCTCCAGAAGCTGCAGAGCGACGCCGCGCCGTTCCCCTGGGAGCAGGCACGCGAGGTCGTCACGACGCAGCTCGGGGCGCCGCCCGACGAGCTCTTCGCCGAGTTCGACCAGGAGCCGTTCGCCGCCGCCTCGACGGCCCAGGTCCACCGGGCTGTGATGCACGACGGGACCGTCGTCGCGGTCAAGGTCCAGCGACCCCAGATCGTGGCCAAGACCAAGGCGGACCTGGGCGTCATGCAGGAGCTGGCCAAGGTCGCCGAGCGCCGCTTCGACTATGCCCAGCGGTTGGGCGCGGAAGGCATCGTCAGCGAGTTCGCGACGGGGGTCATCAAGGAGCTCGACTACCGCAACGAGACGTACGCCTCGCGGCGCATCGCCGACAACATGCGCAAGTTCCCCGACATCCACATCCCCATCGTCTACGGGATGCTGTCAGGCGAGCGGGTCATGACGGCAGAGTTCGTCAAGGGCATCAAGATCTCCAAGGTCGATGAGCTGCGCGAGGCTGGCTTCGACACCACGGAGCTCGGCGCGACGTTCGTGCGAGCCCTCATCAAGCAGGTCCTCGTGGACGGCTTCTTCCACGGCGACCCGCATCCCGGCAACATCCTTGTCGATCCCGATACGCGGCGCATCGTGTTCCTCGACTTCGGTCTCGTGGGCCAGCTCACCCAGCAGCAGCGGCTCGACCTGTTGGACCTCATCAACGGTCTGCGGACGATCGACAGCAACGCCGTGGCGAGCGCGGTCATCGCCCTCAGCCACAGGCGCAAGGGCTTCGTCGAGGCTGCCTTCCGTGACGACATGGACCGCGTGCTGCGCCAATTCCTGGTCTATGGCGATGGCGGCGCCTCGCTCTCGGCCGGTGTCGGTGCCGTGCAGTCGGTCGTCTACAGCAACGGCCTGCAGCTCGACAATCAGCTGACGCTGGCCCTCAAGGCCGTCATCCAAGCCGAGGAGACGGCCACCCTGCTGAGCCCCTCGATCGACATCGGCGGCGCCGCCCTGGAGGAGGCCCGCGCGGCGATCTTCGAGCAGGTCACGCCGACCCGCATCAGGGCCTCACTGGAACGGTCAGCCCTGCGCATCGGGCGCGAGGTCGTGCGCCGGGTGCCGGACCTGGAGACGGCCGCCCTGAGCTGGTTCGACCAGTTCAACAAAGGCAAGTTCGTGGTCGAGATCGACACGCGAGATCTGTCACGCGAGATGGCCAGGCTCAACGTCCTTGGTCGCAACCTGACCGTGGCCTTGATCGTCATCGGGCAGCTCTTGGCGACGGCCGTCTTCGCGTTCCTGCTGACGCAGCCGAGCATCGCGGCGGTGGCCGGCTTCCTGCCCAGCCTCATCGTCGTGCTCTTCTTCGGCGCGCTCATCCTGAGCTTCGTCGTCCTGCGGCGGGTGTGGGGCGACGTCGACGAGGGCGACGACGGTAACGGATGAACCTCCGTCCAGACGCGGCGCCGACCGACTACCCGGACGGCGCCGGGGGACCCGTCACGCCGGCGCCACCGGCCCAGCCCGCGCCCATGGACCTGGGCCAGATCGTCGATGCCGTGGTCGCGCTCTATCGTCGTCGTTGGACGCTGCTGCTCGGCCTGTGCGCCGTGCTCGAGGTGCCGGCGACCATCCTGTCCGGCCTCATCCTGCTGCCGCTGCCCGCCAGGCTGAAGGCCATCGTCGGCTTCGACATCTTCGATCCAGCGACGACGGTCGACCCGTCGCGCGTCGTAGCCGCCCCCACCTTCGACCAGACGATGGGCATCCTGGGGCCGATCTTGCTGTCGGCCCTCGTGAGCGTCGTTGCGGGCACCCTGACCACGATCGCGGTCATCTACGCGGTCGTTCGCCTGCGCCTTGGCCAGGAGGCTGGCGTCTGGAGCACCTTCCGGGCGATCCTCCGACGCCTGGTCGGGATCATCCTCGCGTTCGCGGCGTACACCATCGGGCTGCTCGGCCTGGTCGCCCTCGCGGTGGCCGCGGTCGCCCTGCCGTTGAGCCTCTCGCCGGGCGCGGTCGGTGGCGGGCCGCTCGCCTTCGCGGCCATCCTGGCCTTCAGCGGCTTTCTGGTGGCGACCATCTTCGTGTCCATCCGCTGGACGTTCTGGGCGCAGTCCGTGATGATCGACGAGACCGGGCCGCTCGGCTCGCTCGGTCGGAGCTGGCGCCTCGTCAGCGGCTCGACGGCACGGGTGATCGGCTATGCGCTGCTCTTCGGCCTGGCAGCGGGCATCATCGAGGGCCTGCTGGCACAGTTCGGGCTGATCCTGGTGACTACCGTCTCGGGCGTCCTGTCCGCCGGGTTGCTGCTCGTGCTCCGTTTCGCCGTCAGCTCGATCTCGACCCTGCTGCTGGCGCCGGTCGTGCCGGTGGCCATGACGCTGCTCTATCTCGACCTTCGGGTCCGGCGCGGAGAGCGGATCGGCATCGGCGCCTGAGCCGAACGCCGCCCGATCGCCACCGGGACATGGAGGCGGTGATCAGCGGCCGAAGAGGAGATCCAGCCAGTCGTCGAGTGGCGTGCTGTGACCGCCGGACCCGGGCTCGGCGCCGAGGGGCGTGATCGATCGCGGCGGCGGCCCTCCGGGCTCCAGTGCGAAGGCGCGTTCGCCGGCCCGCCCGTAACCGTAGGCGCGCGCCTGGAGGGCCAGGTAGTCAGGTGACTGGATGATCTCGAGCTCGTGCTCGGCTGCGGCCAGCCGGGTGGCGGCAGCGGCCGTCTGGCTCCGCAGGACGTCGGCACGGTCGGTGCTGGCCGCCGAATCGGCGACCGCCCGAGCGAAGACGAAGACGATCCAGGCGACGACGACGACGCCGACCGCGATGGCCAGGCTGCGACGCGAGAAACCGGCCACGGGCATCCGTCCGAGCGGACCGCGCGGATCAGGTGTCGGCGGATCCGCCTTCGGTGGGACGTCCTCCAGCGGCCCGCCACCATCCGGCGCCGCAGTCGGCTGGGGCGAGCCGAGCGGCGTGCGCGGGACGCGGCTGACGACCATGCCCATCGCCGGATGGTAGCTGCGGGCAGCTAGCATGTCAAACCCGCGGCGACCGGTTGACGCACGGCGCGACGGTGCTAGACTCCCGGCCACAGATAGAACAGGCGTTCTGAATGGACCGGAGGCTGGCGATGCGGATCTACGACCGGGCCGGCGTGCCGACGGTGATCGAGCGCCTGCTCGACGACCCATTCGTGGCGGCGGCGGTGGTCGCCGACCGCACCCTGCCGGCGCGCGAGGCGGACCTGCGTCCGTTCCCGTCGTGGCTCGATGAGCGGCTGCGGACCGGCCTGCGGTCTCGCGGCATCGAGGCGCTCTACAGTCACCAGGCGGAGGCGCTCGAGCTGCTCCACGCCGGCTTGGACGCCTGCGTGGTCACCCCGACGGCGTCGGGCAAGTCCCTGTGCTACGACCTGCCCGTGCTGCAGGCCGTGCTCGACGACCCTTCGGCGCGGGCGCTCTACCTGTTCCCGACCAAGGCGCTCGGGCAGGACCAGCTGGCCGGCCTGCGGGCCTTCGCCGAGCTGGCAGGGGTCGACCTGGCGGCGGGCATCTACGACGGCGACACGGCACCGGCCGTCCGTCAGACGATCCGCGCCGCCGGTCAGGTCGTGGTCACCAATCCAGACATGCTCCATGCGGCCATCCTGCCGCACCACACCAAGTGGTACCAGCTCTTCGAGCAGCTCCGCTTCGTCGTCGTCGATGAGGCGCATACCTATCGCGGAGTCTTCGGCAGCCACGTCGCCAACGTGCTGCGCCGACTCCTGCGGCTGTGTGCCCATTACGGCAGCCACCCGGTCGTGGTCACCTGCTCGGCGACCATCGGCAATCCGCAGGAGCTGGCGGCGTCGCTCACCGGCCGTCGACCCGCCCTCGTGGACCGCAACGGGGCACCGTCCGGCGAGAAGCGCATCCTCGTCCTCAACCCGCCGGTCGTTGACGCCCGACTGGGCATCCGTGCCGGTGCGTTGCGGCTCGCCGAGCGTTGCGCCCTGGGCTTCCTGCGTGCCGATCGCCAGACCATCGTCTTCGGGGGCTCCAGACACGCCGTGGAGCTCATGCTGACCCGGCTCCGGGACGCCCTCCAAGAGGGCCGTGGACCCGTCAGCCGGGTGCGGGGCTACCGGAGCGGTTATCTGCCCACCGAACGGCGAGCCATCGAGCGCGGGCTGCGCAGCGGCGAGGTGCTCGGCGTGGTGAGCACGAACGCCCTCGAGCTGGGCCTGGATATCGGTCGTCTCGACGCGGCCGTGCTGGCCGGCTACCCGGGCTCCATCGCCGCGACCTGGCAGCGCGTCGGGCGGGCCGGCCGACGCCTCGAGCCGAGCGCGGCCGTCCTCGTAGCCACCAGCGATCCGGTCGACCAGTACGTGGCCGCCCACCCGGACCTGCTCTTCCAGTCCAGCCCGGAGGAAGCCAGGCTCGATCCGGAGAACCTGCACATCCTCCTGGCGCACCTGCGGGCGGCGACCTTCGAGCTGCCCTTCGAGCCGGGCGAGCGGTTCGGCGAGAACCCGGCCGACGACCTGCTGGCGTTCCTGGGCGAGGAGGGCCACGTGCGCCAGGCCGCTGACGGCCGCTGGTATTGGGCGAGCGAGAACTTCCCCGCCTCGGAGATCTCACTGCGCTCGGGTTCGGATGTCAACGTGGTCATCATCGAGACCGCCGGCGACCGGCCGCGGGTCATCGGCGAGGTCGACCTCTTCTCGGCCCGGACGCTCGTCCACGAGGGTGCCATCTACCTCCACGAGTCGCGCCAGTACCACGTCGATCGGCTCGACTGGGACGAGCAGAAGGCGTATGTCCGGCCGGTCGATGTCGACTACTACACACAGGCCGAGCTGTCGGTCACGCTCAAGCCGCTGGAGCGCTTCGACGACGCCCCGGCGACGGGTGGCGAGCGCTGCCACGGCGAGGTGATGGTCAGCAGCATCGCCACCATCTACAAGAAGCTCCGCCTCGAGACGCTCGAGAACCTCGGCTGGGGCCGCATCTTCCTGCCCGAGATCGAGCTCCACACGACCGCCTACTGGCTGGCCCTTGACCCGTCGGCCCTGGCTGACTGGCGTCGGGACGAGCTCGACCTCGCGCTCGTCGGGGCCGGCCGAGCGATGCAGACCGTGGCCAGCATCATGCTCATGAGCGACCCTCGCGATCTCGGGCTCGTCAGCCAGGTGCGTTCGCCGCACGCCGAGCGGCCGGTCATCTACCTGTACGACGGCGTGCCCGGCGGAGTCGGCCTGGCGGCGCGACTCTTCGAGCGCCACGCCGAGCTCGTCCAGGGCGCGCATGACCTCGTCACGGCCTGCGCCTGCCTGACCGGCTGCCCGGCCTGCACCGGTCCGAGCCTTGAGACGGGCGGCGACGCGCGCGCCGTCGCGCTCCGGCTTCTGGCGACGCTGTGTCTCGAAGAGCCGGCTTCCGGCATCGTGCTGCCGCCAGCGCCTCGCCATCCCGCCCGCACCGGCACCTGGCATCTGCCCGAGCCACGGACGCCCGAACCCCTGTCGGATGCCGATGTCGTCGCCCTCGACGTCGGCTGATCGTGACGCCCGAGCTGGCACGAGCCGCACCGAGCATGGCGCCCGTGACGACCGACTCGGGACAGCTCGCGCGGCGCCTGGAGCGCCTGCGCGCTCTCGATCGCCAGCTGGTCATGGCCGCGGACTTGCCACCGCCTCGGCCACGACCATCCTTCGCCGACCCGTTCGAGCGTGCCGAGCGGATGGCCAGCGGTCTCGGCGGCCGGGTGGAGACCATGCCGTCGGGCCCTGTCGTCGTGGTCGAGCGTCGCGTGGCGCTGCCGGTCGACCTCGAGCCGCTTCGGCGGCTGCCGTACCCCGTGGACCCGGCTCGACCGCTAGTCAGCCTTGATGCCGAGACCACCGGGCTGGGCAGCTCAGCCGGCACCGTGGCATTCCTCGTCGGCGTCGGCCGCTGGGACGGGGCGGACTTCGTGACCAGTCAGCTGCTGATGCCCGACCACGCCGACGAGCCGGCGCTCCTAGAGGCCCTCGACGCGCGGATCCCGGCGGAAGGCTGGCTGGTGACCTACAACGGGCGGACTTTCGACTGGCCGCTGCTCGAAACCCGCTATCGGATGTACGGCCGCCGAGCACCCGCGCATGCCGGACACCTGGACCTGCTGCCTATCGCCCGAGGCGTCTGGAAGCACCGATTGCCCGATGCGCGCCTGGCCAGCGTCGAAGCGGCGGTCGCCGGCGTCGAGCGTCACGAGGAGGTGCCCGGAGCGCTCATCCCCGACCGGTTCTTCGGCTGGCTGCGCAGCGGCCGGCCGGAGCTGCTGGTGGACGTCCTCGACCACAACCGCGAAGACGTGGTCTCGCTCGGGCGGCTGCTCGGAGTCATGGCCGAGGTCCTCGCCGACCCCGTCCGGCGACGAACCGAGCACCCCGGCGACATCGCCGGGCTGGCGCGCGCGTATGAGCGATCGGGGCGCACCGCCGAGGCACTGGCCTGCTACGGCGAGGCGCTCGAGGCCTGGGACGAGGGTGACCCAGCGCCCAGCCGACTGGAGTGGACAGAGGTGGCCGCGGACGGTGCCCGACTGCTCTCCCGACTCCATCGTCACGACGATGCAGAGGCCGCCTGGCTCGATGTGGCCGCACGCGGCGGCGGCAGCGCCGTCTGGGCATGGATCGCGGTGGCCAAGATCCGCGAGCACAAACGGCGCGACGTGCACGGCGCGCTCGAGGCGGCCGGACGGGCACTCGCCATCGTCGAGCGTCGGCGTGCCGTCGGCGTGCCGATACGTGCTGCCGAGCGGGACCTCGGCCGCCGACTCGGGCGGCTCAGGCGACGCGCGGAGCGGTCCCGACCGGCGCTGATGGGAGCCCGCTGAGGCCGGCCGCCAGCCGCTCACGCACGGCCTCGAGGTTCGGGACGGCGGCCAGGCCGTCGCCTTCGACGACCAGCGACGCGGCGGCAGCCGCGAAGCGCAGGTCGAACCGCGCGGTCGGGTCGCTGCGCAGGTCCGGCCGAATGGCGGTGGCGACCAGTGCCGCCAGGAACGTGTCGCCGGCGCCGGTCGCGTCCACCTCGCGCTCGGACGCGATGGCGGCAAAAGGGATCGTCGTGACCTGCCGAGCGGCGTCCAGGTGCAGGTGGTGCCCGCCCTCGCGGCCGTGGGTCACGATGAGGTCGGTCCCTGGCGCCAGGAGATCCACGACACGTTCGATGGGCTGGTCGGGATCGAGATCGTGTCGGCTGACGCCGATGAGGTCCGCACGCGACAGCCAGCCGTTCGCTGTCGGAGGCAGGTGCTCGACCCGCTGGCCGGCCACGAGGCGACGCAGGAAGCCCTGCCAGCCGAGGACGAGCCTAGCCTCCCCGGGCACGGCAGCCAGCCAGGCATCGGGGATCTCGCCTGCGACCGGGACGACCGACCAGACTGCGCTGGCCCAGGCTGCCGGCAGCTGCGCGACGGGCAGCGGGACGCCGGCCAGCAGGCAGGTCTGCACGCGGCCGGTGGGCCATTCCACGTTCTCGAAGATCGGCCCTTCCGTCAGGGCGAGGGGTCGCACGTCCACGCCGGCGGCTCGCAGCACGTCGAGCTCCCATGCCGCTGCCGCCTCGGCATCGACGCCGAGCACGGCGTGCGTCGGGATGCCCAGCCGAGCCGTCGTCAGGGCGGAGTAGGTCACGCCACCGCCAAGTCGCCAGCCCCGCGGATCGTCCGGCGTCACGTCGCGCGCGGCCGAGCCGAGGTGGACGATGGCAACGTGGCCGGAGCCCGGTGCAAGCTCGGTCATGATAGGTGGCCCACGGTCGGTGTAGCCTGACCGTCCACCGAAGGAGCACAGGGGAACGCGTGTACTTCTACGAGCTTCACGAGAGCGAAGGCGACCTCTTCACCGATGTCCTGCTGGTCCACGACGTGGAGTTCGACGAGGAGAGCTTCCTCGAGATCGTGCTCGAGGCACGGGCCACGGTCGTCGATACCTTCCGGGAGGATAGCCTCGTGGAGGCGGTCGCGACCGAGCTCGAGCGGGTCCACGGCTTCACGTTCGTGCACGATGCGCGGCTGACGGCATCGGTCGATGTCTCGCGCAACGAGGGTGCCACGACACTCGCCGACCTGACCGACGACTCGGATGAGGACGACACCTTCGATGACGACGAGGATGGCGACAGCCCCGCGGTAGGTTTCCGGAGCCTGGTGGTCGACATCGACCGGAACACGGACCTGAACTGACGCCGGACGGCGCCACTGGCGCCGATCCCACAACCGGACCGCGCGCCGATCCGCGGTCGGACCGCGCGCCGGCGCCGCTCAGACGTTGAAGAGGATCTCGATGACGTCGCCGTCCTTGACCCGATAGGTCTTGCCCTCGGATCGGAGGCGCCCGTGACGACGCGCCTCGGCCATCGAGCCCAGCTCGAGGAGGTCCTCGCAGGCCACCACCTCGGCGCGGATGAAGCCGCGCGCCAGGTCGCTGTGGATGGCGGCTGCGGCATCGACCGAGGTCTCGCCGTCGTGGATGGTCCAGGCACGCGTCTCGTCAGGCCCGGCGGTGAAGAAGCTGATCAGTCCGAGCAGCCGGTAGCTCAGGCGGATGACCCTGTCGAGGCTCGACTCGGCGAGCCCGAGCTCCTCGCGGAAGACGGTCGCCGACTCGTCGTCGAGCTCGCCGATCTCCATCTCGATGCGCGCCGACAGCGCGTCGACCATCGACTGCCGATGGTCGTAGCGATCGCCGATCGCGGCCACCCGCGCCTCGACACCGGCGAGGTCGCTCTCACCGACATTGACCAGGATGAGCACCGGCTTCTCGGTCAGGAACCGGAAGCCGCGCACGGCCTTGGCCGCGTCGAGGTCGAGGTCGAGGTCGCGGATCGGCCGGCCGGCCGTCAGGCCAGGCACGATCCGGTCCAGCACCGTCGCCTCCCGCTCGTTCGCTTCGCGCTCGGCCGGCGTGCCGTGGCGTCCGCTGGCCTGGAGCTTCTCGAGCCGCTTCTCGGCGACGCCGAGGTCGGCCAGCGTCAGCTCGAGGTCCAGCTGCTCGAGGTCGCGCCAGGCGTCCACGCTGCCTGACGGATGCGGCACGGCGGGATCCTCGAACGCTCGGACGACGTGGAGCAGTGCGTCCGCGTTACGCAGTCGGGCCAGCGCGTCGGCAGGCAGGTCGTTGGCCGTGGCGCCCTCAGTCGGCGGTGGCGCCGGCAGGTCGACGTAAGTCACGTCGGCGGGCACCTCGCGTTTGGGCTTGAAGAGCGCCGTCAGGGTCGTCAGCCGTGCGATCGGGCACCTTGACGACGCCCACGTTGACGGTCATCCCGCCGTAGCCACCAGTCTCGGCGTGGCCGCGCGTGAGCGTGTTGAAGACAGTCGACTTGCCCGAGCCGGCCAGGCCTACGATGGCGATCTCCACGCTTCAGCAGCCCTGCGGCATGGTCAGTACCCGACGACCGGATCGACCACGTTCGGAGGGGCTCGCCGGATCGGAATCGACGCAGGTTGTCGCAGAAGAGCTCGATGCTGCGATCGAGCACGCGGCCGCTCGACCAGCGTCGTGTGCGGCGTGATGATGACGTTGGCGAGGTCGTAGAGCGGCGAGTCCGGCGGCAGCGGCTCGTCGCGGAATGCGTCCAGGACGGCGCCGCCGATGCGGCCCTCGGCAGGGCACGCAGCAGAGCGCGCTCGTCGACGAGGCGGCCTCGAGCGACATTGATGAGCCAGGCGCCAGGCTTCATCGCGGCGAAGGCGGCATCGTCGAAGAGATCCTCGGTCTCGGGCGTCAGGGGCAGCGCGAGGACGACGAAGTCGGTGGCGGCCAGCAGCTCGGGTAGCGCGCTCGGGTGGCAGGATGCGCGAGCGTGCCGTCGTCGACGCTCGGCAGCGTCCGCTGCCCGTCGTCCCCGAGGCGGGCCCCGAAGCCCTCCCCCATGCGTCGGCGCGTGGCGACCACCCGGCAGCCGAACCCCGACGCCAGCGCCGCCACCGCGCGACCGATCGAGCCGAGGCCTACGATGCCCGACCGTGATGTCGCGCAGCTCGCGCGCCTCGAGCGGCTGCCAGGTGCGTTCGCGCTGGAGCTCGAGCAGCTCGCGGCAGCTGTCGCGCGACGGCCAGGACCATCAGCAGCACGTACTCGGCGATGGGCCGGCTGAAGACGCCGCGGGCGTTGGTGATGATCAGGCCACGCTCGCAGCGGCCTGGGGTGTCAGGACGCGCTCGACGCCGGCCGTCGCCGAATGCACCCAGCGCAGGTTGGGGCAGCGCGCCAGCAGGCGGTCGAAGACCGGCGCCGGCAGCGGCCCGCGGAGGAGGACCTCGACGTCGTCGAGCGCCGCGTCGGCGAGGCCCTCGAGCGAGACCGTGACGATGCGCGCTGCCCGGCGCGGCCGCTTCCCGGATGAGGTCCAGGTCGGCCGACCGGTAGCGCGCCGACAGGATCGGCGTCAGCGCGATAGCGGCAGGGACGCCGTTCGGTCCGCGAGCCGGGTCCGGTGACGCGGCCATCAGCGCGCCTGACGATCCGACGTCGACCGGCCGGCGCTCATGCCAGCGGTCGCACAGCATGCGCCGGCCCAGGCGGACGGATCGTCGAGCTCGGCCTCGCTGGGGAGGGCATCGGGGCCGGACCACAGCCGGTCGAGGGCCGCGCTCGCCGCCGATCGCGTACGACGCCCGCCACGAAGCGCTCGCCGCGCCGGTACTGCTCGAGCTTGAGGTCGAGCCCGTGAGCCTGCGCCATGATCCGGTCGAGGCCGCGCCGCGGCGCCTGCCGGCGTGCCTCGAAGCGGTCCCGGATGACGGTCACGTCGGCCAGCAGGTGCGGCGCCGACGTCGTCCATGACCCAGTCGCTGAAGCCCTCGAGGAGGCTCATCACGACCTGCGTCTCGCGCAGCAGGCGCCGCTGCTCGGGCGTCAGGAAGGCCGAGAGCGCGTCCGCCGCCGGCTCGCGCCAGCGCCGCAGGCGACGCTCGACAGGCCCCCGACTGCGGAAGGCGCGGGCCTCTCGAGGAAGGCGCTCAGCTGGCGCTCCAACCGCTCGCGCAGGTACGGTCGCAGCCAGGCGTGGGCCTCGAACTCGTAGGCGTGGGTGGTCTCGTGGAGCGCGATCCAGGTCCGCATGTCGTCGAGCGGCACGTCCGAGCTGGCGCCGCCGTCTGGCGGATGTTCTCCTCGACGAAGAGCAGGCGGCCCGGGCGCCGCTTCCGCCGACAGCAGTGCCACGTCGTACTGGCCGAGGACTCGCGTGCCCAGGTAGCCGAGCATGAAGCCGCATCTGGTGGGTGGCGAGACAGCGGTTCGCCCAGCGCCGCGAAGCTGGCGCCGGGGCCGCCCTCGCGCTGTCGGCTCCGCCGATGAAGCGCGCTCCTCGAGGCGCTCGACCACGAGTCCGGAAGGTGGCCGATGTTGGCGGCCGCCCAGCCGGCCCGATCGACCACGGCATGGCGCTCGACGACGCCCGGCAGCGGACGCCCGAGGCGCGCCTCGAGAAGCGGCACGATGCGACCCATCGCCGCGGCGTAGGCCGGCGCGCTGGCCGCCAGCTCGTGGCCCGTGGCAGGGCGCCCGGCGCCGGCGCAGGCGGCGGGCCGCCGATGCCTCCGACCCGTGGCCAGTCGACGAGGCCCCTGGCGGGCGATGCGCTCGGCACGGCGGCCGAGCGTAGCCGACGACGAGTCCGGCCGCGGCGCCCACGAGTACGCCCAGTTGCCAGGTGCGATCGCGGCGCGCCTGGGCCGAGGCCTGCGAGCGCGGCCGCGTGCCCGTCGCGCCGACGTCATGCGGCCCCCGCCAGGTCGACCGGGTTCGACGCCGGGAAGAGCGTCGCCGAAGAGCCGTCTCGCCGTCCGCTCGGAAAGCGCGCACCTCGCCGGTCGTCAGCTGGACATGGCTCGCGTCATGCTCCCGCTGCGGCGCCGCCAGGTCGTTGACCTCGAGCAGGCTGGCGAGCGCGGACGCGGCCGTGGCCGTCGCCGAATCGATGACGGCCACGTCCGGAGCCCAGCCACGCCTGCGATGACGGCGCCAGCAGCGGATAGTGGGTGCAGCCGAGGAGCAACGTGTCGATGCGCTCCGTCGGCGCGGCAGCGGGAAGACGAACTCGCCATCGCCTGTCGCGCTCGCCGAGCAGCGGTGCGAGCGCTGCGGCGCACGGTCGCCCGCACCTCGGGGCCGTCGAGGCCGGCCGGCCTCGACCAGCGGCACGAGCTCGGGCGTCGCGTGTTCGTAGACCTCGACGAAGGGGTTCTCGTCCTTGATGGCCTGGAAGTAGGCGTGCGAGCGGACCGTGGCCTGGCGTCGCGATCACGCCCACCCGGCGCGTGCGCGTGGCCAGGGCCGCAGCCGTGGCGCCCGGGCGGACGACGCCCGAGATCGGCACGTCGTAGCGAGCGACGGATCGTCGGCAGCGCCACCGCCGACGAGGTGTTGCAGGCCACGACGATGGCCTTGACGTCGCGAGCGGCCAGCTCGTCGAGGCACTCGAGGCTGAAGCGGACGACCTCGTCGTCGGCCCGCGGACCGTAGGGCGCGCGCGCGTTGTCGCCGAGGTAGACCGTCGACTTCGCGCGGCAGTCGGCGGAGCACCTCGCGCAGGACCGTCAGGCCACCGACGCCCGAGTCGAAGAAGCCGATCGGACGTCGGTCCGGCATCGCCCTCAGCGCCTGCGGCCGCGGCGACCGGCTCGGCCAGCGCGCTCAGGCTCCGGATGCCGGCCGCGATCATGCCGCCATGTCGCGCGCTGATGCGGCGGTCGGATCGGCGAGCACGAAGGGCACGCCCTGGTTGTTCGCATTCGACGACCAGCCGTCCGTCGGTGACGAGCGAGAAGTCCGGCTCTCGCCCGAGCGCCTCGGACAGTGCTGCCGGTTCGATGCCGCCGGTCGAATCCGAGCGGTTGAGCAGGTAGCGCACCTTGGTCGGCGAGTAGCCGATGGCTCGGAAGATCTCGGCCATGGCACGCGTGTTGTCGATCGTCGTCGAGTCGTAGGTCACGATCTCGATGACCATGTCGCTGGCGTCGAGGAAGGCCAGGACCATCTCGCCGACCGAGGTCGGGGTATCGATGACGACCACGTTGTAGACCCGGCGCAGGAGCGACAGGATCTTGTCCACGTCGCGCGACGTGACCATCTCGGCCATCTCGACGCGCGGCGGCGCGAGCAGGATGTCGATGCCCGACGGGTCGCGCCACAGGACATCGGAGAGGTCGCTCTCCGAGATGCGGTCGGTGGGCAGATCGAGGATCGACGGGGCATCGGCCGGCACCCGCAGCAGCGAGCGCATGTCGCCGAACTGGAGGCTGCCGTCGACGAGTGCGGTGCGCAGTGTCGCCGGTCTGCGCGAGGGCGACCGCAAGGTTGAAGGCGATGGTCGTCTTGCCCACGCCGCCCTTGGGCGCAAAGACCGAGAAGACGCGCGAACGGCGCCTCGGGCTTCTCGGCCTGCGCCTGGGCCATGATCGACTGCAGGAGGTTGATGAAGTCGAAGCCGCTGAACGGCATCGAGAGCACGGCATCGATGCCCTTGGCTCGGGTCCCGGGGACGGGATTCTGGGGCACCGTCACGATGACGATGGGCGTCGCCAGTGCCCTCCTGGCGCAGACCCGCGGCGACGTGCAGGCCGCGCACCTTGCCCTGCAGCAGGGCGTCGACCATGAGCATGTCGGGATGGCACTTCGCGACGATCGCTCGAGCACCTTGCGGCCGTCCGCTGACCACGTCGAGCAGCTTGATGTGCGCTGGGCGTTGAGCAGGTTACGCACGTACTGCGCGACCTGCGGCACGTCCTCGACGAGGAGGAGGCGGATCTGGTCGGACGAGCCTGACACGACTGCCGACTATACCAAGCGCGCCAGGAGGACGGCCCGCTCCGCGCCCGGACCGAACGGGCGCCGGCGTGATCGCCCTCGATCGCCTCGACGTGAGGCCGGCCGCCTCGGCCAGCGTGACCAGCTCGTCGGCCGTCACCAGTCGCACGTCGTCTGTGCGCGAGACACGGCTCACGGGACCCCCGCCGGCCGGCCAGGTGTCGAACCAGGTGAACATCTCGACATCGACCGGTCGCCGGGTCGATGCCGGCGCTGCGTCGACCTTGGCCACCAGCGGCCGGTCTCGGGGTCCGTCGCGCTCCCATTCGAGATTGAGCCGGCCGTCGTAGAGCGCGAGATCCGCCTGGTCGGGCAACCAGACGTCGACGACGAGCAGGCCGCCAGGCCGGAGGTGCCGGGCCGGCCGCGCCAGCCCGCTGCCTGTCGCTCGCGAGTGTCCAGCAGCACGAGGCTGTTGAGGGCGATGAAGACCAGCGCGAACCGGGCGCCAAGGTCGATCGTCCAGGAGGTCGCCCCAGCTCGAACGAGAGGCTGCCGCTGGCGCTTGGCGCTGTCCATGGTCCGCGCCCAGGCCACCCGCGCTCGCGCAAGCATCGCGGGGTCGAGGTCGACGGCCGTCACCACGTGGCCCGCCACGGCGAGCGGGACGGCCAGGCGGCCCGTGCCGGCCGTCAGCTCGAGCACGAGGCCGTCCTCCGCGTCTGGCCAGCGCCAGGTAGCGCTCGATGTCGGCGGCCCGCCCTCGAGGTCGAGGTCGTAGTAGCGGGCGAGGCGGGCGGCGGCGCCATCGACCCCAGACGACGAGTCTGTCGGCCCCGTCTGATCAGCGATCAATGGGTCATGAGCTGAACCGACGGCGGGCGCCGGTACGGCCGCCGCTGAGGCCGCCGCCGCGGCTTTGTCAGCCGCCACGGAACTCCCGCCAGGCGGCCTCGACGAGCGCGGGGTCGGCGAACAGGTCGCAGGCCGTCTGCGCGACCAGGGTGGCGGCGGTCAGCGTGGTCTCGTCGGCGCGCGGCATGATCGCCGCGTCGCGGAAAGCCGGATGGAGTGGCCCGGGATGCCGTCCTCGCAGATGGCCAGGTCCGGGTGGATGGTCGGCAGGACCTGGCTGACGTTGCCCATGTCGGTGCTGCCGTGGAGCTGTCGGGTCCCTGGTCCTCGATGCCCTGGGCCGTCATGTTGGCGCGGAAGCGCTCGCCAAGCACGGTGTTGTCGCGCATCGTCGACGAGGCGCCCGAGTAGACGACGTCGCCGTCGGTGCCCGACGCCATGGCAGCGGCCTCGACCATCGACCGGAAGCGGACCTGCATGCGCCTCGAACTCGGCCTGGTCGGGGCTGCGCAGCATGAACCGCCCGACGGCGCGGTCGGGGATGATGTTGGCTGCCGTACCGCCTTCGACGACGATGCCGTGGACCCGGCCTCGGGTCGCAGCTGCTGGCGCCAGAGGCCGACCGAGGTGAAGAGCAGGACCAAGCGCATCGAGCGCGTTGCGGCCCTTCCAGGGCTCACCCGATGCAGCGTGGGCCTGCGAGCCCGAGAAAGGTGACTTCGACGTCGCAGCTGGCGAGCGCGGCGCCATAGACATGGTTGCGGTCGCAGGGGTGGTAGAGCAGCGCGGCATCGAGGCCGTCGAAGAGGCCATCATCGAGCATGAACTGCTTGCCCGAGCCGTACTCCTCGGCTGGCGTGCCCAGGAAGACGATCTCACCCCGAAGCGCGCGGCGCGACGCGCCGCCAGCGCGATGGCCGCGCCGACACCGCTGGCGGCCATCGTGTTGTGGCCACAGCCATGACCCAGTCCGGGCAACGCGTCGTACTCGGCGAGGATGCCGACGCGCGGCCCCTCAGCGCCGAGCCCGCCCACCAGCGTCGCCCGGACCGCGGTCGCGAGCCGGCCCGCCGGGTGGCTCACGGCGTAACCGAAGCCGGGCCAGGGTCGCCGCGACGAGCGCGGCGGCATGGTGCTCCTCGAAGGCCGGCTCCGGGTCGGCGTGGATGGCGTGGCTGACCGCCAGGATCGTCTCGCGCGCTGTCTCGACGGCCGCGGCCACGTGGCGCTTGAGGTCGGTGAGGTCGGCTGCCGTCGCTGGCGAGCGCGGGGCGTTCGTCAGGCTCTCGGTCGTCATGCCGTCCTCAGTCCTTCAACCGGACGCGGCCACCGTCGCGCTTCTTGACGGCCAGGGCGCTGATCGCCTCGAGAGCCGACCGATGCGCGACCGTGGCCGTGATCTCGGCGTGGTCGTACGGCGGCGACACCTCGACGATGTCCATGGCCGCCAGGTCGACCTTGCCGACGATCTGCCGCACCGCACGCAGCAGCTCGCGGGTCAGCATGCCGCCCGGCTCCGGCGTGCCCGTGCCGGGGGCCATGCCGGGGTCGACGACGTCGATGTCGAGCGACAGGTAGATGAGATCGGGTCCGTCGAGCGCCTCGCCGATGGCGTCGTCGATGACGGCTTCCGCGCCGCGCTCCTCGATCTCGATCATCATGTGCCAGCGCATGCCCTGTTCGCGCATCCAGGCGAAATCGTCGGGCCCTGGCCAGTAGCCGCGCAGCCCGACCTGGACGAAGTTGCTGCCCTTCACCGCGCCGCTCTCGATCAGCCGCCGCATCGGCGTGCCATGGCCGCCGAGCACCCCCCACTCGTCGGCGGCGGTGTCCGCATGTGCGTCGAAGTGAACGATGCCGATGGTGCGCGGCGCGACGGCCGTCGCGACCGCGGTGGCAGACGGCCAGGTGATCGAGTGATCGCCGCCGAGGATGAGCGGCACGGCGCCCGAACCGGCCACCTCGAGCACCTTGCGATAGATCATCGCGTGGCTCCGCTCCAGCCAGGCCGGCGCGACGTTGGCGTCGCCCGCGTCGACCACATCGAGATGCTGCCACGGTTCGATATCGAGCTGGAGTGAATGCGCGCCCTCGCCGTACGTCGCCTGGCGGATCGCGCGCGGCCCGAACCGGGCGCCGGATCGGCGGCTGACGGCGTCATCGAACGGCGCGCCGACGATGGCGACGTCCGGCCGGCGGCTGACCAACGACGCGACGTCGGTGACCAGGTCGCGCTTGCAGAAGGTGCCCGAACCGACGTAATGCGGCAGCTCGACATCGGCATAGATCTTGTAGTCGCGGTCCCAGCCGTGGAGCGCCGCGTAGTCGAGGAACTCGGGCTCAGTCACTGAGCATCTCCAGGTCCGGGACGCCGCCGGTGCCGGGTCACGGTCCAGCGGGGCGCGCGCCAATCGTACCCGGGCTCAGCGCTCCACGGACAGGCTGATCTCCACGAACACGACCATCGCCGTGACGAAGGCGGCCAGCGGCCAGCTGAACGCATCCTGACTGCGCAGGATGATGAAGAAGGTGATCAGGATGCCGACCTCGATGCCGCGGCGGACGGCACGCAGCCAATCTCCGCGGTAGGCGATGCGCCGACGTCGCTGGAAGGCAGCCAGCCAGAAGAGCGGGATCGTGGTCAGGGCGAACGCGGTGCCGATCAGGACGGCCCCGATCATCGCCACGGCCACGTCGCCGACCGGCGACCGCGTGGTCACGAAGATGACCACGGCGACCCAGGCGAGGAAGGCAGCTCCGAGCAGTCCGAGATTGGCGATCCGGTCCCGGGCATACATCAAGCCCGAGTCTAGCGGCCGCGCATGTCGCCTCGGGCGCAGGAGCGCCGGCCTATCGGCAGGCCACCACGCACTCATCCGACAGCGGCCGGACAGATGCCACGGAATGGGCACGTCCGACAGCTCATGACCTCGGGTCGCGGCGCGAAGTCGCCCGCGCCGATGCCGCGGGCCACGATCCGCACCTTCGACCGTGCCACCTCGAGACGCTTGCCATCGGTCGGTGCCCGGCCGACGACGCCAGACTCCAGGAAGTGAAGGTCGACGGCGACTGGCGGCGTGCCATCGGTCGCCTCGTGGGCGAGGGCGTAGATGGCCAGCTGGAGAGAGTCGCGTGCTCGCTGTCGCGCTCGCGCCGGATCGCGGACGTCGCTCGACTTGTAGTCGGTGATGACGACGCCCTCGTCGGTCTGATCGACACGGTCGTATCGGCCGTCGACCCGGACACCTTCGATGGTCACGCTGAAGCGCGCCTCGACGCTGGCGGCCGGCGGTGCCCCGGCCGCGAGGTCGGCGGCTCGGAAGCGGAGCACCGCTGCCCGCGAGGCGGCATAGCGGGCTTCCTCGTGGTCGCGCGACAGGAAGCCCTCGCCCGACCAGTGCGCGTCGAGTGCCGCCACGATGCCCGCGTCGTCGAGCGGCCGTCCGCCTCATCCGGCTGACGTTGAATGCGGCGACGGCCTGCGTGGAGCGCGCTCCCGACACCGAGGGCGTGGTGGGCCGGCTCCGGCACCCGGAGCAGATGGCGATAGCGATAGCGCGCCGGACAGCTGAGGTAGGTGTCCAGGGCGGAGTAGCTCAGCACGAGCGGTTGGTCACCGTCACTTGGTGGCGATGCGGCGTGGTCGTCCAAGGAGCCGGTGGCGTACGCGACGTCGGCGAGCCGTTCGACGGCCGCCGGACGGCACGGGCTCCGGCGGCGGGCCGTCGAGCACTTCGAAGAGGAAGGACGATGGCCGCCGACGGCGACCGCCATCGACGCTCGACGCCATGGTCAGGAGCAGCTCGTCACGCGCCCGCGTCATGGCCACGTAGCACAGGCGTCGTTCCTCGGCATCGATCGCCTCGTCGGCGGCACCGATCGCGCTGCGACGCAGCTCGAGGGGCAGCTGGATCGCCTCGCGGTCGACCGCGGCCGGGGAACCTGCCCTCGGCCAGGCCGGGGACGAAGACCGTCGCGAACTCGAGGCCCTTCGCCTTGTGGACGGTGAGCACGGAGATGGCCTCGGCTGCTTCCACCCGATTCGACCCGGGCGCGGCCCCCACGGAGGCCAGCGCTTCGAGGTGGCCGACCAGCAACGGCAACCGGTCGTCCCGCACGAGGAGCCCGGCCGAGCGGACGACCGAGAAGAACCCGGCGGCATCCTCCAGGCCGCCATCCCCGTCGGCGGACGACTCGACCAGCTGCTGCAGCCGGCCGCTCCGGCGGAGGTGGTCGTACAGGAGCTCGCCCGCCGATCGACGATGGCTCTGCTCGATCGCCACTCGGATGTCGCCCACGAACCGCACCAGGCGGGCTCGATCATCCTCGTCGAGACGGACCAGGCCCGGGTGCTCGACGAGCTCCTCGCAGGTCGCCCAGAGTGAGACTCGGCGCCGGCGCGAACGCTCGAGGATGGCGCTCATGCCAGGGCCACCGAGGAGGTACGGGCTGGCGGTCGCGACGGCGTAGCAGTCGGTGCTCGCTGCCGGATCGGCGACCAGGCGCACGAAGGCCATCAGCTCGCGGACGACCGGCCGCGACTGGAAGGCCCTGGCGCCACTCGACGTCCACGGCAGGCCGGCCATGTTCAGGCTGCGCAGGATCGGCTCGGCATCGGCGTTGGTGCGGACGAGCACGGCGATGCTCCCTGGGTGGACGCCGCGCCCGATCCGGGTGGCCGCCTCCACAGCGATCCAGTCGGCTTCCTGGGCGACCGTCGCGAACGTGCGCACGATGACCGGCTTCGGTCGCGCTCGGCGGGTGACGATCGGCGTTCGGTCGACGCCTGAGCGAGCCTCCAGTCGATGCGGGTCGTTGTGCCGGATGAGCCGCCGCGCGGCGTCGACGATCGGTCGACGCGATCGGTGGTTCCGACGCAGCGCGATCGTGCGGGTGCCGGGGAAGCGCGCCTCGAAGCCGAGCAGGTTTTCGACCGCCGCGCCCCGAAAGGCGTAGATCGCCTGGTCGTCGTCGCCGACGACGGTCACATTCCGACTCCCCGCGCCGAGCAGGTCGAGCAGGTCCAGCTGGGCTGGATTCGTGTCCTGGAATTCGTCGACCAGGAGATAGCGATAGCGCTTGCCGAGTCCCTCGCGCACCGAAGGATGCTCGCGCAGGAGGCGGACCGCCATCGACAGCTGATCGCCGTGATCGATGGCGCCGGCCTCGAGGAGCAGCCCCTGGTACGTCTCGTAGGCCGCGGCGAGCTCACGCAGGCGCGCCGCCTGCTCGTCGCGGGCTTGCCGCGTATCGGCTGGGTGAGGCGACGCGGCCGAGGAGCCCACCGTGGCTTCGAGGGCCGTCGCGAGGGCCCCGAAGTCGGCCGGCAGGGCGCCCTCGTCCTTGGCCCGCATAGCCAGGTCGACCAGCGCCACGATGTGACGTGTCGGGTCGGCCAACGGGCGGTAGTGGCGAAGGGCGAGTCGATCGATGGCGCCGCCGAGCATGATGGCGGCCTCGGTCCGGCTTACGACCCGCGGCTCCCCGGGCAGTCCAAGCTCCAGGGCATGGTCGCGGATGAGGCGATCGCCGAAGGCGTGGAAGGTCAGGATGTCCGTGCCGGCCTGCCCGTACGGCACCAGCACGTCCACCCGGGCCTGCATCTCCTCGGCCGCGCGCTCGGTGAACGTGAGGGCCAGGATCTGCTCCGGGCGCGCTCGCTTGGTGGCGATCAGCCAGGCGATGCGGCGGGTCACGACGTGCGTCTTCCCGGCGCCGGGTCCGGCCAGGACGAGCAGCGGCCCCTCGCCGTGCGTTACCGCCTGTCGCTGCTGGGTGTCCAGGCCGTGAAGGAGCCCGGCTACGACATCGAGGTCGATCGGCGCGCCGGCCGGAGCGGGGGCCGGAAGGGCTCGAGGCAGGGCACGGGGGCTGGTCATGCGGCGATCCTCTCGCCGCCTCGTGCCAGCTAGGCTGGCACCGCCGTCAGGCCGGTCGCAGGCCGCCCCGGGCGCTGGTGGCCTGGGTCAGCGCCTCCTGCTCCTCGGCGGAGAGCGCCCGCTCGGCGATGCCGGCGTTGACCGGCCGAACGTAGACGCGCGTCGCTTGACGGGTGTGCAAGCTGGAGACGATGACGCCGTCACCATCTTCGTCGAGCAGCGCCATGGCGAAGCTCTGGTTCGAGCCGGTGTCCTCGAAGGGGTTGAAGCGCACCAGGCCGACACGCTGGACCGCCTTTCGACCCCGTGCCTCGAGCGCTGTCGTCCGGGCGCCGATCGAGCGGACCGTGGCATCGACCTCGCTGACGCGGCGCACATGTCCCTCCAGGACGGCCTCGAGCGATCGACCACCCTCACCCCGCGTCAAGCCGGACAACCGCGCCGACAACGCGCTGACGCGCCGCCAGAGGATGACGATAGAGATCGCCAGGCCGACGGCGACGACGACGAGCAGAGTGGTCAGATCGGGCACGAGGTCGGATCTCCTGGGACGCTGGGAGCGGCATTCTCGCATGCCGCGCCGGTCAGAGTCGGCTGATGCGCTATCCTGCGCGCCGTGAGCAAGCGTAGCCGCGGCAGCCGCCGCCCCGCCGGCAATCGACCCGGCCAGCGCGGTCGTTCGGAACGCCGGCCGATCCGGCCGGCCAGCCAGCTCGAGGCGGCCGAGATCGCCGCCGAGGACATCATCGAGGGCCGGCCGGCCGACGCCGCCAACGAGATCGAGCGTGCGGCAGCGACCCAGCCCCGTGACCCCCGTGCCCGTCCGAATACGCTGCTGGCTACCCGAGCCGCCGAGGAGTACGTCTACGTGGCGCAGGACCTGCGACGCATCGGTCTGGTCGCCATCCTCCTCTTCGGCATCCTCTTCGGCCTCTGGATCGCCATCGAGGCGCTCGGTCTCTTCGGGCAGTAACCGCGCTCACCGCGCGGATCGATCGCCCTCCGGCCGTCGACGCTGGTGGCTCGATCCAGCGGGACTCGGACGACGCGTGATCGATGATCGAACCACTTCGACCTTGCCCGCAGTCATAAGGTAAGAGACCGGTCGAACGGCCGGCACGAGCACGGCGGTCGAGATGCGGTCGGATCTCATCGAGCGGGCGCGGGGCGGAGATCAGGAGGCCTTCGGGCAGCTCGCGGCCGTCGAGGTCGATCGCCTCCTCGCCATCGCCCGGCTCATCCTTCGTGACCCTGCGCTGGCGGAAGACGCGACCCAGGAGGCCCTCGTCCGATGCTGGCGGCAGCTCCCGAAGCTGCACGACATCGACCGGTTCGACGGCTGGCTGTACCGGATCCTCGTCAATGCCGCATCGGATGAGCTGAAGCGTCGCCGCAAATTCGAGCGAGGCGTCAGAGTCATCCACGTCGAGCCCGCCCTCGGCGATGAGATCCAAGTCGTCGCCGATCGCGACCTGCTGGAGCGGAGCTTCCAACGGCTATCGATCGACCACCGGACCGTCGTCGTCTTCCACCACTATCTCGGCCTGCCGCTGTCGGGGATCGCAACGGCCCTCGGCATCCCACTCGGGACCGTCAAGTCCCGCTACCACTACGCGATGTCCGCACTGCGGGCGGCGATCGAGGCCGATAGCCGGTCCGTCGCCCGAGGGGAGGTCCTGGCATGAGCGCCCGCCCCGGTTTCGAGCGCCTGGTGACCGACTGGTTGTACGCCGATGCGACCGCGCCGGGGTCCGAGCGCGTCCTCGCTGCGGCGCTCGACCGCGTGGCGAGCCTGGGCCAGGAACGACGCCGGCCGACATTGAGGCTTCCGCACATGATCCCCTATGCCATGGCGGTGCTGGCGGCCGCGGTCGTGGTCGTCGCCATGCTGGCCGGCTTCGACCTGGCATCACGCCCCGAAGCGCCCGGCGGCCAGGGCCCCGCCGGGCCGACGAGCTCGCCCGTCAAGTCCTATCACGACGGCGGTTACCGCACCAGGCTGAGTTCGGGTAGCGTGGAGTTCTCGCTCGACGTGGCGCTTGGCTGGGATGACTTCGGCATGCCAAACCCCAACCACATCGCCAAGAGCATCGTCGGACCACAGGGTGCCGAGGCCAAGCTCTTCTGGACCGCGTTTACCCCCACCGCGGCCGCCGAAGCCGATGAGTGCGCCTACCTCCGCAGCAAGCAGCTGCCGCTGGAGGTGAATCGCCCATCGCCCCCCGTATCCCCTGCCATGGCCGATCTCGCCGCCGCCGTTTCCACCGTGCCGGGGACGGAGCTGGTGGCGGGCCCCACCGAGGCGACCGTTGGCGGTCTGCCCGCCGAGTACATCGAGTTCATCGTGCGTGATGACGTGGGCTGCGATCCAGGGTTCTTCTTCACATACCCCATCGTTTGGGGCGGCCCCCTGTGGCCGGAGACGGTGCCGGGCGACACGATCAGGGTCTGGATCGTCGACCTCGGTCGAGCACGGTTCTTCATCGAGGGCGCGACGCACGAGGCCGCCGGCCCCGAGCTCGACCTGGAGCTCCACCAGATGGTCGACTCCATCCAGTTCGAGTGACCCGAGGTCAGTCGGTCGGCCGGGCTCCCGCGCCGGCCGCGAAGACGGCCAGGAACGCCGTCGCCACGAGCCCGGCGATGGGCGCCAGCATGGCGATGATCGGGATGGTCGTCGGGTCAGTCCCGGTCACGAACGTCGGCGTCAAGATGCTGGCGACCGCGACCACGAACCAGATGACCGCGACCATGACCGCCACGGCCGGCCAGACGTCGCCGCGCTCAGGGCGCGTGAACGCAGCTGCGAGCAGCAGCAGCGCCGTCGCCATGCCGCCCCACATCCAGTCGCCGAGCGCCGCGATGGCCAGGTGCTCCTGGGTGCTGCCGGTGACCATATCTGGTGCGTAGATCGACGAGAGCAGGACCGCGACCCAGATGGCCACGATGGCGAGCGTGACCGGCACGTAGCGGCCGTGCACTACCCGAGAGACCGTTGAAGGTTGGTGGCGGTCGACCGGCGCCGCCACGACATGACCAGTCATCAGGACACCTCCGCCGATCAACCTACCGCGGCTGCGCCAACCCGACCATGGACTTTCGGCACATTTCTCGGTGTGGCGGCCGTGCGCCCGGTCGTCGGCGACGGGTCGGCTCGGTCGAGCGGTCGGGGACCGGCATGGTCCACTGGGCGCTGCTTGCCAGCCATGGCCGCCCAGTAGGCCGGGCCGGCCCGGTTCGACTTGGGCGCGGCGAAGGGCTAACCGGCGGTACGGATGAGCTTCTTGTTCACGAACTCATCGGCCGCCAGCAGACCCAACTCACGGGCCGTACCGCTGCGCTTGACGCCGCCGAACGGCAGTTCGGGGCTGTCGGCCGACACCAGATTGATGTAGACCATGCCCGCCTCGATCCGATCGGCGACCCGGGCCGCCTGCTCCGGATCGTTGCTGAACACGTACGAACCCAGCCCAAAGCTGGTGTCATTGGCCAGCGTGACCGCTTCGTCTTCGTCTGCCACCCGGTAGACGACTCCGACTGGTCCGAAGAACTCCTCCCGATAAGCCTCCATGTCGGGCGTCACGCCGGTCAGCACGGTCGGCGGATAGTACGCACCCTCACGGGAGCCGCCGGTGACCATGGTCGCGCCCTGGGCCACCGCCCGATCGACCTGGTCCTGCAACCGGGTCGCCGCAGCCACCGACGACAGCGGCCCGAGCACCGTCTCCTCGACCAGCGGGTCACCCACCGGCGCCGCCGCCATGGCCGCGGTGAACTTGGTCAGGAACGCCTCGTACAGCGCGTCCACCACGATGAATCGCTTGGCGCCATTGCAGGACTGGCCGGTGTTGTCCAGCCGTGCGACGGTCGCCGCCGCCACCACCGCATCAAGATCATCGGTGGCCAGCACCAGGAACGGATCCGAGCCGCCGAGCTCCAGGGCCACCTTCTTCAAGTGCCGCCCGGCCACCTCGGCGACCGCCGTCCCGGCCCGCTGAGAGCCCGTCACCGATACGCCCTGGATCCGCGGATCGGCGATGATCGTCGCGGCCTGCTCGGCGCTGACATAGACGTTGAGGTAGGCGCCCTCCGGCAGCCCGGCATCGCGATAGACGGCCTCGATGGCTGCGGCCGACTCCGGGCACTGCGAGGCGTGCTTCAGGACGATCGTGTTGCCGAGGACCAGGTTCGGCGCCGCGAACCTGGCCACCTGATAGTAGGGAAAGTTCCAGGGCATGATCCCGAGCAGCACACCAAGGGGGCTGCGCCGGATCACGGCGGTGCCCTGGCCAAGGATGGTGAGCGACTGATCGGCGGTGATCACTTCCGCCTGATCCGCGTAATACTCGGTGATGTCGGCGGCGAAGTCGACCTCGCCGAGCGCACCAGCCTTCACCTTGCCCATCTCCCGGACGATGATGGCGGCCAGTTCCTGCCGACGTTCCCGATGCAGCTCGGCCGCCCGGCGGACGATCCCGGCTCGCTCGGCGACCGGGCGCTTCCGCCAGGTCTGGAACCCCGCCTCGGCCGTACGGAGTGTCTGCTCGACTTGGGCATCGGTGAAGCTGTCGTATCGGGCCACGGTCTCCCCGGTGGCCGGGTTCACGACGGCGTACTCGTTCATGATGTTCCCCTTCGTCTGTCGATCGTGGAGCTCCACCCCGATCCGCCCGGCGCAGGCTCGGCCCGGCGACGATGGACTTCACGAGCTCGACTGTGACAGTCTCGACTGTGACAGTGATGCGAGCGGAGCGCGCGCGAAGTGTCGATGCGCAGAGTCACGCGCTGATTATCGGTCCAGCCGTGGAGCGCGTAGCCGCATCGCGGCAAGTCGTCCACGTTGGCACGCTGCGGTCACGCCCTGCCCATTCCTGTGAGGGGAAGTGGATGGGGTCCACGAAGCCTCAGCCAGGCGGCGCCTTCTTGCCCGCCTGGCGGGCCTTCATGACACCGCCCGCGGTGCGCATCGGATCGACCGACGGCAGGTCCGCCTTCGAGCGCTTGCGGCCGCCGCCATCGCCTGCCGCGTCACGCTCCGCCCGCAGGCGGTCGAGCCGCTCCCCGATGCGTGGCTCAAGGCCCTGGTCGCCGGGCACGTAATAGCGCCGCTCGACGAGCGCGTCGGGCAGGTACTGCTGGGCCACGTCGGCCGACTCGTAGTCATGCGGGTAGCGGTAGCCGACGCCGATGCCGTGGGCCCGCATACGGCCCACCGGCGCATTGCGCAGGTGCATCGGCACGGGCAGCGAACCGCGCTCGAGCACGTCGGCCATGGCCGCCCAGTAGGCCAGGCCGGCCCGGTTCGACTTCGGCGCGGCGGCCAGGTAGGCGGTCGCCTGGGCGAGCGCGTACTGTGCCTCGGGCAGGCCCACCCAGTCGAGCGCCTGCGCCGCTGCGACGGCGATCTCCAGGCCCCGCGGATCGGCGTTGCCGACGTCCTCGGAGGCCACGATCAACAGCCGCCGGGCGATGAAGCGGGGATCCTCTCCGGCGGCGACCATCGTCGCCAGCCAGTACAGCGCGGCGTCGGGGTCGTTGCCACGGATGCTCTTGATGAAGGCGCTGACGGTGTCGTAGTGGCCGTCGCCCGCCCGGTCGTAGGCCAGCACCCGCTGCTGGGCGGCGGTCTCGATCGCCTCCAGGCGACGGCGAGTCGACGCCGTCGACCTCACTGATCCCGACCGCCGCCTCCAGGATGTTGAGGGCCGCCCGGGCGTCGCCGCCGCTGATCCCGACGAGGTGCTCCAGGGCGTCTGGCGCCAGGCTGACCCGGCCACCGAAGCCGCGCTCGTCGGCCATGGCGCGCTCGACGACCGTGCGCACGTCGGCGTCCTCGAGCGGCTCGAGCCGGAAGACCCGTGTGCGACTGAGCAGCGCCGAGTTGACCTCGAAGTAGGGGTTCTCGGTGGTCGCGCCGATGAGCGTGATGGTGCCGTCCTCGACCTGCGGCAGCAGGGCATCCTGCTGCGCCTTGTTGAAGCGGTGGATCTCGTCGAGGAAGAGGATCGTCGGAGCGCCACCGCGGTCGAGCCACTCGCGAGCGCCGGCGATCGTGGCGCGCACGTCGGCGACGCCGCTCATGACCGCGCGAGAGCGTCACGTAACGCGCCCCGACCGTCTCGGCGAGCAGCCGCGCCAGGGTCGTCTTGCCCGAGCCTGGCGGTCCCCAGAAGACCATCGAGGACAGCCGGCCGTGCTCGACCATGCGGCGCAGCGGGCCACGCTCACCGACGAGGGCGAGCTGCCCCACGAACTCCGACAGGTCGCGCGGCCGGACACGGGCCGCCAGCGGCGCCCGGTCGTCGAGGCCGGCCGGTGGCAACGACAGGCCGCTCGTGGTCGCGGGATCGGGACGTCGGCCGGGCACGCGTCGAGTCTACGGCCGCGGGCCGACGAACGGCTCGGCGGAGTCGTCCGGACCTGCGGCCCTAGCCGACCTGCTCCGTAGCGCTCACTACAGGGAATGGTACAAGCGAGGTCCGAATCCATTCCGGGCTCGATCAGCATTCGGGGAGGGGGTCCGAACATCGCCGCGCCACGCTCATGCTCACCATACGGACCCTGCGAACGTTTCCCCGGTCGGGGTCGCACCGGCTGTTGGATGTGCTTACGACCACCGACCGTGGTACCGGCAACGGATCGGCCGGCGACCAAGCTTCCCAGCGACCGATGTGCCGACGACCATCGGGCAGCACCCGCGGTACCATCGACGCACACCCCCTCCGCCCACGAAGGCGTCCGCGCCCGCCAAACACCAGTCCGAGACTCGGAGACGACCGTGAGCCCCGTGCCGACCCGCCTGCACGTCCCTGGCCCGACCCCCTTGCCCGACATCGTCCGGGAGGCCGGCGCCAGACAGATGATCAACCACCGGGGCGCCGAGTTCCGCGCCCTCTTCGGCCGTCTGACCGCCGGGCTCCAGCGGGCGCTGCGGACCGAGCACGACGTGTGCATCCTGACCGCGTCGGGCACCGGCGGCCTGGAGGCGGCCGTCGTCAACCACCTGTCACCCGGTGACACGGTGCTCGCCGTCAGCATCGGGGCCTTCGGCGACCGGTTTGCCAAGATCGCCACCACGTACGGCGCCGAGGTCAGCCGGATAGACGTCGAGTGGGGTGCCGCTGCCGACACGGGTGCCGTACGGCACACGCTCGAGGCCATGGTCGCGGTCGGGCATCCGCCGGTCGCCATCCTCCTCACGCACAACGAGACGTCGACCGGCGTGACCAACCCCATCGAGGCCCTGGCCGCGGCGGCCCGATCGGCCGTGCCCGAGATCCTCATCCTCGTCGACGGCATCAGCGGCGTTGGCGCGGTCCCCTTCGAGACCGACGTTTGGGACATCGACGTCGTCGTGACCGGCTCCCAGAAGGCCTGGATGGTGCCGCCCGGCCTGGCCATGGTCGCCGTCTCGGCGCGCGCCTGGGCAGCCGCGGAACGAGCCCGGATGCCACGCTTCTACTTCGACCTGCGCGCCCACCTCGAGAGCGGCCGCAAGGGCGAGACGCCGTGGACGCCCGCGGTCGGCATCTGCTTCGGCCTCGACGTCGCGCTGGCTGCGCTCGAGGCGGAGGGCTGGGAGGCTGTCTACGCCCGCCATCGCGCCTGCGGCGCCGCCGCCCGTGCCGGCTTCGCCGCCCTCGGCTTCGAGCTGCTGGCCGATCCTGCTTACGCCTCGAACACCGTGACCGCCGCGTGGCTGCCGGACGGCGTCGACTGGCCCGCGCTCAACGGCGCCCTCAAGGCGCGCGGCCTCGTCCTGGCCGGCGGGCAGGGCAAGCTGAGCGGCCGGATCCTGCGCATGGGCCACCTTGGATCTGTGACCGTCGAAGACGTGCTGGCCGCGGTCTCCATCGTCGAGGCCGCCCGCATCGACATCGGGCTGCCCGTCGCCGAGCGGGGCGAGGCGCTGGCCATCGCCGCACGCGCGGCCATCGACGCGACCACGCCCGTCCCGGCATGAGGATCCTCGTCAGCGAGCCCCTCGCGGAAGAGGGGCTCGTGCTCCTGCGCGCGGAGCACGACGTGGATGTCCGGACCGACCTCGATCGCGAGGCGTTCCTGGCCGCCCTGCCGGCCTACGACGCACTCCTCGTGCGCAGCCAGGTCCAGGTCGATGCCGAGGCCATCGCGGCCGGCCGGCGGCTGGTCGTCGTCGGCCGCGCCGGTGTCGGTGTCGACAACGTGGACCTGGTCGCCGCCACGGCGGCCGGCGTGACCGTCGTCAATGCGCCGACCGGCAACACGACCGCCGCGGCCGAGCACACGTTGGGGCTGATGTACGCGGTCGCTCGGCGGATCGCCTCGGCCGACGCCTCGATGCGCCGTGGCGAGTGGAAGCGCAGCCAATTCACCGGCGTCGAGTTGCGCGGTCGGACCCTGGGCATCCTGGGCCTGGGCAAGATCGGCATGACCATCGCCGATCGAGCGCGGGCGATGGAGATGGAGGTCATCGGCCACGACCCATTCGTGACGCCCGAAGCAGCCGCCAACCACGGCGTGACGCTCGTCGACCAGGCCGAGGTCATCCGCCGAGCCGACGTCCTGACGCTCCACGTGCCGCTGACCCGCTCGACGCGCAACCTCCTCGGACGCGAAGGCCATCGCCACCATGCGCCAGGGCGCCATCGTCCTCAATGTCGCTCGCGGAGGCGTGGTCGATGAGGCGGCGCTGGCCGACGCCCTGCGCTCCGGCCACCTGGGCGGGGCGGGCATCGACGTCTTCAGCGCCGAACCGCCGACCGGCTCGCCCCTCCTCGAGGCGCCGAACACCGTCCTGACACCGCACCTCGGCGCGTCGACCAGCGAGGCCCAGGTCAGGGTCGCCGAGGAGGCCGCCCAGCAGGTCCTCGACGTCCTCGCCGGACGACCCGCCCGATACGCGGTCAACGCCCCCCTGTTGACGCCGGAGACGGCCGACGCCCTGGCGCCCTTCCTGCCGCTGGCCCAGATGCTCGGCCAGCTCTACGCCCAGTTCGCGCGCGGCATCGGCTCATTGACGCTCGAGGTCGCCGGCGAGCTCGCAGCCTACGATCCCGCGCCGCTGGCCGCCGCGGCCCTGCGCGGCGTGCTGGAGATCGCGACCGCCGAACGGGTGACCCAAGTCAACGCTCTGCAGCTGGCCCGTGCCAGGGGCATCAAGCTCATCGAGCGCCGGACGGCCGATGCCGGCCGTCACGCCTCCCTCATCACGCTCGAAGGGGCCGTCACGGTCGGCGGCACCGTCGCCGCCGGCGGCGAGCCGCGCCTCGTCCGGCTGGGAGACTTCTGGCTCGACATGACGCCTTCGCGCTGGATGCTCATCACCCGCCACCATGACCGACCGGGCACCATCGGGCGCATCGGGCTGATGCTCGGCGACGCCGACGTCAACATCAGCGAGATGCACCTGGCACGAAGCGCGCCGCGCGAAGACGCGTTCATGATCCTGGCCGTCGACGACGCCATCCCCGACGACGTCGCCGAGCGCATCCGCGGCCTCGAGGCGGTCGTCGACCTGTGGGTCGTCCACCTGGCATGAGCGACGCTCAGGCGACATCGCAGGGAGCCCTGCCCCTCCCCCGCGACCTCGAGGCAAGCCTCGTCATCAGCCGCCATGGCGAGTCGACGTGGATCACCGAGGGCCGCTTCCAGGGGGCCGCCGACCCGCCGCTCTCAGGGCTCGGCGAGCAGCAGGTCGTGCTGCTGGCGGCGCGCCTCGCGGACCCGCGTCGGCCGCCGGCGTTGCCGGTCCCACTCGGCCCGCCGGTCGCGATCTGGCACTCGCCGCTGATCCGCACGACGGCCACGGCATCCGTCATCGGGGCAGCCCTGGCCGTGCCCCTCACGCCGGAGCCTGACCTGCGCGAGATCGCCCAAGGCGACTGGGAGGGCCGCCTCGTGGCCGAGATCCTGGCCACGGATGGTGAGCGCCTGCGGACCTGGCGACGCAGCCCGGTCGGCCATGAAGCACCCGGCGGCGAACGGCTGAAGGACGTCGACGTGCGTGCGCGGCGAGCGCTGGCGAGGATCGTCGCCGCGCTGACCGAGGCCAGCCGGGCGATGGGCGACGGCGACCCCGATCGCGCCCCGGTCATCGGCTACGGCGGACCGCCAGCGACGCGCCCCTGGGGCCTGGTCGTCGGCCATGACGGCCTGCTGCGGATGGCCATGCTCGCGCTCCTGGGGCTGCCGCTGGAGCGGTTCTGGACGTTCCCGTTCGTGCCGGCGGGCATCACGGTCATCGAGTTCCATGGCGGGCTGTCGATCGTGCGAGCCCACGATCTGGACGACCACCTGGCGCCGCTCCAGACCCCCGCCGCTGCGGACGCCATCGTACGGCCGGACGTGCGCGAGGGCGCCCTCTAACGCCGCTACGACGCCAGCGCGGGATCGGTCCCGTCGTGTCGCGGGATCGTCAGCGCATCCGGCGCCGGGGCCGGCGGAAGACGAGCGCCAGCAGACGGACCCGGATGCGCCGATACGCGTGTCGGACGGCGAGCAGCACGTCCGGGGCCGGTGTCCGCCGACCGTATTGCGTCTCGACCTTGACCTGTGCCACCAGCGCCAGCTCGTCGCGGGCCGCCGGGATGACCTCGCCCAGCGCATCCGCGTACTCGTAGGCGGTCTGCGTCGGCCGCTGCCCGTAGCCGAAGCGAGCCGCCAGGCGCGACACGCCGCCGAAGACGACGTCCGGCGCCGCCGACGGCCGTCGTCGCTCCCGGACCGAGTAGGCAGCGATGCCGAAGCCGACCATCACGAGCGCGACCAGGACGATGGCCAGCAGGCCCCCGGTCGGCCCGCCAGGCGGCGCCAGCGGCGCACCGCCTCCGAGCTGGTCCTGGCCCGGCTCATCGATGGCGAACGTGCGGGCGGCGGGACTCCCGCTTGGGCCTGTCCCTGGGCTGGCGGTCGCGACCGGATGTCCCGGCGGCAACCGGGTGGCTACGCCGCCTCGCTCCTGGGTGCCGGGCGTGGGGTCGAACTGGACCCAGCCCTCGCCCGGGAAGAAGACCTCGACCCAGGCGTGGGCCGACGCGCGGTCGACCTGCCAGACCCCGTCGGTCTGCTCCTTGCCCGGGAGGTAGCCCATCGCCAGCCGTGCCGCCACGGCGTTCTCGCGCAGGAGCATGACCATGGCCGTGGCGTACTGCTGGCAGAAGCCCTTGCGGATGCCCGGCCTCAGGAAGCAATCGATGAGCTGGCCGGAGTCGCACAGGCCGGTCACGTTGGTCTGGAACCGGAAACCGTTGGCGGGGTCGCGCAGATAGGTCTCCGTCGCATGAGCGATCGCGAAGCTGGTCTGCTGATCCGGCGGGATGCTGTCCAGGATCTCCTTGGCCACGTCCTTGGTCGTCTGGCCGATCGAGCCGTCGACGATCTCGGTGTACGGCTCGATGTATGCCGGATACGCGGCATTGATCGCGTTCAGCCTGGCCTGATTGAGGCCCTCGTCAGCGTTGATCCGTCGCACGAGCGCCGAGACGACGTAACGGTCACCCTCGCGCAGGCCGTCCGCGAACGAGGCGCTCTGGAACGGACCCTGCTCCCCATTCAGCGTCACGTTCACCGCGCGGTCGGCGATGGTGTCCGGGGCCTCGGGTGAGAGCACCGAGTCGCCGCCCGGCAGAACGGCAGTGAAATCCACCGTGATGGCATCCCGCGTCGCGAACTCGATGCCCTCTCGCGGCGTCGCGCCAAGGATCGGGTCACCCGGCTCGACACGGACGCCGACCCGATCGGTCTGGTCCCAGCCCGATCCGCTGAACCGGTCGTACGTCGCGACGCGCCAGTAGTGGGGCTTGCCGTCGCTCGGCTTGGCGAGATAGGCGATGGCCGGATCGCTCTCCCAGCGGCTCTGGATGGCCATGCTCGTGCCGAACAGGTTGTTCGGGCCGCGCGCCGGCGCCGTCAGCCCGCCGACCCACTGGTTGAGTTGCTGGCCCAGCGACGCCAGCTCGCTCTGGTGGCTGCGCCACAGGCCGGCCAGTGGATCCGAGCTGGCGACCGAGGTCAGCAGCACGGCGCCGATGACGGCAACGGCCACGAAGGTCAGGCCGCTGCGCATGAAGAGGCCAGAGACGTGCCCGGCATCGCCGATCCGCCGTCGCAGCCAGCCGCTGCGCTGCTCGTTGAGGTTGGCGCGCACGAGGAGCAGCAGCCCCGCGGCGGCGAAGATGACGAGGTAGCCGAACAGGAACTCGAAGCTCAGCGAGATGTTCGCCAGCAACAGGAGGCCGAGGACGACCAGGGCATCCATCGGGCGGTGGCGGCGGAAGACCGCGAACGCGGCGTAGGCGCCGGTCGCCCAGGCGATGCAGCCGGTCACCAGCAGGAAGGCGGACGTCTCGGGCGAGCGCACCTGGCGGACGAGCAGATCGACCCCGAAGCGATCCAGTGAGGCGCTCAGCTCGTGGAGCTGGTCGCCCAGCGCGGCCGCGGTCGAATTCACGTCTGCCACGAGGACGATGACGAGGGCCGCCCCGATGCCGGCACCGACCAGATGGACGAGCGCGGCCGGCAGCTTCGACTTGGCGCCCACGAAGCCCCACGCGCCACCGGCCAGGAGCACGAATGGCAGGAACCCGGTGCGGCTCTCGCCGGCGACCGTCGACCCGACCCATCGTGCGCTGTCGACCGCGATGCCCAGCACGAGGAGCATGACCACGAACAGCGCGACAGCGGTCCAGCCCTCGGCTGGCGACCAGTCGCGCCCCTCCGGCTCGTCCAAGCCGCGGGCCGCCCCATAAGTGCTCATACGCGCACCCCGGCCCCGACCGGTCCGCGGCCCACGAGCAGCTCGCCGAGCTTGGTGGCCGGGATCACGGGATAGCACATCACATCGTGCTCGGCGAGGGCGTGGCGCATGGCCCGCGCGGCTCGTTCCTGTTCCTCGAGCACGTCCGGTGCCGCCGCCTCGCGGCCGCCGGCGCGCCGACCATAGGCGTCATACGCCGCCCGATCCAGAAGGCAGACGGCGGCCGAGATGCCACGGCCGCGGAGCGTGCCCAGCGGCCGCACCCAGGCGCGATCGACGGATGGCGTGACGACGACTGCGGTCATGCCGCGCCGGATGCGCGGCATGGCAGCCAGGATGGTCTCGACCAGCGGACTCGAGCCGTCGGCGCCGACCGCCGCCAGGAGGGACATGATCTTCTGGCTCTGGCGGCCGCCGCGGTCGGCCGGCAGGGTCGTGATCCGCTGGGCAGCGATGGTCATGCCGACGGCCCGATTCTCGAGCAGCGCATGCGCTGCCAGGCTGGCGGCGACCCTGACCGCGGACTCGAGCGTCGACTCGTCGCCCACCCCGGCCTGCACGTGCCGGTCCAGGTCGAGGATGATCCACAGGTCGGCGGTCTGCTCGAGGTCGAACTCCTTGACCTGCAGCTCGCCCTGTCGCGCCGTGCTCTTCCAGTGGATCCGGTTGTAGGCATCGCCGGGGGCATAGGGCCGGACGGAGGTGACCAGCGGCGTGGTCTGCATCGTGCGCTCGGGCGTGGAGCTCGAGCCTTCCAAGGTGCTCGCCGGCAGCCGCCAGCGCGGCAGCGGCTCGACCCTCGGATAGACGGTCACCGCGGTGCCGGTGCCGACCGTGGCCGAGGCCTCGAAGAGGCCGAAGGGATCGCCGGTCCGGATGACCAGCGGATCGACCCGGAAGTGACCCCGGGCGGAGAGCGGCACCCGGGCCGCCCAGGCGCGCTCGGCGCGCGGGCCGAGGGCCAGGGCACGGCCCGGCAGGGGCACGGGCAACGTCGTCGGATTGTGGAGCTCCAGCCAGAGCTTTGGCATGCGCTCGGCGTTGCGGACGGTGTACGTCACCCGCAGCGTCTCGCCGACGGCGGCGGTCACGCGGTCGAGGGCGTAGCCGGCCTCGAGGTCGGCCAGGCCGAAGCGGGTCACGACATAGGCGCCACCGATGACGAGGATGCCGAGGTAGACCAGGAAGAAGAGGAAGTCGGCACCGGTCGAGAAGGCCGCGATGAGGAGCGCTCCGCTGACGATGATGATGGGCAGCCGACGCAGCACGTGCGGGCGCCTCCGCGCTCAGGCCGGCCGGACGCCGGATCGATCCTGCCCGGCTGTCGCTTCGATGGGCACCGATTCCAGCAGCTCGTGCACGATCGTGCCCTGCTCCACGTCGCGGATCGTGGCCGCCGTGCGCATGATCAGGCGATGCGCGATGGCGGGCTCGGCGATGGCCTTGACGTCGTCGGGGATGACGTAGTCACGGCCGTGCAGCGCGGCGTAGGCCTGGCCGGCGCGATAGAGCGCCAGCGAGCCGCGCGGCGAGGCGCCGAGGTAGACGTCGGGGTGCGTCCTGGTGGCGTTCACCAGGCGCACGATGTAGTCGCTGATGGTCGAGTCGACGTAGACCTCACGAACGGCGCTCTGGGCCGACTGGAGCTCCTCGAGCGAGGCGACCTCGCCGAGCTCGTCGAGCGGGTGGACGCGCTTCTGTTCGTCGAGGATGACGATCTCCTCGAGCGGCGCCGGGTAGCCCAGGCGGAGGCGGAGCATGAACCGGTCGAGCTGCGCCTCGGGCAGCGCGAAGGTGCCCTCGTACTCGATGGGGTTCTGCGTGGCGATGACGAGGAACGGCGAGGGCATCGGGTAGGTCGTGCCGTCGATCGTCGCCTGGCGCTCCTCCATGCACTCGAGCAGGGCGGACTGCGTCTTCGGCGTTGCCCGGTTGATCTCGTCGGCGAGCACGATCTGGGCCATGATCGGCCCGGGCCGGAACTCGAACTCCTGCGTCTTCTGGTTGAAGATCGACAGCCCGGTGACGTCCGAGGGCAGCATGTCCGGCGTGAACTGGATGCGTCGGAAAGAGCAGCCCAGGCTCCGGGCGATGGCCTTGGCGAGCACGGTCTTGCCGGTTCCCGGCACGTCCTCGATCAGCAGATGGCCCTGACAGAGCAGGGCAACCAGCGCGAGGCGCACCTCTTCGTGCTTGCCCACGATGACATGCTCGACGTTGGCGATGATCTTCTCGCCGGCTTCCTGGATGGGCATCGACGGCCGTCCTCCCCAGCGGTGCTGAACGCGTCTCCCCGGCGCGGTCCCAGATGGTACGCCAGACGGTCCAGACCGTCGTGTCAGGCGGCTGACACCGCCGGCGACGATCAGTGCTGGAGGTCGAGCCAGGCGCCCATCAGCTGGCCCCCCAGCGGAACCGCAGCCTCGCTCCCGGTGCCGCCACCTTCGATGATGATCGCGACCGCGATGGTCGGGTCACCGGCCGGCGCGAAGCCGATGAACCAGCTGTCCGGCCGCCCGCTGCCGCCCAGCTCGGCGGTGCCGCTCTTGCCCGCCGTGGGCACGCCCGGGATCTTGGCCTTGCCGGCGTAGGGCCGGCCGAGCTTGCCCTCGACGGCGGCACGCATGGCCCGGGCGATGGACTCCGCGCGGCCACGATCGAGGACCTGGCGCCAGAGGCTCGGCTCGACGCGGTCGATCGATCCGTCGGCGGCGCGCAGCCCGTCGACGACGTGCGGCGTCATCAGCGAGCCACGCTCGGCGATGGTCGCCGCCACGAGCGCCATCTGGAGCGGCGTCGCCTGGGTCTGGCCCTGCCCATAGGCGGCATTGGCCAGCTCCACGTCGTCGACGAAGCCATCTCCGCCGTCGAGCGTGCTGGTCGCCGTCGGCACGTCGAAAGGGATCGGCGCGCCGAAGCCGAGGCGTGCACCCCAGGCCAGGAATGGGTCGCCACCGATGTTCAGGCCCGTGTGCGCGAAGTAGATGTTGCAGGAGACCGCCGTCGCATCCTCCAGCGCGAGGGGCTGGTCGCCCGTCTGCGGATGATGGCCGTCGCGAATCTTGAAGCCATCGACCAGCATACCCGTCTTCTCCTCGGCGGGCTGCGTCGGATAGACCGTCTGCGGCGTGATGGTGTCGCTCCCCAGGCCGGCCACCGCGGTCACCATCTTGAGCACGGAACCAGGCGTGTAGACCCCCCGCGTGGTCCGGTCGAGCAAGGCCGATTCGTCCTCCGGCCGATCCAGGAGGGACTGGAAGTAGGTCGCCCCGGTCTTCGGGTCGACGATCAGGTTGGGGTCATAGGTCGGCGTGCTGGCCATGGCCAGGATGCGCCCGGTGGCCGGTTCGATGGCCACCATCGCGCCGCGCTCGCCGCGCAGCAAGCGCATGGCCCGGCGCTGCAATCGCAGGTCGAGGGACAGGAGCAGGTCGCGTTCGTCGTACGGATCATGCCGGAGCTTGCGCAGCAGCCCACCGCCGACGTCGCCGTCGCCGATGCCGAGGAGCTGTGGCCCATAGCTCCGTTCCAGGCCGGAGGCCCCGAAGCGCTGGCTGAGGTAGCCCACCAGCGGCTCTGCCTCGGGATGCGGATACCGCCGGATGTAGCCACCCTCGTCGTTCCGCACGCTTTCGGCCAGGACGACGCCGCGGGCGTCGACGATCTGGCCGCGCGGTGCCTCGCGGGCGGCAAGGACCAAGGGGTTGCCGGGATCGGCGGTCAGCCGACCGGCCTCCACGACACCCCACCAGCCGAGGCCGACCCCGATGGCGGCGTAGACGATGAAGAGCCCGACGCCGACCCGCAGCAGGGCGGGCGCCATGGCCGGCGGCCCACCGCTCGATGGCCGCGCCGGCGACCCCGCGCCACCTCCCCCCGCCCGGATCCGGCGCCTCACCGGACCAGCCGCTCGATACGGCCGGCGGTCGCGCGGGAGCGGTCAACGAGCCGATCCCGCCAGCCGATCGGCTCCGGCGGCGTGCCCGGCCGGTCCTCGACCGAGACGGCCAAGAGCAGGCCAAGGACCACGCCGCCGGCCAGCATCGACGATCCGCCGTACGCGATCCAGGGCAGCGTGATGCCGGTCAGCGGGATGAGCTTGGCGTTGCCGGCCACGATGATGGCGGCCTGGACGACGATGACCAGGGTCAGCCCCGCCGCCAGCAGCGTCCGGAACTCGTCCCGTGCGCCGGCCGCGATGCGCAGGCCACGCTCGGCGAAGATGGCGTACAGGATGAGGATGGCCAGTCCGCCGGCCAGGCCCAGCTCTTCGCCCAGGGCCGCGAAGACGAAGTCGGTATGGACGGCGGGGATGGATGGGGCGCCACCGACGCCGGGCAGGCCGGCCCCCAGGCCCGTGCCAAGGACGCCGCCGCGGCCCAGGGCGTAGAGGCCCCGGACGATCTGGAAGCCGGCGCCCTGCGCGGTCGCGAAGGGGTCGAGCCAGATCTGCACGCGCTCCTGCACGTGCGGAAAGAAGGCGACCAGGACCGCGCCACCGGCCAGGAAGAGGGCCACGCCGATGACCAGCAGGTCGCGCCGCTGCGTGGCGACATAGAGCAGCACGAGGAAGACGCTGTAGAAGAGGAGCGCAGCCCCGAGGTCGCGCTGGACCACGACGGTCGCCAGCGCCAAGCCCCACATGACGACCATCGGCAGGAGGTAGAGGAGCGGCGGCAGCCGGATCGGCCCGAGGCGAGAATCCCGACCCGCCAGGAGCGCCCGATTGTCGGCCAGATAGGCAGCCAGGAAGACGACCAGGATGATCTTCAGGAGCTCCGAGGGTTGTCCCGCGAAGGGACCCAGGCGCAACGTCAGCCGCGCCCCGTTGGTCTCGTCGCCGAATACGAAGACGAGCAGCAGCAGCACGATGCCCGCCACCGCCCAGGTGTACTTGTAGGAGCGCAGCAGGAGGTCGTTGCGCAGGCCGACGGCCAGGAGCGCGGCGATACCCAGGGAGAGGCCGATCCAGAGCAGCTGCAGCGACACGAGGGGCAGCTCGAACGGCCCGATGCGCTGCACGACGAGGTCCTGCGGCAACCGGCTCATCAGCAGGACCGAGAGGCCCATCAGCAACCCGACCACGGGCAACAGGACCTGATCGCGCCGGCGCCCGTCCACGGTCAGCGCCAGGTGGACGAGGCCGAGCATGCCGAGGAGCACGATCAATGCGCGTGCATCGCCGATCGTCGGTCGCTCGGCCTGCGTCGAGGCGAGGCCGATCCAACCGATGGCGAGGACGACGGCGACGAGTATGAGCAGGCGCGCCTCTCGGCCCCGCCAGCGCGGGCGGCCTCGCGGCCGAAGCGTCGCCGCCTGGGCGCTCATCGCGCGGTCGTCGTCATCGGCTGCCGGTCATCGGGCGCTCGGGCGGTCGAGCCGAAGCCGCACGTGGCCGACCTCGATCTCGTCCCCCCAGGCCATCGGGGATGGCGCCAGGAGCGGCTGCCCGCCGAGCCGAGTCCCGTTGGTGCTGCCCAGGTCCTCGACGTACCAGCTCCGGCCGCGAAACGTGAGCGCGACGTGTCGACCGGAGGCGAACGTGTCGTCGAGCACGATGGTGTTGTTGACATCGCGGCCGATGGTGTTGGCGGCAGCCAGCGGGAACGCCGTGCCGAGTGCCGGATCACCTGCCGGAGATGCCACCACGACGAGCCGGCCGAGCGGACGGTCGGCGGCCTCGCTGGCCACGCGCAGGTCCCGGCGGAGAGTGCGGAAGACGACGACGAGGAAGGCATACAGGCCGCCCAGGAAGGCCAGCCTCATGACCCACAAGGTCAGGTCGAGCGGGTCCATCCAGTCAGTCGCGCACGAGGCGCAGGGAGGTCGAGCCGATGGTCAGCTCATCGCCCGGGCCGAGGGCCACCTCGCTGACGCGCTGACCGCGCAGGAAGCTGCCGTTGGCGCTCGCCAGGTCGCGGTAGACGAGCGAGCCGTGGGAAGGCGCGATCAGGCCGTGATGGCGCGAGACGCGCTCGTCGGGCAGGACGATCTCGTTGTCCACGGCGCGTCCGATGCGCAGGAGCGAAGCGCCCACCGAGATGCGACGGTCGGGTCGACCGTGGCTCGAGACGATGAGCGTCACGGGGCCGAGCCCGCCCGCGGGCAGGACCGCGGTCGCCTCGAGCGACGGCTGTCCATCGGCTGGACCGGAGCCCGCCGGCAGCGGGCCCTGGCCGCGGTCGCTGACCGCGGCCGTGACCACGATGTCTCGACGCGCCACGGCCGTCGACGGATGGAGGGTGACGAGCGGTCGTCCGTTGAGCAGCCATCCGCGCTGGCGCGCATAGCCGTGGGCGGCCTCGCAGAGCGACGCCTCGGGCGCCGGGTGCCGACGCAGGAAGGCGTCGAGGTCGGCAGGCTCGAGCAGGATGCGGAACCGATCGGGTGCGTAGGTCCGACCGCCGAATGCCTGGCGACCCTCCTCCATCGAACGCTCGACGCGTCGACGCAGCTGCTCCGGTTCGATGGAGGCACGGAAGAGGCGGCCGATCGGCCGCTCCACGAGACGTTCGAGGAACCGTTCGACCGCGGTCAGGGTTGGCGCCATGGGGTCGAGCGAATCTAGCAGAGGGACCCCTGACCATCTCCCCGCGGTACCGGTACCCCAGTCACGGGGGCGCGGGACGAGGCGGGCTATACTCTCGGTCCCGCGGGGCCAGGCTGTGCCCCCGGTCGCGAGGACCCATACCATCCCACCGCCCACGCCCGAACTGCTGACCGAATCATTCTGCGAGCGGTGTGGCACCCGCTACACGTTCGAGAGCGCCGCCCCCAAGGCTCGACGGCCGGGCCTCGGCCGGGCTCGCGTCCTGACGCGCGGGCTCAAGAACTGGGTCGTCGAGGACGGTCGCTCGATCGAGGCCGCGATGGCCGACGCCAAGCGCGACGAAGAGCGCGGCCTCGCCTCCGCCCAGCTCGAGGCTTTCCACCAGACCTTCAACTTCTGCATGGACTGCCGGCAGTACACGTGCACCGACTGCTGGAACCAGGCCGAGGGCCGCTGCCTGTCGTGCGCGCCGATGCCCGGTCAGCTCGAGGCCGAAGTGGCAGCCGCGCATGCCGCCGCCCAGGCCACGGACGCGACGAACGGCATCCAGCCCGGCATGGCCTGGCCGACGAGCGACCTCAGTGCCGACGAGCCATCGGCCCCCATGTGGTCCGCCGGGCCGAGCACGGATGTGGCTGCGGCGACCCCGTACATGCCGACGGACCTGCGGCCGGTCGAGCTGCCGGACGACGACGTCGAGATGATGGTCGGGCTTGCCGACGCGGCGGCGGTGCTCGACGCGACGCACGCAGCCACGCCGGAGGCGGATGCGGCCGAGGCCGTCGCGATGACCGAGGCGGATCGGCCAGACAGCGCTCCCGTCGAGGCCGCGGCGGCGCTCGCGGCCGCATCGGCGCTCCACGAGCCCGATGCCGAACAGGCGGCTGCGGCCGAGGCCGATCTCGAACCCGAGCTCGCAGCGGCCGTCGCGCAGCCAGACGAGCCGGAACCTGCCGTGGCCCCAGAGCCCGATGCTGAACCGATCGTCGCTGCCGAGTCGGAGCAGGACGTGGAGCCCGAGGTGGAGCCGATCGCGGCCGCCGAGCCAGAGCCAGCGCCTGAACCAGCGCCGGACGAGCCCGCGCCGCGCACGCCCACCCCAGGCTGGGCCATCGTGGCGCCGGATGTGCCGAGGACCGATGCGCCGACCGCTCCGGTGGCATGGCCACCGCGGAGTCCGGTCTATCAGCCGCCACCCGCCGGCCCAGCAGCCCCGGCATCGACCCCGGGCCAGCCCAGACAGCCATCGTGGCCGACGGTGCCGCCGGCGGCCTTCTCCGTCCCGGCCGCCCAGGCCGTCTGGGAACAGTCGAGCCTGGGCGTCATCAGCCGGCCGGGCTCAGGCGTCCAGGCCTGCGTCAGCTGCGGTCTGCCGCTTTCGGCCACGGCTCGCTTCTGTCGTCGCTGCGGGTCTCGCCAGGGCTGAGCGCCTCCCGCTCGTCACGCCGGACGCGGCTCCAGGATCCGCCCAAGATGAGGAGCTGGGTGACCCATCCGAGCCAGATCAACAGCGCCAGCAGCGAGACGAAGACGCCGAAGATGGCCAGTTGCCGGACGAGCAGCGGCGCGACGAGGCCGAAGACCTCCGATGCCAGCCAGATGGCGCCGGCCGTGACGAGGGCGGGCAACCGGACGTCTGCCAGCATCGGGCGCTCGATGGGCACCCAGCGATAGATGAGGCCGATGGCCAATGCCAGCAAGGCGATGATGGCGATCGTGCGCAGGATCGCCACGAAGACCTGGCCGATGGGCGACAGGGTCCCGGCCATCGGGCTGGTGGCCAGCCCGATGCCGAGGGCGGCGACGCCGGCGAGGGCCAGCAGGATCACCGCGGCGACCCCCAGCAGGCGGCGGAGGATCGGATTTCGCTGGCCGCCACCGGGCATGACCCGGTTCATCGATTCGTCGAGGGCATCGTAGAAGATCGACGCGCCGAAAGCCGCGCCGACCAAGCCGAGGATCGACAGCGTCCCGCGCTCGGCGACGAGGCTCTCCAGGCCAGCCGACACGATCGGCTCGAGTCCGGGCACGATGCCCGAGACGGCGGCCACGGCTGCCGCCCGCGACGCGGCGTCGTCGAACGCCCAGCCGATGATGCCGGCCACGAGGATGAGGCCCGAGAGCAGCCCGAAGAGGGCGCGGTAGGCCAGGCCCGCGGCCAGCAGGGACCCCCCGGCCTGGCCGTCGGCGTCGACCACCGCCCGGGCCTCGGCGATCCAGCGGATGCGCAGGAGCCGCTCACTCCAGGCGAGCACGCGGCTCAGGAGGCGGTCGAGCATGCCCCCTCGTCAGCCGTCCCAGTCCTCGAAGAGGCCGGGCTGCAGCTGCTCGACGCGCACGCCGCGGCGCCGGGGCGTGAGCATCGATCGCACCTGCGCCCGACGAACGTAGATCAGGCGCCCGGGCCGGATGCTCTGCAGCTTGCCCGACTTGGCCCAGCGCGCGAGCGTGTCACTGCTGATCGCGATGTTGGCGCTGGCGAACAGCTCCGACGCCTCACGCAGGGTGATCCAGTCGGAGGCGGGCTTGGGCATGCTCAGGCGCGGTCCGCGTCTGGTGCGGTCGCCGGCGCCGTGGGTGCCGGCGCTGGCGCGCCGGCGCTCCTCTCGGTCGAGGCTTTGCGCTCGCTCGAGGTTTTGGTTCCTTCGCGCGGGGTGTCGCCTGTCTCGGTCGAGCCCTCGGATCGCTTCGCGCTGTCCCTGGCGTCAGGCGCCTCCGCTTCGCCGCCCTGAGCGCCACGCGCCGCCGCCTTCGTGGTCGAGCCGTTCGACCTGCGATCCTTCTTCGCCCAGCCCGAGCCCTTGAAGTGGACGGCGGGCGAGGACATCAGCTTCCTCATCGGGCCGCCGCACGTTTCGCACGACGCAGGACCCTGGCCGTTGACGCCGTGGACGACCTCGACGACGCGGCCACAGACGGTGCAGGCGTAGTCGTAGATGGGCATCGAGGACCGGCGATCCTCGAGTTCAGCCGCGCAGGAGGCGCATGCCGCACTTGGGGCAGTAGAACGCCCGCTCGTGGGCCGAGGCGAATCCGCAGTGCGCACAGACCAGCCCGCCCCGCCCGGAGGCCGGGACCGGGCGCTCGAATGGCGTCAGGCCTACGGCGTACTGGCTGGCCAGGATCTGGGTCAGCAGCCCGGCCAGGTTCTTGGTGCCGATGCGGTCGGTGTCGCCACGGACACCCTTGCCGCCCCAGCCGACGACGGCCCGGATGATGAGGTCGCCGGTGGTCTCGTCCCAGTGCGAGACCACGCCGCCGACGACGGCGTTGTACTCGGGGTAGCCGCTGGTATCGGTCTCACCGTGGAGCATGGCGCAGGCGAAGGTGTCGAAGGCCAGGTCGATCGCGCCGATCGACTCGAGCACGACCAGGGCATGGCGCGCGATGGGGCTCAGGTCGTGATGCGCGCTCAGCCACTGCATCGCCTCCGACGGGCGCTGGATGACCGGCTGCGCCTCGGCGAACTCGACCGGCAGCGGCTCGATGACCTCGACCTCGGTGATGGCCAGCCCGTGCAGCATGCCGGGCAGCTCGTCGAGCGCCTTGGGGCCGGCCTGCATGCGCACGCCTTCGCTGCTCTTGCCGTGGTAATGGAGCTTGAGCGCATAGTCCTGTGCGGCAAGCTCCTCGAGGATGGGCGCCGGAGCGGCGGTCGCCTCGGGCGTCTCGGGGCCTTTGCGCTTGAGGAAGTCGAGGGGCACGATGCCTCCTGGCTCGTCGCGGGTCGTCGGCAGCTACCGACGCCTCGCATCGTACCAGCGCACCGGTGACGACCGCCAAGGCACCGATGGTCCGCCGGGGTCCTACACGTCGCCGCTGCCGGCCGAGATGGCCGCCAGACGGGCCGCCAGCGTAGCAGCCTGCTCGGCGAGGGCGTCGCGTCGAAGACGGGCTCCGTCGACGACCGACGCCGGCGCTCGCGTCGTGAAGGCCGAGTCGGCCAGGCGCGCCTCGGCCGCCGACAGCTGTCGAGCGGTCTCCGCGAGCTCTCGATCGAGGCGGGCTCGCTCTCGTGACAGGTCGCCCGAGCCACGCGACAGGCGCACCTCACCGGCCACCGCTATGACCACCAGCGCGCCATCGCCGGCCGCCGGCAGGCTGTCGGTCGTGGCGTGGACCCGCACGGGACGCGATCGTGCCAACCGCTCGAACGAGGTCGCCAGGTCCGCGTAGACCCCTGCCACCACGGGATCGGGCAGGATGAGGTCGGCTTCCAGGACCGAGCCGGCCTCGATGCCGGCCTCCGCCCGCGCGTTCCGGATGGCACGCACGAGGTCGATGAGCAATTCGACCGCTGCCTCGGTCGGCCGGTCGCTCAAGGCGCGCTCACGCTCGGCGGTCGGCCACGCAGCGACGATGAGCAGGCCCGGATCGTCGACCGCATGGGGCAGGCGAGCCCCAGATCGCCTCGGTGATGAAGGGCATCACGGGGTGGAGCAGGCGCAGGTAGCGTTCGAGCACCCAGGCCAGCGTCCACCAAGTCGCTGCCCGCTGCGCGGGCGTCGTCGTCGCATCGGCGAGGCGGGCCTTGGCCAGCTCCAGGTACCAGTCGCAGTACTCGTTCCACGTAGCCTCGTAGATCAGGCGCGTGACCTCGCCCAGCTGATAGCCGTCGTGGGCGCGGGAGACCGCCTCGATGGTCGTCGCGCAGCGTCCCAGGATCCAGCGTTCGGCCGGTCCCAGGTCGCGCGGCATCGGGGAGCGCCATCGCAGCATCGGCGGGCACCTCCGGCGGGCGGGCGCCGAGCACGAAGCGGGCCGCATTCCACAGCTTGTTGCTGAAGTTCCGCGCACCGTCGAGCTTGGCACGACCGATGCGCACGTCGGCGCCCGGCGCAAGGCCGTGGACCAGGGCGAAGCGCAGGGCGTCGGCACCGATCTCGTCGATGGTCGCCAGCGGATCCTCGACGTTGCCCTTCGTCTTGGACATCTTGGCACCGTATGGATCGCGGACGATGCCGCCCAGCCAGACCGTCCCGAAGGGCGGCTCGCCGAGTCAGCCATTCGCCGAGCATCATCATCCGGGCGACCCAGAAGAAGAGGATCTCGTAGGCGGTCTCCATGACCGTGCCCGGGTAGAAGCGCTCGAGATCGGGTGTCCGCTCCGGCCAGCCCAGGGTCGAGAAGGGCCACAGCCCGCTCGAGAACCAGGTGTCGAAGATGTCCGGGTCCTGGACGAGCTCGACGCCCGGACGCCCGCAGACGGCGCACGCGGTCGGGCCCTCGGGCCGGTCGGAGACGGTGGCGTGGCCGTCCGGGCAATACCAGGCTGGGATGCGGTGGCCCCACCAGAGCTGGCGGCTGACGTTCCAGTCGCGGATGTTCTCGAGCCAGTGGAAGAAGACCTTCTCGAACCGGGCGGGCATGATGCGCACCCGGCCCTCGCGCACCGACGCGAGCGCCTTCACGGCCATGGGCTGGACCCGGATGAACCACTGCGTCTTGAGTCGTGGCTCGACGATGTCGTCGCTGCGCTGACAGCGCCCGACGACCATCTCGTGCGACCGCGAGCCCTCCAGGTCGCCCATCGCCTCGAGGTCGGCCAGGATCCGCTGGCGAGCCACGTACCGATCGAGGCCGGCATACGCCCCGCCGACCTCGTTGATGCGCGCCTCGTCGTCGAGCACGGTGATCTGCGCCAGGCCGTGACGTTTGCCGGTCTCGAAGTCGTCGAGGTCGTGCGCCGGCGTGATCTTGACCGCGCCTGTCCCGAAGGCGCGCTCGACCACGTCGTCGGCGATGACCGGCACGTCGCGCTCCACGAATGGGATGCGCAACGTGCGTCCGATGAGCGCCTGGTAGCGCTCATCCTCGGGGTGCACAGCGACCGCCGCGTCGCCCAGGATCGTCTCGGGCCGGGTGGTCGCGACGCTGAGCCAGGCATCCGGGTCCGGCCGCCCGTCGGTGCCAACGAGGTGGTAGCGGATCGTCCACAGCGTGCCCGTCTCGGGCGTGGCGATCGTCTCCAGGTCCGAGATGCTCGTCCGGCAGGTCGGGCACCAGCTGACAAGGGCCTCGGCGCGGTAGGCCAGGCCATCGTCGTAGAGGCGCTTGAAGGCGGTCCGCACGGCCAGGGCCGAGCCCTCGTCCATGGTGAAACGCTCGCGGCTCCAGTCGAGCGAGGCGCCGACGCGCTGAAGCTGGCCGGTCATGAACGGTCGGGTCTCGGCCATGAACGCCCGCATCCGCTCGAGGTAGCGCTCGCGACCGAGCGACTGGCGCGACTCGCCCTCGGCGGCCAGCATCCGGTCGAGCACGTACTGCGCGGAGATCCCGGCATGGTCCTTGCCCGGCAGGTAGAGGGTCGGACGGCCCGTCATCCGCGCGTGGCGGGTCATGGCATCCTCGACCGCCGTCCGCTGGGCGTGGCCGAGGTGGAGCACGCCGGTCACGTTCGGCGGCGGCTGGATGATGACGAAGGGCGGCCTGGTCTGATCGGCGCGACTGCCGGCGCCGTCCGGGGCGAAGACATCGGCCGCCAGCCAGCGCGCGTAGATGCCGCCCTCGACGCTGGCCGCGTCGTAGGCCTTGGGCAGCTCCCTGGCTCGCTCGTCGCCCATCGCCTCGCCTCCACCATCAACGCCGTGTCCCGGAATCGAACGCCCCGCTCATCCCAGCGGACGAACGGGGTCGTGGTACCACCAGCTGGTTCGGTCGCGGCGCCGTCCGGTCATCCCGGTCGGGGGTCGTGTCGCGGCCCTCTCGGCGCGCTACCGGGCGCCACCCGTCACGACTCGCGAGCGACCTTCACGCGTCCCTGCCGCCGCGGACTTGCAGCCCATGACCCGCGGTCTCTGCCGGCCGTCCGGCGCGCTACTCCTCTCGGTCCCTGCCGTGAGGCGCCGAGTCTAGCACCCCGATGTCAGCCGGCCACACGCTCTCAGGTCACCCGTGTCCGTTCGCCGGAGATCGACTCGTGCTCGCCCGAGGCGACCAGTCGGCGGAGGCGATCCATCGCCTCCCAGACGTCGATGAACCGAGTGTAGGCGGCGACCGGGGCCAGGCGCACGACATCGGGCGCCCGGAAGTCGGGGATGACGTTGGCGCGTTCGATGAGTGCGCGATCGATGCGGTAGGCGTCGGGGTGACGCAGCGCGACGTGGCCGCCGCGATGCGCGGGATCCCTCGGCGAGCCCAGGCTGAACCCGAGCGGTTCGAGCCAGGCGTCGGCGAGGGCGACGAGGTACTCCGTGAGCGCGACGCTCTTGGCGCGCAACGCCCGGATTCCGAAGCGCGCCAGTAGGTTCGCGGCGGCTTCGACGGCGACGATCGCGATGATCGGTGGGGTCCCCGACTGGAAGCGCCCGATGCCCGGGACCGGGTCATAGGGGTGACCCATCGCGAACTGGTCGCGCTGGCCGAACCAACCCTGGATCGGTTGGCGGAGCCCGTCCTGGAGCGTCCGGCGGACGTACATGAAGGCCGGCGCGCCCGGCCCGCCGCTGAGGTACTTGTAGGTGCAGCCGACGGCCAGATCCGCGCCGCTGCCGTCGAGGTCGATGGGCACTGCACCCACTGCATGCGAGCAGTCCCAGAGCATCAGCGCGCCGACGCGTGGACGACGGCCGTGATGGCCGCCAGGTCGGCCAGCGCACCGGAACGGTAGTCGACCAGCGAGAGGCAGACCAGGGCGGTCTCGGCGCTCAAGGCGGCTTCCAGGGTGCGCATCTGCAGGCCGTCGACCCGATCGGGCTCGAGCAGGCGCAGCTCCAGACCACGTGTCTCGGCTAGGCCCTGGAGCACGTAGCGATCGGTCGGGAACTCGCCGGCTGAGGCGATGATGACGCCACGATCGGGGCGTGCCTCGAGGGCCGCGTCGGCCAACCGATAGAAGTTGACCGTCGTCGAGTCGCCGATGACGACCTCGCCAGGTTCGGCGCCAAGGAAGGCGGACGCGATCCTGTCGCCGACGCGCCCCGGCAGCTCGATCCAGGCATCCCAGCCGCGCACGACCTGGTGGCCCCACTCGTCGCGGATCAGGCTGGCCATCCGCTCCATGGTCGCCTTGGGCAGCCGGCCGAGCGAGTTGCCGTCGAGGTAGATGGGCTCGGGGTCGGCGATCTCGAAAGCGGCTCGCAGGCCGCGCAGCGGATCGCTGGCGTCGAGGCGTTCGGCGTCGCCGCGGGCGGTCAGCGGCGCAGCCACGTACGCCGGATCAGGCGCCGCGCTCGGCGAGCCAGGACTCGTAGTTCGTCTCGTCGACGCCCTTGTCGACCTCCGCCTTGGTCAGCAGGAGCGGCAGCCGATGCGAGCGGATGGTCTCTTCCGTGATGATGCACTTGCGCACGTCGGTCCGCTCCGGGATGTCGTACATGACCTCGAGGAGCGCCTCTTCGACGATGGCGCGCAGCGCTCGGGCGCCGGTCTTGCGATCGAGCGCGACCTCGGCCGCCGCCTCGAGGGCACCCGGCGTGAAGACGAGCTCGACCTTGTCGAGCGACAGGAACTTCTGGAACTGGCGCACGACCGCGTTCTTGGGCTCGGTCATGATCCGCACCAGGTCCTCCTGGTTGAGCGCCGCGAGGGTGACGATGACCGGCAGCCGACCGACGAACTCCGGGATGAGCCCGAACTTGAGCAGATCCTCCGGCATCAGCTGCTCGAGGATCTTCTCGCGCCGCACGCGGTCGAGCTGAGCCTGCGAGCCGAAGCCGATGGAGCGCTTGCCGACGCGCTCCTCGACGACCTTCTCGAGGCCTTCGAAGGCGCCGCCGCAGATGAACAGCACGTTCGTGGTGTCGATCTGGATGAAGTCCTGGTGGGGATGCTTGCGGCCACCCTGCGGCGGCACATTGGCGACCGTGCCCTCGAGGATCTTGAGCAGCGCCTGCTGGACGCCCTCGCCCGAGACGTCGCGGGTGATCGAGGGGTTGTCCGCCTTGCGCGCGATCTTGTCGATCTCGTCGATGTAGATGATCCCCCGCTGGGCACGGGCGACGTCGAAGTCGGCGGCCTGGATGAGGCGCAGCAGGATGTTCTCGACGTCTTCGCCGACGTAGCCGGCCTCGGTCAACGAGGTCGCGTCGGCGATGCAGAAGGGCACGTCGAGGACGCGCGCCAGGGTCTGGGCAAGGAGCGTCTTGCCCGAGCCGGTCGGTCCCACGAGCATGACGTTCGACTTCTGGAGCTCGACGTCGTCGACCTGGTGACCGGCATTGACGCGCTTGTAGTGGTTGTAGACGGCGACCGAGAGGACCTTCTTGGCGCGATCCTGGCTGATGACGTAGTCGTCGAGCGCGTCCTTGATCTGGCGTGGGTTGGGGAGCTTCGCCGCCGCCGGCTTGGCGCGCGGCGTCTCCAGCATCTCCTCTTCGATGATCTCCTGGCAGAGGTTGATGCACTCGTCGCAGATGTAGACGCCCTGGCCCGCGATGAGCTTGCGGACCTGCTCCTGGCTCTTGCCACAGAAGCTGCAGCGGTAGGGAACCTTGGGGCTCTTGCCAGATGTCGTCGCCACGGTCTCCCGTTCGACCTCCGTTCACCGGCCGCCGAGTCAGTCCTCGGCGGCTGCCTTGCCTGTGCTCTTGGCGCGCTCGTCCTTCGCCTGTGCGATGAGCGAGCCGCCAGGGCGGGCCATGACCTCGTCGATGATGCCATAGGCCAGGGCCTGTTCGGGACTCATGAAATAGTCCCGCTCGGTGTCCTTGATGATCTTGTCCACCGTCTGGCCCGTGTGATGGGCGAGGATCTCGTGCAGGCGCTGGTTGAGCGTCTCGAGCTCCTTGACCTGGATCATCACGTCGGGCGTGTTGCCGCGGAACCCGCCAGATCCCTGGTGGATCATGATCCGGCTGTTGCCCAGCGAGTAGCGCTTGCCCTTGGCGCCGGCTGCCAGCAGGACACTGGCCATGCTGGCCGCCATGCCGATGCACAGGGTGGCCACAGGTGCGCGCAGGTACTCCATGGTGTCGTAGATCGCCAGGCCCGAGGTGACGATGCCGCCGGGTGAGTTGATGTACAGCGTGATGTCCTTCTCGGGATCCTCGGACTCGAGGAAGAGCAGCTGGGCGATGATGAGGTTGGCGACGTGGTCCTCGATAGCGTCGCCCAGGAAGATGATGCGCTCCTTGAGCAGGCGGCTGTAGATATCGTAGGCGCGTTCGCCACGGCTGCTGGTCTCGATGACCATCGGGACGAGCATCGCGCGCGTCCCGAGCGCGGCGGCAAGGGCCGCCGATCCCCTCGCTCGATCCATGGCGACGCCGCCCAGGGCCGCGCGCGTGGTCAGCTCGGCCGCGGCGAAGGCGGTCCTCCGGCCGGGTCTTCGGGGTCGGGTCATGCGGGGATCCCTTCTTGCGGCTCGGGTCGTGCCTCGAGCTCGGCGGCAGCGTCGCCGGACGGCTGGTCGTGGCCGTGATCATGGCCGTGATGGGCGTGGTCGTGCTCGTCACCGAGGGTGCCCGGCGCAGCCACCGCTTCCGGGCTGTCCTCGAGGTGCGGCAGCGGCCCGACCTCGGGGTGCGCCTCCAGCCAGCGATCGACGAGCAGCTCGACGACCTCGGTCCGGCGCAGCGTGGACTTCAAGTAGGCGCGACCGCGCGGCGACTCGAAGTACGAGACGAGCTTGGGGTTCTCGGTATTCCGGGCGCGGGCGCGATCGATCTCGGCTTGCACGGCCGCGTCGCTGGCCTCGACGCCCTCGGCGTCGGCCACCGCCGAGAGGACGAGCAGGACCTTGACCCGGTGCTCGGCTGGTTCGCGCCACTCGGTGTGCAGCTGGTCGATGGTCTTCTCGACGGCCTGCAGGTAGGCGGCCTCTTCGATGCCCTGCTCGGCCAGCCGCACGCGCAGCTCGTCGTGCATGACCTCCACCTCGCGCTCCACGAGCAGCTCGGGGATGGTCAGGGTGGCGTTGGCCACGGCGTATTCGATGACGCGCTCCGAGAAGACGTGCCGCGCCCGATCCCGAGCGCTAGCTGCCAGCCGGCGCGCGATGTCGTCCTTGAGGTGGGCGAGATCGCGGAAGCTGCCGATGGACTGGGCGAAGGCATCGTCCGCGTCGGGCAGGTCGGGCACCCGAAGCTCGCGTAAGGTGACCGTGAACTCCACGTCCTGGCCGGCCAGCGAGGCCTCGCCATAGTCGGGCGGAAAGGTCAGCGGGAACGTCCGCTCCTCGTCCTCGACCATGCCCTCGAGCGCCTGCTCGAAGCCGGGGATCATGCGATCGGAGCCCAGCCGGAGGGGGTAGCGCTCGGCCGTGCCGCCCTCGAAGGGCACGCCGTCACGTCGCCCGACGAAGCCGATGACCGCGTAGTCGCCTTCCTGGGCGCCGCGATCCTCGACCGGCACCAGGCTGGCGTTCTGCTCGCGCAGCTGTTCCACGACGCGCTCGACCTTCTCATCGTCGATCTCTTCGATGTCGATGCCGAAGGGGTAGTCGGTGTAGGCGCCGAGCCTGACCTCCGGTCGGATGGGCAGCACGACGCGATAGGCGGCCCCCTCCCCTTCGATGAAGCGGATCCACTCCGGCTGCGGGATGCTCAGGATGTCGAGATCGCGCTCCGTGATGGCCTCCACGACCGATGACTCGTAGAGGTGCTCCTTGGCGTCGTCGTAGACCGGATCGGGTGCGGCTGGGTCTGCGCGGCGGACGCCGAGGGCCCGTTCGAGCATCGGCCGCGGCACCTTGCCGGGCCGGAAGCCCGGCACGCGCGTGCGTCGTCCCAGGTGGCGGACGGCCTCGTCGATGGCACGCTGGACGGAGGCCGCCGGCAGCTCGACGTCGAGGACCACGGTGCTCTTGTCGGTCGGCGTGGCGGTGACGTTCATCGCCGCGGAGTATAGGGCGGCATCCCGGCCGGGGCGGCCAGCCGGCGGGATAGGCCAGATCCTGGTGGGCGAACCGAGACTCGAACTCGGACGCCGCTCACGCGGCACCGGCTCCTAAGGCCGGCGCGTCTGCCATTCCGCCACTCGCCCGCGGCGAGTCTAGCGGCTCGGCCTTGCCGGACGCGCTCGAACCTGCGCGGCGCGCTCCACCCTGGACCTCAGCTGCCGTCGAGCTCCTTGTCAGACGGCATCAGGTCGGAATCCTCGAGCAACTCGGGGCCACCGCGCCCGCCCACGAAGAGGCGCCGGGCCAGCTCGCCAGCGGCCCGTGCGGCGAAGACCGTGGTGAAGACGTTGGCACCGCGCCAGAACGAGTTCGCGGCGCCGCTGCGGAGCCTGCCGCTCTTCTTCTGAACCCCGAGGTAGTCCGCGAACTCACGGTCGAGGCGCGCCCGGATCTGCTCGCTGTCGCCGCCCAGCTCGGCCACCAAGCGCTCGATCTCCTCTGGCAGGACCGACGCCGGCGGTGGCGTCTTGCCACCACGCAGCGCTCGCGTCACGCGGCGCGCCGTGCGCTGCGGACCGCGCAGTCCGATGAAGGTCAGGCCCGCCGCCCCGGCCGCGAACTTGACGGGGTTCTTGCGGATCTTGGCGGGCACGTCAAGGGCGGAGCGGGTGGCAGTGCCGAGCTCGTCGATCTCGACCAGCAGCGCCGCCCGCGCCTCGACTACTTGCTGTCTCGCCGCGGCAGTCGCTTCGTCCATTCCTGCTCCAACCATGTCCTGGTCTCGAGGGCCGTCTCATAGGTCTCGCGTGGCCAGAGCTTCTCGAAACGCGCCTGCGGATCGAGGTTCGCCTTCGATGCACGCCAGCCCATGAGCGCGATCCAGGCGAAGAGCCCGACGGTCAGGCCGATGGCGGCAGCCACCCGCCAACCGAACACCAGGCCGCCGAAGAGGATGCCGATGAGCGCCCCCAACAGGGCACCGACGATCAGGCCGGAGACGGCTCCCAGCGCCCCCTGGCCGCGAGCACCGACGATGAGCCCGACGATGCCGATGACGACGGCGAAGAAGACCATGGCCACGACCGCCGGTGCGTACTGCGGATCGAGGGTCGGGGCCACGTTGGCGATCACGGCGTCGGCGACCCACACCGAGAGGTTGTGCGGCACGTTCAGGCCGAGCACGAGCGTCACCCCGACCCCGGCCACGAGCCCCCAGGCGAGCGGCCGCGTGATGAGCGGTCGTGGCGCGTCGATGATGAGCAGTGCCAGTGTGACGATGACTCCGATCGCCAGCAGCACGCCGTGCATGACGCCCCAGCCGATCGAGCCGAAGATCCACTCCCCGAGGAACAGCGTGCCGCCGATCGCCAGCAGCAAGATCGCGTAGAGGGCCAGGGCGACGATGCCGCCGACGAAGGCCGCGATCTGCTTGACCTGCTCGCCGATGACCGCCAGCTCGGCCCTGAGCAGGGCCAGGTGGGCATCGACCAGGAGCCTGGCCGCGGCTTGGACGCGGCCGAGCTGCTCGCGCACGCCCGGTCGTTCGCCGTCGGCGCCGCCGCTCGGCGGCGCTCCGCTCGCACCGTCGCCACCGGGAGGCGACGCGCCGGCACCCGAGCCAGGAGCGACCGGTTCCTCATCGGCCGGCGGCGCGCCGGCATCCGTGGTCCCGTCGGCGGCCGTGCCCTCTTCCTTCGGCGCCGCGTCCGACGCGGCCCCTGGCGCAGCGTTCCAGACGTCGTCCATCGGCGCCGCGTCATCGGGCGCTGCAGGTGGCGGAGCGTCACCGCTCGGCGGGCGTTCGGATGGCGGCGGATCGGGGCGTTCGTCGGTCAGCGTGGGCCTCGCAGGCTGTCGTCGAGAGGCCCGAAGGATAGCAGCGCCGCTCGACCCCGCTCAGGTGCCGTCAGTCACCGGTCCGATCGTCGATGTCGCCGACAACGAGCTGCGGTCGACGCTGCTTCCTCGTGCTCAACTGGCCAGTCGCAGCCCGCCATCTGACAACCGGACCGCCGTGTCGAAGAAGCCATAGGTTCGTCGATATGCGCCAGCGCGATCCCGTGGCCCGTGCCCGGTGGCCACCGACCAGAGCTCGCGCTCCAACTCCTCGATGCGCGTGGCTAGCTCGCCGGGCGTCCGTGGCACCGGGATGTCCCCATAGGTCCGGGGGCCGCCCGGGAAGTGGACATCGTCGGTCGGGGTGTGCGGCATCAAAGCCCAAACGACGCGAGCATGACCGACCGCCGTCAGTGGACCCGACGGGGCGGGCAGGAGCTCTCGGCGTCCGCCCGTCCCGGCCCGGGCCTGGAGCGCCTCGGCCAACGCAGCCTGGACCTCCGCCTGGGACGTCGCCGGCGGTGCCGCCAGACCGACGGCGCGGACGAGTGCCTGGAGCTCGGCGAGGTCCCCATCGTGGGCGCGCAGGGTGGCCCGAAAGCCGAGGGCGACCTGCTCCACGTGGGGCAGCACGGCGTCGGCGATGAGGGCCGCTCCGCCCTCGGGCAGCGAGGGATCGCGCATCGCCGCGTCGAGCAGGGCCCGGGTCGCCCGGAAGAGGCCGGCCAGCCGGTCGAAGGCGGCGAACCCCGTCGGCTCGAAGCCGCCGGGCCCGGTCGGAGCGTCGCGCTCGGACATGGCAGCAGGATAGCGACCCAGCGAGCACGTGGAGCCATCCCCCGAAGGTCCCAGCCCTCGACCATGCGACAGACGACTGCGCTACCGTCCGCTCATGACGCATCGGACGCTGACGAGCGCGACCATCCTCGCGGTCGGGACCGAGCTCACCACCGGCGGCACGCGCGACACGAATTCCGGCGACCTGGCGCGAGATCTCACGGATTGTGGCGTCTCGACCGAACGCCTGGTCGCCCTACCTGATGACCTCGATGCGGTCACTGCCGCGATCACCGACGGCCTCGGGCGCACGGACCTCGTGATCCTGACCGGCGGGCTGGGACCGACCCCGGACGACCTGACGCGCGAGGCCATCGCGGGGGCCTGCCACGAGACGCCGGAGGTCGATCCTGGCCTGGACGCATGGCTGGCCGGCCTCTTCGCTCGACGGGGCGTGCCAATGCCGGCCATCAATCGCAAGCAGGCCTGGTTGATCCCTAGCGCCGTGTCGATCGGCAACGGCCGAGGCACCGCGCCCGGCTGGTGGGTCGAGCGGCCGGACGGGCGTCTCATCGTGGCCCTACCGGGGCCGCCGTCCGAGATGCGGCCGATGTGGCGCGATGACGTCCTGCCCCGCCTCCGTGAGCGGGGCGTGGGGCTCGATCGTGCGTCGGTCACGTTGCGCCTCAGCGGCATCGGCGAGTCTGCGCTCGCGGACCTCATCGGCGAAGACCGCCTGCGACGGGCCAACCCGCAGATGGCGACGTACGCGCGGACGGACGCGGTCGACCTGCGCATCAGCGCGGTCGGCGATGTCGGCGCGCGCGCCGCCGACCTCGTCGCGGAGGCCGAAGCAGAGGTGGCGCCGCTGCTGGCCGCCTACACCTTCGCGCGCGGCGACGAGACATGGATCGATGCCCTGTCGAGCCGCCTGTCTGGGCGTCGCGTGGCCGTCGTCGAGATCGGCACCGCCGGACAGCTGGCCGCCTTGCTCGGCGCGGCCGACTGGTTCGCGTTCGGCGAGACCCTGGCGCCGGGATCGCCGCTCGCCACTGCGCACTCGGGCCTCGAGCCCTACGCGACGCGGGCGCGCGCCGTGGCCGGGACCGAGATCGGCGTCGCCGTGCGGGCCCGAGAACGACGCGGGGACACGAGCGTGACCATCGCCGCGGACATCGATGGCCGCGTCCGGCGGGTCACGCGCACGGTCTTCCTGACCGGTGAGCAGGGTCGTCGCCGTGCCGCCCTGGCGGCGGCCTCCGAGCTCTGGCACAGGCTCGGTTAGGTCGCTCCGACGTAGAACGATCGAGGGCCGAGGCTCGGCGCGCGGCCGCTCCCTCGGATCCCGTTGGCGCCTCGGCCTCGCTCGCGGGTCAGCTGATCGAGAGCACCGGCGCCTGTCTGGCTGCCCGCACGCTCATCCGGGCAGCCACGGTCCTGGCCAGGGCACGCAGCACCTCGGCCGCGGGACCGGGATCGCGCTGGGCGACGGCCGGGATGCCCGCGTCACCACCCTGTCGGACACGAACGTCGAGCGGGATGGCCCCGAAGTATTCGATCTCGTGCCGCTCGGCGAACCGCTCGCCGCCGCCGCGACCGAAGATCTCGGTCACCTCGCCGCAGTGGCTGCAGACGAAGGCGCTCATGTTCTCGACGACGCCCATGACCGGCACGCTCATGCGCTTGAACATCGCCAGCGCCTTCTCGACATCGGCCAGCGCTACCTCCTGCGGCGTGGTGACCAGTACCGTGCCGCTGATGGGGACTGCCTGGGCCAGGGTCAGCTGCGCGTCCGAGGTGCCCGGCGGCAGGTCGATGACAAGGTAGTCCAGCTCGCCCCAGTCGACGTCGCGCAGGAACTGCTGGATGGCGCCGCCGACGAGCGGGCCGCGCCAGACGATGGGCTGGCCCTCGGGCACGAAGAACTGGATGGAGATGACCTTCACGCCGTAGCGCTCGAGCGGCACGATCTTGTTATCCGCGCTCGAGCTCGGCTGACCCTCGAGGCCCATCATGATGGGCACATTGGGGCCGGTGATGTCGGCATCGAGCAGGCCGACGGAGGCGCCCTCCATGGCCAGCGCGACGGCCAGGTTGGCACTCACGGTGGTCTTGCCGACGCCGCCCTTGCCGGATGCGACCGCGATGATGTTCTTGACGCCGGGCACCAGCTGCTGGGCCGACTGCGGCGCCGCACGGCGGACCATCGAGGTCCACTCGACGGCGACAGCGCTGGCGCCGAGTGGCGCCAGGACGGCGTTGATGTTGCCCTCGATCTCGTCCTTCAAGGGGCAGGCTGGCGTCGTCAGCTCGATGTTCAGCGCGACCCGATCACCCTCGATCCCGACCGACTTGACCATGCCGCGCGAGATCAGGTCGCCGCCCAGCTCGGGTTCCTGGACCTCCCGCAGAGCGTCGCGGATGGCCGATTCGGTCAGGAGGCTCATGGATCGCGTTCCTTTGCTTGGTCGGGCGTCGGCGGATGGGCATCGTCGGTGGGAGCCGATCGGCCCGGCGACACATGGTAGAACGGGTGTCTTGAAGGCGCCCCCGGGCGAGCAGCCTGCAAGATCCCGGCTGGTGACGTCGACCGCCGACGGGCAACGAGGATGGTCCGCCATGCGCCGAGCGTAGACCGCCAGGCCCCGGAGCACAGCGGCTCGCCCGCGGCCAGCCACGGCCGTCCCCGCGCAGCGTGCGATTCACGGTTCCAAGTCCTCGACCTGGCGACGAGATTCGCGGCCAACGTCCTCTTCGGCGACGAATTGACACAGCCGTCGTGTGCGCCGCATACTCCGGCCGGTCACCCGTGAGGGCGGGTGGCGCGCGTCATGCCCTGAGCAGCTGGAGCGGCCTCAGCCCGTGTCCACCATCGACGTCCGCCTCGTCGACGTGACCAAGTCGTTCGGCGACTTCAATGCTGTCGACCACATCAGCCTCGACGTCGAGGATGGCGAGTTCTTCTCCCTGCTGGGTCCGTCGGGCTGCGGCAAGACGACGACCCTGCGCATGATCGGTGGCTTCGAGCAGCCGACTAGCGGCCTCATCGAGCTCCAGGGCCAGGACGTGACGTGGCTGCCGCCATACCAGCGCAACGTCAACACCGTCTTCCAGAACTACGCTCTCTTCCCGCATCTCACGATCTTCGAGAACGTCGCCTTCGGCCTGCGCCGGAAGGGCGTCAAGGATGCAGAGATCAAGACCCGTGTTGCCGACATGCTCGCGCTGGTCGAGCTCAAAGGCTACGACGCGCGCAAGCCCAACCAGATCTCCGGCGGCCAGGCGCAGCGTGTCGCGCTGGCTCGGGCGCTCATCAACCGGCCGGCCGTCCTCCTGCTCGACGAGCCGCTCGGCGCCCTCGACCTCAAGCTGCGCAAGCAGATGCAGGTCGAGCTCAAGCGCATCCAGCAGGAGGTCGGCATCACCTTCATCTACGTGACGCACGATCAGGAAGAAGCGATGACGATGTCCGATCGCATCGCCGTCATGAACAAGGGCCGCTACGAGCAGCTGGGCGATCCAGAGGAGCTCTACGAACGCCCCAAGACACGCTTCGTGGCCGGCTTCCTGGGCATCAGCAACCTGCTGAACACGACACGCGACGGGACCGCCGATGGGTACGCCGTCTGCCGACTCGCCGATGAGACGTCGATCCGGGTGCCAGGCGGGCTGATCGGAACGACCGCCAGCCCGCAGATCGGCGTCCGGCCTGAGAAGGTCCGCCTCTACGAGACCGGCGACACGCTGCCGGCCGGTCTGAACGCCGCGCGCGGCACCGTGCGCCACACCAGCTACCTCGGCGTCAGCACCCAGTACATCGTCGACCTGGCAGGCGACGAGAAGGTCACCGTCTACGAGCAGAACGTCGATCGGGCGGCCAGAGAATTGCTCTTCCGCCCCGGCGAGGAGGCCATCGTGGCCTGGTCACCGGACCACACATTCGTCGTCGACGGAGGGGAGCCGCCGACCCAGGACGAGGCGTCATAGGGCGGCGCCGCGCCGCAGCTTGGAGGCACCACCCATGCAGGACGACCCACAGACTCGGCTGCTCGACCGTCAGATCAGCCGACGCACGATGCTCCAGGTGTCGGCCGTGGCCGGCGCCAGCGCCTTCCTGGTCGCCTGTGGCGGCGGTTCGAGCGCCAGCGAGGGCGCGAGCCCCAGTGGCGGCACGAGCCCGACCGAGGGCGCGACTTCCGGCGAGGCGATCTCCGGCCCGTTGAACTGGGCCAACTGGCCGGGCTACATGGACTGGAACGCGGACAGCACCGCGGCGCCGACGTTGACCGATTTCCAGACCAAGACGGGCGTCGAGGTCAACTACGTCGAGGACATCGACAGCAACGAGGACTTCCTGGCCACCATCCAGCCCCAGCTCGATGCCGGCCTCGACACGGGCTGGGACCTGATGGTCATGACCGACTACATGGCCGCCCGCCTGATCACTCGCAAGTGGCTCGAGCCGATCGACCCGGCCAAGGTCCCGACCGCGGTCGCCAACCTGGTCAAGCGGCTGCAGGGCGCCTATTGGGATCCCGATCAGGCCTACCACTACCCGTATCAGACCTTCGCCGACGGCGTCGGCTACAACCACGTCAGCACGGGCCTGGACCTGACGTCGACGGCGGACCTGTTCCTCCCGCAATTCGATACCAAGGTCACGCTCTTCGACGCGTACCAGGACACGTTCTCGATGATCGGCCTGATGCTCAAGCAGCAGGGCAAGATCACCAACGAACCGGCCGACTACACGAACGAAGACGGCGACAAGATCTACGCCTACCTGAAGCCCTTCGTCGACAGCGGCTTCATCCGCGCCCTTCAGGGTAACGAGTACATCCAGGACTTCAACAGCGGCGATACCTGGGCCGCGCTCGTCTGGTCCGGCGACCTGGCCAACTCGGCCGGCCCGGACGACAATTTCGTCTACCCGACCGAAGGGCTCGTGGCCTCGACCGACAACATGCTGATCCCCAAGGGCGCGGTGCACAGGGATGCCGCCCTGGCGATGATCGACTTCCTGTACAACGTCGACATCGCCGCCCGCCTGGCGCTGGCCATCAAGTACATCTCGCCGGTCGAGGGCGCCGCCGAGGCCATCGCCGCGCTCGATCCGGAGGCGGCGAAGAACCCGCTCATCTTCCCGCCCGCGGATGTCCTCGCGCGCACCTACGCATATCCGGCCTACGACGACACGAAGGACGCCTACTTCCAGGATCTCATCGACAAGCTCATCGGCCAGTAGGCGCCGGTTCCAGGAGCGTCGGACGATGATCGGGCGGTTCATCCACCGGCACCGCCGCGCGGTGCCCTACGTCCTGCTGCTGCCCGGGCTCATCTGGCTGACGCTCTTCTTCGTCATCCCCAACGTGCCAATGTTCCTGTACTCCCTATCCGAAGGGCGGGCGTTCACGCCGACTTTCCAGCAGCCACCCGAGGTCTGGGCCTGGTGGAACTACCCGGAGTCCGTCACGCGCTACGCCGACAACTTCCGGAACGCGATCGTCTATGGCGGCCTGGCCACGATCTTCACGGTGCTCATCGGCTATCCCCTGGCCTATGCCATCGCGTTCCGCGGCGGGCAGTACAAGAACCTGCTCCTGTTCCTGGTCATCGCGCCCTTCTTCACCAGCTTCCTGATCCGGACCATCTCGTGGAAGATCATCCTCGGCAACAACGGGCCGATCCTGACCATCCTGCGTGACGTGCTCGGCATCGTGCCGCAGAATTTCAACCTGCTCTTCACGCCCCTTGCGGTGGTGACCGGGTTGACCTATGAGTTCCTGCCCTTCATGGTGCTGCCGCTCTACGTCTCGATCGAGAAGGTCGACATCCGCCTGATCGAGGCGGCCCGCGACCTGTACGCGGGCCCGTGGCGGCCGCGGGGCACGATGATCGGCGCCATCCTGGGCGGTCTGCTCGGGCTGGCCATCGCCATCGGGCTGGGCTACGCAGAGCTGACGGGACCTGATGCGAATCCCGCGGTGGCCGTTATCGGCGCCGCCATCGGCGCGCTCATCGGTGGCGGCATCGCGCACCTCTTCGTGACCGAGGCGTTCGTGCGCATCACCTTCCCGTTGACCCTGCCCGGGCTCTTCGCGGGCTCGCTGCTCGTGCTCATCCCTGCCGTCGGTGACTTCGTCAATGCCGAGCTGCTCGGGAATCCCAAGACGCTCATGATCGGCAACGTCATCCAGAGTCGCTTCCTGAACCAGAATGACTACCCGACGGCGAGCGCCCTGTCGTTCATCCTCATGGCCGCCATCCTGGTCGCCATCGTCATCTACGCCCGTGCCCTTGGTACGGACGAGCTCCAGAACGCGGCCGTATGAGCGCCGATCCGCACCCCGTCCCGGCCGACGGTCAGGCGATGGCAGCCGATCCCCGTCCGGCCGTCGCTGCCCAGGAGCGGCGCTCGCGACGCGCCCTGCGCAGGCTCGATCACTGGGTCCTGCCGGCCTTCACGATCCTGGCCATCGCATACCTGCTGATGCCTATCGCGGTCATGATCATCTACTCGTTCAACGACCCGGTCGGCAAGTTCAACTACGCCTGGAACGAGTTCTCGCTGGCGGCTTGGCAGAACCCGCTGGGACGGCCAGGGCTGCCGCAGGCGGTCGCCAACAGCCTGATCGTGGCCGTCATCGCGACGCTGGTGGCGACCATCCTGGGGACGCTCATCGCGCTGGCCCTCACGCGCTACTCCTTCCGGGGACGGTCGGCCACGAACCTGTTCATCTTCGTGCCCATGGCCGCCCCGGAGATCGTGCTCGGGGCCAGCCTGCTGACGCTCTTCGTCGGCTCGGCCAGCCTGGAGCCCTTCAAGTCGATCATCCCGGCTGGACTGCTCTTCCCGCTGGGCTTGAACACCATCCTCATCGCCCACATCATGTTCTGCATCAGCTTCGTGGTCGTCACCGTGCGCGCGCGCATCCAGGGCTTCGATAACAACCTCGAGCAGGCGGCAGGCGACCTCTACGCCAACGAGTGGCAGACCTTCTGGAAGGTGACCTTCCCGCTCATCTTCCCGGGCATCATGGCCGGCGCGCTGCTGGCGTTCTCGCTGTCGATCGACGACTTCATCGTCACCAACTTCGCCTCGGGCACCACGAATACCTTCCCCATCTGGGTCTGGAGCACGATCCGCAACAGCCTGCCGCCGCAGGTCAACGTGATCGGCACCATCATCTTCAGCCTGGCGGTCGGGCTGGTGGTGGTCTCGACGCTCGTCAGCCGCTACCGGGCGCGGCGCGCCATGCGCGCGGCCTGACCACTGGGCACGTGCCCATACGCATCACGACGTACCATCGACGCCCGGCATCCTCGCTCGCCGCCGCTACCCGGCCATCGTCACTCGAGGTGACCCACTCATGACCGCGCCGACCATCGCCTCCTCGACGCTGCCCGACCACGCGGTCGTGCCCGCTGTCTGGAGCCGGATCACGAACATCGACGTCGAGCGGGGCGAAGGCTCTTGGCTCATCGATCGCGAGGGCCGCCGCTACCTCGACTACAGCTCGGGCATCGGCGTGACCAACACGGGACACGCCCACCCACGCGTTTCGGCCGCCGTCGCCGCCCAGGCGGTGAAGCTGCTCCACGGCCAGCAGAACATCGTCTTCCACGAGCCCGGGCTACGGCTGTACGAGCGCCTGGCGCACCTCTTGCCCGGTGGGCCATGGGGCGCCTTCCTCTCGAACTCGGGCGCCGAGGCCGTCGAGGCCGCCGTCAAGCTGGCACGGGTGGCGACCGGCCGACCGGCCATCATCGCCTTCCGCGGCGGCTTCCACGGCCGGACCGCGCAGACGATGGCGCTGACCAGCGCCAAGAACATCTATCGCGGCCACTTCGAGCCGCTGCCCGGCTCCGTCTACCACGCCGACTACCCGTATTGCTATCGGGCCATCGGCGGCGCCCATGCCATCGACGCCTGCACCTGCGACTGGGAGGAGCGCCTCGACCTGCTCTTCCATCAGATCATCTTCCCCGACAAGGTCGCCGCGTTCATCGTCGAGCCCATCCTCGGCGAGGGCGGCTACATCGTGCCGCCGACGGGCTTCCTGCGACGGCTGCGCGAGATCGCCGACGCCCACGGCATCCTGCTCGTGGCCGACGAGGTCCAGACCGGCTTCGGGCGCACCGGCGAGCTCTTCGCCGTCCGGCATTGGGGCGTCGAACCCGACATCCTGGTCATGGCCAAGGGCATCGCGTCGGGGCTGCCGCTGTCCGGCATCCTTGCCCGTCAGGTGCTGCTTGGGCGCTGGGCGCCGGGCGCGCACGGCGGAACGTACGGTGGCAACGTCGTCAGCTGCGCCGCGGCCAACGCGACACTCGACGTCATCGAGGAGGAGGGGCTGGTGGCCAACGCCGCGGCGCGCGGTAGCCAGCTGCTCGATGGCCTGCGCGCGGTCCAGCCGCGCTTCCCGAGCCTCGGCGATGTGCGCGGCCTGGGCTGTATGGTCGGGCTGGAGTTCGTGGAGCCTGGCATCGGCGACGGACGCGTGCCGAACCCGTCGATGGTCAAGCACGTCATCGCCGGCGCGCTCGACCGAGACCTGATCATCCTCTCAGCAGGCAGCTACGGTCAGGTCGCCCGGATCATCCCGCCGCTGGTCACGACCGCCAGCGAGGTCGACCTGGCACTCGAGGCGCTGACCGCGGCGATGGAGGCTGCCAGGGCCTGATCAGATCGGGGTGCTGAGCGCCTCGGTCAGCGCGTCGGGCATCGGGCGCGGATGGTGTGGCGCACGCACGTAGGTCGCCACATGCCTGGACGTGCCCTGGACCGCGAGCTGCTCCATCAGGAACCCGATCTTGGCCTCCTGGGCGGCGATGATCTCGTCCTTCGTGGGCAGCTCCCAGAGGGTCCGCTTGTAGGGGCCGAGCGCTTTCTTTCGTGTCTTGTAGATGAACTGCGTGTCAGTCTCGCCCGGTTTGCGCTCCTCCTCACAATTGGCCACGCACCAGGCCTCGATCTCCGCGTGCAGCTCGGCCGGGAAGGCGGGGTGCGCGTAGAGCGCGTTCTGGAACCCGGTGGCGAGGTGGATCTCGGCCGTCTCGATGGCCGGGAAGCGATGGAAGAGCTCATCGGGCAGCGTCGAGGCGCCGTGCTGGACGGCACCCGCGAGGCCGTATCGGCGAGCGACGGCTGACAGCCGCTCAAGGGTCCCGAAGTCGAGCTTGACCTCGGCCACGCCGCCTCCGGGCAGCGGGACGCCCCCGTGACTGGTGCCGGTCTGGACGCTGACCTTGCTGACGCCGATGGTGCCCGCACCGGCCATCCGTTCGAGCTCCCGTCCGAAGCCGTCGAGGTAGGCGCGCAGCTCGGCCTCGGTCGAGTTCTCCTTGCCGACCTCGCCGATCTCGCCGCCGATGCTGATGGTCACGTCGGTCGGCTCGAGCGAACGGATGAGCGCCGCGATCTCGGCTGCCCGCGTGTAGTTGACGCGCTGCTGATCGTCGACGGTCGCTTCTCCGAGGTCGACCAACGTCGAGCTGTCGATGTCGATGTTGCCGTAACCACAGGCCACCGCTTCACGAGCCAGCCGCCGGACCCCTTCGACCGTCGTCTCCGGATCGACCGCGTACTTCTTGGCGTTGAACTGGTAGTGGTCGCCCTGGATGAAGACCGGCGCCGACCAGCCGGCCGCGATGGCGCCAGCCAGCACGCTGGTCAGGAACTCCCCGGGGCGCTGGTAGGTGTACTCCTGCTCGCTGCGTGCCAGCTCGAGGATGACGGTGCCGACGTCGCGGGCGGCGGCGGCCCGGAAGGTCGCGGAGGCCATGTCGAAGACCTGCGTGCGCAGGTTCAATGCCGGCACCGTGAAGCCGCCGATCTCGCCTCGACCGCGGGCCGCGTAGAGCTCGTGGATCGAGGCCGATTCGCAGCCGAGCTGCGAGGCAGCCTCGGCGACGATCCAGCGCGCCGCGTCGCGGGTCGCCTCGTCGTCGGTGAAGGTCGCCGTCCAGGCCAGGTCGCGTATGCCGTTCGAGCGAAGCGCCGCCTCGTCGCCGATGATGAGCGCGTCCCCGGCCACGCTCACGCTCGGCGCGATGGCTGTCAGCAGGGCGCCGATGGTCCGGGCGACGGTCGGTTGCGACATGGGGTGGGTCTCCCGCTCGCCGAGGGCGAGGCTGGCGCTACGTGGTGTCGAACGAATCCTACCGTGCCAGCGCGTCGGGTCGTCGTCAGTGCGTCCGCTGCGGCGCGTCGCTCGCCGCCAGGATGGCCGACGCCACGGCGTCGGCCGAGACGATGCCCTTGCGGGCCAGGTCGTCGAGCAGGCCGGTTCGTTCCGCCATGGCGCGCTCGAAGGCGGCCGGTTCGCGCCCGACGCGTCCGGCCAGCTCGGTGGTGATGCCCCAGGCATAGTCGTCGAGGCGGTCGCGCTCGGCATCCCATGCCGCCAGCAGCGCGGGCGGCCGGCGCTGCACGTGGCCCTCGGGATCCTGCTCGAGCGGCCGGACGTAGTGCGCTGCCCGGATGCGTCGTCGCCCGTCAGGCAGCTCGGCCAGGACGATGACGACGCCGACGGATCGGATGGCGTCCTCGGTCAGCGTGTACGGCGCGTCGGCGAGGCGCGCCTGGACCTCGTCGAGGCTGGCGGCCTTGATGCTGCGCGGGAAGGCCGACAGGAGCACCGGCGGTCGACCGAAGGCATCCAGCGCGTCAGCCAGGGCCCGACCGGCAACAGCATCGCGATCGGCGACGACGAGCGGGACGCCGCCCTCGGCCAGCAGCCAGACGACCGCGGCCAGTCGTGGGTCGACGGCGCCATCGGCGATCCAGCCGACGATGCTCTCGGGGAACGTGTCGCTGGGGGGGGCGGATGGGGGGTGATCCTCGGGCACGCCGGGAGCCTATGGCCCCGGTCGCCGGGCCGTCAAACACGATGAACGGCGGCCGGTGGGTCGGCCGCCGTTCGAAGCGCGAGGGATGGACGTTCTTCGGTTGGAACCCGAACTGGTCCGGGTCGGTCCTGGTCGGTCAGCGGCTCTCGTCGACGCGGGAAGCCCAGCCGGCCGCAGAGCCCATCTTGTGGGTCTCGCCGCCACCCTTGGCCTGCGGACCGTCGGGCAGGACGATCTGGAGCTTGTCGCTGCTCACCGTGTGCGACTGGACGATGGTCGTCGCGGCCGCCTGCGGAGCGCTGTGGTCGACCTGGTTGGCGGCCGCACCAGCGGTGCCACCGGTCAGGCCGGCTGCCGGCGCGATGAGCGTCCCCACCAGCAGGCCGCCGGCAAGGACCTTGGTCTTGAACTTCGAGGCTTCCTCGGCCGAGATGAAGTGCAGCGTCAGGGCGTGGCCCTCGACGTCGTCCTCGCTACCGGGCTTGCGCACGATCAGTCGGACGATGGCGCCGGCGCCGAAGAGATGGCCCTCGACGTCGTCCTCGTCCTCGGGTGCCAGGCCCAGCTCGAACTGACCCTCGGAGCCGCCCAGCAGGGCGAGGAGCTCCTCCGCCTCGTAAGAGTCGACCGAGGCGGAGATGCCTCCGGTCGCCGGATCGCTCAGGATCTGGATCGTCTGTCTCGTCATGCGTATCTCCATCCCACCGCGCTCAAGGTCCCACGAGTGCGGTATGCAGGGCAGTCTAGGCCTCGCGCGTGATCCGTATACGACCGACGTCCGACGCCTGGCCTGTCAAATCGCCGACACGCCGCTCATCTTGACAGGGCGGCCGAGGCTGGACTATCCTCCGCCCCGCCGCGCCGACTGGGCGCGCCATCAGCACAAGGAGTCGTCGCGCAGATGTCGATCACCTTCCGCTCCACGACCGCGGTCATGCCGCGGACGGTCGCGCCTCTCGGCGCCGCCGACAGCGGGAGATCTGTGCCCTTTACGACCTAGCGAACGGCGGCTGAGCCGCCAGGACGCTGGAAGCCGGAGGGCCCGGATCGGCCCCCCGGCTTTTTTGTCGCCCCTGACCGGTCAGGGTGCCAGGAGAGCCGAACGTCCCGCATGCGGGGGCCTGTCCACCACGTTCGAGCCAGTGCACCAGACCACAGGAGCCACGACCATGAGCATCGCCATCGAACCCCGCCGGACCGGGGATGCCCGGGCCGTCGCGCCGGCTGCTGCCCGTCCCGATGGGCGTGCTCCGGTCGACGTTCCGGTCCTCGTGCCGGCCCTCCTCCTCGAGCACGTCTCGAAGGCCTTCATCGTCGGTCGCCGCAAGCGTCGCGTGGTGGCCGTGGACGATGTCACGCTCCGTCTGGAGCGCGGCGGCATCCTCGGCATCCTGGGCGCCAACGGCGGTGGCAAGTCGACGCTCATCCGGCTCATCAGCACGCTGTTGACCATCGACAGCGGTCGGATCGAGGTCTTCGGCCACGACGTCGAGCGTGATGAGATGGCCGTCAAGCGACTGATCAACCGGGTCAGCGTGGATGCGGCCTTCTTCAAGAAGCTGTCACCGGCCGAGAACCTCGTCTATGCGGCTCGCCTCTACGGGCTCGACCCCAAGGTGGCGCGCAGCGAGGCGATCCGGATCCTGGGCCGGCTGGGCATCTCCGAGTCACGCCTTGATCGGCCGCTGGAGCAGATGAGCCGGGGCATGCAGCAGAAGGTCGCCATCGCGCGAGCACTGCTGACCAGCCCGACCCTGCTGCTCCTCGACGAGCCGACGACGGGCCTCGATCCACGATCGAAGCTCGACGTGCAGGCCTTCATCGAGGACCTGCGCGACAACCATGACGCCACCATCGTGCTCACCACGCACGACCTGACCGAAGCCGAGCGGCTGTGCGACGAGATCGTGATCCTGGACCAGGGTCGGGTGATCGTCAGCGGCACGGCCGAGGAGCTCAAGGTCCGGGTCGCCATCGACCAGGACCTGCCACCGACGATGGAGAGCGTCTTCATGGCCTACACCGGCCGCTCCCTCGACGACGACGTCGAGGAGGACGGATCGGACGATGACTGAGCGAAAGGAGCCAGATCATGTTCGTCACCGATGATCGCCTGGTCCGGCGCCTCCATGAGCGCCGTATCGACGACCTGCGCCGGGCCGCCCAGGTCCAGCGCATCCACCGCCATCAGCGCCTGCCCGCCGGACGACGTTCGGTGCGTCGGACGGTCGGGCGCTCGATGGTCCGACTCGGGTCGCGCATCGCAGCCGACCCGTCCATGACCCCGGTCCGCTCTCGATGAGGGCGGACCGGGCGACCCTCTCGGGAGACCCCTGATGACCACCATGGCGCACGAGATGCGGGCGAGCTACGCCTTCATCGAGCGCAACTTCAACCTCACCCGACGGTACTGGGGCTGGGAAGCCGCGTTCATGGTCTACGCCATCGCCGGCGCCCTGTCGGTCACGCTCATCGGCCAGGAGCAGAACGACCCTACGCTCATCCTGACACTCATGATCGGGGCCATCTTCTGGAACTACCTGTCGGTCGTCTTCAGCTTCATCGCCGAGACGATCTCCTGGGAACGCTGGGAGGGGACGCTCGAGTACACCATGATGGCGCCTGTCCGGCGCACCTCGCAGCTGCTCGGGGCGACGACCTACGCCATCCTGTATGGCCTCGTCAGCACGGTCATCATCCTGACGGTGCTGGTCGCCTTCTTCGGGCTCGACCTGTCGAGCGCGGACTTCGCGACGGCGGCCGTGTTCATGGCCATCGGCTCGGTGTCCTTCGTGGGCATCGGCATGATGGCTGCCGTGCTGCCCCTGCTGTACGTCGAGCGCGGCGCCCAGATGACGTTCGTCCTGCAGTCGCTTCTCCTGCTCGTGAGCGGCGTCTACTACTCGGTCGACATCCTGCCGCCCTGGATGCAGTTCCTGAGCAAGTTCTCTCCGGCGACGTACATCCTCGATGGCGTCCGGGCGGGGCTGATCGACGGCACGCCCGTCAACCAGCTGACCTATGACGTCTGGCCACTCATCGTGATGGCCGTCGTCTTCATCCCGCTGGGTATCAAGACGTTCGGCTGGGCCGAGCGCTATGCCAAGCGGACCGGCAAGCTCAAGCGAGTCGGCTGATGGAACCCATCGGCGGGCACGTGGCCGGGAGACCAGGCGTCCCGATCGATCTCGCGACCTGGGGCTGGGACGATCACCTCGAGGCGGCCATGCCGGCCGACGCGACAGGTGACGCCCGGCCCGGTCGCGTGATCAGCGCTTCGGCCGGCGGCACGGTCGTGATGACCTCGGCTGGCCCCTGGGCGACGCGCCTGAGCGGCCGGTTCCGCCACCCATCCACGATCCCGACCGATCGACCGGCGGTCGGCGACTGGGTGGTCGGGCGCATCGAGCCACCAGGCGGCCCCGACACCGCGATGACCATCGAGACCGTGCTGCCGCGACGCTCCGCCTTCGTCCGGACCTCGCCGCAGGGGGGCATCGACCCCCAGGTCGTGGCCGCCAACATCGACACTGTCTTCATCGTCCAGGCGCTCACCCGCGACCTCAACATGCGGCGCCTGGAACGCTACCTCGGCGCGGCCTGGTCGAGCGGCGCCGACCCGGTGGTCGTGCTCAGCAAAGCGGACCTGTGGGCGGACCTGGAGGCCGTCCTCGAGCGCGTCTCGCAGGTCGCCATCGGCGTGCCCATCGAGGTCACCAGCGCCGTGACCGGGCTCGGTCGCGAGGGGCTCGAGGCCCACCTCCAGCCGCGGCGGACCGTCGCCTTGCTGGGCTCCTCGGGCGTCGGCAAGTCGACCATCGTCAACTGGCTGCTGGGCGAGGAACGCCAGCTCGTGCGCGAGACCCGGGCGGACGATGAACGCGGCCGCCACACGACGACGAGCCGCGAGCTGATCCCGCTGCCCGGTGGCGCGCTGGTCCTCGACACCCCCGGGCTGCGCTCGCTCGGTGTCTGGGATGACGCCGGCATGGAGCGCACCTTCGCCGACATCGAGACACTGGCGGCCGACTGTCGCTTCAGCGACTGCGCCCACGACCGCGAGCCCGGCTGCGCGGTGCGCACCGCCATCGACGATGGCTCGCTGTCCGTGACGCGCCTCGAGGCTCGGCGCAAGCTGGAGCGCGAGATCGCCAGCATCGAGCGTCGCTCGACGGCGACCTCGCGGGCGGCCAACCGACGCTACGGCCGGATGACGCGGGACATGGCCAATGAGGCGATCGCCCGCAAACGCGGTCGCGCGCCCGACCGCGACGATCGCCTGTGACCACCTCGCGGCAGGGAAAGATCGCGACACCGGCGCAGCCGTCGACAATCCGCGTCCCCGGCCTGCCCACCCGGCCGGGGCTCATCGTGCGCCGCTATCGAGACCCCTCCGATCACCCCGGCATGGCGGCAGCCAACAACGCCTTCCGTGAGTCGATCGGGGTCACCGAGCTGGTGACTGTCGAGGCACTCGACAACCTGTACGCCAACCTCACGGGGTCCGATCCGTACCGCGACTGCCTCGTCCTCGAGCGGCACGGTGAGATCCTGGGCTACACCCGGACCACCTCGATCGTCGATCCTCGCGGCCACCAGGTCGACGAGGTCGCCGTCGTCCTCCATCCAGCGATCCGGGACGAGGCGACGTACTCGGCGCTCCTGGCGGACGGCGAGGCGCACCTCGCGGCCGTTCGAGCCGATCGCGCGAGCCATGCCGGCGACGTCCTGCGGGCCTGGACGTGGGACGCGGACACCGTCGCCGATGCTGCGTATCGAGCCCTCGGCTATCGGATCGAGCACCGCTTCTACGAGATGGTCCGAGGCGACCTCGAGGACATCCCGGAGGTGGCACTGCCCGACGGTCTCGAGATCCGACCGGTACGACCGGAGCACTGGCAGCCGATCTGGGCGGCCGACATCGAGGCCTTCAGTGAGGACTGGGACCCGAACGACGCCAGCGAGACCGGCTTCCAGCGCTTCCTCGGCGAGCCCGACCAGGTGCCGGCGCTGTGGCAGGTGGCGTGGGACGTGGACCAGGTCGCCGGCCACGTGCTGGTCACCGTCAACGAGGCGGGCAATGCTGCCTTCGGGCGCCGCGAGGGCGTCCTCGACTCGGTCGCCGTGCGCCGGCCATACCGACGACGTGGCCTGGCGCGGGCGCTCATCACGAGGGCATTGATGGCCCTCCGGGCGCACGGCGAGACGAGCGCGGCGCTGGGCGTCGACATCGACAACCCCAACCAGGCCCTCGACCTCTATACCTCGTGCGGCTTCGTCGTCGACCTCAGCGGCGCCGTCTACGACAAGTCCATCGCACCACCGACGAACGGCTCATAGGTCCCCCAGCGGCCGCCAGCGGGAACGGTGCGCGGCCGGTGGCGGCATGGGCGACCGACCGACCCGCCGTTGGTCGTCAGGCGAACAGGCGCCCCTGCCGGGCGACGAGGTCAAGCCACGAGCGCTCCCGCTCGATGGTCGTCGTGGCGCCGTGGCCGGGCAGCACCCGGAGCGTCGGTTCGAGCTGCGCCAGCCGGGCCAGTGACTCGGCCATGGCGGCCTCCGAGCCGCCGGTCAGGTCGGTCCGGCCCCAGGCGCCGGCGAAGAGCGTGTCGCCGCTGAGCAGGACGCCCGACTCTCGCGCCAGGAGGCAGACCGAGCCCTCGGTGTGCCCCGGGGTGTGGAGCACCTCCAGGTCGATGGTCCCGAAGACGATGCGCCCGCCGTCGGCAAGCTCGACGGCCGGCACGCTGGGCAGGATCGGGAACGGGGCGTTGGCTGCCGCCGGCCGCTCCAACCCGTGACGATCGAGCGCATGGACGGCGATGTCCGCCCCGGTCGCCGCGCTGACCGCCGCGTTGTCGCCGATGTGGTCCCAGTGACGATGGGTCGAGACGATGAGCTTGAGCGTCCAGCCTCGCTCGGCCAGCTGGCCGGTCAGCCATTCGACGCAAGGGGTCGCGGTGTCGATGGCGATCGCCTCGCGGCTGGCCTCGTCGCCCAGCACCCACACGTTGGTCGCCACCGGGCCGACGACGCGATGCAGGATCTCCATCGTCGTCAGTCCCGCCGCGCGCGCGAAGGGAGCGGCAGCGGGCTGCCATCCGCTGTATCCAGGCGGATGAAGGCCCCATCGACGCGGATGCTGGCGCGCGCCAGCCGATAGGCGAGGTCGACCGGGAAGGGGTGCTGGCGTGAGGCCGCCAAGACGACGGCATCCTGCTCCGCACCGGGTTCGATGCGCGCGGCGCGGACCCGGATCGGTGGCGCCCCGTCCACGATCAACCGCCCCTCCCCCGCTTCGACCAGATTGTGCAGCCAGGCGACGGAGGCGTTGGCATGGCCGAGATAGCGCCGCTCGCCGACGGCCAGCAGTCCGACCATCACCCGGCGCTCTCGGCCGGTCCGCCGGCCGATGACGAGCAGCTCGACCGTGTTACCCAGGCCGCGGCGCTCGGTGAGCCGGCGCCAGAACGGATCGGTGACGCGCAGGAAGCCATAGAGGAAGGGAAAGAACCAGCGCCAGAACGCGCGGGTCACCGATCAGGACACGGTGCCGGCATCGGGCCCGGGCGCAGGCGACGGGGCCTCGACGCCGGGCCGCCTGCCTCGGCTTCGCGCGCGTTTGGGGAGTGCCTGCCGCAAGGCGTCACCCTCGAGGCTGGCCACGGCGGCCGCCTCGGCCAGCCGACGGAGCTTCATGCGGGCCACCGCCGGCGAGCGCCACTCCAGCCCGGCCGAGGGCGCCAGGCCGATGCGATCGAGGCCACGAGCGCCCATCGAGGCGCCGTAGCGGGCGGCCCAGACCGAGACCGGGACGGCATCGCGCAGATCGGTGCGAGCGTCGGCCACGCCGAGGATGAGGCCGCGCTCGCGCGGCGCCTGGCGTGCCAGGCGCCAACCATCCGGGCCGAGGATGAGGTCGAAGAGGTGGCTGGAGAACGGGGCGGCATAGAGCACATCGGGTCCAGCGCCGCACGGGTCGCCGCCGACGACGCTCAACGAGACATGGCCGTCGACGCCGATCATCAGCGCCCGGAAGACGTCGATCGCCAGCGCATGCGCCGGTGCGTCATCGGCGGCGATGGCCGTCAGACCGTCCTCCTCGACCTGCACCAAGGGAGCGCCGGCGGCGAAGAGCGCCTTGAGGGCGAGATTGCCCGCGCGGGCCGCCGCCATGGCCGACTCGCGGTCGCGATGTCGCCCCGCTTCGAGAGGGGCGCTCGAGGTCCACGGGCCATGCAGTCGGGCCTTGAGCGGTCGCGGCTCGACGCCGAGCTCTATTGCCAGCGATCGTGCCCTGGCATCCGCTCGGCGCCAGGCCTCGACGGCATCCGGATCGGGCGTGACGGCTCCGTCGGCCAGCACGCCCATGTCGGCCCGCAGCTGATCCTCGATGGCCAGGCGGAGCGCGGCCTCGTCGTCGAGGCCATGTGGCCGCGGGTAGGGACCGACGATGGTCGCGAACATGGGCCTCCTGGGGCGTTGCCACGCCTCCCGCTTACACGCCGCTTACATGGCTGGCGGGACGCCACGCGTGTGCATCGTATCCTCGCCGGGATGAAGACGATCCTGATCGTCGACGACGAACGCAACATCGTCGAGCTGCTGCGGCTCTACCTCGAGAAGGAGGGCTTCGCGGTCGTCAGCGCGCGCGATGGAGGGACCGCGCTCGAGTTGGTCGAGCGGCATGACCCGGACCTCGTCGTCCTCGATCTCATGCTGCCCGGGATGGATGGCCTGGACGTGACGCGCGAGCTGCGGCGGATCGGGGAAACGCCGATCGTCATGCTCACCGCGCGGGGCGACGACGTCGACCGCATCGTCGGCCTCGAGATCGGCGCCGACGACTACATGGTCAAGCCATTCAACCCACGCGAGCTGGTGGCGCGGGTCAAGGCGGTCCTGCGCCGGACCGACGGGTCAGCCCGCGGCGTCCGGCCCATCGAGGTCGGCCAGCTGCGCGTCGATCCGCGGCGGCGGGAGGCGTACGTCGGTGCTCGGCGCCTCGACCTACGGCCGCGCGAGTTCGACCTCCTGGCGGCGCTCGCCCGGGACCCCGGCGTCGTGCTCAGCCGGGACGCGCTGCTGTCATCGGTCTGGGGCACCGACTTCCCCGGCGAGACGCGGACCATCGATGTCCATGTGGCCGCGGTCCGTGCGCAGCTCGGCCTGGACGCGCCACCGATCGAGACCGTGCGCGGCGTCGGCTACCGCCTGGTGCCACCGCCTCGCGAGCGGCCGGCCGCCTGAGCCCGGCCACGCCACGATGTCCCTTCGAGCTCGCATCCTGGGCGCCTTCGCCGTGGTCACCATGGCGGTCCTGCTGGCCGTCGGCGGCGTCCTCTTCATCCTGCTGCGGGACCTGCACGCCGACGCCAGCAGCGCCGCGCTGGCCGACGTGGCCGTCCCGCTGGTGACGCAGGCGCGCCTGCGGATCAACGAGGGAGCGCGGCCCCGGGTCGTCATCCGCGAGCTCCAGGACCAGATGGCGGCGCGTGGCGTCATCGTCCTCTTGACGCGCGCCGATGGCAGCGTCATCGAACTCGGCGATCCGGTTCCGGTGACGCATGTCGACCTCGTCTCGGATGGCACCTCCATCGCCGTCCAGCGCGGCTCCTTCCGCGTCTCAGGGCAGGGCGAGTTCGTCTTCCTCGCCTCGCCCTTCAACCTCCTCCGAGGCCAGGGTGGCGCGGCCCTGGTGCTGGCCCGTCCCGACGACGCCGGGCGCCGCGCCGTCACAGACCTCGTGCGCGCCATGCTCGTGGCGCTGGTCGCGGTCGCGATCATCGGCCTGCTCCTGGCCGCCTGGGTGACACGCTCCGTGACCGGCCCGCTCGACCGCCTGGCGGCCGCGGCGGGAGCGGTCGGCATGGGCGAGGTGCCGCCGCCGCTGCCCGAGGACGGCCCCTTCGAGATCGCACGCGCGAGCGCGGCCTTCAACACCATGAGCGCCGAGGTCGCCGACGCACGGCGGACGCAGAGCGACATGCTGGCCGGTCTGCGTCACGACCTGCGCACGCCATTGACCGTCATCGGCGGCTTCGCCGAGGCGCTCCTGGACGGCACGGCCCAGGGCCCGGATGCGACCCGCGCCGCTGGCGCCATCGCCGAGGAGACGGCACGCCTCGAGCGCATGATCGAGGAGCTCGGCGACCTGGCCGACCTCGAGTCGGGCGGCCGTCCACTGGCCCTCGAACAACTCGACGCCACGGGCGTCTGTGCCGCCGCCATCGAGCGTTTCGCGGGCTTGGCTGAAACGGAGGGCCAGACCCTCGACGCGCTCTCGGTCGCCGGAGCCCTGCCATTCGCGGCCGACCGGGGCGCCATCGACCGTATCCTGGCCAACCTTATCGCCAACGGCCTCGCCCACGCGCCGCGACCGGGCGGCCATGTCTCGGTCGAGGCGGCCGGGTTGCCCGACGCCGAGCTGCTCCTCGCCGTGCGCGACGACGGACCGGGCATCCCGCCGGCCGCGTTGGCCCACGTGTTCGAACGCTTCTATCGCGCCGACCCATCGCGCTCCGGGCCGGGCTCGGGCCTCGGCCTGGCCATCGTCGCGCAGCTCGCAGAGGCACACGGCGGGCGCGCGTTCGCCGACAATCTGGCCGGTGGTGGCGCCCGAGTCGGCGTCGTGCTGCCGGTTTCGCCGCCGCCCCCTGAGGAGCCATCGATGCCACGATCCACGACCGCGTGAGCGCCACACCACGGCACCTGAGGGCCGCACCTCGACCGCCCGCCGACGTACCGGTGGTCGTGCCCCTGCGGCCCCGGGTCGGCCGGCATGGTGCGGTCGTCAGCCCCCACCTGCTGGCCAGCGAGGCAGGGCTGGGCATCCTGCGGGCCGGCGGCAGCGCGGTCGACGCCGCCATCGCCACCAACGCCGCCCTGGCCGTCGTCGCGGCTCACTCGTGCGGGCTCGGAGGCGACGCCTTCTGGCTGGTCTGGGACGGCCGCGAGCTCCACGGCCTGAACGGGAGCGGCCGTTCCGGCAGCGCCGCGACCCTCGACGCTGCTCGAGCGGCCAACGCGGAGCGGCTGCCCCTCCGCGGACCGTGGACGGTGACCGTACCCGGCGCCGTCCGATCGTGGGGCGACGCCCACGCACGGTTCGGACGGCTGGCCTGGTCCGACCTGCTTGCGCCGGCCATCGAGCTCGCCGAGGGCTTCCCGGCGTCGTGGAGCTGGCAGGCGGCCGTCGAACGCTCGGCGCCGATCTTCGGTCCCGACAGCGATTGGGCGCGCGCCTTCCGGCCGGCCGGCCGCCCCTGGCGATACGGCGAGATCGTCATCGTGCCCGGCCTGGCCACGACGCTTCGCCGGATCGCCGACGAGGGCGCCGGGACGGTTTACGACGGATCCCTTGCGGCGCGTGCCGCCGCCTACCTGGCATCTCGCGGCGCACCCATCGAGGCACGCGATCTGGCGGCCCACGCGTCCGAGTGGACGACACCGATCCGGACGTGGTACCGGGGCATCGAAGCGACCAGTCATCCGCCCAACAGCTGCGGCGCGATCGCGCTCGAGTTGCTCGATGTCCTGGGCACCTTCGCCCCGCCACCGCCCGAGGCCTTCGATGCGCACGGGGTCGCCGATGCGGCCTGGGTCCATCTCGGCCTCGAAGCGGCCCGCGCCACGCTCGCCGAGCGGGACCGCTGGCTGAGCGACCCGGGGTCGATGGCGCCGGGCACCATCGAAGCGCTGCTCTCGCCCGAGCGGGCCGCCAGCATCGCGGCCAGCATCGACCCAGATCGCGCGCGACGGCCTGCGGCTCTGCGCGGCCCCGCCGGTGGCGGCACCGCCTACCTCGCCACCGCCGACCGCTGGGGCGGCGTAGTCAGCCTCATCGAGTCCAACTCCTACGGCTTCGGCTCCGGGCTGGTCGATCCGGAGACCGGCATCGGCTACCAGAACCGCGGCGCGTCGTTCAGCCTCGATCCGGCCCACGTCAACGTCCTCGCGCCGCACAAACGGACGATGCACACGCTGACCCCGGGCATGCTCTTCCGCGACGGCCGCCCGTGGGTCGTCCATGGCTCGATGGGCGGCGAGATCCAGCCCCAGATCTTCGCCCAGGTCGTGTCCGCGCTCGTCGACGGCGGCCTCGACGTGGCCACCGCGGTGGCCGCACCGCGCTGGGCGGCGGAGATGCCTGAGCACCATGCACCGCCATCGCTGACCGTCATCGAGTCCCGCTATCACCCGCAGGTCGTCGAAGGGCTGCGATCGCGCGGCCACGACCTGCTCCAGCGCGCGGATTTCGATCCGGGTCTGGGACACACCCATGCCATCGAGCTGCTGCGCGATGGCGATGGAGCCGTACCGACGGCCTTCGCCGCGGCCACGGACCCGCGGTGCGAGGGCTCGCCGGCCGTCTGGTGACCTGGCCGTCCGCGGGTTGACGCGCGATATACTCCGCCACGGCCGGTCGCGCCGCGCTCACGACCTCCGCGGCTGGCCATCTCCGACCCTGCCGATGGTCCACGTCTCCATGCCCGAGGAGCCTCATCCGTGACCTCGAACGTCGCCCAGAACTACCCCTATGGCAGCGAGACGGACGCCGAGCGCGCGGCGGCCATCGAGCGTGCCGAGGGGGCGTTCGAGGGCCTGCACGAACGGATCGCGGCCGAGACGACGCCATTGGGTGAGCCCGTGGACGGCGGGCGCTGGTGGATCTGGGTCTGCCCCATGGACGACTTCACGGGCCGACTCCACGCGGCCGGATACGCGCGCGAGCGGCATGCCGTCTACACCGTCTGCGACACCTGCGGCCGAAGCTTCCTCCGCTGAGGCTGGCGGGTCGTCGCTGAGGGCGGCTCGGCGCCGCCTGATCCTCGACGCGGCCGGGCTCTCGGTCTCGGCCATCGCCTTCGGCCTGGTCTACGGGCTGGCCGCCCGGACCGCGGACTACTCACTGGTCGAGATGCTGGCGATGAGCGCGTTCGTGCTGGCCGGAGCTGCCCAGTTCGCTGCCATCGGCCTGGTCGCCGGGGGCGTCCCATGGGCCGCCATCCTGCTCCTGACAACCCTCCTCAACGCGAGACATGTCCTCTACTCGGCGGCGCTGGCGCCCTGGCTGACGGGTCGCCGCCGCCTAGAGCGCGCAGCCATGGCCTACGTCCTGACCGACGAGACCTTCGGGCTGGCCCTGCCGCACTTCCGGCGGCTAGGTCGAGCCGATGTCGGCGGGTACTGGATCGCGACCGCCTTCATCGTGCCCATGTGGTTCGCCGCCAACCTGGTCGGCTTCCTCGGCGGCCAGGGCATCCCGGACCCCACGCGGCTGGGCATCGACATCATCTTCCCGGCTGCCATGGCCGGCATCGCGGCCGCGTTGGTCACCGGCCGCCGGGAGCTGGTCGCCGCGGTCGCGGGTGCCGCCCTCGCCGTCGCCTTCGGCGTCGCCGTCGGCCCGTCCGCTGGCATCGTGGCCGGCGGTCTCCTGTCGCCAATGGTAGCGCTGCTGGTCCGCCACGGCCCGGACCGATCGGACGACGCGGGTTTCGATGGGCTCTCGATGGCTGCCCTGCCCCACGGCGATCCGGAGCACCAGCCCGACACGGACGTCGAGCCGAGATGAGCACCGAGCTGGTCGTGCTCGCGCTGCTGATGGGCGCGGTGACCTATCCCTGGCGCGCCGTCCCGCTCCTCTCGCCAGGCTTCGACCGCCTGCCACCGCTCGTCCTCGAGTACCTGCGCCTCGTCGGCCCGGCCGTCCTGGCAGCCCTGGCGGCGGTGGGCATCCTCGTCGTGACCGAGGCTTCGGGAGCCCACCGGCTCCAGATCGGGATCGAGCTCGTCGCCGTCGTCGTCGGGGTCGCCGTCGTGCGCTGGCGACGGAACGTCTTCCTCGGCATCCTGGCCGCGGTCCTCATCGTCGCGATCGTGCGCACGGCGACCGGCGGCTGATGCGAGCGGCAGCGATCGGCGGCTGATCAGGCGGGCGGCATCGATCTCGGATCCGGCGCGATGGCGCCGCGACGACCGCCGGCGCTCATCCCGACCGCCAGGCCGCCGGCGCTACTCGCCACCCGAGGCAGCATCGCGGGCGACCGCCAGGAGCAGGAGCGCGAGCAGCGTCGTCCGGGGCGCGATCGAGTCGACCTCCAGGTACTCGCCGGGTGCATGGTCGTCGCCGCCGATGGGACCCAGTCCGTCGAGCGTGGGCACGCCCAGGCCGGCGGTCGTGTTTGCGTCCGAGGCACCGCCGGTCGTCGCATCGCGGACGCCGAACCCGAGGCGATCGGCGAGCTCGACCGCCTGATCGACCAGGCGCGCCGATGCGGCCAGCTTCTCCATCGGCCAATGCCGGCCCATCTCCTCGATCGTGGTCGTCACCTCCGGCACGTGGTCGGTCGCGGCGATCGAGCGCACCTCCCGTTCGGCCGCCTCGAGGTCTGCCCGTGTCGAGCTGCGCAGGTCGACCTCGAGGGTCACGGTCTCGGCGACCACGTTCGGACGGGTGCCACCGTGGATGACACCGACATTGCAGGTCACGTCGGCCCAGCGGCCATTGAGCGCCTGCAACGCGATGACCTTCTGGGCGGCGGCGAGGATGGCATTGCGCCCCTTCTCGGGCTCGACCCCGGCATGGGCCGCCCGACCGTGGAAGGTCAGGCGCAGATCGAGCGTGCCCTTGCGTGCGCTGACGATGTCCCCGTTGGCGCGCGCGCACTCGAGCACGAAGGCAACGTCCGACTCGATGGCGGCCGCCCGGATGTGCGGCGTGCTGGTCGGCGATCCGATCTCTTCGTCGGGGTTGGCGATGAACATCAGGCGGCTGTAGGGCAGCCACCTATCCAGATCCTGGGCGGTCGCGCGCAGCGCACCGAGCGCGTGGAGGCCAGCCAGCAGGCCGCCCTTCATGTCCGTCACGCCGGGACCGTAGGCACGGCCTTCGGTGACTCGAAACGGGCGGGCCGCGGCCGTGCCAGGGTCGAAGACAGTGTCCATGTGTCCGATCAGGAGCGCCCGGCGACCGCCCGGGCGGCCTTCGAAGGTGCCAACGACCGTGTCGCCCAGGCGCCCGGCCGGGTCGGGCCGACGATCGACCTGCGCACCAAGGTCGGCCAGCGCGGCCGCGGTCCAGGCGGCGACCTGGTTGACGCCGTCCCGGGTGTAGGAGCCGCAGTCGATGTCCACGAGGGTCGCCAGCTCGTCGAGGAAGTCGGGCACGGTGGCTTCGACCGCCAGGCGAACGGCCAGGACCTCGGCGTCGGTGACGGGCGCGGCGGCGATGGGCTGGGTCATCGGCGGGCAGTCTACGGCAGGTCCGGCGACCTATACTCGGTCGACCGTGCGCCTCATCGAGATCCGGCTCCTCGAGGGCCCCAACCTCTACCGCCTGGAGCCGACCGTCAAGATCGAGGTCACCGTCGGGCGACGCCGGACGTGGTACGGACAGCGCCAACCGGGCGCCCACGCGGTCGTCGAGCTGGGACGTCCAGTACGGTCTCGCGACGTGCCGATGCCCGTACGCGACCTGACGGCCTGGGTCCGTCGCCTGCATCGCCTGACCGATGCGGATACCTGGCTGGCCGTCGAGCACGATGCCCGCGGTCGACGGCGCAGGCTGCCCATCACCGTCCACCGCACCAGCGAGCCGGGCGCATGGATCGTCGCCTTTCCCTGGCGAGAGCACGAGCGGGCCCTGGAGATCGCGGAAGCCGCCTGGCGCTGCTGCGATCGGGACCTGGCACCGACCACACCCGTCCGTCGCAGCCGGACCGTGACGCGCGCGCTCGCCCGCATCCGGGCGGCCGGTGACACGCCTCCTGCCTGGCTGCGCGATGCCGATCGGCGGTTGCCGATCATCAGCATCAGCGGCACCAACGGCAAGACGACCACGACCCGGATGATCGCGGCCATCCTGCGCGCCTCCGGCCGACGGGTCGGCTACACGACCTCCGACGGCGTGCTCGTCGATGGCCGCCTCGTCGAGCCCGGCGACTGGACCGGACCCGCCGGAGCCAAGCAGATCCTCGATCGGTCGGATGTCGATGTGGCCGTCCTGGAGACCGCGAGAGGCGGCATCCTGCTGCGCGGCGTCGGCTATGAGTCGAACGATGCCAGCGTGCTGACCAACGTCAGCGCCGACCATCTCGACCTGCAGGGTATCCACACGTTGCCAGAGCTGGTCGAGGTCAAGGCCGTCATCACTCGCATCACGCGGCCAGGTGGGCGGGTCGTCCTCAACGCCGATGATCCGCTCGTCGCTGCGCGCGCGCGGCATGTCCGGGCACCGGTCACGTTCTTCTCCACCCGCCCGCCCGGCCGGGCCCTCCGCCGGCATCTGTCACGTGGCGGTCGGGCCGTGGTCGTCGAGGACGGCTGGATCGTCGCCCGCCATGCCGACGCGCGCGAGACGATCATGGCCGTCGCCGACGTGCCGGCCACGCTCTTCGGTCTGGCCACCCACAACGTCGCCAACGCGCTGGCCGCGACCGCCGGTGCCATGGCGCTCGGTGCCGGGCTGGGCGATGTCGAGGACGGCCTGCGTGCCTTCCAGCCGGGCACGATCCAGACGCCCGGCCGCCTGAACCTCTATCGCCTCGGGAGTCGGGTCGTGATCGTCGACTTCGCGCACAACGAAGCCGGCGTGAGCGTCCTGCTCGACGTCGCCCAGGGCATCGCCGGCGGCGCCGCGGGTCGCACCCGGCCGGTGACGCTGATCATCGGTACGGCCGGCGATCGGCCCGACGACACGCTTCGCGGCATCGCCCGCATCGCCGGCCAGCGAGCCGACCACGTGGTCATCAAGGAGACACGCGGCTACCTGCGCGGACGGACCGCCGAGTCGGTCGTCGGCGAGTTCCAGGCGGGCCTGGCTGAAGTCGGCATCGACGCGCGTGACGTGCCCGTCTACGACAGCGAGAGGGCGGCCCTGGCGGCGGTCCTGGCCGCCGGCAACGGCCATGGTGGCGGGTCGGGCTCGTCGCTCGGTGGCGCGGTCGTGGCCGTCATGTGCCACGAGGATCGCGATGGCGTCGAGGCGCTCCTGGCCGAGCTCGGCGCGCGCCCGGTCGACCCCCTGACCGACCTGCCCGAGCTCATGCCTCGACTGCAGGCGCGTCCCTACCGGGGGCACTGAGTCTGGCGCGCCGCGGCGCTGAGCCTGGCGGGCCGCAGCGCTGAGTCCGTCGCGCCGGGCCTCCAGCTAGCGAAACCGACTTGCCGGCGCCGTCGTGAAGAGGGCATGATGACGATCGAGGTCGGCGACCGCGCCGACGGAGAGGAGGCACCCGTGGAGGCCGTCGTCGGCGTCATCCTCGTCGTGATCTCGGTCCTCGAGATCCTGTGGGTCGTACGGACCGTCCAGGGGAACATGCCCAAGGTCTGAGCCAGGTTCCCGGCCCGCCCGTCCGGCGACCCGCGGCGCGCGATCGCGCCGGCTATGACCGCTGCCTGCGAACTAGCCCTCGGGGACCGCCATCTCTCCCGGGGCCACGATCGCCGTCGCCCGTCGCGGCGCGCGGTTGAGCCCCATCGCCTCCTGGTAGACGCCGGCCGCATCGTCGGCACAGACGACGATGAGGTCGCCGGCGCGCGCCTCGGCCAGCGCTCGGCGCGCGGCGTCCATCTCGTCGAGCACTGGCTCGGCGACATCGGTCCGGGACTTGCCGGCCTTCCTGGCCGCGGCCACCCCGGCCAGCACGTTGCTCGCCGACTCGCCGGGCTTGCGGCCGCGCAGGTTGCGGTCCTCGCGGACGTAGATGCGATCGAACGAGGCGGCCGCCAGGGCGCCGTACTCTCGCTGGTCACCGTTCGGCCGGTCGCCGGGGATACCGATGATGCCGAAGGCGCGGCCGGTGCGCTTGGGCGGCTCGACCTCGCGCGGGCTGGCTCCATCGCCGTTCCGGCTCCTGCCGCGTCCCCGCCGTGGCTCGTCCCCGGCCATCAGCAGGTCGACGAACTCGGTCAGGCGCCGCATGCCGTCGACGTTGTGGCAGTAGTCGATGATCACGCGGTAGCCGTTCATCTCGATCAGGTTCAGTCGGCCCGGTGCCTGGAAGAACGAGGTCGAGAAGGTCCGCAGGCCCTGCCGGATGTCGTGCATGTGGGCGCCGGCCGCCCAGGCCGCCGCGGCGGCGGCCAAGGCGTTGGCCACGTTCATCCGAGCGCGACCACCGAAGGTCGCCGGGATGAGGTGCGTGTGCAGGAGCGGCATGACGCGCGGACCGTGGCGCAGGACGACCAGCTCGCCCTCCTCGGTCTCCTGGAGCACGATGGCGGCGCCGCCCCGACCGCAGTGCGTGTCCACCCGCAGCCAACCCGCGGCCTCACGGTCGGTGGCCATCGAGAAGTAGACGATCCGGCCGTGGCAGTGGCGCGCCATGCGCGCTACTGCCGGATCATCGGCGTTGAGCACGGCGGTGCCGGAGCGCGGCACCGCCTCGACCACGACGGCCTTGACGTCGGCCAGCTGGCGCAGCGTGTTGATGCCACCCAGGCCCAGGTGGTCGCCGGTCACGTTGGTCACCACGGCGACGTCGTTCCGGTCGTAACCCAGGCCCTCGCGCAGGATCCCGCCACGGGCGACCTCGAAGACGGCGGTATCGACGCTCGGGTTCTGCAGCACCATCTGCGCCGACTTCGGTCCCGACATGTCGCCGCGCTTGATGAGCCGGCCGTCGATGACGATGCCGTCGGTCGTGGTCATCCCGACGCGCCGACCCATGAGCTTCAGGATGTGGGCGATCATGCGCACCGTCGTCGTCTTGCCGTTGGTGCCGGTCACGGCCAGGATCGGGATGCGCGAGGCCGTGCCCGGCGGGAAGAGCAGGTCGAGGACCGGCTTGGCCACGTATTGCGGCTCGCCGATGGTCGGGTGCGTGTGCATCCGGAAGCCCGGCGCGGCATTGACCTCGACGATCGCGCCGCCCTGCTCGCGGACCGGGATGGCGATGTCGGGCACGATGAAGTCGATGCCGGCGACGTCCAGGCCGACGACGCGAGCCGCCGTCTCGGCGACCTCGACGTTCTCGGGGTGGGCCTCGACGGTACGGTCGATCGAGGTGCCACCGGTCGACATGTTGCCGGTCAGTGCCAGCTTGATCCAGACGCCTGCGGGCGGGACCGCGTCAAGCTCCCAGCCCTGGTCTCGAACGAGCTCTTCGGCCGCGCCGTCGAGGCTGATCTTGGTCAGTACCCTCTCGTGGCCGATGCCGCGTCGAGGATCCCGGTTCTCTTGCTCGACCAGCTCACGCACGGTGTGCTCGCCGTCGGCCGTCACGCTGGCCGGCACGCGCTCGGCGATGGCCGCCATCCGACCGCCGATGACCAGGCAGCGATAGTCGTTGCCGGTCACGTAGCTCTCGACCACGACGTCGCCGGCACGCGATTGCCCAAGCGCCAGCGGGTAGGCCTTGCGCACGTCCGCCTCGTTTCGCAGGTCGAGGTTGACGCCACGCCCGTGGTTGCCGTCGAGCGGCTTGACGACGCACGGGAAGCCGATCGACTCGGCCGCTCGCACCGCGCCATCGACATCGTCGACGACCTCGGAGCGCGGCACCGGCAGGCCGGCCGCGCTGAGCAGGGCGTTGGTCAGGCTCTTATCGGAGGCGACGTCGACCGCGATGGCCCCGGTGCGCGAGGTCATGGTCGCGCGGATGCGCTGCTGATGGACGCCCTGGCCGAGCTGGATGAGGCTGAAGCGATCGAGGCGGATCCAGGGCACGTCCCGCTGAACCGCCTCGTCGATGAGCGCCTGCGTCGAGGGGCCGAAGGCCTGCCGCTCGGCGAGGCGGATGAGCCGCTCGAGCTCCGTCTGGTAGTCGAAGCCGGCCGTCGATGGGTCGTCGGGCGCCACCAGGTGGTTGACGAAGGCGACGGCGATCTTGCCGGCTTCGACGCCGACGCGCTCCTCGGCATACTCGTAGATGACGTTGTACTGGCCGTGCGTGCCGGTCGAGCGGGTCTTGCCGTGGCGGGCCTCGGTGCCGGCCAGGGTCTGCAGCTCGAGCGCGATGTGCTCCGAGATGTGACCCATCCACGTCCCTTCGCGGAGCCGGCTGATGAAGCCGCCGCGGCGACCGAGAGAGCAGGCGTGCTCCTCGAGCGAGGGCATGGACGCTACCAGGCGGTCGGTGAAGCCGGGCACGAGGTTCGAGGGGAAGTCCTCGAGGACGCCGAGGTCGACGGCCATGCGGATGACCGGCTCACGCGCCCAGTAGTTGGGGCCGCGCATGACGCGCGTCTCGACGATGCGCAGCTCCGGGCGCGGCGTCGACGGCGTCGTCGGCTGGGCGTTCGACTCGGTCACCGTTCCTCCGTATGGGTCAGCTGGAGGCGAGGGACTCCCCGCCCTCGAGGGCATGCAGCCGGGGGCTCGCGAGGCGGACACGACGCCGAAGGTCGAAGCGATAGCCGGCGGGGAAGGAGTGCAGCACGACGTTGCTGATCATGATCGGCCGATGCGCCGAGACCTCCCAGGCGTCGGTGTCGGCGCCGGAGCCGTCGATGATGGTCACGCTGCGGCGCCCGATGACCTCGAGCACCTGGTCGGGGCCGACCACGCCGGCGGTGTCCTCGTCGACGCCGATGCCGAGCAGCGAGGGGTTCTGGGCGATGATCGCCAGCAACCGCCCGAGGCGGTTCCGTTGCTGGAAGTGCTGGTCGACGATGACGCCCGGCAGCACGCCCAGGCCGGCGGCCATCTGGGCCATCCGCTGCCGCGGCGAGCCGCCGCTCGCCCCGAAGGCCATCATGTGGCTGCTCATGGCGCTGGCGCCGGCGCTCGTGCCGGCCACGACCGCGCCCTCGCGGTGTCGGTCGAGGATGGCCTGGGCCAGACGGGTACCGCCGATCGTCGAGCTCAGGCGCAACTGGTTGCCGCCGGTCAGGAAGATGCCGGTCGCATCGAGCACGGAGGCCACGACCGAGTCGTCGTTGGCCTGCGGCCGGGTCGTAGCGTGGACCGGGCGGACATCGTGGCAGCCGAGTTCACCGAAGACGCGCCGATAGAGCTCGCCGGCCGCCGCACCGAGCGACGAGGCTGTGCTGATGACCGCGACGCGCGCGTCGGTCCCGCCGGCCAGCGCCACGAAGCGGGCCAGGATGAGGCGCTCGCGGACCTTGTCCTCGGCGCCACCGATGACCATGACGTGCCCTTCGGCCACGGAGCTACCCACCTCGCTTGAGCGTCCGGAGAGGATACCAGCGCGCGAGGAGGGCGAGCGGCTCGCGGCATCCAGGCCCAGATCCGGCGGCCGCTAGTTACGCGGCTGCGGAACGTCGGAGCTCGAGGTGAACCGTCGCGCGCCAAGCGTCAGGCCACCTGCCGCCATGAAAGCGAGCCCAACCAGCGGCGCAAAGACGAGCAGCGCCCAGGCACCGCCGACGAGCAGGTCGGTGGCGCTGGCATCGGTAGCCATCACCTCATGAGCGACGCTGATGGGTACGCCGCCGAGAACCGCGCCGGCGTACCCCGCGAGCCACGCGCGGAACCCGCGTCGCGCCGCGACCAGGCCAGCGATGAATGCGGCGAGGAGGACCGGGATGATCGCACGTGAGATCGTGGGTACCTGGTCGCCGTCGGACGAGTCCGCGGAGGCACCACCGCCCATCACGACCACCATGATGCCGCTCATCGCGACGACGGCGAAACAAAGCAATGAGGTCCTCAGCGCAAGGGGCAACCCTAGCCAGCGGTCTGCGATCCGCGCTGCTGAGCCCGTGGTCCCATCGGGACCGGCCATCGTCACGCTCCTATGGGCAGCATCGTGCCCGCCAAACGCGACGTGGAGACCATCCACACGCAGATCCTGTCGCGGTCCCGACTCCGTCCGAACCCAGCCCGTGCAGGCGAGAGCGGAATGCAGCCATCCTTCGGCTTCGCATTCAGGACGCGCCTCACGCGCTTGCGGCCGGGGCGGCCACCGTCGCGCGCGCCCGCCGCTCCGCCATCTGGACCTCGAACGGCCGGGTGTCGACCTTGGTCAGGGCCAGCGCGCCAAGCCCATAGAAGGAGACCGCCAGGCCGAGCGCGACGCGCGGGCCGAGGGCAGCATCGCCGGTGACGCTGGTGGTGGAGGCGATGACGACCCCACCGATGGCGCCGGCGATAGCGCCCGAGGTGGCGGTGACGACGTTGCTGATGCCCATGTAGCGCCCGGCCGTGACCTTGGGGATGATGTCGACCATCAGAGCCCAGTCGACCGAGATGAACATGCCGGCGCCGACGCCGATGGGTACGGCCGCCAGGCCACCCAGCGGGAAGCGAGCACCGCCGATGGCCAGCTCCGGCTGGGCAGAGGTCGTGGCCAGGAGGGCCAGCCCGACGGCGCCGATGGCGCAGCTCAGCCAGATCATCTGGCGACGGCCGACGCGGTCCGAGATCGGACCGGCGACGACCGAGACGATGGCCGCGGTGAGCACGGTCACCGCGAGCAGGATGACGATCGCGGTGGCGGCTTCCTCGCTCGAGTAGACCAGCGAGCGCGTCAGGAAGAAGAAGGCCAGCGCCGTCACCGAACCGACCGTCATGAGGATGAAGAAGCGACTCACCAGCAACCACACGAAGCTCCGATGGCCCCAGGCTTCGGCGGCCGCGCCCCTGACGCCGTCGACCATGCTGCCGGCGCGCTTGGGCATCTCGACCGGTCGATCGGCGACGCCGAAGACGGCCGGCAACATCGTGCTGACCTCGAGCACGGCGAGGCCGATGATGCCCAGCGACGGCTCGCCCAGGGCGATGGCGATGCCCGCGATGCCGGCTCCCAGGAGCTGGCCGCTGACGGTCATGGTGCCCACCAGGCCCGATGCCAGGCCGACCTGCTCCTCGGGCACGAGGTCGGGCACATAGCCCTGGAAGGGGCCCTGGGCGAGGTTGCTCGAGAACTGCAGGAGGACGATGAGGACCGCCAGGGAGAGGAAGGTCTGTGAGTTCGCGAGCAGGACCAGGAAGACGACGTCGAGCGAGGTACCGACCAGGATCCAGGGGCGCCGCCGGCCGAGGCGGCTGCGGGTGTAGTCGCTCAGCGCCGCCGCGATCGGCTGGACCACGAACGCGACCAGCGAGCCCACCAGCAGGACCGCACCGAGGGCGACCTCGGATCGGACGCGAACGACGCCGAAGACCGGCGTCAGCTGCTCGATGGGCATCGTGGCGCAGGCGGTCGCGTCGGCGCCCGCCGGACAGACGAGCTGCTGGGAGATCAGTGGCAGGAGCGTGAACGACAACCCCGCCCAGAGGCCGCTGATTGCCAGCCAATAGAGGCTGATGCGCAGGAGCTCGACCTTGGAGAGGGCCCGCTTGTCGCCCGGTCGCGGCTCGGCCGTCGCCATCGCTGTCACCTGGGCCGCCTCGGTCACGATCGTCACTCCCCTCGCACGGTCAGCATCCTACAGGCCCTTAGACGCGCGGCGAAGACCCCTGTTGCGTCGTCCGGCGGCGGATCCCGGCCCCCGAGGGTGGGCCGCTAGCGCACGACGCGCAGCTCGCGCAGGGGGGCGTGCGGCGCGCCATCCGGGCCCAGCGTCACGCCGTGGCCGGGATGGACGACGCGGCGCTGGCGGGCACCGCGAACGACGAGCTGGAAGAGCGAGCGGTCGAGCGAATAGAGGCCGGTCGAGGCCACGCCTAGCGAGCCCAGGCGAAAGGTGAAGACCGGGTTCTCCGTGTTGCCGGCGTAGACGTGCGCCTCGCCGTCGGCGCCCAACGCCATGAGGTTGGCCTGGCCGTCGAAGCGGTCATGCATCGTCGCCAGGGCGACGGTGGCGTCGTCGTGATCGGCCCAGTGATCCTCGAGCCAGCGTTGGCCGACCTCGGAGTCCGCGCGACCCGCGATGCGCCCAGCGGCCGCGTAGGCCGCGCGCGCCGTACGGTGGTCCCGCAGATCGCCGTTGTGGCTGAAGGCGAAGCGGCCGGCCGGGTCGAGGAACGGCTGGGTGTCGGCAAGTCCGGTCGTGCCCAGCCGAGACGGGCGCCGAAGATGGGCCAGCATCGCCGTCGTCTCGACCGCGGCCAGGTCATCGGTGGCGGGATCGTCGCGGAACGTGCCCGGATCGCGATGGGCAGCGAGGCGACCGTCGGGCGTCGTCCAAGCCACGCCCCAGCCCCAGCCGCCGAGGCCGAACCGCTCGAGTCCAGCGACGACATCCCAGAGCCGTCCCAGGGCGAACGGCTCGGCCGAGCGGGCGATGACGTGCTCGCACATGGTCCGGCGATGCTACCGCGGGGTCGCCGCGCGCAACAGCCAGCCTCGATACGAGGCGCGGAACCCGGCCGCAGCGAGGGCTTCGGCGATGGCCGAGCTGCCGATCGGCGCCCCGTCGACGCGCTGGATCTCGAGCGCCGGGCGCCGGCCATCGGCGACGCTGGCCGCCAGCGCGCCGAGCGCCATGGCCAGCACCTCATGGTCGTCGGCCGCCGGCAGCGTCAGGAGCGACCGCCCGCCTCGCTCGAGCACCAGCGCCGGGGCCCCTTCGACGAGCACCACGCTGGCGCCGGCGGCGCGAGGCAGCGGACGCCGGTCGTCGTCACCGCGCCGCGGCCAGGTCAGGGCCGCGCCGTAGGGGTTGGCGGGATCGGTCATCGCCAGCACCGTCACCCGCCCCGCTCCTTCGTCGCTCACCGGACCCGGCCGTGCGGCGCGCAGCCGATCGACGGCACCGGGCTGGGCGAACTGTGCCCCGCCGAGCCCCTCGACGAAGTAGCCGCGTCGGACGCGACCGCGCTCCTCCAGCTCGCGCAGGACGGGATAGACGGCTCCGAAGCCGCCGATGATGCCGGCCTCGGCGGCGACGCCGTCGCGCGTCACGATGCCGTGGCGCTCGAGGAGCCGCATCGCCGTCGCGTGCCGGCGTTCGGTCGGTGTCGGCGCCCGTCCCGCCAGGGCCTGCGCGCTCGCTCGAGCGTCGGCGACGAGCGACCAGCGGCCGGCTGCCTCGGGTGGGCTGCTCCGCGCGACGCCTCGATGCCCGCGCTCCCCACCGCCCGAGCGGCGCGCCCAGCGAAGCGCCCGGAGCGGCGCGAACGTGTCGTTGGTCACCAGTCCCGCCCAGACCAGGTCCCAGAGCGCATCGAGCACGTCCCGCTGCGCCGGGACCGAGCGGCCGGCGTCCCTCGCCGCCGCGGCACCTGCCCCTAGCAGGTCGCGATAGAAGCTGGCGCCGCGGCGCGTGAGCTGCCGCAGCAGGACGTCGCGCAGCCATGGGTCAGCCGACTCCGCGTCGGGCATGGGCAGGTCGCCGGCAGTGTCCGGCGTCAGCAAGGCCAGGCGATCCGGCCGGTAGAGGGCGATCCGGCCGTCGTCGCGGCCGAGGCGCCCCTGCCCGACCCAGCAGACCTCGCCGGCCGTCCCGAGCTCATCGAGCAGGCGCGGCACGTAGCCGGGCACGCGGACGGGCAGGATCTCGCGCTCCAGGACGCTCGCCGGCAGCGGCAGGCCTTCAAGCTGCGCGATGACCTCGGCCAGCCGTTCGATTCCGCCTCGCTCGCCTCCGATACCCTGCCAGCTGAGCAGGAAACGTGCGTACGCCGCGCCGTCGACGGGCTCGACCTCGCGGCGCAGCCGGGCGAGGGATCGGCGACGCAGGAGGCGCAGGACTTCCGGGTCGCACCACTCGCGTTCGACCCCGCCGGGCCGGAATTCGCCGCGCAACAGGAGCCCAGCGGCCATCAGTCGCTCGAGGACCGGCTCGATGGCGCCCACTGGCAGGCCCCAGCGCGTGGCTGGGTCGATGGCCAGGAAGGGGCCGTGGCGGCGTGCCCAGCGCCCGAGGAGCCGTTCCAGGGCATCGTGCGTCGAGGTCAGGTACGCCTCTGCCACGCCGGCCGGGGGCGAGACACCGACGGCATCGCGATAGCGCCCGGCATCCTCGGCCGCGATCCAGCGCCAGGTCCCGACGATCCGCACGCGCACGGCGCGACGGTCCGCCGCCAGCGCCTCGAGCCACTCCCCGGCAGCCCGCTCGCGGGCCCGTGCGTCCTGTCCGCGAACCCGGGCGGCACACTCCTCCGTCGACAGGTCCCCAAGCCGACGCAGGAGATCGTGCATCGCGTCGGTGGAGCCGGCGGCTCGCTCGTCGGTCAGCGCCTGCATCTCGAGCTCGACCTCCGCGATGGCCTCGGCGTCGAGCAGCTCGCGCAACTCCTCGGCGCCCAGCAGCTCCCGCAGCAGGTCGCGATCGAGGGCCAGCGCCTGCGCCCGCCGGTCGAGCAGTGGCGCATCCCCTTCGTACATGTAGGTCGCCACGTAGTCGAAGAGCAGCGAGCTCGCAAAGGGCGAGGCGCGGCGCGTCTCGACGCTGACGAGGTCGATCTCACGGCGCTCGATGGCGCCCAGGATCTCGCGCAGCGCGGGCAGGTCGAAGATGTCCTGGAGGCACTCCCGATAGGTCTCCAGGACGATCGGGAAGCTGCCGTACTGACTGGCCACCGTCAGCAGCTGCGCCGAGCGCTGGCGCATCTGCCACAGCGGCCGCCGCTCGGCACCCCGGCGGCGCGGCAGGAGCAGCGCGCGGGCCGCATTCTCGCGGAACCGCGCGGCGTAGAGGGTGGAACCGCCGAGCGCGCCGACGACCAAGTCCTCGACCTCGCCCGACGGGATGCGCACAGCCGCCTCGGCAGCCGCGCTGCCGCTCAGCCCGAGCAGCGCTTCCAGGGCGCCGTCGGGCGACCCGACACCATCGATGTCTGTGGCCTCGGTGATGGCTTCTGGATCGAAGGGTCGCAGGAGCGGATCCTCTGTCGCCGGCAGGCGCAGGACGATGCCATCGTCGGACCACAGCGGCGCGACCTCGACGCCCAGTGTCTCTCGCAGTCGGGCCTCGATGGCCAGGGCCCAGGGCGCGTGGACGCGCCCGCCGAAGGGCGACAGGAGGCAGATGCGCCAGTCGCCGAGCTCGTCGCGAAAGCGCTGCAGGACGATCGTCCGATCGGTCGGCAGGCTGCCGGTCGCCTGCTGTTCCTCGACCAGGTAGGCGAGCAGGTTGGCAGCCGCGTGCTCGTCGAGATCGTGCTCGGCGTGCAACCGGGTCATGGCCGCCGCGTGGGCCCGCGCTCCGCCGCTCGCCTGGGCGCCGACCTCCCGCGTGAAGGCGCCCAGCGCCCGGCCGAGCTCGACCGGGCGACCCATCGCGTCGCCCTTCCAGAACGGGATCCGGCCCGGCTCGCCGGGCGCCGGCGAGACGAGGACCCGATCGTGGGTGATGGTCTCGATGCGCCAGGCACTGGCGCCCAGCAGGATGACCTCGCCCTCGCGCGCCTCGTAGACCATCTCCTCGTCCAGTTCGCCGACCCGGCGGCCGCCGGGTCGGCGCCCGTCGCGCGCCCCGGTCGCGGTCCGATCTCCGTCGTCGGTCAGGTAGACCCCGAAGAGGCCACGATCGGGGATCGTGCCGCCCGACGTGATGGCCACCGTCCGGGCGTCCCGGCGTGCCTGCACGGTGCCCGCCACCCGATCCCAGACGAGGCGTGGTCGCAGCTCCGCGAACTCGTCCGAGGGGTAGTCGCCGGCCAGCATCCCGATGACCGACTCGAACGCGTCGCGGCCCAGCTCGGCGTAGTTCTCGGCCCGTCTGACGAGGGCGAAGAGGTCCTCGACCGGCCAGGCACGGTCGGCGGTGGTGGCCACGAGCTGCTGCGCCAGCACGTCGAGCGGGTTGCGCGGGATGCGGGTCGTCTCGATGGCGCCCTCGTGCATCCGGCGCGTGACCACGGCCGCCTCGAGGAGGTCGCCGCGGTACTTGGGGAAGATGACGCCGCGCGATGGCTGTCCGACCTGGTGGCCCGCGCGCCCGATGCGCTGGAGCCCGCTCGCCACGGAGGTCGGCGCCTCGACCTGGATGACGAGATCGACGGCGCCCATGTCGATGCCAAGCTCCAGCGAGCTGGTGGCCACGATGCCCGGCAGCCGGCCCTCCTTGAGGGCGGATTCGATCTCCAGGCGCTGCTCCCTGGCGATCGAGCCGTGGTGGGCGCGAACCAGCTCCTCGCCGGCCAGCTCGTTGATCTTGAGCGCGAGACGCTCCGCCAGGCGCCGGCTGTTGGTGAAGACGATCGTGCTCCGGTGAGCCCGGATAAGCTCGAGGATGCGCGGGTAGACCGACGGCCAGATGCTCGTCCGCGTCTCCCCGCCGGCGGTCGGGCCGGCCGGCCGCTCCTCGAGCGGGATCGGCTCGCCCAGGCGGCTCATGTCCTCGACCGGGACCACGACCTGGAGCTCGAGCGCCTTGCGTACGCCGGCGTCGACGATCGTGACCGGCCGTGGCGCGCCCGGCGTGGCGCCATCACCGCCGTCCTGTCGCCCACCGAGGTAGGCCGCCACCGCGCTCAGCGGTCGCTGCGTCGCGGAGAGGCCGATGCGCTGCGGCTCGCGTGGCGTGATGGCCGCCAGCCGCTCCAGGGACAGCGCCAAGTGGGCGCCCCGCTTGGTGCCGGCCAGGGCATGGATCTCGTCGACGATCAGCCAATCAACGCTGCGCAGGGTCTCGCGCGCGGCAGAGGTCAGCAGCAGGTAGAGCGACTCAGGCGTGGTGACAAGGATGTCCGGCGGCAGCTTGAGCATCCGCGCCCGCTCGGCGGCTGACGTGTCGCCCGTCCGGATGCCGACGCGCACCGACGGTGCCGCCTCGCCCCGAGCCTGCGCGGCGAGCGCGATGCCATGCAGCGGCGCCCGGAGGTTGCGGTCGACGTCATGGGCGAGGGCTTTGAGCGGTGAGATGTAGAGCACCCGCAGCGTCTCGCTCGCGGGCCGCGGCGTTTCGTCGCGCAGCAGTCGGTCGAGACACCACAGGAACGCGGCCAGCGTCTTGCCGCTGCCGGTGGGCGCGCAGATAAGCGTGTGCTCCCCGCGCGCGATGCTCGGCCAGCCCTCGGATTGGGCAGTCGTCGGAGCGTCGAACGCGCTCCTGAACCAGTCCTGCGTTGCCGGTCGGAAGGCGCTGAGCGGGTCGGCGGTGGGCGGGATGTGAGCGCGTCTGGGCACGGGCGCCGAGTATAATCCGAGCGGTCGATTCGAACAAGCGTTCTATCGGTCGAGCGGCGTCTGCGCGATGAGCGTGCGGACCAGCTCGATGACCGATGCGTTGGCCGCGGCGACACTCGGCGGCTCCGCCGCCGCCGTGCCCGGCGGATCGACGAACCGCTCCGCCGGTGGATCCTGCCGCCAGCGCTCCGCGGCCGCGGACCATCGATCGCGCCAAGCGGCGGACGTCGACTCCGGTGGCTCACGGTGCGCCTGTGCCAGCCAGACGAGGCTCCAGGATCGCGGCACGACCCGATACACGTCGTAGCCGCCGCCGCCGGTGGCCAGCCAACGGCCTTCGCACCAGCGATGGGCGATCTCGTCGGCCAGGAGCGTGGCCTCGCGGTAGGCGGCGGTCGTCAGGCGCAGGTGCGCCAACGGGTCGAGGAGGTGAGAGTCGCAGCCATGCTGGGTCACCAACATGGTCGGTCGGAACGCCTCCGCCAGAGCGGGCACGACCGCCTGCAGCGCGGCCAGCCAGGAGGCATCGCCCGTGCCCGCGACCATGGGCAGGTTGACGGCCGTCCCGATAGCGCTGGGGATGCTCACAGCCGGCCCTTCCGAGCCATGACCGCCACGCTCGCGCACGAAGCCCGTGCCGGGGAACAGCGTCTCACCGGCCTCGTGGATCGACAGGGTCACGACCTGCGGGTCGTCCCAGAAGAGCGCCTGGACACCGTCGCCGTGATGGACGTCGAAGTCGAGGTACAGGACGCGATGACCGGCATCGCGAGCCATGGCGCACGCCAAGGCGACGTCGTTGTAGATGCAGAAGCCCGCGGCGTGGCCGGCCATGGCGTGGTGCAGCCCGCCGCCGGGATGGAACCCGTGGAGCGCCTGCCCGGCCAGGATGGCGGCCATGGCCGCCAGCGAGCCGCCGGCCACCGAGGCCGCCGCATCGTGCATGCCCATGAACGGCGGGTCGTCGCCGGGGCCGATGCCGCGCTCGGCCGGGCGTTCTGGATCGACCGAGAAGCGCTTGACCGTCTCGATGTAGGCGGCCTCGTGCAGGCGTCGGAGCGATCGATCGTCGGCCGGCTCGGGCGCCAGGAAGCGATCCGCCCCGAGGTCACGAAGGAGGTCGATGCCGGGACCGAATCGTCGCGGCGTGAGGGGATGCAGCAGGCCGAAGTCGTAGGTCTCCGAGCGCGGGCCATGGACGACGATCGGTCGGCCATCAGCCACCGGACCGGGTGGTGGGCTCGAGGCGCTCGTCACGCGTCGAGCCATGCGGCGATCGAGACCCAGCGCCTCAGGCGACCGGCTCCCAGCCAGCCGCCTCGATGGCGCCGCGAAGGGCGAGAGCGGGATCCGTGCCAGCCTCGAGCGCGAGCGCGTAGCCTGCGACCGCGACCGCGAACGGGCCCCGCGCGTCGTCGGGCGCTTCGAGGACGGTCGCCGCCGGGCCGATGGTGGCCATCGGCCGCTGGCCGTGTCCGACGACGACCACGAGCGTGGCTCCTGCATAGGCAGCGGCATCCACGGCGATCGCGAGCACGTCGGTCGGGACGGGATCGGCGACGATGAGGACGCGGTAGTCGGTCAGGTATCGCAGGCCCAGCTCGACGTCAGCAGCATCGAGGCGCGCCGGTGTGTCGGTCGTGCCGCCGCGCGGCGTCGTCGTGCCCGGCACGCGCAACAACGCCGCATGACCGACGCCGGCCCGAGCCAGCGCGATGGCCACGGCATCACCGGGCGCATCGTCACCGAGCGTGCCGACCAGCTCGACCCGGCCGCCAGCGGCGGCGACGGCCATGGCCACGGTCGCCGCCATGCCAGCCGGCAGCGGTCCGATGGGACCATCTTCGATCGACGGGCGGCCCAGGACGATGATCACCGACCGAGCCTACAACCTCGTGTCAGCCGGCGTCGAGATGGTCCGAGCTCCGGATGCGGAGCCACTCAGGTCAGGAGTCGGAGCCGTCCGAGGTAGACGTCGGCTCGGGCGTCTCAGTCGGCTTGGGGGTCTGGCTCGGGCGGGGTGTCGCGGTCTCGTCCCGATCGTCCGACTCTTCCGCATCCTCGTCGTCGTTCGGCTCCGGCGTCTCGGTCGCATGCGGCGTCCTGTTCGGTCGCGGCGTGGCGCCTGCTCCACCGCCGGACGAGCTGCCTTCGCTCTCGGAGGGCTCGCTCGACTCGCCCGGCCCTTCGCTCTCGGCAGGCTCGGCGCTCTCCGACGGCTCGGGACTCTCGTCCGGCGAGACCTGCGGGTTCGGTGAGATCGAGGGTGACGGTCGCGGCTGCGGCGAGACCTCCAGCCCGGACGGATCGGGCGTCGCATCGAGATCGAAGACGGTGGGCGTGACCAGGACCTGCACCAGGCGCGCGGCGCCGACGGCCACCGTCGAGCCGCCGATACCGACCAGCAGGGCAGCGACGACGACGACCGCGAGCGCTTGCATGCGGAGACGCCCCGGAGCCCGGCCCTGGCCGAGCGCCACCCGAAGGTTGAGGCGCCAGGCGCGCCAGGCATCGACCAGCGCCAGGGCGCCGACGGCATGGAGGAAGGTGACCGGTGGCGTCGGCACGGGCTCGTCGGCCACGGCCGCCATGATCCGATCGGCCAGATCCGCCGGTGGCGCAAGTCGCGTCTCGTCGGCGAAGGCGTCCAGCTCGCGGGTGATGCCTTCCAGCCCATCGCCGAACGGCCCGAGCTCGGACGGATCGTGCTGGCCGTTCATGCCGTGGCCTCGACGCCCATGGCATCGCGCAGCCTGGCCAGGCCGCGATGGAGATGGGTCTTGACGGTGCCCAACGGCCGACCAGTCTGCTCGGCGATCTCGACCAGCGACAGCTCGGCGAAGAAGCGCAGGGCGACCGTCTCGCGGTACGGCTCCCGGAGGGCGGCGACTGCCGCCCGCACGCGCGTCGCCCGCTCGGCCGCGATGGCGAGGCCGAGAGGATCCTGGCCACCGACGAGCTCGGGGCGCAGGCCGGGTGTGTCGATCGACGACGTCGCACGCCGCTGACCCAGCCGGCGCAGCGCCTGGCGGGTGGCGATGCGCCCCAACCAGGCACCGAGCGTGCCCTCGCCGCGATAGGTCCCGATCGACCGATAGGCGATCACGAAGGTCTCCTGGCTGACGTCCTCGGCATCGGCGATGCGGCCGAGCACGCGATAGCACGTCCGGAAGACCGGGGTCTGCTCACGTTCGACGAGCGAACGAAAGGCGTCCCGGTCGCCGGACATGACGGCGTCGATGAGCTGGCGGTCATCCACGCCCCGATGGTCTCAGGGCTGACGCGCGATGCGCAGGGGCCGAATGGTCCGGGTCAGCCGTGGATGTCGTCATCGGAAGCAGGACCCGACCGATGGCCACCCGTGTCGCCCGAGAGGCCGACCAGCCAACGACGAAGCCACGATCGAAGCTGGGTCGGTCGGAGCGCATGGATCCCTTCCCTCGTCGTGGACCCGCCACCAGGCCCGCTCACCACCCTCTGAGTCACCGCACCGACCAAAGGTTTCATGCACGATCGACGTCTGCGACGGTGCGCCACCCGGTGGGCGGCGCCGACTCGACAGTGCACCGGTTCGGCGGCGATGATGCGGTCATGGAGAGCGATCGGAACGAGACCTTAGGTAGCCCCGCTGCGACCGGCCAGCCAGCCGCGGAATCGTCATTCGTCGAGACCGCCCGTGGGCTGTGGCAGGACGAGCGGGTCGAGATCGTGGCCGCCATCCTGCTCAGCCTGGCGACCGTCCTGTCGGCCTGGGGCGCCTATCAGGCCACGCGCTGGAGCGGCGAGCAGGCTGACGCCTACGCGTCGTCGGCGGCGCTCCGCGCGTCGGCCGGCCGCCAGGCGGCGGTGGCATCGCGCCAGATCCAGATCGACGTCAGCGCCTTCCTCGCCTGGGCGCAGGCCAAGGCCTCCGGCGACGACCGCCTGGCGACCTTCCTGCAGACGCGATTCCGGGCCGAGTTCGGGCCTGCCTTCGATGCCTGGCGGACGAACCCATCAGCCGACGAGCAAGGGCTGCCGGCCGGCACACCCTTCGACCAGCCGCAATATGTGCTGGCCACTCAGGTCAAGGCCGACGAGCTCAACGCGGCCGCCGACAAGGCGCTCCTGGACGCACAGCACGCCAACCAGATCAGCGACAACTTCGTGCTCACGGCCGTGCTCTTCGCCTCGGTCCTCTTCTTTGCCGGGACGGCGGCCAAGTTCCGCCCGCAGTGGATCCGCTGGTCGATGATCGCGGTCGCGGTCTTGGTCTTCTGCTGCGGGCTGGTGGTCGAGTTCTCGCTGCCCCAGAACATCGGCTTCTAAGCCGCGTCCTCGGCGGCATCGGCCTCGCTGATCACCTCGACCGGCCCGATCCCCGCTGCCTCGAGCTGCGGCACGACCTGCTCGGCGTCGCCGACCAGGACGATCGAGGCATCGTCCGGGCGGACATGGCGGATGGCCGCCTCGCTGATGTCATCGGTCGTCAGCGCGGCGACCGCCGGCCGGTAGCGGTCGAGCTCATCGTCGGGCAGGTCGTGGACGACCAGGCCGCTGATGGCGCCGACGACCTGGGCGGCGACCTCGAAACGGAGCGGGAAGACGCCGATCAGGAAGTCGCGCGCTTCGCGCAGCTCATCGACCTCGATGGGCGCCTCGCGGATGCGCCGCAGCTCGCCCAGGATGTCGACGATGGCGGGGCCGGTGACCTCGGTCTGGACAGCGGTGCGCACCGCGAAGGGGCCCGCGGAGCGGCGGAAGTCGAAGCCGGCGCCGATGCCGTAGGTGTAGCCACGTTCCTCGCGCAGGAGCCGCTGCAGCCGGGAGTTGAACAAGCCGCCGAGGATGACGCTCATGACCGCCACGGCATGGAAGTCGTCGATCCGCCGCGGCAGCCCGACGTGACCGATACGGACCTCGGACTGCGGTGATCCCGGGCGGTCGATGATGATCACCTGGCGCCGCCCGGCGTCGTCCGCCAGCCGTCCGTGCTCAACGTCCTTGGCATCGGCACGCCAGCCCCCGAACGCGGATCCGACGACGGACACGGGATCCACGTCGGTCAGGTCGCCGGCGATGACCATCGTCGCCTGGCGCGGATCGAGGATCGCGGCGTGCCGTGTCGCGAGCGTCGCCCGGTCGAGCCGCGGGACGGTCGTTTCGTCCCCGGCCAACAGTCGGGCGTACGGCACGCCCGACGCATAGATCGTGGTCGAGAAGGCGCGCTCGACCCGTCGACGAGGCTCGGCTGCGGCCTGCAGCAGGTCGTTGATGCGCTCCTCACGCAGCCGGTCGATCTCATGGCCAGGCAGGGCCGGGTGCAGGAGCATCTCGGCCATCAGGTCCAAGGCCGGGCCGAGATGCCGGCGCGGGACCTCGGCCGTGGCGACCAGCGTCTCCCAGCCCGAGTCGGCATGGATCTCGGCGCCGAGCCGCTCGGTCGCCTCGACGAAGGCGATCGCGTCACGCTCCTCCGTGCCCTCGGGCAGGGCACGCGCCAGCAGGGCGGTCACGCCGGCCAGCTCCGCGGGCTCGACACCCGCGCCTCCCTCGAGGATGAGCTGCGCGGCCAGCAGCGGGCGCCCGGCCAGGTGGGCGCTGATGATGGTCAGGCCGTTGTCGAGCCGACGGCGCTCGAACGGCGGGAAGTGGTACGGGCGTGGGTCGCTGGCACCGGGACGCGTGGCCAGGTAGTCGAGCTCGCTCATGTCGCCTCGACCGCAGCGTCCGCGATCATGCGGCGACGACCTCGTCGGCGCGCGGCACGAACGTGATGACGGCCAGATTGTCGCGGCGGAAGACGTCGGCGCAGACCGACCGGATGGCCTCGGCATCGACCGCCAGGTAGCGCGGCAGCTGCTCGTTGACCAGCTCCGGCCGGTCGAAGAGCATCGCGTACTGGCTCAGCCGATCGGCGACCTCCTCGACCCGGCCAAGCGCCGCCAGCTCGCTCGATTCGATCAGCGCGTGGGCTCGCGCCAGCTCGTCGTCGCTGACCGGCTCGCTGGCGATGCGCTCGAGCTCCGCCATGTAGGCCGCCTCGACAGCGGCCGGCTCGACCTCGGGACGGACGGTCGCCCAGCCGGCGCAGATCGAGGCGCCGCTGACCATGGGCAGCGAGAAGAGCGTCACGTCCTGGGCCAGTCGAAGCTCGCGCACGAGGCGTTTGTGGAGCCGGCTGCCCTTGCCGCCGGCCAGGATCTGCCCGGCCACCTCGAGCGCGTCGAAGGCCGGCGTGCCGAAGGCCGGCGTCCGGAAACCGAAGTGGATGCGCACGAGCGGCACGGCATCGGGCACCGTCTCCCGGATCGGCGAACCCAGGTGTGGTGGCAGCTGCGGTGTCTGGAAGGCGGCCAGCGTGGGATTGGCCGGGATGGCTCCGAACCACCGTTCGACCGCCTCGTGCGCGGCGGCCTCGTCGACGTCGCCGACGATGGAGACGACGCAATTGTTGGGCGCATACCAGTCGCGGAAGAAGCGCTGCACGTCGGCCGGCGAAGCGGCGTCGAGGTCGGCCATCGAGCCGATGGGCGTGTGATGGTACGGGTGGCCGTCGGGGAAGACGGCACCGATGAGTCGCTCGTAGAACGAGCCGTAGGGCCGATTGTCGTAGCTCTGGCGCTTCTCGTTCTTGACCACGTCGCGCTGGTTGTCGAGGTTCTCCTGGTTGAGCGCCTCGAGCAGTGTGGCCATCCGATCGGCCTCCAGCCAGAGGCCGATGTCGAGCTGGTTGGAAGGCAGGGTCTCGAAGTAGTTCGTACGGTCGAAGTAGGTCGTCGCGTTGCAGACGCCGCCCGAGCCCTGGACGATGGCCATGTGCTCGGTCTTGGCGACATGCGCCGAGCCCTGGAACATGAAGTGCTCGAAGAGGTGGGCGAAGCCGGTCCGGCCCTTCGGCTCGTGCTTGGAGCCGACGTCGTACCAGAGGTTGATGGCCACCACCGGGGCCAGGTGGTCGGGCGCGACGATGACGCGCAGGCCATTCGTCAGCCGACGCTGGCTGAAGCGGATGGTCGGGACGTCCGGATCGGGGCCGGGCATGACGGCTCGGGACTCCTCAGGGGTGGCGGATCGCGGCCGATCGTAGCAGCGATGGCGCCGGCGGGCAGCGCCCGTCGGCCGAGGCGCGCCCCATCGGGGTGACACCTCCGGTCATGGGTCGACCCGGGCCAACGATGGGTTGACACGTGCCAAAGGCCGATGTTAGCCTCTCATCTAACAGATGGCAGACGGGAGACATCAAGCATGGCGACCAGCGGCCGAGTGAGCCGGAGCGAGCGACGGACCCCTCGACGGAATGCCGTCGTGCGCGGCATGAGCGTCACCAGCCAGGACTTCAACGTCATCTTCGATGCGCGGACCGCCTACGACTTCCTGGTCACGTTGGAGATCGAGCAGGTCGAGGAGATGGACCTCCTGGCCGACGACCGGAAGTGGCTGCTCGGCGCTCGCGAATCTCTGTCGCCCGATCGGCGGCGCGACCTGGACGAGCTCTTCGGCGAGGGCACGGCTGCCTACGGGAGCGGCATCGGCGCCATGGTCGTGGCTCTGCCAGAGGCGCGCACGGCGCGCCAGTTCGTGGCCGCCCTGGCGGTCACCGATACGCGCACCATCGTGCGCGAGATGCTCGGCGAGGTCATCCGCGACCCCGAGGCCGAGGCCCAGCTGGAGCGCATCCTCGATGGCGCCGCGGACGAGATCGAGGCCTTCGCAGCCCGCACGGGCGAATACCATTGCGCCGCCGCGGAGACCCTCCTGGCAGCACCCGGCGCCGCCATCGACCGCATCCGCGGCCTGCTCGCCGAGTGGCTGGCGCGCTACGAGGAGGTCGAGCCTCGCGTCCAGCAGATCATCACGCGCGACATCGCGCTTCGGCAGGCCGATCGTGCCCTGCCGGCCGTCGAGCTGGTCGAGCGAACGACCGGCGGCGTGCGCTGGCTGGGCGAGGCCGGCGTCAGCCGGGTCGTGCTCAGCCCGAGCTACTTCGCGCGGCCGGTCAACTACCTCTTCTCAGGGCTCGACTGGCGGCTGTTCGCCTATCCCGTGGCCGACGAGGCCCTCGATGCCACCGACGCCAGCGCGCCGCCGTCGGCCATGATCCGCCTCTACCGGGCGCTCGGCGACGAGTCGCGCTTGCGCATCCTGCGCCTGCTGCGCGACCGCGACATGTACCTGACCGAGCTCGCGCAGGCGCTGGAGGTCAGCAAGCCGACCATGAAGCACCACCTGACCGCGCTCCGGGTGGCCGGCCTGGTGACGGTCACCGACCTCGGCGCCCAGACCTATTACAGCCTTCGCAAGGACCGACTCTCCGAGGCCGGGGACGATCTGATGCGCTTCCTCGCCTGAGCCACGCCGCAGAGAGGCCGCGGTCGTTGGGGACCACGGCCTCTCGTAGGACCGAGTGTTAGCCGATCAACTAACACATGGGAGACACCGATGAACATCGACCGCCGATCCACCCGCCGATGATCGATCTCCGCCGCTCCGCGCTCGCATCCCACAAGGAGGGTCCGACCATGATCGATCGAGAACGAATCCTGGCGACCGAGCACCAGGCGAGCCTCCACGCTGAAGCCGATGCTCGGCGGCGCGCGCGGGACGCGACACGCCTTAGTACGGGCCATGGCCTTTCGGCTTTCCGCCGGACGAGGCGCACATTCGGCCAGTGGCTCATCGCGGCCGGTCGCCATCTCGAGGCGGGCGCGGATCCCTGCGCGGCTGTCACCAACCGCGCCGCGTGAGATGCCGGGTCAGGGCACGACCAGATGGACCGGGTTGCCCTTCAGGCTGACCATCCAGGTCGTCGTGTCGTTGGCGTTGTTGACCGTGTACCGGATCTTCCACCAGCCCGGTTCGGTCTCGCCGCTCGGCGTGAGCGGCGGACGCCCCCCGTAACCGACCGTGCCGTAGGTGTTCGGCAGCGGGATCGTGATCGTGATCCATGAGTTCTGGTAGAAGCTCCCGCCTGACCCACTGTTCTGGCTGCAGCCGGCGGGCGGTGACGGTCCGCCGCCGCCGAATGTCTGGATGCACGTGCCGCTGCCCGTGCGCCCGTTGTCGGCGGTGTACGTGAACGACGTCGGTGCATAGCTGGCGCCATCCGGGCTGAGGATCTCCAGCCAAGCCTTCTGCCCGACATCCCCCGGATCGAACAGTTCGATGGTCATCACCTTGCCGGCGTGGACGGCCTCGATCTGGGCCAGGTAGAAGGTTTGCGCCCCGCCGATGATGTTGGCGTACGTGATCATGCGGCCGGCGCCGTGGATGCGCTGACCGGTGCCGCCGCCCGTGACCGCGAGGGAGAACATGTTCTCGAACATCTCGTCGCGGTTCGCGGCGCCGTTGTTCGGATCGGTGGTCGTGATGTTGACCTTGTAGGTCCCTGCCGGCAGGCTCGATGCCAGGGGCCACCACCGGTTGTGCCAGTACCGACCCATGATCGTCGTGGCAGCCGGGCTGGCGCCAGCGGCGCAGTCCTGCGTCGAGGCCAGGGTCGGCTCGCCAGCGTCGCTATAGTCGTCGTCCTGGCCGCCGATCGCCGCCGCTTTGGCGTAGGTCGTGCTCTTGTCGACCTGGATCTCGTTCGAGAACAGACCGTCGTCCCCCGGGATGTCGACACGGTAGTCGTCGTTCGTGGTGTAGTCCGTCCCGTTGGTGTTGATCAGGGTGAAGTAGGTCGAGACGGGATTGGCGTCGCCCAGCCAGTGATCGCCTGCCCCGAGATGGCCGCCACCAGGACCGGAGGTCGTGGCGCAGAAGGTCGGATCGAAGACCCAGACCGTCGCGCCGTCGGACGGCACTTCGACCTTGTAGCTGTAGCCATTGGCGTCGTACTGCGTGTTGAGCGTCGGCTTGCCGTTGTAGTAGGGCGCATAGGCGTCGCCGGTCGAGCGGTTGCTGCCCTGACCCTCGATGGCACCGAAGAAGTTCTGCGAGGCCAGCGTCCCGCTGCCGCTCGGGTCGCTCATGGCCGAGCACGCGAGTGAAGTTCCGCTCCGCCCGCAGAGCTGGTAGACCCCGTAGTAGTTCTCCGGGCTGCCCATGGGCACCGCGAGTACGTACTCGGCGCTCGCGTTGCGCGTGGCCTGCAGACTGCTGATGCCGAAGAAGCGCATGAAGAAGGTGGGCACTGGGGCGCTGACCGCCACGTTCATCCGTCGATCGTTGGCGGCATCAGGGTCAGCAGTCACGGAGATCCCAGCGACCTGGAAGTCGTAGCCGTTCTTGGCCGCCTCGTTGCGAGCGCGCGTCCGCCCGGTGGCAGGGGCGCCGGGCAACCAGACGACGCCAGCGAGCGCCGCCGCGTCGGCCGCGCGCTGGACCTGCAGGGCGTTGACCCAGTACCACGAAACGTCGGCCACGACGGCCAGCATCCCCACGAACAGGAAGAGCGAGGCGACGAAGATCGGCAACGCCTGACCCCGCTGCCGGCTGCGCCGACGCTGGGTCGCACCGACGATCGTCATGGCACCTTGAGCGACCGACGCCGGCGACGAAGCGGCGTCTTGTGGCGCGGTCGTCCGGGAGGTCATGGCGATCAGTTGACCGGGTTCACTTGCATCACGGTCTGGTCCGTGATCGTGAACGATGCCGCGAACTGACCGCCGATCAGGCGCAGGAGGGCTCCGATCGGCGTCGCCAGGTCATAGCGATACGTCAGCTGCACGCCGACGGAGTCGGCCGGATCGCGGTACGTGCGATCGCACGTCTGCCAGCCCACCGACTGCTGCGTGAAGTCGAGCCGTCGACCGTCGACCAGCGGCCCCGCGCCCGGAGCGTATGCCCAGATGTTCGCCTGTCCGCCGCTCTGGTTGCCACTGTTGTTGGCCTGTGCCCGGTAGATGCGAACGTCGCTGATGCTCGCCAGCACGATCGGCGAACCCGGCGACTCCAGGATGCGCTGGACCGCGGCGATGACGGCGGGGTCGACGGACGCCGCGTTCGGTGACCCGCCGGCGCCACAACCGAGGATGCCGCCGCCGTTGGCCAGAGCGGAAGCGGTGCGCGCGCCTTCTCGTGTCGCATAGGCCAGCGTCAGGCGATGGTTGAACGCGAGCCCGAACTCGAGCAGCGATACCAGGAGGAGGAGCATGACCGGCACGGCCAACGTGAATTCGACGAGCGCCTGCCCTCGTTGCCACCCGCGCCGGCGCCTCACAGGATGGGCTCCATGCGCATCATGTTGCTCTGGAAGAACGTCCAGCCCGTGGTGGTCGCGCCAGCGCCACCGAGCAGCGAGGCGGCGCCCGCCATCGGCGTCACCCAGGCGTGATCGTAGGAGATGCGAACGCCGATCGTGTCCAGGCCATTGTGCCCGCCAGGGCAGCCAGCCAGGATGTTGCAGCGCCCTCCGGTCGGAGGGCTGCCCTCGGGGTAGCCATTCGTCGTGCGACTGTATGGCACCGTCAGCGTCGTGCCACCGAGAAGGGTGCAGGTCGTCGTTCCCGTTCGCGTCCAGGTATTGACCGACGTGCCGATCTGGGCACCGTTCTGGTCGGAGCGGAAGATCTCGACGGACTGGATGCGGACCGGGTCGAGCGGCGGGGTGACGTCCTGCTCGACGCTGTCGAGGATGATGCAGTCGGCCCCGGCGGCGTCGCCGGCCTCGGCTCCGAGCAGCGCAGCGTTCCGGCTCGCGTAGTTGATGGTGAGCAGGCTATGGAACGCGAATCCGAACTCGACCATCGCCATCAGCAGGACGACGAAGATCGGCCAGACCAGGGCGAACTCGGTCACGGCCTGGCCGCGCGAACGCCGCCGTGGCGCAGCGACACGACCCTCGGAGCGTACGGTCAGGCTGGGGCGCGCGAAGATCCGAGGCGCTTGGATCACGATGCTGGTGCTCGACTTCGTTGCATGGAGCTCATCGTTGGCCGGTGTCATAGTGGAAGCGTTCCGAGGCTGGCTTTCACCGAACCTTGCATTGTTGCAACGACGCCCCGCCAGGGCACACTTCCGGTGCCGTCGGTCGACACAGCTACCTCCGGATCACGGGCCCACGGTACGGTCTGACGCACGTCGATGGGTAGCAGTACTTCCGTTCCGGCTTTCCACCCAGTTCGACGACGGGGCAGCCAAGCGCTCCGTCGACGGGCGCTCCCAGTCCGGTCAGGAGTGGGCGGCCGCCACCGGCATCCACTCCCCCAGCGGCCGCACGTCTGCGATGCCCGCGCGGGCGTCGGGCTCCAGCGAGCGGGCGGCCGTGATCGCGGTATCGATGCTGGTCAGGCAGAGGATGCCTTCCGCCAGCGCGGCTGCCCGGATCGACTCGGCATCGCGTACCGGTCCGGGCAGCGGCGAGGGCGTGTTGACCACCAGACGGACATCGCTGGTGCGGATGGTGTCGAGGATCGTGGGCAGCCGACCGTCCTCCTCGGCCACGCGGGCGACCTCCGTCACGAGATGCCCGAGCGCCCGCAGGTGCGACGCGGTCCCCCGGGTAGCGGCCAGGCGATAGCCGACGCCGACGAGGGCGGTGGCCAGCTCAGCCAGGCGATCCTTGTCGCGGTCGGCGATCGAGACCAGGGCGAGGGCGCCGTCAGGACCCGGCACCGGCGGGCGCAACGAGGCCGCCAGGAGCGCCTTGGCCATGGCCACCCGCGGGTCGCGGTGGATGCCGATGACCTCGCCGGTCGATTGCATGCCAGGCCCCAGGGAGGGGTCCACGCCGCGCAGCTTGGCAGTCGAGAAGACCGGCGCCTTGACCGAGACGAAGCCTGGCGGCTCGACGAGCCCGCCAGCCCAGCCCAGCTCGGTGAGGGTGGCGCCCAGCGCGAGGCGTGTGGCCAGGTCGACCATCGGCACGCCGCTCACCTTGCTCAGGAAGGGTACGGTGCGACTCGCCCGCGGGTTGACCTCGAGCAGGTAGATCCCGTCGTCGCGGACGATGAACTGGGCATTCACCAGGCCGCGTACGCGGAGCGCCAGCGAGATGAGGGTCATGGTCGCGACGATCGACGCCTGCTGGGCCGCGGTCAGCGTCTGGGGCGGGTAGAAGCCGAGCGAGTCACCGGAGTGGACGCCGGCCCGCTCGACGTGCTCGATGAGGCCGGCCACAAGGACCTGATCACCGTCGGCGAGGGCGTCGACATCGACCTCCAGGCCCTCGAGGTACTTGTCGAGTCGGACGGGGCGGTCGGGCGCGACCACGATGGCGGCTGCCAGCTGCGCCTCCAGGTCCTCGGGCCCGTAGGCGAAGTCGATCGCCAGCCCACCGATGACGAAGCTGGGACGGACGATGACCGGGTAGCCGATCCGAGCAGCCACGGCCATCGCCTCCTCGACCGAGGTCGCCATGCCGCCCGGCGGCTGCAGGATCCCGAGCCGGTCGACGAGGGCGGCGAAGCGGACGCGCTCCTCCGCCTGGTCGATGGTCTCGACGTCGAGCCCGAGCAGGGGCACGCCGCCGGCGTCGAGCGTGGCGGCCAGGTTGAGCGGGGTCTGGCCACCGAACTGGACCAGGGCGCCGAGCGGTGGCTGGCCGAGGCCGGTCTCGGCGCGCACGACGGCCAGCACGCTCTCCGCATCGAGGGGCTCGAAGTAGAGGCGCGACGACGCGTCGAAGTCGGTCGAGACCGTCTCCGGGTTGGAGTTGACCATGACCGCCTGCCAGCCCATCTCGCGCAGCGATGCCGCGGCTCGAACCGCACAGTAGTCGAACTCGATGCCCTGGCCGATGCGGACCGGGCCGGAGCCGATGACGAGCGCCGCCGGCCGCGCGACCGGCGGAGCCTCGGGCGGCGAGCCGGCCGCGGCATAGGTGGCGTAGAAGTAAGGCGTCTGGGCCGCGAACTCGGCGGCGCAGGTGTCGACCATGGCGAAGCCGGGCTCCAGTCCCATGGCCGCCCGCTGCTCGGCGACCGCGGCCTCGGAGAGGCCGGTCATGATCGCGATGTCGCGATCGCCGAAGGCGGCGCGTTTCGCCGACACGAGCAGCTCATCGGGCAGCGGCCGTCCGGCGCCGATGACCGCACCGGCCTCACGCAGCGATCCCTCCAGCTCGACGAGGCGCTCCATCTCGGCCAGGAACCAGGCTGCGATGCCGGTCGCCAGCTGCAGCTCCGAGGCCGGCAGCCCGCGGCGCAGGAGCGCCAGCAGCCGCCAGAGTCGCGAGTCGGAGGGCGCGACGAAGCGCTGCAGGACCAGCGGCCGCGCGGCGCGCACGGCGTTCGCGGTGTCGGCACAGACCAGGCCGTCATCGCCCACGAAGACCTCGCCGAGCAGCTCCTCGCGCGACCCGCCGCGGCTCCGATCGCCGAAGCGCGAGAGCGGCCCGGCCAGGTAGTCGAGCGTGGGGCCCCAGGTCGGATCCTCAGCCAGGAAGCCGGCACCGGCCTGCTCGAGGCCCCGCAGCGCCTTGTTGAGGGCGGCTCCGAAGGTGCGGTCGATGGCCATCACCTCGCCGGTCGCCTTCATCTGCGACCCGAGCCCCCGATCGGCGGTCGGGAACTTGTCGAAGGGGAAGCGCGGCAGCTTGACCACGACGTAGTCGAGCGCGGGCTCGAAGGCGGCCACGGTGGTGCGCGTGACGGCGTTGGGGATCTCGGCCAGCCGTCGTCCGACCGCGATCTGCGCCGCCACGCGCGCGATGGGGTAACCAGTCGCCTTGGAGGCCAGCGCCGACGAGCGGCTGACACGCGGGTTGACCTCGATGACCGCGTACTCGCGCGAGTCGGGCGAGAGCGCGAACTGGACGTTGCAGCCGCCCTCCACGCCGAGCGCCCGGATGATGGCCAATGCCGCGCTGCGCAACCGCTGGTGGACCTGGTCGGGCAGGGTCTGGACGGGCGCCACGACGATCGAGTCGCCGGTATGGACGCCCAGCGGGTCGACGTTCTCCATGGAGCAGACCGCGATGCAGGTGTCGTCGGCGTCGCGCATGACCTCGTACTCGATCTCCTGCCAGCCGACCAGGCACGTCTCGACGATGACCTGGCCGATAGGGCTGGCGCGCAGGCCCGAACGGACCCGCTCCCGATAGTCAGGCTCGGTCAGGACGATGCCGCCGCCCGAGCCGCCCAGGGTGAAAGCCGGCCGCACGATGGCCGGCAGGCCGATGCGCTCGAGTGCCGTCGTCGTCGCCCGCTCGCGGCCCTCGATCGTCGGTCCCTCGACGATCTCAGACGGCGGGTAGGGCTGGCCGATGCGATCGAGCAGGTCGCGGAAGCGCTCTCGATCCTCGGCCATCTCGATGGCCGCGAGCGGCGTGCCGAGCAGCCGCACGCCGGTCCGCTCAAGGACACCGGCACGCGCCAAGGCGACGGCCAGGTTGAGCGCCGTCTGGCCGCCCAGCCCGGCCAGGATGCCGTCGGGCCGCTCGCGCTCGATGATGCGCTCGACCGATTCCACGGTCAGGGGCTCCAGATAGACGACATCGGCGACCCCGGGATCGGTCATGATCGTGGCCGGGTTGGAGTTGAGCAGGATCGTCCGGATGCCTTCGTCGCGCAGCGCCCGGCAGGCCTGCGTGCCGGCGTAGTCGAACTCGGCCGCCTGGCCGATGACGACCGGACCCGACCCGATGATGAGCACCGAACGCGGGGCCGCCCCGCCGCGTGGTCCAGCCTCGGGTGCGACGGCACTCATCCGCTCGGATCCTGCAGGCGCGCCACGAACCGGTCGAAGACGTCGAGCGCGTCGAGGGGGCCGGGCGAGCCCTCGGGGTGGTATTGGACGGTCTCGATCGGCCGCTCCCGGTGCCGCAGCCCCTCGACCGAGCCGTCGTTCAGGTTGCGCTGGCTGACGTAGAAGCCGCCATCGGCGGGCATCGTCCCGCCGATGACCTGGACCTCGTGGTTCTGGGCCGTGACCTGGACCTTGCCGCTCTCGAGGTCCTGGACCGGGTGATTCGCGCCGTGGTGTCCGAAGCGCAGGCGGGCGGTGTCGGCGCCCGCGGCGCGACCGATGATCTGGTGGCCGAGGCAGATGCCGAGCAGCGGCCGGCCGTCCTCGATGATGGCCCGCGACAGCGCGACCGGTCCGTCGAGCCGCGCCGGGTCACCCGGGCCTGGGGAGAGGACGATGCCGGCGATCTCCGGCGCCAGCGCCGCCGCTGCGGTGGCCGTATGCGGCAGGACACGGACGCGCGCGCCGCGACGGCGGAGGCCACGCACGATGTTGGTCTTGAGGCCGAAGTCGACGACCGCGACCAAGGGGCCCGCCCCCATCCCGATGTCGTACGGCGCCGGTGCCGAGACCAGCTCCACGAAGTCCTGATCCTCCCAAGCCATCAACCCACGGGCGGCGGCCACGGCGACCTCGACGTCGGTCTCGCCGGGCGCGGAGACGTAGGCCCGCTGCGTGCCGGTCTCGCGCAGGTGGCGCGCCAGGGCACGAGTATCGACGCCTGCGATGGCCGGCACGCCCGTCGCCCGGAGCAGGTGCACGACCTGCCTGGCGCGCCCGACCACGGCCGCCGTGGCGTGCGCCACGATGAGGGCGCGAAGCCATGGCCGCTCCGACTGGTCATCCTCGACGAGGCGGCCGTAGTTGCCGATGAGGGGATAGGTCATGGCCACGACCTGACCGGCATACGAGGGGTCGGTGGCGACCTCCTGGTAGCCGGTCTGGCTGGTGTTGGCCACCAGGTCGCCGCCGGCGCCGATCGGCGCTCCGAAAGCGATGCCCGGGAAGACGGTGCCATCCTCGAGCGCGACCAGCGCTGGGCCGTGCCAGCCGATGCGGGGATCGACCACGGCATCGGGAGGCACGGGGATCGGTCGGCGCGCGGCGGGAAGGTCGATCATCGGAGCGTCGATTTCGGCGGGGATGTCGATCATCGTGCGTCGGACACGGTGGCCTGCACGTCGTGCGTGGCCGGGCATGGAGCGCCGATGACGCGTCCTCCTCTCGGGCCTCTCGGGCCCATCGCGACCCTGTCGGGGGTCAGCCGCGGCCTCACTGGACCGCACCGGAAGGGAACGCGCCAAGCGTAGCAGAGGCCCGGCCCGACCGCCTGGACCCATGCCTGCGGAGCGGCCGTGTCGCTGGCGACCGTCAGGCGTCGGCCCGACCCATCGCGCCCAGCGCGAGGCAGGCCGGGCAGCAGGCATCGGTCCAGTCGCCGACCGCGGTGCTCGAACCGTGGCGTCGACGGCGGATCAGCCACCAGCCTGCGGCGCCGGCGACGGCCAGGCCCACGAGCACGATCAGGATCGGCGCCGCCGATCCAGCCACGAGCACGACGGCCGATGGGCCGACGATGAGCCCTGCCGCGAAGTGGGCGCCCACGAACACGCCGTTGCCGATGGCCAGCCCCGATATGAAGCGGGCGAGCGGGAGCGCCGCCAGACCGCTCGCGGCGATGGCCACGACACGCACCCCGGGCGTCGCTCGGGCCAGCGCGACACCGCGTGCGCCTTGCCGCCGAAGGCGCGCCGCCACGACCTCGAGGCGCGCCTCGGAGACACCGACACGGCGCAGGAGGCGCAGCAACGGGCGGCGTCCCGCACCGCGGACGAGGCTGAACTGGATGAGCCCGCCGATGAGCCCTGCGACGAGGATGGCAACCAATGCCAGCAACGCGTCGACCTGACCCTGGCTGGCGGCGACTCCAGCGCCAACGACGAGCAGGTCGCCGGGAATGGGCACGGGCACGCCAGCTTCCTTGATCAGGATGAGCGCGGCGACGCCGACGAAACCCAGACCGACCGGATCCACCATCGCAGCCTAAGCCCTCCGGGTCCGCGACGAGCGCTTGACGCCGACCCTGACGAGGGCTTGACGCGGCCCGCTACGCTCGCCCCTATGGGCCAGATCGGCGATACCCTCGGAAACCTGCTCAAGACGGCCGCTGACGCCATCGGCGGCCTCTTCTCGGGCCTGCTCGGCGCGTTCAGGTCCGCCGTCGGTGACCTTGCCGCGGTCGTCCCCGGCGGCGCGATCGGCATCCTCATCGTCCTCGTCGGGGCGATCGCCTTCGGCTGGTTCCTGCTCCGCCGATAGGTCGCGCCCGGTCGCCTGGCCCTGTGTAGAACGCGGAAGACACCAAGGTCGACGACCAGACCGGCAAGTAGGGCAGAACGAGCCAGGCCGGGCACGCGACCGTGCTGGGAGTAGCGCGGGTATGAAGACCAACTCGTTGATGTCGGTGGCCGGGTGGGAGGCGTTCATGCACGGCGTCTTCGCGATCGCCGTCACGCTCCTGGTGCTCGACATCCGCGTCCCCGATGCCGCATCGATCGACAGCGGGTCGGCGCTCATCAGTGCCCTCGTCGAGGAGTTGCCGCGCTACGCCGCCTACGTCATCGGCTTCCTCTTCGTAGGCACGTATTGGCTCCAGACACACAGGGTCATGGGCTGGATGCGTGGCGTCGATCACCGGATGCTCGTCCAGGGCCTGATCTACCTGATGGTCATCGCGGCCGTGCCCTTCGTGACCGCGCTGCTCGCGGAGTACATCGGCCTTGACAACGGACGGGGCCAGGTCGCCCTCCTCGTCTTCATCTCGTGGCAGCTGATCCTTTCCATCTTGGCCGTCGCCAACTTCCGCTATGCCACGCACAGCGGACGACTCTTGAAGCCGACGATCCCCGAGGCGGGCTTGCGGACCTACTTCCGGGTCGCCCTTCTCGGGCCGGTGGTCTGGATCATCGCGATCGTAACTACTCTCTTCGTCGGCGCCGCCGTGACGCTGACCCTGACGGCGGTCGTCCTGGCCATCTTCCTCGTCGTAGAGGTCCCCGTGCCGGTGGGTGAACACCAGGAGGGGGTGGTGTGATCTACGGCCGTGCTCGAGGTCCTCGCGGCCCAAGCGCCAGAATTGAACGGCCCCCCGGGGGCGACCGGAGGGCCAATTCGGAGCGATGTGCTGGTGAGCCGCGAAGGACTCGAACCTTCAACCAGCTGATCAAGAGTCCGTTCTGGGGCGTGCTCAGGGGCCAATTCTGCGCGTGCAGACTGGCCCCCGACGTCCACCCGTACCACCCAAATCCATCCCCTAGGTGGTACGGCGGGTGGTACAGATCGCTCGGTGACGCAGCCTGACGCCGACGGCCTCGAGGCCGCATGGGCGGCCGACGACGACGCCACGCCGGCCGGCTGTCCAAGGCGCAGTAGCGCTTGACGACGGCAGTTCGGCACCGGCACCCTTGCGGCATGGACATCGCCACTCGACACCGACCGTGGTCGGACTACGCGGCGGGTCTCCTACCATGGGCGGTCGTCGCCTTCCTAATGGTGATCGCTCCCCGAACCAGCACCAGCTTCTCGACTGGGCTCAACGTCATCGCGGCGGTGATCGTCGCAATTGCGATCGGCTTGACCGCGCTCGGACTGGTCGTCATCCATCTGACGAGGGGCGGGCTGGGACTCGCTGCCGGGATCGCGCTGAGCGCGGCAGGCGCGGTCGCTTTCGTGCTGGGTCCCGCGCTGACCCTGATCGCTCTGAACACATTTCGCTAGACCGGGGTCGCGACCGATGGCGCATCGGCACGACGACGCGATGGCTGACCCTGACCTCGACGCCGCCTGGGTGGCCGTCCACGACGCCGCCCCGCTCCAAAATAGATCGCCGGCGCCTCAGCGTCGACGTCTCGGGATCCGTCGCGCGGCCCGCCGTAGGCGGGTGAGGAGGCCGATCCGTTCCGCCTCATGGACTTGGTCACTCGCCATGAGGGCGCGGTCGACGATCGCCCGCTCCTTGTCGGCTTGCTTCGCGTCGGCGACTTCCGTGATCCCGTACTCGCTGCCGCCGAAGCCATGCGTGAACGACACCATGTTCTCCTTGTCGGTCGGTCGGGTCGATCGGACGACGCGAATCGACCCACCAACGTTACCCCGAGGCGAGGGCGACCGCCACCATACCCCTCCCATGACCGACGCGAACATCGATGCCGCCTGGGGCAAGGTCCACGACGCGCTGCCGGTCGACTGGATGGCCGGACTACGATGCCATGCGATGCGGCTCTGGCGGATCCTGGTCCTGGCGGCCTTGCTGGCCGGCTGTGTGCCGCGTAGTGCGACTGACCTGCCGGCCGAGTTCAAGCAAGAGATGGAGGCCAATGGCTGGGCGTTCGAGGTGACGCCAGTGATGACCGCGGATACCCACGCCAACGTGGTCGCCCAGCTCGCCTCGATCAACGCGCCGATGTTCCGTACGCGAGCCGTCCCGATCTTCGGTCTCCTGAGTTGCACCGGCGAAATGCAGCCGTGCCGCCCCGGGCCTTACGGTGGCGAAGGTGACCCGTCTCGGCCGGTGTGGGTGGTCGTCTATCCCGACTGGATCGGTGATCCCGGCGATGTCGGGTACGCGCTCGTCGATGTCGTCGGGATCGACGCCGGGTATGACCTCTATGACCCGCGGCGCGCATCGCCATGACCGACACCGACGACCTCGAGGCCGCCTGGGTCGCGGTCCACGACGCCACACCGGCGGGCGGGTCCCACGCGGCTACGATGCCGCGATGCGGGTCGCGAGATGGCGCTGGGTGCTGGTCCCGATCGTCGTCCTGGTCGCTGGCTGCCTGCCCCAGCCCACGCCCGATCTGCCCGCGTCGTTCCTCGAACAGTTCAGCGGGAGGAACGGGAACCCCACGTTCACGGTCCAGCCCCCGCCCGCCGGTGTTACAGGGCAGGACGCCGTGGCCGCCATCCGCGCAGGGAGCCCCGGTCCGATGACCCTGGGTCGCGCGGTCCCAGTCTTCGGGCGCATGAACTGCCAGGGCGACCCGGAGTGCGTACCCGGTCCGGGTGGCAGGCCTGGGGGGCAAACGCGGACCGTCTGGGTGGTGCTCTACCCCGACTGTACCGACCCCACCGGGAACGACATCGGCTGGGTGGTCGTCGACGCCGTCAGGGGTCTCGCTATCGGCGATGTGGGCCTCATGGGCAACGTCCCGTGTCCACAGGACGGCTCATGACCTCCGACGACGAGCTCGGGGCCGCCTGGGCCGCTGTCCACGACGCCACGCCGCCGGGCTAGCAGGGAGGAGACCCAAGATGGCTGGGTTCTCGATCCGCGAAGCGCGGGCCTCCGACGCGCGGCCGATGCTCCACTACCTGGTCGAGCTGACCTTGGAGCCGGGAGTGCCGATCGTCCTGTCTCCAGAGCGGGCGCAGAGCTTCACCGTCGAATCGGAGCAGGAGCTGCTTCGCCGGTATCACACCCAGGCCAACGCCATCTGGCTCGTGGCACTGGATGGGGCCCGCGTTGTCGGGATGCTGGACTTGCTGGGCGGCAACCGCCCGGAGAGCGCGCACAACGCCGCCCTGGGAGTCTCGGTCGCGAGGGACTGGCGCGACCAAGGGGTCGGTCGGGCGCTGATGACGCGCGCCATCGCCTGGGCCCGTCGGAGCGGAGGCGTCTCTCGGATCGAGCTCGAGGTGTTTACGGACAACGCGCGAGCGATCCACCTCTACGAGCGGATGGGATTCGAGACAGAGGGTGTGCGTCGACGGGCCTACGTCAAGGACGGCGTCGCGATTGACACGCTCTTGATGGCGTTGTTGCTTTGACGTCACCCAGGAGCGGGTGAGGCGGGCACGGGTCGCCGCGCCGATCTAGGTGGCATAGGGTCGGGATACCGTAGCCGCGTGACCGACGACGACCTCGAGGCAGCCTACACGCGGCTACGATGCCGCGATGCGGGTCGCGAGATGGGGCGGGGTGCTGGTCCCGATCATCGTCGTGGTCGCAGGCTGCTTGCCCCAACCATCGACCGACTTACCCGCTGACTTCCTCTTGTCGGTCGGTGGGCACGGGAACGCGACGTTCACGGTGCAGTCACCACCCGTCGGTCAGACGGGCCAGGACGTCGCTGGCGGCTACTCGGCCAGCGAAGTGTGCGGACGATGACCACCGACGACCTCGAAGTCGCCTGGGACTCCGTGTTCGACGCCGCCCCGCTCCAAAATGGATCGCCGACGCCTCAGCGTCGACGTCTCGGGATCCGTCGCGCAGCCCGCCGTAGGCGGGTCAGGAGGCCGATCCGTTCCGCCTCACGGACTTGGTCACTCGCCATGAGGGCGCGGTCGGCGATCGCCTGCTCCTTGTCGGCCTGCTTCGCGTCGGCGATCTCCGTGATCCCGTACTCACTGCCGCCGTAGCCATGTGTGAACGACACCGTGCTCTCCCTGTCGGATGGTTCCCGGGTCGATGGGGCGACGCGCGTCGCCCCATCGACGTTACCCCGAGGCAGCGGCGTGGCGACACAACGATCCTCATCCCATGACCACCGACGACCTCGAGGCTGCCTGGGCCGCTGTCCACGACGCGCCACCCGAGGTGGCACGGCTCGCCGGCTACGATGCCGCGATGCGGGTCGCGAGATGGCGCTGGGTGCTGGTCCTGATGGTGGTCCTGATCGCTGGCTGCCTGCCCCAGTCCACCCCCGACCTGCCGGCAGAGATCCATCGCGCATTCGAGGCTCAGGGAATGACCTTCCAAGCGTCTGCGCCGGCGGCTGACGCGATGACCGCAGGTGTCGCACTTCGACTGATTCGAGAGCATCGCGCTCGACCCTTCTTGGGCCAGGAGCCGCTCGGACCGGCGATCTACGGTCTCGCCTCGTGTGTCGATGCGGATCGGTGCGCCCGAGGTCCATCCATCGGCGTCTGGCTCATCCGTTTCCCCGGACAACAGCCCAATGTGGCACCGCCAAAGCCAGATGAGTGGATCGTCGTCAATGCGGTCACGGGCGACGCCCTGTTCTCTGTCGGCCGATGACCGACGACGACCTCGACCGTGCCTGGGAGGAGGTCCACGACGCCATGCCGACCTAGGAGCCGACCACCAGCAGCACTCCCGCGACGATCAGGACGGCGCCGAAGAAGATCGAGAGGCCTGGCACCTGTAGTGGCTCCGGCATCTTGCCTAAGCCGCGCGCCCCGGCGACGGCATCGAGTGGAACGGAAAGGGTGCCCTGCTTACCGAACCCGCCAATGAGATCATCGACTCGCCCCAACGCCTGCGTCATCTTCTCCAGGGTGTCGGGATCATCCTCCAGCGGGTGAGCGCGGATCTCAAACAACGACGCCCGATGCATCCACAGGCCGCGGACGCCGAAGATAACGCCGGCAACCCCGATCAGACTCAGGACCACACCAAAGGGCGGCAGCATCATTCCTCCCCGATGGCGGCATGATGCGCTCGATGTCAACTGACCCCGATGATCTCGAAGCCGCCTGGGCCGCCGTCCATGACGCCACGCCGGCGACCAACCGGCTTGACCGTGATCGGCAAGATGTGGGACGACCGCATCTTGGGAGAGCGCTGTGACTGTGGCGGGGGAGATCCGGTTCACGTATCAGCCAACGATGGCCGACATCCTTTCGACGACCGCCTGGTACCAGCGCAGGGCGCCAGCTGGGATCGTGTTCAGCGGGTTCATGTCCTTGACCGCCATTGCCGAGTGGTACTACGGCGCCCCCTTGATCGCGATCCTCTTCGCGGCCGCCACCTTCGTGGCCCTCGCCGGGGCGTTGCCGTATCCGATCCTCTGGCTGAGGATTCGGCGCCGGCCCGACCTCTATCTGGCGCCCGTTGAGATCAGGGCCAACGCTCAGGCCTTGGTCGTAATCCTTCCCATCGCAACCTCCCAGGTCGCGTGGTCAATGTATTCGCGTGCCGAGGAAGCCTCACGGGGGTTCGTCCTTGAGCGTGCCTCGGGGGGCCAGCCCACGTTTATCTCCTCTAAGCGCCATACGACCGAAGACGAGATCAATGGCTTCCGCGGCTTGCTCGATGCTGTCGGCCTATTTCGCCAAGAGACGATCGCGCAGCTGGCTCGGAAGTTCGCTGTCTGGTTCGGGCTTGGCATCCTCTTGGCGGCTGTGTTTCAGGTCGTGGTCTGGTTCGCCGTCGGGTGGTCGTAGCAGGTCCCCTGCCCCTTGACCACCGTTGATCTCGACGCCGCCTGGGCCGCCGTCCACGACGCCACACCGGCTGGCTGGACGACGCGGCTACGATGCCGCGATGCGGGTCGCGCGATGGCGCTGGGTCAATCGGTCAGTCACCCAGGATCGTGCTGCACATCATCCCGTCGAACAAACCCTGCACAGGACCACGATCTCCCGCCTGGGCGGCGACGACGACCGACTCGATCTGGGTTCGGATCGACTCGTCCGCGAGCCGGGGGTCTGACACCGACTTCCATGCTGGGAACGTGGCGATCATCTCGGTCGCCGGTGCGACGCCTACCCCGTCTCCAGCCAGATCCGCCTCAAGCCATGCGCCTGACCAGGCGCACATCGCGTAGAACTGGACCTGCTGGACGCCGGCGAACACGGTCAGATTGCCGGCCGGTTCGGCCCGTGTACGCAGAGCGTCAACCGGATATCTCCGACCAGCTGGCAATGGCGTAACGGCCATCGTCGAGGTGATCTCGGTCTCGATCTGGTCGGCCGTTGCAGGGTGGTCGACCGGGCCGAATTCACCAAGGTAGAGCGCCGCACCCGCGACCGTGACCATACTGGCGATCAGCAGCGCGACGACTGCCAGGAGGGTCGGTCGGCGCAGCGATGGCCGCCGGAAGTGTGGCAGGTCGGTGCTGCTCGACTCCGTCTGCCAGTCGATGTGATCGAGCAAGGCCATCCGGGCGACGTTGACTTCGGCAGAGGTAACTGCGTTGACGCTCGGTGCGAGCGCCCGAAGGATCGCGATCTCATCCATGGTCAAGAGGCCTCACGACTGCTGGTATCGACGATCAGGAATTGCCCCGTCACGCCAAGGCGTTCGCGGATCCGGGCTCGGGCCCGATGCAAGCGCGACCGCACTGTGCCAACGGGGATACCGAGGGCAGTGGCGATCTCGTTGTAGGAGAGGTCGGCCCAGGCGAGCAGCAGCAGCACGTCGCGATCGCCCGGCTGGAGGTCAGACAGGGCGATGAACAGCGGTTCACGAACGGCGTCGGCATCGACTCTCGATACGATGGCTGACGCCCCGTCGTCGACCCCCGACTCTCGCGGGAGGCTAGCGAGGGCGCGCAGCCGCCGGACCTCACGACGCCGGTGATGGCGGAGCAGGTTGGTGGCGATGCCAAGGAGCCAGGGTCCGGCGTCGGCCCGATTAGCGTCAAAGCGCGCCCGCGCGTCAAACGCAATCGCAAACGTCTCCGACGACAGGTCGGCTGCAACCTCTGGCTCGACACGCCAGCCCAGATAGCCACGAACCCGACCGAAATGACGATCGAAGATCCCGGCGAACGCTCTCGGTTCGCGGAGTGAGGTGCGGATCAGGTCGGCGTCAGTCGGCGCATCCATTCACTACATCATTGCCCGCTCAGTCAGATCCAGTTCACGGCGTCAGGCCCGCGCCGCTGCCGATGTACTCCACGTCGGCCGCCTCTCCTTCCACGATGAGCGGCACGAGTGGGCGATGTACGCCTTCGACCCGTCGGAGCGCGCGATCGCGGGTGCCAGGAGCCGGGAGTGGACGACGATCGGTCAGACCGAGGTCGAGTGCCTGCTCGAGATGGCGCGCTGCCTGCGCGAGATCAGCGCGGGTCGGGCGCCGCGGTAACTCGCGCGATCCCCGGGCGTCGATAAGCTGACGGATCAGCACGCCTCGACGGCGACGCTCCCGAGCCTCATTCGCGAAGGGGTCGAACCAGTGCGCCATCTCCGCGAACGAGCGATCCCGATCGCCGTGGCGGCCTCGCTGGTCGCTGGCTGCGTCGCAGGTCACGGCAACGAGATCGCCGACCAGATCCGCGCCGCCCACTCGCCCATCGTCGAGGAGGTCGTCCTGTCGCCGATCAACCCGTTCGAAGGCAAGGACTACGACGACGTGACGGTGTATCTGGTCGCCGGCACCACCGATGCCCAGGTCCAGGCGCTGTGGTGCGACGTCGTGGTGCCAGCCAGGCCCGAACGACTCGGGAAGGGCGAGCTGTGGTTCGACATCGGTGTCACGCGATGGCCCGAGCCCGGCGGCTTGTACGCGATATCCGGCGGGCGGCTTGTCTGGGCACGGGATCTTCCCGGCTGTCCGTAGCTCGAGTGTCTGCGCGAGATGGCGCGCTGCCTGCGGGAGGTCGGCGAGGGCGTCGCCGGGCGTAGTATCCGGTGCGAGAGGGGGCCGCCATGCATCGTCGCATCGGCTCGATCGTGCTGGTGCTTTTCGCAGTGGGCTGCTCGTCGGGGCCTGAAACCGCGCACTCGACGCCGGATCTCGCCAACTACCCACGCCCAGCGACGGCGGCCCCCCAGGTCGCGGTGCGCGGGATGCTGGGTGAGGACGTTGAGCTGCCCGACGTCTTGACCATCGCCGTGCAGTCGGCCCGGGAGCTCCCCGAGGCGACCGCTCCTCGACCGGCCGGGTTCCGCGTCATCGAGGTCGCCTTCGAGGTCATGGCGCTGCGGGACCTGGTCCTCGGTCCTGAGAACTTCAGCCTCTCGGACGACACCCGCCGTGCCTATGGACCGGTCGACGGCTCAGGCCAACCCGCGATCGCTCTGCCGACAAGCCTCGCAGCGGGCTCGACCAGCAGCGGGCATGCGACATTCCAGGTGCCGATCGGCGGCAACCTGGTCCTCCAGTACGCTCCGGAAGGCAGTAAGCCGGTCCTCGCGATCAGCCTGACCGCCATCGCCGCAGCCCCGACACCAACGCCTCGGCCGACCCTCGCCCTGACGGGACAAACGACCGGCCCAGCGTCCAAACCGGCGGCGCGACCTGCCGTCCTCGCGATCAAGGCCTCATTCTTTGGCTCTGGCGTTGGGGTCAAGACATACAGGGTCAAGGGCAACACGCCAAGCGCCATTTCACGCTCGATCTCGGCCAACGGACCGTATGACCGATGGCTCCGCTCAAACGCGGAAGGTCTGACCAAGGCCAAGGCTGCGTATCGCTTCCACCTCGAGTCGTACCTGGGGAGCTGTCAGGTCGTGATCGATGCCAGGCCCGCGGTCAAGATCTCGTACACGATCATCGTCCCGCGATGGCGGGCGACCTCCGCCACTCCTGTGTCGACCATCCAATGGTGGAATGGCGAGATCCGCGACGTCGCCACCCACGAGCGGGTGCACGTCACGATCTTCCGCGCCGCGGCGAAGAAGCTGAATGCGGTCGTCGCATCGAGCACCTGCGGGAATGTGCGGGCGCGCCTCAAGAAGGTCTGGGCAGCGACCCAACGTCAACAATGCGAGTTCGACATGAAGGAGTACGGCGCGGCGGCGGGGCTGTCGCTCAAGGCTTGCCTCGCCCAGTAGCTGCATACCGCCGACCGCGCTGGATCTCGCGATACAGACAGCCGCACGAGCGCGTGTTGCCGTCGGCCAGGTCGCAGCCACGAGCACAGCGGGAGCCGTATCGGGCCTACTTGTGTGGACTGTGGAGGCGACGAGCGGATTCGAACCGCTGAAAGAGGTTTTGCAGAGCGGCGATGGGGGTTCGGAAGGGTTCCTTTAGGGTCCGTTTGAGCGTGAATCGGGCACCTTATGCAACTTCGAGACCGGTAGCATCCGGGTCGATTGCTACCTGCGATGCTACCGGCGCTGCCGACTAGTCCTTGAGCGTATACGTGACGGTGAGAGTCCCCGCGGGCTTGACGATCACCATGTAGGCGATGATCAGCAGCCCGAGGCCCACCAACAGGATGCAGAGCAGAGCGATGAGCCAGGCGCCGCATCCCCACTGACCTTGCGCCCATGACTGGCTGGTGACCGTGTAACCGAGCGCAGCGAACTGCTGCGCCTCCTTGGCGAACTCGGAATTGGCGTCCTTCTGCTGCTTGCCCTTGTACTCGCGGATCACCGTGAGCGCGAGCGGATCCGCCAGTCCCAATTGCCTTAGGGCAGCGCTTCTCGCGGCGGCGCGGGCCGCCTCGGCATCGCCCGCGTTGGCGAGCGAACCTGGCGCGGCCGGGGCAGGTGGCACGGGCTCAGGCGTGGGAACCGGAGTGGGCGGTTCGGGCACAGGGGGCTCAGATGCAGGTTCGGGCACAGTGGGCTCGGATTCCGGGTTCGTCGGCTCCATGGGGCAAGGCTCCTTGTGTCGCGACCGGGCGAGGTACGGTGCTCTCGCAGGTTACCCCTGTTACTAGTGCCAGCCTAGGTGCCACTGCGACTGCCCGTAGCCTGACCTCATAGCCGCAGATGACCTCGACGCCGCCTGGGCCGCCGTCCACGACGCCACGCCGGCGGGCTAGATCGCGCGGCTACGATGCCCTCGATGCGGGTCGCGAGATGGCGCTGGGTACTGGTGCCCATGGTGGTCGTGGTGGCTGGCTGCCTGCCCCAACCCACGCCCGATCTGCCCGAGTCGTTCCTCTCGGCATTCGCCGGGACCGGCGGGCGTCCGACCTTCACGGCACAGTCGCCGCCTGCCGATGCGACCGGGGAGGACATCGTGGCCACACTACGGGCGCAGAACCCCGAGTCCTGGTTCGTTGGCCGTGCGGTCCCGGTCTTCGGCGTCGTCGACTGCCGCGGCGACCCAGGTTGCCAACCGGGGCCAGGGGGCGTCGTGGGTGGGCAAGCCCGGACCGTCTGGGTGGTGCTCTATCCCGACTGTACCGGCCCCGACGACATCGGCTGGGTGGTCGTCGACGCCGTCAAGGGTGTCGTTCCTGGCCACCTCATCGGGAACTTCCCTTGCTGACCGATGACGACCTCGAAGCTGCCTGGACCGCCGTCCACGACGCCACGCCGGCGGGATGGACGGCGCGGCTACGATGCCGCGATGCGAGTCGCGAGATGGCGCTGGGTGCTGATCCCGATAGTCGTCGCGGCCGCTGGCCGTCCGCGCCGCGCGACCCTCGTTCGACTGGAGGCGGGCGGCGAGAAGGGCGGCGGCGAGAAAGCTGTAAGGCCCTACGATGGGTCATCCCCGCTATGGATACCGAGTTCGAGCTGAGGCTGACGAGCCTATACATCGACGGACACCGCCTGCCACTTCGCGCTGGTGAACTCGCGGTTCGAGGAGGCGACGCCGACAGCCTCCGGGACATCGAGGACCTCACGACCCGCGACTGGGTCGGTTGGGCGTCCGTCCACGGCACCTTCCCGGTCGTTGAGTACGCGACGGTCGTGGCTCACGCCTCGGATGGCCGTCGGCTCGCAGGACCCGCCCACATCACGATCACCGCGACGCCATCTGGCACCTACCTCGAGCTGAGCGCAGTGCCGAGCGGCTCGTCGGAGCGGCTGGACGACTAGGTCGCCTAAGCATGGGGGAAGAGGGTCAGCGCCGCGTGGAGCGTCCGTCGTGGCTCGCATCGAACTGAAAGGGAATCGTGTCGGCGCCGATCAAAGTCCTCTACATCGCAGGCTGGGGTCGGAGTGGCAGCACGATCCTCGATGGCACTCTCGGTCAGATGCCGGGCCTGGTCTCAGTGGGGGAGATCAAGTTCATCTGGGAGCGGGGGTACCTGCAGAACCGTCGATGCAGCTGCGGGGAGCCGTTCCACAGCTGTCCTTTTTGGACCGAAGTGATGGCGCTTGCGTTCCCAGCGGTCACCAGGGGTCGGGTCATCGCCCTGAATCGCGCCTCCAAACGGACCCGGACCCGACACCTGCCGCTCATGTTGCGTCGAAACTCGCTGACAAGCTATGCCCCGGACCTCGACTGGTATCGGGCTGCCCTTGCGACGCTCTATCGCGCCGTGCTGGAAGTCGGTGACGGCGACATCGTGGTGGATTCGTCCAAGTTCCCGTCGTACGCCTTCATGCTCAAGCAGAACGCCGACTTCGACCTCCGTGTCATCCACCTGGTCCGCGACCCGCGAGCGGTTGCCTACTCCTGGACGCGCGACAACTTCGATCCCGACGCACCCGGTGGTGAGCGGACGATCAGGCTCCCCCCGGCCCTGACCGGCCTCTATTGGAGTGCGTGGAACATCGCGCTCCCACGGATGTGCACCCAGCAGGGAATCCCCCGCCTGGTCGTGAGATATGAGGACCTGGTTGCGTCCCCACGGCGGAGTCTGGACAGGATCGCGAAGTGGGCCGGCATCGCGGACCGTCCCCTGCCATTCATCGGCGACGATGAGGTCCTGCTCGCACCGTATCACGCAGTTTCGGGCAACGCGGTCCGGCTCACCAGCGGCAGGGTCCGGATCGTGGCTGATGATGCGTGGACCCACGACCTGGGAACCGCTGCTCGCCGAGCTGTGTGGGCCGCCAGTTGGCCGGCTCGCCGTCGCTACGGCTATAGATGACGAACGTCGATCAGGCGATGAAGTTCGACGACGACCGCGACACCGCCTGGGACGCTGTCCACGACGCCACTCCGCCGGGCTGGTTCGTCGGCCGACCGAGTTACCACGACGAACGGCATGAGTGGGCGATGTACGCCTTCGACCCGCGCGAGGGTTGCGGTGGTCGGCGTCAGGTCGAGGGAGTGGACAGCCATCGGCACGACCGAGCTCGACGTGCTCGTCGAGATGGCGCGCTGCCTGCGGGAGATCGGCGCCGGGCGGGTGCCTCGCTGACGGGCTAACCGGCCCGCTCGAGGATCGCCTTGAGCTTCTCGAGCTCGTTGATCTCGCCCTGCTTGATCTCGTTACCCACGATCGGCTCGACCAGCCGCCAGAGGCCAGTGAAGCGGAGCGTGCCCTGCTGACTGAGGCGAGTACCGGTGTCGTCGACGGGCTCCAGCCGATACTCCCCGTCCCACTGGACGCCACCCTCCGACACGGTGGTGAAGGCCAGACGCTCGGGCGGTTCGACCGCCGAGAGCTCAAGGGTCAGTGACGTCCGTACCGGCCCCATGCCGAACGTGAGCCGCATCCGCGTGCCGGCCCGGTTCGGTCCCTCGGTCAGCGGCTCCATGGGCACGTCGCTCCATTGCGCCTGCTTGTCCCGCTCGACCAGGTACGGCCACACCTCGGCGGGCGGGCGTCGGATGACCACGTCGGAGCCGTAACTGATCATGCTCTCCCTCCAGTCGAGCGGCGGGATCATGCCTGCGGACACGACCCCTGACCACTCGGGGAGGACCGGGGTCGATGGCCGAAGTCTAGACATCGGCGGAGCCGTCGTTCGACCGATGGCGCGCTGCCTGCAGGAGCTCGGCGAGGGGCGGGTGCCGCTGTAGGGATCAGGCAGTCGGTGCCGGGTCGGCCGGTCGCCAATCGGCGCGACGCCGCAGGCCTTCCTCTACCTGACGTGTCGCCATGACGTAGGCCGCGTGATCGCCCCGCTCCAGCACTAGGCGGGCACGTTCCCGGGCCCGATCGCTCGCCCGCCGACGATGCTGGACCCCATCCACGGCTGACCCCACCCCGGAGGATGCAGCGTCGTGTGAGGTCCCCGATTGGGGCGCGGGTTCGAGCTGATCCAAGGGTCGTTCGTCGCTCACTTCACCAGCCTGCGCCTCGACGCATTGCATCTTGCCTTGCCGAATTGACTGGCCTCTGACGTACGCGGGCGGCTGCGGCCGGCTACGGTCGCGAGCTATGAGCAGATCGCCCGCGCGTATCTCCGACCGACACTCGGCCGGGTACCCCTCACTAAGCTGACACCAGAACACGTCGGCTGGACGATCCGCCAGTTAGAGGAAGTCGGGAACCTGTCGCCGAGGACGGTCAGCTATGCCCTGACGGTCCTGCGAATCAGCCTCAGTCGGGCGGTCATGTCGGGCCGGCTCATCCGGAACCCGGCGAACCTCGTCAAGCCGCCCGCCCGCGTGCGCCGCGAGCTCGTGCCTCTCTCAGCCAACCAGGTGCGAATTCTGATGGCCGCAACCGCTGACGATCGGCTGGGACCCCTCTACACCTCGCGATCGGGACCGGACTCCGACAGGGCGAGCTTCTGGGGCTGCGCTGGGAGGATGTGACCGACGACTACAGCGCTCTGACGGTTAACCACACGCTCGACAAGACGGGTCGTCTAGCCGAGCCGAAGACCGTTAAGTCCCGGCGCACGCTGCGACTCGGTCGCACCACCGGCGCTGCACTGCGCGAGCAGCGGCGACGGCAGCTCGAGGACCGGCTGCGGGCAGGTCGACGCTGGCAGCACACCGGCCACGTCTTCGCCTCTACCGTCGGGACGCCACTCGACGGCCCGAATGTCACCCACGAGTTCCAGGCAGCACTCGCACGGGCCGGCCTGCCTCGGCAGCGCTTCCATGACACCCGCCATGCCGCAGCTACGCTCCTGCTCGAGTCCGGCGAGGACGTTGGCGTGGTGAGCCGAATCCTCGGACACTCGACCGTCGGCCTGACGCTTGACATCTACGGTCACCTGACCGACCGGATGACTGAGCGTGCTGCTGCTCGCATGGATGCGATTTTCGAGGGCGTCGGCTGACCTTCGGGTGGTACGACAGGTGGTACGGGGCAGAATTGAATGGCCCTCCGGGGGCGACCGGAGGGCCAATTCGTGAGTAATTCGCTGGTGAGCCGCGAAGGACTCGAACCTTCAACCAGCTGATTAAGAGTCAGCTGCTCTACCATTGAGCTAGCGGCCCATCGTGCCGATGGACGATCCTCGGGACCGACCTCGGAGGCCGCATTCTACCCCACGTCGTCGAGGACGCTATCCGTCGCACCCGCCCCGTCACGCGCGCGGCGGCGCTCCCGCGGCGGACGAAGCACTGACGATGCCCATGCGAATCGCCATGGTGGCGGCTTCGACGCGGCCGTCGACGCCCAGCTTGGCCAGGATGTTCGAGACGTGCACGCTGGCCGTCTTGGGGCTGATGAACAGCGCGGCGCCGATCTCGCGGTTCGAGTGTCCCGCGACGACGAGCTCGAGCACCTCGAGCTCGCGCTCCGTCAGCCCGTAGGGCAAGCCCGCCACCTCCGTCGCTCCGCGAGGCGCCGCCAGCGAGATCCTCGCCCGGCGAGCCAGCGCCTCGATCATCGCAGCCAGCGGTCGAGCACCAAACCCGACCGCCATCGCGTGGGCGTCCCGGATGGCGCTCGTCGCCTGCTCGCGATCCCCCTGCCCGGCCAGCAGCGCTGCGCCCAGGCGATAGCGTCCATAGGCCACCAGCGGCAGCCGATCCTCGGCCTCCGCGGCCAGCACGAGCCGCCGCCAGCTGGCCACGCTGCCACGCCCCGTCAAGCGCGACACCTCGGCCTCGACCAATGCGACCTTGGCGGTGGCCGGTCCGCTCCGCTCGCTCGGTCCGGCGGTCGGCAGATCGGGCGGCGTCAGGAGGCCTGACCGGCGCAGACGTCGGATGCGCTGGTGGATCGCCTCGCCGGCTGCCCGCGCCGCGACCGAGCGCGGCGACCCAGCCGGTTCGGACTCGAGGACGTCGGCCGCGGCCCCAAGCCCGAGCGCGGCCAGGCTCCCGATCGAGGCGTCGATCGACGGCAGCCGTGGGTCGCCGAACGAGGCCTGCACGATGTCAAGCGCGCCGCTCGGGTCGCCTTGCCAGGTGGCTCCCTCGGCCCGCGCCACGTGCCACCAGCCGACGTACGGCGCAAGGGCGGCCGCGTCGGCCGCCGCGTCCAGGGCGCGCAGCTCGCCCTCCGCCTCGTCGAACTGACCGCGTGCCACGTCGAGCCGGGCGCGCACGATGCGCAGCCAGGCGAGGGCGCCGGCAGACGTGCCGCGGGCCATAGCGGCGTCGGTCAGCGCGGCGGCCTCGGCCCAGCGGCCAAGGCGGAGCAGCGCGTGCGCGGCATTGCCCTCGAGCAACGCGCCGAACGACCTGGCGATGCCCAAGCGCTCGGCGACGACGATGCCCTCCTGCGCGATGTCCAGGCTCTCGCGGACGCGGCCGGCGATGTCGAGGACCGCCGCCAGGTGGTTGTAGGCGATCGCCAAACCTGTCACATGTGCCAGCTCGCGCGCGATCAGCCACGCCTGGCGGACCAGCTCGATGCCCTGGTCGGCCTGTCCACGGACGACGGCGACCCAGCCGAGCACACCGAGTGCGACGGCCTCCTCGGCTCGGGCGCCGACCGTCCGGGCCGTGTCCAGGGCCTCGTTCGCCTGCGCCTCGGCCAAGGCAAGGCGGCCGACGAAGAGGAGCAGACCGGCGGCATGGGCACGAACGTTGGCGAGCAGGATCGTGGGGGGCTCGGTCGGCATCAGGCGCACCGCCTCGAGCGCGTCCTTGAGTGCGGCTTCGTGATCGCCGGCGTCCCACAGGTACCAGCGCAGCGAGCTGTGGAAGACCGCCGCCCGCTCGGGATCGACCGCCGGATCGATCGCCGCCAGTGCCTCCCGCGCCAGGGCGATGGCGCGTCGTGGCTCGCCCATCAGGGCCGCCATGGCGGCCGCCCGGTCGATGATGCCCAGGCGGTCGATGGGCAGTCGGTCGTCGGCATAGGGCGCCAGCTCCCAGAGTCGGAGCGCGCGCTCGTAGTGCCCGCGAGCATCGGCGAAGGCGTAGACCGCCTCTGCCGCGGCGCCCGCCTCGACGGACGCCTCGAGGGCGCGTCCGGCGTCGCCCGCCGCATCCCAATGGAAGGCGACCTCCGCGGCCGACGATGGACGCTGACCATCCTCGGTCAAGGCCGCGGCGAACGCGCCGTGCAGCCGTCGCGCCTCCATGGGCAACAGTCGCCCGGCAACGACCTCGCGCAGCAGCGGATGACGAAAGCCGTAGCCGTCGACGCCCGGGGCCTTGACATGCACCAGGATGCCCTGGTCGATCGCCTCGTGCAGCCCCTGGACGAGGTCGCGTTCGGGCAGCTCGACGACCTTCGCCAGGAGGTCGTCGTCGACCACCCGCCCCGCCGCCGAGGCCACTCGGACGACCTCCTGGGCGGCGTCCCCGAGCCCGGCGACCCGAGCCATCAGGAGGTCCCGGAGGCCAGCCGGCAACGGCTCATCGGGCGTGGCCGGATCGGCCATCGATCGCGCCAGCTCCTCGACGAGGAACGGGTTGCCGCCGCTGCGTGCGACCACTGCGGCCACGTCGTCGGGGTCTGGCGGCCGGCCGTCGATCGCCTCCAGCATCGCGCTGACCTCTGGCCGGTCGAAGGGACCGAGCTCAAGGCGCTCGACGCGCGGGCTGCGATCGAGCTCGGCCAGCATCCGAGCGACGGATCCGGGAGCGGCCGGGCCATCGATGCGCAGGGTGAGGATCAAGAGCACCGGCGCCGCGTTCACCCCGTGGACGAAGAAGCGCAGCAGGTCGATGGTGCCGGTGTCGGCCCACTGGATGTCCTCGACGACGACGAGCAGCGGCTGGGCACCGGCCAGTCGTCCGGCGACGATGAGCAGCGACTCGAAGAGGCGGGCGCGGTCGAGGTCACCACCCTCGCCACCGGTGGTGCCATCGCCCTCCGGCACGGGCGCCACGGCGTCGATGGCCAGCTCGGGCAACAGTCGCCCGATCAGCTCACGCGCCGGCCAGACGAGCGGTCGAACCCGGTCGGCAGGGACCTGCGCGACGAGCGATCGGAGGGCTTCGACGAACGGCAGGTAGGCGACCTGGCCGCCCTGCAGCTCGAGACACGCGCCGCCGATGCGCAGCCAGCCCTCGCTCGCGGCCTGGCCTGCCACCTCGTCGACGAGGCTCGACTTGCCGATGCCGGCCTCGCCCGAGACGATGACCACCCGGGGTTCGCCCGAGCGTGCGACGTCGAGTGCCGCCCGGAGTCGGGCGACCTCGGCTGTGCGCCCGATGAAGTGCCGCTTGGTGCTCCCCGCCACCCGGCCATTATCAGCCCCGGACGGGGCCTCGGACGCGGCCTCAGACGGGGCTTCCGGCGGGCTCCATGGCCAGGCGCAGCTTGTGGCGTGCGCGGCAGAGCAGCGTGCGCGTCGCCCCGTTCGAGCGCCCCAGGCGCTCCCCGATCTCGGCCCCGCTGAGCCCCGACGCAGCCATCAGGAGCGCCCTGCGATCCGTCGCATGGAGCTGCCCGAGGGCCGCCAAGATCGCCCGCGCGTCCTCGTGCCTGAGCGCGGCCACCTCGGCCGAGTCGCCGATCTCGTAGGAGACGAGCGCCGAGTGCTTGCGCTCCACGACCTGGTTGTGTCGACCGCGACTGATGGCCAGGTTGCTGGCCACGCGTCGCAACCAGGCACGCGGGTTGTCCGGCGTCCGCCCTGCCCGGGCCTCCATGAGCAGCTTCGTGAAGGCTTCCTGGCAGATCTCCTCAGCGACCTCCTGGTCGTGGGTGATGGTTCGGACGAAGCCCGCCAGGGATGCCCGATCGGCTTCGTAGATCGACGCCACGAGCATGTCGGTCTGGCCCCCCCTTGCTGCGCTGGCCTCGACTGGCCTGCACAGTACACCCCGACCGACGCGCGTGAACGATCGGTCGGTCCCGAATCCAACGGCTGCATCAGCCACCTGTCGTCCTCCGAGCCGGCCAGCTTCATCGCTGGCCCGACTCCGACGGTCGACCTAAGGCGGGGGGCGGCACATCGGGCAGGCGCCCTATCTTGGGCGGTCAGTCGGGCTGGTTGTCGATCTGCGCACGCTGCAGGTGGCCCGAATAGTCGACGTAGATGGACTTCCACTCGGTGAACGTGTCGAGGGCCGCATGACCGGCCTCGCGATGGCCGTTGCCGGTCCCCTTCCAGCCGCCGAAGGGCAGATGCGTCTCGGCGCCCGTGGTGCCGGCGTTGACGTAGACGATGCCCGTCTCCAGGTCGCGCATGGCCCGGAAGGCGGCGTTCACGTCACGAGTGAAGATGCTCGCCGACAGGCCGAAGCGCGTCTGGTTGGCGGCCATCAGTGCGGCGTCCATGTCCGGCACGCGGATGACCGAGAGGACCGGACCGAAGATCTCTTCCTGGGCCATGCGGTCCATCGGCGCGATGCCGTCGTAGATGGTCGGGGCATAGAAGTAGCCGTGCTCACAGCCGGGTCGGTCGGTGGCGAGTGCGCCGCCGATGAGCAGCTGGCCCTCACGGGCCCCGACCTCGGCGTAACGACTGACCTTCGACAGCGCCCCATCGTTGATGAGCGGGCCGACATCGGTCGTCGCTTCGAGGCCCGAGCCGAGACGCAACGTGCCGGCCCGATCCACCAGGCGTTTGACCAGGTCGTCGGCGACCGACTCGTGGACGATGACCCGGCTGCAGGCCGTGCAGCGCTGGCCGGTCGTCCCGAAGGCCGACCAGATGATGCCCTCGACGGCCAGGTCGAGGTCGGCGTCGGCGAGCACGATGACGCCGTTCTTGCCGCCCAGCTCGAGGCTCAGGCGTTTCAGCCGGCGCGCAGCGATGCCGGCGATGAGGGTGCCGGTCTCGCCGTTGCCGGTGAAGCTGGTGACGGGGACGTCCGGGCTCTCGACGATCGGCAGACCGACCTCTTCGCCCGAACCGCTGACCATGTTCACGGTGCCCGGCGGGAAGCCCGCCTGGTGCATCAGCTCCATGAGGAGGACGACGCAGTGCGGGGTGTCGGACGCGGGCTTGATGACCACCGTGTTGCCGGTCACCAGGGCCGGCATCATCTTCCAGCAGGGGATGGCCATAGGGAAGTTCCAGGGCGTGATGATGCCGGCCACGCCGATCGGCTGGCGGATGCTCATCGCCCATTTGTCGGGCAGCTCCGAGGGCACCGTGTCGCCGAACATGCGGCGGCCTTCGCCGGCCATCAGGAAGGCGATGTCGATGCCCTCCTGGACGTCGCCGCGCGCTTCGGGCAGGACCTTGCCCATCTCGCGAGTCATGGCCCGCGCAAGCCGCTCCTTGTTGTCGGCCATCAGAGCGCCGAAGCTATAGAGGATCTCGCCACGCTTGGGCGCGGGCACCGCGCGCCAGGCCGGGAAGGCGGTCTCGGCGGCCCGGATGGCCATCGCCGCGTCACGCGCGTCGGAGGCGGCAAAAGTGCCGATGAGGTCGCGCGTGTCGGCCGGGTTGCGGCTCTCGAACGTGCGGCCGGACTGGCTCGGGCGCCACTCCCCGCCGATGAAGTTGCCGAAGCTGGGCGTGGTGACCGCCGTCACGGCGCCGGCGGCACGGTCGAGGATGTCGCTCATGCCGGGCATTCTAGGCGCGTCCGACCCAGGTGGGCCGGACTTGGGCACGCTCGCGACGTACCGATCCGGGCAGGTGCCCAACGTTGATCGACCGACTTTCGAATGCCGGAGCAACCCTCCCACCCGGGTGATGGCCGTCGATGCATCACCCGACCCGCGAGCCACACGTGGCCAAGTCGGCGCCATGCATCAAGTGAGCAGCTGATGGGTCGCGACTAGGACGATGTCCAGCATGACGCCGCGTCGACCATTGGGATCGGATCGACCTTGGCAAGGCCCTCGACCCGCTACGGATGACGACATGTCGGGCGAGGATCCCATCGACCAGGACTTCCCGAGCCCCGACGCCCAAACACTCCCCTCATTGAGCGCCGACTCCCCGACGGCCGACTCACTTGGCCCGCGGTGGCAGCGTGGAGACCGCCTGGCGCACGACGCCATGCGTCGGCACATCCTGGGACCTGGCGGTCATGCCTACGACCCAGCCACGAATGAGCTGGTGCCGACACGGTTGAATCCCTCAGCCGCTCCGGGCACGACGAACCTGCACAGCCGGAAGGCGCTGGATCGGTTCGGAGCCGACGTTGCCAGACTCTGCGTGGCTCGTGGGCTGAGCCAACGCGGCCTCGCGGCAAGGTGCGACGTAGATCAGGGCACGATCTCGCGCATGATGCGTGGCCTCGCTCCGGGTCTCCGCCTTGAGGCGGTCGCACGGATCCTCCTCGCCCTCGAAGGTCAAGTTGTAGGCGCACCGACGACCGGGACCGAGATCCTTGACGACTGATGGACCGACTGCCATCGCCGGCGTAGAGCGGCAACGCGCAGCATGCGGGACGACCTCCGGCATGGGCGACCCAAGTCTGGTGCTGGGCGCCCGACGCGCCAGCTCGGGACGGCCGACAATGCGGCCATGACCGCCGGGCAAACGGGCAACAAGTGACGACCGGGCGAGACTGGCAACGCCACAAGGCGGCGCCAGAGGACGACCGATGACCGACGCACCGCCCGCCGCCGCGACGTCTCGAGCGCGCCGCGTGATCGCCCGGCGAGTGCCAGGGTTGGCCGTGGCGCGCTCCTACCAGCCGAGCTGGCTTCCGAGCGACCTCGTGGCCGGCTTGGTGCTGACGGCCGTGCTCGTGCCCGTGGGCATGGGCTATGCCGAAGCGTCAGGCCTGCCCCCGATCTACGGCCTCTACGCGACGATGATCCCGCTGGTCGCCTACGCCATCTTCGGCCCCAGCCGGATCCTCGTCCTCGGTCCCGACTCATCGCTGGCCGCGCTCATCGCGGCGACGATCCTGCCGCTCGCTGGCGGCGACACCGCGACCGCCGTCGCCCTGGCCGGCGGACTGGCGGTCATCGCCGGGATCTTCAGTCTGGGAGCGGGCTTGGCCAAGCTCGGCTTCATCACCGACCTGCTATCGACGCCCATCCGCTTTGGCTATCTGAACGGCATCGCGTTGACCGTCCTCGTCGGGCAGCTGCCCAAGCTGTTCGGCTTCTCGACCGACGCCGACGGCCTGATCGACGAGCTGCAGGCCTTCGTCCAGGGCGTGGCGGACGGCTTGACGAACCCCGTGGACCTGGCGATCGGGACGATCAGCATCCTCGTCATCCTGGGCTGCAAGCGGTGGCTGCCGAAGGTACCCGGCGTGCTCATCGCCGTCGTGGCCACGACCGTCGCCGTGGCCGTCACCGACGCCGCTGTGACATGGAGCGTGGCGACGGTCGGGCCACTGCCGCAGGGGCTGCCCCATCCGGCATTGCCCTCGTTCGACCTGGGCAACCTCGGACCCATGATCGCCGGCGGTGCCGCCATCGCGCTCGTCTCGATGGCCGACACGAGCGTCCTCTCGCGCATCCTGGCCGGTCGCGCCGGCACGCGGGCGGATCCCGACCAGGAGCTGGTGGCGTTGGGCGCCGCCAACATCGCCACGGGCTTCGTGCAGGGCTTCCCCATCAGCAGCAGCGGCTCGCGGACGCCGGTCGCCGAGCAGGCCGGGGCGCGGACCCAGCTGACCGGGATCGTCGGGGCAGCCGCCATCGCGGTCATGCTCGTCTTCATCCCGGGCATCACCACGAACCTGCCGACGGCCGCGCTGGCCGCCGTCGTGATCACGGCCTGCCTCTCGCTCGTCGAGGTCCGCGGCCTCGTTCGCCTGTGGCGCATCCGGCCATCGGAGTTCCTGATCTCGATGATCTGCTTCCTGGGCGTGGCGGTCATCGGCGTCGTGCCCGGCATCTTCTTCTCGGTCGGGGTGGCCATCCTGGCCTTCCTGTGGCGAGCGTGGCGGCCCTACAGCGCGGTGCTCGGTCGCGTCGAGGGGATGAAGGGCTACCACGACACGGACCGTCACCCCGATGCGCGACAGGTCCCGGGCCTCATCATCTTCCGATGGGATGCGCCGCTCTTCTTCGCCAACGCTGAGATGTTCCGGACGGCCGTCGAGAAAGCGATGGCCGAATCCACGACGCCGGTGCGCTGGCTGGTGGTCGCTGCGGAGCCGGTGACCGACATCGACACCACGGCAGCAGATGTCGTCGACACCCTCCACGCCGAGTTCGAACGGGCCGGCGTCGAGTTCGTCTTTGCCGAGCTGAAGGGCCCGGTCAAGGACAGCTTGCGCCGCTACGGCCTCTTCGACCGTATCGGCGAGCCGCGCTTCTACCCGACCGTGGGTGCCGCCGTCGACGCCTACCTCGATGAGACGGGGGTCGAGTTCGTCGACTGGGAGGACGACGCCTCAGTCGATGATCGTCGGTGAGGCCGGTCCGTCCAGGAAGTGCTCGCGTCGTCGCAATGCCGAGAGCGGCACGAGCGCGACGCCCAGCAGCACGAAGGTCGCGATGAAGAGCCCATCGATACCGCGGGCGTTGGCCGCGAAGCCACCGATCAGCGAGCCGGTGATCTGGCCGATGGCCAGGAAGACGCTGTAGAGGCCCATGATCGCGCCGCGATCGGCCGGGAAGGCCTCCGAGATGTCCGCCAGCAGGCCCAGTGCCGCGGGCGTCGCTCCGGCCAGCACGAAGAGCCCGATCGCCGCGCCGATGACGCACAGGACGGCCAACCACGCAGCGACCCCGGCCAGGTGGTTGAGCGCCAGGCCCGCCGCGACCATGCCTGCGCCGCCGAGGATGCCGTAGAGGATGATCGTCGTCCGCCGCATCGACTTGAAGCGGTTGCCCCAGTAGACCAGGCCGGCGCCGAAGATGATGGCGATGACGATCGCGGCGACGGTGAACTCGAGCGTGTCGAAGCCACGGTGCAGGAACTGGTCGGGAAACCGGGGGTCGGTCCGCGCGAACTGGAAGATCGACTGGCTGAACCATAGCCCGATGGCGGCGTTGACCGCGATCCAGGTCGGGGCGAGGAGCATGACGTGGCTGCTGCGCACCAGGTCGCCGTATCGTCGCCAGCCGGGGTGTGGCTCGGCCAGCAGCTCCGGTTCACCGCGTGGATCGGACACGCCATACCGATAGATCAGGAACGAGAGGCCGTAGATGACCGCATTGACGAGGAAGGCGGCCACCCCAAGGGTGTCCCACATCGGGCGTGCGACGATGATGCCGACGCCAAGGCCGGCCAGCGTGGCGCCCTCGAAGCGCGCCGATGACTTGCCGCGGAGGTCCTCGTCGCCGGCGGTGACGAGGGCGATGTAGCCGAGGATCGAAGGCACCGATGATGCCGTCGAGGCGCCCTCGAGCGCACGTGTTGCTGCCACTACCAGCAGGAAGACCAGGCTGGCGCCGACCAGGTTCGTGGCATAGGCCGTGAGCACGACGGCGACGGCGCCAAAGACCGGGCCGAACTGCATGACTCGGTGATGGCCGATGCGATCGGAGAGCAGGCCGAAGAGTGGCGACAGGACCATCTCGGCGAGGTAGAAGGTCGCCGCCAGGACACCGATGGCGATCGGCCCGACACCGGCCACTGAGCGATCGGCGAGGCTGGCCAGGTAGACACCCAGCAACGCGCCCGTCAGGCCAGTGCTGAAGCGGAGCGTGAAGGTGCCGAGCAGCACTGCCCACAGGGAGCGATCCACCGACGCAGGGTACCCGCTGGACCGGCGGCTATGCTGCCCGGATGCCCGACGACCCGACCCGACAGCCCGACGAGATCCTCGAGCTCGTTCGCGCCCGCTCGGAGGCTCGGGCGGCCCGCGACTTCGCGACGGCGGACCGGCTGCGAGCGGCGATCGAGGCCGCCGGCTGGAAGGTCGTCGATCGGGGCGTCGACTCGGACCTCGAGCCCGCGCGCCCGCCGGACGTTGCCGATGGTGCCCGCGTGCGGTACGGCGCCAGCGGCTCGGTGCCGTCACGGCTCGAGGAACCGCCGACCCGGATCGCCAGCGTCATCCTGGTGGCCACGGACTGGCGGGCCGACCTGGCCCGCGCGCTCGCCGGACTCCGCGCGCATCTGCCGGCCGGCGTCCAGGTCGTCATCGTGGCCGACGATCCGTCAGCGGAACAGGCCGAGGCGGTCGACGCGCTGGGGCAGCTCGACGCGCTCGAGCAGCTGGACACGTTGGAGCCGGTCGTAGGATCGCGCGCTGACCTTGAGATCGTCTGGACGAGCGCCCGCCTCGGCACGGCGGCGGCCCTCGACTGCGGCATCCGCCGCGCGAGTGGCAGGGTCATCATCCTGCTCGATACCAGCCTCGAGCCGACCGGCGACTTCGTCAGCCCGCTCGTCTCGACGCTCGAGGACGCGAGCGTGGCGGTCGTCGGCGGCTGGGGAATCGTGTCCGATGACCTGCGCACCTTCCGCGACGCGCCGCCCGGGGACGTCGACGCCATCGAGGGCTACTGCCTGGCGTTCCGGCGTGCGGACTTCGTCGCCCGCGGCCCCCTCGACGAGCGATTCCGCTTCTACCGCAACCTGGACATCTGGTGGAGCCTGGTCCTGCGCGATGAAGGCGAGGCGGCACCCCCTCGCCGGGCGGTGCGCACGGAGCCGCTGCCGCTCGAGCGCCACGAGCATCGCGGCTATGCCGGTCTGCCGCGCGTCGAACGCGATCGGCTGAGCAAGCGCAACTTCTACCGCATCATCGACCGCTTCGGTTCGCGACGCGACCTGCTGGTCGCGAATCGGGTCGCCTAGCTCGGGATCCCAAACGCGTTCCCCGTCGGCGTCTTCGCGCGGTGACAGCGCCGGGTCCGTCGGGTAGTCCCCCGCGGACTGTACGCGACCACGGAACGACCCTTCGGCGACTCGCGTGGTGAGGCTTCGTCCCATCGACGAACCCATCGTCCTCGATCCTCGATCAGGACCGGCCGACTCGGTCGGTGATGATCGCCGCGTCGGGCCGCTATGCCGGGATTCGGTCGCCTAGAGTCCCCAGGGGACTGACCCTGGAACTGCGACGCCGAGGCAGACTCGCGCCGGCGCCGCCCGGCACGCGTTGCCCGGCGATGGGCCCGATATCGTGGGCCGTAGCAGGCCCTTCGTGGGCCGTAGCAGGCCCTTCGTGGATCGATGCCGCCGATCGCTGGGCGGTGCCGACAAGGACGCCGATCCCGATGACCGCCACCAGGGCGAAGACGGCGGCGACCTGCAGCAGGATGCTGCGTGAGCTGGTCGCCGGAGGCGCTTCGCCGGGACGGGTGAATGAGCTCGCCAGGGTCGGCACGCGTGGCGGGATGGTCAGGCCGATCCACGCGCCGGCCAGCAGGCCCCCGACGTGGGCGAAGTTGTCGATGCCGACGCCGCCGCCCGCCAGGCCGAAGCCGATGACGAGGTTGATGACGATGAGGGCGCCGATCTGCGTCGCGATCGAGCGCGCCTGCCGGTCCATGAGCGGATGGTGGATGCGCTGCGCGACGAAGAGGATGCCGAAGAGGCCGAAGATGGCTCCGCTCGCGCCGACCGCGTCGTTGGGCGTGATGACGTAGCTCAATGTCGAGGCCGCCGCCGCGGTCAGCAGGTAGAAGAGCAGGAAGCGGGCGGAGCCGTAGAGCCCCTCGACGATCGGTCCGACCAGGTATAGGGCGTACATGTTCGAAAGCAGGTGCACGATCCCCCCGTGGACGAGCGTGACCGAGAGGAGCCGATAGAGCTCGCCCTCCGCCACCAGGTCCTTGCGTAGGCCGAACAGCCCGAACCAGAAGGCCTCGGCGCTCGAGTCGAGCAGCGAGCTGATGCCGATGCCGATAGTGATGGCCAGGATCGTGTAGGTGACGTACGGGATGGGCGCCACGCCGCGCCGCGAGCGACCGAACGCGCGCGATGCCGCGCGCTGGTTGCCCTGCTCCTTCTGCAGCCAGCCGATGCGTGAGGCGATCTCGGCGCGTTCGGCCTGTGGCGCACGTGAGTCGGCCTGTTGATAGGCGCCCAGCGCACCATTCAGGTCGTCGCGCCGGACGAGCTCGGCAGCCAGCCGCTTCCAGGCCAGCCAGGTGAGCGACGTCTCGGGCGCCGCGACCGCCTGTCGCCAGGCATCGAGAGCCTGGTTCGCATCGTCCAGCCGATAGAAGCACTCAGCCAGGCCGAGCAGGCCGGCGACATGGATCTCGGCATCCGGATTGCCCACGCAGCGGTAGTAGACGCCGAGCGCGGTCGAGTAGTCGCTCGCCTCCGCCAGCGCCTCGGCCTGGGCCAGCACGGCGAGCGCGGTCGGCCGATCGAGCGGGCCGGGTCGGTTGGGATCGGCGCCGGAGCGCCCGAGGTTCGGGTCGGACAACGTGCTGGGATGCTAGCAGCCGAGGGCAGACGGGGATGCCGGACGGATGGGCCATCGGGGTGGTACCACGGGGCTGTGGCGCGCCCGGCAGGATTCGAACCCGCGACCTGATGGTCCGAAGCCATCCGCTCTATCCACTGAGCTACAGGCGCACGCCGGGGGATTGTAGCGGCCGGGCGGTGCCCGGCCGGACACCGGAACCTCGAGCAGATCGGGACGCGTCCTCGCACGTAGACTCGCAGGGTGCAGACGTGCGGACATTGCGGTGAGGAGAACCCGGGGACCTACCGACTGTGCGGCTACTGCGGCGCTCAGCTGATCCCGGGCGAGGCGCCCGAGATCCGGCGCACGGTGACCATCGTCACGTCGGACCTCAAGGGCTCCACAGCCCTCGGCGAGAAGCTCGACCCGGAGTCGCTGCGCGAGGTCCTGGCCCTCTACTTCGATGCCATGCGCTTGGTCTTCGAGTCACATGGCGGAACGATCGAGAAGATCATCGGCGACGCGATCGTCGCCGTCTTCGGGCTCCCAGTGATGGGCGAGCGTGACGCGCTGCATGCGGTCAGAGCCGCCGCGGAGACTCAGGAGGCCCTGGCCGTCCTCAATGAGCGCCTGGACCGTCGCTGGGGGGTGCAGCTCGTCAACCGCACCGGGATCGCGACCGGCGAGGTGGTCGTCGGGGCCGCCAGCGCCGACGAGCACATCCTCATCGGAGACGTCGTCGAGGTGGCGAACAGGCTGGAGCAGTCGGCGCCGCCGACGGAGGTCCTGATCGGCGAGGCGGCATATCGGATCGTGTCTGATCGGATCACGGTGGTAGCGGTCGACCCCGTTCTGCCGAAGGGTGCCAGCGTGCCCGTGCCGGCGTACCGTCTGGTCTCGGTCGACCCCGTGGCGGACGACGAGCCCGTGACCGCCCCGACAGCGGAGGGCGCGGAAGCCAGGTCGTGTCCCAATTGCGGAGTGGACAACCCGCCCGCCTTTCGACGCTGTGGTTCGTGCGGCGCACAACTCGTCGCCAAGCGGGCGCGCGAGACGAGGAAGACGGTCACCCTCGTCTTCTGCGACCTCAAGGCCACCACGGTCGGCGCCGAGCCGCTGGCGCCGGCCGTCCTCCAGGACGTCATGGCGCGCGCCTTCGAGGCAGCCCGGCGTGCCTTGGCGCGGCATGGCGGCACGGTCGAGAAGTTCATCGGCGATGCGGTCATGGCGGTCTTCGGCCTGCCGGTTCGCCACGAGGATGACGCTCTGCGCGCCGTCCGTTCAGCGCTCGACATGAAGGTCGCGCTGGCGACCCTCGCGCAGACGCTGGAGCGCGACCACACCGTTCGTCTCGATGTCGCCATCGGTGTCAGCACGGGCGAGGTCGTGGCCGGCGACGCGAGCTTGGGTCAGCGCCTGGTGACCGGCGACGCGGTCAACGTCGCCGCTCGCCTGGAGCAGGCGGCCGGCTCGGGCGAGATCCTGCTCGGCCCGGTGACCTTCGCTCTCGTTCGCGACCTCGCCGAGGTCGAAGAGGTGGAGCCTCTCGCGCTCAAGGGCAAGTCGCAGCCCGTCCCCGCCTATCGGCTCCTCGCCGTCAGGTCGGCCGACGCGTCACGCCGGCGCCACGAAGGCGCGATGGTCGGTCGTGAGGCGGAGCTGGCCCGCCTGTCCGGCGCATTCGAGAGCGCGGTCGCTGACCGAGCGTGTCGCATGGTGACCCTGGTCGGGGATGCCGGCGTCGGCAAGACGCGTCTCACCCAGGAGTTCCTTGACTCGATCGCCGAACGCGCCCGGGTCGTGCGCGGCCGGTGCCTGCCGTACGGCGAGGGCATCACGTTCTGGCCGATCGTCGAGGTCGTCGGCGATGCGGCCGGCATCGAGGAGACGGACCACCCGGACATGGCCCGCGAGAAGCTGCGCGCACTCGTTGGCGACCAGGAGGTCGCGGACCGGGTGGCTGCCGCCGTCGGGCTCCTCGACGCGCCGTTCCAGGTCGCGGAGCTGTTCTGGGGCATCCGCCGCTTCTTCGAGATCCTCGCCGCGGACGGCCCGCTGGCGGTCCTGTTCGACGACATCCACTGGGCAGAGCCGACGTTCCTGGAGCTGATCGGGCGCTTGATGACCTCGACGGAGGACGCGCCGGTGATGCTGTTGTGCACTGCACGCCGGGAGCTCCTGGAGAAGCAACCCTCGTGGGCGGAGGGTGCCGGTGAGACCCGCGTCGTGCTGACCCGTCTCTCGGATGCCGACGCAGGCCAGGTCATCGAGAACCTGCTCGGTCAGGCCGGGCTGTCCGAGCGCGCGCGGTCCAAGGTGGTCGACGCCGCCGAGGGCAACCCGCTCTTCGTCGAGCAGCTCGTGTCGATGCTCATCGACAGCGGTGTGCTTCAGTTCGTCGAAGGTCGTTGGGAGCCGACCGGCGACCTGGACGCGATGGCCATCCCGCCGACGATCCACGCCCTGCTGGCCGCGCGCCTCGACCAATTGCCGGAGGACGAGCGGGCAGTCGTCGACCCGGCGTCGGTCATCGGCCTCGTCTTCGCCCAGGCGGCGCTGCAGGCGATCGTCGACGACGACCTTCGAGCCAACGTGCCGACCCACCTCACGGAGCTCGAGAGCCGGCAGTTCGTGCGCCGCCAGACGGCCGCCGACGACGAGGCCATCGAGTACCGCTTCGGCCACCTGATGATCCGCGATGCCACCTACGCCGGGCTGCTCAAACGGACGCGCGCGCTCCTCCACGAACGCTTCGTCGCCTGGGCCGATGAGAACAACCGCGCGGCCGACCGAGCCACCGAGTTCGAGGAGATCCTGGGCTACCACCTCGAACAGGCGCATCGCTACCTGTCCGACCTTGGCCCCCTCGACGAGCATGGCGTGGCCGTCGGGATGGACGCCGCCGGGCGCCTGTCGTCGGCCGGGCAGCGCGCGTTCGTACGTGGCGACATGCACGCCACCTCCAACCTCCTCCGACGGGCTGCGGCGCTCTTGCCGGACAGCGATGTCGACCGCCCGCGGCTCCTCTACCGGTCCGGGATGGCGCTCTGGGAGACCGGCGACTACGAGGCTGCCGACGCCGCCATCGCAGCTGCCGCCGATGGGGCCGCTGCGACAGGAGACACCGCGCTCGAGACCACCGCCCGCCTCCAACTGTTCATCACGCAGTTCACGATCGACCCGTCCAAGGTCGAGGGACGGGTCGAAGACCGGGTGCGACAGAGCATCCGAGTCCTCGAGGGACTGGACGACGATGAGGGCCTGGCTCGGGCCTGGCTGGCGATGGCCGAGCCGCTCGTCGCGGAGGCGCGATGGGGTGCAGCCACGCAAGCCATCGAAAACGCGATCGAGCACGCTCGAAAGGCGGGAGATCCCGTTCTCGAGATCCGCGCCGCGCCGAACCTCCTGTTGTGCGCTGAGTATGGGCCGACACCCGTCCCTGACGTGATCCGGATGTGCGATGCCCTCATCGCGCGATCGGGTGGCGATCGCAAGGTCGAGGCGATGGCGCTGCGCACCGTCTCGCACATGCACGCGATGCTTGGAGACTTCGAGTCCGCCCGCGATGCGTACCGGCGGTCCTACCAGCTGTTGGTGGAGCTAGGCTGGACCTTCGTCGCGGCCATCGGCTCGATCGTTTCTGGACCGGTCGAGATGCTGGCCGGCGACGCCGTGGCCGCGGAGGCTGAACTTCGACGCGACTACGAGACGCTCGATCGGCTGGGCGACCGGAACTTCATCTCCACGGTCGCCGCATACCTCGCCGAGGCGCTCTATCGACAGGGCCGATATGACGAGGCTGGCGAATTGGCCACCTTGAGCGCCGAGATCGCCGCGCCCGATGATGTGGCTACCCAGGTCGCCTGGCGCGGCGTGTCGGCCAAGCTCCTTGCCAGGCAAGGCCGCACCGAGGACGCCGCGCAACTCGGTCGTGAGGCGCTGGAGCTGAGCCGGCGCGAGGACGACCCGATCGACCAGGCCAATGCGCTCATGGATCTGGGCCACGTCCTCCTAGCCGGCGGGGAGCACGACGAGGCTCGGCGCGCAGCGGACGAGGCACTGCGTCTCTACGAGCTGAAGGGCAACCTCGTATCGGCCACCACGACACGGCAGTTCATCGCCGACGGTACCGAGGGCACGATGGTGGCACCTGGTCGGCCCTGATGTGCGACAGCGCGCCCTGATGTCGGGCGCGCTGTCATCGCGGACACGCTGAGGCGGCTCCTCGCCGCTGGCCGGCCTCAGCCGTGCGTCGGACTTCCCTTTGGATCCCACTCCGGGGCGAGGACCCCGATGAACGCTACGTTGTGCTGATTCGACTTCTTGAAGAGCACGCACGGTCCAAGGTCGTTCTTCTTGCAGTTCGGCAAGAGGCCCGTAAAGACGGCGGCCCCACCGCCAAGGGGCTTGAACGCGGTGTCAGAATTCCAGCAGATGTTGTATTGCCCGATGCCCACCGTGACCAGCTCGCGGCTGAGGGCAAAGATGATCGTCTTGGGGCCGGTGTTGGCAGGAGAATGCGTGAATCCCAGGACGCCGTTGGCCGGCGTCGGCCGGGATCCCGCAGCTGGATGGAAGGCCGGAGGCGGCGAAGCTGCTGAAGAAGCTGCTACCGAAGAGCGGTGAGAAGAAGGTGCCCTCGTCTCCGATCAGCGTCACGGCAGTGCCCGTGTTGCTTATGACCTGGATGCAAGCCACATTGTCCGGGCACGGCGCGATCGGCTGGGTGGCCGGGACGGTCACAGCCGTGAAGTCGGTCGCGAGTCCGTCGAGTAGTAGTAACCTATCGCAGACGCGCTCCGACTCCCCGAGGGAGCGCTGGCGTCGACGCGGTAGCAGTGTCGATCCGCAGGGATCAGTCAAGCTGAATGTCGCGATCCCGGCCGACGCGTTCGAGGTCTGTGGAGACGAGGACTCGAGGCCCTCGCCGTCTTCGTAGAGATCGAGCGTCACGGCGGCCTTCGAGCCGCACGGGTCGCTCTTCGCCACGATGGTCCTGTCCGAGTCTGCGTAACGCGCGACCGGGACGGTGAACGGCACACCGGTCAGCACCGACTGCAGGTGCCGAGATGCCGAGGAAGCAATCGTGGCCCTCGCCTACTCGGACAGGTCGTCGACGCCGACGCCGCGCTGGCGACGCCGGCGATCGGTGGGATGGCGATCGCCACCAGGGTCAGCGACGCCAGGATGGCCGCCAGCAGGCGACGCCGTGGGACTCGATGCATCGAGACCTCCTCTGCGGCCACAGGGCCGCCAGCCATGTGCGTCGGGGGCTGCCGCTGATCTGTGCGCCGCGGTTCGGACGCTTGGAACGGGGCGCAGACATGGATGTGGTGACTCGAGGCTCCACCATGCCGCACGGGTCGACCAGCGTCAACGGCTCAGGTCGCGTCGCGGTGCCCCGGCGCACCACCGACGACGCTCATCGAGGCGACGCTACCCGGCCGGCCGCTAGCGCGACTCCGGCGGCGCGAAGACGACGATCAGCTCGAGATCCTCGATGATGTCGTGGAAGCGGTGCGGCACCATGGCGCCGACGAAGATCGTGTCGCCGGGTCGGACGTCGCGCTCGTCATCGCCGACGGTCACCCGGGCGCGCCCGCCGACGACCACGTAGACCTCGTCCTCGAGGTGCGGCGACTGCGGGTCGGTGCCGCCGGCCGGCAGTCGGTAGTAGCCGACGCTCATGGTCGGCACGCGCAGGAACTCGTGGTAGAGGCGGCCCTCGGTCTCGCGTGCCGTGCGCAGCTGCTCCAGGCTCCAGGCGTCCAACAGCTGACCTCCTAGATCGGCGCCGCGAGGTCGCGCCGCGGGAAGACGACGAGCGACCAGGCCACGCCCGCCAGCACCGCGGCGCCAAGCACGACCAGATCGCCCAGCCTGGCCTGGCCGAGGAGGACCGACTGCGGATCGAGGTAGTGGAAGAGCGACAGCGGCTGGAGCGGCTTGGCGGCATCCCAGAGCGACCCCAGTACCTCCAGGAAGTAGGACACGACGGTGAAGCCGAGGGCGATGCCGAGCGCCGGCGCCAGCCGGTCGAACGAGACCGAGGCCGCCAGGGCGATGGACCCGAAGGCAAGGTAGAGGAGCGTGGCGTTGAGCCACAGGAGCGGCATCGCGCTGACGTCCAGCTCATCGAGGACCCCGAAGACGGCCGACGAAGCGATTGTTCCGACCAGCGCGGCCGCCGTCGCCACCGCCACGAAGATGGCGGTGGCCAGAAAGAACGTGCCGTACGTGGCGCGGCGCGAGACCGGCCGGGCAAGCAGCACCTCGAGCGTCCCACGCTGGCGTTCCCCGGCCACCGCGGCGGCCGCGAAGCCGACCGCGAAGACGCACGACAGGGCGACCGCGATGGGGTGGATGATGCCCAGCGCGATGGAGCCCGGCAGCGTGAAGATGTTGCCGCCGCCGAACTGGGTGAGCTGCTCCGGGATCGCGCCTGAGTCGACGATCTGCTTGAACTGTGCACCCAGCGCCGTGTCGATGATCTGGGTATAGACGAGCGGCATCAGCAGGCCCCAGATGGCCAGGGCGACGACGACCACGAGCAGCTTGGTGCGCTGGGCCACGAACGTCCGACCGAGCAGCACGCGATCCATCAGCGCTGACCCTTCACGAGGCAAGGTCCTCGGCGTAGAACTCCAGGAACGCCTCCTCGAGGTGGGCCGGCTCGATGGTCAGGTCGGACAGCTGGGTCGCGGCGATGGCCCGCAGGAAGGGGCTCGGGTCGCCCTGCAGCTGGCAGCTTACGAAGCCTTCCGAGACGTGGACACCGGTCACGCCCGGCACGCCCTCGAGCGACGGCGCCGGGCCTGTGAGCCGCATCTCGACGTGCCGCTTGCGGCTGGCAAGGAGGACGCCGACGTCCTGGAGGGCGACCAGCCGACCCTGGCGGATGATGGCCACACGGTCGCACACCCGCTCCACCTCGGACAGGACGTGGGACGAGAGGAAGATCGTCCGTCCATCGCGCTTGAGCTCGTCGAGCAGATCGTAGAAGGCGCGCTGCATGAGCGGATCGAGCCCTTCGGTCGGCTCGTCGAGGATGGCCAGCTCCGGGTCGTGCTGGAGCGCCTGGATGACGCCGATCTTCTGGCGCATGCCGCGCGAGTAGTCGCGCACCGGCCGCCGCAACGTGGCCGCCGACATCTCCAGCCGGTCGGCGATGGCCTGGCGCCGAATCGGCGGCCGACGATAGAGGCGGCACAGGTAGTCGAGGATGTCCTCGCCGCTCATCGTGTCGTAGAGCGCGATGCCGCCGGGCAGGTAGCCGACTCGTCGGCGGATGGCCAGGTTGTCGCGGCCGGCGTCGAGCCCGAGCACGCTGGCCGTGCCGGCGGTCGCATGGAGATAGCCCAGCAGGAGCCGGATGGTCGTGCTCTTGCCGGCCCCGTTGGGACCGAGGAAGCCGAAGATCTCGCCTTGCTGCACGTCGAGGTCGAGGTCGACCAACGCATCCACCGGGGCCGCGCCTCGGCCGAGCCGACGAGCGCCGCCGAAGCGCTTGCTCAGCCCGTCGGTGTGGATGACGGCGTTCAAGGAAACGGGCAGTGTCGCGGGCGGTTCGCGGGCGGTCGGGGCGGCGGCTAACGGTCGCTTGGTCGGCGGTTGACGACCCACCAGCCGAACGGGAGCACGGCCGCCGCGAGCACGATCTTCAGGGCGTCACCGAGCAGGAAAGGCCACAGGCCATAGTCGAGGGCGGTCGCTACGGGGACGTCGATGGCGACCTTCAGCCAGCTCACGCCGAGCACGAAGATGATCGTCTCCCCGACGACCATGGCCGCCAGCGCGCCGAAGAACCGGCGATCCCAGCCCAGCTCAGCCAACCGGCCGACCACCGCCGCCGCGAGCACGAAACCGATCAGGTAGCCGCCCGTGGCGCCGAGCACCCACTGGCCCTCCGGTCGGGCGATGATCGTCGCCAGGCCCGAACGGTAGACGCCGAGGTCGGCGTCCCAGGCGAAGACCGGCAGCCCGATGATGCCCAGGGCGAGGTACAGGATGGCCGCCGCGGAACCGCGCCGGAAGCCCAGCAGGGCGCCGGTGAAGATGACCCCGAAGGTCTGCAGCGTGACCGGCACGATCGGGTTGCCCGGCAGGTAGAAGCTGATGCGGGCGCCCAGGATGATGAGCAGCGTCCCCATGCCGACCAGCAGCAGGTTCCGGACGCGCGCGCTGATGTGCTCGCTGACGCGGATGGGGACCAGGAAATCGCCGAGGGTCAGGCCGCGTTCGACCGGCGGAACGCGCAGGAGGCGGGCTGAGCTGACCACGGCCCGATGCTACCAGACGAACCGGAGCGCGGCGGGCAGGACGCGGAAGGTGAACGGGTCCCGGCCGAGGAGCTCGCCATCGGCCTGCAGGTAGACCGGTCCCCGGCCGTCGGCGACCTCGACCGAGAGGCTCGTCGTGCGGCGGACGGTGACCTGTGGCGAGCGCAGGTGATCGCCGCTCCGGATGCGCCAGGCGAAGGTCACCAGCTCCCAGCGTGACGTGGCGTCGATGAGCACGGCATCGAAGAGGCCGTCGGTCGGGTCGGCGTCTGGCGCCACGTGCATGCCACCGCCCTCGTAGCCACCGAGCGCGAGCTCGATCGACTCCACCGACCGTGTCTCCTCGCTGCCGTCATCGACGTCCCAGCGCAGGTGGAGGCTGCGGTCGCGCCAGTCGACGATGGTCAGCAGCGACGCCGCCGTATAGAGGTAGGCGCCCAGCCGCGGCGGGAAACGTGCCGTCCGCTGCGCGACGAAGGGCGAGAAGCCGACCCCCGCTCCGTTGATGAAGTAGCGCGCCTGCCGCTCACCATCCAGGGCGCCTGGCTCGTCGGGTACCGCGGCATCGGCGATCGGTGGCTCCGGTGTCGGCCGACCGGCGACCAACGGCGTGACGCGATACGTCGTCTCGCCGATGTCCACGCCGCGAGCGGCGGAGGCGTCGCCAGCGACGACCGCCGCGAACCGATCGGCCAACACGGATGGGTCGCGCGGGACGTGCAGGCCGCGGGCGTAATCGCTGCCTCGACCGGCCGGCACCAGGCCCAGCGCCGGCAGGTCGTCGGCCGGGCGCGGCGTGCCCGAGCCGTCGTCGTGGAGCAACCCGTTGACGACCTCGTGGAGCGTGCCGTCGCCACCGACGGCGAGCACGAGCGGCGCGCCCGCCTCGGCCGCCGCATGCGCGAAGTCGGCGGCCTCCATGGCCCGTGTGGTGAGCCGCACGTCGTAGCCGACCTGCCGAGCGTCGAGCTCGGCGGCCAGCGCCGGCCAGACCCGCGTGAAGGCGCCGCGACCGGCCCCTGGGTGGGCGATGACCACGACGTCGGTCGATGCCATCCGCGTGCGCTCAGGCGTCGGCGGCCAGGTCGTCGGTGATCGAGAAGCGCAGGCGACCCATGTTGACCTCGTACAGCTCGACCTCGAGCCGATGACGCCCGGCCGCCAGGGCCTGGCCCTCGATGAAGAGCGTGATCCGATCGCCGACGGCGACCCGGATCGGATGGCGCGGCGAGACCTCGCTGGCGTGGAGCGGGGTCGCATCCCCGTCGCGTACGGCGGAGACCGCCTCGACCGGGATCGCCCGGCCGTCGACGTCGAGGCGCCCGATGCCGACCAGGGTGCCCGCGCCCATCGGGTTCTGCGCCTGCAATCGGAAGCCGGTCGGCGTGTTCCGCAAGCTGCCGGCCACGTAGAAGCGGCGGGCAAGGAAGCCTGGCACCTGCATCCAGGCAGCATAGCCGTCAGGCTTCGCCGCGAACGCCGAGGTCAGCGCATGCCCGGCCGCGGCTTCAGGTCGGTCGGCACGACGATGACCCAGTGGCCGGCGAGCGGCCCTGACCAGGTGCTCTGTCGCGGAACGAAGGTGCGGGCGAGGGTCCGCACCGAGATGCGCTCACCCGGCCTCGGGCTCCGGCCCCAGGTCAGGCTGTGCCGCGGGTAGAGCGGATCGAGGACGTCGACATCGGTGACACGGACGTCCCTCGCATCGGCAGGGTCCCTGGTGGCCCGGAAGCCGGTCATGACCCAGGCGTGCCGGCCACCCCAGACGAGCAACCCGACCGGCTTGCCGGTCCGTCGGATCGCCTTGGCAGCGGCGCTCAACGCCTCCCGCATGGTGGGGTAGCCGATGACGCTGTAGGTATCTACGTGCAGGCGGTTGAGCGCGGCGGCCCAGCCGTGGACCGAGGCACCGCGCCGCCGGGGCATCCATCTCGGGCGAGGCGGACTCAGCTTGCGGGCCAGCGCCCAGTAGCGGCGCTGCGTGGCAGCAGAACGGTCATTCCGGCCGGGGCCGATGTTCTGCATCATCTGGATGCTGGCGCCGACGCACTGGACGAGGTTCGTCTGGGACACGAAGTCGCCCGGGCGATAGAGATCGATCTCGAATGGCGCACGGGCCTCGACCGAGGCGACACCAGCCAGGCTGCTCGGAGCGCCGATGGTGATCGCAGCCAGGGTCGCGAGGGCGACCCGACGCGGCCAGGACAGCCGGGTCATGGGCGGGACCTTACCACCACGCCACAGATGGGCAGGCGCGATGGACTTCGGGCTGCGGGCGCGGGTCAAGACCGTGATGGCCACGAGCCGCTGCCGCGCATGCGATACTTCGCGCTCGCGGCGCCTCTGGCGCGCTCCCTGGTGGCCTTAGCTCAATCGGCAGAGCATCGGATTGTGGCTCCGAAGGTTACGGGTTCAATCCCCGTAGGCCACCCCACCACCTCGAGCTCAGGGGGACGATCGCCAGGTCGACGCCGTCATGTCCAGGCTGCCGATCACCGAGCGGTAGTACTTGCCGGGCCTGTACGGGTCCATGAGCGCCTTCATGCCTGACGTCCGCGATGAGCTGAAGCTGAACGCGTAGGTCTTGGTCGCGCTCCCACTGCTCCAGAAGATCTGCCGGATCGACTGATCGGTGGTGAACAGGCCGCGCAGGATGTATGCGGGAGAGCCATGCGTCTCGGCGAAGACGGCCTTGGCGCCGGTGCGCAGGAAGCCGGCACCGAAGTTGTCGACACGCTTGATGGCCGTCGACTTCGACGGGTCGGCGCGGCCCGGTTCCGAGCTCCCGCTCGTGTAGCACGCGTGATTGAGGATGACCACCGCGTTGGGCGCCAGGTGCAGCTCGTTGCGAACGTAGTACTCGCCTCGATACTTGAGGTTCGAGTTGCCGTTGCCCGACGACCTGTTGAGCCCGAGGCCGTCCTTGGTGTACGGCTGGTACGGCTTGTAGGGACTGGGCCAGCCGTTGCCGTGGCCGAGGTAGATCAGGAGATTCGCGCCCTGGGCCTTGCTCTTGACCTTGCTCCAGGTCGCGTAAGGGCTGTAGATCTTGACGACCGAGGCGCCGTAGCCTGAAGCGATCGCCGCCAGCACATTCGCCTGGTCACGGTACTTGGCCGTCCGGGATTCGTTGGGTCCGACGATGATCACGACCTTGGGCGGCACGGCCCCGAAGACCGCCGATGGTGGGCTCGCCGCCAGGCCGCTGACCGCCAAGAGGACCGCGAGGACGAGGACCGTGAGCCGTGTGGATCGATGGCCAGACGCCCGCTGGGCGCCGTCGGTGGGTACAGACAACAGTCGTGCCTCCTGACTACCGGAACGCCGCGCTCACGCGTGGCGACGATGGGTTACCGCCGACGGCAGGCTGGATCGGCGGCCGATCAGCGCGGGCGACGCATTCGGATGTGCCCATAGGATCGGCGACGACGCACCGCCGGATCGGCGACCGACCGGGCGAGCGGAGGGACCGGATCCGAGATGGTCGGGAACGAGACCCGACCTGGCGCGACGACAGGTTCCTGCCGTGGGAGCGGCGGTCTTCGATTGTCCTGTCTGTCGGGGGCTGCGCGTCCATGACCAGTATCGCAGGGTCGTGCAACCCGCCCCTTGGGCCGCGACCTGCGCTGAGGGTGCGACCACGTCCGCGAAGGCGCAAGCCGTACCTTCGACTCCGCCCGCCAGCGACGGATAGACTCCCGTCATGCCCTGGCTGGAGCCGATCGCGTCGATGGTCGATCCCGCCGGTGGGCCATTCACGCCGGCCGAGGTCGCCATCGAGGACCCGACGGCTGGCAGGATCGAGGGTTCGGCAGCCGTGGTCGCCTTCCTTGCCGACAGCGCGGCCTGGCTCGAGGCACGCGACGCGGTCACCCGTCACGTCGCGACGACGATCGGCAGCGGACGCCGCGTCGGTGAGTTCGAGGTCGATCTGACCGTTGACGAGCGGCGGCTGACGCTGCCGGTCGCGGTCATGGTCGAGTCGCAGGCGCCTGGTCGCCCGACCGAGATCCGCATCTACCACAGCCAGTGGCCCCTCCTGGGGCACCACCGCGTCCGCCCTCCCCTGCTCGCGGCCGACCCGTCGGTGCATGAGTCGGATGTCGTCGGCACCTACCAACGTGCGCTGGCGGCTGGCGACGCGGCCACGATCACCGCCACCTTCGAGCCCGATGGCTGCTTTCGGGAACCCGCCGGGCCCCAGTTCCGCGTCTGCGGCACCATCGACCTGGCGGCCTTCTACGCACGCTTCTTCAGTGCCGGCGGCGGCATCGTCCTGGAGCACTGCACGGTGACCGAGGACGGCGTCCGGACGGCGCTCGAGTTCAATGCCCTGCGCTGGGGTGGCGTGGCGCTGCCGCCGCAGGCCGGCATCGCGGTCTACGAACGTGGCGCGACGGGACGGATCGCACACGCTCGGGTCTACGACGATGTCGAAGGGCCCGTCGAGTAACGCTCGAGCGAAACCGCCAGCGAGCGCCCCGGGCCGACCCGCGACATCGACCTGTGCCGGACTCGACAGCGCTCCCACGATCCAAAGCGGCTCGGCGGCGGCGGTTGGCGCCCGCTATGATGCAGCAACTTCGCGTCTGACCACGTACGGGACTCGTCCGGGTCCGCCTCGGCGGCAGGATGCATGGGTCCACGATGGCCCGGCGGAGCCGAGCGGGAGCATCTGATGGCGACCGTCACTTTCGACCACGTGTGGAAGAAGTACGACAACTTCACCGCGGTCAACGACCTGGTCCTCGAGATCCAGGACGAGGAATTCCTGGTCCTGGTCGGGCCGTCGGGCTGCGGCAAGACCACATCCCTGCGGATGATCGCCGGGCTGGAGGACGTCACCGAGGGTGAGTTGCGGATCGCGGACAAGGTCGTCAACGACGTCCCGCCCAAGGACCGCGACGTAGCCATGGTCTTCCAGAGCTACGCGCTCTACCCACACATGTCGGTCTACGACAACCTGGCCTTCGGGCTCAAGCTGCGCAAGGTGCCCAAGGCCGAGATCGACCGGCGCGTCAAGGACGCGGCCAAGACCATCGAGCTGACGAGCCTCCTCGACCGCAAGCCGAAGCAGCTCTCCGGCGGCCAGCGCCAGCGCGTCGCGCTCGGTCGCGCCATCGTGCGCGAGCCGGCCGTCTTCCTGATGGACGAGCCGCTCTCGAACCTCGACGCCAAGCTGCGCGTCCAGACACGGGCGGAGATCTCGCGCCTCCACCAGCGCCTCCAGACGACCATCGTCTACGTCACCCACGACCAGGTCGAGGCGATGACGATGGGCACACGGATCGCGGTCATGAACCTCGGACTACTGCAGCAGGTCGGCACGCCGCAGCAGCTTTACGAGCACCCATCCAACCGTTTCGTGGCCGGCTTCATCGGCAGTCCGTCGATGAATTTCGTTCACGTCAAGGTCGAGGGCTCGGGTTCCGACGCTCGCCTCAAGGGCGGTGCGTTCGACGCGCCCGTCCCGGACCGGCTTCGCGCCTCGATCGGGGAATCCACGGGCCGCCAGCTGGTCCTCGGCGTGCGACCGGAGCACCTCGACGTCGGCGAGGCCAGCGACGGCATGGGCACCGTGCGGGCCAACGTCGACGTGGTGGAGTACCTGGGCAACGAGGAGCTGCTCCACATCCGTGCCGATGAGCAATACCTGGTCGCCGTCGTCGAGGCCAACCTGCGCGTGCGCAGCGGCGACGTCCTCGACCTCGTCTTCTCCGCGGACCGCATGTACCTCTTCGACAACGAGAGCGGGGAGACCCTGACCGAGTCGATGGTCGCGGCGACCGCCTGAACCCGGTCCGCACCCCGTGGACGACGACTGGTGGCAGCGAGGCGTCATCTACCAGGTCTATCCCCGCAGCTTCGCCGATTCGAATGGTGATGGCGTCGGCGATCTGCCCGGCATCATCGACCATCTCGACCACCTGAACGACGGCACGCCACAGTCGCTGGGGGTAGATGCGGTCTGGCTCTCACCCATCTACCCGTCGCCCGGCCTCGACCTCGGCTACGACGTCGCCGACCATGCGGCGGTCGACCCGCTCTTCGGTACCCTCGCCGACTTCGACCGCCTGGTGTCGGAGGCACATGTGCGCGGCATCAGGGTCGTGCTCGACCTGGTCATGAACCACACCAGCGACCAGAGTCCCTGGTTCCGCGCCTCGCGGGGGTCGCGCAGCGGGCCGTACGCCGATTGGTACCTGTGGCGTGGCCCGAAGAGCGTCGATCGACGAGGACGCCCGCAGCCACCGAATGGCTGGGTCAGCTTCTTCGGCGGCTCCGCATGGACCTGGGAGCCGTCTCGTGACCAGTTCTACCTGCATACCTTCCTGCCCGAGCAGCCGGATCTGAACTGGCGTCATCCGGCCGTCCGGGCCGCCATGCTCGACATCGTCCGCTTCTGGCTCTCGCGCGGCGTCGACGGCTTCCGTCTCGACGTCTTCAACGTCTTTTTCAAGCATCCCGACCTGCCCGACAACCCTGAGCGGCACGTGGCGCGCTGGCGTCGTGCAGGCTGGCGCGCCTGGGATCGCCAGGAGCACATCTACGACAAGGACCAGCCCGAGATGGCCGGCCTGCTGGCGGAATTCCGGGCGATCCTCGATGCGGCGCCGGGGCGGATGAGCGTCGGCGAGCTGTTCACCGGCGACCCGCTCAAGGCAGCCTCCTACGCCTCGCCCCGCCACCTCATCTTCGACTTCCGGCTCATCGAACAGCCCTGGCAGGCTGCGCGATTGGCGCGTGCCATCGACGATGCCGTCACGGCCTTCGGCCCCGACCGCTGGCCGGCCGTCGTGATGGGCAACCATGACCAGCCACGGCAGGCGACGCGGCTGTCTCGCGGTCGGACTGGCGACCGTGAGGCGATCGCACGCGCTGCCGCCGTCGTGCTGCTCAGCCTGCGGGGCACCCCGTTCCTCTATTACGGAGAGGAGATCGGGCTGGGCGACGTGCGCGTACCGCGCTGGGCGATGCAGGACCCGCCGGCGCGCCGCTACTGGCCGCTGCCCGTCTGGTTCGACCGCGATCGCTGCCGCGGCCCGATGCCCTGGACCGGCGGTCGGAACGGCGGCTTCACGACCGGTCAGCCGTGGTCGCGGATGGCGCCCGACCATGCCACCCGGAACGTCGCCGCGCAGGCGGCCGATCCGGACTCGATCCTTGCCTGCTACCGGCGCCTCATCGCGCTGCGCCATCGGTCCGAGGCGCTCTCGGTCGGCGACTTCGGCTGGCATGTCCAGGGTCAGAACGACGTCCTGGCCTGGCTTCGTACGTCGGGTGAGGAGCGGATGCTCATCGCCCTGACCACGGCCGCGGCCGACCGGACGGTCGCGCTCAGCGGCCTCCAGGGCCGGCCCCATGGGGTCTTCTCGAGCCTCGGGCCGGACGCGGCGCCGCTTCTCGACGGCGACCGGATCCATCTCCGGCCGCTGGAGGCCGTCATCGTCGCCCTCATCTGAGGACTCACTCAGACGTACCATCCGCGGGTGAGTCCATCGCCCACGTTCGACACCGAGCCGGCCCGGCTCGCCCAGCCCTTCCCGGCTGACTTCGCCTGGGGCTTCGCCGCCTCCGCCTACCAGATCGAGGGAGCGACGGCCGAGGACGGCCGGGGGCCGTCGATCTGGGACACCTTCGCCCGCCAGCCGGGCGCCATCGCCGACGGCAGCACAGGCGACGTCGCCTGCGACCACTACCACCGCTACCCAGATGACGTCCGACTGATGGCCGATCTGGGGGCGCGTGCCTATCGCTTCAGCATCAGCTGGTCGCGCGTCCTGCCCATGGGGACTGGGGCCATCAACCAGCGCGGCCTCGACTTCTACCAGCGCCTCGTCGACGCGCTGCTCGCCGCGGGCGTCCAACCGCTGGTCAACCTGTTCCACTGGGACCTGCCGCAGGCGTTGCAGGACCGCGGCGGCTTCGCCGAACCCCGAGGTCGTGGGCTGGTTCACCGACTACGCCGCGCTGCTCGCGTCGAACCTGGGCGACCGGGTCAAGGATTGGATGACGTTCAATGAGCCGGCCGTCTTCGCCTTCCTCGGCCATGCCGACGGCATCCATGCGCCGGGGCTGCGCGACTGGCCGACGGCGATCCGGGTGGCCGACAACGAACTGCGCGCTCATGCCGGCGCCGCCCAGGCGATCCGCGCTGCTCGTCGACGACTCGAAGGTCGGCGTGGCGATCGACGTCAACCAGGTCGCGCCGGCGACCGATTCGGAGCGTGATCGAGTCGCCGCCGACCAGTGGAGCTCCGCTCGCGACGCGTGGTTCCTCGATCCGCTCTTCGGCCGTGGCTACCCGGCGCTGGGACTCGATGCTCACCGCAAGGCGGGTCACTTCGAGGGCATCGACCTCGCCGAGCCGCCGGCCGGCGATCTGGACTACCTGGGCCTGAACTACTACCGGCGCGACTCGGTCAGCGCCGCGTCGGACCGCGCATTCGACTGGGAGATCGGCGCACTGCCGGGCTCGGAGCAGACGCAGATGGGCTGGCACGTCGCGTCCGACGGTCTGCGCGACGTCTTGCTCGAGCTCAACCAGACGTACGCACCGCCCGAGATCGTGGTCACCGAGAACGGCGCCGCGTACCCCGATACCGTCGATCAGGACGGCCGGGTGCGCGACGTGGACCGGCTGGACTACCTGGCACGCCACGTCGCCGCGGCCGCTGACGCGCTTGGCGCAGGCGTGCCGCTGACCGGCTACTACGTCTGGTCGCTCCTCGACAACTACGAGTGGAGCCTTGGCTACAGCCGGCGGTTCGGCCTGGTCCACGTCGACTTCGACAGCCAGCGCCGCACCCCGAAGGACAGCGCGCGCTGGTATCAACGGCTCATCGCCCGGCGGTAGGTTGCCTCCGCATCGGCCATCGGCCGCGGCGCGCGCCGAGATGGTCGGATTCCGGCGGCCACCGAGTCAGGCCACCGCTTGCTAGGTCGTCTCGGTGACCTTGCTGATCGTGCGGGGACGCTCGGGGTCGAGGCCGCGCGCGACGGTCAGGTGATAGGCGTACAGCTGGGCGGGCACGATCTCGACGATCGGCGCCAGCCAGGGCGGGATGCCGGCCGGCAAGGCCAGCCCCTCGTCGATCTCACGGGCTGCCGGCGCGTCCGAGATCACCAGCAGGCGCGCACCGTGGTCCTCCTTCAGGCGGGCCAGGAGCGCGACCTGGGCCTCCAGATCGGTGCCGCTGGGGGCCACCGCCAGCACCGGCAAGCCGGGTTCAGCCAGGGCCAGCGGTCCGTGCTCGAAGTCGGCCGCCGAATACGACATGGCAGCGACCAGCGCCAGTTCCTGCAGCTTGAGCGCCCACTCGCGAGCGCTCGCGTAGCTGTAGCCGCGGCCGAGCACGACGGCACGCTGGCGCTTGGCGTGCGCGGCGGCCAGGTCGCGCGCCTGAGGCTCCGCCGTCAGCGCTGCCACAAGCAAATCGGGCAGGCCAGCTAGATCGACCGTCTCATTCGACGAGGGCGGATCGAGTGCCGTTGACAGCAGCGCCGCCGCGAGCAGCTCGGTCGTGTAGGTCTTGGTGGCGGCCGTCGCCCGCTCCGGTCCGGCGCGCAGGTCGACCACGTGGTCGACCGTTTCGGCCAGGGGAGATGCCGCGTCGTTGGTCAGCGCGACGGTCAGCGCGCCCTGCCGCCGCGCCTCCTCGACCACCGCGATGATGTCCGGTGAGCGACCCGACTGCGAGATGCCGACGACCAGCGCGTCGGCCATGTCCGGCCGTGCTCCGTAGAGCGTGATCGTCGACGGCGCCGCCAGGGCGACGATCAATCGGTTTCGTATCGCCAGCAGGTACTGCGCGTAGATGCCGGCGTTGTCCGAGGTGCCGCGGGCGGCGATGACGGCGAACCGGGGCCGGCGCGACTTTAACGCGGCGGAGATCGGGACGAACGCCGTCGGCCCAGCGTCGAGGAGCCGCTGAGCGGCGGCCGGCTGCTCCAGGATCTCGTCTCTCAGCCCCATGCCATGAGCCCGTGACCGCGTGGATACAGACCGGCGATGTCGACGGGTAATCGGCCGGCGAATGGCGCCTCACCCAGCAGCGCGGCGGCCAGGGCCTCCGTCGACGCCGGCAGGATGCCGTAGCTGCAGACGTGGGTTCGGGTGGACGGGTAGGCGAGCAGGTCCCACGGCGTGCGCAGGGCGATGGTGACCGTCGGCTTGCCGGACGCCAGGACCGCCGCCGCGAGCGCCGCCTGCGCCGGCTGGAGGTGCGCCGAGAACGTCCCGACGATGATGAGGTCGAAGCTCGCCAGCCGGTCTCCCAGGCCTGCGATGTCAGCCTCGCCTGGCATCGCCGGCAGGAGGATCTCCTCGACACTCGCGAGCCGGCGGCGAAGCGCCGATGCCAGCGTCGGTCGGACCGTCGAAGACGTGTCGGCCGGCGTCAGGTCGGCGGGCATCGAATTGACGACCGCGATCCGCGCGTCGGCGGCCGGCTTCAATGGCACCAGCCGGTCGTCGTTGCGGACGAGGGTGATCGATCGTCCGGCCAACTCGGCGGCGAGTGCCTGATGTTCGCCACACCCGACGACGTCGAGCGGCGGCTGTTCAAAGCGTCCAAGCCAGCGCCGCAGCTCGCCCAGCCGGTGCGTGGCTGCAGCATCGTCATCGGCATCGAAGAGGCCGCGCCGCTGCGCCTGCGCGAGGCCTACCTCCAGCCGCTCGAGCGCCGATTCGTCCGCTGTTCCGAGCAGCACGTCCTCGCCCGCGCGCAGGGCAGCGATGGCATCGACGATCTGCGCCGATCCCTGGGCCAGGGCATGCATGTCCAGGGCATCGCTGACCGTCACGCCGTCGAAATGCAGCTGCCGGCGCAGCAGGTCGCGCAGGACCGCGGCCGACAGGCTGGTCGGCAGGTCGTCGTCCTGGTCGGGCAGCGCGAAGTGGCCGGTCATGACCATCCGCGCACCGGCTGCCAATGCCGCTCGAAAGGGGACCAACTCCCGCTCGGCCAGCTCGGCGCTCGTCCGGGGCACGAGCGGCAGCTCGTGGTGCGGATCCGCAGCCGTGTCGCCGGCGCCAGGGAAATGCTTGGCCGTGGCGGCGACCCCCTCGCCCTGCAGGCCACGGACGGTCGCCGCCGCAAGCCTGCCCACAGCGTCGGGATCGTCGCCAAAGCTGCGGATACCGAGCGCCGGATTTGCCGGGTTGTTCGCCACGTCGCACACGGGCGCGTAGTCCACGTTGACGCCCAGTGCCCGCAGCTCGCGCGCGGTGGCGCTGCCGATACGCTCGGCCAGCGCTTCGTCGCCCGTTGCGCCGAGCGCCATCGCGCCCGCGAACTGTGTCGTCCCTTCGCCGAGACCGACCAGCTGGCCGCCCTCCTGGTCGGCGGCCACAAGCAACGGTGGTGTTCCGGCCGGCCGTGAGTGCTGGATGGCGCCGGTCAGCCTGCTGATCTGGGGCGGATCGATGATGTTGTGGACACGGAAGAGCGTCACACCGGCGACGCCATGCTCGCTGATCCGTTTCGCCGCTGATGGCGGCAGCTCGGCGCCGGCGAAGGCGATCATGAGCCGCGCCAGGGTCACGACTTGACGGAGCCGGCCAGGAGCCCTCGGACGAATGTACGCTGGAGCAGCAGGAAGACGATCAGCGGCACGAGCATCGTCATGAATGCACCGGCGGTCAGGAGGTGCCATTGCCCGCCGCGGTTCCCGATCAGCACATTGAGCGCGGAGGGCAGGACGCGTTGGTCCTCGCCTGTGCCGAGGAAGATCAGCGCCACCAGGAGGTCGTTCCAAACCCACAGGAACTGGAAGATCGCGAACGCGGCGATGGCCGGGAGCGACAGCGGCAGCACAAGTCGTATGAACACCTGGAAATGCGACGCGCCGTCGATGGCGGCCGACTCGAACAGGTCGCGTGGTAGCTGCGACATGAAGTTGTAGAGCAGGAAGATCGCCAGCGGCAGGCCAAAGCCCGTGTGCGCAAGCCAGATGCCGAGGAACGTGCCGTTCAGCCCGACCTGGCCGTACAGCCGCAGGACCGGGATGAATGCCATCTGGAGGGGCACGACCAGGAGTCCCACGACGACGGCGAACAGAAGGCCACGGAATGGGAAGTTGATCCAGGCGAATGCGTAGGCAGCGAACGCCGCGATCGTGATGGGGATCACGGTTGCAGGGATGGTCACCACGATACTGTTGATGAAGGCCACGACGAAGCCCTCGCTCGCGATGACGCGCTGGTAGTTCTCCAGCGTCCACTGGTTCGCCGCGAAGGGGTGCAGCAGCGCCGTCCACCACCCAGTCGTGGTGATGTCGACCGGATTGCGCACCGACGTGACCAGCAGACCGAGCGTCGGGATCGACCACAACGCGCAGATGACCACCACCGCGATCCGCAATGGGGCGCTCCGCATGAACGCCGGTCGCCATCCGGTGGCGGTCCTGCCCTTCTCAGAAGTCCGTGCGGGCGCGGTCATGCGCCGACTCCCTGCCGGCGCAGGTTTCGGACGTTCACGAAGATGACCGGCAGCACCGCGAGGAAGAGCAACGTGGCCAGGGCCGCCGCGCGTCCGTCGTTGAAGAACTCGTAGAACTCCTGGAACATGCGGTTCGCGATCACGTCGGTGCCGTTACGGCCACCGGTCATCACGTAGATGATGTCGAAGACCTTCAGGTCCACGATCGCGATCGTCGTGGCGACCGTGATGATCGAGCCCCTGATGATGGGCACGATGACGCGCAAGAAGAGCTGGCGCTCGTTGGCGCCATCGAGCCTGGCCGCCTCGATGACCTCCGTCGAAACCCCTTTGATGGCTGCCGAGAGGACGACCATGGCGAAGCCGGTCTGGAGCCAGATGAAGATGAAGATCAGCGCGAAGGTGTTGATCGGCTGCTCCTGCACCCAGCGGACCGGCTCCTGGCCCAGTGCCGTCCAGACAGCGTTGACCGTGCCGATCTGTTGCGTCCCCGCGGGCTTCCACTCATACATGAAGCGCCAGATCACCGATGCGCCGACGAACGAGATCGCCAACGGTAGGAAGATGAATGTCTTGGCCAGGGACTCTCGCCTAATACGATCGAACAGTCCCGCGAAGAGCAGCCCGAGCAGCACGGCGCCGCCCGTGCCCACGATGAGCCAGATGATGTTGTTGCGGATGATCTCGAGAAACAGTGGTGAGGTGAGCTGCTTGTAGTTCGCAAGCGGATCGCCGTTCGTATCGAACGTGAAGCTGGTGATGATCGTCCCGATCGTCGGGTAGACGAGGTAGACGGTCAGCACGACCATCGCCGGGATGACGAAGACCCAGGGAATGATCCGGCCCTGCCACCTGGGACTGGCCAGACCGACCACGGCGCTTACGCCGATGTAGAGCATCCAGATCCCGCCGACGCCGACGACCAGCGCCAGGCCGGCGAGCACGACCTTGGCGAGCAGCTGGTCGCCGACGCCAGCCCTGAGATCTTCTGCCGCCTGGGTGTTCCCGATCAGGTCGTAGATAGAGGCCAGCAGGTTCGCGGAGGCGTTGCGGTCGAAGAGGATGACCACGCCGACCGCGACGACCAGAAGCCCGATGACGGCGGCAAGCGGCGTCGCAAACCGTCGCGCGGGGCTGACCGCGGTCTGATCCCTCGACTCGGTCGCCATCGGCATCTCCCTCCCCGGTGTGCCGTGATAGTACAAGGGCGCGCCGCGTTTGCGGCGCGCCCTTGCGCTTGACTACAGAGCTAGCCGATCACTAGTTGCTCGGCCACGCTGCGTCGACGCTCTGGACGAACTTGTCGGTGTCAGCGCCACCGCTGTCGATCCAGGCGCTGATGCCGTCCCAGAAGGCGCGATTGGCCTCTGGGGGCATCTGGTCGGATGCATCGAAGCCGAAGCTCGTCGCGTTGCTGACGATGTCGCTGGCCACCTTGAGCTTGTAGAGACCCTCGTACCACTCCTTGGGAGTGGTCGCGTTCGCGGCGATCCAGTTTCCACGCTCGATGCCGCGCTGCAGACCAGCTGGGGTTGACAGGAATTCAGCCGTTGCCTTGACCTCGGGGCGAACATCGCCTGAGGCAGGAGTCGGGATCATGAGCCCGTCTCCGGCGCCCAGTGCGGGCTTGCCCTGTGCCGCGTCGATCTCGGGGAAGTACATGATGCCGATGTCCTCACCGAGCTTGTACATCGACTGGTAGGTGGGATCGGTGCTCTTACGCTTGTCGGGGAAGAAGCTGGGTCCGAGCCACGTCGCCTGGCGGTGCATCCAGCAGCCGGGCTTGAAGCCGTCCCAGTTGTTGTCGGGCGCGAACATCGGGTCCCAGCCCTCGAGCCGGTCGGTTGCCGTGATCGCCTGGTAGCCGCCGTAGACGTATTTGTCCGTGAACCATGCTTCCTTCAGGACGTCCAGGGCCTTGCGGACCTCGGGTGAGTCGAACTTGATCTCGCCCTTGGTCCACTTCTGGTAGGCGTCGAGGCCCGCCGTGCGGAGCATGACGTCCTCGAGCCAGTCGGTGGCGATCCAGCCCGTCGCGGAGCCGTCCTTGATGTTGACGCACCACGGTGAGCCGTTCCCGTCGGCGACGATCTTGGCCTCCAGGGCCTTCATCTCGTCCCACGTCGTGGGCACTTCGTACCCGGCAGCCTTGAATGCCTTGATGGGATACCAGATGGTGGACTTGACATCGACCTTGAACGGGACGGCATAGATCTCGCCGTTCTTGCCGCTGAACAGCTTGGTACCAAAGGCGCTAGGGAACTCCGCGTTGAGCTTGGCCGGATCCATGATCGTGGCCACGTTCGTGGTCAGACCGCGATTGCCGTATTCGACGATGGCAGCCGGCTGCGCCAGCATCGCCAGGTCGGGCGGCGTCTTGCCTTCGATGCGGCTGCGCAGCACCACTTCGTGCTGCGATGCGATGCTCTCCTGCACGACGTCGATGCCGGTCGCGGCCTCGAAGTCGGCCACGGCGGCGTCGAAGTCGGCGCCCTCGCCACCGATCCATTGCGTCTGGATCGTGACTCGCTTGCCTTTGAACGGCTTGTCGGTGCCGAGTGCCTTGTCCAGCTCCGCGTAGCCGGTCGGGACCGCCGGTAGAGCGGCCGCCGGCGATGCGGCGGGGGACCCTGCCGGGGCAGACGCAGCCGGTGCAGACGCTGCCGGCGCAGACGCTGCCGGTGCAGACGCGCCGGGTGTTGGCGACGCAGCGCTCGAGCACGCGCCGACCAGGATCATGACGACGACCGCCAACGCGGACGTTGTCCGAAGTCTCCTGACCATGAACTCCTCCTCCTTGGGACTGCCATTACCGTGGGTGACGGGTGGCTCCGCTGGGTCAAGCATGATTCCACACTCCAGCGATAGCCGCACATGGGTTATCGCTCGCCCACCCCCTCTCTTTCAGGCAAGCCGATACGGTAGCGAGCGATCGCTGCCGCCCCGCGCGCACCCGGCGCCTCGGTCGGCGACAGCAGCTCGATCGTCGCATCGCCCAGGGCGGCCTCGATGAGTGGCGAGGTCGCACGCTCGCGGGCGATGCGCGAGCGGAGTGGTTCCAGCAGGGCCGGTCCGGCGGCCGCAACGCCGCCGCCGATCACGAAACGCTTGATGCCGAGGGTCAGAGCGAGCGATCGGATGGCTCGGGCCAGATGGTCGGCGACCCGGTCGATGATCTCGACCGCGACCTCGTCGCCGGCAGCAGCGGCGCGGAAGACGTCTGCGGCACTCGAACGAGGCGACAGGACAGTGCTGCGACCGGCAAGGATCGCCTCGTCGGCCTGGCGACCGATCGCCGGACCGGCGGCGACCGTCTCCAGGCAGCCCCGCAGACCGCAGGCGCAGACGGCTCCCTCCGGATCGGCGACGACGTGGCCCACCTCACCTGCGAAGCCGTTGTCGCCTCGGAGCAGCGATCCGTCGAGGGCGATGCCGGCCGAGATGCCGGTCCCGATGGCCAGGAAGGCGACGCTCGCCGGCGAACGGGCCGACCCCTCCGCCGCCTGCTCGCTCAGCCAGAGCACCGCCGCGCGGGCATCGTGCTCGACGAAGATCGGTACTGCGAGCTCCGTCTGCAGCAGCGGGCCAAGCGGCAGGTGGGTGATGCCAAGGTTGACGGCCATGCTGACCGACCCAGCCTCAGGGTCGACGTGGCCCGGCACGGCGACCCCGACCGCGGCCAGGTCCCGCCCCAGCTCCCGGCGACCGTCATCGACCAGACCGGCGATCTGGCCGACGAGCGACGAGCGGTCCGTTGGCGCGACATGCTCGTACAGGATGCGGTCCAGATCGTCGGTGATGACGATCGATGTCGTGGTGCCGCCGACGTCGACGCCGGCAACCAACTTCCCGCTGCGGCCGATGGCGGCTGTCTCGCGGTCGACGATCAGGACGGCCGGCTTCGCGCCACCGACATCGACCCCGACGAGCAGCTCTGGCCCGCTCATCGGGCGATGCTCAGGCCGAGCTGACCCGTCAACAGCAGGGCGGCGGCGCCCTGCACCGTCTCGTTGCCGCGCGAGGTCGTGATCTCGATGCGCGTGCGAGCGCCGATGGAGGGCAGGGAGCGCCGGCTGGCCTCCTCGCGGACCGCCGCCAGCCATGGCTCGCCAAGGCAGGTGACGGTGCCGAGAAGGACGATCCGCTCGATGTCCAGCGCCGAGGCCAGGGCGGCGACCGTGCCGCCAAGGTAGCGACCAGCGGAGACGGCGACGAGCCGGGCCGATTCGTCGCCCGCCTCCACGGCCGCGACGACGTCGTCGAGCTGGAGATCGCCGTGCTCGGCCAGGCGGCGTCCCAGCCAGGAGCCCGGCGCTTCGTTCGCCGCCTCGAGCGCGCGGCGCACGATGGCGCGCGAGCTGGCGACCGTCTCGAGGCATCCGAACCGGCCGCAGCGACAGGCCGCGCCATCGTCCACGACGACCGTATGGCCGATCTCGCCGGCACTGGATCCGTCGCCATGGAACAGCTCGCCGCCGATGACCACACCGGCCCCGATGCCTCGGCCGACCTTGATGGCCACCAGGTTGTCAGCCATGCCGCCGACCCCGAAGAGCGCCTCGGCCATGGCCGCGGCCCGTGTGTCGTTGGCGACGGCCACCGGCACGCCGTAGCGCTCAGAGAGCAGGCGTCCCAGCGGGAGCTCCTGCCAGTCGAGGTTGACGGCACTGTGGATGGTGCCCGAGGCCGTGTCGACGATACCCGGTGTACCGACGCCGATGCCGAGCAGGACGCCCGGCACCTCGCTCATCAGGCCGTCGACGAGGTCGAAGACGAGCGCTAACGCGGCATCGCCGTTGGCATCGCCGACCTCCACCTCGACCGTCGCGCGGATATCGCCGCGGAGGTTGACGACGGCGCCGGTGAAGCTCTCGCCCAGGTCGAGGGCGACGATGGATCGCGCGTCGTCGACGACCTGGACGAGGATCGGAGCCTTCCCCCCGCTGGATGGTCCGCGGCCGACCTCCGCGGCGAGGCCATCCGTGATCAGCCCCCCGACGATCTCGCCGACAGAGGTCCGGGTGAGCCCGGTCTGGCGCGCGACGTCAGCCCGACTGATGGGTCCCAGGTCGTACACGGTGCGCAGGACCAGGCCAGCGTTATAGGCGCGCGTGTGCTGGTGAGTGGCTCGCGCGGGACGGCCCATCGGACCTCATCGGACTTTGCCCAGGATGTGGACAAAGTCATCCTAGCGGACCGTGTCAAGCGCTGGTGTCGCGCCCTAGTTTGTCAGGCCACCGAACATGGATCCCGAGCCGAACCGGCCCGGAAACGAAGATGGCGCGCCTCTCGGCGCGCCATCGGGTCGTCTGGATGACGTTGCGGTGCTACCAGCGCCAGCTCTTGTGAACCACCAGGACGGCGAAGACGAAGAGCGGCGCCACGCGGTAGAGGAGCGCCTTGACCTGGTCCCTGTTCATGTACCCGACCTCCGATACCCGACGTTGTCACCAGTTCCGCCGGCCCCGGAGACACTGCGCCGAGACTGGGAGGTCATCATCGGAAGCCAGAGAGCGGGACGAAATGGGAAGGAGGTCCCGGTCGATCATGGGACCTTCGGCGCCGGAGCACCGCGTCGCCAGCGCGCCAGCATGCCGGCTCGGGCGTGCGGCCGGTATGCTCCAGCGATGTCCGAACAACGCCTCCACGAAACCATCGTCGAGTCGCGGGTCGTCCACCGCGGCAACTACGTGACCTTTCGCGTCGACACCGTCGAGGATCCCGATGGCGGCCGCCACGTGCGTGACATCGTCGAGCACCCCGGCGCCGTGGCCGTGGTCGCCTTCGTAGACGACGACCTGCTCCTCGTCCGTCAATATCGGCTGGCCGCGAGTCAGATCCTGCTCGAGATCCCCGCCGGGACACTCGACCGCGAGGCCGACGGGAGCATCGAGGATCCGGCGATCGCGGCGCCGCGGGAGCTTGGCGAGGAGACCGGCTACCACGCGGCGACCTGGCGTCGCCTGGGCATGTTCTGGACGGCGCCGGGGTTCGCGAGCGAGGCGATGACCCTCTACCTGGCCACCGACCTCTCGCCGATCGACGGCTACGCCGGGCCGGAGCCCGACGAGCGGCTCGATCTCGTGCGCATGCCATGGCGCGAGGCCATCGCGGCTGCTGAGCGGGGCGACTTCGCGGATGCCAAGACCGTGGCCGGCATCCTCTGGGTCGCTCGCATCCGAGGCGACTGAGCCTCGATCATCGCGGTCGTCGTGCCGCCGCCACCCGGGTCGGCGGCCGGCAGTCGGTCAGATCAGGCAGCCTGGCTGGCGTCGGCGGACGGCGCAGTGTGGCCCGGCCGATCGTAGGGCTCGAACGTCAGTCGGCCGTCGGCAGATCCGCGCATGCGCATGAGCTCCAGGCGGTATTCCTGGTACATCTCGTTGAGCAGGGTGACCGCCATGGTGTGATCCGGTCGGCCGGCCGCCGCCCTGGCCTCGGCGCGGCCGGTCCAGATGCAGAACGAGAGACACGAGCCATCGTCCGCCGATGGGCCCTTGAAGTAGTGGACGAAGCCCGGCGCGCCGGCGGCTTCAGTGTGGGCAGCCTCGTCGAAGGCGGTCAGCCGATCCTCGTCGGCCCCGGGACGGCGCACCGACCGAAAGGCCACCAGGTACCACTCCCCCACCCCGAGCTGACGGCCGACGGCCGACCAATCGAAGGCATCCTCGATGGGCAGCGTCGCGTAGCGTTCCGAGATCGGCTGGAGCCGGTCGAGCGCATCCATCGACCACCGAGCATAGGTAGTTCGTCCCGATTGTCAACGGGTAAGAAGTACAGTCGCCATATCGTGGCACTCGGGTCTCCGCTGCAGCGACCTTGCTGAGCCACCACCGGAGCGGCTGCGCGATCGGGTCGCCGGCGCGCCTACTCCGCGGAGTGGAGCGCGCGTCCAAGCGCGCCGCCGGCGGCGACGACCAGCCCGGATGCCCGGCTGCGCCAGGCCACCGATGCTCGGGCCGTCGGTGCCATGACACCCACCGCCGCCACGATGCCGTCGTCGCGAAGGACCGGCACCGCGATGCTCACGCTGCCCCGGATCAACTCACCTTCCGTCACGGCATAGCCATTGGCGACGATGGCCGCCAGGTCTTGGGCCTGGGCGTTGCCGGCGGCGTGGGCCGGCCCGTCGACAGAGTCGTCTGATGACGTCGCGGGATCCGCTCCAAGGACCTCGTCCTGGACATCCGGTGGCGCGTATGCCAGCAAGACTCGCCCCAGAGCGCCGATACCGAGCGGTGCCGAGCTGCCCGTCTCGGGCACCACGCGGAGCGGATGTCGCGAAGGCTGCTGGTGCAGGCAGACCGACGCCAGGCCGACGCGCCGGAAGAGGACCGCCGTCTCGCCCGACTCGGCCGCCAGCATGGCCAGGATGGGGTCGGCGCGGCGGATGAGCTGCTCGGTGCTGACGATCGAACCACCGCCGACGAGCAGCCGCGGCCCGAGCTGGTAGGCGCCGTCGCGCCGGTCGACGAAGCCGAACTCGGTCAGCGTGCGCAGGTAGCGGTAGACGGTCGAAAGCGGCGTCTCGAGCAGCGTCGCCAGCTCATCGGCGCGGACGAGACCGCGGTCGGCGATGGTCAGGAAGACGCGCAGGCCGCGCGCGAAGGACGTGTCCTCGGGGGCTTCCTCTGGCGGGCGATCTCGGGCGGTGGTCATGGCGTCCAGCGTGGCAGGCGGCATCACGGGTGGGAGGCCCGGAGCGAGCATCCCGGGTCGATGGCGTGGAGAGACCCGCCCGTCACCGGGCGGGTCTCCCCGTTGATCGCGAGGACTCGGATGTCCTACTTGCTGAGCAGCCCGTTGGCTGTCAGCCACTCCTTGGCCACGTCGGCCGGATCCTGGTTGTCGACGGCGACCTTGACGCCGAGGGCAAGGAGCTGCTCGGTCGTCATCTTGGCCGAGACGGCGTCGAGCAGGGCCGCGAACGCCGTGGCGTCCACCTTGGACAGATAGTCCTGTCGGACGACCGGCGCGATGTTGTCCGCGGGCTGGGTCTTCTTGTCATCCTCGAGCATCGTGAAGCCGTTGACGAGGATGGCCGGCTGGGTGGAGCAGAGCCAGGCGAAGTCGACGGCCTTGCCCTTGAGGGCCTCGGCGATCGGGGCGTCGCAAGCGTCGAGCGCCTCGCGCTGCTTGGGCGGATACGTGATGCCGTACTGCTCGAGCGCGCCCTTGCACAGCGAGTTGTTGTCACAGTCCGCCGGCAGGCCCCACTTGAGCTGGTCCTGGACGGCCGCCAGGTCGCTCATCTTGGCGAGGTTCAGGCTCGTCGCGGTGTCGGGTCGGACGACGGCAGCGTTCTGATCCTGGGCGGGCGTGATGGCGAGGACGGTGGCCAACTTGCCGCCGTCGGCGCCCTTGGTATCGAGGACGCCCTGCAGGGCAGCCTTATTGGCCTCTCCGTCACCCGTGGGCGTGGTCGCATCCGTGGGATTGGACTTGTTGTAATAGCCGAGGCCGGAGCCGACGTACTCGGGCACCAGGTCGACCTGGCCCTGCTCGAAGGCCGGTTGGCGCTCGAGGCGCGAGCCAAGGCCGAGATTTCGGGTGACCTTGTAGCCCGCGTTCTCGAGGACCTGGGCGTACATCTCGGCCATCAGCTTCGACTCGTAGAAGTTGTCCGAGCCGATCTTGATGTCGGCCTTGCTGCCACCGCCGGTGCTTCCGCAGGCGGCCAGGAAGATCGTCATCATGGACAGGACGGCGATCAAGCGGGTCTTCCGCACAGTCGGGACTCCTTTCAAGATAAGAGGGCGATCGCTGGGGGACGCCTGACCGCTCCTCCCACGGTCGGTCGGCCTACCTTATCGCAGACGGGCCACCGCGGTCGAGCCGGCTCAGGATCCGGAGACGCCGGCCTCGAGCAGCGGATCGATGGCCTCGGTCATCGCTCGGCTGCCTTCGACCTTCTGACGCAGCGCCTTGGGGGTCAGCGCGCGCTGGACGAGCGCCAGGATGGCATCGACGCCGAGGGCAAGGATGGCGACCAGGATGGCGCCGGCGAAGATCCGCGGCGGCTCACCGCGGGCAAGGCCGTCGACGATGAAGCGGCCCAGGCCGCCGTACGAGAGGACGGCACCGATGGTCGCCGTGGCGATGACCTGCAGCGTCGCGGTCCTGAAGCCGCCGATGATGACGGCGATGGACAGGGGCAGCTCCACGCGTCGGAGGATCTGGCGGGCCGTCATGCCCATGCCGCGACCGGCTTCGATCAGGTCACGGTCCACGGCCCGCAGGCCCGCGTATCCGGCCACGAGGATAGGCGGGATGCCGAGCAGGAGCATCGCCAGGAAGATAGGGATGAGGCGAAGCCCGACCTGCGGCGAATATCCCAAGACGGGCGCGAGGGCCAGCGAGATCGGCAGGATGGCGACCATCAGCGCGAACGACGGCACAGCCCGCCCGATGTTGGCGGTGTTGACGGCCAGGCCCACCAAGCGCCCGGTGTGGCCGATATAGAGCCCGATGGGCAGGCCGATGAGCCCGGCGACGACCACCGCCAGACCAGCGATGAAGAGGTGCTCGACGAGGCGGTTGGGCACCCCCGTCTCGCCCAGCCAGTTGGCGGGGTCCAGGAACCAGGCGGCGATCTGCCCGATCACTCGCGGGCTTCCCGGGCGCGGATCCATGGCGTCAGGCGCCGCTCGAGGCGAACGATGAGAAAGTCGAAGGTGATGGCGAGCGCGACCGAGAGCACTGCGCCGACGTAGATCTTGGTCGGGAAGAACGTCTGCAAGCCCTCGGTCAGGAACTGGCCCAAGCCGCCGAACGACTCCCCGAGGATGGCCGCCACGGTCGCCAGGCCGACCGTCGTCACCGTGGCCAACCGGAGGCCGGTCATCATCAACGGGATGGCCAACGGCAGCTCGACCGCACGTAGCCGCTGTCGATCGGTGTAGCCCATGCCCGTCGCGGCCTCCACCGCGTCTGGTGGCACGGCCTGCAGACCAGACACGTTGTTGCGCACGAGGATGAGCAACGTGTACGCGGTCAGCGGGATGATCGCGGTCAGCAGCGAGAGCCCGAAGATCGGCCGCACGATGGCGAATGCCGCGATGCTGGGGATCGTGTAGAGCAGCCCGTTGATGGCCGTGATCGGGCCATAGACACGGGGTCGCCGGACCGACCAGATGGCGAGCAGCACGGCGACGACCATGCCCACCGTGACCGGGATGAGCGTCAGCCCGATGTGCTGCCAGAGGCGCACGGCGATGTCGTCGAGATGCGTGAAGATCCAGTTCCAGTCGATGAACTGCTCGCGAGCGTCCACGTCCGTCCTCAGGCCCCGGCGGTAGTCTCGGCTGGTTCGGCGTCGGCTCCCTCGGTCTCGTCGGCGACGTCGCCAAAGATGCCGAACGAACGGCCGTGCTCACCCTCTCGCATCAGGCGAGCCACCCGATCGACGGTCATGATGCCCTGCACGGCGCCCGCGCGATCGACGACGACGGCCGCCTGCACGTCGGCGTCGAGCATCATCGAGAGCGCGTCTTTGAGCGTCGTCCGACGGCTGACAAGCGGCGAGACCGGGTTTGCCAGGGCAGCGTCGAGTGAACCGGTCGCCGGGATGTCGGCGGCAGCGACCCAACCGACGGGCGCCTGGGCATCGTCGACCATGAGCAGGTAGCCAAATGGATCGGCCTCGGCGCGTCGCCGCGCCTCGGCCGCGTCGTCGCCGGCCCGCGCGATGGTCGGTGCCACGAGCTCGAGGTCGCCGACCCGGTTGAGTGCGAGGCGCTTGAGGCCGCGATCCTCACCCACGAACCTGGCCACGAACTCGGAAGCCGGGTTCGACAGGATGTCGGCCGGCGTGCCGAATTGCGCCAGGACGCCGCCATCCTGGAAGACCGCCACCAGGTCGCCCATCTTGATGGCCTCATCGATGTCGTGGGTCACGAACAGGATGGTCTTGGCGAGCTCCTCCTGGAGGCGCAGGAATTCGTTCTGGAGCCGCTCACGGACGATGGGATCGACAGCGCCGAAGGGCTCGTCCATGAGCATGATCGGGGGGTCGACGGCCAGCGCCCGCGCGACGCCGACGCGCTGCCGCTCGCCGCCCGAGAGCTGGCTGGGAAAGCGATCGCGGTACTTGTCGGGCGCCAGGCCGACGAGCGCAAGGAGCTCCTCAGATCGCGCTGCCTGGCGCTCCTTCGTCCAGCCCAGCAGCCGCGGCACCGTGGCCACGTTGTCGCCGATCGTCTGGTGCGGGAAGAGGCCCACCTGCTGGATGACGTAACCGATGCTGCGGCGCAGATCGGTCACGTCGCGCGTGGCGGCATCCACGCCATCGATGAGGATGCGGCCGCTGGTCGGCTCGATGATCCGGTTGACCATCTTGAGCGAGGTCGTCTTGCCGCAGCCGGAGGGGCCGACGAAGACGCAGATCTTGCCGGCCGGCACGACCAGCGAGAGGTCGTTCACGGCGCCGGGTGTCGGCGCCGGCGGCTTGCCCTTGGTCGGTGCGGGCGCGTCGTAGCGCTTGGTGACGTGCTCGAACTCGACGACGGCGGCGCGGTGGGCGGGCTGGTCGGCCATCGACAGCGGGCTCCCTGCGGGATCGGGTCGGGCGAATGTACCGCACGCGACCTCGTCGGCGATACTGGCGCGGTCGATGAAGATCAGCGCCATCCGACTACAGCGCCTGCGCGTGCCTCTCGAGCCACCCTTCCCGGCCGCCTGGGATCCCGTACCGCGGACGAGCTTCGCCGTGACGCTGGTGCGCGTCGAGACCGACGAGGGCGTGGTCGGTCTCGGATCGGGCGACACGATGGATGGCTTCGAGGCCTTCGAGCACCTCTTCCTGGGCCAGGATCCGCTGGCCATCGCGCGCCATGTGCGGGCCCTCGAGACGATCGACTTCCACGCCGGCCGCTATTGGCCGCTGGAGGTCGCACTGTGGGACATCGCCGGCCAGGTCGCCGATCTGCCGGTGGCCACGCTCCTCGGTGGCGCGGTCGACGCCATCCCGGCCTACGCATCGTGCGCCGTCCTGCGGCCGGCATCCGAGCGCGCCGAGGCTGCGCTGCGGCTGCGTGAGGAGGGCTTCCGCGCGCTCAAGATCCGCATCGACCCGCGCCACCTCGAGGACGGACTGGCCGCCGTCGTCGCGACCCGCGTGGCGATCGGCGAGACGATGGCCATCATGGTCGACCTCAACCAGGGCTGGCGGATGGCCGGCGACACGAGCGCGTCGCTCGATCCGGTCGCCGCCAGGCGGATCGCCACGCTGCTAGCCGAGCACGGCGTGCTGTGGGTCGAGGAACCGCTGCTCGGCACCGACCTGCGCGGGCTGGCCGCCCTGCGCGCTACGGCGCCCTGGATCCGCGTCGCCGGCGGCGAGATGACGCGCACGTTCGCGGAGTCGCTGGCAGCGCTCGATGCGGACGCCTTCGACGTCTACCAGCCCGACGCCGTCCTGGCCGCGGGCATGCTCCGCAGCCGCACACTGGGTGAGCTGGCATTGGCCCGCAACCGCTGGTTCACGCCGCATACCTGGACCAACGGGATCGGCCTGCTGGCCAACCTGCACGTGGCGGCCGGCGTCGGCGGCGGCCCGTTCATCGAGTTCCCCTACGATCCGCCCGACTGGACGCCCGAGCGCCGGGACGCCTTCCTGGCCGAGGCCATCCGGCCCGACAGCGACGGGCTGTTGCATGTGCCGGCTCGACCGGGCATCGGCGCCATCCTCGATGAGGCGGCCATCACGAGGTACGCAGCATGACGACGCCGGAGCTCACGGCCAGTGACTGGATCGCGCGGGCGGCCGCCGTTCACCCGGCCGCCGACATGTTCATCGACGGTCGTCAGCAGCCGGCCGCCAGCGGCCAGACCTACGCGGACATCGCCGGTCGCGATGGTTCGGTCATCGGGCAGGTCGCCGAAGGTGGCCTCGAGGACGTCGATCGAGCGGTCCGCGGGGCGCGCGTGGCCTTCGACGACGGCCGCTGGTCGGACCAGGCGCCCGAGGAACGCAAGGTCGTCATGCTCCGCCTGGCCGACCTCATCCGCGAGCATCTCGATGAGCTCGCCCTGCTCGAGGCGCTCGACGGCGGCAAGCCCATCCGCGACACGCTGGCCGTCGACGTGCCCTCCGCGGCTGCGACCTTCCAGTGGTTCGGCGAGTGCATCGACAAGGTCTACGGCCAGGTCGGACCGACCGGGCCCGGCGCGCTGTCGCTGGTCACCCGCGAGCCGATCGGCGTGGTGGCCGCCATCGTGCCCTGGAACTACCCGCTCATCATCACCGCCTGGAAGGTCGGCGCGGCCCTGGCGACGGGCAACACCGTCGTCCTCAAGCCCGCCTCGCAGACGCCCCTGACGGCGCTGCGCCTGGCCGAGCTGGCCATCGAGGCCGGCCTGCCGGAGGGCGTCCTCAACGTCGTCACCGGCCCCGGCGCGGTGGTCGGGTCCGCCCTGGCGCGGCATCCGGGCGTCGACAAGGTCGCGTTCACCGGCTCGACGGAGGTCGCCCGCTCGCTGATGCGCGACATCGGCGAGACCGACATCAAGGTCATCACGCTGGAGCTGGGCGGCAAGAGCCCGCAGGTCGTGCTCGCCGACTGCGGCGATCTCGAGGTGGCCGCCTCAGCCATCGCGCTGGGCATCTTCTACAACAGCGGCCAGACTTGCAACGCCGGCTCGCGCCTGGTCGTCCATCGCAGCGTGCGCGAGGAGCTCGTCGAGCGCATCGCCGCCTTGGGCCGCGAGATGGCGCCCGGCGAGCCGCTCGATCCGGAGACTCGCCTGGGCGCGATGATCGACGCCCGGCAGCTCGACAAGGTGCTCGGTTACGTCGACCTCGGCGTCCGTGAGGGGGCGAGGGTCGCCAGCGGCGGGCAGCGGGTGCGGACCGAGACCGGTGGCTTCTACATCGAGCCGACCGTCCTCGACGGCGTCGACAACCGCTGGCGCGTGGCCCGCGAGGAGATCTTCGGGCCGGTCCTGACGGTGACCGAGTTCGAGGAGGAGGCCGACGCCCTGGCCATCGCCAACGACACCCCGTATGGCCTGGCGGCTGGCATCTGGACGCACGACCTCAACAAGGCGCATCGGCTGGCTCGGGCGATCCGGGCCGGCGTGGTCTGGGTCAACACCTTCGACACCAGCGACATCACCGTCCCATTCGGTGGCTACAAGCAGTCGGGCTTCGGGCGCGACCAGTCGGTCCACGCCCTCGACGGCTACACCCAGCTCAAGACGACCTGGTTCGATCTCTCGGACGGATGACCCGACGATGACGGAGGATCGGCCGCTGACGGAGGCCGAGCCGGCACACCGCCGCCGGGGCGGCCGCGAGACCGGCCCTCGGAGCCGGTTGCCGGAGCAGCCCGCCTGGGCCCAGCTGCGACTCCCCTATCGCCCGACCGAAGTCCTCTCGGCCGATGAGCTGGAATCGATCCACCTCGCCTCGCTGCAGGTTCTCGAGGAGATCGGCATGGACTTCCTCGAGCCCGAGTCGCGTGACCTGCTGGTCGCCGCCGGCGCGACGGTCGATCCGGGCACGCAGCGCGTCCACTTCGACCGTGCCTTCGTCCTCGAGCGCATCCAGACGGCGCCCGCCACGTTCACGCTGCATGCCACGAACCCGGACCACGACCTGTCCATCGGCGGTGACCGCGTCGCCTTCGGCTCGGTCGCCAGCGCTCCCAACGTCTTCTCGGCCGATGGCGGGCGACGGGTCGGCAACCGGGCCGACTACCAGGACCTCATCCGTCTGCTCCAGATGCTAAACGTCGTCCACTTCTTCGCCGGCTACCCGGTCGAGCCCATCGACCTTCATCCGTCTGTCCGCCACCTGTACGCCGTCCACGACCTGCTGACCCTGGCCGACAAGCCGATCCACGCCTACTCGCTCGGGCGCCAGCGGAACATCGATGCGCTGGAGATGGTGCGCATCGCGCGAGGCGTGGACGACGCTACGCTCGAGCGTGAGCCATCGATCTTCACGGTCATCAACTCCAGCTCGCCCCTCCGCCTCGATAGCCCGATGCTGCAGGGCATCCTGGAGTACTCACGGCGCAACCAGGTCATCGTCATGACGCCCTTCACGCTGGCCGGCGCCATGGCGCCCGTGACCCTGGCCGGGGCGCTCGTCGAGCAGAACGCCGAGGCGCTGGCGGGTATGGTCCTGACCCAGGTCGTGCGGCCCGGTGCGCCGGTCGTCTACGGCGGCTTCACCAGCAACGTGGATATGCAGTCGGGGGCGCCCGCCTTCGGCACGCCGGAGTACATGCGGACAGCGATGGTCGGTGGGCAGCTGGCCCGCCGCTACAACGTGCCGTACCGCTCGTCGAACGTCTGCGCTGCCAACGCCATCGACGCCCAGGCCGCATACGAGAGCGTCTTCTCGCTGTGGGGCGCGATCATGGGCGGCGTCAACATGCTGATGCACGGCGCCGGCTGGATGGAGGGCGGCCTCCACGCCGGCTTCGAGAAGGTCATCCTCGACGCCGAGCTGCTGGGCATGGTCGCGGCCTTCCTGGAGCCGCCGGTCGTGGACGAGGAGACGCTCGGTCTCGACGCGATGCGCGAGGTCGGCCCGGGCGGCCACTTCTTCGGCGCCGCCCACACGCAGGCCCGCTACCGGACCGCCTTCCACAAGCCGATGCTCAGCGACTGGCGCAACTGGGAATCCTGGCAGGAAGCCGGCAGCCCCGAAGCGTTCGGCAAGGCCAATGGGATCTGGAAGGAGCTGCTGGCCGCGTATCAGCCCCCGACCATGGATCCGGCGATCCGCGAGGAGCTCGACGCGTTCGTCGCTCGGCGCGTCGCAGAGGGCGGGGTCCCGACCGACTACTAGGCCGGTGCCCACGACGACGGCACCTCGCCTGCCGAACTAGTCCGAACGGCGGTCTTGTCGGCCTGAACCAACGGTACGAGAATCGACCCATGAGCGACGTCGTCCATCCGTGCTACAGCTGTGGGGCGCTGCTCCGGCCCGCGGACACCGTGGTTCGAACGGTGAAGGTCGACCGCCGTGAGGATGCCTCTGGCGAGAGGGTCGAGCAGTGGTTGGCCGGCGAGTGGTTCCACGCGAAGTGCTGGGACCACTTCGGAGGGCCGCCGTTCGATGAGGTCGCGCGTGGCCCCCTTTCGGAGGTCGAGGACCAGGCCTAGGCTGGCCGTCGTTGCGAGCCGGTCACCAGGATCGCCCATCGGCCTTGACGATCAGCGGCCCGTCGATATCGAGCGGTGGCGTGCGTGCCAGACGCAGGACGAAGACCCCCTCCTCGTCGGGCGTTGCGACCGGCCCGGCGTCGGTCTGCGCTGCCCGAGCGCCGCGCCACCGCTCCCAGCCCAGCGGCTCGTAGAAGCCGCGCAGCTCGGACTCGAGTCCGCCGATCTCGTACCCGTCCACGTCTGCGGCCTCCGCCAGCCTGCGCATGACCGCGCCGCCGATCCCATGGCGCTGGTGGGTCGGCGCCGTGGCGACCGCGTCCACGTAGGCGCAGCGGAGGAACGGCGATCCGCCGGGCTGGAGCCAGCGGGTCGTGATCACGGCGTGGCCGACCAGCTCGGCGTCGGTGCGCGCGATGACGTGGAGGCCATCGGGTGGCAGGAACGAGAAGAGCTGACTGAAGTCCACGCCGTGCGCCCACGAGCAGAGGTCGACGATCTCGGCTCGTTCCGCGGGCCTCAGGTCGGCCGTCCGAGCCGTGGTGATCCGGAGTCCTTCGGGGCCGCCGAGACCGAACGATCCGGGCCTGCTTTGCCCCTCCATGCGCTCCCCTCCCCGTCGACCGACGCCCCGTTCTGACATGCTACGCGCGGGCGGTGGGCACCATGGCATCGGGGCTCGCGTGCCGGTCGGTCTGCCCCCCAATGAGGGATCGAACCGTTGAAGTCGGACACCCGGGTCGTCGTCATCGGCGGTGGCGTCGTCGGCGCCAGCGTCCTGTATCACCTGACCAAGCTGGGCTGGACCGACGTCATGCTCCTCGAGCGTCGCGAGCTGACGGCGGGTTCGACATGGCACGCGGCGGGCGGCATGCACACGCTCAACGGCGACCCGAACGTCGCCCGGCTCCAGCAATACACGATCCAGCTCTACGAGGAGATCGAGCGGGTCAGCGGCCAGGACTGCTCCATCCATCTGCCGGGCGGCCTGATGCTGGCCGACACCGAGGTGCGCATGGATTTCCTACGCCTTGCCCAGGCCCGCGGGCGGTACCTGGGCATGGAGCTCGACCTCATCTCGGCGACCGAGGCCCGCGACCTCTTTCCGCTCCTCGATCCGAAGTACTTCGTGGGCGCGCTGTACGACCCGGTCGAGGGGCACGTCGACCCGACCGGCGTCACCCGCGCGTACGTCAAGTGCGCCCAGCTGGCTGGGGCAGAGGTCCACCAGCAGACACCCGTCGTCGGGCTAGGTCAGCGCTCGGACGGCAGCTGGGATGTCCGACTCGAGAGCGGGGACTCGATCCACGCCGAGCACGTCGTCAACTGCGGTGGGCTGTGGGCGCGCGAGGTCGGGCGGATGGTCGGCCTCGAGCTCCCGGTCCTGGCCATGGAGCACATGTACCTGCTGACCGAGCCCATGGCCGAGGTCGCCGACTACGTCGCCCGGACCGGCCACGAGATGCCCATGGCGCTCGACTTCTCGGGCGAGATCTACATCCGCCAGGAGGGCAGCGCGATGCTCCTTGGCACGTACGAGCAGGCGTGCGTGCCGTGGTCCCCGAAGCAGACACCCTGGGACTTCGGCTCCCAGCTCCTGACGCCCGACCTGCAGCGCATCACGCCGGAGTTGCAGGTCGCCTTCGCGCACTACCCGGCCATGGGCACCATCGGCATCAAGAAGGTCGTCAATGGCCCGTTCACCTTCTCGCCCGACGGCAACCCGCTGGTCGGCCCGATCCGTGGCCTGCGCGGCTACTGGGTCGCCTGCGGCGTGATGGCCGGCCTCTCGCAGGGCGGCGGCGTCGGCCTCGCCCTGGCGACCTGGATGGCGGCCGGTGACGACGGCGACAGCGGCATGGACATCTGGGCCATGGATGTCGCTCGCTACGGCGACTACGCCACGCTGGGCTACACGAACGCCAAGGTCCAGGAGAACTACCGACGCCGCTTCCGGATCACCTTCCCCAACGAGGAGCTGCCGGCGGCGCGGCCGCTGCTCACGACGCCCATCCACGACCGCCTGACGGCCGCCAACGCGGTCTGGGGGGCGACCTTCGGACTGGAGCACGCGCTCTGGTTCCAGGCGCCCGGCAAGGAGCCCCGCGAGGATGTCACGTTCCGCCGCTCGAACGCCTGGCACCAGGTCGCCCGCGAGGTGGCCGCCGTGCGCGAGCGGGTCGGGATGACGGAGATCTCGAACTACGCCAAGTACCGCGTCACGGGACCAGGCGCCGAGGCTTGGCTCGCGTCGCTGCTGACGGCGCGGATACCGGCCGTGGGGCGGATCACGCTGACGGCGATGCTCAACGACCAGGGCCGCATCGTCGGCGAGTTCACGGTCGCCCGACCGACCGAAGACGAGACCTTCTATCTCTTCGGCTCGCTGCCGGCCGAGGTCCATCACTCGCGCTGGCTCCGTCACCACCTGCCCGCCGATGGCAGCGTCCGCTTCGAGGTCCTCGGGCTCGACCTGACCGGCTTGTCCGTGGCCGGCCCCGGCTCGCGCGACGTCCTGTCCGCGGTAGCGCCTGACTTCGACCTCTCGACAGAGGCCTTCCCGTTCATGTCGTTCCGGCGCGTGGACATGGGCATGATCCCCGTCCACCTGGGGCGCATCAACTACGCCGGCGATCTCGGCTACGAGCTGTGGGTCGCGCCGGAATATCAGCAGGGGCTCTGTGACCGGATCGTGGCCGCCGGCGAGCCGCACGGGCTGCGGCTGTTCGGGATGCGCGCGCTGATGTCGCTGCGGCTCGAGAAGAGCTACGGGACCTGGTTCCGCGAGTACCGGCCGATCTACACGCCGCTCGAAGCGGGCATCACACGCTACCTCCGGCTCGATCACGACTTCATCGGTCGCGCCGCCCATGAGGCCGAGCTGGCCGCCGGCGGCCCCAAGCGGCGCCTGTGCGCCTTCGTCGTCGAGCCCGATCCGGACGATCCTGCCGACGTCATCGGTGACGAGCCCATCTGGCACGACGGCGCCGTCGTCGGCTGGGTCACCTCCGGCGGCTTCGGACACCACGTCAAGCGGTCGATCGCCCTGGGCTACGTGCCGTCCGAGGTGGCGACGCCGGACGGGCCCGGCGGCCGGGGCTTCGAGATCGAGATCATCGGCCGGCGACGGCCGGCGCGGCTCCAGCCCGAGCCGCTCTTCGACCCGCAGGGCCTGCGGATGCGGCAGTGAGCGATCAGGCAACGGGCGATCAGGCCACCGGCGGCCGGCTCGTCGTCGACGGTCGACCCGTCCCCTTCGTAGCCGGCGACTCGGTGGCGATCGCGATCCTGCGGAGCGGCGAGGTGCCCGGCCGTGGCGGCACCCTGTGCCTGGCCGGCGACTGCGGCAACTGCCTCGCGACCGTCGACGGCGTGGCCTACGTCCGGACCTGCCAGGTCAAGTCGCGCCCAGGTCTCGCCATCGATCGCCATCCGGCCGGTACGCTGCCCGCGCTGCCGGTCGTCGACGGCACGGATGCCACGCGGGCGCCGCTCGGCCCTGAGATCGCCGTCGAGCGCCATGATGTGGAGGTCGTCGTCATCGGCGGCGGAGCGGCGGGCCAGCGAGCCATCGCGGAGGCGGAGGCGGCCGGGCGCGACGTCATGCTCCTCGACGCCGACGATGGCCGTGAGGTCGTGGCCATCTACCCGGGCCTGACGGTCGTGGCCCGGACGCCCGAGGGCATGCTGCACGTTGGCGCTGGCGAGATCGTCGTCGCCACCGGCGCGGCCGAGATCCAGCCGATCTGCCGTGGCAGCGACCTGGCCGGCATCGTGACGGCCAGGGCCGCGGAACGCCTGCATGCTGCCGGCCTGGCTCTTGAGCAGGCGGTCGCCGTCGGGACGCCTCCGGTCGGCGTGCCGTGCGAGGCGGTCGACGGCGCGCTGGTTCGCTTCGAGGGCGACGGCGCAGGCCGGCTGACCGCCGTCGTGACCGCGGATCCCGCCACAGGCGAGCAGACGACGACGCCCTGCCGGACCGCGATCGTCGGTCTCGGCCTGGCGCCCCGCGACATGCTGGCGCGCATGGCCGGACCGTCGGTGTCCGTGCGGGCGATCGGAGCGGCCGCCGAAGCGCATCCGCTGCCACCATCGCCGAGCGACCCAGCGACCGTCGTCTGCCGCTGCATGGATGTCACGGTCTCCAACCTCGACGAGGCGTGGTCGAAGGGCTTCACGGAGCTCGAGCTGCTCAAACGAGCGACGCTGGCCGGCATCGGGACCTGCCAGGGCGGCGCCTGCCTGCCGCACGTTCGTGCCTGGATCGCGGCCCGCTCGGGCGAGGTGCCGGCGCCCTTCACGGCCCGGCCGGCATCGCGCCAGATCACGCTCGCCGAGGCAGCCGCGGACGTGACCGTCGACGCGTTCCGCGAGACGCCTCTGCACGAGGTCCACCTGGCCGCCGGCGCGCGGATGGACCGCTTCGGCGGCTGGTGGCGGCCGTGGCACTACGGCGACGCGGTGGCCGAGTACTGGGCCGTGCGTCAGGGTGTCTCGCTGGGTGACGTCAGCACGCTCGGCAAGCTCGTCGTCTCAGGCCCCGACGTGGTCGAGGCCCTCGAGTGGCTCTACCCCTGCCACGTCGCGGACATCAAGCCCGGGCGCTCGCGCTACGCGCTGCTGCTCAACGAGCGTGGCCACGTCATGGACGACGGCATGATCCTGCGCGAGTCGGAGACCCGCTTCGTGCTGACGTTCACGTCGGGCGGTGCGGCCAACGCCGAGATGTGGATCCGCGACTGGATCGAGACCTGGGGCCTGCGCGTCCACGTCCTCGACCGGACCATGTCGCTGGCCGCCATCAATGTCACTGGCCCGCTCGCGGGGGAGCTTCTAGCCCGCGCCGGCCTGACCGACCAGCCACGCTTCCTCGGCCACGCCCATGCCGATGTCGCGGGCGTGCCCTGCCACGTGATGCGTCTCTCGTTCACCGGCGAAGCGGCTTTCGAGCTGCACCACTCCGTGGATCGGTCCGTAGAGCTGTGGCAGGCACTCATGGACCTCGGCACGGACCTTGGCATCCGGCCGCACGGGCTTCAGGCGCTCTTCGGGCTGCGGCTGGAGAAGGGCCACGTCATCGTGGGCATGGACACCGAGCTCGACACGACCCCGCGGCGGCTGAACATGGACTGGGCCGTGCGCCCGGAGAAGCCGCGTTTCATCGGCCGGGCCGCGCTGGAGCGAACGGGCAAGCTGCCCGACGAGCGGTGCCTCTTCGGCTTCACGATGCCCGGGCCGGCCCCGACCGAGGGCAGCCCCATCGTCGTCGGCGGCCAGGTTGTCGGCCACGTCTCGGGCAGCTGGGCGTCGCCCCTTCTGGGCAGGGCGGTGATGCTCGGCTGGCAGAAGCGGGCCCCGTTCGCCGATCGTGTCGTGATCGACGGGCGGGAGGCGATCGTCGCGGCGACGCCCTTCTACGACCCGGAGGGTTACCGTGCCCGAGCTTAAGGCGGTGCGCGGCCTGCACGTGGTCGCCGATCCGGCGGCCATCGACGGCGCGACCTGGACGACCGACTTCGACACACCTGCGCCCGTCCACCGCTTCGCAGCCGACGAGGCCTTCTCACCGGGCTCGACCTCGGTCGTCATCGACGACGAACACGCCATCGTCGTCGAAGAGCATGGCATCGTCACTACCTGGTGCCGGCTGGCCGACATCCTGCCGCACATCGACTGGACGCTTCCCGTCGAGCGACCGACCTTCACGCAGGGCGCCGTCGCCGGCGTGCCGGCCAAGCTCTGGCTCCTGGATGACACGTTCCTGTTCCTGTATACGAGCGAGGCCTACGCGCGCGAGCTTGCCGCTCGGCTGGGCTGGCTGCGATGAGCGACTACACGAGCTCCCTGCTCCCGATCCGTTGGGCCGCGACCCCGAAGGGGGCCTATGACGTCGTCGTCATCGGCGGTGGCGGCCACGGCCTGTCGACCGCCTACCACCTCGCGACGCGCCATGGCATCACCAACGTCGCCGTCCTCGAGGCCGACTACATCGCATCGGGCAACACGGGCCGCAATACGACCATCATCCGCGCCAACTACGGCCTGCCAGGGGCGATCCGCTTCTATCAGCACTCGCTCGAGCTCTACCAGCAGCTGGAGGCGGAGACCGGGGCCGCCATCCTCCACCAGACCAAGGGCATCCTGTGGATGGCCCACACCGAGATGGCCATGCGCACCGAACGCGGGCGCTGCCTGATGAACCAGGCCAGCGGGGCGAAGACCGAGATGGTCTCACCGGCCCAGATCAAGGCGCTCGTGCCGCAGCTGGACCTGACCGGCGGCGGCCGCTACCCGATCCTGGGCGCCTCGTACCACATCGAGGCGGCCACCGCGCGCCACGATCGGGTCGCCTGGGCGTACGCCTCCGGCGCCTCGCAGCGCGGCGTGGACCTGCTCCAGCACACGCCGGTCAGCGGACTGCGCCTGGACGGCGGGCGAGTCGTTGGCGTCGAGACCCCCGACGGCCCCATCGGTGCCGGCGTCGTCCTCTCCGCAGTCGGGGGTCGGATCACCGCCATCGCCGCCATGGCCGGGGTGCGCCTGCCCATCCGGACCCATCCGCTGCACGCCTTCGTGACCAACGACTACGCCCAGGGCTTCGGGCCGATCGTGGCCAGCACCGAGCTGATGTGCTACGCCTCCCAGACCGATCGCGGCCAGATGCTCATCGGCGCCGAGTTCGACTCGCAGCCGTCCTATTCGCGGCTGTCCTCGTTCAGCGCGCTGCGCGGCTACAGCTGGAAGATCACGCAGCTGCTGCCCTTCCTGCGCCAGATGCGCATCCTGCGCACGTGGGCCGGCAGCTGCGACATCTCGGCCGACTACAGCCCGATCATGGGCTTCACCCCGACCGACGGTTTCCTGGTCACGACCGGCTGGGGGACGTGGGGCTTCAAGGCCATCCCGGCCGGCGGCGAGGCGATGGCCGAGCTCATCGCAACGGGCCAGACGCCCGACCTGATCGCGCCCTTCGCGCTCGACCGCTTCCGCCGCGACCACGTGCTGGCCGACCAGGGTTCGGCGGGGACACGCTGATGCACTGGCTCGACTGTCCCCGCTGTGGCCGCCGGCCGCTCGAGGAGTACGTCTTCGGCGGCGAACGACGTGGCGTCCCGGAGACGATCACCGAACCTGACGAGCGCGACTTCGACGAGGTCTGGATCTTCGAGAATCCCGACGGACCGACGACCGAGCGATGGTTCCACGCCTTCGGCTGTCGACGCTGGCTGACCGTTCGTCGCGACACAAGCGTCGATGTCGTGCTCGAGGTCCGCTGAGGTGTCGCGCTTCGACGTCGGGCGCGCTGGCTGACGTGGCGCACCTCGCCGACCGCACGCTCGAGCTCCAGCTGAGGGCTCGAGTGCGCTTCGGCGCCGGGGCCATCGAGTCCCTGCCCGAGCTCGTGCGGCAGCTCGATGGTCGGCGCGCCTTCATCGTCAGCGACCCGGGCGTGCTTCGCTCCGGCGTCGTCGATCGCGTGCGCGAGGTGCTCGAGGACGCCGACCTGTCCGTCGGTCTCTTCACGGACGTCGAGACCAACCCCGGCTCGACATCGATCCTCGCCGGCAGCGAGGCGCTCGTCGCCTTCGGGACGCCGGGGACGATCGTCGTGCCGGTCGGGGGCGGCTCATCGATGGACTCGGCCAAGGTCATCGCCCTGCATGCGGTCAACGGCGGCGACGTCCACGCCCTCGGCTACCACCGCGGCGACCTCACGCCCGCCGGGCCGCTCATCGCCGTCCCGACGACCGCCGGCACCGGCGCGGAGACGAATACGTATGGCGTCATCACGGATGGATCGGCCGGGCGCAAGGACTACGTCGGTCATCCCTCCGTCCGTCCGGCCTGGACGATCCTGGATCCGGCGCTGACCGTCGGGCTGCCGGCCGCGACCACGGCTGCCACCGGCATCGACGCCATGACGCACTCGATCGAGTCGCTCCTGTCCATCTATCCGAACCCATACGCCGACGCGCTGGCGCTCCAGGTCATCCGCACGGTCGGCGCCTGGCTGCCACGGGCTGTCGCCGTCGGGACCGACCTCGAGGCACGCTCGCAGCTCCTGATGGCCTCGCATCTGGCAGGCCTTGGACAGGCCAGCGGGACCGGCGTGGGGTTGGTGCATGCGCTGGGCCACGCCATCGGGACACGCGGCCGGTTAGCGCACGGCACCGCGTTGGCGATCGTCCTGCCCGAGGTGCTCGCCTTCTACGCCGCCGAGCAAGGTCTCCGCGACCGAGAGCTGGCCCTGATCGGGGTCGCCCTACTGGCCGCATCGCCGACGGAGGACTATGCCAGCGGCGCGGTAGCTGCGATCGCCGCGCTTCGGACACTCCTGGCCGCGCTCGACCAGCGGCCGTCGCTCCGCTCGCTCGGGTTTGACCAGGCGTCGATCGACATCCTGGCCGCCGACGCGATGGCCGACGCCGCCATCTGGAATGCCCCCCGCCGGCCGACCATCGAGCAGACCCGAGCGATCCTGGCAGCTGTGCTGGGCTGAGCGCGACCTTCTACCCAAGGCAGCGGCGCCGGCCGCGCCCGCTCGTGCGTGCGGTCCGGTCGGTAGTCCGGGGAGGACTCTACGCAGCACCTTTCGACCGTTTCACAGGTGCACCAGACGCAGTCGTCCTCGTCGAGTGCTCGGTCGTCCCGGATCCACGCTCAGGACTGGCCGACGACATCGGCGGCCGCTTCCGATTCGGTTCGATCGGGTCGCGATCCGCTCGCCTAGAGTCCTGGGTGGACTAGCCGGCGCTACCCAGGCACTCGAGTCGTCCCTCGGTCGCCCCTAGCCGAGACGTTCGAGAGCGCTGCGGTAGAGCTTCGAACCGGGCGCCATGGCGACGGCGATGCGCAGGTGTCGCCGGGCTTCGTCGCGTCGGCCGAGGCGCTTGAGGGATTGCCCCAGGCCGAAATGGCCGTAGGCGGCCGTCGGGTCGATCTCGATGAGCTGCGCGAACGCCTCTGCCGCCTCGGGGATGCGCCCACCGTTGTAGTAGGCGCGAGCGAGCGGCTCGACGATGGAGCCCTTGCCGGGCTCGAGTCGGCGCGCTCGTTCCAGGATGACCGCCGCCTGCGCGTGGTGGCGCCGTGCGAGGAGCGCCGTGCCGCGCTGCAGCAGGCCGTAGGCCGTCTCGCGCTCGGCCAGTGCGCCGAGCAGCACGGCCTCATCCTGGCGGGCTGCGGCGGTCTCATCGGGCCGCGGCGCCGATGCACCATCCGGCGCGTCGTCGTAGGGCTGCCCGGGGCCGTCGTCGGGCTGCCCGGGGCCGTCGTCGGGTGCTGGTGCGGCGGGATCGTCGTCCGTTCGCACCCTCGGCTCTCCTAGGGCGCCCGCCAGGCGTCGAGATCGACCGGCCGCAACCGGGGACTGAGGGTCAGACCCGGGATGCGGCCGCGCTTGGCGATGGGGTTGCCATCGATCTCCTTGAGATCGCCCGTGAAGTCGACCGGCCGGGCGCCGCTGATGTAGGAGCCGACGGCGAACGGAATCGACCGGTGCGCCCTGCTCCTTGAAGTAGCGGATGCGATCCGGATCGAGGCCACCGCTGACGATGATCTTGACCTTGTCGTAGCCCGCCTGGTCGAGCCGCGCCCGGACCTCGTGGACGAGGTCGGCGGTCACGCGGCCTCGCTCGGAGGGCGTGTCGAGGCGGATGCCGTAGAGCCGGTCGCCGAGCGCATGCGCGACGCGCAACGCCTCCTCGGCCTCGTCGCGGAAGGTGTCGACCAGGACGATGCGCGGCACCTCCGGCCCCAGGTCGCGATCGAACGCTTCGGCTGCCTTGACCGTGTCGCCGAAGATGAGCACCAGCGAGTGCGGCATCGTGCCCGTCGGGCGCAGGCCGGCCAGGCGCGCTCCGGCGGGCGTCGAGGCGCCGACGCAGCCGCCGACGATGGCGGCGTAGTCGAGGTTGTCGGTCACGTCCGGATGGACGTGCCGCGCTCCGAAGGAGATGACCGGCTGGGGGGCGGCGACGTCGACGCACTCACGGGCGGCCGTGGCCCAGCCAGTGCTCTGCGACATGAGGCCGAGGACCGCCGTCTCGTAGAGCCCGAACTGGCGATATCGGGCACGGATGCGGAGCACGATCTCCTTGGGCTCGATGGCGTCGCCGTCATCGAGGCCCTCGACCTTGACCTCGTCGGCATCGGCGCCGTCCAGCGCGTGGGCGAGCAGGATCTTGGCTTCGTCGATGCCGCACAGGACCGCGTCCTGGCGCGCGAAGACCTCCATCGTCACCAGCGGGTCGAGGCCTTCACGCTCGAGGATCTCCTCGGCGCGCGCGAAGTAGACGTCGGCCGACTCGCCGGAGAGGATCTCCTTCGAAGGGCGTCGCCGCTGCATGACGTGGTCAGCCATATCGCAGCCCGGCCGGCGTCACGTGCCTTCCTCGCCCTCCGCTGCCCCCGCCTCGGTCGACCCGTCCAGGGCCGTCGGCTCCGTTCGGGCGGCGAGTGTAGCAGGGGCCTCGACGACAGCCGGCGTCATCTGCCGTGAGCGACGGCGACGGACGACGAGGATCACCACGCCGAGCCCGACCAGCGAGATACCCACGGCGGCGCCCGCCACCGCCGCCCGCTGCGTTCCGATGGCTTCCGCCCCGCCGATGAGCGCTTCGGCCGCGGCAGCATCGTCACGCGACTCGGCGAGATGCCCGGCACGATAGGCAGCCGCGGCGGCGGCCAGGTCGACCGACGTGTCGGTGCCCATCAGCCCGAGGGCCACCAATGGCTCGCGCTCCGCGGCCACGACCGCCCTGGCGCCTTTGACGGCGGCGAGCGTCTCGAGCTCTTCGTCCGCCAGGCTGACCACGTTGTCGTAGCTCACCTGGGTACCCTCGAACGCCGACTTGAGTGCGCCACCGTCATCGAGCCGAAGCTGCGCCTCCTGCGGCTCGATGGCCGCTCGTCGATCGAGCGCCGTCTCGGCAAGATCCAGCTCGGGCAGGGCATCCACGAACGCCCAGCGCGCCATCTGGGCCCGGATAGCGTAGGCCGGCAGCCAGCCGTCAGCGCGCTCGACCAATCGGTCGTACTGCCCGACGAGCCGTTCGTGGGCGACCAGCAACGGGCGCTCGACGTCCGAGACCACCCAGGTCTTGAAGAGCTCGGGCGCCTGGGTCGAGCCGCCGACCTGCTCCAGTAGATCGAGGAAGTAGCGCCAGTCCTTGAAGGTCGCCACGAGCGTATGGGTCTCGCGCTTGGAGGCTCCGGGAAAGGCGATGGCCTCGGCATCGGCCGCGGCCAGCACTTCGCGCATGCCGTCCTCGCCGATCTCGTCGACGAGCGCGTCGATGACCTGGCGCGAGGCGTGGTATCCGTAAACCTCGCGTGCCTGAGCGTCGGCGTCGTCGATCCGCCCCGGCGGCGCCCAGAGGTTGAGGGCGAAGGCGACGCTCGTGTCCCGGTAGGCCTGATCCGATGGTGGCGGCGTGGACCCCAGCAGCTTCAACGCTCGAGCGGCATAGGCTTCGGCGAAGCCCTCGCTGATCCAGCGTCCGGTGAGGAGGCCGTCGTTGAACCAGGCATGGGAGGCCTCGTGCAGGATGACCTGGTCGTCGGGCTCCTCGCTGATGGTGATCTCGTCGAGCACGCCCGGTCCACCCGGATCGTAGAAGCCGGCGTAGCCGTTCAGACTGCGCGTCGCCGACTCGGTCACTCGGAGCGGACCGACGACCGGCCAGTCCAGGCCGTTGAGGTCGTGCAGAGCGACGAGGCCGGTCGTCAACCGGTCACGGACCCGATCCGCCCACAGGTCATCCTCGGGCCACGAGCGAACGTCGAGGTAGCGCGGCCGGCCGTCGATCTGGACCTGCAGCGTCTCATCCTGGAGAGCCGCCGGCCGGGTGGCGTCGACGATGACGTACCAGTGGTTGTCGTCGACCGACCCATCGGTGGTCAGGGTCGTCCGGCCGTCGTCGTCGATGGTGGTCGTGATGTCGCCGCCACGCGTCGAGACCTCGAAGCCCTTGGGCACGTCGATGGTCAGGGTCGCCCGATCGTCACCGTGGGCGAAGGCGTAGAAGCTGATGTAGGCGCGCCCGACGCGGATGGGGCTGGCCGAGCGGGCGCCGCCGTCGGGCAGGTCATAGCTGATGTGGACCGTGGCCGTCTTGCCGAATGGCAAGTCCGGACGCAGGTCGAAGACGACCTGGTCGAAGCCGTCGCGCTCGCGGACCGAGGTCGGCAGGCGAGCCCCGCTGCGCGTGACCTTGACGTGCGTGGCCTGGTCGGGAACGGCGATCGCCCAGCGTTGGACGACCCAGTCGGTAGACACGCCGCCGACGGTCGTGCGCGGCCGATCGTTGCGGATGCGCAGCTCGACATCGGCGTGCACCCGACGCTTGGACGGCTGGACGACGAGCGTGGTCGCGCCGGTGGCCACGACGCCTTCGACCGCCTGCGCCGGCGGGATCGCGCCAGGCGCCAGGCCGCTGAGGAGCATCAGCGCGGCGAGGACGACGGCTGCCAGCGGCGCCACCAGGCGCCGCCCGTGGGGGTAGCCGGTCGCGACCACGAGGTGGCTCACGACTCGATCACGGCGACGGTCGTCGGCGCCTCGAGCTCGGCGATCTCGGCGGCGTAGCGCTCGAGGAGCCCACTTGGCGCGACCGGCCGGGGCGCCGCCCAGTCGCCCAGGATGCCGCTCGACTCCTCGTGGAGCAGGTCGCAAACGGCGACCAGCCGCGCCAGCGCGCGACCGACGGCATCGCGATCGAGGACAGCCGCCGGGACCTCTGCCGTGAGCATGATCCGCTCATCCTCGGCGAGCGCGAACTTGACGAAGGGCAGCTCGTCGTTCCAGCGCAGCAGCCGCCGGTAGGTCTTGCGAAAGCTGTCGCCAAGGGCTGGCGCGAAGTGGGCCCAGGCGAGCAGGCCGACGTCGGGGGCGACGATGAGCGTGATGCGGACGGCCGCTCGCCGGCGGCCATCGAGGCGCAGGTCGCGGCTCTCGACGCCGTCGCGCTCGGCGCGCTCGATGGGCTCCAGGTCCAGCTCCGCCAGCCAGCCGTCGATCGGCGCCCCGGGCGGTCCTCCGGTCAGCGACTCACCCGCGGCGACGCGGTCCCCACCTTGCGCACCGGGGCCAGACCGGGCTCGGCCACGCCAGCGCGTCGCTCGACGGAGCCGCCCGATCGGATGACCCGCGAGCGGAAGTCGACGGCGCGCACGCCCTCGGCGATGCGAACGTTGCGGCCGATGCGGACACCGCGCGGGATGATCGCCCGCTTGCCGATGACGGTGATGCCGGTGTTCAGCCGGCTCGGCTCCTGCCGGTTGGCGATGCTCAGGTCGTTCCCATCTCCGATGTGCGCGTTGGGTCCGACCGAGACCTCCTTGTCGAGGATCGAGCGGTCGACGATGGCGCCCGCCCGGATGACCGAGTCGAACATCACGATGCTGTCGCGCACCACGGCGCCGATGTCGACCCGCACGCCGGGCGAGAGGATCGAGCGCTCGACCGTGCCCGCCACCAGGCAGCCGTGGCTGATGAGGCTGTTGTGGATGTTGGCGGTGGCTCCGATACGGGCTGGAGCGCGCTCCTCGGAGCGCGTGTGGATGAGCCAGTCGCGGTCGTAGAGGTCGAGCTGCGGCCGATCGACGAGCAGGTCCATGTTGGCCTGCCAGTAGCTCTCGATAGTGCCCACGTCCTGCCAGTAGCCGTCGAAGCGGTAGCCGAAGACCCGCGCCCGGTCGTCGAGCATGGCCGGTATGACATCGCGCCCGAAGTCGGTCAGGTCGTCCCGCAGCCAGCGCAGGAGGGCCTTCTTGCTGAAGACGTAGATGCCCATCGAGGCCAGGTCGCTCTTGGGCTTGGCGGGCTTCTCCTCCCAGTCCACGACCGCGTCGCTCTCGCCGAGGGCCAGGATGCCGAAGCGATGCGCCTCGCCGATGGGCACCCGGCGCACGGCCACCGTGACGTCGGCCCGGCGACGCCGGTGAGCGGCCACGAACGGGGTGTAGTCCATCTTGTAGATGTGGTCGCCGGCCAGGATGAGGACGAGGTCACCCGGTGTCGAGCGGATGGTCTCGATGTTCTGGAGCACCGCATCGGAGGTGCCGCGATACCACTCGCTGGCACGCCCCCGGGCGATGTACGGCTGGAGCATCCGGATGCCGCCACGGTTGCGGTCCAGGTCCCAGGGTCGGCCGAGGCCGATGTGGTCGTTCAGCGATCGCGGGTTGTACTGCGTCAGGACGACGACGTTGTCGATGCTCGAGTTGACGCAGTTGCTGAGCGCGAAGTCGATGATCCGGTACTTGCCAGCGAAGGGCACGGCCGGCTTGGCGCGCATGCTGGACAGGATCGACAGCCGCTCGCCCTCTCCGCCAGCCAGGATGACCGCCAGGACTCGCTTCACCGGACGATGCTACCGCGCTGGGCCGACGTCGTCACCAACGTCGCGCGGATCGGATCAGAGGAAGAGTCGCGGGTTGGAAAAGTCGTCCTTGAACTGGACAGCCCAATGGAGGTGGGCTCCGGTCGAGTTCCCGGTGTTGCCTTCCCAGCCGACCACGTCCCCAGCATCGACATGGGCGCCCTGGTAGATGCCCGAGGGCTTTCTGGGCTGCATGTGCGCATACCAGGTCACCAGGTCGGCGGAGTGCGCGATGATCACGATCCAGGCTCGATCGCCTGGCGGGTCCCAGGGGTTGTAGCCGACGAAGACGACCACGCCGTCGCCCGACGCGTGGACGGCGGTCCCCATCGGCGCCACGATGTCGATGCCGCGGTGGAAGTGGGCGCAGCTGCCGAGCGGTGGCTCCCAGGAGAAGCCGGTGCAGCCGAACTCCTGGGTGACCTGACCGCTCATCGGCCAGCGCAGGCTGCCGTTGTACTCCGACGGGATGCGGCCCTTGCCGAGCTGGTCGCGGACGATGCGGTCGATCTGGGAGCTCAGCCTGCTCTGCGCCCGGACCTGGGCTCGGAGCAGAGCCGCGGCGGCCGCCTTGCTCTTGGCGATGCGCTGGAACGCGCGGAGCTGCTGCTCCTGGAGCCTGCGCGTCTCGGCCTCCAGCTTGTCGAGGCGCCGGCGTGCTGCCTCCAGCTTGGCCTTCTGGTCGCGGATGGTGTCGGCCTGGACGGCGACCTCCTGGCGGACCTCCTCGGTCCGGAAGCGGGTGCTGTCGGTCGTCCGCTGCAACTCGGCCATGGCCACCTTGTCGCGTTCGATGCGCGCCGCGAGGTCGGCGTCCTGCTGGCCTACCCGCAGATAGGTGCCGACCTGCGCCAGGACGTCGGTCAGGGAGTCGGCGGTCAGGACCTGCTCGAGCAGGCTCGTCTGCTGCAGCTTGTAGGCCTCGGCGACGCGCTGGGCGAGGAGCCGTTTGCGCTGGGCGAGGTCGGCCTTGGCCTGGGCCAGCTCGTCCTCGAGGATGCCCAAGGTCCAGTCGAGATGGGTGAGCTCGCCGACCAGCTCCGCATAGCGGGTCTCGACGGCGGCCAATGCGGCAGCAGCCTCGTTGATCCGCTTGCGAACGACCGCCTGGTCGGTATTGATGTCATCGAGCCTGTTGGCGGTCGCGTTGAGGGCGTTCTTCAGGCTGGTCTCGGCGCCGCGCAGGTCACGAAGTGCGTTCTTCTGGTCGCGGATGCGCTGCTGCAGGGCCTTCTGGCGGGCGAGCGCATCGGACAGCTCGTCGCCGTGGGCGACCGGCGCCCCGAAGGACAGCGACCCGAGCAGGATGGGCACGATCAGGAGCAGCGTGCCGAGCGCGCGCAGACGGTGCGTGCGCGTCCGGTGGATCACGTTGGCGTCATCGTGCAGGCGTTGCTCCTCCCGCTTCCCGGGCGGTCAGTGGCCTCGCAGCCCACCGGTGGAGGCGCCGCCCCCGCGAGTCACCCCGCGTCTGGACGGCTCCGGCTGGCGGGCATGATACCCCTGCCTGGCGAATCAGCCCCCCGGCCGATGGTCCTGTCCGCCGCCTGGGACGCCGGTCCCGGGCCTGAGCACGGGAGCGGCCGGTTCAGGGCGCCAGGGCTGCCAGCATGCCGCCCAGGATCAGGATCGGCCCGAACGGGATGGCCGTCCTCATCGTCAGGCGGCGGCCGGCGATGAGCACGAGGAGGACGGCGGCGGAGGCGATGGAGGCCACGACCAGCCCGCCGAAGAGCCGCGTGACGCCCGACATCAGGCCCAGGCCGGCGACGAGCTTGAGGTCGCCCATGCCCAGGGCGCCCTTGACCACGACGTCGAGGGCGAACAGCAGGAGCGGCGCCCCGATGCCCGCCAGCAGCGCGCTGGCGATGGGCAACTCCTTGTCTGCGAGCAGCGGGTTGAGCCCGGTCAGGGTGAGGACCAGCGCGGCCACGATGAGCGGCAGCGTGATGATGTCGGGCAGCAGCTTCTGGTCGAGGTCGGTGGCCATGAGCACGAGCAGCGCTGCGAAGTAGACACTCAGGATGCCCAGGTCGAGCGGCTCGCTCCAGCGGCCGGCGAGGGCGGCGAAGGCGGCCGCCCCGCCCGCGGCGAGAACGGCGGTGCGCCAGTCACGACCTCGGACGGCGCCGCCCTCATGGGCTGGCCAGCGGGCGGCCAGGCGGTCGGCGAGCGACCCGACGACCAGGCCGAGCACGGCGTAGCCGACGATGAGCGGGGTCAACGCCACCTCACGCAGACCGACGTTCTGGCACGTGCGGCGTCAGACGCCGCGGAGGGCCAGCTCGACGAGCGTGGCGTGGGTCACGCCGGTCGCGCCGCGAGCGGTGTGCGGGGTGGCCTTTCGAAGGTAGGCCGAGCCGCCGATGTCGAGGTGGACCCAGGGCCCGGTGGCGAAGTCGCGCAGGAAGAGGCCGCTCTTGACCAGCGACCCATCTGCGCCGGACGAGTTGTTGAGCTCGGCGTAGAAGGTCTCCAGATCCTTGCGGTAGTCCGCCACGAGCGGCAACTGCCAGGTACGCTCGGCCTGCCTGGCGCCGGCCTCAGCGACCTCGTCCCACCAGGCTTGGGGCGTGCCGAAGCCGCCCGTGATCTGGGTGCCCAGCGCGCGATGGACCGCGCCCGTCAGCGTCGCCACGTCGACCAGATGGGTGGCGCCGTTGCGCTCGGCCCAGGTCATCGCGTCGCCCAGGATGAGGCGCCCTTCCGCGTCCGTGTTCTGGATCTCGACGACCGTGCCGTTGAGCGCTCGCACGACGTCACCGGGCCGGGTCGAATGGGGGCCGGGCATGTTCTCGACGGCCGGGGCGACGGCCATCAGCGGCAGGCCGGGCGCCAGCTCGGCCACTGTGGCCATCGCGTTGATGACCGTGCAGGCCCCGGTCTTGTCGGTCTTCATCTCTTCCATGTGATCTGCCGGCTTGAGGCTGATGCCGCCAGAATCGAAGGTCACGCCCTTGCCGATCATGGCCAGCAACCGTCCTCGGGCATCGGTGGCGCCCGGTGCGCCGGAGCGCATGACGATGAAGCGCGGCGGGTTGTCGCTGCCGCGCCCGACGGCCATGAACATGCCCATGCCCAGGGCCGTCGCCTCCTCCGGGCCGAGGACCTCGACCTGCAGGTCGTGCGCCCGGCCGAGGGCCACCGCCTCGTCGGCGAGGACCTCCGGACTGACGTCATTGGCGGCGCGCTGCGAGAGGTGACGCGTCCGATTGGTGCCTTCGCCGATGATCCGGCCGCGCTCGGCGGCCGTCGCCACCACGGCCGCGTCCGCACCAGCCACGATCAGGGTCAGGTCGGTCAGCGCCGGCGGCGCGCTGTCGACGTCGTCGCGATAGATCGTCGACGGGTCGTGCATGCCCTCGACCACGCCGCGCGTAACCAGCTCGGCGAGCGTCTGTCGGTCCAGGTCGGCATGGTCGGCCAGCCAGTCCGGCAGCCAGATGGCGACCCGCGCGATGTGCCGACCGCCGAGGCGTCGCTCGACGGCCGCGCCGAAGCGCAGCCCGGCCAGCCGGTCGAAGTCCGCCAGCGGACCGATGCCACAGGCCATCAGCCAAGGCGCGCCCATCTCGCGGCTCGAGACGATGGTCGCCGCATGGGCCTTGCCGACCTGCTCACCGAGCGCGCGGTAGGCGGCTAACGTGCCATCGAGGCGACGGTCCAGCTCGGCCAGGTCGGGGTCGGACGCGTCGTCGGCTCGGACGGGCACGACGAGGAGGTCGGCCTCGACATCCCATGGCTGGCGGTCCGTGACGTGGGTCTGCATCGGTCGGTGGGCTCCAGGTGGTGGCAGGTGGTGGTGGCAGCTGGTGGTGGCTTGCCGGCCAGCGTTGGCCGGTCGCGCAGGGTCCGGCCTTGGGCGCAGATGGCCGGTGAGGGCCGCGGGGATCGGGCGGCTAGTCTACCGCCGCCAGTGCGGCACTGAGCGCTCCTCTGGCTTCCTCGATGCGGATGGCGGCTTGGTTCAGGCCACCCTGCGCCAGGTCGCTCATGATGACCACGATCGCGCGTGTGTCAGGTGGCAGCAGCTTCTGCGCTCGTTGGACATCGGCGAAGGCGGTGCGCGCGGCCTGCGTCACGCGCCCGTTCGCATCACGCAGCGTCTGGTAGAGGCGAGCCAGCGCGTCGTCGTAGGTGCGGTTGCGCTCGACCCACAAGTCGAGTGTCGTCGTGTCGACCGTCTCCACCAGCTTGTCGCGGATGTCGAGCGCGGCGGTCAGCTCTGCGCGTGCCGAACCAAGGCCCTTGAGCGCATCGGCATAGCGACCAGCCGTGCCGTCTTGCGTCGCCGCGAAGGTGGCCAGGTCGTGATCGGTCAGGTGCTTGGCGATCTCGCTGGCGGGCAGCGCTCCCCGAGCGACCCGGTTCCAGAGGTCGGCGAGTGGTCGCACGGCGGTCACGGCATCGCCAGCCGCCGCAAGGCGAGACGCCACGGAGGGGCTGATCTGCCACGAGTCGGCGTCGTAAGGCAGGGCTCGGATGTCACCGGCAGCGGCGGTCGCGATGGTCCCGATCCGGAGCACCAATGCATCACCGTCATCGAGGTCCTTGACGAGCGCAGGCTGGTCACCGCCGTTGAGGTCGACGAGGGCGGATCTCGACAGGGTCGAGAGCGCCGTGACGAGGTCCCGGACGTCGCGCAACTGGTCGTCGATGGCGGCCAGCCGGGGCGCCACGATGGCGTCGGCGCGGGCGTAGACCTCGGCTCGTGACGCCTCGTCGGGCACCGGGTTGGCAGCCACGGCGAGACCAGCCGCACCGACCGCGATGAGCGCGGCCGCGATGAGCCAGACGACGGCGCGAGCGATTCCCGAGACGATGCGCATCGGCGCGCAGTCTATCGCCCAGCGGCAGACGAGCCAGCGGCCGGCGGACGCGCCCCACCGGCCGGGACTATCCTCGGTCCGTGGCGTGCACTCCGCGGTTTCGATGACCAGCCGACGAGCGGCGGCGCTCGGACGTCGCATCGAGGCCGACCCGCTGGCGGCGAGCATCGCCCCGCCCGACCTCGCCCTCCTGCGCCGGCTGCCGAAGGCCGAGCTGCACCTTCACCTCGACGGATCGCTGCGGCCGGCGACGGCGCTCGAACTCGCCCGGCAGCGCGGCGTCGGTGCCGGCCTCGACCTCGAGCAGATGACGGACGCGCTGGTCGCGCCAGCGCGCTGCCGCGACCAGGCCGACCTGCTGCGCGCGTTCGACCTGCCCATCGCCATCCTGCAGGACGCCGAGGCGCTCGAGCGCGTGGCCCAGGAGCTGGTCGAGGACGTCGCATCCGACGAGACCCGCTACGTCGAGATCCGCTGGGGGCCAGGGCTCCATCTGCAACATGGCCTGTCCCTGCGTGACGGCATCGCGGCCGTGGCCAGGGGTGCCGATCGGGGCGCTGCAGCCGTCGTCGCTGGTGGACGCCCGGCCATCGTCGTGCGGCTCATCGCGGTCGCGCTGCGCTCCCACGACCCGACGCTCAATGTCTCGGTCGCACGGGTAGCTGCCGACGCGATGGCCAGCGGGTTGGTCGGATTCGACCTGGCTGGGCCGGAAGCCGCCTTCCCTGACCCGCTCCTTCACGCCGACGCGTTCGCCATCGCGCGCGCGGCCGGTCTAGGCATCACGGTGCATGCCGGTGAATGGGGCGGCGCCGCCCAGGTCCGCCGTGCGCTGGCGGTGAAGCCGGCGCGCATCGCGCATGGTGCGCCGGCGGTCGATGAGCCCCTCCTGATGGACGAGCTTCGGGCGCGCGCCATCACGCTCGATCTGTGTCCGACCAGCAACCTCCAGGCCGACCTCTGCCCGACCCTGGCCGACCACCCCCTGCCGCGCATCGTGCGGGCCGGCGTGCCAGCGACGTTGAGCACCGACGATCGGACCGTCAGCGCGCTGACCCTGACGGATGAGTACGCGCGCGCCCGGGCCACGCTGGGGCTGGCGATGGCGGAGCTGTGGCGCCTCGACCGCCATGCCCTGGAGGTCGCATTCCTCCACGACGACGAGCCCCTGCGACTGCGACTGCTGGCCGCCTTCGATGCCTTCGCCGCCACCGAGCCAGCACTGGCGAGCGCCTCGTGATGGCCGGCGGCGGCCCGTCGTCGATCGTCAGCCGACGACCGTCAGGCGGCCGCCCACGCGGCCAGGATGGCGGCCAGCTCCGCGGCATCGTGCGCGACTGCCGTCGGGAGCGTGTCCGGGTCGGCGTCGTCGAGGTGCTCGCGCGTCGTGACGCCAGTCAGCATCAGCACGCTCCGCGCACCGACCGCCTGCGCCGCGCGGATGTCGGTCTGCAGCCCATCCCCGATGACGACGGCCGACTCGACCGGCATGCCTGCCGCGTCGGCGGCGGCCTGGAAGAGCGTCGGGCCTGGCTTGCCGACGACGAGGTCCGGCTCACGGCCGGCGGCCGTGGCCAGGGCGGCGACGATGGAGCCCGCGCCGGCCTTCAGCGCGTCAGCCCCCGGATAGACGGCATCGCGGTTGGTGGCCACGAATCGAGCGCCGCGACGGACGGCCTCGGCGGCCAGGCTGAGCCGCTCGTAGCGAAGGGCGAAATCGACGCCGACGACCACCGCGTCAGGGGCGACTTCGAGGCCGAAGCGCGTCGGTGCGACGGTCTCGATGCCACAGTCCCGGAGCTCCTGGGAAAGGCCCTGGCCGCCGAGGACCATCACACATCGGGCCGGCTGAGGGCCCGCGGCGAGGGCAAGTGCCGTGGCGCGCGCGGAGGTGACGATGAGCGCCGCGTCGGCGGGCGCGCCCATCCCGCGCAGGCGATCCACGTACTCCGAACGGTGCCAGCGCGAGTTGTTGGTCGCGTAGACGACCTGGTCGCCGGCCGCGACGCGCGCGCTGAGCAGCTCGGGCATGCCCGGGACCGGCTCCGCGCCGCGGTAGACGACGCCATCGAGATCGACGATGAGCAGCACGCGCGGATGGTAGAGGCGTGAGCGGCCGCTCGCCATTCGACGGTGTCAGCCTGCTCATCGTGGATGGCAACAACCTCCTCCATCGGACCGCGGGTGGGCCGGGGCCATCCGCCGCCAGGGTCCTCATCCCCCGGTTGCGCGCCGTCATGCCGGTCGGCATGCGGGTCTCGATCATCCTCGACGGCATGCCCGACCCTGGCGCCCCGCTCCACGAGCACATCGGCTCGGTGGCCATCTCGCATGCCGGCCGGCGATCGGCCGACGATGCCATCGTCGAGGCGGTCGAGCATCGGATGTACGACGAGCGGCCGGGCACCATCGTCGTCACCGACGACCGTGGGCTGGCTGATCGCATCAAGCGGCTCGGAGCGCTCCATCGCCGCATCGACTGGCTCCAGGACGCGCTCGATCTCAGCCGTCGGGGATCGCGGGTACCCGGCTCACCACCGGCCCCCATCGGCCGACCCGGGATCCGGCCACCCCAGACTCCCGCCCGCGCCGCCGCGCCGGCAGACGGTACCGCGACCGACGAGCCCGAGCGCGCGCCATGGTCGCCCGGTCGTGGCGCGACGAAGAAGCGCGGCAACCCGCGCCGCGGCCGGACGCCGCGCTAAGATGCGGCCATGAACGAGTTCCAGGCCGGCCTGCAGAGCTTCGTCGATCAGCTGATCAAGCTGTCCTCGATCTTCATCCTGCCCGACTGGAACGATGTCATCCGGCACATGCTGCCGGCCGCCATCGTGCTCATGGTCCTCGGGCCGGTCATCACCCTGCTCATCCTCTACTGGCTCTACCAGTGGCTGCACATGCCCCGCTTCCGGGTCCGGCCGGCCGAGCTCGGCCCGGTCCCGGTGCCGCGCGATGACGCCGGCCTGCCATCGGTTCCCGCATCGGTGCCCTATTGCTCGTTCGATGGCCTGCTCTATCCCGGCCGCGAGACGCGCTGCGGCGAATGTCGCCAGGAGCTGACGGTGCGCTGCCCGATCGACGACACGCTCCGCCCCGCGACCGAGCAGACGTGCACCGCCTGCGGCACCAGGTACGTCCTCGGTGCGTCTGACACATCGATCGCCGTCCAGCGCCGGAGCGGTCCTCCAGCCGGCGGTCAGGCCGTGGCCTAGGTCGGTCGTCCGACCCAGGCGATCGGCTGACGCAGCGAGGTCCCGCATGAACGGAACGAGCCGCTAGATGGCCACCATGTCGCTCTACCTGTTCGTGGCCGGCGGCCTGGCCCTGGCCTTCGCCTTCGCCTGCCACGTGGCCTATACGACGATCCTGGCCCAGTCTGGCGTCGCGCTGCCGCACCGCGCGCTATCGCCGGTGGGCGCGACCGTCGGCGGCTCGGCGACCGTGACCCTGGGCGACTCGGGCTCGGCGCCGGGAACGACCAGCGGCGCCTTCGCCATCTCGGCGACCTGGGTGGCGGCCGCGCTCATCGGCCTCTCGATGCTCATCCGGGCGGTCATCGTGGGCCGCGGGCCGTGGGGCAACATGTTCGAGTTCTCGGTCGCCTTCGCCTTCGGCATCACGGCCGGCTACCTCTTCCTGCAGCGCCGCTATCCGATCCGGTCGCTGGGCTTCCTGCCGTTGGCGGTGGCGGTCTTCCTGGTCGGCTATGCCGCGACGCTGCCGCACACCATCGAACCGCTCGTGCCGGCCCTCGACAACGCGCCCCTGCTGACCATCCACGTGGCCATGGCCATGATCAGCTACGGCATCTTCGCCACCGCCTTCGGGGCCGCCGTGGCCTACCTGGCGCAGGGCCCGACCGACCGTTTCGGCTGGCTGCCATCACACAAGACGCTCGACGAGGTCGCCTACCGAGCGGTCATCATCGGCTTCCCGATCTTCGCGACCATGATCATCCTCGGCTCGTGGTGGGCCTCGATCGCCTGGGGACGCTACTGGGGCTGGGACCCCAAGGAGACGTCAGCGCTCGTGACCTGGCTCATCTACGCTGTCTACCTGCACGCCCGTAACGCGCGCGGCTGGGCCGGCCGGCCGGCAGCGATGATCCTGGTCATCGGCTTCGGTGCCGTCCTCTTCACCTACTTCGGCAACCTGTACTTCTCCGGGCTGCACGCCTACAGCGGCCTGAACTGACGCGCGGCCTCGACTGACCGCAGGGTCATGCCGGTCCGAACACCGACCCCTCAGGGCAGGCGCCCGAACCAGAGTACGGAGAGGCCGGCGGCCGCGACGACGGTCAGCAGCGCGGCGGCGGCGAAGACCCAGGTCACCTCCTGCGCCTCGCTCGTCCAGCCGACGCGCGACTCCAGGTCGTCATAGACCACCTTGAGCTCGTCGGCCGTCGGCGCGTCGAACGCCTTGCCGCCGGTCGTCTCGGCGATCTGCTGGAGCGTGGCGGTGTCGGGCGGGACCTCGAGGGTCACGGGCATGCCGTTCTCGTCGGTGACCTCGACCGTTCCGGCGGCCGTTCCGAGGGCGATGGTGTGGATCGGGACCCCGAGCGAGGCGGCGCGCCGGGCGGCGTCCAGGGGCGCCGTCGCGCCCGCCGAGTTGGCGCCGTCGGAGAGGAGGATGGCGGCCACGGCGGGGCCTGGATCTCCCGCGGCTGCAGCCATGTCGCCGGGCGCGGTGTCGCCGGTCCCGGTCGTGGAGGCGCTGCCGTCGCCGGTCTGGACGGCCTCGGCCAGGTCGAGGACCTGCATCAGCGCGTCGCCCATGGCGGTCCCGTCACGAGGTCGGAGCCCGTCGAGCGCGGTGCGGACCGCGGCACGATCGGCGGTCGGCGTGACCAGCGTCACCGGACGCGTGGCGAAGGCGACGACGCCGACACGGACGCTGGCGGGCAGCCCATCGACGAAGTCCTGGGCTGCCGCACGCGCAGCGTCCAGCCGAGTCGGGGCGACGTCGTCGGCCTTCATCGAGCCCGAGACGTCGATGGCCAGGATGACCGTGGCGTCGTCGCGGGGCGTGGGCACGATCATCGTCGGCCGAGCCAGCCCGACGGCCAGCGTGGCCACGGCGAACAGGTAGAGGGCGACCGGCAGATGGCGGCGCCAGCCTGGCCGGCGCGGTGCGATGTTGGCCAGCAGGTCGAGGTTGGTGAAACGCACGGCGTACCGCGATCGGCGCCGCTGGGCCCAGACGTAGAGGGCAGCCAGGAGCGGCACGAGGAGCAGGCCGAGGAGCAGCGCGGGGGCAATGAAGGTCATGCGGGTCGTCCTCTGGTGTCGAGGCCGCGCACCAGCGCGGCCAGCCAAGAGCCGTCGGTCGAGAGGCGGATGTGCGGGACGCCGAGTCGGCGGAACTCCGCGCCGACAGCCAGGCGGTCGTCGGCGGCGGCCGCGTCGAAGGCCCGGCGGAGCCGGCCGTCGCCGGTGTCGACGCGCAGGATGCGTCCGGTCTCGGGGTCGGTCAGGGTCACCTCGCCGACGTCGACGAGCGTCTCCTCGCGCGGGTCGAAGACCTCGATCGCCAGAACGCTGTGGCGCCCGGCCACCGCGGTCAGCTCGGACCGCCAGTCGAGCGGTCCGCGGAAGTCGGAGATGACGACGACCAGGCCACCCGTCGTGCGGGAGGCGGCGATCGTGCGAAGCGCGGCTCGCACCGAGGTCCGCCCGCCGCCCTCATCGGGGGTCTGGACGGCGAGCGCGCCGACCAGGCGGGCCATGGCCAGCCGGCCGCCGCTCGGTGGCGTCAGGCGCGCCGGCCCATCGGTCGAGCCGAAGGTGACGGCGCCCAGGCGGTCGCGTCGTCGGACGATGGCCCCTCCCAGGACGATGGCGGCCCCCTCGGCCACATCAGCCTTGCGGTGGCGGGCGGTGCCGAAATGCATCGAGGCCGACGTGTCGAGCAGGATCCACGCCGTCAGCTGGCGGTCGGGCACGTCCTCGCGGACCTGCGGGACGAGGCTTCGGGCCGTCGCGTTCCAGTCGATCCGCCGGACGTCGTCACCCGGCTCGTAGGGCCGGATGCGATCGAGGTCGAGCCCTTCGCCTGCACCCAGACCGCGGTGGTCACCGCTCAGGCGGCCACCGACCCGACGCGAGAGCCCGAGCTCCAGATGCCGGGCCACCTCGTCGGAGATCGGTCCCGGACCCGGGCGGGCCGGGGTGCGAACGCGGCCGGGGACGAGGCCAAGCTCTGAGACCGGCTGACCGAGTCCCGTCACGCGCTGGCCTCGCCGGCCGCCTCGATGGCTGGCGCCTTGACCAGGGTCAGGATGCGCTCGATGACCGCGTCCGGCGTGATGCCGTCGGTCAGCGCCGCATAGCTCATGACCAGGCGATGGCGCAGGACGTCGGGTGCCAGGGCGGCCACGTCGGCCGGCAGCACGTAGCGGCGGCCATGGAGCAGCGCCAGCGCCCGGGCGCCGTGGATGAGGTTGATCGAGCCACGCGGGCTGGCTCCGTAGGTCACGTACGGCTCGAGATCGGGCGCGCCCCAGTAGCCCAGCCGACGGGTGGCCTCGACGATACCCACGGCGTAGCTGGTGACGCGCGGATCGACGTAGATCTCGAGCACCTTGGCCTGCAATCGTCGAAGCCCGTCAGCGTCAAGGACCTCGCGCGGGGCAGGTCCGGGCTGCAGCGAGCGGGCGACGACCTGGGCCTCCTCGGCAGCGCTCGGGTAGCCGAGCAGGACCTTGAGCATGAAGCGGTCGACCTGCGCCTCGGGCAACGGGTACGTGCCCTCGGCCTCGATGGGGTTCTCGGTGGCCAGCACGATGAATGGCTCGGGCACGGCATAGGTCGTGCCGCCGATGGTGACCTGGTGCTCCTGCATGACCTCGAGCAGCGCCGACTGGACCTTGGCCGGGGCGCGGTTGATCTCGTCGGCCAGCAGGAAGTTGGCGAAGACCGGCCCGAGCTCGGTCTCGAACTCGGCCTGGCCGGGGCGGTAGATGCGCGTGCCGACGAGGTCGGATGGCATCAGGTCAGGCGTGAACTGGATGCGCTTGAAGGTGCCGCCGAGCACGTCGGCGAGCGTCTTGATGGTCAGCGTCTTGGCCAGGCCGGGCACGCCCTCGAGCAGGACGTGGCCGCCGGCGAGGAGGCCGACCAGGACGCGCTCGAGCATCCGGTCCTGGCCGACGATGACGCGTCGGACCTCGAACAGGATGGCCTCGGCGGTGGCTCGTGGATCTTCGGGGTCGGGCAGCGCGCGCAGGTCGCGCCGTGGCTCGGTCATCGATTCGGTCACGTGGTCGTCTCCAGGTTGCGGCTGGCTGGGGTCAGGCGACATCGCGCCGTCGACCCCGACTATCGCGGCCGAACCTGAAGGAACGATGAGGCTCCCGGTTCAGAAACCTGAATGTGCCGCAGCGCTTTCATCGCGCATCGGGCCGGTCGCGAGCTAGGCGACCGGCTCCCGGCTGACCGAGCCAGCGATCGGCGTGCTGCCTTCGGCGGTGTCATCGCTGGCGGCCGGCGGCAGCAGGCGGAGGATCGCGACCAGATCGTCGCGCTCGGCGATGGCACGCGCTTCGGCGGCGGCAGCAGCGCCGTCGGCCATCTCGGGTCCAAGGAGCCGTGCGGCGCCGACGAGGCACAGCAGGCGTTCGAACTCGAGCCCGAGCCCCTGCAGACGCACCAAGGCGTCGGCAAAGCCCAGCGCGCCGTCGCTCAGCCGACCCTTCAGCACGGCCTGGGCGGCCTCGAAAGCTGCCCGCGAGGCGTCGATCGTCGGCCCGCGCTCTGGGCTCTCGCTGAAGAGCCGTACCCCTTCGACCAGGAGCGCTTCGTCGGCGGTCAGCATCCCGACATAGGCGACCAGCCAACCGGTCGCGCTAGCCTCGGGAGCGATCTCATGCGCTCGGCGTGCACCCTCGATGGCGTCGTCGGGTCGGCCGTCGAAGAAGGCCAGCTCGGCGCCGAAGAACTGCACGGCCCACAGCTCGTCCTGATTGGTGCTGGCTTCGACCATGCGGATCGCGTCGGCATGCAATGTGCGCGCGTCTTCCGATCGACCTCGCAGCATGGCGATCAATGCCCGCGTGTCGTCCTGGAATGAGCGGTCGCTGCCGATCCCCATCTCGGCGTCGGTGGCATCGAGCACGTCGAGCGCCTCGTCGAAGCGGCCGGCATCGGTCAGCGACCAGGCCAGCTTGGTCCTGAATGCGCCCGCCGCATCGCTCCGGCCCATGGCCCGCGCGACGTCCAGGGCCTGGCGAGACCGCTCGATGTTGCCGGCGGGATCCTCCGTGCCCGATGCCGCCCACACGTTGTTGAGTGCCCTGAGCAGCGCGCTGGAGAGCCGGTAGCCTCGTGCGAACTCGGCCGCGCCGATCAGGAGGGCGCGCCCCTCGCGAGGCCGGCTGTAGCTCAGGGCGGACCCCTTCGTCACCAGCAGCTCGGCGATCGCCCTGACGTCGTCGAGGCGTTCGGCGACACCGAGGGCCTCATCGGCCACGCGCGTGGCCTTGTCCGAGTCGCCGTGGAGCATGTATGCGCGCGCCAGCTCCTGCTTGATGGGCAAGGCGGCTCGTTCGTCGGGCTCCGGGCCGAGGTCGGCAAGCGCGGTCTCGAAGGTCCGGATGGCCAGCTCGGTCTGGCTGATCAGCATGAGCGGGGTGCCGAGCATGGCGGTCGCCCGCGCCTCGGCGACCCGATCCCCTCGCTCGCGATACAGGGCGATGACGCCATCCAGGAGATCGATGGCCGTCTGCCCGTCGGCGGCCGCGACCGACGCCTCCGCCGCTCGCTCGGCGAGGGCGGCCCGTTCGTCGGGGTCGGACGTGGCGTCCATCGCCTGCCGCAGGAACGCGACCGCTTGCTCGTTGGCTGCCAGACTGCTCGCTCGTTCGGCGGCAGCCTTGAGCGCGATCCGCGCCTGGGCCCCGATGGCATCCGCCTCGGGGCCGGCTGGTGCGTTGCGGTACGCATCGAGGTACTGATTGGCCAGGATGCCGGCCAGCTCGGGATCGCCCAACCCCTCGAAGTAGCGCGCGGCGGCGACATGCCGAGCCCGCCGGTCGGGTCGGGCGAGGGTGCCATAGGCCACCTCGCGAAGGACCGCCTGCACGAACCGGTACTGGCCCCGCTCCGGCGACGCCGGGTCCCGCTCGATCTCGAACAGCTCGCGTCGGACGAGGCCGTCAAGACGAGGGCCGAGGTCAGCCTCCGACTCGCCGCTGGCCCCTGCGAGCGCGGCCGCCGTGAACGACATCCCGAGCACGGCCGCCGTCTGGACCAGCGAACGGTCGTCGGGCCCAAGGCCGTCGAGCCGGGCCGCGACGAGGGCCTGGAGGGTCGTCGGCACGGTCAGGTCGGCCAGGGATCCAGTGGCTCGGTAGCCACCCTCGACGAGGATGATCCGTCCGTCTCCGACGAGCATGCGCACGGTCTCGACGGCGTAGAGCGGGACACCTTCGGCACGGCGCAGGATGGCGGTCATCGCGGCATCGGGCAGCCCGGGCACCAACCCGGAGAGCAGCTCCCTCATCGCCGCTGCCGGCAGCGGCTCGAGGTGGATCGACGTGAAGTTGCGCCGACCGGCGCCCCAGGTCGGCCGTCGCTCGAGGAGCTCCGGCCGGGAAAGGGTGATGACGAGGATCGGTCGGTCGCGCGACCACTCCGCGAGATGCTCGATGAAGTCGACGAGCCCGGGGTCGGCCCATTGGAGGTCCTCGAAGACGAGCACCTCGGTGCCCACGTCCGCGACGCGCTCGAACAGCGTCCGCCAGGCGCTGAAGAGCTCTCCCTGATCGCCCGACGTCTTGCCCAGGCCGAGCAGGGCCAGAAGCGCGGGCTCCACCCGTACGCGTTCGGCCCGATCGGGAACGTACTGCTCGAGCATCGTCGCCAGCTTGGCGATGGTCGTCTCTCGGTCGTCGGTCTCCAGCAGGCCCGCTCGTCGGCGGACCATCTCGCCGAGGGCCCAGAACGTGATGCCCTCGCCGTAGGCCGGCGACCGGCCCTGGTGCCAGAGCACGGGCTCGACGAGGCCGTCGACGTACTTCTCGAACTCCCACGCCAAGCGGCTCTTGCCGATGCCCGCCTGACCGGTGATCGAGACGAGACGGAAGCGTCCCTCGCGCGAGACGGCGTGGAACAGATCCCTGAGCAGGACCAGGTCGGCGTCGCGGCCGACGAAGGGGGCTTCCAGCACCTCCGAGCGACCTTGACCGAGCCGACCGGCGACGACACGCAAGGCACGCCAGGCCGGCACGGGCGCCTTCTTGCCCTTGAGCTCATGCTCCCCGGCGGCGTCGAAGGCGATCGTCCGCTCCGCCGCCTGGCGTGTGGCCTCGTCGACGAGGACGGAGCCGGGCGGGGCGACGGCCTGGAGGCGGCTGGCCGTGTTGACCAGGTCGCCAGCGACCATGCCCTGTCCCGTTGCGCCGAGCGTCACCGCGGCCTCACCGGTCAGCACCGCGGCCCGCAGCTCGAGAACGATGCCGGTGCCGCCAGGATCGGTGATGCGCCCGACGTCGGTGGTGAGGTCGAGCGCCGCCCGGACGGCGCGCTCGGCATCGTCCTCGTGGGCCGTCGGCGCGCCCCAGACGGCCATCACCGCATCACCGATGAACTTCTCGAGGCTCCCGCCGTACCGTTCGATGACCGCGCGGGCGACGTCGAAGTAGGCCGCCAGGACTGACCTCGTGTCCTCGGCATCCCGGTCCTCCGAGGCGCTCGTGAAGCCGACGAGATCGGCGAAGAGGACCGATACGATCCGACGCTCGGCAACGGGCGTCGCGCTTGCTGGTCGAATTGCGTCGTCGAGGCTTGGGAGCGTCGTCGTGGTCGCTGGCGCGCCACACTCGGCGCAGAACTTTGCGCCGGGCACGAGGGTGGCGCCGCAACTCGCACAGGCGGCCTCGAGCCGGGTGCCGCACTCAGGGCAGAACTTCTGGCCGGGCTGGGTCTCGCTCTGGCAGTTGGGGCAGCGCACCCTCGACCTCTCCTGGGGCCCGCATCGCGCGTTCGGTGGAGCGTACCGGACGGGCCATCGATGTGCCACGCGCAAGCTGCCTCAGACCGCGGCCGATATGGAACGGCCGTTCTGCGCTCGACACCCCGACATGACGTTCGGATGGGCGCTGCCTTCGCCCCAGATGGCCTTCCGCGGCCCATCCACCGTCGGTGCACGGACCGTCCACAGTCCGTCCACCATCGATCGTGATGGTTTGCGACCCGCCACCATATCTTGTGGTGTGCTGGGCACGTGGGCCACCACATCTTGTGGTTTTTGGCTTGACACGGGGTCGATCAGACCCTAGATTTATTGGTCTACGGCCGCGACTGCCGACCCCTCCTCTCGCCCCCGTTCGCCGCCCCACACGATGGGCGAACGACGGCGTCGGGATCGACGATGCGGAGGCAACCGAGGGAGGTCTCGCAGTGACGCGGGACGAGACGCTGGACGGCGCGAGACGCGCCGATGGCGTGAGGAGGAACAAGGAACGATGGCCCGGACCACGACCGTCCCCACCGAGCGCGCCCGCACCGCCAAGGATCCCGCCAGCTTCAGCGGCAAGGGGGTCCGCGGCCTGACCTTCGAGCGGCGCTGGACGCGACCTGGCGTCCACCCCTACGACGAGATCACCTGGGAGCTACGCTCGGCGGAGATCAAGAACGAGTCCGGCAAGTCGGTCTTCGAACAGCACGACATCGAGGTCCCGGCCTTCTGGAGCCAGCTGGCGACGAACGTCGTGGTCAGCAAGTACTTCCGCGGCCACATCGGCACGCCGGGGCGCGAGCGCTCGGTCAAGCAGCTCATCGATCGCGTGGTCAGCACCATCACCGCCTGGGCCCAGACGCAGCGCTACTTCCGCACCGCGGACGATCTGGCCGCCTTCAAGGCTGAGCTGACTCACCTGCTGGTCCATCAGAAGATGGCCTTCAACAGCCCGGTCTGGTTCAACGTCGGCGTGGAGGCCAGGCCGCAGTGCTCCGCCTGTTTCATCAACTCGGTCGAGGACACCATGTCCTCGATCATGGACCTGGCAAAGACCGAGGCCATGCTCTTCAAGTATGGCTCGGGCGCCGGCGTCAACCTGAGCCCCATCCGGGGCTCGAAAGAGAAGATGTCGGGCGGCGGCATCGCCTCCGGGCCGGTCAGCTTCATGAAGGGCTTCGATGCCTTCGCCGGCGTGGTCAAGTCGGGCGGCAAGACGCGCCGCGCGGCCAAGATGGTCATCCTCGACGCCGACCATCCCGACGTCATGGAGTTCATCACCTCCAAGGCCTCCGAAGAGAAGAAGGCCTGGGCGCTCATCGAGGCCGGCTACGACCCTTCCTTCACCGGCGAGGCTTATGGCTCGGTCTTCTTCCAGAACGCCAACCACTCGGTCCGCGTGGCCGACGATTTCATGCACGCGGTCGAGACCGACGCCCTCTGGTCGACCCACGCCGTGCTCGACGGCCAGACCGTCGAGACGCTCCGCGCCCGCGAGGTCTTCCGGGCCATGGCGGAGGCCGCCCACCTCTGCGGCGACCCCGGCATCCAGTACGACACGATCATCAACGACTGGCACACGAGCGCCAACTCGGACCGCATCTACGCGTCCAACCCGTGCTCCGAGTACATGTTCCTGAACGACACGGCCTGCAACCTGGCCTCGTTGAACCTCATGAAGTTCGTGCGCGACGATGGCGAGTTCGACATCGAGGCCTACGGCTACGCCGCCCGGCTGACGATCACGGCCCAGGAGATCCTGGTCGACAACGCCAGCTATCCGACGCCCAGGATCGAGGAGAACTCGCACCGCTTCCGACCGCTCGGGTTGGGCTACGCCAACCTCGGCGCCCTGCTCATGAGCCGCGGTCTGGCCTATGACTCGGACGAGGGGCGCCACTTCGCGGCCGCCCTGACCGCCATCATGCACGGCGAGGCCTACCGGCAGAGCGCCATCATCTCGCGCGATCACGGCGGCCCGTTCCGGGACTACCCGCTCAACGAGCAGCCCATGCTGCGCGTCATCGCCAAGCACCGCGATGCCGCCTACGCCATCCCACCGGCCGGCGTTCCCGAAGGCATGCTCGAGGCGACGCGCGCCATCTACGACGAGACGCTCGAGCTCGGCACGCAGTACGGCTACCGCAACTCGCAGGTGACCGTCCTGGCGCCGACCGGCACCATCGCCTTCATGATGGATTGCGACACGACCGGCATCGAGCCGGACATCGCGCTCATCAAGTACAAGAAGCTGGTCGGCGAGGGCTTCCTCAAGATCGTCAACCAGACCGTCCCCGGCGCCCTGAAGAAGCTGGCTTACACCCCTGACCAGGTCGAGGAGATCGTCCAGTACGTCAACGATCGCGAGACGATCGAGGGCGCGCCGGGCCTCAAGCCGGAACACCTGACGGTCTTCGACTGCGCCTTCAAGCCGGTCAACGGCGAACGCTCCATCCACTACATGGGCCACGTCCGGATGATGGCCGCGGTCCAGCCGTTCATCTCCGGCGCCATCAGCAAGACCGTCAACATGCCCGAGGCGGCCAGCGTCGAGGACATCGAGCAGGTCTACATGGAAGGCTGGAAGCTGGGGCTCAAGGCCATCGCCATCTACCGTGACAACTCCAAGCGCTCGCAGCCGCTGAGCACGGGCAAGAAGGCCGACGGCGACGTGATCGACACGGCCGAGGTCGAGGAGCTCAAGAAGCAGCTCGCCGCGGCCGTGGCCGAATCCAAGAAGCCGCACCGCCGACGCCTGCCGTCCGAGCGCACTGCGGTCACCCACAAGTTCGACATCGCCGGGCACGAGGGCTACATCACGGTCGGGCTCTACCCGGACGGCACGCCCGGCGAGATCTTCCTCAAGATGGCCAAGGAGGGTTCGACGGTCTCGGGGCTCATGGACACCCTGGCCACGACCATCAGCGTCGCGCTGCAGTACGGCGTGCCGCTCAAGGACCTCGTCAACAAGTTCAGCCACGTCCGCTTCGAGCCGGCCGGCTTCACCGGCAACGCCGAGATCCCCATCGCCAAGTCGATCGTCGATTACATCTTCAGGTGGCTCGGGGCACGGTTCCTGCCGAAGGACGAGCGCGACGCACTTGGCATCATCGCTCGCGAGCCGGAGGTCGTGCCCCAGGCGCCGGTCGTCGGCTCCGCGCCCTCCGCTCCCGCTTCGCTTGGGCTGACCACTGACGTGTCTGTCTCCGACGCATCGGGCGCCGACTCCGCGCCTTCCGCTCCCGCTCCGCTCGGGCTGACCGCTGACGCGCCCAGCCAAGCGCTCCAGGCGTCGGAGTCGACTCTCGCCACGTCGGGCCAGCTGCCCACCGTCGAGAGCAAGAACGGGCATGCCAATGGCAATGGGAAGGCGAATGGGAACGGCGGCAACAGCTCGATGCCGTTGAGCTTCGGCGGCACCACGAAGGTCGCCTTCTCGGTCAGTGCCGACTCACCGTCGTGTGCCGAGTGCGGCTCGATCATGGTCCGCAACGGCAGCTGCTACAAGTGCCTCAACTGCGGAAGCACGTCCGGCTGCAGCTGACCCACCTGCCCTGAAGGCGAGAGGCGGAGGTCCCGAGACCTCCGCCTCTTCGTTTGCCTCACATCGCTAGGACCCAGGTTCGAAGGGGTTCGCGAGGCCCTCGACGACCTCGACGCCGGGGAGCGTCAGCAGGATCGAGGGTGGGGCGATGACCTTCCAGCTGCGGCTGCCACCACCGAGGACGATGCGCTCGCGGGCCATGACCGCAGCGTCCACCCATACCGGCAGGCCGTCGGGCAGGCCGAAGACGGTCACCCCTCCGATGGCCATGCCGGTCAGAGCGCGCGTCTCGTCCTGCGAGGCGAAGGACGCCTTGCGGGTGCCGAGGCGCTGCTTGACGACGCGGTTGACGTCGAGGCGGTGCGTGGCGAGGACGACGCAGGCGGCAAAGAGCGGGGGGTTCGACTTACCGACGACGACGATGGTATTGGCGGAGTCCTCCATCGCGAAGCCGTAGGCGGCGCAGAAGGCGGCCGTGTCGGCGAGCTCAGGGTCGCAGGCGAAGAGCTCGTAGTCGCCATGACCATCGAGCGCCCGCTCGAGCGCGACTCGGTCGGTGTCAGTCACCGTATCAGTCCCAGTCGCCCATGCCGGAGATCTTGTCGACCGTCATGCAGATGACGTAGCCGGCCGGCGGACTCGGCATCGGCGGGAAGACGACGTCCGGCCCGAGGTAGACGTGGGCCAGGCGCTGGAGCAGCTCGGGCGCGCCGCCCTCGGTCACCTTGGCGTGTCCTCGCAGCACGAGGTAGTGATCGAGGCCGTAGGCATTGCGACCGGGCGCGCCGAAGGACATCGCGATGCGCGGATCGGCGCGCAGGTTCTGGAGCTTGGTCTGATCGTGAAGGGTGCCGATGCAGACCTCGTCGTCCTCGAGGCCGACCCAGGCCATCGAGACGTGCGGATCCCCGTTCCTGGCCAGCGTGACGACGTGCGCGATCGGCCCCGTGCCGATGAAGTCGCGGACCGACTGTGGCAGATGTGACACAGGGGCCATCGTACGATGCGAGGACAGCCGTTGACCCATACGGAGGGGAACGAGGGTCTATACGGGCATGAGGATCAAGACGCGCAGCAACACCCTGGCGCCGGGCCGGTGGCCATCGGAGGATGGTTGCCGCCGCCCGCAGCCGGCTCGGGGACCTCGATGGTGACTCCTGCCGACGAGCTGGCGCTGGTCCAGCCGATGGCTGCGACGGACGAGCTCGAGGCCTTCGTGACCGAGCACTATGGCCGGCTCATCCGCCTGGCCGGGCTCGTCTGCCATGATCTCCACGAAGCAGAGGATGCCGTCCAGGCCGCACTCGAGCGAGCCTGGCGGCGGCGCGGGACGCTGGCCGACCGCGAGCGGATGCGGCCGTGGCTCGATCGCATCGTCGTCAATGAGGCGATCCGCTCGCGGAGCCGGCCCCGGCCGACCATCGTGGACCTTGCGGCGACCGCCGGTCAGGCGCGGGCCGACGAGTGGGCCGGTCTGCGCGAGGCCTTCGGCCATCTGTCGAACGAGCAGCGCGCCGTCGTCGTGCTCCACCTCTATGCCGGCTACTCCCTGGTCGACACGGCCGACCTCGTCGGCGCGCCGCTGGAGACGGTCCGATCACGCCTCCGACTCGCCCGCCAACACCTCCGCCTGCTCCTTGCCGAGGAACCAGCCCCATGACGACCATGACCGACGACCAGCTCGACGCCATGCTCGTGCGGTTCCTGGACGCTCAGGCCGAGACCATCGGCGCCCGGGCCAGGGGCGAGCTCACCACCGCAGAGATCATCCGGCGTCGAGTCACAGCGGCTTCGGCCGGCCGCTCGTGGATGCTCCTGGTGGCGGCCCTGCTCCTGACCGGTGCCGCCGCCCTCGGGCTGACCGTGGGAGCCGCGACGCTGCGTGAGCAGGCCCGGACATCCCTTGATCCTGCCCTCGATGGCGCGCCGATCTACGCGGCCAATGCGTGCGACTCGCGCGCTCCGGACAGTTGGGTCGTCGACGCCAGCTGGCAGGATGTCCAGGGCCACTGGGTCTCCCTCACCGTCCACGACGACGGGTCTGTGCTGAGCCGGGTCGAGACGGCCAGCGACCGATTTCGGGCCATTGATGGCTCGCAAGTTGACATCCGACGGCGTCGCCCGCGTAGAGGCCGCCATCGCCGAGAGCCTCTATGGTCCCGGCGGCTGCGCGGCCGTCAAGGTTCCAGGCACCCGGCCTCACGTCGTAATCGCTCGCGTCGATGGCCAACACGTCGGGCTCCGATGGGGTGAGCCCGATGATCCGGAAGGCCAGCCCCTGACTTCGAGTCAGGAAGAGACGGTCACGACGCTTGGCGAGCGGATCGAGGACCTCGGGGCGTGGTTGCCCGCATCGTCGTGGGTCGACTCCGTCGAGCGCCCATACGCGAGTGAGTGGCTGGTCGACGTCCAGCAACTCTGGCGGGGGGAGCCAGGTCCGGTCGGTCCCGACCCGAGTCGAGTCCTGTTCGAAGGCGCTGCCATCCTCCAGTTCGGGCATCCGGCCATCGGCAGTCCGGCGGGTCCACCGACGGCGTCGACGAGTCAGGCGCCAGAGCGGTGTCAAGTCGTCGGCGCCGAGGCCGCCGATCGCATCAGGCAGACATTGGTCGACTCGGATGCATTGCCGCCCACGAATGAGCGGTACGGATGGCGTTACACCGTACCGGGGCCCGAAGGGTTCGACGTCGCCGTCCAGCTCGTCCCTCTGCGGCCGGACCAGGTCGAGTGCCTCGACTCGCAGGCCGATCTCCACGCGACAGGGCCCGTAGCTCCAGCGCCAACGCCAGAACCGGCTACGCCATCGATGCCGGAGACACCGCGCACGGACTTGACGCTGGTCTGCTCATGGCTCGACCTCACGTGGCCTAGGCCGGTGAGCCCTCGCACGCTGTGGCACGAGGCCTGCCGCCGCTAAGGCGACCCGACCGGGCCACGCCGCCCGACTGCTCGACCTAGGATGTCGGAACCACATCCGAGGAGGGCAGCCATGGAGACCATCGCCGTCGTCCTGAGCGTGGGCACCGACCACGTGGCCGAATTCGAGCAGGGCTTCAAGGATCAGGAGCTGCCCATCTGGCAGGATCTCCACTCTCGCGGCGTCCTGACGCGCGCCTCCCTCTCACGCCTCGACATCTCGTCGCGCGGCGTGGATGGCGCGACACAGTACCTCGTGGTGGCCGTCTTCGCGACCGCTGAGGGCCATCACGAGCACGACAACGACCCGCGCTTCGAGGCCTGGAACACAAAAGCCGACGCGTACCAGGTCTCCGGCGCGCTGGCATTCGGTGGCGAGACCATCGTCCACGTCGCCGGCTGATGGAGGACATCGTGAGCAGACTCGTCGACCTGGCGTCGATCCCGCCGTTCGAAGTCTGGGGCGAGGACATCGTCGCCCGCAAGATCGAGGGAGCGCGCATCACGATGAGCGTGGTCGAACTGGCGCCGGGATCGACGCTACCGGTCCATCAGCATGCTGCCGAACAACTGGGCATCTGCATCGAGGGCGAGATGACATTCACGATCGGTGACGACACGCGGACGATCGGGCCGGGCGGTACGTGGTGCATCCCCTCGGACGTCCCCCATGGTGCCCGGATCGGCCCACACGGGGCCATCGCCCTCGATGCCTTCTCGCCCACCCGCGACGACTGGCGCCAACCGCTGCTCGAGCCTCAGCCGACGGTCTGGCCGCGCCCGACCAGGCGGCCGACCGAATAGCCAGCGGCGGCGCCGATGGCCGCAAAGGCCAGCGCCGCCAGGGCGGCAGGATCGCCACCACGCGAGATCTCCACGAACGGCGTCGGCAGGCCGACGAGGAGCGCCCACAGCCATGGGCGACGGCCGGAGATGCCGGCGGCCACGCCGGCCCCGATGACCAGCAGGCCGGCGGTGATGCCGGTGTCGTCCCAGCCCGGGCTGGAGTCGATCCATGCGATGGCCAGCCCGCCGACGGCGGCAACGACGAGGGCGAGGTTGTCGCGCGAACGCCAGGCGGCCGGAATGGACCCTTCCATGTCCCGAACCATACGCCTCCGCCGCACGAACCGGTGTCAGCAGGCACCAGCAACCGACGCGCCCATGTCGCCGCCACGCTCATGGCCGCCCCCCGACCCATTGACGGCTGGTGTTGACTCTCCGCAACGACCCGACGCACACGACAGAGGTGGGGACATGGACAGCGTCTTCGAGCGCCGCCTGAGCCGGCGATCCTTCCTGGGAGCTACGGCCGCCAGCGGTGCAGCGCTGATGGCCGGTGGACTGGGTTCGATCGCCAATGCAGCCCCGGCATCAGGCCCCGACGAGGATGCGCCATGGTTCGAGGCGACCATCCCCCAGCTGCAGGCGTTGATGCGCTCGCGCCGACTGAACAGCCGCCAGCTGACGAAGGCCTACCTGCACCGCATCGACGAGCTGAATCCCCTGCTCGGCGCGGTCATCGAGACGAACCCGCAGGCCGTGGGCATCGCAGCCAAACGCGACGCCGAGCGGCAGCACGGGCGGATCCGCGGGCCGCTGCACGGCATCCCCGTGCTGCTCAAGGACAACATCGCCACCGACGACGCCATGGAGACGACCGCCGGCTCGTTCGCCCTCGCCGGCAGCCGCGTCCCGGCCGACGCCGAGCTGGTCCGCCGGCTGCGCAACGCCGGCGCCGTCATCCTGGGCAAGGCGAACCTCTCCGAGTGGGCGAATTTCCGCGGTTTCATCCCGGTCGACCCGCCGTTCCCCAACGGCTGGAGCGGTCGGGGCGGCTTCACCCGCAACCCCTACGTCCTCGACTGGGATCCGTGCGGCTCGTCATCCGGCTCGGCCGTCGCCGCGGCGGCCAACCTGTGTGCCGCGACGGTCGGCACCGAGACCGACGGGTCGGTCATCTGTCCGGCCGGCAATAACCTCGTCGTCGGCGTCAAGCCGACGCTCGGGCTCATCTCGCAGTCAGGCATCATCCCCATCGCGCACAGCCAGGACACGGCCGGTCCGATCACGCGCTCGGTGACCGACGCGGCCGTGATGCTCAACGTCATGCGCTCGCCGTTCGGACCGGTCGCCGGCCACACGCTGCCGGCCGACTACACCAGCTTCCTGCAGCGCGGTGCCCTCGCTGGCGCGCGGATCGGGGTCGATCGGCGCATGTTCCTCGAGGACTACTTCGCGCTACCGGAGATCAACGCCGTGGTCGAGGTGGCCATCGACGTCATGGCTTCCCTGGGGGCGACCATCGTCGACCCGGTCGACACGGGCGATCCGTTCGCTTTCAACGAGGCCGAGTTCAACGTGTTGCTCTATGAGTTCAAGGTCGATGTCGCGACCTACCTGTCGACCTTGCGGCATACCAGGATGCGCACCCTGGCCGACCTCATCGCGTTCAACGTGGCGCACTGCACCGAGGAGATGAAGTACTTCGGGCAGGAGGTCTTCGAGCTGGCCGAGGCGACGAGTGGCGACCTGAGCGACCCGATCTACGTCGCCGCGCGGGCCGACTCGCTCCGGATGGCACGGGACGAGGGCATCGACCGCGTGATGGCCGAGCACGACCTTGATGCCGTGGTCTCGCCGTCGTACGCCTTCGGATCGTCCGCACCGGCGGTGGCCGGTTACCCGAGCATGAACGTACCGGTCGGCCTGGCCGAGAACGGCCGACCGGCAGGCATCTGGATGTATTCGGGCTTCCTCGACGAGCCGAAGCTGCTGGCCTATGCCTACGACCTGGAGCAGGAGCTAGGCGCCAGGCAGCAGCCCGGATACCTCAACGACGTCATCCCCGAGCCGGCCGACGCGGGCCTCTGCCCCGTCCCGACCAAGGCCGCCAAGCGGAGACGCGGCGCCAGCGACGGGCGGCGGCATTTCGCTGCCGGCAGGCGGCGCTCGCACTGAACGAGGACCGCCCAGAGCGATCAGTCGGGTAGATCGTCGCGAGACGGGCGGCGTGCCGTCGCATGGGTGGGCGCCGCCCCTCGCGACGCGAGCGTCTACCCTTCGGCGATGTCCGAGAGCTCGACCGTCATCCGCGCTGGCCGCCTGCTCGATGTCGAGACCGGTGAGCTTCTGGCCGCGCGTGACATCGTCGTCACCGACGGCCGGGTCGAGCGCGTCCGGCCGTCGACCGTGCCGCTCGACGATGGCGCGGCGGTCATCGATCTGTCGGCGTACACGGTGTTGCCCGGCCTAGTCGACTGCCACGCGCACCTGATCGGCGACATCGAGGGCTCGGACGTGCCGTCGATCGCCATGAGCGAGGCGCAGGAGGTCCTCATCGGCGCTCGCAACGCGGCGGCAACCCTGCGTGCGGGCTTCACGACCGTCCGTGACGTGGGCACCTTCCGCGCCTTCCTCGACTGTGCACTGCGCGACGCCATCGATGCCGGTTGGGTGGCCGGCCCGCGGATGCAGTGTGCCGGCGCCTACATCACCGCCCCCGAGGGCGGCGGCGAGCTGACCGGCCTGTCTGCCGGGACCACACGTCCGGCGAACGCGCGCGTCGGGGTCGTGCGCGACGAGGCCGAGGTCCGGGCGGCCGTCCGGCGCATCCTCGATGGCGGCGCTGATCTCATCAAGGTCATCGCCACCGGCGCCGTGCTGACGCGCGGCACCGACATCAACCACGTCGAAGTGCCTGAGCCGCTCATCCGTGTCGCGGTCGAGGAAGCAGCGGCACGCGATGCATTCGTAGCCGCGCACGCCCACGGCACCGAGGGCATCAAACACGCCATCCGCGCCGGTGTGCGCTCCGTCGAGCACGGCTCGCTCCTCGACGACGAGGGGATCGAGCTGATGCTCGCGCAGAGGACGTTCTGGGTGGCCGACATCTATGACGGAGACTGGATCGATGAGCATGGCCGCCGCGAGGGTTGGCCGGCCGAGACGCTGGCCAAGAACACGGCCACCGCCGACGCCCAGCGTCAAGCGTTCAGGCGAGCCGTCGAGGCTGGCGTGGCCATCGCGTATGGCACCGACTCCGGCGTCTATCCGCATGGCTGGAACGCGAAGCAGTTCGCGTACATGATCCGTTACGGGATGACGCCGCTGGCGGCCATCCGTGCAGCGACGACGGTTGCTGCCGAGCTCATGGGCTGGTCCGACATCGTCGGTTCACTGGCGCCTGGCCGGTGGGCCGACCTCGTGGCCGTCGAAGGCGATCCGCTGGCCGACATCTCGGTCCTGGAGCGGCCGGCGGCGGTGGTCAAGGCCGGGCGGCTCGTCGCGCCGCGCATCACAGATTGATGTCAATTCCCGACAGGTATCGACGTATGCTGTCGCTCGATGCGTGCGTCAAGACTGGTCACGCTGCTGCTCCTGCTCCAGACGCGCGGCCAGCTGACCGCCGCCGAGCTGGCAGCTGATCTCGAGGTCTCCGTGCGAACGGTGCTGCGCGACGTCGACGCCCTGGCCGAGGCAGGGGTACCCATCTACACCGAACGCGGCCCCCACGGTGGCATCCGACTCGTCGACGGCTATCGCACGCGGCTGACCGGCCTCACGCCCGACGAAGCCGAGGCCATCTTCCTGTCCGGCATGCCCGGCCCCGCCGCCGAGCTCGGCCTGGGGACGGTGGTCGCGGCGGCCCGTCTGAAGGTCCTGGCCTCGCTGCCGCCGGAGCTCCGGACGCGGGCTTCGCGACTGGTGGAACGATTCCATCTCGATGCCTCCGGCTGGTTCCATGCCCAGGAGCCGGTGCCCTGCCTGGCCACCCTCTCCGACGCGGTCTGGGAGAGCCGGGTGGTGACCATCGACTACGAGCGCGGCGACCGGACGGTCGAGCGTCGGATCGAGCCGCTCGGGCTGATCCTGAAGGCTGGCATCTGGTACTGCATGGCTCGGTCGGATGACCAGGTCCGGACATACCGCATCGCGCGCATGGTGCGAGCGATCGCCGGCGACGAGCGGTTCGAGCGACCCGAAGGCTTCGACCTGGCCAGTCAATGGGCCGAGTCGAGCGCCGCCTATGAACGGGGCGCGCCGGTCCAGGTCGTCGTCGTCCGCATCCGACCGGACCGAACCTGGCGCCTCGCCGACGTGGTCGGTGAGCGGACCGTGAACGAGGCCGAACGGCTCGACGTAGCGGATCCCGCGGGCTGGCTCCACCTTCGGCTTCGACTCTCCTGGCCGGACGAGGTCCCGGCCCAGCTGGTCGGTGTCGGCCCCGAGCTAGAGGTGCTCGAGCCCGTCGGCGTGCGCGATCGGGTCGCGTCGATCGCCCGCGCCGTTGCCGACCGCTACGCGCCGATGGCCTCAGCCGTGCCCGTCGGAGGTGGTGAGCCCAGCACGACGGCGGGGAGCCCTGCCCCGCGCGACCGCTGACCCACCGGCGGTGCTTCGCGGAGAGCGAAGGTCGCGGATCAAGCCGATGACCCGCGATCGCGCCTCGATGCCGCGCTGACGCTCTTCATGGATGGTTCTGGCGAGTTCCAGGCTCAGCATGGGACGCAGACCTCGGCTCCCGGCGATCGTTCCGACCGCCTCATCTCGCCCCGGACGATAGCCTCGGAACCGGACAGGACCTGTCATGTTCTCCCCCAAGCCGACCTTACGATCCAGGGGATCGATGAGCCTCAGGCTGCTGCTAAGACGCCGTAGCCGGGGATGGTCACTTCGATGAGCGGGCTCCAGGCGACCATCTCCTCGATGTCCGTCCGTCGCCAGGCGCGGGCGACGTAGCGGAGCACCTCGCGGCGCTCGGCCGCATCCGTGATGATCCGAGCGGTCGCCGCCAGGTCCGCTGTCACGCCGCGGGTGAGATGCACCGTCATCACCGGGTCCGCCTGGAGGTTCAGCAGCCAGGCGCGCGTCCGGTGACTCGGCCGACCGCTGATGTAGATGCGTCCGTCGATGTTGTGAAAGACGATCTCGATACGCCGTGGCAAGCCGGTCCGTCGACCGGTGGTCGTGATGTCGATGGTCTGCCCGTGGCCGAGAGTCTCTCGGATCCGATCATCCATGGTCGAGGTCTGCTCCGTGATGTGATTGCGTCCGCAACCATCCTACCACAGTGCGTCCCCACCACCAGCCTGCATCGGATCTCGATCAGTCGGCGAGATCCCCGCGCAGGAAGCGGCGCGTGTTGCCCATCACCGGCCAGGCTCGTGCCTGGGCGGACTTGAAGAGCTGCTGGAGGTGGACGCGGTCGTGCACGCACCACTCCTCGATGAGCTGCCCGACCGTCACGCGGCCGACCGTGGCATGGATCGCGGCGCGCGACATGTCCTCGGGCCGCAGTCCGAGGACCAGCTCGACAGCGTCTCGGCGGCTGGCCGCCAGCTCGTCGATCAGCATCCCGGCCGGCTTGGCGCAGTCACTACGGGCGGCCGCCACACTCGGTTGATCCCAGCCGGGCTCCATTGGCTCGACACCAGGCGCTGCCGACAGGATGCGGCGGATGCGACCGGCGTAGCCTCGTGCGTCGGCCTCCACCAGATGACCGACGACCTCGTTGGCGCACCATTCGTCCCGGCCGGGTCGCCAGCCGGCCAGGTCTTCGCCGAGCCCGCCGAGCTCGGCCTCGACCATCCGTGCGGTCGCTCCCAGCAGCCTCGCGACCTCGTCGATGCTCAGCCCGGGCGCGCTGGCATCGGGCGGGCCGGCCAACGGATCGAACTCGGCCATCGAGGTCAGGCTCGCTGCTTCGCGTCCGCTTCGGCCCGCATAGCGGCCTTGTGCGCGCGCTTGCCGGCCTGGTAGGTAGCCAGCGCTTCGGCCGAGTCGACATCGCCGAGGGTCGGGTGGTTCGGGGCCACGGCCTCCCAGCCGGGTGGCCGAACCCCGAGCCGTTTGCCCAGCACGGCGATGATGGTCTTGGCCTTCATGTCGCCGATGCCCGGCAGGGCGAGCAGGCGACGCTCCAGGTCGGCGCCGTCGGCGGCCTCGATCCAGACGCGCGCGGCGTCGTCCTCGTAGTTCGTGGCGATGGCCGCGCAGAGCTCCTGCACGCGGCGCGCCATGTTGCCGGGGAAGCGATGGATGGCCGGTCGCTGCCGGAAGACGGCGTCGAGCTCGGCCGGATCCGATGCCGCGATCGTGGCCGCGTCGAGGGTGCCAAGGCGTCGCTTGAGATCGAGCGGTCCGCTGAACGCCTTCTGGACCGTGATCTGCTGGTCGAGCACGAAGCCGATGAGGAGCGCCAGGGGCTCGCTGACCAGGAGCCGATCGGCCGCTTCGTCGCCGGTGAACCACAATCGCTCGTCGGTCATCGGGGGATGGTAACGCCGGTCGACGCCGATGGTCAGGCAGCGTGCGTCCGATGGTCGCGTTTGACAGAACGCCCCGCAGGCAGGATAGTGGGGCCACCTCATGAACGGTCCGCAGGTCTGAGCGATCGATCGTCCAAGCTCCCGCGACACCGCCGAGGTAGTCAAGTCACCTCCACTCCGGGCACCGATGCCTGTCGAGTGGCACATCGAACAGCACCGTGCCGCGTTCGGACCGAAAGGGTCCCGGGACGCGCCGGTCGGAAGGAACACCGACGCGATGATCTCGCGCAGCACCAACACCATCACCTCGATCAGCCAGCGGTCGGCCTCCATGCGCCGGCTCCAACAGCATCAGCGCGCCGCGAACGCGCGGCTCTTCTGCCGCACGAACGGCTGCGCGACCTTCATGAACCTCGACAACCTCACCGGCATCGCCACCTGCCCCATCTGCGGGGCCCGGCGCCGGGTCGACTGACCGGCTGACCGAGCGCGTGACCTTCGACGGCCTCGGGCTGGCGCCCGAACTCCTGCGCGCCATCGGCGAGGAGGGCTACACCGAGCCGACGCCCGTCCAGTCGCAGGCCATCCCCCTCGTCATGCAGGGCCGCGACCTGCTGGCCGCGGCGCAGACCGGGACCGGCAAGACGGCGGCCTTCGCGCTGCCCATCCTGCAGGCCCTGAAGGCGACGGCCAACGCCTCGTTCTCCCCTGCCCGCCACCCGGTCCGCGCGCTCATCCTTACGCCGACGCGAGAGCTCGCGATGCAGATCGAAGAGGCGACGCGCACCTACGGGCGGCACTTGCCGCTCGTCCGCCTGACCGCCGTCTACGGTGGTGTGCCCATCGAGCCACAGACGACTGCCCTGCGCGGTGGCGTCGAGATCCTGGTCGCCACGCCCGGCCGGCTGCTCGACCACGTCGGTCAACGCAACGTCAACCTCGGACAGGTCGAAGTCCTCGTCCTCGACGAGGCCGATCGAATGCTCGACATGGGCTTCCTGCCGGATATCCGGCGCATCCTCGAGCTGCTGCCCGTGCGTCGCCAGAACCTGCTCTTCTCGGCTACCTTCAGCGATGACATCCGGCGCCTGTCGGGATCGCTGCTGCGCGACCCGGCGCGCGTCGAGGTCGCGCCCAGGAACACGACCGCCGAGGGCGTCCGTCAGATCGTCTATCCCGTCGATCGCGACCGCAAGGAACAGCTCCTCGCGCATCTCATCCGCGAGGGGAACCTGCGGCAGGTGCTGGTCTTCACACGCACCAAGATCGCCGCTCGCCGGCTGGCCACCTGGCTCGATCGTAACGGCATCCCGGCCGAAGCCATCCACAGCGACCGCAGCCAGCCCGAGCGGACTCGTGCGCTCGAGGCCTTCAAGCGCGGCGACGTCATCGTCCTCGTGGCGACCGACGTGGCGTCACGCGGTCTCGACATCGACGATCTGCCGCACGTCGTCAACTTCGAGCTGCCCTTCGTGCCCGAGGACTACATCCATCGCATCGGGCGCACCGCCCGAGCCGGAGCCGAGGGCGACGCCATCTCGCTCGTTTGCGTCGACGAGGTCGACCTGCTGCGCGGCATCCAGCGCCTGCTCAAGCGGGCCATACCCTGGAAGGTCGAGGACGGCTTCATCCCTGATCGCAACGCCGAGGTCCATCCCATCCACCCCCGCACCCAGACTGGCGGAGGGAGCGGGCAGGCGCGTGGCGCACGCTCTGCAGTCGGCAGTGGCTCGGGGTCACGCGGCCGCTCCCGAGGCCGCTCCGGCCGCTGAGTTCGAGCTAGCTGAGCCCGAACCGACGCCGACGAGCGGCTGGCGGCGCGGCGTCCGAGGTCCGGATGCCGAGGCGACGCAGGATGCTGTCGATCTCACCCGCATACGGGCTGCCCTCGGGCCGCGACTCGAGCCAGAGCAGGTAGCCAGGGTCGACGCGCGCGATCTCGCCGAGCGACCAACCCAGGTGGCGACCGAAGCGAAGCACGCTGCCTGACGGGCGTCCCGGCGGTGGTCCGGCGGCGCCGGTGCCCGGTGGCATGCCTTCCGTCCAGCTGTGTCCGCCCGGGGCATATTGACCCGCCTGCGGCGGTGGGGGCGCGACCCCGTCGCCGTTCGTGGCGCGATCGCGCTGCGCGGCCATGGTCAGCCCATGAGCTCGGTCCCACTCGGCGCGTCGCTGCTCGTCGCCGATGAGCTCCCAGGCAGCGTTGATCTGCACCATCCGCCGCTGCGCATCGCGCCCGGGCGCGATGTCCGGATGGAACTTGCGGGCGAGGGCCCGATAGGCCTCCCGGATGACTTCGTGGGTCGCCCGCTCGTCGACGCCGAGGACTCGGTACGGGTCCAGCGCGGTCATGCCCATCCCGGACCCGTGCCTATCATCGGATCCATCTCGATCATCTGCCGATCGCTCCTGGCTCGTGGCTGACAACCTCCCCACCGGATCTGCCGGGCGACGGGCACGACGCGACCGACTGGTGCCAGCGGGCACCATGGGGCGCATTGGACCATGGGCTGTCGAGCGAGGCAACCCCGCCGATAGTCATGGGCGGCGGATCCGGATGTCGTCCACGGCCGCCTCGAGGAGGTTGCCGCCAGCGCCATCGACGGCCTCGAAGCGCAGGTGGATGGTCTGGCCGGCGTAGGCGCCGATGTCGACAGAGGCTTGTGACCAGGCGGCATCGTCGTCGTTGCCGGCGCCGTGCTCGGTGAAGACGACGTGGTCGCCGTCGTCGGCCATGACCACCGCCCGCAGGGCGTCGGCGCTGGTCGAACCGTTGGAATGGGCCAGGTAGTAGCGGAAGGTCAGCCGACCGATCGTGGCCGGCAGCTCGATGGCCGGTGAGGTGACCGAGGTCAGGCCACCGTCGACGTCGTTGGCACCGGCGCTGGCACCCGCCGCGAGGCCGGTGACCAGGGCCCGTGACGCGCTGGCGGTGGTGCCCAGCTGCTTGGGCCCATGGAGGCTAGTGGCCGATGGGTTGCCGCGCTGCCAGGTGCCATCGCTGGCGGTATCGGTGCCCTGCGCGTCGGCCTGCCAGCCGTGATAGAGCTCGAGGTCGTCGTAGAAGGCACCGCAGTTCGCGGCCGCCAGGCCGGCCGCCCGCCAGGGGCAGTCAGCCTGCTCGATGAGATAGAGGATGGCCGAGCGGTTGCGGGCGGTCTCCTTGGCGATCTCTGAATCGTCGGGATACCAGCCGTGGGTCAGCTCGAAGGTGTAGGTGAAGACGCGCTGCGTGCCGTACATCCAGTCCCCGAAGCGGCCGCTGGTGATGTACAGGTCGCTGCCCTGCTCTGGCGTGTAGCCGTTGAGCGAGGCCATCTTCTTGCCCATGGCCACGAACGCCGAATGATCGTTCCGGGACATGTCGCCGGGCACGTTGGTCAGCGTGTAGCCGTATGGCCACATCACCAGCCGACCGGAGGTGTGGAACGAGATGTGCGTCCGGATCTGTTGCCAGCCATCGACGACACGACTCAGGACGAAGTCGCGCACCGCCCGGGTCTCGGGCGCGGAGAACGGCTTGGCGCCGCGGTACATGAGGCTGGCCGGGTTCTTGGACGAGCCGCCGCAGCAGCCCCAGTGGTAGTCGTAGTTGCGGTTGAGGTCGGTACCGATGGCCGTCACGCCGGCGTTGGGCTGGCGGTTCTTGCGCCACAGGTGGTACCTGCCGTTCTTGATGTCGAACTCGGCTCCGTCGGGATTGACCGAGAAGATGATCCACACCTCGCGCGTGTCGACGATGTTCGTGATGCGGCTGTCGGTGCCGTAGCCGCCGGCCAGCCAGTGCAGGATCTTGAGCGTCATCTCCAGCGACATGTGCTCTCGGGCGTGGTGCAGGCCGTCGAACAGGACCTCCGGCTCGGCCTCGTCCGTGGCCACGTTGTCAGAGACCTTGGCGGCCCAGATGGCGCGACCCTTGTACGAGCTGCCGATGCTGAAGAGGCTGACGATGTCCGGGTGCGCGGCGGCTACCGACTGGATGTCCGTGACCATCTCGGCGTACGTATGGAAGCCTTCCCAGCCGACCGGGAACTCGCTGGCGGCCGACGCCACGGGGACCACGCCGCCAAGCGCCACGAGGGTCGCCAGGAGAGGACCGAGCGCGGCTGCGGCGCGCCTCATGGGCGGCGGATCCGGATGTCGTCCACGGCCGCCTCGAGGAGGTTGCCGCCAGCGCCATCGACGGCCTCGAAGCGCAGGTGGATGGTCTGGCCGGCGTAGGCGCCGATGTCGACAGAGGCTTGTGACCAGGCGGCATCGTCGTCGTTGCCGGCGCCGTGCTCGGTGAAGACGACGTGGTCGCCGTCGTCGGCCATGACCACCGCCCGCAGGGCGTCGGCGCTGGTCGAACCGTTGGAATGGGCCAGGTAGTAGCGGAAGGTCAGCCGACCGATCGTGGCCGGCAGCTCGATGGCCGGTGAGGTGACCGAGGTCAGGCCACCGTCGACGTCGTTGGCACCGGCGCTGGCACCCGCCGCGAGGCCGGTGACCAGGGCCCGTGACGCGCTGGCGGTGGTGCCCAGCTGCTTGGGCCCATGGAGGCTGGTGGCCGATGGGTTGCCGCGCTGCCAGGTGCCATCGCTGGCGGTATCGGTGCCCTGCGCGTCGGCCTGCCAGCCGTGATAGAGCTCGAGGTCGTCGTAGAAGGCACCGCAGTTCGCGGCCGCCAGGCCGGCCGCCCGCCAGGGGCAGTCAGCCTGCTCGATGAGATAGAGGATGGCCGAGCGGTTGCGGGCGGTCTCGCGCGCCAGGATCTCATCCGGCGGATAGAAGTCGGAGATCCGGTAGTGCTCCGTCGGGTAGAGCTCGAAGGTGTACGAGAAGATCCGGTGGCGCCCGTAGAGCCAGTCGATCTCGTCGCCGTCGGTGATGTACAGGTCGGACGATTGCTTGGCCGTGTAGCCGTTGAGCGAGGCCATCTTCTTGCCCATGGCCACGAACGCGGCGTGGTCGTTGGAGGACATGTCCGGGGGCACGTTCGCCTTGGTGTGGCCGTACGGCCAGAGGATCAGCTCGCCGTTGGTGTGGAAGGTGATGTGCGTCCGGATCTGCTGCCGACCGCCGACCACCCGGCTGTTCACGAAGTCGCGCAACGCGCGCGTCTCGGGCGCCGAGAAGGGCTTCCAGCCACGATACGTCAGGCTGCCCGGGTTCCCGGACGAGCCGCCGCAGCAGCCCCAGCCGTAGTCGTAGTTGCGGTTGAGGTCGGTGCCGATCTTCGACGAGCCGGGCGTCGGCTGGCGGTTCTTGCGCCAGGCTCGATAGGAGTCGCCGGTCAGGTCGAACTGCGCGCCATCGGGGTTGAGGGCGAAGAGGATGAAGACCTCGCGGCTGTCGACGGCGTCGGTCACGCGCTGGTCGGTGCCGTAGCCATCGACCAGGAAATGGAGGAGGTCGATGGTCTGCTCGAGGGTCAGGTGCTCGCGCGCGTGATGCAGGCCGTCGAAGAGGACCTCGGGCTCGGGCTCATCGGTGGCCACCTCGTCGCTGACCTTGGCGACCCAGATGTCGCGACCCTTGTAAGTCTTGCCGATGCTGAAGAGGCTGACGATGTCGGGGTGTGCCGCAGCCACGGCGGTGACCTCGGCGACCATCTCGTTGTACGTGTGATAGCGCCTGTCCGAGGGCGGGAAGTCGGCGGCGGCGACCGGGCCCGTGGCGACGACCGAGACGATCGTCGCGGCCAGCGCCAGCGCCGCGCCGAGGCTCCGCCGAAGGGACCTCACGGCGACACGATGAAGGCGTCGATCTCCGCTCGCGGATGACCGTCGGTCGCCTTGTTGACGAGCTTCAGGGTGTGCGTGCCGCCCGAGGCGAAGGTGCGCGCGAAGAGGACCTGTCGGCTGCGGAAGTCGCTGGCCCACTGGTTGACGGTGCCGACGTAGCTGCCGTCGACGTAGACCTTGACCTTGCCGCGGCCGTGCCCGCGCGGCCCGACCCAGGCCACGGAACGGCCGCTGAAGGTGAGGGTCGCCGAGGCGCCCGCGACCTTGGTCCGACGCGTGGTGCCGCCGATCGACCAGTGGGTCGAGTGGATCGACCAGGTCCGCACGTAGTGCACCGCGCCGTCCGACTGGCTCAGGACTCGTGGCGCCATCGACGACGAGGTCGCCCGGGCACCGATCAGGCCACGCCCGTCGATGGCACGGACGCGGAAGGCGTAGCTATGGCCGGTGCCGCCCGTCGTCTGGTACGCGAGCGTCAGCCCGCCGAGCGTCGCCACCTTGCTCCAGCCACCGCCGTCGACCGAGCGCTCGACCTCATATGCCGAGATCACGCCCGACGGCTCGGTCGCCTTGGGCCACGAGACGCGGATGGGGGCCGACGATCCCGTCGGTCGGGGCGATGAGCCGAAGCCGACGGCGACCCCGCCCATCACCGGCGCCTTGTCGGTGAAGCTGACGGCGACGTCATCGGAGCGGCTGCGGCCCTGGATGCTGCCCGTCACGGTCAGGTGGACGGTGCCGCTCGGGATCGTCGACGGCAGGTTGACGCGCAGCGTCGCCGCCGACGCGTCGAAGCCGCCGGCCGTGTTGGGGATGATGGTCGCCGTCGCGCCTGTGGGCAGGCCGGCGACCGAGAAGACGACGGGCTCGAAGGCGTCGGGCGTGCGCGAGATGCTGATCGGGATGGGGCCTCCGGACTCGTCGAGCGCGAGGGTGCCGCCGGGCAGGTTGACGTCGAAGTCGCCCAGCCCGCCGATGCGATGCACGTCGAGGAGCGGCTCGTGGGTCTTGTCGGGATCGGTGCCGGTCTTCCAGCCCTGGTTGCCCAGGCCGCGCAGGACGGCGCGCACCTCGGCCGGCGTGGCGTACGGGTGCGTCGAGCGATAGAGCGCGATGGCGCCGGTGACCGTCGGCGTGGCCATCGAGGTCCCGGACATCGTGCCGTAGCCGCCCGGCACGGTGGATCGGATGCACTTGCCGGGCGCGATGATGTCGACGTCGGCGCCATAGTCCGAGAAGTCGGCGAACGTATCGTCCTTGTCGTAGCCGTTCCACGACCAGCACGCCGGGCCCCCCTGTCCGCCGGGCAGCCCATCGGTGTCGGCCAGCGCACTGACGGTGATGACCTCGTTGTAGGCAGCCGGCTCGAAATGGCTGGCGAAGGTCGACTCGTTCATGGCGGCGACGGCGATGGGGATGCCGCCGGCGACCACGCGACAGACCGCCTGATGCATCGGCGATGGCACGGTGTTGCCACAATCGTGGTCATCGCCGCCGGCCTTGCCGACGCTCATGTTGACCGCCTCGAAGAGTGGCCGCGACGAGTCGGATGGATCGCGCTGGGCGAGGATCCAGTCGAGCCCGCAGACATACCACGAGATGTAGCCGAAGCCGCTGTCGTTGAGGATCTTCACCGCCCACAGTCGCACGCCAGGCGCCACGCCGACGACGCCGGTGTCGTTGTCGAGCGCCCCGACGATGCCCGCCACGTGCGTGCCGTGCGAATGCCTGTCGCGCCAGGCGGTCGGGTCGCTGGTCGAGCAGTTCATGCCGCCGACCACGTTGAGGTCGGGATGGAGCGCGATGCCGGTGTCGACGATGGCCACGTCGGCATCGACCCGCTCGTCGTTGCCATCGATGCCGGCGATGTCGGACTGCGTGGCAAAGACACGGCTGACGCCGGTCGGGATGGACTGTGCGGCCAGCTCGATGCGCTCGTCGGGGACGATGGCCTCGACCGCTGGATCGGCGGCGAGCTTCTTGCGCTGCCCCTTGTTGAGCGTGGCGCTGAAGCCCTTCAGGGCGTGCCGGAAGGCGTGCTGGGCCTTGAACGCGGCTTTGCCCTCCAGGCGCTTGAGGGCCTTGGTGACGTTCGCGTCGCCGGCCAGCACGACGATGTAGCGATCGCCCGCGGCAGGGGCGGCCGGCGGGGCCGACGCGGACTCGACTCCGGGGTCACCGTCGGCGGTCGGGTCGAACGGCTCGGCCACTGGCTCGCTGGGCGGCACCGTCGGGTCGCCGAGTGGCGCCGTCGGGTCGACGACCGGCGGTGCACCTGGTGGCGCCTCGATGACGGGCGTCGGGTCCGCGGCCGCGGTCGGCGCTGGGACGACGGTGGCGATCAGCAGGAGAGCGAAGATGACGGCGACGCGACTGCGCCTGTGACGGGGCATGGACGGTCTCCGTGCGGTGCTCACCGCGGAGGGTGCCACGCTTCTCGGCCATCACGCCATGGCCGATTCGGCCCAGCCTGGCGCCGGGACCATGCCTCAGGGACTGACGGTGTCGGGCGACGGCGCTCGGTGCGGCGAGGGTCCGAAGTGGTGGTCGCCATCCCTCGGACTCGCGCTGCGCCGACCATCAACGCTTCTTGCCCCGCACCTCGACGAGGTGGGCCGTCCACGGAGACGTCGTGCTGCCGTCGATGCTGGCGGAGCTGCCGTACCAGCCGCAGACGCAGGTGACCGTCTGGTCGCGATGCTTGTAGACGTCGATGACGTGCTTCAAGGGAGCGTCGGCGTCGACAGGCTTCGGGGACAGACGGGGATTCAAGGGCGGGCTCCTCGACTGACGTGGCTGGGGCCCTCCATTCTACCAGCGATGTCGCTAGGGCACCGCCAACCACCTTCCGCCGACCTATCATCGGCCCAGCGATGAGCCAGATCCGGATGCGAACAGGCACGTGGCGGCGCTGATGCGGCCGCAAGCCAAGGTCCGTCGTGTCGACCTCGTGCGCATCGATCACCCCGAGTACGTCGAGGAGATGAGCCGACAGGCGGCCGCGCATCGACGTCTCGGGCCGCGCTCCGATCCCGGCGACCTGTATCGCGCCAGCGGCATCGTCGAGGGCGCCGTCCGCTCCTGGCTCGGCGGACGGCTCCCGCTCCTTGACGCGCGGGTCATCGACGCCGAGCTGCTGCCGGCGGGCGAGCGGGCCTACGTGCGGCGCTTCCTCGAGCTCGACGCGGTCGTCGGGACGGGCGGCGTCCCCGAGCGCGTCGTGGAGATGAAGTTCAGCTCCAGTGGTGGCGCCGTCCGACGGGGGCTGGGCCAGCTGGCGCGTGCGCGCGACCTCCTCCGCCAGCGATGGCCGGGCGTCACCGGCCTGCTCGTCCTGGTCGAAGCCAATCGCACCGGCGTCGAGCTCGACGTCGATCGCCTGCGGGAGGTCGACGTCGTGCGGCCCGAGGCTCTGGCACGACGCGACGGCCCCGCCCCGCTGACCTTGCTCGTCTTGACGGTCGCTGACCTCGCCGCGCACCTCGACGACGCGGCACGAGCCCTGATCGAGCGCGGCCACGACGAAGGTGACGCCCTGACCGCCGCCCGGCTCGCTCGGGCCGCGCGGGACGCCGACGACGATGCCGTCGACGCGCGCCGGCCGCGCGCCGATGCCGATCCCAGCGACCCGCCCAGCATCACCTTCGACGGTGGTGCTGACGAAGACGCCGCCGGCTCACCGTTCGCGGCCCTGGCCAGCTTGCTGATCGAGTCGACCGACGATCAGGAGGCCGACCAGGGCGGCTAGCGGGCAGGCCCCCGGGGCCGACCGATGACCGAGGCTACTCAGCCTTGGGCGCCTGCCCCAGCTCGTCGAGCGCGCGCAGCAGCTGCGCGTCGCGGCTCGCGAGCAGCTGCGCGACCGACATCGAGCCCAGGTCGACCGGTTCCAGCGGCAGCACATCCGTCTCCAGCGGGACCTCGATGTCGGGCTTGATGCCGGCCGGGAAGATGTGCCTGCCCTTGGGCGTCAGCCACTGTTCGACGCCCAACCGGAGCGCCGACCCATCCGACAGGGAGAACTCGTTGAGGACCGTGCCCGTGCCATACGTCTGCGTCCCGATGACCTTGGCCCGGCCCTGATCCTGGAGCGCACCGGTCACGATCTCGGCCGAGCTGGCCGAGCCGAAGTCGACGAGCACGACCATCGGCAGGTCGGTGCGCGCCACGTTTGTCACCTTGACCGGGATCTGTTGGCCGTCGGCGTCTTCGCGGATGTAGACGACCCCTTCAGGGATGAAGGTGCTGGCGACGTCGATGGCCTGGTCGACGAGGCCGCCCGGATCGTTGCGCAGGTCGAGCACGATCCCGGTCGCGCCGGCCGCCTTGGCCTCCGCCAGCGCAGTCCGGAGCTCGTCGACCGTGCCGTCCGAGAACTGGACGATGCGGACCATCGCGGCCGTCGTGCCAGGCACCATCGCCCATTCGACGGGCGAGACCTCGATCACGTCGCGCACGATGGACACGTCGATCGGCGTCGCCTCGCCAGGATGGACGACCGACAGGGTCACGGACGTGCCGGCGGGTCCCCGGACGAGGCTGACGACGTCTTCGACCGAGAGCTCCTCGGCAGCGGCGCCGTCGATGGCGATGATGGCGTCGCCGCTGCGCAGTCCAGCCTTGTCCGCCGGCGAGCCGCTGATGACCGAGACGATGATCGGTGCCCCGCCGCGCTCACCGAGGAAGGCCCCGATGCCAGAGAAGGATCCCGACAGGTCTTCGCTCGCCTCGTTCACCTCGTCGGGTGTCATGAAGCTCGAGTGGCCGGCATCCCCGAGCGACCGAACGAGGCCGTCGAGCATGCCGTAGGTCAGGTTCGATGTCGGCTCCAGTGCCGATCGGTCGACGTAGTTGTCGCGGATGATGTCGATCGCCTCCCAGAGCAGGCCGATGTCCGCCGGCGCGTCGGGCGGCACCGAGGCCCCGGGGCCGACGGTCGCCCCCGGCGGTGGCGTCGGCCCGATGTCGGCCGGTTCCTCGACCGCGGGCGTGCCGAAGAGGCCGGTCCGGTCGGCGGCCACGCCAGCTCCGAACGCGAGGACGACGATAAGGATGAGACCGAGGACGACCGGCTTGCCGCCAGCGATCGGCGGCGGCGGCGGGCTCGCCGCGGGCATCGGGGCGCGGTAGGCGTCGAGTTCGGACGGCGGAGCGTCGGACGGGGCTCCGGACATGCAAGTCTCCAGGCGGTTGGGGTCGCGGGCGCCATTCTGGGCCAGCGCGTCATTCTGGGCCAGCGAGTCGCATCGCGCCCGGCGGGCTACACCGCAGCGCGCCGTCAGGCGTCCGCGGTGACCTCGGCGAGGCGGCGCTCGAGATAGGCCAGCTCAGCCGGGTTGGCGGTCCCGGCCAGGGCCAGCCGATAGGCCGCGGCGGCTTCGCGACGGCGCCCGGCGCGCCGCAGCAGGTCGGCCCTGGCGGCGTCCAGGAGGTGATACCCGGCCAGGCGACCATCGGCCGCCAGTCGGGCGATCTCGGCCAGCCCGTCGTCCGGACCGCGCGCCATGGCCAGGGCGGCCGCCCGATTTAGATCGACGACCGGCGACGGCGAGATCGCCCGCAGGCGGTCGTAGAGCACGACGATGCGCGGCCAGTCGGTCGCCTCGGCGATCGCCGCACCGTCGTGCACGGCGGCGATGGCAGCCTGGAGCTGATACGGGCCCGATCGCCGCATCGAGGCAGCCCGCTCGAGGAGTGCCATGCCCTCGTCGATGAGGGTGCGATCCCAGCTCGAGCGATCCTGCTCCTCGAGCACCACGAGCGCCCCGTTGGCATCGATGCGCGCCGGCCGACGGGCATCGGCCAGCAGCATCAGCGACAGCAGGCCGATGGCTTCCGGCTCGTCTGGCATCAGGTCGACCAGCAGCCGGGCCAGGCGGATGCCCTCGGCGCTCAGGTCGTGACGGATGGCCGCCTCGCCGCGGCTCGCGAGGTAGCCCTCGTTGAAGACCAGGTAGAGCACCGACAGGACCGAGGCCAGGCGCTCTGGCAGCAGCGTGTCGGGTGGCACGCGGAAGGGGATGCCCGCGTCGCGGATCTTGCGCTTGGCCCGCACCAGCCGCTGGGCCATCGTCACCTCCGGCACCAGGAAAGCGCGGGCGATCTCGTCGGTCTGCAGACCGCCCAGCGTGCGCAGGGTCAAGGCCACCCGACCTTCCGGCGATAGCGCCGGGTGACAGCAGGTGAAGATGAGCCGGAGCCGGTCATCGGGGATCACGCCATGTGCCTCGATCTCGTCGACGGTCGGTCGCCCCTGGACCAGCTGCGTCTCGGCATCGGCCTCGACCTGCAGGATGACCTGCTTCTCGGACAGGACCCGCGCCCGCCGGAGTCGGTCGATGGCGCGGCGCCGGGCGGTGGTGGTGATCCAGGCGCCGGGGTTGTCGGGGATGCCATCGCGGGGCCAGTGCTCGAGCGCAGCCACGAACGCGTCCTGGACGGCGTCCTCGGCCAGGTCGAAGTCACCGAGGACGCGGATCAGGCCGGCGAGGGCGCGGCCGGATTCCCGTCGGAAGGCCTCTTCGGCGGCCGCTCGAGCATCGCTCATGCGCCGCGACAGGCCATGCCCGGTCGGGCCTCAGCTCGCCGCGTCGGCGACCCCGGCCGCGGCCATGATCGCCTCCGGCGTGGCCGACATCGGGAGCTCCCAGACGGGCCGGATCTCGATCGACCCGTGCGCCGCCCCGGGGATCAAGGCTGCCATCTCGATGGCGCTGTCGAGGTCGGGGCAATCGATGAGGTAGTAGCCCCCGAGCGCCTCCTTGGTCTCCGCGAAGGGGCCATCGCTGATGATCGTCCGACCATCGCGCACGCGCACCGTGGTCGCGGTGGCGGTCGGTTCGAGCGCGTCGCCGCCGCGCATGTAGCCGCGCTCGACGGCCACGCGGGTGAACTCCCGATAGGCGCCCAGCTCCGCCTCCTGGTCGGCCGGCGGGATGGTCGCGGGATCGACCTCCTCGGTGTAGATGAGCAACAGGTACTGCATGCTTCGGGCCTCCGGGCTCTGACGACGACCATGCGTCGTGCGCACCATAGCAACGAACGGCTGGACAGGGAATCGACAGGGCCGGGCCGGTCCGTCAGACTTCGCGAGGGCAGACGAGGAGGGCGAGCATGTCAGGACCATCGACGGCACGTCGGGGTGGCGACGGGCGCTGGATCGGCGGCATCATCCTCATCCTCATCGGGGCCGGCCTGCTGGCCGGCCAGTTCGTGCCCGACATCGGCCGTTATGCGCCCCTCGTCGTCGGCCTCGGCCTGCTCATCATCTTCCTCTTCACCCGCAATGCCGGGGCGCTCATCGGCGGCGCCATCGTGACCGGCATCGGCGTCGGGCTGCTGCTCCAGATGCAGTTCCCGGAGTCGGGTGGCGCCTGGATCCCGCTCTGCCTTGGCCTGGGTTTCCTCGGCATCTGGGTCTTCGGCGGGCTGCTGCGGATGCCCGAGGCGCGCTTCTGGCCCCTCATCCCCGGCGGCATCCTGACCTTCGTCGGCATCGTCGCCCTGGGCGGCCTGTCGAGCGACCTCGGTCAGTACGTCTGGCCGGCCGTGCTCGATCTTCATCGGGCTGGTGAGCATCGTCAGCAGCCTGCGACGGAAGCCCGTGGCTCCCAGCCCCACGACCGCACCCGCAGCGACGCCCGTCGAGTCGACGGATGGATCGGAGCAGCCGCGCCGCCCTCCAGCTGCCGAGCGAGGACTGACACCCGGACGATGACGGGCCGATCCGTGCTGCCGACCGAGGATCGGCCTCGCTGCTGGTGGAGCGGCTCGATCTCCGCCGATACGGCCATGGTCCGCTATCACGATACGGAGTGGGGCGTCCAGGTCCGCCACGACACCGAGCTCTTCGAGCGCCTCACGCTCGAGGCCTTCCAGGCGGGTCTATCGTGGTCCACGATCCTCCACAAGCGACCGGCCTTCGCCGACGCCTTTCGTGACTTCGACCCGGCGGTCGTGGCGGCGTTCGATGCGGCCGACGTGGCCCGCCTGCTGGACGATGCCGGCATCGTCCGTAATCGAGCCAAGGTCGTGGCCACCATCGGCAACGCGCAGGCCTACCTCCGCCTGCTCGACCGCTCGCCTGGTGGCTTCGCCGGCTATCTCGACGGGTTCGTGCCGCCGCCCCCGCCACGCCGTCCGCTCGGCTCGACGGTCGCCGACCTGCCGGCCTTTACGCCGGCGGCGCTGGCACTGTCCAGGGATCTCCGCGGCCACGGGTTCCGGTTCGTCGGCCCGACCATCGTCTATGCCTTCCTGCAGAGCGTCGGCTGGGTCGACGACCACCTGCCGGGCTGCTTCCGCTATCGGGCGCCCTGACGCGGCCGGGCTACGGGTCGGGCGTCTCGATGGCCTCGGCGATCCGATCGAGGAACCAGCGCGCAGTGCCCCGGGCGGCCACGTTGAGGAAGGCCCGATCGACGACCAGGCCGGCAGACCCGCCGGGCGGGGCATACCAGCCGTCGAGGACGAGCTCGTCGGCCAGGACCTCGAGCGCGCCGGCAAAGACCGGGAAGAGCGGGGCCATGGTCGCCGAGCGCCAGGCGATAGGGACGTGCAACCCGTCCGCTGTCGCCTCGGGAGCGCCGAGGTCGACGATGGCTGCCTTCCGAAAGATCGTGCGCTGGCTGCCCGGTCGGAGCGGTAGGCCGAGGTCGGTCTCGTAGCGACGCGTGTCCGGAACGTCCTGCATCGGTGCGCCGCTCGATGGGCGGCCGTCGATGCCGATCTCGAACCCGAGCCACGCGGCGGCATCGAAGCGCTGTCTGGCCGACTCGAGGTCGATGCGGGCAGGGCGACTGAGACGCAGGTGAACGGTCCCCGGCTCGATGTCGATGGCTTCCATGGAGCTTCTTCCGTGGACGATGCGCCGGCGACGCATCCGGGTGCCATGGTCCGCCACGCTGTCGCCCGGGGCGACGTGCCATCGGTCACGCTGTGGGGAGACAGGCGGACCGTATCGGACCCTGCCGGTTCACTCCTCGACGGCGGTCTTGGCGGCGGACGGCGGCGCAGCCGCCGGCGCGGCCACGCGCAGCGCGGTCCCATCGGCCAGCACGGGCTCGACGATCTCGTCCACCAGCCCCAGGTCGAGACACTCCTGCGGGCCGAGGAAGCGGTCGCGCCCGGACCAGATGAAGCGCCGCCACCAGGCCGTGTCCTTATGGCCGGAGCGCGCGGCGAAGAGCTGCGCGACGGTCTCCTGGTAATGCGTGGCAAGGTGCTGGAAGTCCTTGAAGATGCGTTCGTCGTCACCCGACAGGATCCACGAGGTCGAGTGGAGCATCAGCGTCCCGAAGCGGCCGATGGTGCGCTGGTCGCCGGCCTGCAGCACGACGGCGCCCATCGAATACGCGTACCCAAGGACGGCGGTGTCGATGCGCACGTTGTGGTCGTGCCGCATCCGATTGATGAACTCCATCATCGCCAGGCCGTCACCGAGCGAGCCGCCGCCCGAGTTGACATAGAGCGTGATGGGCTGATCGGTCTGCCCCGCGCGGGGCAAGGCCATCAGCAGGAGGCTGCGAAAGAATTCCTCGGCGTGCGGAGGATCGATGTCGGAGATGAAATAGACGCCGGTGGCCTCGAGGGCCAGGCGTCGACCCTGTGCCTCCTGGAGCAAGGCGCCGAGATCGGGCACGTGCATGCGCTGGCCTCCTGACCGTCCGGCTGACCGGGATCGGCTAAGCGTACGTCGACCAGCGCGGCGCTCGCCACACGGCTGCGCAGCCCTGGACCTACGACCTCGTCGCGGGCGCGCGCGTCCAGTCCGTCATGACGCGTGCGGCAGGCGTCATCCGGAGCTCGCCGCCGGTCTCGACCCACCATGCGGCGAGGCCCCTTCCGCGGGCCAGGTCGCCGATGCGACGCCGGCCTTCGAGGAACAGGGCCTTGCTCCAGACCTCCGCCCAGGCCGGATCGGTGCCGGCGACCGTCACGGCGAGCAATCCGGCGCCGCCGGATTCGCCCGTCGATGGATCGATCAGGTGATGGACCACGTGGCCATCTTCGAGATGCCAGCGTCGACGGGCGATCGACGACGTGCAGACCGCACCCGGGGCGATAGCCAGGACCGCCAGCGGCGAGCCGTCGAGCCCGGGGTCCTCGATCGCGATCGCCCAGCGCGACTGATCGAGGGGCGATCCGCGCGCGACGATGTCCCCGCCCGCTTCGAGCAGGTAGCCGGTCGACGGGTCGAGGACGCCGGCCACGCGGTCGGCAGCCCAGCGCAGGGCGAGGCCCTTGCCGATGCCGCCCAGGTCGTGCGGGCGGTCGAGGGCCACCGATCGGCGTCGCGGATCTCGACATAAGCGGCTCCCCGACCTGGCTGCCCGGATCCCCGACGTCGCCAGATCGGCGATGGGTCGGCCGTCGAGGTCGCCCAGGTAGGCCCCGTGATCGCCGAGCCGCTCCAGGTCGGCCAGGACCCGCGCGTCGAAGCGACCGTCGGTCGACCGCCGCGCTCGGTCGGACGCGGCGATGGCGGTGTACAGGCGGCGGCTGAGCGGTCGATGGACGTCGCGCCCGGCGAGGCGGTTGAGGGCGGTCAGCTCGCTGTCGTCCCGGTGCCGCGACAGGGCGCGATCGACAGCTGCGAACTCCTCGCCGATCAGCATCCAGGCCCGATCGGCGGCCGATGAACGACCGCCATGGACCTGGAGACGCAACGGCGAGCCAAGGGCGTGGCCCTCGAACCGGACGATCGTCGCCTGCGCCGCCGACGGCACGGACCGTCGCCCGCCCTCGACCGGCGATGCAGACATTACCGATCTCACGTCGAGCCGCTCAGGAAGCGCCGGTCGTAGCGTGGCTGGCCGGTGCCGCACGGGTTGCAGCACGCGCAGCGCGCGGGAGTGGAACGCTGTGCGGCAGCGCCGCGGCCGACCCGGTGACTTCACTCACCGCGGCCGAGAGGGCCGCCAGGCTGACCTCGTGCGCGGCCAGCGAGTCCGCCGTGCGGGCATAGGCGTCGGCGGCCGAACCGTAGGCGGCGATGGCCCGGTCGACGTCGGCGGCCAACCGGTCGTTAGCGTCGCTGAAGGCGCCGACGCCGGCCGCGACGGTCGAGCGGTCGGCGGCGAGGTCACGGTCCCGGTCAGCCTGGAGCCCGGTGACGCAGGCCAGGGACACCGCATACAGGCCGGTCGTGGCCCCGAAGACGACGGCCAGCTGGACGGGCTTGCGATCCATCAATCGTCGTCCTCCTCGTGCTCGCCACCGCCGCCGCCGCCGCCGCCCGACGAGCGGGCAGTCGTTGCGGCACGGGTCTGCTTCGCTGCGGCGGCCGAAGCCGCCATCTGCCGCTGCAGCTTGGCCAGTTGGCGCTTCGCGCGCGCGAGGTCGGCGCGCAGCGCCGTGGCAGTGGCCGCGTCCGTCGCCACCTGATCATCGGCGACCACGAGGCTTGCAGCGAGGGTGGTGGACTGGTCCGTCAGCTGTCGAAGCTGGCTCCGAAGGGCCTGAGAGCGGCTTCGCTCCAGCTCGAGCTGCGCCTCGATCGACTGGACGGTCACGGCCGGTCCGAGCGGCGGAGCTGACGCACGCACGGCCGCGGCGGCGGCCTCGATGCTCAGGGCGCCGATGACGATGGCCAGGATGACTGCGGTGACGGTCATGGTACGGCGGGCAAGGACCTTCATCGGTCGCCTCCTTGGAGTCGTGCGGCAATGGGGGTCGCGCCGGGCATGACCGGCGTCAGGACGGCTGGCGTGGGCATCGGCCCCGCGACGGCCGGCGTGGTGGCGGGCCGTGATGGCGTGCCGACGGCGATGCCGGTCGGGCGGGGGGCCGAGCGCGAGCGGCGGCTGACCCAGTACCGGTGAGCCGCAGCGGCGGCAACGAGCCCGAACGAGGCCGCATAGAGCACCCGCAGCGCATCGCTGTCGGTGCCGGCCAGCACGCCGTGCAGCCAGGCGAGGATGAGGACGATCAGCGACAGGCGGTGGAGCTTGAGCCAGATGCCAGCCGGCAGCAACCGCGTGTAGCGAGCGGTGACCGAGGTCGCGATGAGCGCGTAGACGGCCAGCGTGCCCAGCGCCACGGCGGGAGTGCGGTACTCGGAGAGGCCCGGGATGAGGGCGCCGCCGAGGCCGACGCCGGCGTAGGGATCCACGATCAAGCTGACGATGTGGACCACCAGCAAGCTGGCTGTGAACAGGAGCAAGTGCTCGTGCCAGGGAAAGAGGCGCTTCGAGAGGCGCCACGTGGCCTGGTTGGTGGGATGGCTCAGGACCAGGCCAAGCACGACCTGGAACGTCAGCAGGACGAGGGCGGCGATGCCCGTCGCGCGAGCCGCCAGCCAGACCCGCATCTGCCCCTGGTACGCCGATTCGGCGGGCGCGATCTGGCCGGTGGCGTAGATGACGGCCAGGACGACGAGGGCCGAGAGGATGAGGAAGGCGCGACCCGAGATGCGCATGCAGGGCCTCCGCTGGGATCAGGCGGGTACAGCCACTCGCCTTACCGATACCCGAGGCGGAGGGACGCGGAAAGGTTTCGCGACGCGGATGGGAAGATGGTCATCGGATGCGTCTCCGCCCGTACCTTCTCCTGCTTCGTGGCAACCCGGCGTTCACGCGTCTCTACATCGCGCAGCTGATCAGCTTCGGCGGCGACTGGTTCGCGACCGTCGCCCTGCTCGGCCTCGCGCTCCAGCTGACCGGCTCGGCCGCCCTCGCGTCGCTCGTGCTCGTTCTGCAGTCGGCGCCGTTCTTCTTCGCCTCGCCGATCGCGGGCGTGCTTGCAGATCGGCTCGACCGGCGGCGCTTGATGGTGACGGCGGACGTGCTGCGCGCCGGAGCTGCGCTCACGTTCCTGCTCGTCCGCGATCCGTCGATGCTCTGGATCGCCCTGCTGGCCACGGCGGCCATCTCGGCGCTCTCGGCGTTCTTCGAGCCGACCTCGTCGGCCGCCCTGCCGAACCTCGTCGACGAACCTGACCTGCCGGTCGCCAATGTCCTGCTCGGCTCGGCGTGGGGCACGATGCTGGCCTGCGGCGCGGCCATCGGCGGTCTCGTCGCGGTGGCACTCGGTCGGGATGCGGCCTTCCTGATGGACGCCCTCAGCTTCGCCATCTCGGCCGCCCTCATCGTCGGCATCCGGCGCTCGTTCGGAGGCGCCTCGGCGCATGCACGGTCGACGACGCCGGATCCCACTCCAGGGCCGACGGACGGCTTCATGGCGGCCATCGCCGAAGCGCTCGCGCTGGCGCGTCGCTCGCGGCGCATCGCGGCCTTCCTGCTGGCCAAATCGACCTTCGGCGTCGGCAGCGGCGTGATCCTGCTGCTGGCCGTCTTCGGGTCGTCGGTCTTCCAGGCCGGCGACGTCGGCATCGGCATCCTGTTCGCCGCCCGCGGGCTGGGCGCCCTCCTTGGCCCGTTCCTGGCACGAGCCGCCTTCGGCTTCGACGACCGCGGTCTGATCGTCGGCATCGGGGTCGCCTTCTTCCTCTTCCTGGGCAGCTACCTGCTCTTGCCGCTGGCGCCTGGGCTGGCCGTCGCCGCCGGCCTCGTCTTCGTCGCGCATATCGGCGGCGGCGCCCAGTGGACGCTGTCCACGACCGGGCTCCAGCGCGCCACGCCGGATGCCGTGCGTGGCCGGATCTTCAGCGTCGACTATGCGCTGGTGACACTCGTGGCGACCCTCTCGATCATCGTCGCCGGTGCCGTCACCAGCGCCCTGGGGCCGGCGGCCGCCATCTACGCGCTGGCCATCCCGGCGACCGTGGCCTCGTCGGCGTGGGTGATCTGGACGCGCCCGCTCCGCAGGCCTGGCGGCGGTACACTCCCCGAGTGAGCGAGCAGCCTGTGGCCGTCCCCGTCGCAGCCGCTCCACGCAGCGCCACGCCGCGCAGCCCGGCCAATCGCGACCTGGGCATGTCCGCGCGGCTCCTCTTCCCGACCCGTGAGATCGCCGAGTCGTACTACCTGCCCCTCATCTACACCGCCTGCCGGACGTGCTACAGCGAGCTGCGTCCGGAGGACATCTTCGATCGCGCCACCGACGGCCGGGTCGCGCCGGAGAAGCAGCAGGAGCTCGTCCGCCGGGTCATCGAGTCCGGCCATGGCTCGACCATCGAGCACATCGTCTTCACCTTCGCCATCAGCGGTGTGACGCGGACCCTCAGCCACCAGCTCGTGCGGCACCGGGCCGGCCTCGCCTTCGACCAGCAATCGCAGCGCTACCTCGACTACAAGCGGCCCGCCTACATGGTCCCGGGCACCATCCAGGATGCGCCCGATGAGCTCCGCGAGCGCTACCAGACCACGCTCGACGGTTCGCTCGCCTTCTACAGCGAGCTGCTCGAGGCGGGCGTGCCTGGCGAGGACGCTCGCTTCGTGATGCCCAACGCGACGCGCACGAACCTGGTCATGACGACGAACCTGCGAGCGCTCATCCACATGTCAGGTCTGCGCCTGTGCACCATGGCCCAGTGGGAGATCCGACGGCTCTTCCAGCTCATCCGCCACGAGATCTTCGACGTCAGCCCTTTCCTGGGCTCGTTCCTGGCCCCGAAGTGCGTGCCGCTCGGCTACTGCGACGAGGATCGCAACCGCGACGAGCATTGCCCCATCCGGCCGCACAAGGACACGGTCCTGGGCGCCTGGGCCGAGAAGCGCGCCGCCGCCAAGTCGGCGGGTCGGGAGCTGCCGACCGTCTAGGCGGGCAGCAGCGAGACGAACCGGATCACCAGCCGCTCGAAGCGCGGGCCGGCCTCTTCGGCCGCCTGGAGCACCTCTTGGTGCGAGAGCGGCTCGCCGGTCACGCCGGCGCCGGGGTTGGTGACCAGCGAGATCCCGGCCAGCCGGAGACCCGACCAGCGCGCGGCGATCGCCTCCAGCACGGTCGACATGCCGACCGCGTCGGCGCCCAGGGTGCGCAGCATGCGCACCTCGGCCGGCGTCTCGTAGTTCGGCCCCAACAGGCCGGCGTAGATGCCCTCCTCGAGCCGGATGCCCTCCAGCCCGGCCGCCGCATGGAGGCGAGCCCGCAGGTCGGGATCCCAGGCATCGGTCAGGTCCGGGAAGCGCGGGCCGATGCCATCCGCGTTGGCGCCGAGCAACGGGTTGAGGCCGGTCAGGTTGAGGTGGTCGGTGAGCGCCATGAGGGTGCCCGGCGGCCAGGCCGCATTGATGCCACCAGCCGCGTTGGTGAGCAGGATCCGTGGCGCCCCCAGGCGACCCATGAGCAGGACGGGCTGGACCACGAGGCCGGCGGCATGGCCCTCGTAGAGATGCAGACGACCCTGGAGGCAGACGACCGGCACGCCCCCGATCTCGCCCAGCAACAGCCGGCCAGCATGGCCGGGCGCCGAGGCGGCCGGCCAGCCCGGTAGCTCGGCGAAGGGGATGACGACCGGCGCCTCGAGCCGCCCGGCCAGGCCGCCGAGCCCGGAGCCCAAGACGATGCCGAGGCGCGGCACCAGGTCGGTGCGCGCACGGACTGCCGCCTCGAGCGCATCCAGGCGGGCAGGCAGGTGGCTGGGGTCGAAGGCGTCGGGCATGGCCGGCAGGATACGCCGCGACACACCGGGCCGACGGATGAACGGAGGGAGCTTGGTGGGGATCGAGGGGCTTCTCCGGCCGGAGGAGGTATCGACACCGGGATGCCGATCGCACCCCTCCGACCGATCCCATCACGCGCGACCCCGGAGGGCCGCCCGACCATGGGCAAGGAAGCGCCCGAAGCGACCGACCGGTCGGCCACCGCCTCCGCGTGGACAGCTCCGCCGGCCTTGATGTCATCTCAGCCGCCGCAGCGCCGTCGCGTGGGCGCCGTGGGTGATCACGGCGCTGACGCCGGGGACAAGTCCCCAGCGTCGGTGGTGTTCCGACGGCCCCTTCGGGCAAGACGAACGGTAGCCGCCGCGGTCGAAACGGGTCAACGTGGTTATCCACGAACTTCCGGCCGCCGCGCGTGGACATTTCCACCAATCCGGCGCTCATGTGGAGAACCCTGTGGACAACGCGCGTGAAGCGGCGAATGTGTGCGCGCGATGAACGCGCGCGCGGAACGAGTCTCGTCAGCCGCCGATGTGCGACATCTCCACCTTGGGCAAAGCCACCGTCGCCGCCGAGCGCAGCTCGACTGTAGCGATCGGTCCGAGCCGACCATACGGCAGCGATCCGGGCAGCCATCGCGGCGTCGTCCGCGCCTTCCCGCATCGGACCACGGAGGTCGTGCGCACGTACGGCGAAGAGGCAGGTGTACAGGGCGCCCTCGGCCGACAGGCGCGCCCGCGTGCAGGTCGAGCAGAACGGCTGGCTGACCGAGGCGATGACGCCGACCTCGCCTGACCCGTCGCGATAGCGCCAGCGGTCGGCGACCTCACCTTCGTAGTTGGGCGCCAGCGCCTCGAGGGGCATCTCGGCATCGATGGCGGCCACGATCTCCGCGGCTGGGACGACGTCGTCCAGTCGCCAGCCGTTGGAGTGCCCGACGTCCATATACTCGATGAAGCGCAGGACGTGCCCGCGGTCGCGGAAGAAGCGCGCCATGGGCACGACGCTCGATTCGTTGACCCCACGGCGGACGACCATGTTGACCTTGATCGGCGCCAGGCCGACACGTTCGGCGGCTGCGATCCCCTCGAGGACGCGATCGACCGGGAAGTCGACGTCGTTCATCCGCCGGAAGGTCGCGTCGTCCAGCGAATCGAGGCTGACGGTGACCCGCTGCAGGCCCGCGTCGGCCAGGGCGGCCGCCTGCCGGGCGAGCAATGAGCCGTTGGTCGTCAACGTCAGATCGCGCAAGCCTGCGAGAGGGGCGATCATGGCCACGAACCGCTGCAGGTCGCGGCGCACGAGCGGCTCGCCGCCGGTGATCCGGATCTTCTCCACGCCGGCGTCGAGGAACAGGCGCACGAGGCGGGCCAGCTCCTCGAAGGTCAGCAGCTCAGCCCGGTCGAGGAACTGGAAGTCGCGCCCGAAGACCTCCTTGGGCATGCAGTAGACGCACCGGAAGTTGCAGCGGTCGGTGACCGAGACCCGAAGGTCGCGCAAGGGCCGGCCGAGTCGATCGTCAAGGCGCACGCTGGCCATCGTACCGCGTCCACGCCGAGCTCCCGCCGATGGTCGCCGATGGATGCGCATCGGCCTCGCCGTCCTTCGGCAGGCACGGACGTCGCGCTCGAGGATCGTGTCGACACGAGGCACCGGGGCGTGGCGCGCGCGCACCATCGCGTCGACCCAGACCGGCGAGGCGAGCGAGTACCACGCGGGCGACGGTACCTCCGGGCTTCGAATTCGGTACCTCTGTCGCCCTCGTCAGGTCCTCGAGCCCGACCTAGCATGCCCGCACACCGAGTCACCACACCGCACCACACGGCTTTTGACGAGGATGAGGACCGCAACGACCATGGCTTCGACGGAACAACGAACCGGATTCCGACTCCCTTGGGGCACGGGTTCGGCAACCGACGCGGACACTCCCGCCGACGCGGCGGGCAACCCGACCGACGAGGCCACGGGGTCCTCGGATCAGCAGGAGACTGGAACGATGGGCACCACGGTCGCCGAGGACGAGGCGATGACCGCCGCTAGCGCCGCCTTCACCGCCCGAGATGACGGGGCCGCGGCGGAGGAGGCTGCCACGGCTGCTGAGCCAGCTCCCTGGCCGACCGCCACCGAGGCTGGCGCGGTCGATCGAACGAGCGCGTCGGCGACCAAATCGACCGGCCCCGCCGTCGCAGCCGCCCGCGGTCCTGCCGCGCGACCCCCATCCCGCCTCCTGGCCGACCTCGTGCGCGCCATGCGCACGACCGCGGAAGAGAGCCGGAGCAGCCTGCTCGAGAGCATGCGCACCGAGGGCACGGGCTCGGTCGAACGCATCCACGCGCGATCCGCCGAAGAGGTCGACGGGCTGCGCCGCGTCGCCGACGAGGACATCGCCAGCATCAAGGACTGGTCGAAGGCCGAGATCGCCCGCATCCGAGCCGAGACCGAGGAGCGCATCGCCGAGCGCAAGCAGGAGCTCGAGCTGAGCCTCGAAGGCCATGCCGCCCTTATCGAGCGCGAGATCGAGCACGTCCAGGCCCGCATCGCCGAGTACGAAGCCGAGATGGACGCCTTCTTCGTCCGCCTCGAGGAGATCGACGATCCGTCCGAGTTCGGGTCCGTGGCGGCCGAGATGCCCGAGCCGCCGTCGCTCGAAGAGGCCAGCGCCACGGCCCGCGCCGCCGCTCTCGACGAGCTCATCCGCGAGACCGCCGCCGCCCGCGTCGAGCCGGCCGTCGAAGCGGTGGAGCCAGCAGTCATCGAGGCCGTCGCGACCGAGCCAGTCAGCCCGGAGCCGCCCGCGGCCGAGGAGACCTCCACGCCTCCGGCGTCCGAGGCCCAGGTCGACGTCGTCGAGGCGCCGCAGGCGGCCCCCGTTGCGCCGGCCGCGATCGCGGTGGCTGATCCGGTCGAAACCCCAGCTGAGGCGACAGCGGCAGTCGGCGAGCCCGCCGAGATCGAGGCGACCGACCCCTCGACGACTGGCGACGAGGCCGAGGCCGACGAGACCGAGGCCGACGAGACCGACCCGCGGCTGACCGCCCTCGGCCTGACGGCAGACGCCGAGCCGGAGGCCAGCGAGTCGGATGCCGAGCAGGGCATCGACGCCATGAGCGAGGCCACCATCGTCGCCCGCCTCGGTGACATGTCGTCCAACGGCAGCACGGCCCCCGAGTCGACCACCAGCGTGGTCGTCATCGGACTCGTCAGCGTCGCATCCGTGGCGGCCTTCAAGCGGACCCTTGGCAAGGTCACCGGCGTCCGCTCGGTCGGGGTCAGCTCCGGGCCGGAAGGCGAGTTCGTCTTCAAGACCACACATGACGCCGACGTCGTCCTCAAGGACGTCATCCCCACCTTGCCCGGCTTCGGCGCCCGCGTCGTGGCCGCCGGTGACGGCGTCGTCAACGTCTCGGCTCGGGACCCCGAGTCCGAGGCCTGATCGTCGAGCCACGACCCGAGTAGAGAGGGACCTCCATGGCCCGACCGGCCGTCGCCTGTTCGCTGCCAGCCGGTGAGCTGGAGCACGTTTCGCGCGGCCTGACGGACGCCGGCTTCCCCGTCTTCCGAGCGACCACGGCCGACGAGCTCGGCGCCCTCGTCCGCGACCGACGCGACATCGGTCTCGCCATCATCGATGGCGAGACCGACTTCGACACGGCGCTCGAGATGTTTGAGCACCTCCACGGCGAGCGCGTCGTGCCCACGTTGATGGTCGTCTCGCCTCGGGCGTTCGACCAGTTGGTGGTCCGCCAACGCGCCGACGACACGACCGAGTACTTCACCCGGCCGTACGACGTCGAGGCGTTGCGCTGGCGCGTCGAGGCCATGCTCATCCGCGCTCAGACCTTCGACGACGGCAGCGGGCCCATCCTCGCCGACGCCGATCTCGACGCCGGGGCGCTGGCTCGCCGGGCGCTCATCGTGGCCGTCTTCAACCCCAAGGGCGGGGTCGGCAAGACGACCATAGCGACCAACCTGGCCGCCATGCTCCAGATGCATCGCGGGCAGCAGGTCCTGCTCATCGACGCCGACACGGTGACAGGCCACATCGCCAACTCACTCGGTCTCGATCAGATCGAGACGGTCGCCGATGCCTGGGAGGAGGACGAAGCCCTGCCGCGCGGCCTGGCCGGCGTCGCCACACAGCACTCGAGCGGCATGCGCGTCGCCGTGCTGGCGGCCAACCCGCTACAGACCGAGCACATCGATCCCGTCCGGCTGGCCGACCACCTGTCGGGCTCGAAGCTCGGCTTCGACATCCTCGTCGCCGACCTGCATCCCGACTACGGGCCGCTCAACCGCGCCATCTTCGAACGGTGCGACCGCATCCTGATGCCGGTCACGCCGGACGTGCCTGCGATCCACGCCGCGGTCAAGTTCCTGGAGCTGGCCGAGGGCGAGCTGGGCATCCGCGACCGGATCTCGCTCATCGTCAATCGCGCCAACTCCGGCATCGCCGTCGCCGACGTCGAGCGCACGACGGGCATGCGCGCCTTCGCCACCATCCGCTCGGGCGGGCCGCTCTTCGTGCGCGCCGCCAACGAGGGCCTGACGATCATCGAGAAGTTCCCCAAGGAGAAGGTGACCGAGGACTTCGAGCGTCTCGCGGATCGTTTGCTCGACCGTGACTCACCGCTCGTCGCCAAGGGCAGCGAGCGCGGCCTCCTCGGCCTCTTCAACCGACCGCAGGCCGAGGTCGCTCGCGCCTGACGCCTGCAATCGGGTCGGCGGGTGTGCCGCCCCTCGAGCGGGCTATCGCTCGCCGTAGCTGGTGCCGCCGAGCGGCCGGCCGGGCAGTGGCCTGACGGGCTCGAACGTGCGTCGGTCGATCTGCTCGACGCCCTTGAGGTAGCTCCGGTTGACCAGCGCGACCTCGCTCTCATCCCCGACCCTGTGGCCATCGATGAAGGTGATGGCGTCGGTGATGGGCACGAAGAGCTCGCTCTGGCGATCGAGCAGGCGCGCGGGCTCGGTGCCAGGGAAGAGGTGCACGGTGCCGATGACCCGGAAGGGCGGGCAATCGAGCGCCACGTCGTAGACCACCTTGTGCAGCTTGTACGCCTCGCGCTGCTTCTGGTCGAGCGCCGGCTGGCTGTCGACGCCGCCGAGGACGACGATCAGGTCGTAGGGGTCGACCGAGCGCAGGCCCGGCGCCGGCTCGAACGGCCCATCGCCTGCGATGGGCGCCCAGGACACTGCCGCCAGCCTGATCGCTTCCCGCCGGTTCAAGGCATCCGAGAGACGCCCGGTGACCTCCATGACGCCCATCAGGCGCCACTCCTCGGTCAACGCGTCGAAGGGGATGCCAGGCGGCAGCGACGGCGCCGCTGGCGTCGCCGGCTCGGCGTCATCCCCTCCACCGCCTCGGCCGAAGAGCTTGAATGGCACGTCTACTCGTCACCGGCGCCGGACGACTCGCGGATGGTCTCGACCACGCCGGCGTCGGCCAGGGTCGTCGTGTCGCCCAGGCTCCGGCCCTCGGCCAGGTCGCGCAGCAGGCGGCGCATGATCTTGCCCGAGCGTGTCTTGGGCAGGTCCGGTGTGAACAGCAGGTCCTTCGGCCGAGCGATGGGCCCGATGACCTTGGCGACGTGATCTCGCAGCTCGAGGGCCAGGACGTCGCTCGGCTCGCGCCCGGTCTTGAGGATGACGTAGGCGAAGATGGCCTGACCCGTCAGGGCGTCCGATTTGCCGACGACCGCCGCCTCCGCGACTGCCGGATGGTCGACCAGCGCCGATTCGACCTCGGTCGTGCTGATGCGGTGGCCGGCGATGTTCATCACGTCGTCGACCCGACCGAGCAGCCAGAAGTAGCCGTCGCGATCGCGGCGTGCTCCGTCGCCCGCGAAGTAGCGGCCGGGGAATCGGCTCCAGTACGTCTCCCGATACCGGTCCGGGTCGCCGTAGATGCCGCGCAGCATCGACGGCCAGGGGCGGGTCAGGACGAGGTAGCCGCCGCTGCCGAGGGGCACGCTCTGGCCGTCGGCGTCGACCACGTCGGCGCCGATGCCGGGGAACGGGAAGGTCGCGGAGCCTGGCTTGGTGGGCGTCACGCCGGGCAGCGGGGTGATCATGATCATCCCCGTCTCCGTCTGCCACCAGGTGTCGACGATCGGGGCCCGGCCGCCACCGATGTGCTCGTGGTACCACAGCCATGCCTCAGGGTTGATGGGCTCGCCGACCGAGCCGAGAAGGCGCAGGCTGGTCAGATCGTGCGCGGCGGGCAGGGCTTCGCCGTGCTTCATGAACGCGCGGATGGCGGTCGGCGCGCAGTAGAGCACGGTCACGCCGTAGTCCTCGACGATCTGCCACCAGCGGTCCCAGGCGGGGGTGTCGGGCGACCCCTCGTACATGATGCCGGTCGTGCCGTTGGTCAACGGGCCATAGACGATGTAGCTGTGCCCTGTCACCCAGCCGATGTCCGCCGCGCACCAGTAGACGTCGTCGGGCTTGATGTCGAAGATCATCTCGTGGGTCACGCTGGCCCCGAGCAGGTAGCCGGCGGTGGTGTGGACGATGCCCTTGGGCTTAGCCGTCGTGCCCGAGGTGTAGAGCAGGAAGAGCATGTGCTCGGAGTCGACCGGCGTCGGCGGGCAGTCGGCGGCCTGGCGATCGACGATCTCGTGCCACCAGATGTCGCGGCCGGGCGTCATGGCGACCTCGCCGCCGATGCGGCGGACGACAAGGACGTGCTCGACCGATGGCGCATCAGCGACGGCGATGTCGGCATTGGCCTTGAGCTCGACCGCCTTGCCCCGTCGCCAGCCGCCGTCGGCGGTGATCAGGACCCGGGCCTGGGCATCGTTCATGCGATCGGACAACGCTTCGGCCGAGAAGCCGCCGAAGACGACGGTGTGGGGCGCACCGAGACGTGCGCAGGCCAGCATCGCGATCGGCAGCTCTGGGATCATGGGCATGTAGATGGCGACCCGATCACCCTTGCCGACGCCCAGCTCCTTGAGGGCGTTGGCCGCCTTCTGGACCTCCGCCAGCAGGTCGGCATAGGTCAGGCTGCGCGTGTCGCCGGGCTCGCCGATGAAGTGGTAGGCGACCTTGTCGCCCAGGCCGCGCGCGACGTTGCGGTCGAGGCATTCGTGGCTGATGTTGAGCTCGCCGCCGTCGAACCAGCGGGCGAAGGGCAGCTGCCAGTCGAGGGTCGTCTCGAACGGGGTCATCCAGTCGATGCGCTCACGGGCCAACCTGGCCCAGAAGGCCTCGTAGTCGGCCTCGGCCTCGTCATACAGGGCGGCCGTGGCGTTGGCCTGGGCGGAGAAGGCCGGGGACGGGGGGAAGCTGCGTCCCTCAGCCTGCAGATTCTCGAGCGCGGCCTCGGCGGCCGGGGGGCGTTCGACGTTCACGGGCAGTGCCTCATCGAATGGTCGGTTGGACGCTCAGCCATTCTAGCCTCCGGGCGTTGGTGGTTCGGCCGGCCGGCGCGCGGGGCCTCCAGCCAGGATGAGAGGCCGCTGATGTCGACGTCGGTCACGGCTCAGGCTGTCGCGCTCGAACGAGATGCGCGCCCTGCCCCCGCGGTCGATCCAGTCGGAACGGTGACGGCTCGGCGCCGGAGGATCGGGCGGCCATGCTTCCGCCCGTTCGGTCAGGCGGCCTTGCGAGCCAGGCTCCGCACCTGGAACGAGGCTACGACCTCGAAGACGCCGAGGATGATGAGCATGATGCCGCCGATCAAGGCCAGCGCGTCAGCCGACTGGATCGGATACGCCAGGATGATCAGGCCGGCGATGAAGGTGATGAAGCCCATGAAGATGGCCCAGCCCCGGCCGCCCGGCAGCTGGAAGCCGCGGACGACGTCCATGATGCCGGAGAACACCCACCAGAAGCCGAGCGTGAAGATCATCACCTCGAGGGCCTGGAACGGCGTCCGCAGGAGCATCAGGCCGACGCCGATGGCGAGCACGCCGATGATGGCCGACAGGACGCGCTGGCCGCCGCTGCCGCCATCGTGGGTGAACGACCGCACGAGCATGAAGATACCGCTCACGAAGAGGTAGGCGGCGAAGAAGATGGCGATCGTGATCAGCGTCTTGCCAGGCATCGCCAGCAACGCAGCGCCGACCACGACGCTCAGGATGCCGAAGGCCAGGACCCAGCCCCAATGGCCGCCGACCGTGCGCAGCATGCCCTCGGCCTGGTCGGTCGGTCCGGAAGGAGCCGGGGCGCTCGTGGTCGTCATGCGTCGCTCTCCATCGCTCATGCCCCTCCGCTGCTGCCGCCCGGCGCCGGTGCCGGGCGCGCCCGGAGTATAGGTCACGGTCTCAGGGCCCCGAGGACGCTCGAGCTCGCTCCCGTGGGGCGCCTCAGGTCCCGCGGATCTCGATGCCCGGCTCGGCGAAGGCGGTCGCGATGCGCGTGCGCAGCTCGCCCGTCGCTGCGCGGTCAGTCGACGTGGCCGAGCTGGGCATCGGCCGCGTCAGTCGTCCTCGCCGACCCGGGCGTGGGCCAGCTCGACCAGGTGCGGCTGTGGTCGATGGGCGGCACGCTCGTCGAGGGCCGCGTCGAGCGATGCCTCGAAGGCCGCCACGATGCGGTCGAGGTGGTCACCGGCCGCGTGCGCTTCGCACAGGAACCACGGCTCGCGTGAGTCGGGCTCGGGCATCACGCCGCGGACCTGCATGCCGACCGCGACCGCGTCGTAGAGGTCGTGATCGCTCTTCGCCCAGTCGCGGTACTCGAACGGCACCTGGTCGGTGAACATGATGCCGAACATCGTCGGATGGCCGGTGAAGACGAAGGGCAGTCCGCGGGCGTCGATGATCCGGCGCAGCTCGGCCTGGATGCGCTCGCCGAGCGCGCTGATGGTCTCCAGGGCCGGCGTGTCGCGCAGGAGCTCGAGCGTGCGGACGGCACCCGCGGCGGCCACGCGGTTGCCCGCGTACGTGCCGCCATGGCTCATCTTGTCGGGCAGCATGGCCATGATCTCGCGCCTGCCGCCAAAGGCTGCGACGGGGTAGCCGTTGCCCATCGCCTTGGCGTAGGTCGCGATGTCGGGCGTGACACCGAAGTATTCGGCGGCGCCGCCGCGGGCGAAGCGGAAGCCCGTCTTGACCTCGTCGTAGTGCAGGAGGATGCCGAACTCCTGGGTCAAAGCGCGAAGGCCGGCATGGAAGCCGGGAGCCGGCTGGATGCCCTGCGCATTGCCGAGCACCGGTTCGACGATGACCGAGGCGATCTCCTCCCCTCGCCGCTCGAAGAGGCGGCGCAGGAAGTCGAGGTCGTTGAACGGTGCCGGGATGATCGTCTCGGCGATGGCCTGCGGGATGCCACGGCCCCAGGCCAGGCCGACGGGGTTGTCGCGGTCGCCGAGGCCCTCCATGCTGCTGGGCGTGACGCTGATCAGGGCGTAATCGTGGACCCCGTGGTATTGGCCTTCGAACTTGACGATCATGGTGCGGCCGGTATAGGCCCGCGCGAGGCGCATGGCATGCATCGTGGCCTCGGTCCCCGAGACCGTCAGGCGCACCATCTCGACCCAGCCGGTCAGCTCCTTGACCAGCTCGCCGGCCCGGACCTCGTCCTCGGTGGTCAGCGAGAACGTCGTGCCCAGGCGCATGCGCTGGTTGACGTAGTCGTCGACGCGGTCGTCGGCGTGGCCGAGGATGACGGGGCCATAGCCCATGCGCAGATCGACGAACTCGTTGCCATCGATGTCCCAGACGCGCCCGCCCTTGCCGCGCGAGACGTAGACCGTCGCGTCGCCCCAGGCCCGGAAGTTGGAGTTGGTGCCGCCGGGCAACGATGACAGCGCGCGCTGGTACATCGCGTCCTGCCGCTCGCGCCGCAGGGCCGGGGTCTCGAACACCTTGCTCATGGAAGCCTCCAAAAGGCCTCAGCACGCGAAATTCGTTGCGCGCAGGGCCAGAACGTGCAAATCACGAACCGTGATCGCGACTCATCCTAGCCGAAGCGTGGCCTTCGCCGCCAGCCCTCGCCGCGGCGCCGTCAGTCGGCCCGCGGGCGGACCCAGCGCGGCAGCTGCTCGCGCAGCGTGGCCAGCGGCAGGGCGCCGTGGCCGATGGTCTGGTCGTGGAAGGCCTGCAGATCGAAGCGATCGCCATCGCGCGACGCGATCTCGGAGCGGAGGGTCATGATCTCGCGCTGCCCGACCATGTACGCGAGGGCCTGACCGGGCCAGCAGATGTAGCGGTCGACCTCGTTCTCGGCCTGCAGCCGCGGGAGCCCGGCGCCCTCGACGAAGTCGACGGCCTCGTCGCGCGTCCAGCGGAAGGCATGCAGCCCGGTGTCGGTGACCAGCCGTGCCGCACGCATGGCCTGCATGTCGAGCATGCCGAGCCGCTCGCGCGGGTTGTCGTAGAGGCCCATCTCGTCGGCCAGCCGCTCGCTGTACAGGCCCCAGCCCTCGGTGAATGCGACACCTGCCAGGCGCGAGCCGAAGCGGCGCAGGTCGTGCAGCTCATCCAGCTCGGTCTCGATGGTGATCTGGAAATGATGGCCGGGGACCGCCTCGTGGTAGGTCACGGCCGCGACCTGGTGGATCGGTCGCGAGGCAGGCTCGTAGGTGTTGATGAAGTAGATGCCCGGCCGCGAGCCGTCCGGCGCGGGTGGGAAGTAGAACGCGCCGGGCGACTCGGGCGCGGCGTAGGGCTCGACCGCGCGGACTTCGCAGGGCGCCTTGGGCAGACGGCCGAACCAGCGCGGGGCGACCGCGGCGGCGTGCTCGATCTGTCGTCGGGCCAGCTCGACAAGGTCGTCGGGATCGGTCACATGGTTCGACGGGTCAGACTCCAGGAACGCGCGCAGCGAGGCGACATCCTGGTGGCCAAGAGCGCGCGCGATGGCCAGCCGATCGCGATCGATGGCCTCGAGCTGCTCGAGGCCGTACTCGTGCAGCTCGGTCGCCGTCAGGGGCAACGTGGTCGAGGCCAGGATAGCGGTGGCATAGACGGTCTCGCCGTCGGCCAGGGCCCAGAGGCCGTCGCCGCCACGGGCCTGCGGCGCCGCCGCGCGAACGACGTCGAGGTAGCGGGCGATCGACGGTTCGACATCCTTGCGCACCGAGACCGTCAGCGCCTCGCGCTGGGCGTCGGTCAGGCGTGGGCCAAGGGCCGCCAGGAGCGGCGATCCCGCGGTCGGCGTGGCGACCATCCGCTCGAGCTGCTCGATGGCACGCCTGAAGACCACCGGCGCGGCTGTTCGGCCCGAGGTCACGCCGTCGTCGATGTTCCCGATGTAAGCGTCGACGTACCCCGGGTAGGCCGCCAGGCGGGCTCGGAGATGGTCGAAGGCCTCATCAGAGTCCACGGCCACGAGACGGGCCAGGTCGCCGGGCAGGCCCTGCGGCCCATCGAGGTGGTCGACCGATCCGAACTCGTAGAGGCGCTGAGCGTCCTGCTCGAGATGGACCGTGGCGATCGTCTCGAGCATGCCCAGCGTGATGCCGTCCTCGACCGAGAGCGCCCCGCGGTCGACATCGGCGATGGCACCGAGCGCGTCGGTCACCAGCGCATGGTCGCGGGCTCGTCCGGCCGGGCCGGGATCGTTGAGCCGGTCGTCGTAGCGCCGGTCGCCGAGCATCGAAGCGTAGATCGGTTGCGACTCCAGGAAGCCCTCCCAGAAGCGGGTCGCGATGTCATCGACGGTAGCTCGGGTGGTGGTCATCGATCTCTCCGGTCGTCTTCCTGCCTCATTCGAAGAGCGGGAGCTGTTCGCCGCCCCGCTCGACCTCCGGATCGAGGCCGAGGTAGGGCGCCATGCGGTCCAGGTCGGCGCCCTCCTGGGTGACCAGGGCACGCAGGTGGTCGGCCTTCAGGATATGCCAGTTGCCGCGCTCCAGGGCTCGCCGCAGGAGCGGCGACCGCTCGAGCTTGAAGCGCACCAGCTCGACGCGCTCGGGCAGGACGACCAGGAAGCGCACCAGGGTCGGCTCGTCCTGGATGCGAGCCCCGCGCTTGAGCAGCGGCTCGCCGAGCATGGCCGTCCACTCGACCTCGATGAGGAACGTCGCCTTGTTCCGAAGGTACCAGATGACGTCGGTCTGCTCGAGGGCCTCGAGCGGCCCGCGGCAGATGAGCGGCAAGTAGGCGCGCTGCTCGACGTCGGACAGCTGGGCGATCAAAGGCAGACCGTTGTAGACCCGCTTCTGCTCGGACTTCCCGACCCAGCAACGCAGGCCGAGGCGATGTCCGTACTCCACGAGCTGGCCGATCAGCTCGGTGTGGTCGAGGTGGCGGGCCTGCAGCTCATCGTTGGTGCGCAGCAGGTCGGGCGTCGAGGCGCGCGATCGATAGCTGTCCAGGCAGGCGCGGACGAGCGCCTCGTCTGGTGTGTCGTGGCCCCGGAACATCGTCGCGACGCGGTCGAAGAAGGCCGCCTCGGTCAGGCCGCCGGCTGTCGAGAGGAGACTGAAGACGGCCCACTCGACGCGATCCGAGAGGGGCAGGGCGGCGGTCGCGATGTCGCGTTCGTCCTTCAGCCACCAGCGCCCGTCGATCTCCTCCAGGCGGTCGTGGTCGGGGCGCCGAAGCTCTCCCTCGATGAGCTCGAGGAGCATGCTCACGTGGTCCGATGGACGACGGCCCTCCCCGCTCGCACGATCGGCCCGGCGACGCCCGCTGGTCGTGCTCGGCTCGGTCGCCGAACCCTTGACTCCGTGCTCCGCCGGCGTGACGGCCTCGGTCTGCTCGGCGCCGGTCAGCTCGACGCCAGCGGGCTCGACGGCCGGAGGCTCGAGCTCGATGCCATCGACCTCGGGCGCCTCGAGGCCGGATCCGCCCAGCAGATAGCTGCCAGCGGCCATGTAGCCCAGAGCGTCGAGGGCCCGCTCGCCGCGCGCCTCGCTCTCCGAGAAGGTCCGCGTCCCGGTCAGTCGTCGGAGGTCGCCGGTCCGGTCGAGGCCGACGAGGACCTCGCCCAGGAGCCGCTCGCCGCGGGCAGGCTCGCCGCGCGCCCTCAGGACCTCGACGGCGATCTCGGTCACCGCGTGCTCGACGTCCGCCAGGCGGAAGACCGCCGGCTCCGGCTCCGGCGGGAGCGGATCGAGCGGCACGTTGCCGCGCGTGCGTGGCCTGCCGGGCGTCGTAGCGCCTGGTGGCACGAACTCGAGAGTGCCGCCGATGGCATCGCCGGCCTCAGCCAGCATCGCGCTCGTCAGCCGGTAGCCGGCCTCGACGCCACCGAGCGCGCCGGCCACGAGGCCCTCGGGGCCGCCGGGCTCGAGGAGCACGACGATGCGCGCATCGGGCGCCAGGATGTTCGTGACCGAGGTCAACGACCGTCGCAGAGCGGCGGCTTGCGAACCCCACTCCGGCCCTGGCGGCTGGCCGATGAGCGGCTCGAGGGGCAGCGCCGCGGCCGCGTCGCGTCCGAGCGTGATGGCCGTCGTCACGAAGGCGAACGAAAGGCCCTCCGTCGTCCACCGGACCGGGGGCTGCGAGAGCACCAGCCGGACACGTGCGCGACTCGCCGTCGGCCGCGGGGCCGGTCCGTGCAGCGGCAGCGGCGTCGTGGAGTCGGCGAAGGGCGAGGCAGTGTCCGCGAAGCCACGATCGGCGTGACCACGACGCAGGACGACGTTGATGGAACCATCGGCCAGGAGCACGGGATCGTCGCCCAGCCGGGCGGAGATCGGCCCGCCGGCGGCTGCCTCCAGCCGCTGGATGAAGCCGCGCACGATGCGGCAGCCGTCTTCGAAGGCGAGCCACGGGTTGCGCTCTCGCCACTGGCGGTCGCCGGGAGCGCGGACGTGACCAGCGACGATGCGCAGGGCGGCGACCCGCCCGGGATAGCTGCTCAGTCGGCTGGTCGGCAGCAACGCATGAAGGAGCGCCAGGCGGAGCGCCGCTTCGATCGGTGCCGCACGGAGGTCTTGCTCGATGCGCGCCAGGATGCCCTCGATCGCGGTCAGCGCGCGCGCCGTCCAGAGGTCGAGGATCTCGTCCGTCAGCCCCTCGTGCGCGGCCAGGACCGGAAAGCGCTCCGCCAGAGCACTGCGAGCGGCGCCGTCCGTCGACAGCGCCCGCGCGCGGTCGGCATCCGCGGCGTCGGTCGCCACCGACCGCGATTCCGGGCCACCGATCTGATCACGACAGACAGGACAGCGGTAGATCTTCCGGAACGGCGCGTCGGCCTCGCCATCCCACACGAACTCGTCGACGACGACCGAGCGCCCGCAGGTCGAGCATTGCGATGCGAAGAGCTCGTTGAGCGCCTGGCGGAGCCCGACCTCGCCGCGCGGTTGGGCACCGAGGGCGTTGACGGCGGCGTCGAAGTGGCGGAGGTCAGGCGGTCGCAGGACGACCTCGGCCACCAGCCGCGTGAGTGCCGTCGACTCGTGGATGTAGGCCCGACGCAGGCGGGATACGGCGGCCCGGGCGATCCAGCCGCCCCGGCCATGCAGGTCGACGACGACATCGCCGGGATTGGATCGCGACTCGATCTCCGCCACCACCAGGTTGAGCGGCGGCGGCGGCGCGAAGCGGTCGAGCGCGGGCAGACTCGGTCCGTGGTCCGGCCGGATGAGCGACGAGAGGGGTTCCGACATCGCCGGTCAGTCTACCGGCGGCGCGTCGGCCGGCCGCCGGCAGGCGGCGAGCCTATGGCTCGTCCAGCTCCTCGGGCTCCTCGACGAAGGCCTCGTCGTCGGTCACGTCGACGGGCAGCACCCGCTCGATGTCCTCGATCTCCTCGTCCTCTTCGTCGAGCTCGAGGTCCTCCTCCAGGTCCATCTCCTCGCGGACCAGGGTGCCCTTGGTGTAGGGCCGCAGGTCGCTGGCCTTGGCGGCGGTCGGGAAGGAGACCTTGCCGTAATTGGCCGGCGCCTGGAAGACCTCGCGGATGATGATGCGCACGTCCTTGTCGCCCAGGCTGGTGACGCCTGCGGCGTACTTGTTGCCCTCGGCCATGAGCTTCAGCAGGCGGGCCGCGACGGCGCGTTCGACCTTGCCGATAGCCACGCCGTTGGAGCGCGCGCCGAGCTCCGACCCGACCGGCACCAGCTCGACCAGGTCGCCCGGGTTGACCTGTGCCAGCTGTCGCGCCGCGGGCAGGTCGTAGAGGCCGGCGAAGCCGGTCTTGCCGGTCTCCTCGACGAAGATCCAGACCGGTGCCTTGCTGCCCTTCATGGCCGGCACGGTCTTCTCGCCGGCGTCGGCCTGGAGCATGCGCAGGCGGTCGATGTTCCGCTCCGCGATGCGGTTGGTGGGGTCGATGGCCAGGGCGGCCTGGTAATGGATCCGCGCCTCAGCCAGCTCGCCGAGCTCCCAGAGCGCCTTGGCCAGGCGGTTCTCGGCGGTGCTGTCGGGACCCAGCTCGAGGATCCGGCGATTGATGTCGCCGGCCTCGGTCCATTCGGCGGCGGTCGCCGCGGCGATGGCCTGCTCGGTCAGCTGACGCTTGAGGCGGACGATGTTCGTGCCGGTGCTGTCGGTGGTCGTGGAGAGGCTCATGGACTCCTTCGATCGGGGATCGGGCGCAGCGTGGCGCCGACGGTGGTCAGGGGAAGCCGAAGGGTTGTACCACCCGGCCGGAGCCGTGTCAAACGTGGCCGTCCGCGCGCCGTCAGCCGGGCCTAGCGCACCAGCTGATTCCAGAGGACCACGCCGGCCAGGGCGACGATGAGGATGAGGTACTCCCAGATCCAGCCGACCGAGCGGCGCTCCGAGCCGGGCGCGGCACGATACGCGCTCCACAGGTAGAAGACCCCTGCCAGCACGGCCGGCCCGAGGAGCTGCGGCAGCGCCAGGGCCCGGAGCAGGGTGGCCGCGACCCCGATGGCGACGGCGTACGTTCCGGCCGCCCAGGTCGCCTCGATGAGGTCCGGCTCGCGCGCGGCCGTCAACCGGTAGCCGAGCAGGAACGCGATGGCGCCGTCGAGGACGGCCAGCAGGAGCATGCCCGAGAAGTCGATGGTCGCCGGCTCACTCGAGCCGGGCAACGGCGCCGCCAGGCCGGCGAAGATGGAGCCCGCGACGGCCGCGAAGGCGAGGAAGGCCAGCAGCACGCAGAGCGGCAGCAGCTGGCGCTCGCGACGGGCACGGATCTCGTCGGCCGGACCGAGCAACCGTGCTTCCATGAGCAGGGTCACCGCGATGAGCACGCCGCCGCCAGCCAGCACGGCCGCGAAGACCGGTCCGGGACCCGTCAGGTGCGCCAGGCCGGCGGTCGCCGTGGTCGCCACGATGGGCATCGCCAGCGACTCGATGGGCACGCCGCGAGGATCGAGGTCGGCCAGGTAGTGGAAGGCGCCGAACGCCGTCGCTGCCGCGACGACGAGCTGGCCGATCCAGAACGCCGGGCCCTGCAGGAGCGCGGTCACGCCGGCCAGGATGACGAGCAGGACCGCCAGGTTCGCCGTGCGCTGCCGTTCGGTCCGCATCAAGCGGAGTCTAGGCGCTCAGCCGTCGCGGTCGCCGGCCATCCATGCCAGGAAGGCCTCGCGCGACCGCGTGTTGAGGACGTCGCCCGCCTCGAGCCATCCGCGCCGTGCCAGGCCGATGCCCCAGGCCAGGTTGTCGTACTCATGGCGATAGTGGGCGTCGGAGTCGACCACGAAGCGGCAGCCGACGGCATGCGCGGCGCGGATGCGGCCTTCGGCCAGGTCGAGCCGCTCGTCCGAGCCGTTGATCTCGAGCAGCGTGGAGCTCTCGGCCGCCTGCTCGTAGAGCGCGTCCCAATCCAGGTCGAGGTCGTCACGGACACCGATCTTCCGACCCGACGGGTGGGCGATGATGTCGACGTGGGGGTTCCGCAACGCGGTCCGATATCGGGCCATGAGCTGCGCGCGCGGTTGTCGGCGGCCGACGTGCAGGCTGGCCACCACGACGTCGTAGCGTGCCAGCAGCTCGTCGGGGTAGTCCAGCTCGCCGTCGACGCGGATCTCCATCTCGCAGCCGTGCAGGAGGCGGAAGCCGCCGGGATGGGCGCCCTCGGGAATGTCGCCGTCCGCCTCCTCGCGCGCGAACCGTGCGTTGAGCTCGGCGATGATGACCCGCTGTCGCTCGACCCGATCGATGGTCAACCCGCGGGCGATGGTCAGGCTGCGCGAATGGTCGGTCAGGACCTGGTAGGCGTGGCCGCGTCGGCGCGTGGCATCGGCCACCTCCTCGATCGAGAGGTGGCCGTCCGACCAATCGGAGTGGCTGTGCGCATCGCCCTGCAGGTCGCCCAGCGTGACCAGGTCTGGCAGCGAACCAGCCTGGGCCGCCTCGATCTCGCCGCCGTCCTCGCGCAGCTCGGGGTCGATGTAGGGCAGGTCGAGGAAGGCGTAGACCTCCGCCTCGGTGGCGAAGGCGCGCCGATCCGCGGCTGCGCCCTCGAGCGGACGGCCATCGTCGGCGAGTCGCACGAAACCGTGCTCCGAGAGACTCCAGCCGCGCTCTCGAGCCAGGCCGCGGAGGCGCACGTTGTGGGCGGCCGAGCCGGTGAAGTGGACGAGATGGGCTCCCACCTCACCTGGCGGCATGACCATCAGGTCGACCTGCGGGCCACCGCGCAGCCGGACGGCGGCCTTGTGTCGGCCGGCGGCAAGGACCTGCTCGACGCCGGGCATGGCCGTGAAGCGCGCGATCAGTTCGTCACCATCCGTGGCCTCGGCCAGCAGGTCGAGGTCGCCGATCGTCTCGCGTCGTCGGCGGAAGGAGCCGGCGGGGATGAGCGCGCCCAGGTCGGCCGTCCCGACGAGGGCGCCCATGACGGTGCCCAGGCGCCCGGCCGCCTCCCCGAGCCGCATCCGGACGGTTCGCTCCCCGAGGCCGGCCAGGGCGTCGAGGATGCGCTCCTCGGACTTCGGACCGAGGCCTTTCACGCCCCGCAGGCGCCCCGCGCGGGCAGCGGCCTCGAGGTCCTCGAGGGTCTCGATCCCGAGCGCGGCGTGCAGGTCGTGCACCGTCCGCGGTCCCAGGCCGGGCACGGCCAGGATCTCCAGGAGCGACGGCGGCACGTCGGTCCGCAGCCGTTCCAGGAAACGGAGCCGACCGGTGTCGGCCAGCTCGGCGAGCTTGTCGTCGATGGCGCGCCCGACGCCGGGCAGGACCGGCGGCTCGCCTCGCCGATAGGCCTCAGCCACGGGGGCGGGCGCGTCGGCCAGGGCGTCCGCTGCGCGGCGATAGGCCTGGGCCTTGAAGACGACCTCGCCCTTCAGCTCGACCAGGTCACCGATCTCGCGGAAGATGGCTGCCAGCTCTCCGTTGGAGAGGAGCGGCACGTCGTCGCCGCGCCCGGCGCTGGGGCGGGCGGCGAGATCGGCCGCGTCGGTCGCGTGGCGGTCCGTGTCGTGAACGTCGGGCACCGGGCCAGTGTGCCCGACGCGGTCAGCGGCTGCCAGACCGCTGGAGGCCAGGCAGCTCAGCCGGTCGCGCCCGCCTCGACCACCGATCCGGGCTCGTCGACCACCACCCGGTCGCGACCACGCCGCTTGGCGGCGTAGAGCGCATCGTCGGCCCGATGCACGAGGTCGGCGACGGTCTCGCCAGCGCTCGAACCGACCGCGACGCCGATGGAGACGGAGACCGGGCGAGCGTCCGTGACGCCGATGGCGGCGGTGTCGATGGCCGACACGGCCGCGCGGATGCGGAGGGCG
>CAWHYC010000002.1:0-109864 GCA_963833535.1 uncultured Chloroflexia bacterium | reverse complement strand
AATCCCTCGCGGTTCTCGATGGACCGTGTTGCGAGGCTGCCGACGCTGTCGTAGGGGCCGCCGAGGGCGGGTGTTCGTGCTGTTCATCCATGCCGGAGATGGCCAGGTAGGTCCACGGCGTCGAATGGCCCTCGGTCAGGAGATCCGGCGATGACCACAACCCAATCAGCCAAGAGCTCCGGTGAATCCCCCGCGGGAGGACCACCCCCGATCCGCCAGCCGCCTCCGCCAACGGGTGTGCTTCGCGCACTCCTGGGGCTGCCCGTCCACCTCTACCACGCGCATCTCGGGGTCCTTCTCGGCCACCGGTTCCTGCTCCTCGCCCACACGGGCCGAAAGACGGGGCTGCACCGCGAGACGGTCCTCGAGGTCGTCCGATACGACCCGGCCACCCGAGAGTCCGTCGTGGCCGCGGGCTGGGGCCGGAAGACCGGATGGCTCCACAACGTCGAGGCCGGGCTCGCCCACGAGGTATGGACCGGCCGGCAGCGCTTCGCGCCGGCATGGCGCATCCTCTCGCCGGACGAGGCCGAGCGGATCTTCGCCGACTATGAGCGCCGCAAACGGCTCATCGCGCCGATCATCCGAGCAGTGCTGAGCCGTCTCCTGGGCTGGCGCTACGACGGTACGTCCGCCGCCCGTCGGCGTGCGGTCGAACAGCTCTCGCTCGTCGGCTTCCGGCCGTCTGATGGGGAACCTGCTCCGCAAACCCCTGGTCCGAGGGCGTAGCACCAGAGGCGAATAGACCGCGCCAGCCACCCTGCCGACGATTCGCGGGTGAAGCTGTGCACGGTCTGCGGTGTCGTCACCAGCCGCGAGGGTAGCCGCTGTACCGAGCACGCCCGCCAGTCCAACCGCAGCCGCCACAACGCGCTGTACAGCACGCGGGCCTGGCAACGACTCAGTGCCCGCGTCTCCGCGCCTGGCGTGGCGAGCACGGCAACTGATGTCCTGGCTATCAGCACCCCGCCCACCCGGCCGCCGACCTGACCGTCGACCACGTCGTCCCGCTTGCCGCTGGCGGTGCGCCGTTCGACATCGGCAACTGCTCAGTGCTGTGCCGCTCGTGCAACGCGACGATGGGTGCGTCGACCGACCGGGGCGGGGGTGGGGGGGCGACGTCCTGGCCCAGGCCCGCATCAAGCGCGAGCGCGAGCGTGCGGCCCTGGAGTTCGCGAAGGACCGGGACCTCGGGAGACTAGAGGCGACGATGGCGCGCCTCGATGCCGAGGCCCTAGCTGCGGTCGTCCGGCCGTCACGGGTCCCGACGGCCGCCGAGGCGCGGGCGTACCTCGAGTCGCTGCCGGAGCTGTGGGCGAAGACCTCGGGCGCCGGGCGACACGTGATCGCGGAAGCCATGTTCGAGAGGATCGATGTGCTGGGGGCGACGACTTCTCGTAAATGCTGACTACCCACGCGAAGGCCCACGGATGGGATGCAGCCTTCGGCGCTGGGGACCAATCAATCTCGATTGGTCAGTCTGGTCGGGGCGAGAGGGCTAGCGCCTCCTTAACTCAGCAATCCCTGCGCCTCCTGATGATCAACCGCACGCCTAGGGAGTCCTACCCGGCGACGACGGCGCGAAGCGCATGAAGGACGGGTACCTCCGGGGCGCGCTCTCGCCGAAGGCGACACAGCGCCAGATGGACGTGCTCGCCGCCTACGTCGCTGCTGGCGGTTCCGTCCGGGACGCGGCCCAGCTCGTGGGCATTCAGCCGAGCACGGTGAAGCGACACCTCGCGGACCTGAGGGCTCGATCGGGTCTCTCGACCGAGCAGCTGATCTATGCCGGCCGCGCGTCGGGTCAGCTTTCGGTGCCCAGCCTCGAACCTGGCTGATCGGCCGACGCCAATGGCGGTCAGTCCGCGGACGGTGCCGGGTCCGCCCGCGAGCGGACCGCCGCCAGGGCGACGAACGAGGCTGCCATCGCGGCCGCCGCGACGCCGAACGCGAGCGTCGGACTCACGAGGGTCCACAGGAGTCCAACGACCGCTGACGCCAGGAAATCCCCGGCCGACTGGATGGCCGCGAGGAGGCCGAACGCCGAGCCGCGCAATTCGGTCGGCGCCATCGAGGCCACGGCGGCGTGTTCTGCGGTCTCGACCGCCCCGATGCCGATGCCCGCCGCCACGAACGCGAGCGCAAGCCCGACCGCCCCGGGCGCGGCGGCGAAGACGAAGTAGGCGAGGCCGAACAGCGCCACGCCGGCCCCGAAGACGACCCGCGGACCACGCGCGTCGATGAGTCGGCCGGCCGGGACCGAGGCGAGGGTGCCCGCGATGTTGTAGCCGGTGTACAGGGCGATGGCGATGGTCGCCGCGCTGTCGCCGGCCGAGGGCGCGAGCGCCTCGGTCGTGCGCAGGATCAGGAGGGTGGCCGCGACGTTGCCGGCCTCGAACAGGGCGACCGCCACGAGGAGGGCCCCGAGCGGCCCGTGGAGCAGCGGGCGGACGACGATCCGGACCGGCGCCGTGTGCCGCTCGCGCGGCTTCGCGATGTGGCGGACGGCGAACACGATGGCCGCCGCGGCGAGCAGCCCTGGGATGACCGAGAGCAGGATCGCCTGCCGCAGCCCGATGACGGCGACGAGCCCGAGCGCGAGGAGCGGCCCGACGACCGCGCCCGCGTTGTCCATCGCGCGCTCGAAGCCGTAGGCACGCCCGAAGGCCGACGGGTCGACGGCGTCCGCGAGCAGGGCATTGCGGGCCGGGACCCGAAGGCCGCGCGCGGTCCACGCTCCGGCCCGCAACACGCCGACCATCCAGACCGACGTCGCGAGCCCGATGCCGGCCGACAGGACGGCCGTCGCCGTGTAGCCGCCGACCGCGACGTTCCGCCGCCGGTTGGGGTCATCGGCGAGCGCGCCACCCGCGAGCTTGGCGATGCCGCTCATGGCGTCGGCGATGCCCTCGATGAGCCCGAGCGCGGCTGCCGGTGCCCCGAGCACCGTCGTGAGGAGCGACGGCAGCAGCGCCGTCGGGACCTCGTGGCCGAGGTCCGAGAGGAGGCTGGCGAGGCCAATCCCCCGGACGCCCGGGGTGAGCCATGAGGGGCGAAGACGAGCCATGGACCGAAGGGTATCGGCCCCGCGGCTCGAGGCTGGGGGGCCCAGCGCAAGGTCTGGGCCCCGCGCGCCGGCTCTGCCGCCGCCCGCCCGTTCATGACGAATGGCCCTGCCTTGTCTCGCGCCACGATGTGACACTTTCTGATGTGATGAACGCAACGAGTGCCCAGACTTCCCTTGAGGAGAGCTCCCGTGCGAGCTGAGCTGCCGGTCCTTCAGGACCTGCGGATGGGCCTCCCCGCTCCCGACGTGGGCGACGCGGCGGCTGCCGCCGCGCTGCTCTCAGACCCGACCAGGGCGAGCATCGTGCGGATGCTCCGCGACGGACCCGTCTGCGTCTGCGAGATGGCGGCCGCCCTCGACGTCCGCCAGAACAACGTCAGCAACCACCTCACCCGGCTCCGCGACGCGGGGCTCGTCCGGGCAAGCCGCGTCGAAGTGGACACCCGACGGATGTACTACGAACGCGACGACGAGGCGTGCCGTCGCGCCCTCGCCACGCTACGCGAGGTGCTCGAGTGACCACCGTCGCAGTCAGGCGCCATGTCCGGATGCCCTTCTGGCCCGCTGCGTTTCTGGCTGTGGTCGCCTGGCTCATTGCGTGGTTCGCCGCCGCGCCGTTCGCCGCCTGGTTCGCCTACGACCTGCTGGGCCTCGAGCAGGGCTCGCACCTGGGCGACGCGGTCGCCTTCTTCGTCTTCGACGTGCCGAAGGTGCTCCTGCTGCTCCTCGGCATCGTGACCGCGGTCACCCTCATCCGGGGCTTCTTCCCGCCCGAGAAGGTGCGCAACGCCCTCGTCGGTCGCGGGGAGTTCGTCGGCACCGTCGGGCGCCGCCTCGCTGGGCATCGTCACGCCGTTCTGCTCATGCTCCGCCGTGCCCCTCTTCATCGGCTTCGTCGAGGCCGGCATCCCGCTCGGGGTGGTGTTCGCCTTCCTCATCAGCAGCCCGATGGTCAACGAGATCGCGCTCGTCCTGCTGTGGGGTCTGTTTGGGCCTGGCATCGCGCTCGTCTACATGGCGGCCGGGCTGCTCGGTCGCGATCGTCGGCGGCCTCGTCATCGGCAAGCTCCACATGGAGCGCTACGTGGAGGACTACGTCTGGGCGCTCCAGGGCACGGGTAGCCAGGCGATCGAGGTCAGGCTGACGGCGGAGGAGCGCGTCCGAGACGCGTGGTCCTACACCAAGGACCTCGTCCGACGGATCTTCCCGTACGTCCTCGTCGGGATCGGCATCGGGGCGTTCATCCACGGCTTCGTGCCGACCGACCTCGTGGTCGCCATCGGCGGACCCGGCAACCCGCTGGCGGTCCCGCTCGTCGTCCTGATCGCGATCCCGCTCTACTCGAACGCGGCCGGCACGATCCCGATCGTCCAGGCGCTGCTCGGGAAGGGCATGGCCCTCGGCACGACCCTCGCCTTCATGATGGCCATCACGGCGATTAGCCTGCCCGAATTCATCATCCTCAAGCGGGTCATCAAGACCCCGTTGATCGCCACGTTCGCCACGATCGTGACGATCGGGATCCTGTTCGTCGGCTACCTCTTCAACTTCCTCTTGTACGCGCCGTAGGAGGCCGCACCATGCGCACGATCGAAGTCCTGGGACCGGGCTGCAACAACTGCAAGCGGGTCGAGGCGAACGCCCGCGAGGCGATCGCCATGGCCGGCGTCGAGGCCGAAGTGGTCCACGTGACCGACTACCGCGACATCGTCGCCCACGGGATCATGAGCACGCCCGGACTCATCATCGACGGGCAAGATCCGCAGCTACGGGCGCATCCCGTCGGCCGGCGACATCGCGGTCTGGCTCACCGAGGCGTAGGAGGGGATCCTCTTCGGCTGCAGCCACCCGTGGTCCGTCGCCTATGCCTCTCCGGCGGGACGGAGATACCGGTAGGCCAAGACAGCCGCGATTGCCCCAATCGGCGGGGCCACCAGGTAGATCCAGAGGTCGGACAGGTCACCGCTGACGATGGCCGGGCCAATGGAGCGAGCCGGGTTCATCGAGGCGCCAGTGATCGGACCGCCAACGAGAGCACCGAGGGCGACGGTCGCACCGATCGCGATCGCCGCCGCTTGACCGACCGCCCGCGTGTCGGTCGCCACGGCCACGATGACCAGCATCAGGAAGAAGGTCAGCACCACCTCCCAGACCAGCGCCTGGATGTCGCTGCCGGCGGGCTGCGTCACCCCGAGCGGCACGTCGCCGAGCGTCGCCCGAAGGAGCGCTGCTCGTTCGTGTAGGCGCATCCGCACTCCGCCATGTCGAACCCCGTGCCCTCGTCGTAGTTGCCCATGACGCTTGGGATGCGCTCGGCTTGGAGACGCTCAAGGACCTCGTTTGGCCACGGCGCATAGCCGACCAGGTCGCCCAGCGCATATCGCGCATCCACCCCGACAGCCGCGATGTCATCGAGCACCGCCTCGAGCGCGGGGAGGTTGCTGTGGACGTCCGAGAAGAACGCGACTCTCATCCGTCGACCTCGCGCCCCGCGCAGCATGAGGGTGTCACTGCTACGCGGTCGGGTTCGAACGGCTGGAGTACGACCTGACACCCGACGCCATCGAACTGGGGCTGGATGCCGCCCTACCGGCCATGTTCGAGCTCACCGGAACGATCGGTGAGTTTGGTCGGGGCGAGAGGGATAGCCCCGCGACCACCGACCTTCCGATCACGATGCGGCTCGCCGAGCCGCCCGGGCCCTTCGACTGGCTGCGGAGCGCGTGACGCGCCGGCCCCGCTGCTCCGCCGAGCGTGCCACGGACCGCGAGGTCGGGGTGGTCGCAGCCGTCCTCGTCGCCGGCTCGGAGAAGGCCGCCGCCCACCGGCTCGGCCTGTCGCACTCGACGGTGAAGCACCACCTGGCGAATGCGCGGTCCAAGGTTGGGGCGACGACGACCGCGCAACTCGTGTGGATCCTCGCCCCGCGCCTGTCGGAGCCCGGGGCCGTGGCCCTCGAGGGCCGTGACGAACGCCTGGCCGAGGAACGCGATCAGTCGCGTTCGGGCTGAATCTAGCCGGACCCGCGAACACCTGCCGCTTGGCCGGATGGCTGGCCGGGCCCTTCGAATAGCTGCTGGGCCAAGGCGCCGCTCGTCCAGGCGACCCATTCCGCATGCGTCCAGCCACGCTCGAGCACGAGTGCTCGATACGCTCCGGGGCTGGCGAGGAACAGCATCAGGTCGGTGGCCCGCGCGCTCGTGACGTTCTCGCGCAGGGGGCGCTTTCGGCTGAGAAACGCCACCATCTCGCGGTAGCCATCCGCCCGCATCCCCTCGTTTCTGGCGAGGAAGGCGGACGCCTCAGGATCGGCGGCTGCCGCGGTCCGTACCGCGAAGTCGAGCGGCGCGACCCGACGCAGGATGTCGCTCAGCCCATCGACCACGAGCTGCACGGCGATCGAGACGTCAGGCTCGGCGAGGGCCTGCCGGTACCACGTCTGATCCTGCGGCACGGCCGGGTCGTCCTCGCCCATGACCGCCAGGCCGTAGGCGCTGTCGAGGACCTCGGTCTTCGTGTGAAAGACGAAGTAGACCGTCTGGACGGCGACACCAGCGGCAGCGGCGATGTCGGCCATGGTGGTTCCGACATAGCCACGCTCAGCAAAGAGCTCGGCTGCTGCCTTGGTGATGCGGAGCCGCGTGGCGCGGGCTCGCCGGCGTCCGGATGGTCCCGATGGGGTCGAGGGCTTGACAGGTTCCATGGCGCGGTCCAGATTACACGACTCAGAGACTAGAGTATCACTCTAGATGCATGGCAGCAAGGAGGCCGTCGTGATCACGGTCGAGAAGAGCACCATCGTCCATCGACCGAGCGACGAGGTCTTCGCGTTCGTCGCCGACCAGACGAACGCGGCGCTATGGCAGTCGGGGATCGTGGAGGTTCGGCGGCTCACCGACGGTCCGCCCGGAGTCGGCACGAGGCACACGTTCACCCGGACGCTCATGGGCCGGCGGATGACCGGTGAGAACGAGTACGTCGCATTCGAGCCCGGGAAGCGCGTCGCGTTTCGCACGACCTCAGGACCGCGGCTCCTGGCCTCCTACGCCGTCACGGCTATCCCGGAGGGCAGCCGCCTCACGGCGACGATGGAGATCGACTTCTCAGGGGTCATGTCCGTGGCGGAGCCGCTGGTCGCGCGGGCACTCAACCGGGACGTCGTCGCGAACCTCGCGCGGCTCACGTCCATTCTTGAATCGAGCCCGGCTGCTGGGCCTGCGAACACCCAAGAGGCTGGCCAAGTGTGACGCGCGCCTTGTTCACGACAGTTGTGGACGAACGCGGTGTGACGTGTTAGGTGCCCCGGACGAGGCTTAGGAGGTCGCGTGGAACGTTCGCCACGGACGACCCGGTTGGCATCAATCCTGTACGTGGTGCCAGGGCTCGGTGTCGCGGTCGCGACGGCGGCCATCCTCGTGTACGACGCACGGCGGCACGAGCTGCCGATGACGCCGTTCGGGTGGCGCCTTCTCGGCGGGCCATACGAGCAGATCGGCACCGACACGCTAACGGGCCTCGGCCGGGTCCTCGGAGGCGCGTTGGTCGTCGTGTCGGTGTTTGATCTGGTGGCGGGCGTCTGGCTCCGGCAGGGCCGTCGACGGGGTGCGATGTTGGGGGTCGCGACGACGCCGATCTCGCTCCTGCTCGGAACGCTGTTCGTCGTGCCCGCCCTCTGGGTCATCCCGCCCGTGCGGGCGGTCCTCGCGATAGCGGGCTGGCGACGGCTGCGCTGACGGCCGCCTGCGGGCTCCCCCCGACGATATGGCCCAAACGGCCAGCTAGAAACCGGGATCCGCCGCCCGCACGCTTAGCGCATGACGGCGCGCTGGTCCGATCCACATCGACTCCCGGGTCCCCCCACCGGGTACGTCCGCGCCGTCAACCCGACGGTGGCCCCATGAGCGGCGCCGAGCTCGTCCTGGCGTTCCTCGTCGGCGTGGTCATGGGCGGTGCCCTCGACCGCTTCGTGCTCCCGCTCCTCGTCGATGCCTGGATCGACCAACTGCGCCGGCGTGGGCGATGAGCATCGGGGAGGTGCACCTGAGCGCAGCCGGGCCGACGTCTACTCCTCGGCCCGGATCGGGGCGGCAGCGGCGCTCACGCTCGTCGTGGTCGTCCTCCTCGTCCTCGATGTCGAAGTTCCGGACTACGACATCGCCCCTGGCGTCCTCCTGCCGGTCCTGGGTGCGATCTGCGCGCTCCTGGGTCTCGAAGCCTCGGCCTTCTGGAGGGGCGTGAAGTGAGCACGATCTACTGGATCGGCTCACCCAAGTACACGGCCGGCCACCCCGCACCACTCATCGCGCTCGTCCATCACCGCATGGTCGGCACGCTGCGCTCGACCGACGCCACCTTCACGACCGGCACGCGCGAGGCCTCGACCAACTTCGGCGTCGGCTACGGCTGCGGCCGCGCGGGGCACCCAGCCACCGCCCACGTCCACCAGTACGTGCGCTTGGGGGATCAGGCCTGGGGCAACGGCAACTGGGATCCCTCGGGCATCTGGGACGACCGCTACCCGACGCGCCTGCTCAACAGCCGCACGGTCAGCATCGAGCATCACGACAACGGCGGCCGCACGGCAGGCAACGGCAAGGGCGTGGTGCCCGAGGCCGTCATCGCCGCCTCAATCGCGCTCGATGCCCTGCTGCTGCGCGGTGACCTCGCCGAGCTCAAAGGCAGCGGGATCCGGTTCCGCGCCGGCACCGAGTCGGCGATCACCCGCGAGCTCCGGGCGATCCCGATCGATGCGCACCACGTCATCGACCACCACTACATCGCCGGCAGGCTGAAGCCCTCCTGCTGGCGACCCTGGGCGGACGACCCTGTGGGCTTCCCGCAGGCCCGCTACCTCGCCGCCCTGGTGCCAGCGCCGCCCGCTCCGGAGGAGACCGTGAACAGCTACCCCGTGCCCAAGGTCCCGAGCATCGCCACCGTGCCCGCGGGCACCTGGCTGTACGCGTCCTCCGCGCTCGAACCCTCGCCCGACAACATCCAGGTCGACCCGGGGCGCGACATGCCGTACCTGGGCCAGCCGACGAGCACGGTTCGCATCGTCGAGTACGTCGATGCGGCCGGCGTCCACCAGGGTCGCTCGATGTTCGCGAAGGCGGGCGAGGTCACCAACATCCGCCCGGCGCCCGACCCCACGCCGTTCAGCCAGGCGCAGCTCGACGCTGCCGAGAAGACGGCGGCTGCGGCGGTCAAGGCGGCCGCCGACCGCGCCGCCGCCGCCTACGGAGCGTGACGCGTGATGGATAGCCCGCCCGGCACGATCTGGGGTCGCGAGCCGGCGATGCTCCTCGCCCTCGTCCAGGCGGTGATCGCCCTGGTCGTTGCGTTCGGCCTCAACCTCGCGCCCGACCAGATCGGCGCGATCCTCGCCGTCACAGCGGTCGTCCTCGGCCTGATCACCCGCAGCCGGGTGAGCCCGGCGCCGTGAGAGACGGATACCTGCGCGGCTCGCTCCCGCGGACGCCGACCGCTCGTCAGGTCGACGTCCTCGCGGCCTACGTCGCAGCCGGAGGGTCCGTGGCCGATGCTGCGGCGCGCGTCGGCGTCCGGCCGAGTACGGCGAAGCGGCACCTCGCGGACCTGCGGGCGCGATCGGGCCTCAGCACCGAGCAGCTGATCTACACCGGCCGGGCGCGGGGCTGGCTCATGGTTCCGAGCCTCGAGCCCAGCTGAATTCGCACCGCCCGAGCGCTGGGCTACCGCACCGATTGCCGCGGTGATCAGTAGTGCCAGCAGGTAGTAGCTGTCCGTCAGCGCAGGCTGGGACCGCCGTGGGCCCGCTTGACCGGTCGCCCGGCGATTAGGCTCCCGGCAGGAGCGGCCCGAGGGCGTCGAGGATGAGGTCGAGCCCAAATTCGAACTCGTCCGCGTAATCGAAGCCGGACGTGAGGATTTCCCTCGCGACGCGCGCAGAGTTCGGGTACTCGTCCGCCTGCAGGTTGGCGAGCACCTCCTCGCTCATGGCTGCCAGCTCCTCCGCGTTGCTGAACGGGAAGTTCACCTCCTGCAGCGCGAACCCGAGCACGTAGCTGTCGACGAGGTTGTAGGCGTGGACCGCCATGACCGCCGAGCACCCGGCGTCGAGCAGGACGGTGAGGGTGTCTTCGTGCGTGCGGAGATTGGCCGGGCCGGGCGTCATCCGCGATTCCATGAGGGCGATCGCCCAAGGATGCCGGCGCAGGGCCGCGCGGGTCGAGATCGCTTGGGCACGGAGCACCGTTCGCCAGTTCGAGCGATCTGCCGGCAGCTCGATCTCGGCGAAGACGAGGTCGACGATCCCGTCGAGGATGTCGTCCTTGTTGCGAACGTGCCGGTAGAGCGACATCGCCTCCACGCCGAGCCGCTGCCCGATCCGCTGCATCGTCAGCGCCGCGGTGCCGCCCTCGTCGGCGAGCTCCAGCGCCGCGCGCAGCACGCGGTCCCGGGTGAGCGGCGCTCGCTTCTGAGTCGTGCGGCGTGCCATCACGTGTTCTCCTCGAAATGCCCTTGACGCCATGATACCTTATGCCATAAGCTTATGCCATAAGCACCAACGCAGAACACGAGGAGAGATCAATGCAGGCAATGGGAACAACCAGTGACCGCGGCCAAGCCCTGGTCAGCCACGCCTTGCCGGCCGAGGCGGGGATGAAGGCTGTGATGCAACGCCGCTACGGGCTTCCCGAGGTGCTCGAGTACACGGATGTGGGCCGGCCGGTCGTGGGGGAGGGCGACGTCCTCGTCGGCGTCCGCGCCGCTTCGGTCCACCCCGGCGACTACTTCGTGATGACCGGCGTGCCGAGCATCGTGCGGCTGGCGTTCGGACTTCGCCGGCCCCGGTCCCCGATCCCGGGCAGGGACCTGGCCGGCGTGGTAGAAGCCGTCGGCGCGGCGGTCACGGACCTCCAACCGGGTGATGAGGTGTTCGGTTGGAGCACTACCGGGACGCTGGCGCAGTATGCGACCGTGCCGGCGGACCAGCTGGTGCGCAAACCCGGCAGGCTGACCATGGCGCAAGCGGCCGCGGTGCCCACCTCGGGGATCACCGCACTGCAGGCTCTGCGCGACATCGCGCACGTGCAGCCCGGGCAGGCGGTGCTGATCACCGGCGCATCGGGCGGCGTAGGGACGTTCGCCGTCCAGATCGCCAAGGCGCTCGGGGCAGAGGTGACCGGGGTGTGCAGCACCCGCAACGTGGAGCTGGTCCGGTCGGTGGGCGCTGACCACGTCATCGACTACACGCGAACGGACTTCACGCAGACGGGACAGCGCTACGACGTCATCCTCGACAACGTGGAAGCGCAGTCCCTGTCGGAGGTCCGACGGGCGCTCACACCCACCGGCACCCTCATCCCCAACAGCGGCCGAGGTGGACGCTGGGTCGGCCCGTTGGGCCGGTTCGTCAAGGCTCGCGTGCGATCGCTGGTCACCCGCCAGACGCTGAAGCCGTTCACTTCCGTCCAGAAGCGCCAGGACCTGCGCACACTCGCCGGTTGGCTCGAGGCAGGGGAGCTCACCCCGGTCATCGACCGCACCTACCGGCTGAGCGCAGCAGCCGACGCCCTCCGCTACGTCGGAGCAGGCCACACCCGCGGCAAGGTCGTGATCACCGTCTGAACGTCGGACCAGGTGTCACGACCCACCACAGCGCCACTCGTACACCAGCCACCGCTGTCAGGCGGACGGCTCACCAAGCGAACGAAGGAGCAAACCATGAACAAGACACGACCTGTCCCCATCAACAGCGCTTTGACAGGCCCGCCGATCCCGGTGCAGGCCAAGATCGCCGCCGCATGGACCAGCTTCATGTTCCTCTACATCTACGTCGACTTCTTCAACCTCTACAAGCCCGGCGTCGTCGACGGCATCCTGAATGGCCTCGTCTGGAAGTTCGACGTCAGCCCGACGTTGTTGACCTTCATGCTCGCGTCCGTGGCGATCCCGGCCCTGATGGTGATGCTCTCCATGACGCTGCCCGCCCGGGTGAACCGCGCCACGAACCTCGTCGTTGCATCGCTCCTCATCCCCTACTCGGCGTTCAACGCGGCAGGGGCGACCTGGGAGTGGGCCCCCTTCTACGGCCTCTCCATCGGAATCGAGGTGCTGATCCTGGCCTTCATCCTGCGCTCCGCCTGGACCTGGCCCCGAACGTACTCCGACGCTGCAGATGTCGCGACGGCCGACCGACTGCAACAGCAAGCCCACGCCTGAGCCATCGGTGCTCGACGCAGGCAGGAGAGTGCCTGCGTCGAGCCTGACGCTCACCGTGGCAACCGAGAACAACACCGCATCTCGCCCGGGCGCAGGGCGCAGTCACGCGCGGCGGTCCGCGGCGCCACGGGTCAGTCGCACGGCCCGATGGGTGACAGGAACGGCGCTCATCGGACTCGGTGTCCGGGTCGCCGCGGCCCCGGACTAGGGCTTCCCTGTCACGCGTGTCCAGCTGGGCGTCATGGCGCGGCCTCGCCACGGACGACGAGGACGACGTTGCCGATCTTGCGGTGCGTGTCGACGTACCGGTGAGCTTCGACGACATCCTCCAGCGGATACGACCGGTCAACGACGGCCCGATACGCACCACGGTCGATGAGGCTCTTGAGGGTGACCAGGTCCTCGCGCCGGTACTCGGCCACACCGAGTCGCACCCGCCGCCTCCCGGTTCCTCGCGTCACGAGCGACAGGACGAGGACCGGCAGCAGTGACCCAGCCGAGCCGGCTGTGAGGTAGACCCCAGCGGGCACGAGCGCGCGCCGGGCTCGCCAGGCCGACAGCTTCCCAACCGCGTCGAGGATCACGTGATACCGGCGTTCTCCCGATGTGACGTCGACGAGGCAGTAGTCGAGCACGGTCGTCGCACCGAGCGAGCGTGCGAGGTCGGCGTGTTCAGCCTCACAGGCAGCTGTCACCTCGGCGCCGAGGTGCCGGGCCAGCTGGAGGGCTGCCGTGCCGATGGACCCGGTCGCGCCATAGACGAGCACGCGCTGATTCGGCTGGAGCGCCGCCTGCCGGAGGAACGCCATCGCGGTCAACGCGCCATCCGCAACCGCCGCCGCCTCCTCGAAGGTCATGTCCGCGGGCATGGGAGCTAGCACGCCCCGCTCCTGGACGCACAGGTACTCGGCGTTGGCGCCGGACTTGATGCCGAAGACGGCTTCGCCGACGTGGAACGTGGTGACCGAGGCGCCGATTGCCTCGATCACGCCAGCGAACTCCATTCCGGCGATCCGGCGCTTGGGCCGTCGGAGGCCCGTGAACGCCCGCGCAAACCAGTACTCGGCGCTGCGCAGCCCGGTGTCTGTCCGCGTGACGCTGGACGCTTGGACTTTGACCCGAACCTCATCGTCCGCGGGCTCGGGCTTCGCGACTACCTCGACACGGAGGACCTCCGGGCCCCCATATCGGTCGTGGGTTGCCGCTCTCATGCGCCTACGGTAGCGGCCCGTGGGCCCATCGTGTCGGAAAGAGTCGCCCCTGGCGCATCGGGGTGCTCTTGTCGTCTGCGCGGGTAGCGCTCACGCCTGACCCCGCAGGCCTAGCACCCCGAGCGAATAGACCAGATCACCAAGCCCGCCGACGATTCGCGGGTGAAGCTGTGCACGGTCTGCGGCGTCGTCACCAGCCGCGCTGGTAGTCGCTGCACGGAGCACGCCCGCCAGTCCAACCGCAGCCGGCACAACGCCCTGTACAGCACGCGGGCCTGGCAGCTCCTCAGCGCCCGCGTGCTCCGCGCCTGGCGTGGCGAGCACGGCAACTGGTGTCCGGGCTACCAGCGCGACGCCCACCCCGCTGTCGACCTGACCGTCGATCACACCGTGCCGCTCGCCGCTGGCGGAGCGCCGTTCGAGATCGGCAACACCGCGGTGCTGTGCCGGTCGTGCAATTCAACGAAGGGTGCGTCCACCGAGGGGGGCGGGGTAACCCATGGGGGCACGCGATCGCGCCCAGACCGCGCCCGGGGACTGTGTTCCCTCGGCCGGGTTTCGCCCGTTTTCGGGGGTTTCGCCAGTGGGATGCTGCATGACCGCTGACGACCTCGAGGCGGCGGCCGCGTCCGCGACGGCGGCCCTCCGGGCGAGCCTGGCACGGCCGCGCCATTGCCCGGCCTGCGGCGCCGAGCTCCCGTACCTCGGCGGACGGGGCAGGCCGCGCCGGTGGTGCGACGCCCACCATCCGCGTCCCTTGCGTCTTCGCCCACGGGCGCCACAGGGCGCCGGAGTGCCCGCGGCCACGCACGCGAGGGCGTGCGCGCGGAGATCCCGCCCCGCGACCTCGCTGAGACCCGCCGTGGGCGCCCGTGTCGGCCGACGTGGCGCGATGAACTCGAGGGTGGCATGGACGCGACCCCACCAGTAGTGGCCGGGGATGCCCTATGGCATTGGCCGCGCACTCCGTGCCGGGTCGACGATCCCCTCCTCGTAGGCCGTGAGCAGGTCGAACAGCTCGGTCGCCGCGTACTGGCGGTCGTACGTCCCCGCGCTCAGCTGGCGGATGACACCGGCCTCGGCCAGCGCCTTGAGCGCCGCAAGCGTCTGTTGCTGGCTGACGCCGATCGCCGCGCGGGCGGTCGGCGCGGACAGCACGGGCAGCGCGGGGAGCAGCGCGATGAGCTTGCTCGCCGCGGATCCGGCCCTCGGGCGGCCCGCGCGCTCGCGCCACTCGCCCTGGAGCGCGGCCACCTGGTCGGCGAGCTCGATCGACGCGGCCGCCGCTCGCCCGGCTGCCTCGGAGAACGAGCCGATCCACCCGGCAACGCCTCCCTCGCGGAACGCCGTGAGCCCCTCGACGTAGGCGGTGGGCCGGGCCGCCAGGACGATGCTGACCGGCGGGACGAAGCGGGCGGCGACGCCGCGGCGCCGCAGCACGACGTGGATGAGGGCGCGGCCTACACGGCCGTTACCGTCGATGAAGGGATGGATGGTCTCGAACTGCGCGTGGGCAACGGCGGCCTGCGCCACCGCGGGCAGATCGTCCCGGGCGACGAAGGCGACGAGGTCCTCGAGCAGCGGCAGGACCAGGTCCTCCGGCGGGGGCACGAAGGCCGCATCAGACGGGTTCCCGAGCCTGCCGCCGATCCAGTTCTGCTCCTCGCGCACGCGGCCGGGCCGCGCCCGCTCGTCCCCCGCCATGAGCACCGCGTGGATCGCCAGCAGGTCGGCGACGGTCACCGGCTCGGTGCGGTCCCCGATCGCGATCGCCTCCTCCATCGCGGACACGTTCGCCGCGACGATCCTGGCGCTGCCCCGGGCGGCCCGAGGGTCGATGAGCGCTCGGGCGAGGTTGAGTGAGGAGACGTCGTAGCCCTCGATCCGGGACGACGCGACGGCCTCCGACCGCAGGAGCAGGGGCCCGATAGCCTCGAGGCCGCCCACCGAAGCGCGTTCGTTGAGCGCCCGGATCGCCGCCTCGGCGTCCGCCGAGAGGTCGGCGACCTCGAACGGGACGACGGGGCTGAGCGCCGCGATCTCGTCAGGGACGAATGTCTGGTACCGGAACGAGGCACGTGCCCGGCGCCCGCCCATCGCGCCAGGGTCTCCGTCCCATACCCGTTCAACGGTCCTCGGCACGTCGCCTCCGGCTGCAACCCTTCAATGTCACGACGAGAATGAAGGGATGTGCCGAGAGTGCACCGCTAAACCTTCAATGTCAACTGAAGACCAAAGGGAAGCGTGCGATTCTGAGCACGAGGAAGGTCAGTCTGGTCGGGGCGAGAGGATTTGAACCTCCGACCTCATCGTCCCGAACGATGCGCGCTGCCAAGCTGCGCCACGCCCCGACCGGTTGACCCGCGACCTCGCGCCGCGGGCGGAGCCAGAGTATAGCGAAGGGTCCTCCGACCAGCCAACGAGGGCGATCTCATGGAGTGGCCCCTGTCTGCTGGCCCGTCTCGAAGGCAGCGTTCTCGGCCGCTCGGCGGTCCGCGTGGATGGGCAGGACGGCACAGGCGGCCAGCAGGAAGGCGACCGCCATGAGGCCGAAGACGACCGGCAACCCGACGTCAGGCCCAAGCGCGTCGATGACCACGCTGTAGAGCGCGACCCACAGCGAACCGACACCGAAGGCGAGCGTGAAGTAGGCGGAATACGAGGCATCGCGGATGGCCGGCGGCGCGATGTCCGCGAGCAGTGCCTGGAGCTGCGGGCTCTCGGCGAAGTTGAAGAGGCCAAGGAGCACGATCCCGAACCACAGGGCCGCGATGTTGGAGCCGGCCAGGATGACGACGCCGAAGGCGCAGGCGCCCGCGACGTAGACGCCGACGATGACGGGCTTGCGCCCCAGCCGGTCGGACAGCCAGCCGGCGACCAGCGGTGCGGGCACGCTGAATGCGACCAGAACGGCGTACATCAAGGCCACGGTCGAGGCCGGCAACGCCAGCACCTGGGCGAGATAGAGCGGGATGAAGACATTGACCACGCCGAGGCCACGGCCGCCGCCGCCGAGGACCGACGACAGGTACAGCCAGCGCAGGTCGCGATCGCGCAACACCGTCCGGAACGCGTCGCGCACCCGACCTGAGGCCACGGCTGCCGCGCGGTCGCTGCCCGACTCGCGGACGAAGGCCACGATGCCCAGCGCGATGAGCACGGTCGGGATGCCGAAGAGCACGAGCGTCCAGCGCCAGCCCCAACCGGCGATCAGCCAGGCGCCGAGCAACGGCACGATGACCGTCCCGACGTTGCCGCCAGCGATGTGGGCGCTGATGGCGAAGCCCCGACGCTCCGGCGGGAACTGCTCGGCCAGCAGGCCGTTGCCGACCGGGTGCTGCGGCGATCCACCGATGCGTGCCACGATCAGGCCACCACCGAAGGCCACGATGCCCGGCGCCAGTGCCATCAGGGCCTCGAAGCCGCCCATCACGACGCCACCCCAGCCGAGGAGTCGGGCGCGGGTGAAGTGGCGCGTCAGCGAGGCGTACGTCGCCTGCGCGAGGCCCGAAGCCAGGCTGCTGATGGCGACGAGCAGCCCGATGGTGCCGATCGAGACGCCCCACTCGTCGATGACCGCGATGTAGATGAGCGGCATCAACACCGCCTGGGCGTGATTCGCGGCGTGGAGAGTGCTGACCAGCCCGAGCGTGCGCATCGGCCGGATGACCGGCAACGCGGCCGGCTCGAGTGCGGTCTGGGCGTCCACGCCGCGAGACTATCAGCGTGCGCCGACCGACGCGCCCCACGGACCCATCCGCCCGCGCGCCGCACCGATCACTCGCAGCCGCGTCCGACACAATGGACACAGACGATGGCGATGCCGAGATGACGGGCGCGTGATGGCCAGCCGATGATCGCGCGAACACGCGCCGGCGTGGCGACCGTGCGGGGCCTGGATCGGCCGCTGGCCCTGCTCGCCGGGATGGCCTTCGTGGTCCAGATCGGCGTCGCCGTCATGCTGCCCCTGCTGCCGCTCTACGCGACCCAGTTCGGGGCCACGCCACTGGTCCTCGGTCTGCTGACCAGTGCCCATGCGGTCACCACCGCCATCGGCCAGCTCGCCGGCGGCTTCCTCACGGAACGATTCGCAGCGAGACGCTTGGTGGCCGTCGGGATCGGCCTCTACGCGGGCGCGAATCTCCTGATCGCGACCGCCACTGCCGCGATCCCGCTGATCGCCTATCGGGGCTTGGCCGGCCTGGGCGGCGGACTCAATTCGGTCTCGGAACGGATCTACCTGACCGAGGTCACCGACCGGGCGCGACGTGCCTTCTCCAACGGCATCCTGTCGGCCGCCGGTGCCGCAGGATCGGTCCTCGGTCCGGCGGTCGGCGGCCTGCTGGTCGTCGTCAGCGATCTTCGAGTGCCATTCCTTCTGGTCGCCGCGACGAGCGCCCTGGCGATGGTCGGCGCTCTCTACCTTCCACGGCCCCCGGCGCGGGCTGAGGCCAGCGAGGCGAGCGAGCTGGCGGATCCGGTCGGTGTGGCGGCAGCCATCGACGCACGGCCCGACCACGGTCGGCGCCGGCTGCTGGCCCTCTTCTTCGCCCAGCTCGCCCTGAACGCCGGCTTCGGCGCCTTCATCACCACGTACGCCATCTTCGCCACGACCGACCTTGGCTGGACGACGGTCGACGTGGGGATCGTCTTCTCGATGTTCGGCATCGGCAGCGTCGTCATCGGGCCGTGGCTGGCCCGTCAAGCTGACCGCACGGGTCGCCGGCGGATGGCCATCCTGGGCTGTATCCCGGTGGCCTGCTTCGGCCTCGTCTTCGCGGCCGGCGCGCCCCATTTGCTGGTCTACGTCACGGCCATCGCCGGGGGCGGCGGGCTGACCGGCTTCGAGGCCTCCTGGTTCGCGCTGCTGGCCGCCGAGACCGACGATGGCCGACGAGGCCGGATCTTCGGCACCATGACCGCCCTGACCAACCTAGGCGTGGTGGTCGGAGCGCTGGCCGCCGCGCGCATCTGGGAGCAGATCGACATCCGCGCCGCCGTCATCATGTCAGCGCTGACCTTCTTGCTGGCCGCGGGCGCGATGTTCGCCTATCCCCGAGACCGACCCCCGGCGCCAGTGGTCGCCGTCGCCTAGCGGGGCGACCGGGCGACGTCGCGCGGTCAGCCCGGCTCGCGGCGGTAGGCGGCCTTGGCGTCGATATCGCCGACGAACTGGGCGAGGCGCTCGTGGCCGAGCATCTGGCGCACGGCCGAGGCCTCGCCGATGTGCACCCAATAGTGGTACGTGATGCGCTGGAGCTGCGTGCCGGCCAGGTACGGAAACTCACGACGATCGTGCGGCAGCTGGCGTTCGAGGTCGGCCGTCGTGAGGCCGTCGAGGAAGGGATCCGCCAGGGCGACCATGCGCTTCCAGGCAGCCCACATCGCACGCAGCGGCGGCGTCGATGCCGGCTGTCCGGTCGCCACGACGTCCAGGATCGGCTCGACCGTCAGGCCCTGGGCCCGCTCGGCCCAGATGAGGCGCTCGTGCCAGGCCAGGTGGCCGATCATCCAGGAGATCGAGTTCATCGGCAGCAGGCGCTTACGCGCGTCCTCGTCGGAGAGGCCGCGCAGGCCGCGCTGCCACTCCGAACGAGCGAAGCGCAGCTGTTCGACGCGCGGATGGGCCATGCGCGGACCGTAGCACGAAGGCGCATGGTTCTCTGGGGCCGGAGTCGTGCCGCGCCCGTAGGGAACCGTTCGGGCGATCGCCGGCCTCGTAACGAGATGAGCACAGCCGGATGCGCTGCGCCAGACTGGTGGTCACATGCAGCGAGCCCTCGTCGAACGGGCGCAAGCGGGCGATCATGACGCGTTCTCCATCCTCGTGAGGGCGTCGTATCCGCGACTCTATGGCACTGCCAACCTCATCCTGCGCGACCGGGACCGCGCCCAGGACACGGTCCAGGACGTTCTGATCCTCGCCTGGCGGCACATCCGGGCGCTCCGGGACGCAGACGCCTGGGACGCATGGCTCTACCGGCTGACCGTCCGTGCCTGCTACCGCTCGGCGCGCCAGTCAAAGCGCCGGGAGGTGGTCGAGCTGCACCTCGCCGACGAGCCGGAGTCAGCCGGCGCATCCGACATCCACGCCTCGTACGCCGAACACGATCGGCTCAGGCGTGAGCTTGGACGACTACCCATCGACCAGCGTGCCGTCCTGGTCCTGCACTTCTATCTCGATCTCCCGCTGACCGACCTTGCGGTCGTCCTCGACGTTCCTCTGGGGACCGCCAAGTCCCGGCTGCATCGTGGCCTGGAGGCCATGCGCGCCTCCATGCGCGTAGAGCCGGACGCCGTCCTGAACCTGATCCAGGAGCGCCCGGCATGACCAGCGACGCGAGCCTCGAGCGGACCATCGTCGGCGTCATGGCCGGCGACGCCGTCGGAAACGCTCCCGAGCAGGCCATCGAGCTGATCCTTTCGACCACGCGCGGCGTGCAGCCCGATGCGCGCTGGCTCGCTTTTCTCTGGGAGCCACCCATGCGAATCCCGTCCCGCGTGGCGGTCGGCTCCCCGAAGCTGCGGCTGGTGGCCATCCTGGCAGCGGTCACCGTGCTCACCCTGGCCGTGGTCGGCGCCATCGGCGTCGGCGCATCGGGCCTCTGGCGACCGTCACCCGCCGTCGGTCCCGGGCTCAGGGCTACCGCGACGTTCGTCGACCGGCAGGACGACCTGCAGGTTCGAGACCCCGGCTTGGAGCCCTCGAGCGGCCTGCCCTTCATCGATATCACCCGGTTCGAGGCGGTCGCCGACGGCACCGACGTCCACCTGACGATGACCCTCGCCGGGAACGTGCCCGACCCGACGACGCTCGGCGAACAGGAGCTCGGCTACGCGTTCTTCTTCTCGACGGGCAACGCGGATGACGGCCACTCCGGCCAGTTGCTCATCGCGAGCTTCAAGGGCCGATGGATGGCGCACTACCTGCCCGGAACCGGTCCGAGCGCCCAGGGCGACGACTACCCATGGCCGTTCGACGTCGCGGGCGACATGGTCACGATAGCCGTTCCCCTGGCTGCCATCGGCAGTCCCTCGGCGACGCGAATCCTTGCTCATGCCTATCTCGACGACCAGGCCGCCATCGATCCGACCTATGGCGGTCCCGGTTTCGTGGGGGCGTCGGACGCGGCCCCGGACGGGGACATCTTCGTCCCGAGCGACCTGTGGCTGGTCCTGGGCCAGCCGGTCGTCCCGTGACGCGCCGATCAGACGGACGCGTCTGCCCCGGCCGCCGCGTCAACGACCTTCGCTCGGCCTCCGACCGGACGCTGGCCCCACTCGTCGGGTCGCTCCTTGGCTTGCTGCTGGCCGGATGCGGGCTGGCGGCGTCGACCATCGAGGTGTCATCCCCATCCGCCAGCCCCGGGGGCAGGCCATCGGTGACCGCCGTAGCGAGCTTCGTGCCAGATCCCGGGAGCTTCGTCCCGATGACCCCCGTGGCGCTCGGGTCGCCCGTCCCTGCACTGGGGGCCAGCCTGGCAGGCCCCGGCGGCCTCGTCATCGATGCTGCCGGGAACCTGTACGTCTCGGAATGCGGGGGCCAGAGCGTCATCGATCGGATCGATCCGGCGGGCATGCTGACGCGGTTCGCCGGCACCGGGGCATTCGACTTCGCCGGCGATGGCGGTCCCGCGACCCAGGCCGCGATCGACTGTCCGGTCGGCATGGCGTTCGGGCCTGATGGGGCGCTCTACTTCGCCGACCACGCCAGCAACCGCGTCCGTCGCATCGATCGTGCCGGGATCGTCACGACCGTCGCTGGCAGCGGGCCGGCAGGTATCGGCCAGGGTTCCTTCTCAGGAGATGGTGGACCGGCCGTCGACGCCACGCTCCAGGAACCGACAGATGTGGCCTTCGACCAGACTGGCAACCTCTACATCGCCGACCGAGACAACCTCCGCGTGCGAAGGGTCGACCCGCACGGCGTCATCACAACCGTCGCAGGGAATGGCAGTCGAGGCTTCTCCGGCGATGACGGCCCCGCGACGAGTGCGAGCCTCGACGATCCGCTGGGCGTGGCGGTCGATGTCGCGGGCAACCTCCTGATCGCCGATGCGGGCAATGATCGAGTGCGCAGGGTCGACCCCAGCGGGACGATCAGCACCCTGATGGGGACCGGAACCCCCGGCTCGACCGGCGATGGTGGCCCAGCCGCGGCGGCCACCATCGCCGCGCCTCATGGGTTCGCCTTCGACAGAAGCGGCGCGCTGCTCGTCTCGGCCGGCGGCCGAGTGCGGCGGATCGACAGCGGTGGGGCCGTCTCGACCGTGGTCGGGACGAGCGGCACGGGCCAGCGGTCCGACGGGATCGCTGCCACAAAGGCGACGTTCGGAGAGATCGACGGGCTTGCCGTCGACGCGGCCGGCGACCTCTTCCTCGCGGACGCCTTCAGCGCGGTGTATCGGGTCGACACCGATGGCACCATGACGCTCTTCGCGGGTCGGCGGCCCTAGGCCCGAGCGAGCACCGTGTGGGTGAGGGCTGCCTCCTCTGCCTGACCACCTCTCGCCGCTACACTCTGCGCCTCAGGGGGATGGAGGAGGTCGGGTACTTGACGGATGTCATAGACAGCCGCGAGCGATGGGCGCTCGTGCTCGGCTCGAGCAGCGGCTTCGGGGGCGCGGCGGCCAAAGCGCTGGCTCGCGACGGCTACGGGATCGTCGGCGTCCACCTCGACATGCGCGCCTCGCGCGCCGACGCCGAGGCCGTCCGTGACGAGATCGCGGCGATAAGCGTGCCGGTCGTCTTCCACAACGTCAATGCCGCCGACGCGGACCGGCGCGCCGCGGTCATCGCGGACATCAAGGCGCGCTTCGAAGCGCGTCGAGGCGACGGCGCGGATCCGTTCCTGGCCGTCTTCCTGCACTCCCTGGCGTTCGGCGCCACGCTCTCCTACGTCACCACCGACCCCGAGAGGAAGGAGCTCACCCAGAAGCAGCTCGAGATGACCGTCGACGTCATGGCCCACTCGATGGTCTACTGGGTGCACGACCTCTTCCATGCCGGGCTGTTCGCCAACGGCTCCCGCCTCTTCGCCATGACCTCCGAGGGCGCCGAACATGTCGTGCCGACCTACGGCGCGGTCTCCGCCGCCAAGGCTGCCCTCCAGTCCCATTGCCGGCAGCTGGCCATGGAGCTCATCCCCGAGGGCATCACCGTCAACTGCATCCGCGCCGGCGTGACCGACACGCCTGCACTCAGGCGCATCCCCGGCCACGAGGAGCTGCGCGCGGCCGCGGAGCATCGCAACCCGGCCGGCCGGCTGACCCGGGTGGAGGACGTGGCGGAAGCCCTTGTCGCGCTCGCCTCGCCGCGGCTGCACTGGATGACCGGCAACGTCATCGGCGTCGACGGCGGCGAGATGATCGGCGCCCGACAGCACGGCGTCGAGAAGCCATAGCCCGCCTAGCCGCCGACGCGCGACCGGCCAGCGTGCACCTCGAGCGACCCGCTGCGCCACGACCGCACGCGCCGTTGGCTTTCCGCTTCCTCAACCTCGTCATCCGGCTGGTCGTCGCCCTGACCCGCACGCGCCTCGTCGTCGAGGGCATCGAACATCTCCCGGATCTTGGCGGCGTGATCGTCGCCTCGAACCATCTGTCGATCGCCGATCCGCCGCTCATCTGTCTCGCCGTTTGGCGGGCGGCGGGTCGCCGGGTGCGCTACATGGCCAAGGCGGAGGCGATGGAGACACCGATCATGGGCCCGGCGCTGCGCGCCTATGGCGGCTTCGGTGTCCGACGGGGACAGGCGGACCGCGAGGCGTATCGGATGTCACGCGCCGTGCTCGACACCGGCGACTGGCTCGGGCTCGCACCGGAGGGGACCCGGTCACGCAGGGCCACCCTTGGCGAGCCGATGCCCGGTGTCGCCCTGCTGGCGGTCCGGTCGGGAGCGCCGGTCCTGCCGATCGGCATCGCCGGCTCCGAGCGCACCTGGCCCATCGGCGCCCGACGTCCCCATTTCGGGACGACCGTGACCGTGCGTTTCGGTCCTGCGCTCGACCTGCGTGCCTCGGGGTCGGGAGCTGATGACGCCACCGCCGCGGCCAGCGGGACGGCTGCGGGCGTCGATCGGCGCGCCGCCCTCGAGGCGAGCACGGAGGCCATGATGCGCGCCATCGCGGCGCTGCTGCCCGCTAGCTATCGGGGCCGCTTCGGCTGACTGGTGCGCGTGGTCAACGCAAAGGGTCTGCCAGCCTGTCCGCCGCCATCGACCGGCCTTACCGCGCGCTTACACTCGGGGCAGACATGGGGGCTGCGAGGCCGTGGCTCCCCGCCTATGGTCGGCGAGCGGAGGCGGCCTGAGCAACAGGCCGACGCGCCGACAGACACGAGGTGAACGCCCATGTCGACCCGACTCTCTCGACGCTTGACCGTCCTCGCGGCGGTCGTTGGTGCCGGTCTCCTGCTCCCGGCCGCCACCCTGGCGGCCGACTTCCCAGGCACGTCAGGACCCGATCACCTCATCGGCACGGCCGATGCCGACAAGATCTGGGGCCTGCAAGGTAACGACATCCTCGAAGGTCTGGCCGGCGCCGATTGGATCGATGGCGGCGCCGACCACGACCTGATCTACGCCGGTGATGGCAACGACATCGTGTACGGCGGCCCCGGTCGTGACCGCGTTCGCGGTGGTCTGGGCCAGGACGTCATCCGGGGCGGCGCCAATGCCGATCGGATCGGCGGCGGGGACGGGCAGGACGCGATCTACGGCGGCAGCGGGCCTGACACCCTCTACGGCGGTGCCGCCGCCGACGCCATCTGGGGGGGCGCCGGCCGGGACGTCGTCTACGGCGGCCCGGGCAACGACGTCATCCGGGTCGGCGGCGACAAGACGGCCGACGCGGTCCACTGCGGACGCGGCTGGGACGTCGCGTACCTCGGTCGCTTCGACATCGCCGACGCGAGCTGCGAGCTGAAGATCCGCAACCTGGAGCCCTGACTCTCCGAGCATCTACGCAAATGGGAATCGAGAAGGCGGTGGACGCTGGTCCACCGCCTTCGATCGTCTGACCGGCCGCCGGGACGGCCGGCCGGATCCTAGTAGGCGTCCAGGTAGCGCTCGATCTCCCAATCGGAGACCTGCGTCCGGTACTCGTCCCATTCCTCGCGCTTCGCGGCCACGAAATGGCTGTAGACGTGGGCACCCAGCGCGTCGCGGATGACCTCGTCCTTCTCCAGCTCGTCGAGCGCCTCGCCGAGCGTCCCCGGCAGCTCGCGGATGCCGTGCTCGGCGATGCGCGCCGCGCTCATCTCGAAGAGGCTCTCCTCGACGGGATCGGCCAGGGTCATGCCCTTCTCGACACCGTCCAGGCCGGCGGCCAACATGACGGCGAAGGCCAGGTAGGTGTTCGATGACGGATCCGGGCAGCGCACCTCGACGCGGGTCGCCTCGATGCTCCGGCCGGGAGAAGCCTTTGGCACGCGGATGAGCGCCGAACGGTTCGTCCGGCCCCAGGTCAGATAGGTCGGCGCCTCGTAGCCCGGCACCAGGCGCTTGTACGAGTTCACGGTCGGCGCCAGGACGGCGATCATGCCCCGGGCATGGGCCAGGATGCCGGCCATGTAGCTGCGTGCCAGGTCCGACAGGCCGTACTTGTTGTCCGGGTCGGCGAACCCGTTGCGATCGGCCTTCAGGTCGAAGAGGCTCTGGTGCGTGTGCATGCCCGAGCCGTTGATGCCGTGGATCGGCTTGGGCATGAAGGTCGCGTACAGGCCGTGCAGGTTGGCGATGGCCTTGAGCGTGAACTTGAAGGTGATGGCGTTGTCCGCCGTGCGCAGCCCGTCGTCGTACTCGAAGTCGATCTCGTGCTGCCCGGCGGCGACTTCATGGTGGGCGGCTTCGACGCGGATGCCGAAGGCTTCCAGGGCGTTGACCATGTCCTGGCGGACTTCCTGGGCCAGGTCGGTCGAGAAGTCGAAGTAGCCGGCCTGATCGTGTGGCAGCGGTGCGACGTGGCCGTCCTCGTCGCGTCGGAAGAGGAAGAACTCCAACTCCGGCCCGGTGTTCCACTTGTAGCCCAACTTGGCGGCACGCTCGAGCTGTCGCTTCAGGACGAAGCGCGGATCGCCCGCGAACGGGTCACCGGCCGGGGTCATGACATCGCAGATGACGCGGGCCGTCCCACGGCTGCCCAGCGGGCCGGCACCGAGCGTGCCATGGCCGGGCTGCCAGGGGATCTCCGCGAAGGTGTCCATATCGGGGCGCAGCCACTGGTCGCTTTCGGCGATCCGGGTGAAGCCCTCGATCGAGCTGCCGTCGAACCAGGTGCCGTGCTTGACGGAACCCTCGAGCTGATGCAGCGGGATGGTGACCGCCTTCACGATGCCCAGGATGTCGGTGAACTGGAGCTGGACGAAGCGGACGTTGTGCTCCTTGGCCGCTTCGATCTTGGCCACAGCGTCCATCTCGCGGAACTCGATCGTCAACGCTGATCCTCCCTGCCGCGGCTCCCGACTCCCAAAGATTCGGGCAGCACGCACGATTGCCGGCATGATACGACGGCGTACTTCCGCGCGGTGGAGGGGCAGAACCGCTGTCTACGGCGATTCTTGGGCGTTTTGCATGAGTCTGGTGGCGAGGGCGAGGGCGAAACGGAGGTCTGGGTCGTCAAGTCGCCAACCAGAGAGCGCCTCGATGCGGCCGATCCGATAGGCCAACGTGTTGCGGTGGATGCCGAGCACCCGCGCTGCCTCCGACAGGCCTGGCTGCTCGAGCACCGCGCGCAGCGTCGCGAGGCGCTCCGCAACCGTGGACGGACGTCCGACGACGATCGGGGCGAGCAGCGTCCGTGCATTGTGGATGCCATCCGGCAGGTTATGCAGGCTGCCCAAGAGGCGGTAGGCGGCTAGGCGATCGGCGCGGGCCACGAGGCCAGGGGCCGCGGCCGACGGCAGGCGCTCGACGGACTCCAGGGTCGCCCGTGCCTCCTGCTCGGCGAGCGGTCGATCGTCGGGCCGGTGGAACGGCCGGGAGACGGCGACCGTGTGGTGCAGCTGCGCGGCGACCTCGCCGGCCAGGGCCAGGCCGAGCAGGTCGGCCGGCGTGGCGGCCACGACGGCGCGGAGCTCGAGGCTGCCCGCGTCCCCACGCAAGCGAAGGCGGCGCGAGGGAGCCAGGCGGGCGATGCGTTCGCGAAGGCGTTCGCGGTCCTCGAGCTCCGTCGGTTGGCCGGCGACGAGCTGGCGCGCCATCAAGACGACCCAGGGTGGACCATCACCCGGCAGCGCCGCTGCGCGGCCGTCAGCAGGTGTCGGCCTGTGCGTGAGGCCGCCACGCATGAGCTCGAGGGCCAGGATGGCCACGATGCGGGTCGCCGCCAAGCGCTCGAAGTCTATGGCCGGTGGCTCGCCGAGGATGACCAGCGCACCCGCGGCCTCGGCTCCGGAGCCGCCCCCGGGGAGCGGCGTGCGCGACAGGACTTGCCGTCGATTGGCCAGGTAGGCCGCTGCGGCCGAGGCCGCCGCCGGTTCCTCTGGGGCGTGCACGGCGAGGATCTCACCCCGGGGTCCTTCGATGGCCGTCGCTCGTCCCAGTGCCGTCGAGACGACGGCGAGCTGGGCCGCCAGATCGGCACCAGCCAGGGCCAGTCCGCCAAGCTCCGCCTCGAGGTCGGCGGCACGGCGCTCCATCGCGGCCCGCTCGTTGACGAGGATCGCGATGATCGCCCGCTCGACCGAGGTGACGTCCTCGTCGTCGGTGCGCCAGAGGGGGATCGCCGCCTCCGAGGCGCGTTCGCGAAAGCCGACCTCAGCGCCGTGTGCGTCTCGGCCGACGATGAGCGCCCCGGCGGCACCCGCCTCGACGAGCGCATCGACGATCGAGATCGGATCGACGCCGCTGGCGGCTAGCGTCGCCAGGGCCGATGCCGGGATGACCGCGACGTCGTGCGCATCGAGGGCATCGAAGGCCGGCACCCGTGGCGTCAAGACCCGGACCCAGGCGACGATCGGCGGTGGCGGGACGATGGGCACGAGCTCGATCGCCGCTGGGAACGCCGCCAGACGGAGCTGCTCCAGGTCGGCCATCGTCCGAGCGTACCCCAGCCCGTGGGCGGGCCGTCAGGTGGGTGCCTGCGCAGAGGCTCCGATGCCGCTGGCCTCGCCGACGGCGGCGCGGCTTGCCGGCGATGCGGTGGCGTGCAGGCCGGTGGTGGCGCCCAGCGCCGCGTCAAGGCGGTCGAGGAACGGCTGTGCCTCAAGCTCCTCGAGGACCGCTCGAGCTTCCGCGGCCATCGCCTGGATCTCGGGCTCATCACCACCGAGGAGCAGTACGGCATCGAGCCCGCACAGAGCCCTGTCGAACGCAAGCCCGAGGGCCTTCCAGCCAGCCCAGGCCAGACGGTATCCCGCCAGGGCCTCGAGGCGCTTGTCCTCAGCTACATCGAGGCCCGCGCGCAGGGTCTGCCAAGCGACCTCGACCGCCGTCTCCGATCGGACATGCTCGAGAAGTCGTCCGAGGCAGGTGGTGGCCGTCGACAGGTCGCCGCTCCACAGCGCGGCTCGACCGGCGAGGGACAGGCCGCCCACCCGATTGAACGAGTAGTGATCACCGGCAGCCAATCCCGCTCGAGCCGCCTCGTCGTTGCGGCCCTCGACGAGCGCGATCCACGATCGGACCCGCTCAGCCTCACCGAGCGTGAGGGGCTCTGCCTCCTCTCGCAGCAAAGCGTTCAATTCGTCAAGCGGCTCGTCGAACGGGCGCCCACCGATCGCATCGAGGAGGATGACGGAGGTCAGGATCGAGAACCTGTCGGAGCCCTCCAGCTCGAGGTCCGCGATCTCGGCAAGCCTCGCTCGGGCCCAGTCCCAGTCGCCAGTGCGGACGGCGATCTCGGCCCCATTGGCGATCAGCACGACCAACTGTGAGCGACTGCCTAACCGGCGGGCAAGATCCATGCCTGCTCGCGCCATGACGAGCCCCTCGGCAGGATCCCAGGTCACGAGGCCGGCAGCGAGATTGACGTACGCACGAAGGGCGGTGATCGAGAGGCCGCGGCGCAGGGACAGGTCGAGCCCGGCCCGAAGGAGAGCGAAACCCTCGATCTCTCGGTTGATGCCAGCGAGGGACCCGCCCTTGGTGATGAGCAGGTCGGCAACGAGCTCCTGCATGTCCTTCCGATCGGCCGGTGCGATGGCGCGGTCCGCGAGCTCGACTGCCCGGGCATCCCCGCCCGAGAGGTAGTGACCGCGTGCTTGCTGCGCGACGATGCCGACATATTCGGGGTCATCGACCAAGTCGGCGAACTCGACCTCTGCGGCCTCGAGCATGGCCTGAGCCTCAGCGATGCGATACGCGCTGATCATCGACGCAGTGAGCCTCACGACCGCCCGGGCGATGGCCCGTCGGTCGCCCAGCGCCCGACGTTCGTCGAGGGCCTCACGGAGGAGCGTCTCGGTCTCCTCGAAACGGCCCAACTGATCCGCAGCGGCACCCATGAGCTCCAGCAGCTCGGTCTGTTCGACTGGATCGGTGGCCACGGTCCTTGCCTGCTCCAGGAAGATGAAGACCTGCTCGTGCGAGCCGAGGGCGCGAGCGCGGTCCGCAGCTCCGCGCAACGCCAGCTTGGCCTGGATGGCGACGGCCTCGCCCTCCCGCCCTTCCGGGGCTGCCTGATACGCAGCGAAGTAGTGAGCTGCGAGCACGCCGGCAAGCTCATCGTCACCGAGCGCCTCGTAGTACCGCGCCGCCGCGAGATGGCGCGCACGTCGGTCGCGCCTGGCCAGGGTCCCGTAGGCGACCTCGCGGATGAGGCCCTGGACGAAGACGTACTGGCCGCGCTCGGGCGAGCGAGGATCCACGTCGAGCCGCAGCAGCTCGCGTCGGACGAGGACGTGCAGACGGCCTTCGACGTCAGCCTCGTCGGCGCCGTTGACGGCGGCTAGCGCTCGGACCATGAAGCTGTGGCCGAGGACCGAGGCGTCCTGGATGAGCGTCCGGTCGGTCTGGTCGAGGCCGTCGAGTCGGGCAGCGATGAGCGCTTGGAGTGTCTCGGGCACGGCGAGCAGGGCCAGGTCGCCGGTCTGCTGATAGCCGTCGGCGGTCGCCTCCAGGCGACCCTCCGCCACGAGCATCCGGACCGTCTCCACGGCGTAGAGCGGGATGCCCTCGGCGCGTTCCACGATCGCCCGCAGCGCGCTCTCCGGCAGGCCGGGCACCAGGCCGCCGAGCAGGTCGCGCATCGCGGGCTCTGGCAGCGGCTCCAGGGCCATCGACGCCGCGTTCCGGCGCCCAGCACCCCAGTCGGGCCGCCGCTCGAGGAGCTCTGGTCGGGCGAGGGTCACGATGTAGATGGGCGAGGCCTTCGACCATTCGAGGACGTGATCGATGAAGTCGAGCACGCCCGGGTCGGCCCACTGGAGGTCCTCGAAGACCATGGCCACGGTCCCGCCAGCCGCGATGCGCTCGAAGAAGGTGCGCCAGGCGGCGAAGAGCTCCTCGCGATGGGACGTTGGCGCCTCACCGATGCCCAGCAGGGCGAGCAGAGCCGGCTCGATCCAGCGTCGCTCATCTTCGTCGGGCACGTGCTCGGTCAGGGTGGCCGCGATGCGCATGCGGCTGGTCGCCTCGTCGTCGTCCTCGCGCAGGTCGGCTCGTCGCCGGACCATCTCGCCGAGCGCCCAGAAGGTGATGCCGTCGCCATACGCGGGCGAGCGGCCCTCGTGCCAGTAGACGTCCTCGAGCAGACCGTCGATGTACTTCAGGAACTCCCAGGCGAGGCGGCTCTTGCCGATGCCGCCTTGTCCGGTGATCGTGATCAGTCGCGCGCGCCGTTCGCGCCCGGTCGCGCTGAAGAGGTCCTTGAGCAGCCGCAGCTCCTCGTCGCGCCCGACGAACGGCGCCTCGAGGGTGTCCGACCGGCCGCGCCCACCCCGCTCGGCCACCACCCGCACGGCCAGCCAGGCCGGCACAGGCGCCGCCTTGCCCTTAAGCACTTGCTCCCCCGCGGGCTCGAAGACGATGGCTGCTGCGGCTGCCCGCTGCGTCGACTCGCCGACCAGCACGGTGCCAGGGGCCGCCACGGACTGGAGTCGGCTGGCGGTGTTGACGAGGTCACCGGCGACCATGCCCTGGCCGACGGCGCCCATCGTCACGGCCGCCTCTCCGGTCAGCACGCCGGCCCGCGCCTGAAGGTCGTGGCCGAGCGATCGGACCGAGTCGACCAGCTCGAGACCTGCCCGGACAGCACGCTCGGCGTCATCCTCGGTCGCGATGGGCGCCCCCCAGACCGCCATCACGGCGTCGCCGATGAACTTCTCGACCACCCCGCCGTAGCGCTGGACGACGTCGCGCGCCAGGTCGAAATAGCGCGTCAGCAGCTCGCGCGTCTCCTCCGGATCGCGGTCCTGGGCCAGCGTCGTGAAGCCCACCAGGTCCGCGAAGAGGACGGACACGAGGCGACGTTCCGACTCGTGAGTCGGTGCCACGGACCCCGACGTCGTCGCCCCAGGCGCTCCGCCCGCCCCGATGTCCAGGGAGCCACCGCATTCGCCACAGAATCGGATACCGGGACTGTTGCCGGAGCCGCAGGCCGGGCAGGCGATGAGCAGACGCGCGCCGCACTCACCGCAGAACTTGCGGCCCGCCTCGTTCTCGGTCTCACACGACGCGCAGCGCACCGGATCAATTCCCTCCCCGACGACCGTTCGAACCGCGACTCTAGCGGAGCCGGGAGCGCAGGTACAGCGTCGTCGGGCCAGCCATCGCCATTGCCTATTCGATCCGCTGCTCGGGCGCCAGCCCGTGACATGAGCGCGGTCGTCGAGGGAGCGCGAGATCCCGGGGCGCTGATGACCTGGTCACCGCGGAGCCAGCGCTCGTGCGCGGGTCGGTCGCGCCACGAGGCCCGATCTGACGCCCGGCCAGGATGCGCTAGGCTGCGCCGGTGCAGCGCGACCGAGCATGGGATCGCCTTCGGCATGGCGTCGGTCCACCCTTGCTGTACGCGTTCGCAGCACTCTTCTCGTTTCCAGCCTTCGGCCTCCTGGTCTTCGGCGAGCACGGACTCGCGTACGCACACGACGTCTTCGACGACGCGGCAGGCCTCGTCCGGTTGGCAACGGCCGGTGACCTTCTCGGCCACGGCCTGTCGCTCTGGGACCCCTATCTCACCGCCGGGAACGCCTACCTCGTCCAGTCGTCGGTCCCGCCGATCGCACCGGATGCGCTGCTAGCCCTGGCGATCGGGCCGTTCGCGACCTTCACCCTGGTCAGCTGGGCGTTCGCGTTCTCCGCCGGCTTGTCGATGCACCTGTTCCTCAGGGATTCCTTGCGCCTGGCCACACCGGCAGTCGTCGCTGGCGGCCTGATGTTCGCCTTCTCGTTCGTCCACTACGTGTTCGGAGCGGGCATCGCGCTCATCCCGCTTCTGCCGTGGCTTTCAGACAAGGCGTCGATCCCCGGACCGCGACGCTGGCTGGTCGTCCTGGGCTGGATCGGTGTGGCAGCCCTGATGCTCTACCAAGGCCTGTCTCAGACGACGCTCTTCGCCGCCGGACTTCAGCTGGCCTGGATCCTGTTGACCGCCCCTCGGGGCAAGCACGTCGGCCGTGCTGTCATGTGGATCGGCGTCTGGGCGCTGGCGCTGGGCCTTTTCGCACCGGTCCTTGTGAGCCAACTGGCAGCGCTGCCCTCGTCGCAACGGCAGATCTGGGTCCTGCCGACGTACACATTCGGCGAGGCGCTGTGGACCGCGGTCAAGCACTACGGATCGATCCTCATCGACATCCCGAATGCGCTTCGGCTGGGGCAGACCGAGCCTCGCTACGGCATGCTGTTCCTGGGCGCCATCGGATTGCCGCTCCTGCTCATCGGCGTCCTGTGGGGTCGGCGCGGTCGTCGATGGCGGGCCCTGATCGTGCTCCTGGTCGCCATCCCCATCCTGGATATCGCCGGCATGCTCGTGGTGCCGATCCAGGATGGATTCGGGCCGTTTGCGACCTTCCAGTTCTGGCGGGTCCGTCACGAGATGTCGTTCGTGCTGGTGGCCATCGCTGCGATCGGGGCCGACGTCGTGGTCGGTTGGGTGGAGCGACGAAAGGGCCCGACCGAGAGCAGGCGGCTGCGCCTGGCATCGATCGGCGTCATAGCCATCGTCGGGCTGCTCATGATCGAGCTCTTGATCGCGGCCCGTCCCGTGGTCCGCGCGCTCCGATCGCTCGAGTCTCCGTCGACTCGATCGATCGGCTGGCTGCTGGCGGCATCGGCGATCAGCATCGGCATCCTCGTCATCGGCGGCGCTGCACTCGCGGCCTGGCGGGCAAGAGGCGGGCGACTCAGCTCGACCCGACTTCGTCGCGGCCTGCTCCTTTGCGCGCTGGCCGTGTTCTTCGTCGAGCGGGGCGCCTGGGGACAGGCCGACCTCCTCCTCAATGCGCACCAAGGCATCTACGGGGATCCGTACGTCAACAGCTTCGCCGCCTCGCTCGGTGCCACGTCAGGCATCACCTACCTGCTGGCGCAGCCCGACATCGCCGCCTCGCGCGTCCTGACGTTCGGTGACCACCCCAGTCGCATGGCCTATCACGGCCTGCGCCAAGCCGATGGCTACCAATCGATCTATCCGCTGGTCTATCACGAGCTGTTCGACCGGGTCATCGCGCCACAGCTGGCAACGAGCGAGAAGCGCCGACGGTATTACGAGCAGTGGGGGTCGAGGGCGTACACGTTCGGTCCCAACGTGGACCCGGAGCTCGTCCGCCTCATCGGAGCGCGATGGCTCTACGTGCGCGGTGACGAGGTGCCCACGGTCGAGTCGGCTGTCGAACGATTCCGAGACGGCAACGTGACGGTCTACGAGGTCCCCGACGCCTTTCCTCGCGCGTTCCTGACGGCCGGCCTTCGGACGGCTGGCGATCGGCGCACGGTGCTCGACGAACTCGCAGCGGCCGATCTACCGACGCTCCGCGGCAGCGCGTTCGCGACGACCAGCGAGGCCCAAGCCGCACGCCTCCCGAGCGCTGGCGTGTCGGGTACGGCGGGCAGCGCCTCGATCGTCATGGATCAGCCCGACGTGATCGAGGTCGATGTCGACGCCACGGGTCCAGCGACCCTGGTGCTGACCGATGTCATGGCGCCGGGCTGGCGGGCGGAGGTCGACGGACAGCCGGCCTCGATCGCCACCGTGGACGGCGCCTTCCGTGGCGTGGCGGTGACCTCGTCGACCGAGCGGGTCGTCTTCCGGTACCGCCAGGTCGCGACGGAAGCCGGCTTCGCTATCGCGTTCGGCTCGGGCATCGTGGCCATCGTCTGGTGCCTCGCACTCCGGAGGCGTGACCGCCGGTGGGGTGCACTCAGGTCTGGCGCTGCTCCGGTCGCCGGCCCGTGACATGGGCGAGATCGTCGACCAGCCGCGCGAACTCCCGCTGCGCGTCGACGTACCGGTCGGCCAGCATGGCCACCTCGACGCGCTGGCCGACGCGCCGCAGCCAGATGCGCCGACGCGGGAAGTAGAACGAGAGGACGATGCCGCTGATCAGCGACAGGAAGGCCAGCCAGATGAACGGCTGACCCGGGTCCTTCTTGATGACCAGGCCGGTGAACGCGCCGGCTTGGGTCCAGGTCACTGTGTAGCCAGCGGTCGTGCGGGGGTCGGTCGCGCCACCGAGCCCGACCTGGTCGGCAAAGACCGGCAGGATGCTGCCCGATGCGTCGAGCGAGCCATCGGTGCCGACGATGGTCAGGCGCCCGCCGCCGGCCTGGTCGCGGTCGAGGACGATGAACAGCCCGAGCGGCGAGCCTGGGATGGTCAGGAAGCCCTGCGGCTTGCCCAGCAGCTGCGAGTCCATGATCACCGGGGCCGACCAGACCAGCTTGCCTCCGGCATCGGTGATGCGCAGCGTCTCGGCGGCACCGAACGTGTTCTGGTGGAAGACGAAGCCATCGACGATCGAGCGGGTCGTTGACCCGGATCGTCTTGCGTGCGATCTGCTGTCCGTCGCGATAGACGGACAGGTCGGTCCGGAAATCGGCGAACGAACCGTCGGCACGACTGGGCGCCTCGAAGTCGTGGTTCTTGACCAGCAGGTTGCCGGGCGTGCCGACCGGCTGCACCGGCGCGGTCTGGCCCTCGCCGACGAAGATCGACGGTCTCGAAGCCGATGGCCCCCGTCAGCGGCCCCGCCGCTAGGAACAGGACGAGCCCGAGCGTGGGTCAGCAGCGTGGCCAGCTTGAAGTAGCTGATTCCGATCGCCGTAGACGTGGTGCGCATCGGCCTCGGCGTCGCTGGCGGCGGACCTTAAGCGGCGACGGCGCAGGACGGACTGCCAGCGCCTCGTCGGCGGCCTCGGCGCTCGGCGAACGCGGCACGCTCGCTGAGACGCAGGTCGAAGAAGGCGCGCCGGCTGCTGCGACGTGCACTGTGCGCACGTCCGCCACAGACGCGGTGTGCGGTCGATGGTGCAGACAACGATGCTCACGATGAGCATCGTCAGCAGCAGCGGTGAACCAGGGGGCGGTGAAGATGCGGAAGAGGCCCAGGCCGTTCGAAGACGCCGACCATCGTCGGCCCGACGTTGGTGCCGAGGATCGAGACCGGGTCGTAGCGCCGATGCAGGTCGGCCAGCTCGATCGCGTAGGCGTCGGATCGTCCATGCCGGGATGGCCGGGATCTGGCGGACATGATGCCGATCAGGCCGGCCACGGCGAGCACGATGATCGGATGACGGCGAAGCGGACGTCGGTGAGCGTCCGCCAGACGGTCAGCGCCGAATCGGCTGCCGGAGGCCCAGTCGAGCCCGGCGTCGGCCGAGCGTGATCGATGCGATGGCGCTCGCAGGACCGCCAGCGCGCCGCGGCGCAGCCCGACGGCGAGTCGCGACGAGATCCTCGACGTCCTCGAGGCCGACGCGACGCGCAGGAGCCCTGCGAGATGCCCGTCTCGGCAGTCCGCGCCGCGTCTGAGCTGGCGATGCGAGGTGGTCGCCGGGTGGACGCGTAGCGTCACGACGCTGCCGAGCGTGGCGGTCACGGTCGGGGATGCGCAGCGCGTCGATGAAGGCGAGGCCGCCTGCTCGCGCGTGCCGAGGTCGACGGCGAGCATGCCGCCGCCGGCGCGAAGCTGGCGCTGCGCGACATCGGCCTGGGGATGGTCTGGCAGACCCGGATAGGCCACATCGATGGACCGCCGGCCTGCGCCCGAGTAGCGCGCGAGCGTCAGCGCGCCTGGCTGTGGCGGTCCATGCGCACGTGCCAGCGTCTGCGATGCCGCGCAGAACGAGGAAGGCGCTGAAGGGCGAACGATGCCGCCCGTGTCGATGCTCACCCGCGCACGGCCTCGATGCGGTCCCGCGTCCCGGCCACGACTCCGGCGATGACGTCGGAGTGGCCGCTCAGCCACTTCGTGGCCGACTCGATGACGAGATCGGCACCGAGCTCGATGGGTCGGCACAGGTACGGCGAGGCGAAGGTGTTGTCGACGACCACGCTGGCGCCATGGCGATGAGCCAGCTCGGCCAGGCGCGGCCAGGTCCGCGACGACCGTGGTCGGGTTGGCGATCGTCTCGACGTAGAGCAGCCGCGTGGGCTCGCCGGGAGCGCCGCCTCGACCGCGGCCAGGTCGGTGGGGTCGACGTAGACGACCGAGACGCCGAGCCGCCCGAAGACGCTGTCGAGGAGCCCGCGCGTGCTGCCGTAGACAGCGCGCGTGCAGACGATACGGTCACCGGCACGAACGAGCGACAGGATTGCGGCATGGATGGCCGCCATGCCGGAGCCGAAGGCGAAGCCGGCCTCTGCGTGTGCAGCTCGGCGAAGGCGTCGGCGAGGGCCGACGCGGTCGGGTTCTCGATACGTGAGTATGTGTAGCCGGGACGCTCGAAGCCGATGAGTGCCGCGTAGTCGTCGACGTCGCGCGCGTGGAAGGTGGCCGACTGGTAGATGGGCACGGCGGACGTGCCCTGCTCGAGGCGTGGCGCCCTGGTCGCCGCGGCGATGGCGCGGGTGCCGAAGCCAAGCGGCGCGCTGCCCGCGCCTGGTCTCCGTGGGGCATGGCGTGACTGTACATCGACCCGCCGACGCGGCCGAGGAAGCCTCAGACGAGAGGCTTATCCGGTGGGTCGTCAGGCTCGATGGGCAGGACGATCCAGGGTCGGTCATCTGGCCGGCTGATGTGACGCATCCAGCGCTCGGATCGCGTTTCGTGGTCGGACGCGCATGGTCGAGGCCGAATCGGTGACGGCGCGGGCCGCACGAGCGAGTCGTCGGTGCGCGTCAACCAGGGTGACGGTCTCGGATGGACCCGGCGTTGGAGGGGACTCGCCGACCGACGTCGGGTCGGGCTCGGCGGTCTCGCTCGCGGCGGGTGACGAGTCGGCGGAGACGGCCCGCGGGCTGGGTGGTTCGTCGTCCCGGCGGCGGCCGGACCACGTGCCGGCCGGTCTCGCGGCCGACGGAGGCTCGCTCGCATCCTCCGCGAACTGGAGTGGCTGCACGTGGCGCCGGCCAGCGGTGGCTCTCCCCCGCTCCGGCCGGCCGGCGGACCCCACGGAGCCGGGTCGCCTCCGGCGCCTGCGCACCTCCCCGACGGGCATGAGCCGCCGCCGCTGGCGCGGGCGTGGCGCCGATCTCGAGCCCATCGACGGCAGTGGCCACGCGTTCCAGGCGCGTCTGGTACCCGACGATGCGGTTCTTGCCACGCCGCTTGGCCTCGTACATGGCCAGTCGGCACGGCCACGAGCGCTCGATCGTCGTACCGTCGTCCGGGATAGTTGACGAGACCGACGGAGACGCGAGACGCACGCACCCGGTCGGCGGCGTGGAGCTTGAGCGCGGCGATGTCACGGCGCAGCTTCTCGCCCACGACGTAGCCGCCTTCAGCGTCGGTCTCGGGCAGGAGCACGACGAACTCGTCGCCGCCGTAGCGGGCCGCGGCGTCCGTGAAGCGGATGGTCCGCCGGACCGTCTCCGCCACCGCGCGAAGCAGTCGGTCGCCCCATTGGTGGCCGAAGCGATCGTTGACCGGCTTCAGGTCGTCGAGGTCGAGCATGAGCACCGTGAAGCCGCGGTTCGTCCGGCCGGCACGCGCGATCTCACGCTCGATGACCGCGAACAGGAAGGTGCGGTTGAAGAGCCGCGTCAGCGGGTCATGGAGCGAGAGCCGAAGCGCGGCGTCCCGAGTGCGACGCTGCTCGCCGGCGACGACCGAGGCGAGGTACGAGAGCAGCCAGAGGGCCATCACGTTGACGGCGACGACGACGATCTCTTCGCTGGTATACGGCGATCCGGCCCGGGTCACCAGCAGGCCACCGAGGTAGGCGGCGGTGATGACGGCAGCCAGAACGAGGCTTGCGCCGCCACCGGTGACCAGGGCGGCCGCCGCCACCACCAGGAAGTAGCCGAAGAAGAACGGGCTGGCCACACCGCCGGTGAGCATGACCAGCAACGTGAAGAAGGTCACCCCAGCCGCGCCCTCGATGAGGAAGAGGCTCTCGACGTCCGCCACCCGTGGCGCGACCTCGTGAAGCACGAAGACGGCGGCGGCGCCGGCCAGGAGCAGGAGGTAGATAGCGGGCGCACTGTCAGGCCACAGCCCGCTGGCGGCCACGACCACGGCCGTGACCAGGAAGAACGTATAGCTCACGATGCGGATGACGCGATCGTAAGTCGCCAGTCGGATGCCGGCACCAGAGGCCGGGCGGCCGTCCGGGTCGCGCGCCATCTCGATGGCCAACTCGACCGGCTCGCCGCTCACGGGCATGGCTGCCTCGGCCGATCGATCCGCCGCAGGGCGCCGGCTGGCCAGAGCCGCGATCAGGAGCAGGTTGCCGACGAGCAGCGCAACGAGAAGGGCGATGATCGTGGGCACGGGCACTTGGCCAGCGTAGCGCGGGCGGGGGCCACGTGCCATACGACGTGATCGGTCGTCGAGACCGCCCGCATGTGCGGATCGCGCATCCGAGCACCGGTATTCGTGCGAATCTCGTTGCTCGCTCGCACCGCCTCTGCTACCGTCGGCCAGATGGCTGGACCTCGACGCGACACCGTCGACCACCCTGCGCCGGCGGGTGATGGCGTGGGCGAGCTCGACCGACGCATCATCGAGTTCCTGCAGCAGGACGGGCGCCGACCGTTCACCCAGATCGCCGCAGAGCTAGGCGTCAGCGAGGCCGCGGTGCGTTCGCGCACGAACCGGCTCATCGAGCGTGGCGTGCTGCAGGTCGTTGGCGTCGCCGATCCGCTCAAGATGGGCTACCACCAGATGGCGATGATCGGGGTGCGCTGTGCGGGCCAGCACCTGATGGCGGCGGCAGAGGCCATCGCGCGCCTGCCCGAGGTCATCTATGTCGTCGCCACCGCAGGTGCCTACGATCTCCTGGTCGAGGCCGTCTGCGAAGACAGCGACGCCCTGCTGGCGTTCCTGACCGAGCGCCTTGGCCGGGTCGAAGGCGTGCGCTCGACCGAGACCTTCATCTACCTGCGGATCGTCAAACAGTCCTACCAGTGGGGCAACCACTGACCGAGCCGTCGGACAGCGGGTCGATCGAGCCGGAGATGTCCGCGCGATCCGGTCCCTGGCGCGAGGTCCTCGTCGTCTTCCTGCGCCTTGGGCTGACGGCGTTCGGCGGACCGGCCGCACATAGCGGGCTCTTCCGCGAGACGCTCGTTCGGCGACTGGGCTGGATCGACGACCACGACTTCCTCGATCTGGTCGCGGCGACGAGCGTCATCCCTGGGCCCAACTCGAGCGAGCTGGCCCTCGCCATCGGCCGTCGACGGGCTGGCTGGCCGGGCTTCTTCGCGGCTGGAGCCGGCTTCATCCTGCCCGCCATCGTCATCAGCATCGTGCTGGCCTGGCTGGCTGTGGGTGCGGCGACCGCCAAGACGGTGGCCGCGGTGCTGGTCGGCATCGACCCGGTCGTCATCGCCATCCTCGTCGTCGCCGTGCTGGGCCTGGGGCGGTCGATGGTCGACGACCCGGCCCGCCTGGCGGTCGCGGTCCTGGCCGTGGCGGCGTACCTGGCCGACCTGCCCGAGGCCGGCATCCTGCTCGCTGGCGCCTTGCTGGTGATGGCCCGGCGGCTCCTCCGCGGCGCACCCCCGGTCCGGCCGTCGACCGGTCGTGCGGGCGGCCCCGACTCGAAGGCCAGCGACCCGCCCGGCTCGGGGCCAGATGACGATGGGCGAGTGCACCGGACAGGCGCGCTCGCACCCCTCGCCTTCGGCGGCTCATTGGCGGCCGCGATGACGAGCGGCGCAGTCGGCCTGGTGCCCATCTTCCTGGTCTTCCTGAAGGCCGGGGCGCTGCTCTTCGGCTCCGGCTACGTCCTGCTGGCGTTGCTCCGGAGCGACCTCGTCATCGACCTTGGGTGGATCAGCGAGCGCCAGCTCCTCGACGCCATCGCGGTCGGGCAGGCGACCCCCGGACCGCTCCTCAGCACGGCCGGATACCTCGGCTTCCTGCTGGCCGGAGTGCCTGGCGCACTCGCTGCGTCGATCGGCATCTTCCTGCCCGCCTTCGTCCTGGTCGCCTTCCTCGAGCCCATCGTGCGGGCCGTTCGCGCACGTCCGCTGGCAGCGGCCGCACTCGGCGGCGCCGGCGCGGCCGCGCTGGGGTTGATGATCGGCGTGACGATCGAGCTCGCCGCTGCCACGCTGGTGCCGGGTGGGTCCCTCGCGCCGCTGCCGGTGGCCGTCGCGATCGTGGCCACGCTCGCCCTCGGCTCAGGCCGCGTCGGACCGACCGTGCTGATCCTCGCTGGCGGCTTCATCGGGCTGGCTCGGGTCTTCCTGGTCGGCTAGCATCCATGGGTGGACCCCGCCGGCCTCATCGACCTCATCCGGACGTCCGTCATCGGCGACGACGAGGCGGTGGCAGGGCCGTTCGGTGTGCGGCGAGTGACGTACGCGGACTACACCGCGTCGGGCCGCTCGCTGACCTTCATCGAGGACTACCTGCGCGACGCCGTGCTGCCCCTCTATGCCAACACCCACACGGAGTCGTCGGGCACCGGCCTGCAGACGACGCGATTCCGCGAGGAAGCCCGGCAGATCATCCTGAAGGCGTGCGGTGGCGGTCCCGAGCATGCCGTCATCTTCTCGGGGTCGGGCTCGACGGCCGCCGTCAACAAGCTCGTGGCTGTCCTGGGGTTGCGCATCCCGGAGCTACTCGACGACCGCTACCAGCTCAGCCGTGGCATCCCCGCCGAGGAGCGACCGGTCGTCTTCATCGGGCCCTACGAACACCATTCCAACGAGCTGCCGTGGCGCGAGTCGATCGCCGACGTGGTGGTCATCCCCGAAGATCACGACGGGCGCATCGACCTGGCGACTCTCGAGACGGAGCTCCTCGCCCACGCCGATCGACCACTCAAGATCGGCAGCTTCTCTGCCGCCTCCAACGTGACCGGCATCATCTCCGACACGCGGGCCATCTCGATCCTCCTGCACCGCCACGGCGCGCTCTCGTTCTGGGACTTCGCGGCGGCGGCACCATACGTCGAGGTCGAGATGTCGCCACATCGCCCGGGCCCCGACGCCGAGCATGACTTCAAGGACGCTATCGTCATCTCGCCCCACAAGTTCATCGGCGGCCCGGGCACGCCCGGCCTGCTCATCGCTCGACGCGAGCTGTTCCGCAACCGCGTGCCGAGCATGCCCGGCGGCGGCACGGTCGCCTACGTCAATCCCCTCGAGCACCGCTACCTGACCGAGATCGAGCATCGCGAGGAGGGCGGCACGCCGGCGATCATCGAATCGATCCGCGCCGGCCTCGTCTTCCAGCTCAAGATGCGCGTCGGCGTGGAGGCCATCCGGCAGCGCGAAGAGGCCTTCATCGGGCGCGCCATCGCGCGCTGGGGCGCCAACCCGGCTATCGAGATCCTGGGCAATCCGGCGCTCGACCGGCTCTCGATCGTCTCCTTCGTCGTCCGTCACCAAGGCCGCTATCTGCATCACAACTTCGTGGTCGCGCTGTTGAATGACCTGTTCGGCATCCAGTCACGCGGCGGCTGCTCGTGTGCCGGCCCGTACGGCCATCGGCTGCTTGGCATCGACCTCGACACCTCGCACGAGTTCGAGCGCGAGATCGGCCGCGGCTGCGAGGGCATCAAGCCGGGCTGGATCCGCGTCAACTTCAACTACTTCATCAGCGAGACGGTCTTCCGCTACATCCTCGACGCCGTCGACCTCGTGGCCAGCCATGGCTGGCGGCTCCTGCCGCGATATCGTTTCGAGCCCGACAGCGGCCTCTGGCAGCACGCCGACGGCCCGGCCGAGCCGCCCCTCAGCCTGGCCGACATCGACTACGACGAGGGCGGCATGCACTATGCCTCGCATCGGCACCGGGAGCCCGAGTCGCGCCTGGCCACACATCTCGAGGATGCGCGAGCGATCCTGGCCGAGGAGCCCGGCACGGTCGACTGGCCAGCGGCGGATGTCAGCGCCGACTTCGAGGCACTGCGCTGGTTCTGGATGCCGGCCGAGGTCGCAGCGACCCCTGGCGTCGGCGGCTAGGGCGCCGGGGCCGCGATCGGTGTCAGCGGGCTGACGCGGCTCGAGGAGCGCTCCTGCAGGGGCCCGACGACGGCATCGAGGGCGATGGCCAGCTTGGTGGCCGCTTCGAGGTGGCTGGCGTCCGGCTCGGGCGGCCTGGCGCCCTTCTCGATGGGGCCCCAGTAGACGACGATGTTCTGGCCCGCGAAGGTGAAGGGAGGGGTGCCCTTGGAGGGCGCGCCGCCGTCCCGGAAAGGCTGGGCCTTGGCGCGCGTCGTGGCCGACGAGTACTCGAGCACGGAGAGTGGCCAGCCAGCGTAGGTCGCGTTGTACGTGTTGCGCGGCTCCTTGCCGGTCAACGCGTTCGTGCCGACGAGCCCGAGCCCGGCGCGGTTGAGGTGAGTGTAGACGTCAGCGCCGGCCGCGGGATCGGTCAGATGGGTGTCGGGAGTCGGCGTCGGGCGCGGCGTCGCCGCCGCCTCTGAAGGCGATGGGGCGGCGGTCTCGCCACAGGCGGCGAGCAGGCTCAACGCGACGAGCGCGACGCCCGCGAGGCGGACGCGCGAAGTGCGCGATGCGGTTTGCCAGGACATCGTCGGTCGATGCTAGGCCCATCGGTGCCTTCTCGCACTGACCCGATGGTCCCACTCCGGAGCCTGCCCCGTTGGTCCCGAACCAACCGGAGCGACCGAGCGGTCCTCTACGACGTTTCAGGTGGCGACATAGCGGGATGCGTCGGCAGTCGGGCGCGGAAGCGGGCCCCGCCGGTGGGTGCCTCGAGTGCCTCGATCGAGCCGCCGTGACGCTCGACGATCCACGCCGCGATGGCCAGCCCGAGCCCGGTCCCGCCCTTGGGCGCATCGTCCGCACGCCAGAAGCGCTCGAAGACGAGGTCCCGATCCTCGGGCCGGATGCCCGGGCCTGCGTCATCGATCGTCAGGCTCACGTCGGCCAGCTCGGGCCGGACGGTGACCGTCACGCCGGCCCCCGGCGGGCTGTGCCTGACCGCGTTGTCGATGAGGATGGTGACCAGCTGGCGGCAGCGCAGGGCATCGCCATCCATCGGCGCCGGGCGCGGGTCGACGACGATGTCGACGTGGCGTTCGGCGGCCATCGCGGTCATGGCTCCGGCGGCCTCGGCAGCCACGTCGGCAAGGTCGAGCGGCTCGAGATGCAGCTCGAGGGCACCAGCATCCGAGCGTGCCAGGAGCAGCAGGTCGTCGACCAGCGCCGTGATGTGCACGACCTCGACCTCGATGTCGTCGAGGGCGTCGCCCACGTCGGAGACGCGTTGCGTGCGATTGCGGCGGAGATCGTCGACGCTGGCGCGGATGACCGTCAGCGGCGTGCGCAGCTCGTGGCTGGCATTGGCCGTGAACTCGCGCTGCCGCCGGAGGGCATCGTCACGCCGTCCCATCGCGTCCCGGATGGGGACCAGTGCCCGGCCGGCGTAGACATAGCCGACACCGAAAGCGAGCAGCAGGGCGGCGATGCCACCGGCGACGAGGGCGGCGGTCAGCGTGTCGAGCAGGCGCTGCTCGGACAGGCGCTCGCCGACGATCTGGACGACGTACGTGCCGTCATCGCGGTGGATCGCCTGCGACAGGATGCGCACGGGGATGTCGTCGACTTCGGCGGTGCGGACATCGACGACCCCGCTCCGGGCCGCTTCGATGCCCACCTCAAGGGGGATGCCCTGCAGCCCGTCGTCGGGATCGAGGCCGAGCACGGTGCCGTCCGGCTTGACGACCAGCGCCAGCGTGCCGGAGCCGCGGCCGCCGAAGGAGACACCGATCGGCGAACGACCTGGGCCGGGGCCGGGGCCGGGGCCAGAGACGAAGCGGGTCACGTCGCCGGCGCGATCCTGCAGCACGGCCGTGCCGCCGGCCGCCAGGGCGCGGCTGACCGTCACGTAGACCGCGCCGCCGAGGATGAGCAGGACGACCAGCGTCAGCCCGCCGCTCCAGAGCATCAGGCGGAGCCGCGTGCGTCGGAGCAGGGCGCTCTCGGCGGTCGTCGGCGAGCCGGGGGCAGCAGACATGTCGCTCAAGCTGGCCGGAGGCGATAACCCACGCCGCGCACGGTCTCGACCCAGGCGGCGCCGTCAGCTCCGAGCTTCTCACGAAGGATGTGGATATAGGCCTCGACCGTGTTCGGCGTCAGCGCCGCGCCGTACGGCCAGGCGTAGTCGAGCAGCTGGTCGCGCGACAGGACCTGGCCGGGTCGGCGCAGGAGGCACTCCAGGACGGCGAACTCGCGCGGCCCGAGCACGACGTCGCGGCCATCGACCGTGACGCGGTGGGCGGCCTCGTCGAGGACGATAGGCCCGGCTGCGAGGTTCGGCGTCTGTCGCGGGCTCGGTCGCCGGCTGAGTGCGCGCAGTCGGGCCGCCAGCTCCTCGTAGGCGAACGGCTTGACGAGGTAGTCGTCGGCTCCGGCGTCCAGGCCCTGGACGCGCGAGGCCACGGCGTCGCGCGCGGTGAGCATCAGGATCGGCATCGTGGCACCGCGCTTGCGCAGTCGCCTGGCGACCTCGAAGCCGTCGAAGTCCGGCAGGCCCACGTCGAGCACGATGACGTCGAGATCGAGATCATCGGCGATCTCGAGGCCCTCGGTCGCGGTCCCCGCGCCCTCGACCACGTGGCCGTCCTGGCCGAGCAACCGTCGCAGGAGACGCAGCAGGCGCGGGTCGTCCTCGATGACCAGCAGATGCATCGACCTACCTCGGTCCGCCGTGCCCGACCGTCTGGCGGGCTGCGGTGATGCTAGCGACCATGATCCGGCTCAGGCCAGCATCAGGGCGACGTCGTCGGACCATCGGGCGCGACCCTCGGCCGTGACGGCGTAGACCCCGTAGCCCACATGTCGGGCGACCCAGGCGGGTCCCTCGGACCCCATCGCGAAGCCGATGGTGGCATAGGCGTCGGCCAGCGTCAGGCTGGGACCGACGACCGTCAGGCTGGCCAGCTCGCTCGGTGTGCTGGCGTCGCGCGGGTCATGGATGTGCTCGCCGCGTTCATAGCTGCCGGAGGTCGCCACGGCCAGGTCGCGGACCGCGAGCACCGCCACCAGCGCATCGGCACGGTCGGGGTGGCGGATGCCGACCCGCCAGGCGAGGCCAGGCTCCGGCTCGCCACGAGCGATGACGTCCCCGCCGGCGTTGATGGTGTAGTCGGTGGCACCGGCAGCCTCGAGGTGCAGTGCGGCCTCTTCGACGGCCCACCCCTTGACATAGCCCGACGGGTCGAAGCGACCGTCCCCGCGGTGATGCCAGACGTCGAAGACGCCGCCGCTCTCCCGACGCAGCTGCTCGCACCTGGTCAGCACGTAGCGAAGGTCCTGGCTGGCGTCATCGAGCGCGATCTCGCCGCGCCCGAAGCGGCTCACCTCGCTGTCCGGTCGATAGGGTGAGAAGCGGGCATCGATGTCGTGCAGGTGCATCACCACGGCATCGACGATCGCCTCGGCGATGTCTGCATCGCGAACGTCGATGGAGACGACCGTGCCCATCACATCGACGACGCGATGAGGACCGCGCGCCGAGCCGCCCGGGGGGCAGGCGGCTCGGCGGCGGTCGGGTCGAGCACCGGGGAGGAGGGAGCCGGTGCTGCATGATCGGGCATCGGCTCAGCCCTTGAGCTGGTCCAGCGCTGACTGGAGCGAGCGGGCATAGCCGATGCTGGTGTACGTCGCGCCGGAGACGATGTCCACGTTGGCGCTCTGCGCCTGGATGGCCTCATCGTGCAGGATGGGCTCGACGTACTGGCTGATATCCGCGCTGCGCTGGTGGTCCCAGGGCAGCTGCAGCGCGGTGACGTTCATGATCTTGCCGTTCTTGACCGTGACCTCGACCTGGACCGGGCCGAAACGGGTCTGGATCGCGTCGCCCTGGACCGTGCCGGAGGCAGCGGTCGCGGGGGCGGTCGTGGCCTGCGGTTGCGCGGTGGCCCCTGGCGCCTCGGTGGCCGTGGCGACGTGTGATGACGTCGTCGAGTCGGTCGCCGCCGGCGCGATGATGGCTGGCGTCGTGTCGCCTGCCCCCAGGACGAGCCCGGCATCCTCCTGCGTCGGGGTCTTGAAGTTGAGCAGCAGGACGAGAGCTGCGATGGTCAGGGTCAGGGCGATGGCGCCGCGTTTCGGCATCTCAGGACTCCATGCTCAGTATGCGAACCGTTCCCAGTGGATCTGGGCATCGGGGACGGAGAGGCGTCGGAGGGCGTCATGGACGCCCTCCATCATCGAGGCAGGGCCGCACAGGTAGACGTCACGCTCGGCGACATCGGGGGCGGCGGCGAGGATGGCGGCCGGCCCGAGCGGGTCGGGCTGTCCGTGTCGGGGGCGACGGCCGAGGAGGTAGTGGACGGTGGCGCCGCGGAGGCTGGCCAGCGTGTCGAGCTCAGCACGGAAGACGAGCTCGCGCTCGCTGCGCGCCCGATAGATGACCGTCAGGTCCTGGCCGGCCACTGGCAGATCCTCGAACAGGGCGCGAAGCGGCGTGATACCCACGCCACCGGCGACCATCAGGACACCCCGCTTGCTGCGGCGGGCGCCGGTCAGGATGCCGTATGGGCCTTCGACGAAGACGCGAGTGCCGATCTGCAGGTCCTGCAGCTGGGTCGACCAGTCGCCGAGCGCCTTGACGGTCGTGCGCAGGTACTGGCCGTTGGGGGCGGCGGAGATCGAGAAGGGGTGGGCGCGCCACCAGCCATGGCGCGTCAGGAAGCGCCACAGGAAGTACTGGCCGGAGGCGACCGGCATGCGTTCGAGGTCGCGGCCGGTGACGTAGATGGAGACCACGCCGGGTGCCTCCTCGACCACGTTGGCGACCCGCAGGTCGTGGCGCAGCGACCGGATGACGGGCTGCCCGACGCGGAACGTCAGGACGAGGCCGAAGGTCACGACGTAGAGCCCGATCCAGAACCCGCGGGCAAGCGGGTCGTCGATGAAGTCGGCCCCGACCGCGAGCTGGTGCAGGAAGGCCAGGGCGATGGCGAGGTAGGCGTAGAGATGGATGCCGAACCACGTCTCGTAGGAGAGCCGGCGTCGGGCGGCACGAACGGAGGTCACCGCGACGGCGACGAAGAGCACGAAACCGACCGTGGCCATGAGCACGTACGGATAGGTCGTCAGGAGCTTCCAGGCCTCGCCGATGATCGAGGTGCCGTCACCGAGCGAATAGCCGACGGTCGATCATGACGCCGTGGCCGACGAGCAGCCACAGACAGGCGAAGCCGACCCAGCGGTGAGCCGCGGCCAGCCGGTCGATGCCCAGCACTTGGTCGAGCCACGGGCTGCGCGACATGAGCACCAGCTGGACGAGCGCCAGGTAGGCACCGAGGAGGCCGGCGATCTGGCCGAGACCGGTGAAGATGCCGCCTGGCGTGCCGACCTGGTCCAGGCCGCCGTGGCGAACCCACATGGCCAGGATCAGGACGCCAAGGCCGACCAACACGGCCGTCACGTCCAGCGGTCGGACCGGCCAGATGCGCGGCCGAGCCAGGCGCCGCGTCGGGCGGCGACCGCGGCCGTAGACGGCGCCGCTGGTCGGCGTCGCGGCGGTGGCCTGGGGTCGGGCCGGTGGCGCGGTCATGCCACTCGTTGGGCTGCTCATGGCCGGAGATGCTGGACCGCGACCCTGAACGCCCCCTGAACCTGCCGACGGCGAAGTCAACCGGGCTCGACGGGCCGCGTGCGCTGTCACGCCGCGAAGTCGGCATGGTCCATCCAGTCGCTTCACCAGGCCGGTGCAGCCATGGCCGTCATCGGCTCCGGTCTACCAGCCCTGTTGGTGTTCCGTGCCTGGGCTATCCGACCTACCGATCCTGTTGGTGCGCCGCACCCGGTTGGGACGATCGGCATCTCTCCCGAGCGTAGGCGCCGGTACCGAGTGCCGACCACTGGCCGAGATCCGCTCGGAGTACCAGCCCCATTGGTGGACCGGACTGATGCTCGAGCCCAGGCGGGTCGGGGTCTGCATAAGCAGGGAGCAGGTTGGCCTCTTCAGCCACGACGGCGCTCCGACCAGCGTCCGCCGCGCGCGGCCAGGCGTTTGACCGATTCCACGATGGCGCCCACGCTTCCCGGATGCGCCAAAGGCCGGTCCTGCTGCTCGCTCTCGTGGTCGGGCTCGCCGTCATCGTCGGCGTCGTCGCGGTCGCGGGACTCGGCGTCCTCGGCGGCAAGACGCCCTCTGGACCGACCGATGGGTCGACCGGCGGGTCGACGACGGCTGAACCGACGGCCACGCCCCGACCGACGGCACGACCGATCCCCGGCCACGAGGTCTACGGCTACATCCCCTACTGGGAGATGGACTCGGGCATCGCCAGTCACGTGGCCGACATCGACCTCTCGACCATCGCCCTGTTCTCCGTCACCGTCCGCCGTGACGGCACGATCAACACCTCGGCGCGCGGCTACAAGCGCATCACCGACACGGTCGGCAAGCGCCTGGTGCGCGAGGCACACGATCGCGGGGTACGGATCGAGGTCGTCTTCAGCAGCTTCGGCGCCGCGCGCAACAAGCGCTTCTTCGGCGGGTCGATCGAGACACAGGATGCGGCCATCGACGCCCTGGTCGCATTCGCCAAGGAGCGGTCGTTCGACGGCATCAACGTCGACGTCGAGACCCTCGACCGCTCGCTCGTGCCGGCCTACGGCGCCTTCGTCAGCCGGCTGCGCGACCGACTGCGTTCCGAGATGCCGAATGGCCAGGTCTCGGCGGCGTCGGGTGCCAACGTCATCGGCTCGCGAGATGGCTGCTGCCGCGGCCGGGGCCGGCGCCGACCGCATCTTCCTGATGGGCTACGACTATCACTGGTCGGGCTCCGATCCCGGTGCCTCGGCGCCGCTCGACCGGCGGGACGGCGACGAGAAGGACCTGGTCTGGTCGCTCGACATGTACGAGGCCGCCGGTGTGCCGGTCGAGCGGACGCTCCTCGGTCTTCCCTTCTACGGCATGGCCTGGCCGGTCAGTGGTCCGGAGATCGGCGCTCCGCGGACCGGCCGCGGTACGGCCTGGGTGCCGGCCGACAACCGCAGCTTCCTGCGCAAGCCGCCGGTCGAGCCGCAGCGCGACGAGATCGAGGCTGTCGACGTCTACATCGTGCCGACCGACTCTTCGGCCGCGCCAGCCGACGCCTACGCTCGAGCCCGGCGCCTCGATCGACCCAAGCGCCAGCCCGAGCAGCGGCGCCTGGCGCGCCATCTACGTGGACTCCCCGGAGACCCTGACGCCGAAGCTGCGCCTGGCCAATGACCGCGGCCTGGCCGGGGTCGGCTTCTGGGCCATCGGCATGGAACGCGGGCTGCCCGGTTACCAGGCGCTCATCGACGCCTTCCGGCGCGACGAGCTGGCGTCGCCCTAGGGGCCGAGGCGGGCGGAGCGTGGCCGGTGACTCGTCGTGCCGCTGCACGCGGATCGCGCTCAGCCCTTGGCCTCGCTGATCTCGATGAGGTGGCCATCGGGATCGCGGAGAAAGCCCCGGATCTCCCACTCGGAGTCGCTCAGCGGCGCAAGGAACACCGCCCCGCGCTCGATGAGGGTGGCGTGGGCGCTCCGGGCGTCAGGCACCCGGATGGTCATCGAGTGACTGACGCGATCGGGGTCGGTCGGTGCTGCAAAGGCCACCGTGGGCTTGTCGGCAGTGGGTGGACCACCCGTCACCAGCAGCAGCCAGGTGCCGAAGGCCTGTAGGACGCAGGACGTACCGCCGTAGTCGCGGACGACCGTGGCGCCAAGGACGCCCCGATAGAACGCGACCGAGCGATCGAGCTCCGAGACGACGAGGATGTGCGTGAGCTCCATGTCCTCGGACGGGAACAGACTGGTCATCGAACGGCCTCGTTGGGTCGAGCGATCGGGTCGCCCTGGTGCGATGCCCCGTCGACCCTGCGCACGAAGGTCAAGATGGTCGGGGTGGTGGGATTTGAACCCACAACCTCGTGCTCCCAAAGCACGCGCGCTGCCAGATTGCGCCACACCCCGCCGTTTCACGCTCAGATACCGCAGGATAACGGTCTGAGCGCCGGCTGCGGCCGGCCTGCACCGCTCTAATCTCAAATGCTGTACGACGCTCGAAGCCGGCGCGTCGCGAGGAAGAGCGTTGACACCAACTACCACCAACGCGGGCCATCATACGGCGACCCACCTGGACGGTCTGCCCTCGAGGACGTCGACGAGCGTCGTCGAATGCGATGCCCGATGCTCGTCGGCTGATGAACCGATCACCGGTAGGCTGACGGACCGATCGCCGGCCACGACGAGGTGATCCAGGAGCACGATCTAGAGCGTTCGACCCGCGGCGGCGGCCTCCGCTGTCAGATGCAGGTCGTCAGGGCTGGATGTCAGGTCGAGCCGCGGGCGACCCGGCGATCGTAACGACCGAGGCGCCGATTCCGTTCTTAGCAGGCAGTCGCGAGCTCGCAAAGGACACCTAGCACGGTGGGAGGTCACGGCGAAGTTGGCCTGTTGCACAGTGAGAAGACCCAAAGGCACGTCCACGCCCTGAAACCGACGTGATGCGCGCCGTCTTGCGCATGCGCGAGCGCTCAGCGCAGCGTCAGTGACACCAGCGCGATCGGGGATTGCTTTCCGCGAAGGGCGATGGTGCCGATCGACTCCGTGACGACCTCCGCCGGCAGGGCGTCGAGCCGATCGATGAGCCCCTGTGAGACCAGCATGCTCCGGCCCGTGTCGCCTGATGCCGCCTCGATGCGGGACGTCGTATTGACGGTATCGCCCAGGAACACGATCTCACGATGCAGGTCACCCATCTCGCCGACCACGACCGGACCGACGTGGATGGCGACGTGGAAGGTCGGGCGTACGCCGAAGTCGCGCACGTAGCGCGCCTGGTCTTGATCGACGCCGCCGACCATCGAGAACGCCGCACGAACGCAGGCCGCACCTCGAATCCCGCGGTCCGCCAGCCAGGTCACGATGATCTCATCGCCCACGTAGCGATGGATCTCGCCGCGATACGTGGCCACCGCGTCAGCGACGTCGAACGCGATCCGATCGAGCAGCTCATGGAAGCGCAGGGGACCGAGGCGCTCGGCGATGGTCGTCGAGTCGGCGAGGTCCATGAACAGAAAGACGCGTTCCTCGAGCCTCGGTCGGTGGTAGCGACCGGTCACGAAGCTCGTCAGGACGCTGGGACCGAGCATCCGGCTCAGCTGACCGACGACGTTGAACAGGAACGCGATGAGGAAGGCGAAGCCGATGTGCGTCCCGCCGAGGATGTCAGTGGCATCGGCGAGGGGCACGCCCGTGGCGAGCGCAGCCAGAAGGAGGCCGACGACGATGAAGCCGAGGTAGACGAGCGTTCGAATGCCGACCGCGATGGCGAACGGCCGTCGTCGAAGCCGCCGGCCCCACTCGCGTGTTCGCAGCCGCGACATCGAAGAGGAAGATCGGGACGAAGATCAACGCTCCGGCCAGGGCGCCTCGAGCCACGTCGCGAGGATCGAGTGGGCCCGTCAACGCGACATACACCACACCGGCCGACATGCCCGCCAGGAGGACGACGACGAGGCCCCGGGCGACGCCGACCGCTTTTGGCGACACGCTCATGGGACTTCGGTGTCCCGGTCGACGCTCATCACCAACTCCCATGCCGGGTCCACGTCAATGGCTGAGAAGACTACAACCGCACTCCGGCCGAACCCAAAGACCACGACCGCGCCGGTCAGTGGGTCGACGCGGATGGTCGGCTCACGCCGGCCCTCAGCGGACTGTGACGGTGCGTCCTGATGTCAGGGATGCGCGGTCCGAGGCGCCGCTCGCCTGCACGATCGCCGGCTCCCAACGGTAGGTACCCGGTGTGACCACGCGAGTGTAGTAGCGCAGGTCGACCGTCCGTCGCTTGGTGGTCGGCTCGGCGCAGAACGAGACCCGCTGCCCTGCCTGCTCGTAGGGCGACGTCACGCCGGCCGGTGGGCTGGGCGCTTCGTCCTCGTCGCGCGCCCCGGGCCAGTCGGCCAGGATGCCGACGGCAAACAGCCCCGAAGGCACGAGGTCCGTCACCTGTCGACAGCCTGAGGCGGCCCTAGGTCCGAAGGTCACCATGAGGTCGACGCGCACCAGGTCTCCCGTGTCGATCTTGCCCGACGGCTTGACCTCCCGGCGGATCGACACATCCGGATCCGTCGTGAACGAGGTCGCCTTGGTTGGCTCCTGCCAGGTCGACGCCACGCCGATGTCGCCGCTCAGCGCCTCGAACGCCAACGTCGCGCGTTGGGCGGCGCTCAGGGTCAGGCTGAATGCGTCTCCCTGGGCCAGATCGATGACCTCTCTCTTCCCTGCGACGGCGTAGGCGAAGCGAGCGGGCTTGGCGGACGAGCGAGCAAGCATCCTGGTCGCGAAGGCGACCCCATGCAGACCGAGGAACTCGTCCTCGGCAGCGTTGGCTGTCACATAGTCCCAGAGTGCTGGTGCGATGGCACTTCCGTTCCAGGCCGCAAGGACCGCCATCATGGCCGAGGCCGTGGTCATGTCGTCGGGCGTCGATCCGACGCGAAGCCGCGCCTGTTCACCGAGCGACTCCAGGTATTCGTCGGCCAGTGCTCGCTCGATCGATCGTGCCGTCGCGCCATCCCCGAGGGCGGCGGCACCGAGCCCCAGGATGAGTCGTTCTCGGATGGTCAGATCGGTCGCCTCGGCACGTGCGCGGATATCACGGAGGACGGGGCGCCCGAGCCCGGCCAAGCCCGCCAGGGCATAGGCCCGGCGCTCTCGTGTCGACTTGGGGTCGGCCAGGACGTCGGACAGATACGAGGCCAGGCCGACGCGATCGAAGCGATCGGGCGCGACGATCGCGACCATGGACGTCAGCTGCAGGTCGACGCCGCCATACGGCAGCAGGCTCACGCCACCGCCCGGCTTCTGATATCGCTGGCCCACGACTCCTGAAGCCGGCAGGGTCGCAGCCTCGACCCTGAAGACCGAGATGAGCGCCGAACGGGCCAGCTCGGCCGACAGGGCCTGATCGAGGCGCACACCGGTCTCACCGGCCAGGTCGAACAGGAGCGGCAGGTACCGGCCACGCCCTGCGTCCGAGATCACATAGCTCGTTAGCCCGGCGCCGCCAGCCCGGACATCGGCCGCGCCAAGCTCGGCGTACGTCGTCTTCGTTCGCGTCAGGCGCGAATCGACGACCTTGAACGTCCGGATCAGCCGGTCATGCATCGCCGAGGTGCCGCTGCCCGAGGACGCGCTGATGGTCAGCGTGTGCACGCCGGGCGTGAGCTCCGGCAGCGCGACGGCCACATCGTGGAACGCTCGCGCGCTGATGGTAGGGCTGCGGAACCCCAGGTCCGTTGACTCGACCGTGAACGTGACGCGGGCATCGGGCGCCAGGTCTGAGCCGTACGCCGTGAGCCGGATGGCGGGCCGATCGGCGGTCAGGTATTCGGGCGCGATCGAGGCGTCGACGAAGAAGGGCAACCCGACGGCGACCAGGGCTCCCCCGTCGCCAGCCTCGAGCGCCGCGCTGACGCCCGAGGCGCTGACGTGCCACGAAGTCAGGTCGTCGGACAGCTCGAAGGAGACGACGGCATGGCCCTGCGCGTCGGTCTTGACCTTCCGGAAGAGCAGCGAGTCCACGAAGTCGCTCCGGGCTCCATCATCGCCGCCGCCACCAGTGTCACCGCCGCCGTCTTCCATACGTGGTGGGGCATGGGTGGCGTAGGTGCTGACGATCCCACTCGAGAGCGTCTGGTACAGCTCGGACAGCGTGTCGACGTCCGAGGCGGCGCCGATCGCGAACAGCTTCTCGTCGACGGCTCGCAGCACGACGGTCGCCGCCACGGGTCGACCGGACGCCGATCGGGTCTGGACGTCGAGCGTCGCCGTGTCGCCCGGCGCGTAGCGCGGGGCACGGACCGAAACATCGACGTGCAGCTTCCGATCGTCCTGGCGGAAGACCGCGTCGTACGCACCCGAGACCAGGTAGCCGCTGCCGGTGAAGCGAACGCCGACGATCTCGACATTCGGGATCTCCTCTGCCCCGAAGGTCATCGTGAACCTGGCTGACGACTGGACGGTCGCGTCGCGCAGGCCCTCCCGTGCCACGTAGAACAGGTGGCGGTCGTTCGCGTCGCCAGTGGGCTCCGAGCGCAGCGTCAGATCGATGCTCTGGCCGAGCGCGTAGTCGTCTTGGTCCTGCCGCGAAGGATCCGTGGGTACCAGACTGGCCCGATCCATCTCCTCCTCAGACCCGCCCGGTGTCGTGGTCGTGGCAAAGGCCGTGGTGGTCGCTCGGTGGCCCTCCCGGTCCCGGACGCTCAGCTCGACCCGATAGTCGTGGTCGTCGTGTGATGGGATCGCCACGGAGAACGCACCGTCGGCTCCGCTCTTGACCTTCACGGTCCCCGCGTCGCGATCGACGATGTTGTCCTCGTATACGGTCACGACCTCCTTCGCGATGAAGTCGTACTCGGTGCCCACCGCCACCCGGACCGGGATCTGCTCGATGAAGCGCGCCGTGACGGTCACACCAGCCGCGGCCTTGCCCCGGGGCTCCACGTCGTAGACCGAAGCGCCGGCGTCCAGCTCACGCTCTAGGCGCTCGACATCGACGGCGTGGACGGATCCATCGATCGCGACCCGGCCGCCGACGATCTGGCCCTCGGCCTCGACCATCCGGGCGCTGGGGAAGACCAGGAACAGCGGGCTGACGCCGCTGATGTCTCCCTCCTCCGGCCTCGCCGAGCTGGCAGATGCGGCGTACGCCTCCCAGGAGGACTCTTCCTCCGTAGCCGCGACACCGCGGACCGCTGTGACGCCCGCTCGATCGGTCGTGCTCGTGCGCTGGCGACCATTGGCGATCATGAGATGGAGGCGCACACCGGCGACCGGAGTCCCCTCGAAGAACGTGGCGCGGACCGTCGCCTTGATGCGGTCGCCCTCGACGTAGACGCGATGGCCAGTCTCGAGCTCGAGGCGATAGGCCGGCTTGGCGATCGTCCCGACCTGGAGGTCGGTCGTGGCGATGAGCTGGTCTTCGACCCATAGCTGCAGCCCGTAGCCACCGCCCGCCGCGTCCTTGAGCGCCACGGAGCCGCTGATGACGCCGGCCTCGTCGGGCTCGAGCGAGATGATGGCCACCGGTGGCGGCGCTCCAGTTTCGCCGTCGTCGGTGGCGACCAGGCGGAGCTCGGCCCGGGGCGGGACGCTGCCGCTCGCTCGGAGTCGGACCATGCCCCATGCGTTGACGGTGTCCGTCGATCGGTACAGGAGGCGATCGGTGTGCAGGAGGCTCCAATACCGATCGTCGCCCCCGGTTCCGTACCCGACATCGACACCGTAGTCGTAGGCGTCTGATGGCGGCGAGTCTGTGGGCAAGAAGGCGGCGCGACCGTCCGTCGCGGTGACGGTCACGATCGGGCTCGCCGCTGTGTCCGACCCTGCCTCGGCACCCTGCACGGCCACGGCGGCCGGGGTCGTCGCCACGAGGAGGCCATCGGCATCCGTGTGACCGATGACCTCGCCTCCGCTCACGGAGACCGTGGCTCCCGACAGGGCACCCCCGGCAGCCACGTCGTTGGCCCAGACGAGGGATCTCGTGGTCGTCGTCGCCAAGTACGCGGACACATCGGTGACCTGCAGGACGGCTTGCGATGGTCGGGGGTCGGCGGGGTGTTGGACGAGGTACCAGCCTGGAGCAAGCGCGAGGGGCAGTCGGAACCACGGCGGCCCATCGCCCTGCAGCTCGGCATCCATCGCGACGACCCGCTGGAGCCCGTCCGTCCCGACAACGCCGGCAGTCGACCAGCGCGACCAGCTCGGGGCGTTGCGGATCCGGACGAACGCGGCGATGCCGGCGGTCATGTCGGGGAGGCGATAGACCTCGACCCGCTGCGAGGCCGGTCCCGACCCCTCGTCGCTGGACGCCCATCCCGAGAGCACGGGCCGGTCTGCTGTGGCCGCCTCGAAGAGGGGCGTCGTGAATTCGAAGGTGGTGTCCTCGTTTTGTGGCGCACCTCCGGCGGCACGGGTCTCGAACTGGAAGCGCACGTCGCGCTGGAGCTCTTCGCCCGTGCCAGGAATCCCGACACCGCGACGCACGGTGACCGTGTAGACCGTCGCCGGGGCCAGCTTCTCGGGCACGAACACAAGGACACGGCCGTGCTCCTGGAACGTGCCCTTGACGGCCGGCTCGATCGTCACGTGCGAGGCCGCATCCGTCACGCCATCCTGGTCGAAGGTGACCTCGATGCCCGTGTTGAGCGGCACCTCGGTCGCTTGGTCTTCTGGCAGCGTGGAGACGACGCGGATGGGCTGGCTGGCTTGGAACGCCCACGACCCCAGGGTCGCGCCCGCTGGATCGGCGAGCGTAAAGCGATAGACGACGCCCGGGAGCAATGGCTCCGCGGGCTTGAGGCTGACCGAGGCACCATCAGGATCCGCCACGACCGCGAGGGCCAGCGGCGGATCGACGCTGACGCGGGTGGCGAGGTCGGCGACCGGCGTCCCATCGAGGCTGGTCAGTCGGAAGGCGACGTCCAGCGGGACGATCCCATCTTGGTCCTGGCTCGCTGCGAGCATCGCCACCGGGTGACGGTCCTGAGTCGGTTCGCCGGTCATGCCTGGCCCTGGCGTTGGCGCGTTGCCACTGGGCACGGCGTTACCTGGCGTGGCGCCGTTCGGCCCTGCCGTCCCGATGGCCAACCCCGGATCGCCGGGGTGCTGGCCCGTTGACCAGATCAGGGTGCCGGCGACGATGACCACCGCCATCGCCATCGCGGTCAGCGCGACGACGGACCTCGGGCGGAAGAAGGGCTTACGATCCCGCCGCTGACCGTCCTCGCCACTGACCACGCCCCGGAGCACCGACGCCCGGAGCTCGTCTGGGCCATCAAGCGGCGGCAGCATCGCCAGTGCGAGCGCATCGGAGGCGAGGCGCTCAGCGACGGATCGGCATGCGTCGCAGGTCGCGAGATGCGTATCGAGCGCGGCACGATCGTCGGGGCCGATGGCGAAGTCGATGGCCTCGGCCGCCAGACGTCTGGCGTGAGCGTGGTCGATCATGCTCGCTCGCCCAGGGAATTGAGCCGCTCGCGCATCTGGAGGCGAGCGCGGCACATCATCGTTCTGGTCGCGGCATCCGTGCGACCGATGGCAGCCGCGATCTCGATGCCACTGAAGCCGCTGGCCGCTAGCAGCAGGGCCGTCCGAGCGTCACGCGACAGCACACCGAGGGCCGTCTCGAGACTCCCGGTGCCCTCGTGGCGGAGCGCCGCGGATTTCGGGCTCCTCCGGCGTGCCACGAGCGACGAGCAGGTGCTGCCAGCGGTCGGCCACCGTGAGCCGCCGACCACGGGAGAGGTTGAGGTTCGCCGTCACGCGGTAGAGCCAGGCGCGGATGTTCTCTGGTGGCCGGATCGCGACCTCGCGCATCAGACGCAGGAAGGCCTCCTGGACGAGATCCTGGGCTACCTCAGGGTCTCGGCTCGCCCGCAGGGCGAAGGCATACAGCTCACGCTGATAGGCGTCATAGGCGTCCGCCACGATCCGACGGAGCCCTGCTCGCGCTGCACTTGGGTCGTCCTCGCCCGGAACATCGAGGTCGGTCACGAGGGCGTATTCAATGGCGCCGTACACGGACCATGTGACGCGGCGACCGGGCGGCTGTTTCAGACTCGGAACAGGCGGTCCCTGCGACGATCCTCGAGCGCATGTCGCCCACCCCCTGGGACGCCGGCGTGGCGCTCCGTCGATCGTGACCTGTTCATCCGTCCGGCGCAAGAGCGCCGAAGGCATTCGAACCTGCAGTCGCGAGGGAACCCTGTGCCTCGGCGCCGCTGCCGGTCATCGGGCGACCGCCGTGCGTCGGAAGAGGGCGACGCGCCAGAAGAACGTGCCGGCCTCCGCAAGTGGCTCCAGGCCTTCGGCGACCGCCAGAGCATCGACGAACCGATTCGGGTGAGCGTAGGGCCGGTAGGGCCGCCGAGTCAGCCAGAACCAGGCAGACTCGAGAGCGATCGCCACTCGCACGACCCATCGATCGCGCGGCAGGACGATGCCGTACAAGCGGCCGGCCCAGCCAGCCGACAGTCGAACCAGCGACTCGACGTCCCGGTAGCAGCAGATGACCCGGTCGAGCGTGACCACATCGGCTGGGCCGATGACATCGGCGCGACGAACGGCGTCGCCCTGTACGAAGGTCATGCGGTCGGCGAGGCCGGCAGCACTGGCCGCCTCCCTGGCCACGGCCAGCGACGCCCCTGATGCGTCCGCGAGCGTCGCCCGGCTGGCGCCCGCCCGGAGCAGCTCCTGGTCGATGACTCCGATGCCGCCACCGATGTCCAGGACGGTCGCCCCGTCTACGCCCTGCTCGCGGATGAGCTCGAGGAGCATGCGCGTCGTCCGATCCGGCCCGTCGCTTCGATATCGACGCAGGTCGCCGTCCGCGTTCCGTCGATCGAAGATCGAGGCGAACTCGTCACAGCCGCAGGCGTCCATGGTCGAGTCAGTATCCCAGCCCGTCGCCAGGCGCGAGTGCCGATCTCGTCGCTGGGCGTGGACCGCTGCAGCAGCGGACCGCGCGTCAGTCGGCGCTCCATCACGCGAACCAGTCGCTGCCGTCGGGCGTGACGAGGTGTCGCCGCAGGGCCGTCGCGGCCCGGGCCCGGTGCGAGACGGCGTTCTTCTCGGCCTGCGTCATCTGTCCCACCGTCCGCCCGCCCGGAGGCTCGAAGTCAGGCTCGAAGATAGGGTCGTAGCCGAAGCCACCGCTGCCCCGCGGCACGGTCGCGATGCGGCCGGCGAAGGTGCCCTCGGCCAGCAGCGGTGCGTCGGGTCGATCGGGTCGCAGGCAGGCCAGCACGCACACGTAGCGCGCCCGACGCGCCTCGGGCGAGCGGGCGCCGAGGGCCGCCAGCTCGGCCATCAGCCTGGCGTTGTTCTGTTCGTCGGACGCGTGCTCACCGGCGTATCGCCTGGTGCGCACCCCGGGGCCGCCGCCCAGGGCCTCGACCTCGATGCCCGAGTCGTCGGCCAACGTCGGCAGCCCCGCTCGCTCGACGCCCCAGCGAGCCTTGATGATGGCATTGTCGGCGAAGGTGGCGCCGTCTTCGATCGGGTCGCCGGGGATGCCGAGGTCGTCGAGCGAGACGAGGTCGACGCCTGGCAGATCGAGGAGCTGACGGAGCTCGGCCAGCTTGTGCGGCGAGCGTGTCGCGACGAGGACCCGCCTCACTGTGGTGAGAACCGCCTAGGAAGCTGCGCGACCGAGCGTCGCGGCCTGGAGCTCGAAGAGCTGGCGCAGGCCATCGTCGGCCAGCTCCAGGAGGCGGTCCATGGCCGCTCGATCGAAGGGCTTGCCCTCGGCCGTGCCCTGCAGCTCCACGTAGGTGCTGGCGTCGGTGCCCACGACGTTGAAGTCGACGTCCGCGCGCGAGTCCTCCGAGTAGTCGAGGTCGAGGTAGGCGGCACCGTCGACGAGACCGACGCTGACCGCGGCGACACGACCGACGATGGCCGCCTCGAGTCCCCGGTTCCGCAGCGCCAGCACGAGGGCCACGTAGCCGCCGGTGATCGAGGCCGTCCGGGTGCCGCCGTCGGCGTTGAGCACGTCGCAGTCGACGGTCACCGTGCGCTCGCCGAGCCTGGCCGTGTCGATCACGCCGCGCAGGGATCGTCCGACGAGCCGCTGGATCTCGTGCGTCCGACCACCGAGGCGGCCCTTGACGGACTCGCGCTGCGTCCGCTCCGAGGTGGCGCGTGGCAGCATCGCGTACTCGGCGGTCACCCAGCCCGTGCCCTTGCCGCGCAGGTGCGGCGGGATGCGGTCCTCGAGGGTGGCGGAGCAGAGCACGTGCGTGCCGCCGACCTTGATGAGGCAGGAGCCCTCAGCCCAGCGCTGGACATCGGTCTCGATGGTCGCCGGCCGGAGCTGCGCTGGCGTCCGGCCGTCCTCACGGAAGCGCGCCGATCCGATGGTCATGCGGTGCTCTCCCGTTCCTCGGCTTCCTCTCGCTTGGCGCGAGCCCACAGGACGTCCAACTCGTCGAAGGTCATCGTGTTCAGGGGGTGGCTCTCGGCCAGGCGCTCGACGCGCGCGAACCGGCTGGCGAACTTGGCATTGGCTGAGCGAAGGGCTGCCTCCGCATCCACGCCGAGTTTACGCCCGAGGTTGACGATGACCAGCAGCAGGTCGCCATATTCCTCGTGCCGAGCTGCATCGTTGTCGGCGGCAAGCAGCTCGAGCGCCTCCTCCTCCAGCTTGTCGATGACGCCCTCCACGTCCGGCCAGTCGTAGCCTATCGACGCCGCGCGCTCCTGGATCTCCTGTGCATAGGCAAGGGCCGGCAGCGAGCGCGGTACGCCGGCGAAGGCGGCCGGCATGCCAGATCGCGCGGGGGCGCCCTCGGGCGACAGCTCCGACTCTGCCACGGCCGCCCGATCGGCCCGCTCGCCGGCCTTGATGGTCTCCCAATTGCGCAGTACGTCCCCGACCGTGCGTGCCTCGACCTCGCCGAAGACGTGCGGATGGCGCCGTACGATCTTGGCCATGATCGAGCGATAGACGTCGCTCAGGTCGAAGATGCCGGCCTCCGCCGCATGCTCCGCGTGCAGCACGACCTGCAGCAGCAGGTCGCCGAGCTCCTCGGCAAGGGCCGGCGTGATGCCACCTTCGAGCGCGTCGTAGACCTCGTAGGTCTCCTCGAGCAGATGCTTGCGCAGGGTCAGGTGGGTCTGCTCGCGATCCCACGGGCAACCGTCGGGAGCTCGCAGGCGTGCGGCCAGCCAGGGCAGCCCGTGCGGGCTGGCGAGATTGGCCTCACCCACGAGCGGCGGCAGGTACCAGGCCGGCGACGGCTCGACGGATCCGGAGGCCGTCAGGTCGCCGACGGTCAGATCTGCCGCGCCGAGCAGGCCATGGACCGGGTGGTCGGCGGGATAGAGCGCCGCGAGCACGGCCGCGGGTCCCGCCGGGCGGGCATGGCGACCCGGCAGGATGGGCGGGTCGAAGGTGGCCTCGTCCGAGCGTCTCCGCGGATCTCCCTGCGGCTCGGCGGGGCCACGGTCTGGTGTGGCCGCGGAGCCGCCGTCGGGAACGATCATCAATGCCCAGCCTGGATCGAAGGGACGTCGCGCGAGCGACTCGGGGCTCGAGATCTGCAGGCCGGACGCGGCGGTCACCCCGAAGCGCGCTTCGAGGTCGCGCAGCGCGGCCTCGATCATCATCTAGAGTCCCGACAGGGCGTCGTAGTGCTGCTCGATCTTGGCTGCCGCCTTCTTGTCTGTGAACCATGAATTGAAGGCGTAGAGCCCGATCTGGTTGATCTGCTCGGGCGTCAGCGGGCGCACCTCGCGCTGTGCGACCTGGTAGATGTGGTAACCATCCGAGAGCTGGAGGCCTTCCGAGACCTCGCCCGGCTTGAGCGCGGCAAGGACGGTGTCGATCTTCTTGTCGCGCGATTGGCCCGGCGCGATCCAGCCCAAGTCGCCGCCTTTGATCGCCTCGAGCCCGTCCGAGTTCTCGCGGGCCAGGGCCTGGAAGTCGGCCCCGGCCTCGCGCGCCTTGACGAGGACCTCGGCGGCGCGCTTCTCGGCCGGCGGCCGCTTGCCGTCATAACGGATGACGTGGTACCCGAACTGCGACTTGACGGGGCCGATGATGTCGCCGACGGCGTGGTCGCCATCGAAGACCGCGGTCCCGAACTCCTCGACCATCGTGCCCCGCGTGAACCAGCCGAGATCACCGCCGTTGATGCCGCTGCCGGTGTCGTCGCTGTCGGTCTTGGCGAGGTCTGCAAAGGCCTTGTTACGCGCATCGGCGGGCGTCGCCATGAGCTTGGCTACGGCGGCGTCGGCCTCGGCCTTGGCGTCCGCCCAGGCGGGATCGTCCTCGGCCAGCGCGCTGGCGCCTCCGGGGTCGTTCTTCGGTGAGTACAGGATGTGGGCCGCCCGGGCCTCTTCCTCGGTGCCGCCGTTCTCGATCAGGATCTCGTAGGCGCGGACCTGCTCGACCGGGCTCTTGGTCGCGGCGGCCACCAGCTGGTCGTCCAGCTTGTCCTTGAGGACGCGACCGACGAGGGCCGCCTTGTAGGCCGCGATGCCGGGGCCCTGCTCGATGGCGGCCCGGAAGGTCGGGTCCTCGCGGGCGGCCGTGATCTCGGTCACGCGGCCGATCCTGTAGGTCCCGTCCGCGCCCTCGACGACCTCGGTGGTCCCGTCGACGGGCAGGCCGAAGAGCGCCTTGACCCAGGCGTCGTCGGTCGGATTGGTGTCGGCCAGCGTCCCATAGAGGCCACCGTTCTCCTTGCTGATGTCGGTGCTGTACTTGGCCGCCACGGCCCCGAAGTCGGCGCCGCCTTGCAGCTCGGCCAGCGCGCGATCGGCGGTCGCCTTGGCGGCCGCCTTCTGGTCGGCATTCGGGAAGTCCTGGCCGGCGTCGACCTCGGGTCGGACGAAGACGGCGTAGGTCTTGCGCAGCTCCGGCCGCGACGCCTCGCGAACCAGCGCCGCCTCGATGTCAGCGTCGCTGGCGGTGACGCTTTGCTCGGCCGCCAGCTTGGTCAGGAGGATGTCGTCGGTCAGGGCATCGAGCGCAGTCTGGGCGATGGCCGACGAGTCTCCCTGTTGGGCGAGCTGCTGGAGCTGGGTCGTGGCGTTCTCCTGGCTGACCTCGCCGGCAGCGAGCGCCTCGCGGACCCGTTTCTCCGCCTCGGTCACCCGGAAGAGCTCGATCTTGGCCCTCTCGACGTAGGCGTCGCGACTGACGTTCTGGCCATCGACGGTGACCACCGGCTGCAGGTGAGCGTCGTAGTAGGAGACCGCGACCGCCGCGATGAGGATGCCGACGGCGGCGGCGATGACGGCGACGAAGCCGATCGTCACGTAGAGCCGCTGGCGGGCCTCCTGATCGTGGGTCGAACGGTGGCGGGGCGCGCTTGGCTGCTTGGCTCGGAAGGTCATGGGTGACGAGGATCCTGCTGCTGGGTGGGCCGTGAGTCGACGTGGCCCGACCGTCGTTGAGCGGCGCGTATCGTACCGCACCCCTTGCGAATGATGGTCGATCGGGCGACGCCAGGCGTGGCGTGGCCGTCAGTCGCTCAATGCAGCAGGTCGCGCAAGACACCGACGACGCGATCCAGCCTGGCTTGGCCGAGGTTGGAGGACGAGGGCAGGCTGAAGGCGACGTCGAAGATGCCGTCGGCGACGGCGCCACCGATGCGGCGAGCATCGCGGTAGAGCTTCGTGCGGTGCAATGGTGTCCAGATGGGCCGCGCCTCGATGTGCTCCCGCGCCAGAGCCGCCAGCAGCGCATCTCGATCCAGCCGCGAGACCGTCGGATCCAGAGCCGCCGTGTAGAGCCAGAACGACGAGTCGGCCCACGGTCTGCGCGGCGCCGGATGAAGCGCAGGCAGGTCCGCGATGGCGGCGTCGTAACCGGCGGCGTTCGTTCGGCGGCCGGCAAGCAACTCCGGCAGCTGCTCGAGCTGGGCCAGCCCGAGAGCCGCCGAGATGTTCGAGAGCCGGTAGTTGTAGCCGATCTCGTCATGGTCGTACGCGGCACCAGGCAAGCGGGCCTGTGTCGACAGGTGCCTCGCCCGACGTGCGAGTCCTTCGTCGTCGGTCACAAGCATGCCGCCGCCGCCGGTCGTGATGAGCTTGTTCCCGTTGAAGCTGAACGCGCCCACCCGGCCGATGGTGCCGACGTGGCGGCCGTCGAGGGCGCCACCGACGTATGTCGCGCCGAGGGCCTCGGAGGCATCCTCGATGATAGGGACGCCATGGCGGTCGGCGGCCTCCGCGAGCGATGCCAACGACGCCGGATGGCCAAGCAGGTGCACGACCTCGATCGCGGCCGGCTGGTGTCGCCCGGCGGCGGCTCGTTCATCGAGGTCGGCGATGACGAGGTCGGGGTCCATGTTGTACGAGTCGCGCTCCGAGTCGACCAGGATCGGTGTCGCACCGACGTACCTGACGGGGTTGGCAGACGCGACGAAGGTCAGGCTGGGGACGAGGACCTCGTCGCCCGGCCCGATGTCGAGCACGCGGCAGGCAAGGTGGATGGCGGCCGTCCCCGACGAACACGCGACCGCGTATCTGGCCCCGACCGCGTCGGCGAAGGCCGATTCGAAGCGGTTGACGAACGGCCCGACCGACGACACGAAGTTCGTGCGCAGGCATTCATCGAAGTAGGCGGCCGCATTGCCGCCGATCGCCGGTTCGGCGAGAGCGATCCGGTCGTCAGATCCGGACATGCGCGGGGTCAGTCAGTGACACCGGCTGGGTCCGGAGCCACGCGATGGTCGCGCTGATGCCGGCCTCCAGCGAGGTCGCGGCTTCCCAGGCCAGCAGCTCGCGCGCCAGCGAGGGGTCCGATTGGAGCACCATCACCTCGCTTGCGTCCGGCCGGAGGCGGTCAGCGGACTCGATGGCAGTCGCGGGGTTGCCGGTCAGATCGCACGCGATGTCGAGCAGCTCGCCGATCGAGACCGTGCGCCCGGTCCCGAGCTGGATCGTGCGCCCGTCGATGTCGGGCGCGGTCGCCGCCCGCACGAAGCCGTCGACTGTGTCGGCCACGTATGTCAGGTCGCGTCGTGTGTCGAGGCGACCGAGGCGGATCCGAGCCTGTCCCGCCAGGAGCTGCCGCAACATCGTCGGCAGCACCGCCCGATCCGACTGGCGCGGGCCATAGGTATTGAAGGGCCGGATGACGGTCACGGGGAGACCGTGACTGTGTTGGAAGGCGAGAGCAAGCTGGTCCGCGGCGACCTTCGATGCGGCGTACGGTGACTGGGCCTGGAGCGGGTGCGTCTCACGGATCGGGAGCTCGCTCGGCGTGCCGTAGACCTCGCTCGTCGACGTCTGGATGAAGCGCACGACCCCGGCCCGTCGGGCGGCCTCGAGGGCGTTGAGCGTGCCTCGGACGTTGGTCTCGATGTAGGACTCGGCGGCGACGTAGGAATACGGGATGGCGATCAATGCAGCCAGGTGGAAGACGATCTCCACGCCCTCGGTCGCGAGTTCGACGAAGCGGGCATCCCTGATGTCACCGAATCGGAGGTCGAGCGCGGAACGGGTCTCTGCCGATGTCTCGTCGAGCCAGCCCGCCCCGCCACGCGAGTCGTAGATGCAGAACGCGCGGACTCGAGCCCCCTCGGCCACGAGACGCTCGACGAGGTGGCTGCCGATGAATCCGTCCGCCCCGGTGACCATGACCGACCGATCACGCAGGGTCATCTAGCCACCCTCGCGAGCGCGTGCCAGCTCGTCGCGATGTCCGATATCGACCCAATCGTCCTCGACCTCGAACGCGCCGACGATGCCGCCAGTGGAGAGGATCCGGTCGATCACATCCGGCATCGACATCCTCTGGCCTGGCGTCACGAGCGCGACCGATGATGGCTCGAGCGCATAGATGCCGGTGTTGACCTCCCGCGCCACCGTCGGCTTCTCCTCGATGGCGACGACTCGATCACCGACTCGCTCGACACAGCCGAAGGGGACGCTATGGACGTATTGCCGGGTCCCGATGGTGGCGGCATAACCGCCCGCGCGGTGGTAGTCGAGCAGGCGGCCGACGTCGACGGAGGTGACCAGGTCCCCGTTCAGCAGGACGATCGGCTCGGAAGGTGCGCTGGGGAGCAGGCCCAGCGCACCTGCCGTTCCCAGGGGCTCTGCCTCGTGCAGGTACTCGATCGAGACGCCGAGCGCGCTGCCATCCCCGAAGTGTGTCTCGATGACCTCGGCCAGGTAGTTGACCGAGATGAAGATGCGGGTGATCCCGAAGCCGACGACGTGATGCACGATCCGCTCGAGGATGGGGCGCCCTGCCACCCGAAGCATGGGCTTGGGCACATTCTCAGTGAGGGGCAAGAGCCGCCTGCCCTGGCCGCCGGCCATGATGACGGCCCAGTTGGTGCGCGAGACAGGCTCCAGGAAGGCATTCAGCAGGTGCAAGGCGACAGGGCGGCCCGCGTCATCGAGGACGGGCACGGCGTCGATCCGCCGGGCTCGCATCAGATCGAGTGCGTCGACGCGGCTCTGGCCGGCGTGGATGGCCACGAACGACCGATTGAGGGTCGGCTCGATGGGGCTCTCGAGGCTGGCTCCGCGCAGCAATGCCCGGCGCAGATCCCCGTCGGTCACCACGCCCACCAGCCGCCCGTCGTGCTCGACGGCCAGCGCGATACCCCCGGCGCCGGAGTCGAGCGCGCGCATCGCGTCTCGGATCGTCGCGGTGCGCGGGACCAACGCGCCTTGCAGGGAGTCAGTCAAGCGCCGCACCGCGCTCGCGCGCAGGGACGCCCAGGACCAGGCTGTCATCGGCCACGTCCTCGACGACCACGGAACCCATGCCCACGATGGCTCGAGCGCCGACCGTGATGTGATCGCGGATGGCAGCTCCGAGGCCGATCACTGCGTCTTCGCCGACGCGCGTCCCCCCTCCGATGACGACACCGGGGGCGATGTGGCTGCCGGCACCGATGATGACGTCATGCTCGATCACCGCGCTCGAATTCACGATGCAGTGGGCCCCGATACGAGCACCGCTGTTGACCACCGCACCCGCGAGCACGACCGAACCGGCCTCGACGATCGCTTCTGGCGAGACCCAGGCGGTGAGATGGACGATCACGGCCCACTCTGCCAGCGTCCCGAAGGCAGCCGCCGCGGCGCGCCGAGGGGTGGCGTCGCCACCAAAACCAAGCACGAGCCTCGGTCGATCTTGTGCCGCAGTCGTCGTCAACCGAGCCCGGAACGCGTCGTCATCACCGAGGTGCTCTATCGACATCCTGGTCGTCGGGCCGGTGCCCGTCGGGCTCGTGTAGCCCGCCAATCGCCACTGATCAGGCCGAGTGCGGGCTGCATCGACGACCACGATGGCATGCTCGCCGCTGCCGACGACGACGAGCGCCTTTGGTCTCACGCGGAGACCAGCATGGGCGTCTTGCGAGGTGGATGTGACGGTCGCCATGCCGCGATGATATGCGCCGCCCGCTGTCCAGCGTGTCCATCCAGCAACCGGGCATCGGGCGCGGGCAGCCCGCGGCGGAAGTCCTCATCGAGCGCCAGGCGCAGAGCGTTGACCACCGACTCGTCATCGGCCGCCGCGTCGATGACGTTGGGCTGGCGTGTCCGACCGGCCTGCCGGTCACCGACGTTGACCACCGGCAACCGGAGCGCGGGCGCTTCGACGATCCCGCTCGAGCTGTTCCCGAGCATCGCGTCGGCGATCTTGAGCAGCCCCCAGAAGGAGCGATCGCCGAGCGCCTCGACGAGCACTCGGCGTGGACCCGCAGCAGCCATCTCGAGTGTCTGCCGGACACCGGCCGAGCCCGGATCCGCATTCGGGCCGGTGATGACGTAGGTCGCGTCGACGGCATCCATCGCGGCGATGACCGGGCCGACAGACGAGGCCGGGTCCGCATCGAGCGTCGCCGGATGGACCGTGACCACGACGATCGGCGGACGCAACGCGATGCCGAGGGAGGTCGCGAGGTCGGCTCGATCCGGCAGGTCGCTCCTGAACGCCTGGTCGACCCCAGGCGGACCGACGACATGCACCGATCCCGGATCCTCACCCATGGCGATGACGCGGCGCGCATGTTCGTCGCTGCTGACGAGATGCAGATGGCTCAGCTTGGTGATGGCATGGCGGAGGACGTCGTCGAATGCGCCGAAAGTCTGCTCTCCACCGTGGAGGTGAGCGATGGGAATACGATCGATGGTCGCCGCGAGCGCGGCAGCGGCGGTCTCGAGTCGGTCTCCCATGACGAGCAGACCATCCGGCCTCACCGCGCGCAGATGGGCTCCGACGGCCGCTGCGGCCGCAGCAGCCTGCGCGTCGCCCGGCGGATCCTCGGGAGCATCGAGCCAGGCGAGCTCGACGTCGGGCCGGAAGCCGTCCGCTTCGATGACCTCGACCGTTCGACCGTACCGCGCTGAGAGGTGCATGCCCCCGACGATGAGGTCCAGTCGGATCCTCGGCTGATCACGAAGGGCGACGCAGACCGACCGAAGGCTGCCCCAATCCTGGCGACCGGTGGTCAGGACGGCGATCGTCCTGGTCTGCTGGTCATCGTCCGCGTATGCGCTCATGCGATGCCTTCGACATCCGTCGGTCGGACCAGGTCTCCGCTGCGCACGTCGACCGTCGTCCGCCGACCGACGAGCACGTCCATGCGAGCGGGTTCGATGCCGGTGCCCGGACGAAGCGCCTCGAGATGTCCGAGCTCGATGACCGTGCCGGCAGACACCGCCTGCCGCCAGTGAAGGCTGCGGCGCGCAACCCTGGCGATATCGGCCTCGGTCGCGGCCGGTGTCTTGACGCCGTTGCCAAGGGCGTCCTCGACCACCCGGATGCCGATGGTCATGGCGCGGAATGCGTCCGGCTCGAGCGATGCACGGTGGTCCGGACCGGGCAGTTCGCGATCGAGCGTCAGATGCTTCTCGATGACGGCGGCGCCAAGTGCTGCAGCAGCCAGGGACGCCTCGATGCCGACCATGTGATCGGACCAGCCAACGGGTACCTCGAAGGCCCGACGCATGGTCTCGATGGCTCGGAGATCGGCGTCGGCCGGCTCTGCGGGGTAGTTCGAGACGCAGTGGAGCAGGACCAACGGAGGGTCACCCGCCGACACCACGGTATCGACCGCGTCCGCGACCTCGTTCATGCTGGCCATCCCGGTCGAGATGATCAGGGGACGGCCGTACCGGGCGACCCGGGCGATGAATGGCAGGTTCGTCAGCTCGCCGGATCCGACCTTGAACGCGGGCACGCCGAGGCGCTCCAGGAGCTCGACCGACTCGTCATCGAACGGCGAGGAGAGGAACTCGATGCCGCGTGCATGTGCGTGCGCCTGAAGCGCTGCCCACGTGTCGCGCGGCAGGACCAGCGCCGCGAGCATGTCGCGCTGGTCTGTCGCCCCGTCGCCGCTCGCGACCTGGTAGGCGGCTCGTTCAGCTCCTGGTGCCGCCAACGCGGCCGGGTCGAAGGTCTGGAATTTCACGGCATCCGCGCCCGCGTCGGCTGCCGCGTCGACGAGCCGATGCGCCAGCTCCGGGCGGCCGTTGTGGTTGACGCCAGCTTCGGCGATGACATAGGTCGAGCCGTCGCCGATGGCCTTCTGACCGATCGACACCGGTCGGACGGGCCGGGCTGCCAGCAGGGCCTCGGCGACGATCATGTCGACGGCTTCGTCGACGTCGACCGATCGATCGAGGGTGACGAGGTGCCCAAGGGTGCGCCCGGTCTCGACGAACTGATGGGTTCGCAGCAGGTCCTTCGGCTGCGACACATAGAAGGCGCCGGTGAGGATCGACGCTCCACGGACCTGGTGGCCACCCTGGAGCAGCTCCCCGTCGCGTGCCACATCGTGGTGCCAGGCCGCGGGATGCGACGCTGCGACGCTGACGATCGAACGGCCGCCTGTGGCGCGGTGTCTTCCGACCGCCGCGACCACGTCCACCGGATCGGTCAGGGGAGACGTGGGTTGCAGCAGAACGATCGTCTCGAACGCATCGACGCCGAGCGTCTCGAGGGCATGCACAGCCACGTCGACCGATGTGGCCTCGGCCGTGGCGAGATGCGCCGGACGCTGGAGGGCGTCGGCACCCCATGTCGCCGCGGTCTCCGAGATGGCCGGGGCGTCCGTCGAGCAGACCACAGCATGGGGTCCGCCCTCGATCGCCGCGGCGGCGCGTCGTGCGGTACGGGCCGCTCGGCCGACCAGCGGGATGCCGCCGATCGGCAGGAGGTTCTTGCCTGGCAGGCGACGGCTGCCGCTTCGGGCTGGGATGAGGAACAGGATGCGCCCCGTCATCGGGTCGACCCAGCCAGACCATCTTCGGCGGGAGGCCGCGCCGTCGCCCCTACCATCCCTGACCGGCCTGGCCGACCGTCGGGAGCCTCGATGGCGAGCGCGGCCAGGGACGTCCGTCGCATGGCCGCGAGCATAGCGGCATCGATCGGCTACCGCCTTCCGGGCCATCGAGACGGATGGCGCGTTACGGACGCTAGCGCGGAGCCTCCCGATCGAGCAGCGAATGCAGGGCATCGACGATCCGACCGGTCGTATCCCCAGTTCGGAAGTGCAGGGCGAGGAAGGCTTCTCGATCGGCCGCATCGAGAGGCGTCGGATCGCGCATGAACGCCCTGACATCCTCCACGGATGCGACCGGCACGGCCACACGCGATGGGATGTAGTCCAGCATGTCGCCGAATGCCTGTCCGATGGCGATGAGGTTCGGTGTCCCGGCCACGATGGCGTCCGTCAGGACCGTCGAGTAGAAGCCGAGGTGGGCATCGGCTGAGCGGAGCAACCTATAGAGGTCGAAGTCGCGAACGCTGCTCATCGCTGGAGCCTCGTAGCCTTGCGCCCGGGCGAGACCCTCGAGAACCGCCTCGTATGGAGCATCGGATCGCTCCCGCGGATGCAGCTTGAAGACGACATGGATGCCCGGCATCGGGCCGCCGAGCAGGCTGGCGACGCGCTCCACGCTGTACATGTCGCCGGCGACCGGGTTGTGAGCGACCGACACCACGAGCATCCGATGCTCGGCTCGAACGCCCAGCTCGCGGCGCACGTCATCGCGCTCGGTCGGGGTCGCCGGCAGGCGCGAGACGTTCGGATCGGCGCGTGACGACCCTGTGATCACGACCTCGTCCGGCCGATAGCCACCGAACTCGAGCAGGATCTCGCGCTCGTACGGCCCGTAGACACAGGTCAGGTCGGGGATCAGCAGGCTCGACTGCCGAGCGTGTAGGTACTCCATGTTGTGGCGATTGATGATGCCGTGCTGGACGGCGATGGTCGGGATCCCGAGCCGCCGGGCGGCCGCCATCCAGAGCGTCCGCACCCCTTCGTGGTCGATGAACAGGGCGCGTGGTCGAAGGTCAGCCATGAAGCGCTCTGCCCAGCCAGACCAGCGCAGCTGGCCCTCGAGCCAGGCGCCGGCATGCGTCGCGACGGCGCTGTGCAGCCATGGGCCGAGGTCACAGCCGACCACATCCAGGGGCACGTCGGCCGCCTCGGCGACGCTCGAGGCGACACCAGACACCCGGTCCGAGTGGTCGTCGGGGAGGCCCCACCTCGCTGCGATGGTGGTCCGTGGAACCACGCGGTCGTCGGCCGCCAGGTGGGCCCAGGCGGTATCCGAGCGCTCGTCAGAGGCGAGCGCGACCGTCACCTGTGGGACCCCGGTCGACTCGAGGCGGTCGAGAACGAGCGCCAGGTGCGGGTCGGCGAACCGATCGCGATCGCCGACGCGGATGACCTGGAAGAATCTCGCCGACGCGACCGACAGCACGCTGCGCTCATCGGCCATGAGCATGTCCATCCGGTGCTCGAGGGTCGCTCGACGCTGCGCCACGATCGCCTTGCGCGTGATCGGCGGCCGCATCCCGACGATCGGCCTGAGCCGGCGCCGGACCCCTCGTGCGACACGCCGGGCGGCGGAAGCTGCCCCGGCCCTGGACATCAGGCGGGCGCGACGGCGACGGCGCCGGCCACCCTTCGGATCCGTCGCTTCACCGACCAGCTCGACCGTCAGCGGACGGCCACGGGCAGCGGCAAGAACGACATCTGCCAGGGCCGGCCGTGATCGAGGGACCTCCACGTGCGTGTGGCTCGCGGACAGCAACGAAGCGAGCACGTGACACCAGATGAGGCGCTCATGGAGTCCCCAACGAACGACCATCCGGACCCTGAACCACCACGAGACGCCGTCGACCGTGAAGCGCTCGACCAACGACGCGCGGGCGGCCCAATCGTCGAGCCGGAGCTGCGTATCGGCGAACAGATCGACGGCGGCGAAGACGGTGTGCAGCGTCTCGCGCAGCGGATGCAGATCCGGCCGATCGTCGGGGCTGGGCGTCCAAGCCGTGTCGAGGACCACGACATCAGTCATCGGATGGGGTGCCGGGGCGTCGCTGGCGAGCTCGACGAATCGGAGGTGGCGACCCAGCGTGGCGCGCGCCGTTGGTGCCTCAGCCTGGGTCACGTCGAGAGTCTGCCACAGACATGTGCCGCGGCCATGGGCGAGCGATGACGCTCGTAGACCGCGGGCATGGCCGACGCAGGCCGTTGCCGTGCTACGCTCCGCCATCCATGACATCCACATCCGAGGCGCCGGCCTCGTTCCGCTCGTCCGCCGTGCGGCCCGGTGCGATCGGTCTCATCCGCGAGGCCCTCCACGACACCATCTCGCGCCGGCGGCTCATCCGCTACCTCGTCCAGGCAGACCTCAAGAAGAAGGGCGCCGACACCCTCCTCGGCAACGTCTGGTGGATCGTCGACCCGCTGCTGCAGATGGCCGTCTACGTCGTCCTCGTCACCCTGATCTTCCAGCGCAAGCAGCCCGATTACCCGCTCTTCGTCTTCTCCGCCATCCTGCCCTGGAAATGGTTCAGGACGGCGGTCGACGACGGCACCACATCGATCGTCATGTCCGAGCGGTTGATCAAGCAGATCCAGTTCCCGAAGCTGGTGCTGCCGATCGCCTCGGCCCTGTCTGGCATCGCCAACTTCGCCTTCGGGCTCATCCCACTGACCGCCTTGATGGTCTTCTTCTACCCAGACCGCATCTCGATCTGGCTGCTGACCATCCCACTCATCGCCTTCGTCCAGCTGCTCTTCACGCTGCCGGTCGTCATCGCCGTCTCGTCATCGAACGTCTTCTACCGTGACATCGGGAACCTCGCTCGCCACGTCCTGCGCATCTGGTTCTACCTCTCGCCTGCCCTCTACGGCGCGGAGCTCATCCGCCGGCTGACGACCGAGCTGCCCATCGTCGGCACGCTGATGCTGCTCAACCCGTTCACGACCCTCTTCACTGCCTACCGCGACGCCATCTACGAGGGCAAGAGCCCCGACTGGGTGGCCCTGTTCCTCGTCGGCGTGGCTTCGATCGGCCTGCTGCTCATCGCGACGTGGTACTTCAAGCGCGTCGAGCCGGCCTTTGCCAAGGTGCTCTGATGAGCATCGAACGCATCGACGAGGACCGTCGGGAGGGACCGGTCGCGATCGACGTCCGTGACCTCGGGGTGAGCTACAGCCTGCGCTTCACGCGCAAGACGAAGATGAGCACGAGCTTCACGAACCTGCTTCGACCGCGCAGCGGCGAGTCGTCCTTCTGGGCGCTGCGCGACGTCTCGTTCCGCGTCGTGCAAGGCGAATCGCTGGCCGTCATCGGGCCCAACGGGGCGGGCAAGAGCACGCTCCTGCAGGTCATGGCCGGCATCATCATGCCCTCCACGGGCGTGGTCGAGGTCGCCGGTCATGTCTCGAGCCTGCTGACGCTGGGCGCCGGATTCGATGCCGAGCTGGCGTGGCCTGGACAACATCCGACTGGCCGGCGCATTCCTCGGCCTGCCCTCGGCGGAAGTCGAACGTCGACTCCCGGGCATCGTCGACTACGCCGACCTGGGGCCCTTCATCGACGCCCCCATCAAGACCTACTCGTCGGGCATGCGGGCGCGCCTCGGCTTCTCCATCGCGACCTCCGTCGAACCCGACATCCTGCTCCTCGACGAGGTCCTGGCGACCGGTGACGCCGACTTCCGGGCGAAGTCCAAGGCGCGTGTCCTCGAGCTCGTGCGCGAGGCGCGGGCGATCGTCCTGGTGACCCACGACATGGCCTGGGTGACCGAGTACTGCAATCGGGCCATCCTGCTGGAGAAGGGCCGCATCGTGGCCGAGGGCGTGCCCAGCGAGGTCGTCGAGATGCACCGCGAGCACTCGGAACGGCGCAAGGCGGAGAAGGAAGCCGCCGGCGTGCTGACCCTCCAGGAACCGCCTCGTCGTCGGCGCCGGCGAGGTTGAGCACTGGCGCAGACGGCGCCACCTCGAACGGACTAGCGGGCGCGCCCCCGGAGGAGCGCCCAGAGCAGCGCGAAGGTCGCCCCGAACGCCAGCCCGGCACGCCAATCGAGCAGGATCCGGCCCTCGCCGTTGACCGTCCGTGCGATGACCAGGCCGGCGAAGCCGCGTTCACCGATCTCCACGTCGCGAGCCATGACCGTGCGCGCGACGCCTCGCTCGATGGTCACCGACTGACGCGCGAGCACCAGGCGGACCAGGCTCTGGTGGACGTCGACACGGTCGCCGATGATGGCGCCTGCACCGCCCTGCCGGATGGAGGCGGTCTCGGCGCGCACCAGGCCGACCCCGCCCTGGGTGACGACGAGCTCGTCGACCTCGGCGCGGCCGACGCCGCCCTGGCGCACCTCGATGCGTTCGGCGCGAGCGTCCTGGACGCCACCCTGGGTCACGTTCAGGGTACCGGCCTCGACGTGGACGGCCCCGCCCTGGGTGATGGAGACCGAATCGGCTCTTACCATCTCCTCCATGGCCATGACCGGCACCAGGTTGGCCGTCGAAGGCGGTTGCGGCTCGTCCGCATCCACCGAGCTCGCGGCATCGGCGGCCGACGTCGTGGATGCCGCCGTGGCGGCCTTCTTGGGCTTCGGTCGGCGGCGGCGCCGCCGGGTGGGCTCACCCGCCGTCGCCTGATCGACGCCAACCTGATCGGCCGCGTCTTCGGTCTCCGCGATGGCCTCGACGGCCGCCTGGCCCTCGGCCACGGCGAGCTCATCGGCGCCGGTGGCGTTCTTTCGTTCGCTCATCACAGGTTCCTTTCGCGGCAGCGATGGCCGCCGGGCGACGGCTTCCGAGCGTGTCGATGACGGTCATGCGCGTCGATCTTAAGGGTAACCCGACCAGCCAGTTCCCCTCGCGAGGAGTCGGGTCACCGTCGGCCCGTGGCGACCTCGCCCGGTCGCCGAGCGGCGAGCAGCCGGCCGTTCGCGACCCCGACGACCGTCGGCTGCTACCATCCCGCGCGCCATGACGTCCGACCGCCGTCCCGCAGCCCCTCCCGTCCCGGCGCTCGCCGGGCGCCTGGCGGCGGTCGCCGTGCTCATCTTCGCGGCCGCCTGCACGGCCTCGCCGCAGGTGCCTGCGTCGACACCAGCCGTGAGCCTCGCGACGCCAGGCCCGACCGCGACCGCTTCGCCGTCGCCGACACCCGTGCCCACGCCGAGCCCGAGCCCGGAACCGACGCCGGTCCCCACGCCGACGCCGGTCGAGGCCGTCAGCAATGGGGTCTGGATCCCGGCCGAGAAGGCGCAGCTCGCCACCCGGCACCCGATCGCGGTCATGATCGACGATCAGGCGGCCGCCCGGCCGCAGTCGGGCCTGGCCGCGGCCGACGTCTTCTACCAGGCCCTGGCAGAGGGTGGCATCCCCCGCTACATGGCCATCTTCCAAGTCGGCGATCCGAAGGCCGTGGGCCCTGTCCGCAGCGCCCGCCGCTACTACGTCGGCTGGGCCAAGGAGTGGCGTGCGCTGTACGCCCACGCCGGGGGTGCGCCGAACGCGCTGGCCGCGGTCCGCCAGGCCAACCGGAAGACCCTCTGGGACGCCGACCAGTTCCGCTACAGCACCACGCTCTACCGGATCAGCCAGCGCCCTGCGCCGCACAACGTCTTCTCGACCGGCAAGAAGCTGCGGGCACTGGGACGACGGCTGGGCGCCAAGGCGCCCTTCACCGAACCCCTGTGGACCTTCAAGGATCCGGCGGAACTGGCTGATCGGCCCGTGGGCGGCTCGATCGTCGTCCCCTATCGGGCCAATCGGATCAGCTACCGCTACGACCGCGAGAACGATCGGTACATCCGCGGCGTGACGGGGGCCAAGACGCAGCGTGATTGGACGACCAAGGCGGTGGTGGCGCCGTCGAACGTGGTCGTCCTCTTCATGGGCACGGGCCAGCTGCGCAACGATGCGCTCGGCCAGGCGAACGAGAAGAAGCACCGGCTCGACATCCGCTACCTCGGCACCGGCAAGGCCCTCGTCTTCCGCGATGGCCAGGTCATCAAGGCCACCTGGTCGAAGAAGAACGACAACGCGCCGACCCGCTTCCTGTACGCATCGGGCCCGCTCAAGGGCGAGCCAATCCCGCTCGTTCGCGGCCAGATCGCCATCCAGGTGGTGCCCAAGGCCACGAATGTCACCTGGAAGGTCGGCAAGCCGGCACCGCCTGCCGTGGCTCCGACGCCACCGCCGGTTCCCGATCGGGCGCTGTGACCCAGCTTCAGTCCGGGCGACTCCCGGCAGCCTCCGCATAGACACGTCGCGTCTCGCGAGCTACCTCCTGCCAGGTCCGCCGGGGCGCAGAGGCCCGCTGGCCGGCCTGACGCACGAGCTGGCCCTGGACCGCTCCCTCGACCCAGATGGCTCGTACGGCGGCTGCCAGGCGGGCCGGGTCCCGCGGCTCGACGATGATCCCGGCCTTGGCCACGATCTCCGGCAACGGCCCGGCCCGCGATGCCACGACCGGGATGCCCATCGCGAGGGCCTCAAGGACTGGCAGGCCGGTTCCCTCGCTCAGGCTCGGGAAGACGAATCCTGCGGCGCCCGACTCGAGGGTCGCCAGATCGTCCGGCGTCAGCCGCGGCGTGAGATGGACGAGGTCAGGGACGCCGTGGCGCTCGGCTGCACGGCCCATGGCCGCCACGTCGGCCGCCGAGGTGGCCGCGGCGCCGGCCAGCACGACGATCGGCGGCCAGCTGCCGGCGCCGCGCGGCGGGGCTTCGGCTCGTAACCCCGAGAGCGCGGAGAACAAGGTGCCGAGATCCTTGCGAGCGTCGTAGCGGCCTGAGAAGACGAGATACCGCTCCGGCAGCTGAAGTCGCGCCCGGAGCTGCGCGATGCGCTCGGGTGCCGCAGCCGACGGCGAGAAGGCATCGTCGACGGCCAGCGGCACGACCGCGATGCGCTCGGGTCGGATGTGGATCCGCCGCCGTGCGGACTCCGCCAATGCCGGTGAGCAGACGATGAGTCGCGCCGCGTCGCGCAGCACGCGGGCGCGCAGCCGATGCCCGAATCGCGCCGCGACGCTGCGAGCGTAGGTCTCCGGCAGCTCCCAGGGCGCGAGATCGAGGAGCGTGGCCACGATCGGCAGCCGCGAGCCGAGCGGCACCGCCCCGCCAGCGGTGTGAAAGATCGCGCCGGCGGCACCATCCTCTGCGGCGCCCCAGCCGGTCCCGATCTCGGCGCCGCGGAGCAGGAAGGAGTCGATGGTCAGGCCGCCCGATCGGAGGAGACGGGCGGTCGGCGGGACGCGGCGCCGGCCGGCGACGGCGAGGCCCATCGGCTCGAAACGGTCCGCGGGGTCGTCTCGCATCGTGCGCAGGAGCGCGACGAACGACTCCCCGGGCAGCGGATCGGCGGCGAAGGCCGTCAGCAGCCGGTCCAGGTAGGCGGCCGTGATCGGCGTGCGCTCGGGTTCCTGGAGTGGCCGCAGGTCGATGACGACGCGCGTGCCCGGCAGCTCGGCCGGCGGTTCGGTCATCGGGTCAGGATATCCGGCCTACTTGACGGCGAGCTTGAGGACGGTCGCATTCGCCTTGCCGTGGATGTCGGCGCCCCTGACCGTGATGGTGGCGGTGCCGGTGACGCCGGCCGCGAGCGTCAGGACCGCGCGATAACGGCCGTCCGCGAGACGCTTGGCCGTCACCGTCCGGGCGGTGATCCCTGGTTGCGCGATCGTCGCCTTGGGCCTGGCCTCGAGCGGCTCGGCCGACCGGAAGACGAGGATCAGCTGGCTGCCCGGAGTCGGGGCAGACGAAGACGGGGTGATCGCGAACGCCTCCATCTGGACCGCGCGGCGCACGATCTGGGTCGTCTCGCCGGCGGTCGCCAGGAGCTCGAGCCGGTAGTCGCCGCGCGGCAGCATGGCGCCGGACCCGTCACGCCCATCCCATGTCCAGGCGGTCGTGCCGGCCGGTCGAACGCGGCCCTTCCAGGCCGTGCGCACGACATCCCCCTTGGCATCGATGACCAGGAGGGTCGTGGTGGCGCGACCGCGCAGCTTGAAGGCCACCTTCGTCGCCCGCGCGAGCGAGTCGTTGTCCTGCGGGAAGAAGAGCCCAGGGGTCGGGCGAAGGAAGCCCGCAGTCCGGTCGATGCGCACCCTGCCCCTGAGCGTGGAACGGTTCCCGGCGGCATCGGTGACCTTGGCCAGCACGCGATAGGTGCCGTCCTTGAGGGTCCGCCCGCGCCGGTCCCGCCCCTTCCAGGTGACGCTCGGCGCGGCGCCCATCGGGGCGCTCGCCGACCAGACGATCCTGCCCGATCGGTCGCGGATCGAGATGGCCGCCCTGACCGGCTCTGCACCGAGGACACGGAGCGCCACGCGGTCCTGCCAGCCGTCGCCGTCGGGCGAGAACGCGTGGCTGGTGGCCCCGCCCACGAAGCCGGGCACGACGGGCAAGACGCTTCCGCTCGGATCGACCGTGTCGACCGTCAACGAGACGGTGGCCGTGGCCGTGTTGCCCAGCGCGTCGTCCACGCGGGCCTCGGCCAGATAGGCGCCATCGGCGACCCGGGCGCCACTCGCCGTCCGCCCATCCCAGGTCGCCCTGATCTCTCGACCCGTGCCCTGATACGTCCGGACCACGGTGCCGCCACGATCCAGGAGCCGCAACGTCCAGGCCGTCGCACCCGGCCCGGCGGCGGCCTTGAGGGTCGAGCCGTCCTGGCGGCCGTCACCGTCCGGCGAGACGGCGGCTACGCTGGCCGTGACCGCGGAGACCGTCGGTGGGCTGGTGTCGATGGTCGCCGTCCAGGCGGCGAGGTCGACGGTCGGGTCGGTCATGGCGGCTGCCGGGGCAGCTGCGCTCGTCGAGCCGGCCTTGCCGACGAGCTGGATCAGGTACGCGCCATCGGGCAGCCGCTTGCCGCCCAGCGTGCCGCCCCAGTCGTACACGTGTCTGCCACGTGAGCGGCCAGGCAGCGCACGACTGCCGACGCTGGCGCCATCGCTCGCTCGCACGACGCGCAGCGTGAGGGCGTCGAGCCCAGCGTCGAGGCGATAGGAAACGCGCAGGCCGTCGCGAACCTTGTCACCGCTCGGCGAGAACGCCGCCGGCAAGGTAGATGGGGTGCCGGTCGACGTGGCCTTGGTGGCCCTGACCAGATCGACAGCCCCGATGGCCAGGTCGTCGATGAGCACGTCGACGCTGGTCGTGTTCGGGGCGCGGACGACCTTGACCCGCGAACCGGAGCCTGACGACGTGGCGACCCAGACGTTGGATCGCGTCGCTGTCGCCACCGGCCCCCATTCCTTGAGTGGCCCGACCACCTCGTACCAGGTCGAGCCGTCCCTCGTTCGCGGCCCCCCGACGATGCGCAATCGATCCCCATCGACGACCCTGCCGACCTTGCGTGCCGAGCTGCCGGGTGAGGCCCGCATGGTCAACGCGTCGGCCGTCACGCGCACGAACGCGCCGACCTTCACGGTGCCGACGCTGGCGTGCCAGACATCACCGACATCCCATGCGCTCCGATGGCCCTTCTTGTCAGTCGCCCGGACCCTGAAGGCATAGCCGTGGCCATCGCGCCCGACATAGGTGCCCGACGTGCGCGTGGTGTCGTTCTGCCAGGTCGACCAGGATCCGCCGTCGACCGAGACCTGGACGTCGTAGCGCTCGACCGCGGTGTCATCGCGACCGGTCCAGCGGACCTGGATCGTGGCGTCTCGCGTGGTCGACGGCAGGAGCTGGATGCCGGCCACGGGTGCCGTGCTGTCCTCGCGGAACTTGGCCTTGAGGAGCGTGTAGAGCTCCGGCCGCGAGCCGTCGTAGCCGAGCGCCCAGATGCCGGCACCGCGGAGCCCGCGCGCGTTGACGAGGTCGTACTTGAGTCCCAGGCTCGCGGCGTCGTCGTAGTAGAGCTCACGCCACGTCGTCGGGCAGTCCGGACAGGCCTTCCACTTGTACGCCGCCCAGGGCGTCGACTCGGTCGCATCCCAGCGTCGACCGTGCTTGGCCGCCGTCTCGATGGCGGTCGTATAGAGCACGCTCGTCGAGTAGCCCGTCGTCGCCGAACCCTTCCGCGTCGAAGCGTTCGGGGCGTCGCTGGTGGTGGACCAGGCGCGGCCGTAGTACGGCACGCCGAGGATGATCTTGCTGGCGTCGATCCGCGCCAGGTAGGCGTCGATCGTGTCGGTCAGGTCGTACCGTGGTCCCGCCAGCGGGGATATCGAGCCAGTCGTCGCCGAACTCGACGTCCGGTAGTCGTAGCCCATGATGAAGGCGGCGTCGGCGGCACCCGATGCGGTCAGGGCGGCGATGTCGTAGGCGCCGATGCTGCCCGTGGTGTCGAAGGTCAGCTGATAGCCGCCAGCTCGTGCGTCGAGCGCCTTGCGGAGCAGGCGGACGAAGGTCACGTACTCGTCACCGTAGCCGCTTGGGATAGGCTCGAAGTCGAGGTTGACACCGTCGGCGCCGCGGTCTACGACCGCCTTGGCGACCTCGGCGGCCAGCGTCTTGCGGGCGTCCGAGCTGCCCAGGAGCGCCTTGGTGGCCGCGGTCTGACTGCTCGTCCAGGCGAAGCGCTGCACCGTCAACACAACGCGCGTCCGCTTGGCGTGGGCGTCGTTGATGACTCGGGTCAGTGCGCTGCTCGTCCAGCCGGCCCAGCCGACGTCTTTCGTGCCGTCGGCGCGCTTCCTGATGAGGTGGCCGTCCTTGTCGGCACCGACGCCGAAGTAGGCGATCGTCGACAGGACGCTGTAGTCGAGGCGGGTCGACGCGTCGGTCAGCTCCCAGTACGGCAGGAAGCCGAAGACCTCGCGTCGCAAGCCGCCGCTGCCGACCGGGGCCGCCAGGATCCGATCCGACATCCACGACTGCGGGCCGTCGACGCTGGTGCCCGGCCGCTTGGGTGGCTCGGGTGTCATCGACGGACCGGGCGAGCCCTCGGCAGGCGGCGAAGACGCGGCCGCGATCTGCGCTCCCGAGAGCGCGCCGGGCGGGAGTGACTTCGGCGCTCGTCCGTCGACCGTCCAGTCGTCGCCGGGTCGGGGCCTGAAGGGCACGGTCACCCGTCCGCCGGGCTTGAAGACGATGCGCTCGCCCGCGTGACGCTGCGCGTCCGCGTAATGGGCGGAGGTCCCGGGGGCCGGGCCGCCTCGCTCGACGAGACCGTCCGGATCCGCGGCCTGGGCAGGCGCGACCGGCACCAGGCCGACGGCCAGGATGACGGCGATGGCGATCCGACGCAGCGACAACGAGCACCTCCGACGCGGCGAGCCGATGCCACCGCAGCCCTGACCGTAGGCGTCGAAGCACCACCCGACCATCGGCCGATGGTCCCGCGGACGTCTGGTACGGTGCGGTCCGGTGTGGCTGGAGGCGGCTCCATCGGAGAGGTCGACGAGCGGGCGCTGCGACCTCGATCAGCCGGCGATGTCGGCGGCCGGCGCCTGCGCGCCACCGATGACCGATGGGGCGTCGTCGACGATGCCGATGGTGATCGGCCCGGAGGCGGTCGGGAGGCCCGTCACGATGCGCGCGGTGACCTCCTGGTCGACGAAGCCCTCGAGCGGCGTGCCATCGGTCGGGAGTCGACGATCGAGCCATTCGATGAAGGCGGGGTCGAAGGTCGCCGCGTATCCCGCACGAGCGAGGCGAGCGGACAGGGGGCCGAGCAGCTCGCGACGGATCCAGCCAAGGCGGGCATCGGCCGGCGCGCTCGACGCGGTGCCGGTGATGACATCGCAGGCCGCGACGAGGACCGGTCCCAGGCGCAGAGCGATGTGCGCAGCTGCTGGTGCGCCGCCATCCGTGTCCAGGACGGGCGCAGTCAGCACGACCAGCGCCGCGCCGAGCGGGATCTGCCGACCCATGGCGTCCGTGAAGGCGCCCGATCCGAGCGCAGCCGCGACGGTCTCCCGGATGGAGGTCGCGCACGCGTCGAGGCCGCGCAGGAGGACGACCTGCCAAGGCGTCCGGCGAAGCTCGTGGAGCGGCAGCGGTCGATCCGAGCCGATGAGCCCCGGCGCCGATCCCAGCAGCGACGAGATCGAGGAATTGTCGGTCATGCCCGAGAGCTCGATGTCGATGACCGCCGTCTCGCGACCGAAGATGGTTCGCGCCAGGGTGCTCGCCAGGGGCTCGGCCGCCCCCGAGGCGTCGCCGCACAGGAGGACCACGGCATCAGGCCGCGCCCGGCGAGCGTCCAGTCCGCGCAAGGAGACGCCGAGCCGGCCGAGCAGGGCGGCCGAGGCGACCGAGTCGAGGAACGCGCGGTCGCGCAGCTCTCCAGCCAGCGCGGTGAGTGCCGGCGCCGGGTCGAGCGGCATGCCGATGAGCGTGGCGACAGCCTCGCGCGCGGTCGCCACGTCGACCTCGGTGCGAGCGTGGGTCAGCGCGTAGGCGACGGACTGCTCGATGAGATCCACGCCCTTGTCAGGGAAGGATCGGTTGGGCAGGAATTGCTCGGCGAGGGCCACGAGCTCATCGAGGGCCGTGTCGCTGACGACGACACCGCGCTGTCGCGCCAGGCCATCGCGCACTGCCACGAGCACCGCGCGCACGGCCGTCGCATCCATCGGCTCGACGGGGATCTCCGTGAAGCGGCGGGCGAGCGCAGTCTCCGATTCGAGGTCGGCCTGGTACTCCTCGGCGGTCGTCGCTCCGATGCACGCGATCTCGCCGCGGGCCAGGGCCGGCTTGAGCGATTCGGCCAGGTCGTGCACCCGCGGTGAGGCCAGCAGGTGGATCTCATCGAAGAAGACGACCACCGACGGATGACGGATCTCGACCAGGAGATCGCCGAGCAGCGGCGGCTCGGCCGCGATCCCGGAGGCCAGCGAGAGCAGGGGCACGTCGAAGATGCGGATGTCCCGCAGGCCCTCGGGGACGGAGCCGGCCGCGATCCGGATGGCCAGGCCCTCGACGATGGCCGTCTTGCCCGAACCTGCGGGTCCCAGCAGGATCGGGTTCCGCTTGGTGCGCCGGAGGAGGACCTCGACGATGGCATCGAGCTCACGCTCACGACCCACGATCGGCCCGAGCTTGCCCTCCCGCGCCAGCCCGACCAGGTCGCGCCCGAACCGCTCGAGCGTCGGCGTCGACGATGCGCGGGACGACCAGCGCTGCGTGGTCGCCAGCGCGTCCTCGCGGGTCACGGTCGTCCGCCCGCCCACGATCGCCCCCGCGATGGCCTGCTCCAGGAGGTCGATGGCCTTGTCGGGGAAGCGGCGATTGACGATCGAGCGGTCGGCGAAGTCGAGCAGGACGTCGAGCGCGGCGTCGTCGGCCGTCACGCCTCGCGTGCGGGCGAGCGCGTCGCGGACACTGATCAGGATCGGCCGTGTCGCGGCGCGATCGAGCTCGGGCACGATGACGGTCGTGAAGCGGCGCGCGAGGGCCGCGTCGGCGGCGATCGTGGTCCGGTACTCCTCGGGCGTGGTGGCGCCGATGACGGCGATGTCGCCACGAGACAGCGCCGGCTTGAGCACCTGGTCGGCGCCCATGCCGCCGTCCGTCCGCCCGGCGCCGGCCAGGAGGTGGATCTCGTCGAGGAAGAGGATGATGCCGGGCTGGCTGGCCTCGGTGACGAGCTGCGCTACGCGCTCCTCCAGCTGACCGCGGTACTGCGTCCCGGCCGTCAGCGAGGCGATCGGCACCTCCACGATGCGCACGCCCTTGAGCGGCTCCGGGACCCGGCCGGCGACGATGCGCTGGGCCAGGCCCTCGACGATGGCCGTCTTGCCCACGCCGGCCGGCCCGAGCAGGACCGGATTGCGCTTCGAGCTTCGCACGAGGACCTCGATCATCCAGGCCGTCTCGTCCTCGCGGCCGATGACCGGCCCCAGCGAGCCCTCGGCGGCCAGCCTGGTCAGATCCCGGCCGATGCTGTCCAGCAGGGGCGTCGGCCTGGCTCCGAGCGTGACAGGGCCCGCTCCGCTCCGAGCCGGCGCCGTCGGTGGCTTCTCGACGGCCTGCGCCGCCGCCGCATGGACCCGGCCGAGCGGCTGCGCGGCTGCGCCGGCCCCCGGGGCTGGCCCGGCGCGGCGGGAGGCCTCGGTCAGCTCGTCGAGGTTGCGCTGGAGCCAGGAGAAGGCGAGCGCGAGTCCCGGCGGCGGCTCGTTCCCGGGCGCGCCGGCCTCGGGCGGGCCGTCCGGCATCAGCGCACCCGCTCGCGTTCCTCGATCGTCTCCTCGACCGGGACCGGAGCCGCCTCGGGCACTCGAGCCTGCCCAGGGATGGCCTCGGCCTCGGTCGGTGGCGGGGCAGCTGCCGCCGTCTGGACGACCTCGGCATCGAGGTCGAGCGAGCTCCGACCGAACCTCTCGGCCAGGAACCGGCCGTTTGCCAGCAGCTTGTCTGAGTCATGCCGGGCGATGTCGTCGGCCACGTCGACAAGGCGCTGGTCCATGAGGTCGAGTTGGTCGAGGAGCTCGTCGTGGGGTGTCCGGCCGCCGGCGATGGCACGCCGCTCGGCCATGATGCGGGGCATCCGCAGATAGCTCGAGAACGCATCGGGCAGGTAGGTGAGCGCCGTCTGGCGGATGAGGAAGACGTTCGGGTCGGTCGCGTCGGCAGCGCCGCTCTCGATCTCGAGCGTGGCCAGGATCGACCCTTCGATACTCACCACCTTGTCGTACAGGTCGTCAGCGACCCGACCACGGAGCGCCTTGCGGAGCCGCTCCAGGCCCGTCCCGGATCTCTGAAGCATCCTGGGCGGCGCCGAGCTGGAGCGCCAGTCCCTGCTCCGCCGGCACGACCAGGTAGCCGATGAGGTAGAGGCCGATGGTGATGGGCAGCCAGATCGGACCGGCCACGAGCCCCACGAAGTGCAGCGCCAGGCCGCCGAGGGCGAGCAGCGATCCGACGATGTTGCGACGCGAATAGAGGAAGGTCTCGAGCCGACGCATGGCTACTGGTAGCCGCGGATCTGCTTGAAGATCGTCTGCAGCGACGTGGACGTGGCGTCGAAGGGCGCGCCGCCGGTGAGCGTCGCGATCTCCGCCATGGCGTCCTTGCTGCCCTCGCCGAAGCGGACCGGGTAGGTGTGGACCGCGCGCACGGGAGCGGGCAGGGCGGCCAGATCGCGGGCGAACTGGTCGGGCTCCACGCCGGCGTTGTTCTCGCCGTCCGTCATCAGCACGATCGAGTAGAGCCGATCCGGATCGGAGGCCTGGGTCTCGGCGACCGCCTGGTAGGCCTGCTCGAGGCCGGTGTAGATGGCCGTGCCGCCGTCCGCCGCCAGGCTGTCGATGTAGTCACGGATGGCGGTCATGTCCGGCCCATCCGGCGCCGTGTCGTCGATGGTGAACTCCCGACTGTCGAGGACGTGATCGGAGAAGGTGATGATGGTCACCTGCTCGTGGGCGCGGAAGCGGGCGAACTTGCCGGTCAGGCTCGGGTCGGTCCCGGTCAGGGCTTTCATCGCCGCCTTGAGCTCGTCCAGCCGGTCGCCCTCCATCGAACCCGAGACGTCGAGGACGAAGATCGGCAGAGGCCGGCCGGCGCACCTCGTCGAGGTAGGTGGTGATGAGCGTGTCGATGGTCTCGAGCTTGGCCGGGAAGGGCAGCTCGATGAGCGTCTGGCTGTTGAAGCGCGGATCGAGCGGCACGCCGGGGATGGCCGGTCGGCGCATCGTGTCGGTCATGATCCGCTGCTGGACGTCGGGCTGGCGCAGGTAGTCGGTGACCTTGTCGTAGGCCGCACGCTTGTCCGCGTTGAGCAGCATGAACGGGTAGTCGGCGGTGACGATGCCCTCCTTGGGATAGATGAGGGCGAGCGGCTCGTCGAGCTTGCCGCCGGCGTTGAGGCTCATCAGGATCGACTCGTAATTGACGATGCCGTCGACAGCGCTCGAGTCGCGCTGGTAGGAGTCAGCCAGGAACCCCGAGCTGCCGGCCGTCAGCGCCTGACCCTTGAAGAATGCTCGCAGGGCGACCTTGTCGATGGTCCCGGTGTCGATCGAGTCGGAGCTGCCGGACAGGGCGGACGCCACGCCGATGAGCGCGACAAGGCCGCTGTTCGAGGCCGCCGGGTTGGTCATCGCGAACTTGAACGAGCCGTCAGCCGACTTGGCCTGGATATCCTTCCAGGTGACGTTCGGGTTGTTCGTCCAGCCGAACCGATCGGCGATGCTCTGCTTCACCCCGAGGACGACCGGGCTGAGCATGATCTTCTCCTGCGCCACCACTCGGCTGCCGGCGCCGGGGAGAAGCGACAGGTAGTGCCCGCTGCTGAACCAGGCTACGTCGGTGGCCGCGCCACCCGCGATCGCCTCGGCGCCCTCGAGCGTGCCCGAGTAGTGCATGTCGAGCGTGACGCCGGTGGCGGACTTGATGTCGGCCAGCAACGGCGCCAGGTCCTTGACCTCCGAGCCGGCCATCACGGTCAGCGTGTTGGGATCCTTCGCGTCCGGGCTCGCGGTGTCGCTACAACCGGAAAGCAGCGTCGCGAGGATCGCGACGACGGCTCCTCCGGTCGCGAGCCGGAGCCGGCCGTTCACCGCACGTCCGTGCCCAGTGCGTCGATTCCCGAGCCCCGCGCCTCGTTGGCGCGCACCCGATCGAGGTACGCCTGGGACTTGCTGATCTCGGCCGAGAGGGCGGTCACGGTCGTCTGCATCGTGTCGAGGGCGGCCACCTTGAAGGTGTCGATCTCGTCCATGGTGGCGTAGATGTTGTCGAAGGCGGCCTGGAGCTTGCCCAGCTCGACGGTCGCCGAGGCGGCCTGCTCGTTGATGCCGGTCGACTGCTGGCGGAGCATCTCGGACGTCGACTCGATGAGGTTCGACGTCGTGGTGTTGAGCGCCGTGATCTGGTCGAGAACGAGCTTCTGGTCGGCCAGCGCCTGGGCGACGATGACGGCGGTGCGCAGAGCGGAGATGGTCGTCGTCGTGGCGCGCTGGACGCCCTTGATGAGCTCGACGTTGTTGCGCCGGATGATGTCCAGCGCGAGGTAGCCCTGCACGCTCACGGCCAGCTGCGTGAGGAGGTCCTGGTTCTTCTGGCGGACGGAGAAGAGCAGATCCTCCTTGAGGACCTTGGCCCGCTCCGGATCGCTCGCCTCGATGGCCGCGATCTTGGCCGCCAGGGCGTCGTCGAGGCGCTGGGCGAGATAGGAGTACTGGCGCAGGCGGCCCATCACCGCCCACAGGTTGACCTTCTCCTGCTCGATCGACGCGTTGTCGTGCTGGAGCTCGTCCTGCCCGTGGTAGAGCGCGGTGATGATGGCGTCGAGCTCGTGCTGGCTGGAACGGTACTTGTCGAAGTAGTCGCGCAGCTTGTCGCCCGCCCCGAACGGCAGCAGGCCCAGGAGCTTGTGCGGGCTGAACATGTCGCCCTGCCGCGCGGGGTCGAGCTCCTCGACCTGGCGGCGAAGGCTGAGGAGCGACTTGCTGACCGCCGAGGTCTCGGTCAGGCCACCGTTCTGCATCGCGGCGAGGGGCTTCTCGAGGAGATCGGTTCGAGACGGCGGCGGACGCCCGGATGTCGTCGTCGCCGAGCTTTCCGATGTCCTTGACCTTGTCCGCGAAGGCCTGACTGTGAGGATCGAGGGTGGCCACCGCATCCAGGTAGCTCGAGACCATGGCGTCGAGCCTGGCCTGGTCGGCGGCGGCCGATCGGGACGGCACCGGCCGCCTCGAGCGGGTGGCGACGGCCGTGACCGGCGCCGGGGCCTCGAGGACCAGCGTCCCCGTCGAGGGAGCGGTCGACGCCTGGTCCGCGGCCGGCACGGCCGGAGTGGGCGACGGGGCGGTCAATTCGATCGATGGGTCGGTCATCGGGATGCTCCTGCTGCGCTGGATCGGCCTAGGGGGACGCGCTGGCCGGTGGATCGGTCGGCGACGACGAGGGCAGGTCCTGGCCCGAATAGCTCGCCTCGAGACGCGTGATCATCGCCTCGAGCGTCTCGTACGTGGGCGGGTCGATGACGTCGATGAGGCTGGCGGGCACCGCCAGCTGGTGGTCGGCCACGAACTTCGCGAAGGCCTGCGTGTCGGTCGTCCGGAACCCGTACTCGCGTGGCCAGGGCGCGCATCTCCGGGTCGTCGGCCAGGAACTCCCCCAGGCGGATGCCGTCCGGAGTCAGGCCGACGAAGGTGTGCTTCGAGAAGATGGTCGGGTCCGGGTACATGATGACCATGTCCGGGCGTGATGCTGCCGTCGGCGGCGGCCGCCCGTGCGATGAACTGGCTCTCGTAGATCATGACCATCGGGCTCTTGCCCATGCCCTGCACGAGGTAGTCCTCGAAGGGCTCCTCGGTGCTGCTGGCGACGAAGCCCTGACGCAGGAAGAGCGGGGCCAGGCGATCCATGAGCGGGGCCACCTGGCCGTCGTTCTCGACGATGTTGTCGCCGTTCGCGACGTAGGAGGCGAGCGACAGGTACATCGCCGCCGAGTTCGACTTACGCACGTCCGTCGAGCGTGATGAGGATGCTCTTGTTGACCGGGTACGCCGTGTTGCCGGGCAGGTCCTTCCAGCGCGTGTTCGCGTCGACGAGCTTCATGTAGGCCGCCACGTCCAGGGTCGTGACGTTGCCCGACGTGTGCGCCACGCCGGCCGCCGTGAGCAGGTCGACGATCGGCTTCCACGTGGCGATCGGCCATCGGTGTGTAGAACGGGACGAACGCCTTCGAGCCGGCATGGTCGCGCCGGATCTTCTCCGCGGCTGGCACGCCGGCCGGGAAGGCGAAGTCCTCCTTCGAGAGGTCGGCGCCGGCGATCTGGCGAGAGCCCGCGGTCGAGACCGTCACGTCGAAGCCGCCGCGCTTGAGGGCGGCCTGCACCCGCGGGTCCTTGAAGAAGGGGTCCTTCTCCGACCCGATGAGCCCGTGGAGCGCGACGGAGCCCGGGCCCAGCGCATCGCCGACCGACGTCACGATGCCGTAGCCCACGCCGATGATCAGGAGTACGGCCAGCCCGATGGCGGCAAGCCGCCGAGGGCTTCGGTTCATGGTCGTGGGCTGGTAGCGTCGAGTGCTATCACCTGGACCTCATCGCGAGCATTGGGCGTCGAATCAGACCACGTGTCGCCCAGTCCGGCAAGTGACCGGTCTTGAGGCGCGGTCTGTGCGCCGGCGCCTCCGCTATCCTCAAGCCTGAGCAAGCGACCCGCGGGTCCGGCGGCGATGATGGCCGCTCAGGGGCGCCACCGAGCACGGAGACGAGACAGGCGTTGATCTGCACCAGCTGCGGCACCGAGAACCTGGCCGGCGCGCGCTTCTGCATGGAGTGCGCGGCGCCATTCGCGACGACGTGCCCGAGCTGCGGCGCAACGAGCCTGCCGGCCGCCAAGTTCTGCTCGGAATGCGCAACGCCCATGGCGGGCGCACTTCCGCGTGCGGCGGTCCCCGCAGTCAGCGCCCAGGATACGACCGAGCTGCGGTCACCGGAGGCGACCGCCGAGCGGCGTATCGTGAGCGTCCTGTTTGCCGATCTCGTCGGTTTCACCGCCTACGCTGCGGACCGCGACGCGGAGGAGGTGCGCGACCTCCAGAACCGCTACTTCGCGACCGTCACCGAGACCATCCGCCGTTACGGCGGGACGATCGAGAAGTTCATCGGCGACGCGGTCATGGCGCTTTGGGGCGCGCCCGTCGCCTACGAGGATGACGCCGAGCGCGCCGTCCGTGCCGCGCTCGATCTGGTCGACGCCGTCCGCGACCTCGGCCCCAGCATCGAGGTTCGGGCCGGCATCGTGACCGGCGAGGCGGCCGTGACCGTCGGCGCCTTGAATCAGGGCATGGTCAGTGGCGACATGGTCAACATGGCCAGCCGGCTTCAGTCGGTGGCCCCGCCCTCGACCGTGCTCGTCGGCGAGGCGACCCAGCGCGCGGCGGCCGGCGCGATCGTCTTCGAGGCAGCCGCCGACCAGGTCCTGAAAGGCAAGGTCAGTCCCATCCCGGCTTGGCGTGCCTTGCGCGTCGTGGCGCAGCGTGGCGGCGTCGGGCGCTCGGAGGCCCTGGAGGCGCCGTTCGTCGGACGGGACGAAGAGCTGCGTCAGCTCAAGGATCTCTTCCACGCGACCGGCCGGGAAGGCCGACCGCGGCTGGTCAGCGTCATGGGCCCGGCGGGCATCGGCAAATCGCGCCTGGCGTGGGAGTTCCTGAAGTACATCGACGGACTCGTCGAGCGAGTCTGGTGGCACGACGGACGTTCTCCGGCGTATGGCGAGGGCATCACCTTCTGGGCCCTCGGCGAGATGGTCCGCGGCCGCGCCGGGCTCCATGAGGATGCCGATGAGCCGACCACGCGTGCGGCCATCGCCGGAATGCTGGAGGAGCACGTCCCCGACGCCACGGAGCGAGCCTGGATCGAGCCTGCCCTCCTGTCGCTGCTCGGGATCGACGCCGGCGTGAGCTCGCAACAGCTGTTCGGCGCCTGGCGAACCTTCTTCGAGCGGCTCGCCGCGACGGACCCCGTGGTCATGGTCTTCGAGGATCTCCACCATGCCGACTCGGGGCTATTGGACTTCGTCGACCACCTGCTCGAGTGGAGCCGGAATGTCCCGATCTTCATCCTGACGCTGGCCCGCCCCGAACTCCTCGAGCGACGGCCGGATTGGGGCGCAGGCAAGCGCAGCTTCACCTCGGTCCACCTCGAGCCGCTGCCTGTGGAGGCGATGCGTGAGTTGCTTGGCGGCCTCGTTCCGGGACTACCCACGGCCGCCCGCGACGCGATCGTGACCCGCGCCGACGGCGTGCCGCTGTATGCCGTCGAGACCGTCAGGATGCTCTTGGCACAGGGCAGGCTGGTCCTCGAGGGAGGCGTCTATCAACCCGCTGACGACCTGTCCGACCTCGCCGTGCCCGAAACCCTGACGGCCCTCATCTCCGCGCGTCTCGATGAGCTCGACAGCGCTGATCGAGGGTTGATCGCGGACGCCGCCGTCCTCGGCCAGAGCTTCACGCCGGCAGGGCTGGCGGCCATCTCCGGCGCCGACGTGACAGCACTGGATCTTCGTCTACGAGCGCTGGTGCGGCGCGAACTGCTCGTCCAGGAGGTCGATCCCCGCTCGCCCGAGCGGGGCCAGTATGCCTTCGTGCAGGCACTGATCCGGGAGGTCGCGTACAACACCCTGGCGAAGAAGGACCGCAAGGTGCGCCACCTCGCCGCGGCGCGGTACTTCGAATCGCTGGGTACGGACGAGCTGGCAGGGGCCCTCGCCGGCCACTACCTCGCGGCTCATGGCTACGCAGCCGACGGCCCCGAGGCTGACGCCCTGGCGGCGCAGGCGCGTGTGGCCCTGCGTGGAGCCGCCGAGCGGGCGGCCGCCCTCGGCTCGAACGAGCAGGCGATCGCCTTCCTCGAGCACGCCCTGGCCGTCAGCCCGGATCCGCAGGATCGAGCGGACCTCCACGAGCGGGCGCTCGCATCCGCGATGCGCGGCCTGGTGCCCGAGGTCGCCGAGCGCCATGGCCTCGGGGCCCTCGAAGCGAGACGCGAGCTCGGCGACCGAGAGCGGATCGCCCAGGCTGTGGCCGCGTACGCCGACGTCTTCGTGTTCTTTGGGACCGACGGCGATCGGGTGCTTGCGGTCGTGCTTCCCGCGTGGGACGAGTTCGGCGACCTCGAGTCGACCGCCGCCGGGGCCGCGCTGATGCTGGGGATCGCGTCCGGCTACTCGCTGCGCGGCGAGTACGACGTGGTGATGACGTGGTTGGAGCGGATGCTGCCCGTCGCCGAACACCTCGACCTCCTGGCCTTGACGGCCGCCGGGCTCTCGAAGCTGAGCGGCGCCCTCTACCGCCTGGATCGGCCCCGGGAGGCGAACATCCTCCTGAGCGGAGCGCACGAGTTGGCAGTCGCCAATGGCCTGGAGGAAGTGGACCGGAACGCCCGGACCTCGCTCACCTTTCGGGCGCAGTACGACGATCCCGTCTCCGGCCTCGCCATGGCTCGTGAGGGCCTGGAGATCGCAGGCCGGCGGGGCTCGGCCGCCTACGGCTTCATGATGGTCGGCAACTCCTTCTCGTGCGCCTTCCGGGCGGGCGAGTGGTCCTGGGCGGCGGCGCTCGTCGACGAGTGGCTGGAGAATGAGATCACCGGCGGCTTCTACCTGGAGCTCTATGTGGACCGCGCCGTCCTGCGGGCGGTCACCGGCGACGATCCAGGCCCGGACCTTGCGGCGGCCGACGCGCTGATGCCGACGATGGCCGGAGATCCCCAGTACGCGGCCTACGTTCGTTGGGGCCGAGCCTGGGCCGCGTTGGCCGCCGGCCGGTTCGCCGACGCCCAGCGCGAAGCCGAAGCGTCGGCCAGCCTTGTGAACTACTTCGCGCCGATCAGCCTGCCCCTGGCGGCGCGTGCTGCGCTCTGGAACACAGACACCGCGGGCGCGACCGCGATCATCGCGCGGTTGGAGTCGTCGGTCGTGCGCGGGCAGGCGATGGGGCTGGACAAGATCACGCTGCGCGCCGGGCTGGCAGCCCTGGAGGGCCGCCGCGCCGACGCCGTGGCCGGCTATCGGGAGTCGTTGCGCGGCTGGCGCAAGCTTGGGCTCGCCTTTGATGAAGTGATGGCCGCGCTGGATCTGGCCACTGTGCTCGACCCGACCGAAGTGGAGATGCCCGAGGCGGCCGCGACCACCGATGGCGCCCGCGAAACGCTCAGCCGACTCGGGGCGCTGCCCCTCCTCGCTCGTCTCGAGGCAGGTCGGACGGATCCGGCGCCCGCCCGATCTGATCCGCACATCGATGTCGCGACCGCCAGTTCGTCAGAGGTTCGAGCCTGACCGATCGGTCGAGCTCGCCGTGCGGTCGCTCATAGCGTCGGCGCCCACGGCATCCGTGCCCGCGCGCCCGAGCAGGAAGTAGGTCGGGGTCGGGCCCTTGCCCTTGACATCGATGAGCCCCCGAGGCTCGAAGTCGAAGGCCCCGCGGAGCCGCTCCATGACCGGATGCGTGACCTGCACCCGGCCGGGCTGGCCGAGCGATTCCATCCGGCTGGCGAGGTTGACCGTGTCGCCCCAGACGTCGTAGATGAACTTGCGCGTGCCGATGACGCCAGCCACGACCGGCCCGCAGTTGATGCCGATGCGGAAGGCGACGCCGAGCTGGACCGCGCGCTCGATCCGCCCGACGGCAGCGGCCAGCTCGAGCGCCATGTCGGCGACGCGCTCCGTGTGATCGTCGGATCGTTCGGTCAGGCCGCCAACGACCATGTACGCGTCGCCGATGGTCTTGACCTTCTCCAGCCCGTGGCGCTCGACGAGGGCATCGAAGGCCGAGAAGACGTCGTTCAAAACGCCGACCAGCTCGGCTGCTGACAGCGTCGAGGACAGTCGCGTGAACTCGACGATGTCGGCGAAGAGCAGGGTCACGTCGTCGAAGCGATCCGCGATCAGCGGCTCCCCATCCCGCAATCGCCGCGCGATCGGCTCGGGCAGGATGTTCAGCAGCAATCGCTCGTTCTCACGGGCCAGGCGTTCCCCTTCCCTGACCGCCGTGATGTCGGTGCCGTAGACGTTGATGAACCCGAATTCGGGCACGTCGACCGGCAGCAGCGCGTAGATGGCGCCGCCGGACGCGACCTCGACGACGGCGCGATCGCCGGCCCGAACCCGATCGAGGAGGTCGTCGCGCAGCACGTCGGTCAGGCACTCGCCGACCGCGATGCCGAGCCCTGCGATGAGACCGGAGCTGGCCGGATTGGCATACACCAGCATCCCCTGCCAATCGATCCGAAAGACCGGATTGGGATTCTGGTCGGGGAACTTCACGATCGCTCGCTCGGCCGTGACGTCCATGCCATAGAGGTTGGTGAAGGCCAGGTCGGGGATGGGGACCGGCCAGACCGCGAAGGTCCGACTGTCAGCCACGAACTCGACGAAGCCGCGGCCTTCGACCACCGACTCGAAGCGCGCTCGCACATCCGCCGGCAGGCGTTCACCGACGCTCACGCCGAGCGCCTTGAGGACACCGGCACTGGCGGGGTTGGCGTAGATGAGGTGTCCATCATCGTCGAAGCGCAGGACCGGATTCGGGTTGGCGTCGGGGAACCGATCGATGGCCTCGACCTGGTCGCCGGTCAGGCGCGCCGCCCCTCGGTGGGCTTCGCCGGAAGAGCCAGCTGCGACGCGATCTGCCATGGCGCCGATCGTAGGGCCGCCGTCAAATGACCGGCCCCGGATCGACGAGGCCACGACGTCTGCCGAGCGCGGACGGCTCCGGGCTACTCCAGCGCGGCCGCGAGGTACGAACGCTGGAGTCGATCGCCGCCGTCGCGCGCGTACGCCTTCAGCTTGACGGTGCCGGCGGCACCGCCCGACTTGACGGTGAAGGTCACCGAGTACGTCGAGCTGCCGATCTTCGTCGTCACCAGCTTGTATGACGGAAGCCCCGGCTGATAGACCACCAGGCGGGGGTTGTAGCTCAGGCTCTCGCTGGTGACCACGGTCACGGTCACCTTCTTGCCGCGCGTCAGGGTGATCGTCGATGGCGTGATCTTGAAGGCGCCGACGAATATCGAGAGCTTCTGGCTGACGGTGCCGGCCGAGGTCGTGGCCGAGATCTGGCTCTGATAGGTGCCGTCAGGGACGTAGGCGCCCGCAGCGTCCTTGCCGTTCCAGGTCCAGCTGTAGCCGCCAGCGGTCGCGGCCGTGCCGGCCATCTTCGTCAGCAGCACGGTGCCGTCGGGCCGCAGGATCGTCCAGTCGAGCGTGGCCGATCTCGTCAGCGTGAAGCTGATCGTGGTCGACTTGGCGAGGCTGTCGCCGTCGGCGGAGTAGATGCGCGTCGGCGATCGCGAGGCGCCTTTGAGCGCCTTCAGGACGAGCGCGTGCGACGTGACCGTGCCGCTCTTGTTGCCGGCCGGATCCTTGGCTCGCAGGCTGACCTCATAGTGGCCATCGGCGACCGACGATCCGTCGTCTGCCCGACCGTCCCAATCCACGGCCCCGGTCCCCGACGCAGCCCCGATCCAGTCGTGGCGCACGACGACGTCCGCGTCGTCGCGCACGGTCAGCTCGATCTTGCCGACCTGCGAGACGTCGTACCCGAAGCCAAGCGTGTCGGCCAGACCGTCGCCGTTGGGCGTGAACGTGCGAGCGGCATCAGGGCTGGACGCGTCAGCCGCGGCTCCGGTCAGATCGAGGCTCGGCGGCTGCGTGTCGATGGTCACCGTCCGCGTGGTGCTGCCGCCGGCGTTGCCCAGCGTGTCGCTGGCGCCGACGGTCAACTTGTAGCTGCCGTCGGGCAGCGCCGCACCGCCTGAGCCCAAGCCATCCCAGCTGAAGCTTGCGGTATCGCCATCGCCGGTCCACGTGTCGAGGTCGGTTCCATCGGCCTCCTCGACCTTGGCCGTCCAGTCGGCGTCCTCACTCCAGGTCACGTCGACACCCAGCGCATCGACCGAGCCATCGTCATTCGGCGAGAAGGCCAGGGGGTCGGGCTCGATCTCCCAGGGGCGAGGTCCGGTCGAATCCTCCGGGTCCAACTGGTCGACCGGGACGTAGCCCTCGGTCGGCGAGTCGACGCCGAGATAGGCGCGGCCGTCGGGCCCGATCACGGGCCCTTCGCTGAGGCCGACCAGCGTGCCCGCATCGAGGGCGCCGACGACGGAGCCTCCCGGGGCGTCGAAGACGTCCGCGGTGAGCGTCCCGTCGACACGTCCGAGGCCCGGCACTACGAAGCTCGTGGGCACGAGGTCGGTCCGCGCGTATGGTGCCCCGGTCACGTCCTTGGCCGTCATCGAGAGCTTGCCGACCAGCGATCGGTAGTAACCGGTGCTGCTCTCGGGATCCATGTGGACGTCGTAACCGGAGACCCGCGCGCTCGGGAAGCGGATGTCACGGCCACCCCGGTAGCCGTTGCCCATGAAGATCTCGTCCATCGTCTGGTGCGTCGCCATCAGCGCCCTGATGATCGACGAGACATCCTGGTGGCCGTAGGCGAAGACTGCGCGGGCGCCGGCGCGGATGAAGCCGTTGGCGTAGTTGTCGACGCGCTGCTTGGCCGTCGTCTGGCTGGGGTCGGCGCGGCCGGGCTCGCTGTTGCCGCTCGCATAGCAGAGGTGGTTGAGGAGGACGACGGCGTTGGGCGCCAGGTCGATGGATCTGGCGATCGGCGTCGCGCCCCAGTACTTGACGGTCGAGCTGCCCGCCGAGGCGTTGAGCCCGAAGCCGTCCTTGGTGTCCTCCTGGTACGGCGAATAGGGGCTCGGCCAGCCGTTGCCGTGGCCGAGGTAGACGACGATCGACGCCCCCTGGATGTTGTCGAGCACCTTCGACCAGGTCGCGTATGGGTGGAAGATCCGCCTGACGTCCATGCCGTAGGAGGCGGCGACGTCGGCGATGGCCTTGCCGGCCGCGTTATTGCTGCTCTGCAGGCTGCCGCTTGGCCCGACGATGACGACGGCCTTGAGCTGACCAGCCGCCTCGACCTTGCCCGCCGAGGCCGGCGCCAGGCCCATCGCGAGCGCCATCACGGCAGCCGTCACGATGATCACCAGCAGGGTCGCGGCGGGTCGGCCCGAGGATCGCTCGGCGGTGGCGGCGGGGAGCAGCAACAGGGACTCCAAGCAGGGCGACCGGGCATGGCGTGCCCAGCGGTCGTCCTGGTAGCCTCGCGGCCCTGGGTCGCTTGGCCTATGCCGCGAAGGTCACGCCGGTCGTAGGCCTTCTGCCCGGTGTCGATGGACACCGCGATCCCGGGGTGTGGCACGATGGCATCGTCGCGGCGCCTGCCGTGCTGGGAGGGAACCGTGGCCCACATCGACGAGCCGGCCGGCGAGGACGAGGCCCTCGAGCCCGACCCGACCACGCCGGGCGAGCCGAGCGACGGATCCGAGGCCACCGATGCGCCCGAGTCGCGCGATGTGACCGACGAGGCATCCGAGGCCACGCCCGCGCCGAAACGCAAGCGTCGGAGCAAGACGACCGCGGCCGTGGTCGCGGTCGCGGTCGACGCCATGGACACCGCCGAGCCAGCGGCTGGGGTGGACGAGGCGGACCGCGCCGCCGAGGCCCTGGCAGCAGAGCAGGCGGCGGAGGCCGAGGCCCCGGCCGCTGCCGCGCGACCCGCCGACAGCTACCGGGTCACCGACGTCGATGTCGCCCCTCGGCGCGGTTGCGCCACCCGCCTGCTCTTGATACTGATCGGCGTGCTCATCGTCCTGGCCATGGGTGCGGCGCTCGGCTTCGGCGCCGCCAGCTTGCTGCCCGGCCTCGTCGACGCATCGCCGCCCCCGGCGACGCTGGCCCCGCCCACCGAGCGCCCCACCGCGCCACCGGTCCCGACCGCCAGGCCGAGCGCCGCACCGTCGCCGACGCCCAGCCCGGAGCCTTCGCCGACGCCCCTCGTGCACACGGTCAAACGCGGTGAGAACCTGACCCAGATCGCCGCCAAGTACAAGGTCACCGTGGCCGCGATCGTGGCCGCCAATCAGCTCAAGAACGCCAACCTCATCGAGGTCGGACAGCAGCTCGTCATCCCGACGCCGACTCCTGAACCCTGACGCCGACCGACGCAGGGCCGGGCGTCAGGGCGCCGGCTGGAGCGAGGGCGAGGGCAGCTCGATCGGCATGCCGCCCGGTGAGACCGATGGCGAGGCCTCGGGCGAATTGCTCGGGCCGCTGCCGCCACCTTCGCTACCGGGCGAGGCGGATGGCTCCGGTCCGATCGGGATGCCGCCCTCGTAGTCGGTGATGACCAGCACGTACTCCAGCTTGTCGAGCGCGACAGCGGGGTCGACCAGGGCGATCTGGACGACCGAGGCGGCGTCGCGCTGGACGTCCACCACGCGGCCCACCAGGAGCCCTTTGGGGAACGGCGATCGGACGCCGTCGCCGAGATCGATGCCGGCGGTGACGACCTCGTCGTCGACCTTGACCTCCTCGGTCGTCGGGATCTGGGTCATCAGCAACGCGCCACCGAGCTGACCCTGGATGTTGCCGGTCGCCCGACTCGGCTGGACCAGGCCGATGACCGTCGAGCGGGTGTCGCTGATGAGGAGGACCCGGCTGAAGTTGGGGCCGACCTCGACGACTCGCCCGACCAGCGCGCCGCCGTCGGCCAGGACGACGTCGCCGACGCTGATCCCCTGGTCGCTGCCCGAGCTGAGGGTCACGACACGCTCCGACTGGCTGATCTCGCGGCCGATGACCTCGGCGGCGACCGTCCGATAGTCGAGCGTGGAGCGGATGCCGAGCAGGGCGCTCAGGCTGGCGTTCGTCGTCACCAGGCTCTGGAGCCGCCGATTCTCCGCCTCCAAGGCCACGTTCTCCGACTCCAGGGAGCGGTTGTCCTCACGCAGCTGGTCGATCTCACCGACCGTCGTGACCATCGACGTGGCCCCGCGCGTGATACCGGTCAGCGCCTCCTGGATGGGGGTCAGCGCGTAGCCGATGCCGGCCCGCAGGTCGACCAGCGCGCCGGATCCACTGAGCGCGATGAGCAGGAGCGAGGCGGCCACGAGCAGGACGTAGGCGATGCCCCGCCGTCGACCGGAGCTGGTGGCGAACATCGTGGTCGCTCCCGATGATCCCGGACGTCAGCGCGGCGGGCGCGAGTAGGTCTCGGCGACGAGCGTGCGCTCCATGCTGTCCAGCTCCTCGAGGACGATGCCCGTGCCGCGCACGACGCAGGTCAGCGGGTCGTCGGCGACGTGGACGGGCATCTGGGTCGCCTCGGCCACACGACGGTCGAGACCTTGAAGGAGCGCGCCGCCCCCGGCCAGCACGATGCCCTGGTCCATGATGTCGGCGACCAGCTCCGGCGGCGTCTCCTCGATGGTGTCCTTGATGGTGTCGACGATCTGCTGGACGGAGATCTCGATGGCGTCGCGGACCTGATCGGCGCCGATCTCGACCGCCCGCGGCAAGCCGGTCAGGAGGTCGCGGCCACGGAGCGTGACGTGCTGCTGGTCATGCTCCCCAGGGTAGGCCGAGCCGACGGCGATCTTGATGTCCTCGGCCGTCCGCTCGCCGAGCAGCAGGTTGTACTCGCGACGGGCGTAGGTCACGATGTCCTGGTCCATCTCGTCGCCGCCGATGCGGATGCTCCGGCTGACGACGATGCCGCCGAGGCTGATGACGGCCACCTCGGTCGTGCCGCCGCCGATGTCGACGATGAGGCTGCCCGAGGGCTCCGAGACCGGCAGGCCGGCGCCGATGGCCGCCGCCATCGGTTCCTCGATGAGCCGAGCCCAGCGGGCACCGGCGTTGAGGGCCGCATCGCGGACGGCGCGCTTCTCGACCTCGGTCACGCCCGACGGGATGCCCAGCAGCATGCGCGGGCGAGGGATGAGCCCGACCCGGTCGTGGACCCGGTGGACGAAGTACTTGATCATCTGCTCGGTGACGTCGAAGTCGCTGATGACCCCGTCGCGCAGCGGCCGAACGGCGATGATGTTGGCCGGTGTCCGCCCCACCATGCGTTTGGCCTCGGCACCGATGGCCAGCACCTTCTTCGATCGGGCCTCGATGGCGACCACGCTCGGCTCGCTGATGACGATGCCCCGGTCACGGACATGGACGAGCGTGTTGGCCGTGCCGAGGTCGATGCCGATGTCGCGGGAGAAGATGCCGAGGAGGGCGTCGAACATGATGCGGAGCGATTCCTTCGCAGGGTCGTGGCTTCAACGAGGCGGGGCGGCGCGCGGGCCGAGATGGGCCGGTCGCGCGCTGTGACGTGCTGGAGAGCCGGTGCAGTATACGCGCCCTTCCACGCCTGACCCGCTCGAGCCTATCGCGCCGACGCCAGCCGGCCGGGCTTGTGGGCGATGATCCAAAGGAAGCTGACGTCGCCTTCCGGCTCTCGTATCGCCACGATCTCGTCGGTCCGAAGCTCGAAGCCAGCCGCTCGGAGCAGGCGTCGGTTCTTCTCGGCGTCGTGGCTGCTGAAGAACATCGGGTCGCCGAGCCACTCGCCAGTCCAGTCGGGCGCATCGGTCGCGCCGAGCGTCGCCAGGAAGCGTCCGCCCGGAGTCAGCCAGCGATGGATGTCTGCGAACAGGCGCGCATGCGCATCACGCGGCGCGTGCGAGATGGCGTACAGGGCCACGACGCCATCGAACGACCCGTCCGCGAAACCATGCGCGGTGAAGTCACCGTGGATGAAGGCCGCCTCCGGCACATTGCCGCGCGCCAGGTCGATCTGCCTGCCAGAGATGTCGATGCCGACGACTTCGAACCGGCCAGCCAGCCATCGCGTCGACGGCACACCCGCCCCGCAGCCGAGCTCGAGGACGCGAGAGCCCTCGATCAGCCCGGCGGCGAACCGTTCGAGCATCCGCTCCCGCGGATCCCCCTTGACCGCCTCAGCCCATGCCAGGTAGCGGTCCGCGATGCGGTCGTAGCCCATCGCGACGATTCGCTTGAGAGGGTCGTCCATGGCTCGGCCATCGTCGCATGGCGGATCGCATGCTCGCGACCGGGCGTCGCTCAGCGACCGCCACCAGGCCGATCGAACGGGATGCCTCGGTCGCGCATGCTGACATAGACATCGTGGCCGATGACGAGATGGTCGAGCACGGGCACGTCCAGGAGCCGGCCTCCCGCCACCGCCTCCGCCGTCAGGTGGAGGTCGTCTGGGCTCGGTGTCGGATCGCCGGACGGGTGGTTGTGGACGAGGATGATGCCGGCCGCATGCTGCCGGATGGCATCGCGAAACAGCTCACCGACGCGAACCAACGAGGCCGAGACGTTCCCCCGGTAGACGGTCTCGACGGCCAGCACGACGTTCTTCGTGTTGAGCAGGACGACGCGCAGCTCCTCCCGCTCCAGCCGGCCCATCTGCAGGATGAGGCGATCGGCAAGGTCGCGCGGCCCGCGGACCGCGAAGCGGCCGGTGGGCCAATCGGCCAGCAACCGCCGACCAAGCTCGAACGCGGCCGACAGGCGAGCGGCGCGCGCGGTCCCGACACCCGTGATCGCCTCCAGCTCGACCACGCTCGCCTGTGACAGGCCGGCCAGACCGTCATGCTCGGCCAGCGCCTCGACGGCCAGATCGAGCGCCGTCCGACCGTTCGAGCCCGTCCCCCAGAGGAGCGCGATCAGCTCCGCGTTCGAGAGCCCGGCAGCGCCACGCGCAGCCAGCCGCTCGCGAGGGCGCTCGTCGGGCGGCAGCTCCCGGATCTTCCGGACGCCGAGGGCTGCTGTGGCCCGGACTGCTGCCACGCGATCGTTTCGTGATGCAGGCAGGACGTTCGGATCGAGCGCCATCGAAGCACCCCGTGGACCGGCGGCAGGATGGTGCTCCGGGCCCGGATGACGGAGCCCGCCGATTCCCCCGCCATCCGGACCCGAGAGCCAGGGCATCGTAGGCAGGCTGGCTCATCGGGCACTTCCCGTCCGGTTGTCGCAGCGTGCCTGAGGTCAGCCGCCCCCCTTGCGTGCTCCGTGCGGACCGGCTCAGGCCGGCGCCCCACCCCCGAGTTGCCCGGCGATGGCGGCCAGCATGAGGAGCGTCCCGTTGTAGCCGATGTGGCCAGCGATCGAGGCACCGATCCCGCGGCGCTGGTAGGCCCATCCCAGTACGAAACCGAGGGGCACGATGACCGCGACCTGCAGGATGGCCTCGCGTGCCGCGTCGCCGAATGTGGCACCGCCGACGTTGGCGATGTGGACGAGTGCGAAGAAGACGGCGCTGCGGACGAGGGCCGACCGTGGGCCCAGGTCGCGCTGCCAGGCGCTCAAGGCGAAGCCGCGAAAGAAGACCTCCTCGGCGATCGGAGCGACGACCGCCGCTCCCAGCACGACGAGGATGGTGGCCGTCACGCCCTCGACGGGCGGGATGCGGCCGGTCGGCTGGACATCCAGGATGGAGGCCAGGATGCCGGCTCCCAGCAGCACGGGCACTAGGACGGGCACGGTCACGATCAACCCAAAACCGGCGTCGCTCAGGAGCCGGCTGATGCGCCCTGGTCCCGCCGGCCAGCCCATCTGGACCCATGTCAGCGCGCCGGTCCGGACGACGAAGAAGACGACGACCACGAGATAGCCCGCCGCGACCACGAGCAGTCCCAGCAGGAAGCCCGAGCCAGCTGCGGGATCGATCAGCCCAGCGATGCCCAGCACGACTGCCGCGCTGCCGCTCAGCACGGCGGCCGTGAAGAAGCCGAGCACCGGCGATGGGCCGCGATAGGCCGCCTCCGGTCGCGAGACCCGCCGCTCGACGACCTGGGAGCCGCAGGCCGCTGCCAGCCCGAGGCTCATCGCCGCCAGCCCCGCGATGGCCAGCTGTGACCGGGCGCCAGCGGTCGAGATGACCGCGATGATGAGGGTCGCGAGGCCGATGCCGGTCAGCAGCCAGGCGACCAGATAGAGGCCGCTGGCCGGTCGGTCGAGGCTGAAGACGCCGGCAGCCGGCGGACCGCCGCCGGGCGGCATGGTCTCTGGTCCGCGGGTCGACTGCAGGGCGTCGGACCCATCCGTGGACGGGGGCGCATCAGACACCAGACCTGGCGCGCCAGGATCTGGGTGGTCGTTATCGGGTGCGTCGCCGTCCGGTCCCGTCGACCGGGGCTCGGTCACCGAGAGGAGGCCGTCCGCCGCTTCGGTTCGACGGGCGCCGGGACGGTCGCGTCGTCCACGGTCGCCGCCGCGATGGTCCTCGAGCGGACGGGGATCCTGGTCGTCGTCGTGTCGCGCAGCAGCTCAGGCCGTTCGAAGTCCTTGCCGCACCAGGCGCACAGCGACCAGTCGAGCTCGACGAGCTTGCTGCAGTTCGGGCAGACGCGCCGCAGGCGGTTGCGGCAGCTGGGGCAGATGATCCAGTCATGCTCGACCCGGCGATGGCAGTTGGCGCAGTGCGCCTGGGCCTCGACCTCGACGAGCATCGCCTCCTCGGCCAGCGCCCGCTCGTTGGCCTCCGCGATCGTCTCTCCTGGTCGGACGATCTTGTAGACGACGGCCGCGAAGATGAAGAAGACGGGGGTGAAGACGACGATGAAGGCCGCTGCCAGGTAGGGCAGGATCGGATTGGCGGTCCGGCGGCTCATGTCCTTGTAGGCCCACAGAGCCGTCGCCAGCCAGAGCATGACCACGTAGATGGCGATGAGCTGGAAGCCGAGCTGGACCGTCGGATTGTCCAGGATGCTCTGGAAGAACTGGCCGATCGTGTCGAGGATCTGTTCCATCAGGTCCGGGCGGGTGGCCTCCTAGCGCTCGTGTGGTCTCGCGGGCCGGCGCGAGTGTAGCAGGGGTCGTCGGCTCGCCGGGTGCCCCGCCGCGAGGCACGGACCCGCTCGGCAGAAGACGTGTAAGGGGTGCCGGGCGTGACGTTCCCCGTCACGATGCGGGCGGTTCCGCTGTCTCCGGCTCGCGGCCGAGCAGCGTCAGCAGACCGCCGATCAGGCTCAGCGAACCGCCGATGACGAACAGCCAGGCTCCCGGACCGATGACCGAGATGGCATCGACCTTCTCCCAGAAGATGCCGACCACGAAGATCCCGAAGAGCGCCGGCAGCCAGCCGGTGCGGACCCGAGCGCTCAGGCCTACCGGCTGGACGGCCAGGAAGAGCAGCACGAGGTCGACCAGGAAGACGAGGATGCGGCTGCCGCGGCTGAAGCCCCAGGCGTCGAACAGGCTGATGCCCGGCAGCAGAGGCGACCAGGGCAGGAAGAACGCGACGGCCACGAGCGTCAGGCCAAGCGCCCCGATGCGGCCGCCGGCGCTGTCGGGGATGGCCAGCGGAAGGTCAGCGAAGATGCCCGCCTTCGGCTCCCGAGCAGGCGAGGGCGGCTGCCCGGCGTCGTCGTCGTCGTCTGGCGTCGTCGCGCCAGCCCGCGCCGAATACCACTGGTTCGGTCCGAGCTCGGCGTTGACGGAGGGTGCGGCACCGATCGGGATGGCCGCCGTGTGGACCGACGGCGTCGTCGGAGGCTGCGGCTCCGCCGGCGGCGGAGGCGGCGCCGGCCAGCCAGGGACCACTGAAGCCGGGCCTGACGCCTGTGCCCCGGCTGGCGGCACGGGGTCGGGCGGGCTCGACGCTGTCGTAGCGGCAGGAGGAGCGGCACCCGTCTGCGAGGGGCGACGGACGGCGGCCAGGATGGCGCCGCAGGATCGACATGTCAGCCACTCGGGCTCGACGGCGGCCGCGCACGTGGGACAGCGTCCAGTGCGGTTCCCGAGCACCTCACCTTCCATGGCCCTTAGTGTCCGACCTTCGTCCAGTCCCCTTCCGCGCTCACGCGGCTGGTCCAGAGGTGAGCCCGGACGAGCGAGGCGATGCCGCACAGGAGCAGGACCCCGACCCAGACGGCGACCAGGGCCATGGTCGCGACCATCGCCAACGCTGCGTCCGCCGAGCCCGGGACGGGGCCAGACAGGCGCGACCAGGCGACATGGGCTGCGCCCCAGGTCGCACCGATGATGGCGAGGCCGGGCACGAGCACCACCAGCGTCGTCAGCCAGCCGACCGCGGCCGTGCCGACGATGCTCGCCAGCGCCGGCAGCCCGATCAGCGGGCGGCGGTCGCGAACGAGGACGCGTCGCGAGATCAGCCCGTCCAGCGCCTCGGTCACCAGAAGCGCGCCGACGAGCACGGCGAGTGGCAGCGCCGAGCGCGCCACGATGCGCGCCACGAAGGACACGGTCAGGTCGCCCGGCAGCAGAAGCTCGCTCCGGACGTCATCGACGACCCGGGCGAGGGTCACGGCGAGGACGGCACCGAGCGGGACGAGCGCGAGGATCTCGCCTGTCGCCAGGCGCCCGACCGCGCCACGTCCCGCGGCTGCGCCCGCGATCCCCCAGCGCTCGTGAAGCAGCGACCCGACGACTGCCGCCAGCAGCACGGCGATGGCCACGGTGGCGGTGAACGCCGTGATCGCGACGATGAGCAGGCTTCGAAGCGGTCCCTCGATACGGCCCGTCGAGACCACTGCCGGCCCCAGGATGGTGCCCACGCCGACCGGGCTCGGCAGGGTCAGGATGGGCAGGGCGAGCACGACGACGCCGCCGCGGACGAGGAAGCCGAGGATCCCGAGCGGCCAGGATCCAGGGTCGGAGACCGCGCCCTCGAGCGCCGCGGCCGACCGCCGACCGAGGCTCACGACGGGCTGCCGGCCACTTCCAGCGCCCGCGCGAAGGCGCGCACGACCTCACCGGCGAGCTCATTGGTGCGCATCGTGGCCGCCCGGACGGGCTCCCAGCGCACGGCGAGCTGGACGATGCACGGCCGCTCCCACGGGCGGCTCTCGTCGACGGCAGGATGCAGCTTGAGGCGAACGAGCCGACGGCCATCCTCTTCGGCGATGAGTCCGGCCAGGGCACCGGCGAAGCTCGGCCCGATGACCGACAGCGGCGGCACCGGCGGTGGCCCGGAGCGCGGGGCGACCGAACGGGTGTCGATGATGCCAGCGCGGTCGTACGCCCACAGGTGCGCCAGCCACCAGCCGTCGTCGGTCTCGGTCGGCTTGCTCATGCCGACGCGCACGGCGATCCCAGGATCGGCTGGCCCGGCATGCAGCCGAACGATGCGCTCGCGAGCGAATGATGGACCCGGTGTCGGCAGACGATCGGCCACGGCCGGAGTCTAGGGCCGGGTCGCCGACCGGGCCGGTCAGGCCGTGGTGTCGGGCTCCGCGGGCTCGGGCCCGGTGGCGGCCTGCTCGGCTGGCTCGGCTGCCGCAGCAGTACCGGCGTCGGCCTCGGTGATCCCGGCGAGTTCCGCGGCAGCCAGGCCGGGGTCCACGTCGGCGTCGGCCACGATCATCTCTTCGACGTCCGACCGGGCAGAAGCCATGGCCCGAGCCTGCCGCGCCTCGAGCTCCATCTGCAGCATGACTCGGCGGACCTCGTCATCGGGCGGTCGGTTGGCCGCCTCTACGGTCGCCTCGTCGGGTGCCGGGACCACGGACTGCGCAGTCGCCAGGCTGGGCGTCGTGTACATCGCCTGGCCGGTCTTGGCGGCCTCCCGGTTGCGCTGGATCTCGACCAGCTCGAGTGCCCGGGCTGCCTCAGCCGAAAGCGTCGTGACCCCGGGCACGATGAGGTCCTCCTCGGTCGGCTTGAGGCGCGAGCCGCAGTGCGGACAGACCTCGAGGTCGTCCGAGTCCAGTGCCCCGTTGCACCACTGGCAGACGATGGCCTGTGGTTTGGGGGCCCCGAAGGCGAGCGTCTCGGGGTCGAGATGCTCCCCGAAGGTGACGTCGCCTTCGTCACCTCGGTCCGATCCGAGCGCCGGGGCGGCATCCGCGTCGGCGTCGTCGGTCGGAGCCTCTGCTCCGCCGGCGGTGGCCTCCGGCTCGGTGCCGACCTCCTCGGCGAGGGTGGCCAGGGATGCCGGGGCCGGCGAGGCTGCATCCTCGGATCGCGCCACCTCTGGCGTCGGAGGCGGGGCGCCCGGCGCGTCGGGTGCCTGGTCGGCGGGCATCGGCTCCTCGCTCATGACGGGATGCTAGCGCAGGGGGTACCGGTCGTGGAGTCCCCCGATGGTCACTCCCATTCGATCGTCGCCGGAGGTTTGGAGCTGATGTCGTAGACCACGCGATTCACGCCGGGGACCTCGTTCACGATGCGACTGGAGATCCTGGCCAGCACGTCGTAGGGAAGCTTGGCCCAGTCAGCGGTCATGCCGTCTTCGCTGGTCACAGCACGGATGGCGACCACGTTGGCGTATGTCCGGCCGTCGCCCATGACGCCGACGCTGCGGACGGGCGTCAGGATGGCGAAAGACTGCCAGACGTCGCGGTAGAGGCCGGATGCCTTGATCTCGTCGATGACGATCCAATCGGCCTCGCGCAGTGTATCGAGCCGCTCGGCCGTGACCTCGCCGATGATCCGGATGGCGAGGCCGGGGCCGGGGAAGGGCTGTCGATGGACAATCGCGTCGGGCAGGCCGAGCTCCAGTCCGACCGCACGAACCTCGTCCTTGAACAGGTAGCGAAGCGGCTCGATGAGCTGGAAGCGCAGGTCCGCGGGCAGGCCCCCGACGTTGTGGTGCGTCTTGATCTTCTGAGCCGCCTTCGTCTCCGGTGCGGTCGACTCGATGACGTCGGGGTAGAGGGTGCCCTGGGTCAGGAAGTCGATGGCCCCGATGCGCGCCGCTTCCTCCTCGAAGACGCGGATGAACTCGTCGCCGATGATGCGCCGCTTCTCCTCCGGGTCCTCGACGCCAGCGAGGCGGGCCAGGAAGCGGGCCCGGGCGTCGACCATGACCAGGTTCATGCCTAGGTTCTGCTCGAAGGTCGCCCGCAGGAGCTCCGATTCCTTCTTGCGCATCAGGCCGTGGTCGACATAGATGCAGGTCAGCCGGTCGCCGACGGCGCGATGCACGAGGGCGGCCGCAACGGCCGAGTCGACGCCGCCCGACAGGGCGCAGATGACCTGGCCGGTCGAACCCGTCTGCGACGCATGGGCATCGATGCGATGTCGGATGCCGGAGACCGTCGACTCCACGAAGTTGGCCGGCGTCCAGGTCTGTCGTGCGCCCGCGATGCCGACCACGAAGTTGCGCAGGAGGTCACGACCGTGGGGCGTATGGACGACCTCGGGATGGAACTGGATGCCATACAGGTTGCGACCGGCATCGACCATACCGGCGAAGGGCGACGAGTCCGTCTGCGCGGTTGCGGTGAACCCCTCGGGCATGCGCGTGATGGCGTCGCCGTGGCTCATCCAGACCGGCTGTCGCCGATCGAGCCCGGTGAAGAGGCCACCGTCGGCGGTGATACTGACCGTCGCCGGGCCGTACTCGCGCTTGGCCGTGGGAACCACGTCACCGCCCAGCTCGAGAGCCATCAGCTGGGCGCCATAGCAGATACCGAGGACCGGGATGCGACCGGCCCAGATGGCCGGATCCGGCTTCGGCGCGTCCGGGTCGTAGACGCTCATCGGACCGCCCGACAGGATCACGCCCCGCGGCGCTCGACGTTCGATCTCGACCCACGGCGTGTCGTGCGGCAGGAGCTCCGAGTAGACGTTCAGCTCGCGCACGCGACGGGCGATGAGCTGGGCGAACTGGCTGCCAAAGTCGAGGACCACGATAGAGTCTGGCGTAGTGGTCGGTCCGAGGCCGTCGTCGGTGGTCGGGCGGTCGTCCGTGGAGCGATCCGGCGGCGGGGCGTCGAGCGCGACCTCGAGATAGGCCTCGACCTCGGCATCGTCCGGGGCGAGCACGCGGTGGCCAGCATTGGCGGGCTCACCATGGACGGTCGTCCCCCGCTGCTTGACCGTCGCTGGTTCGTGCTCCGTCAGGGCCGCCGACCTCCTCCTGCGTCCGATGGACGCTGGCTCAAGTCTAGCGGAGGCGTCTGGACGGCGCCGCTGGCAGCGCGCACGATGCCGGGATGCTCATACAGCGGACCTCGCTGGCCATCCCGCTGGCGGCCATGGGCATCGTGGGCGCCGTGGCGCTGGGCTGGATCGGTGCGACCGGCGTCCAGGCCACGGTCGTGCCGCCCTGGGAGTTCGCGGCGACCGCGTCCGCCTACTTCGTGGCCGGTGCGATCGCCTGGCGACGCCGTCCTGAGAACCGCGTCGGCCTGCTGATGATGGGGGTCGGCGGCGGAATCCTGCTGGCCATGGCCCGCTCGGTGCCGATCCCGGCCGTGGCCGTCCTGAGCCGGGCGCTGCTCGGCATCAACGAGGTCATCCTGGCCTACCTCCTGCTGGCCTTCCCGACCGGGCATCTCGGTCGCCGGGCACCAAGGATCCTCTTCGGCTGCATCGTGGCCGCCTATGCCGTGCTCGTTGCCGTCCAGCTGGTCAGCGTCGACACGACCGCCGACCCGTTCTGCATCTCGTGCCCCGCGAACCCCTTCCGGTTGGTGGGCTCGGCAGAGCTGAGCCTGGCCGCGACCCGCCTGGCGCTGCTCACCAGCGGCATCCTCGGTGCGGCCGTGGTCGTCGTCCTCCTCCTGCGCTGGCTGCGCGCCACAGCGACGGCCCAGCGTGCCCTGGGGCCTGTCCTTTTCGCCGGCGTCCTCGAGTCGGTCGGCGTGGCCACTCGGGCGCTGACCATCGGGGACCCGGCCTCGGCAGCGGTCATCTCGCGCGTCGCGTTCCTGCTCTCGCTGGCGGTGCCCATCGCGTTGCTGGTCGGCTTCCTGCGTGCCCGCCTTGACCGGACGGCAGTGGCGGAGCTGACACTGGCCATCGGTCGCGCCGCCACGCCCGACGAGATCGAGCGCTCGCTGCGCATGACCCTCCACGACGCCGGCCTGCACGTCCTCGTGTGGTCCGACGCCGGCGGCGCCTACCTCGACGGTGGGGGACACGCTCGATCGCTACCCTCGGTCGAGGGCCAGGACGATCAGGTCGCGACGCTGGTCGACGACGGCTCGCGGCACGTGGCCGCGATCGTCCATGACGCGGCGCTGCTCGACGAGCCCGACGTCCTTGCCGCGGCCGCGACGTCGCTGCGCCTGGCCGTGGAACGGGATCGGCCGGAGTCGAGCGTCAGGGCGCAGACGGCCGATGCGCAGCGCCTTCCGCGCGGGCTGGTGACCTTCCTCTTCGCCGACATCGAGGGCTCGACGGCACTGGCCACGCGCCTCGGCGAGCGGTGGCCGGAGACGCTCCTCGAGGTTCGGCGGTTCGTGGCCGGCCTGGTGCGCCGTGCCGGCGGGGTCGAGGTCGATGCCCGGGCGGACGAGTACCTCGGCGTCTTCACGCACGCCACAGCGGCGGTCCAGGCGGCCCTCGCTGTCGAGCGCGGCCTGGCCGCCCGGCGATGGGGGGACGGGGACGTCGTCCGCCTCCGGATCGGGTTGCATACGGGTGAGCCGGAGCTGACCGACGAGGGCTACGTCGGCCTCGAGATCCATCGCGCAGCGCGGGTCGGGACGGTCGGCCACGGCGGCCAGATCGTGCTCAGCGCGGCGGCCGTGACGGCGCTCGCCGATGAGCTGCCGATCGACGCCGAAGTCGTGCCGCTGGGGACCTACGAGCTGCGCGGAGTCGGCCGGCCGGAGGCGCTCTTCGGCCTCGTCGTGGCTGACCTGCCGCGCAGCTTTCCGCCGCTGCGCGCGGATCGCGTCTAGGCCACCGAGCGCGCCGAGGGGTTCAGCGGCCTCGCTGCCAGGATTTGCCCTCGACGGTGACGGCTGGCGCGTAGACCATCTCGACCTGCTGCATCTCCCTGATCGTGCTGGCGCCGAGGGCGGCCATCGACTGTCGCAGTGCGCCGATGAGGTTCTCCGAGCCATCGGTCACGTGAGCCGGCCCGAAGAGGATCCGCTCCAGTGGGCCGACGATGCCGACCCTGATGCGAGTGCCGCGCGG
>CAWHYC010000001.1:0-547525 GCA_963833535.1 uncultured Chloroflexia bacterium | reverse complement strand
GCGACGAGCCGCTCGCGAGGGTGCGCGCCGGCGGCACCTATCTCGTCACCGGCGGGCTCGGCAACGTGGGCTTCGTGGCCGCGCTCACGCTGGCCCGGGCGGCGCGCCGTTCGCCTCGTCCTCGTGGGGCGCTCTGTGGTGCCCGATCGCGTGGAGTGGGACGCCTGGTTGGCGCGCTCGCCCGCCCACGATCCGACGAGCGTGCGCATCAAGCGGGTGCGCGCGCTCGAAGCCCTCGGCGCCGACGTCCTCGTCGCCTCCGCCGACGTGGCCGACCCGGTGCAGATGGAAAGGGTGGTCGGGGAGTCCCGCGCGCGCTTCTCCTCCATCGACGGGGTGATCCATGCGGCCGGCCTTCTCGGCCGCGAGGATTTCCTCCCCCTGCAAGGCCTCGATGCGGAAGCCGCCGGGCGGATGTTCGCGGCGAAGATCGAGGGCCTGCTCGTCCTCGACCGCCTGCTTCAATCGCCCCGTCCCGAATTCTGGCTCCTCACCTCGTCGCTCTCGACCGTGCTCGGTGGCCTGGGCTATGCCGCCTACGCCGCGGGCAACGCGTTCCTCGACGGCTTCGCGCTCGCGCGGAACCGCGAAGATCCCGGTCGTTTCACGAGCGTGGACCTCGATCAGTGGCACTTCGGGAGCAGTCCGACGGGGGGGAATCGCGCGGCCGCGAATGCCATCACCCCGAACGAGGGCATCCGGCTCTTCCAGCACTTGATCCGGACCGGAGTGGCCGGCCAGGTCGTGGTTTCGACGACGCCTCTCGCACCGCGTCTCGCGCGGGCCATAGGGCTCGCCGACGCCAAGACCTCCGCCTCTCCGGAGCCCACCGCGCCGGCCCGTCTCCTGAAACCGCGGCCCCCCCTCGCCGCCCCCTACCTGGCGCCGCGCGACGCGCCCGAGCAGGCCGTGATCGGCATCTTCGAGGAGCTCCTCGGCGTGGGGCCCCTCGGCGTCCACGACGATTTCTTCGAGCTCGGAGGACACTCGCTGTTCGCGGCCCGGGTCCTGTCGCGGCTGCGCGATGCCTTCGGGGTGGCCCTGCCCCTGGCCGCCTTCTTCGAGAAGCCCACCGCGGGGGGCCTGGCGGCCCGGATCAGCGCGAGCCTCATGGCGCGCGAGGCGACGGCGCCACCCCTTTCCCCCTCGGCCGATCGCGTGGAGATCGAGATCTAGTCGATGCCCGCGGCGCGGTGATGGGCCGCACAGCGCTCACCTGCACGTAGGCGCTATTCTCCGTACTCTCCCGGGCGGGAGCGTCTCCCAGGCGCTCCGCGTCGCACCGTCGTCTCCGATGTCTCGGTCCGACCCACCGCCGAGCTTCCCTCCGAAGGTCCTCCATGCGAATCGGTCCCGCCAACTGCCATCCTCAGCATGCCTCCGCCCTGCTCATCATTGCTCTCGCCGCCGTGAGCCCACTCTCCGCCGCCGACCTGTGTCAGGGGCTGGCCCTGGACAAGGGAGCTCGGCCCATGACCGCCCTCGCCAAGCCCGCCGTGGGTGCCGCCCTCAGGGACCCGCAGTTCGGCTCCACCCTGCGCCGGATCACGGCCGTGCCCGCGACGGGGGCCAACCCCGTGGTGGCTCCTCTCTACTCCACCGTCTCGGCCTGGAACGCCGACGAGTCGCGGCTGCTGCTCTATCACGTAGGCCGCGGCCACGAGCTCTACGACGGCCGGACGTACCGCTTCCTGCGGCTTCTCGACATCAACCCCGCGGACAGCGAGCAGGTGTACTGGCACACGACCGATCCCGACGTCCTCTTCTACGTCTCCGGCAAGACCCTCGTGCGCTACCACGTGCGCGCGGGGGTGAAGGAGTCACTGCGGGAGTTCTCCTTCTGCACCGGGCCCGCGAGCGCGGGAGCCGATCCCCTGTTCATGTCCTTCGACTCGAACGTGATCGGGCTGAAGTGCGGGGGAGACGCCTTCTTCTATCGCCTCTCGGACGGCACGGTCACCGCTCGCGTCGCGACCCCGCTCCCCTCCCCGCAGGCGGCGGCGAGCGGCGCGCGAGGCCTCATCGGCGGCTACGTGGTCGACCTGGGCTTCAACATCCTGAGGCGGCTGGACCTGGCGAATCCCTACGACCACGCCTCCCTGGGACGCACGGCGAGCGGGGGTGACGCCTATCACACGGTGGCCTTCGATCCCGGGCCCCTGGGCAGCGGGGTGGGCTCGCTCGTCAGCTTCGACCTCGTGAGCGGCGCGTCGAAAGTGGTCGTGGGGCCGGCCACGGGCTTCCCGTATCCCCCCACGGGAACGCACGTCTCGGCGCTGGCCTATCGCCAGCCGGGGTGGGTCTTCCTCTCCATCGTGGGCGACCCGACAGGACGCGGCGTGCTCGACGACGAGATCGTGGTGGCCGACACGGCGAGCGGCCGGGTGTGCCGTGCGGCCCACCACCGCAGCTTCGGCCGCGAGAACACCCGGCTCGCCGATCCCTACTGGGCGGAGCCTCACGTGGTGCCGAGCCCCAGCGGTACGCGCGCCGTCTTCGCCAGCGACTGGGGCAACGGGAGCACGGTCGACACGTACGTTCTCGAGCTGCCCAGCCACAAGCCCTTCGCCTCGATCCTTACCGCCGACAAGACGCAGTATTCGACGGGCCAGACCCTGCGGCTGTCCCTCGTCCTCCAGAACCCGGGTGTCCCCGCCCATGCCGATCTGTACCTCCTGGCCGTCCGGCCGGACGGAAGCCATCTCGTGGCCTTCACGCCCACGGGAGGAGCAAACCCTGGCATTACGTCGGCGCCCGCGGCCTGGCCCGCCTTGTCGCCGAACCTGGACTTGACCGCTCCCTTCTCGATCACGCGCTCGCCCTTCCTGACCATGACCTGGAACGGCTCGGAGCCGCCGGGGACCTACAGGTTCGTGGTGCTCCTCGCGGAGCGAGGCTCCCTGGCCGACGGCGTGCTCGAAGCCTCCGACGTCTGGACCTCCTCGAGCGTGAGCGTCACCTTCACTCGCTGAGCCAGAGGCGTCCCCCCGCAGCTCCCGGTGGTGACTCGTTCGGAAACTGGGTCATCAACGGGCTCCGGAGTGCGTTGTTTCGCGTGCGCGCGGCGTGCTACGCTCGCGCCCCTGAGCGTGCTCGTGAACCCTCCACAGCCTTGAGGCCCTTCTTCTTCGGCGATTCCAAGGCTCCCCTCTTCGGCCTTCACCATCCCCCGAAGAGCGCGGAGCGTCATCAGGGAATCGTCCTGTGCCCGCCCGTCGGCCAGGAGTACCTCCGCGCACACCGTGCGCTCCTCCAGCTGGCGGAGCGTCTCGCCGCCCTCGGCTTCGACGTCCTTCGCTTCGACCTACTTCGGGCCGCGGCGACTCGGCGGGCGACGACCACGAGGGACGCCTCGACGTCTGGCTCGAGAACACGAAGGCGGCGATCGAGGAGGTCGAAGCCCTCTGTGGCTCCGCCCGGGTGTCGCTCGTGGGCATGAGGCTCGGGGCCGCCCTCGCGGCGCAGGCGCAGGCCGGCCGCGCCGCCCCGGGCGCGCTCGTGCTCTGGGACCCCGTGCTCGACGGTGCGCGATACCTGGAGGCTCTTCGGGCCGACCATCAGGTGTGGATGCACGAGCGGGCGCGGGTGCGGCCAGGGAGTCCCCGCGATCCCGAGCAACGATTGGGCTTCCCGCTGCCCGAGGCTCTCCGCGCGCAGATCGCCGCCCTTCGGCCCGGGCTCCTGGAGTCCAGGCTCGAGTCTACGACCCTGCTCGTGGAGACCCGGGCAGGCGACGGCGCCCACGCCCGCGGCGACCTGGACCGGGGGGGAGGCCTTCAAGCGATACGAGTCCCGGGCCCCCCCGTCTGGCGCCGGGACGAAGGCGATGGGATGTCCGGCTCCCTCGTCCCCCTGGAGACCATCGACCGCATCGCGCAGTGGCTGGGAGGAGCCGCACGGTGAAGGAGAGGGCCCTCCTCTTCGGGACTGGCAAGTCGCTGGTCGGCGTGATCACGGATCCCGCGAGCCCCGGTGCCGGCGAGCCCTCTGGGCGCACCGCGGTCGTCCTCCTGAACGCGGGCTTGCTGCACCGCGTGGGGCCGAATCGTCTCTACGTCAAGCTGGCCCGGGCGTCTCGCCGCTAGCGGCGTCGTGGTCTTGCGCTTCGATCTCTCGGGAATCGGCGACAGTCGGTCGGCCTTGGAGGCCACGCGCTTCGAGGATCGGGCGGTGGCGGAGACGAAGGCGGCCATGGACCTCCTCGCGTCCACGCGGGGGATCGGCCGGTTCGTGGTGGGAGGCCTCTGCTCGGGGGCGGACAACGCCCTTCGTGCGGCGTCGGTCGATCCGCGGATCACCGCCCTCGCCCTGCTGGAGCCCGTCAGCGGAGCAGCCAGCACGGGACAGGTGCTCGGTTCGTACCGCGACCGCGTGCTCAGACCACGAAGCTGGCTGCGCCTGCTCAGCGGGCAGAGCGAGCTGTGGTCCGAGCTGGTCGGGGTCCTCAAGGCTCGGCGCCGCCGCCGATCGGGCGGCCCGTCCCCCGAGAGCTCCCGGTGCGGCTCCCTCCTCCGACGGTTCGCAGCCCGATCCGCCGCCGCCGCCCAATGGCTCGTCCCCGGGGCGAGACATGCGCGCCTTTGCCGACAGAGGCGGGGCCTTGTGCCTCGTGTACTCCGCGGACAACCCGGCCCACTACCACTACGGGAAGGTCTTGAAGCGAGAGCTCCAGGGCGTGCCCGAGGGCAGAGTGAGGGTGGAGGTGGTCCCGGAGACCGATCACGTCTTCACCCCGCTGGAGGCCCAGGCGCGGGTGCTCGACGCTCTCGCCGAGTGGATCCTGGGCCTCGCGCCTTCCTAGGACCGACCCTCGCCCCGCACCAGGGCCGCGATGCCGTCGCGGAACGCCACCCGGGGCCGCCACGAGGTGACGTCGGTGAGGTGAGACGCGTCGGCCACCAGCTCTTGTCGCTCCACCTTGCGCACGCGCGCGGCCGCCTGGACGATCTGCAGGGGCCGATCGAGCGCCGCCGCGACAGCGTCCACCACGTCTTTCACGGACTCGCCCTTCCCGGTGCCGATGTTGAAGACGTCGAGGGGAGAAGGGGAGCCCGAGGCCGCGAGGATGCCCGCGACCGCGTCGTCGACGTGCACGTAGTCGCGCACCGGGGTCAGGTTGCCGAGCTCGAGAGTGGCGGCGCCCGCCCGGACCTGGGCGATGACATCGGGGACGAGGTGCGGGTTGGTGTCGTTCGGTCCGAACACGTTGAAGAGGCGGCCCACCACCGTGGGCACGCCGGTGTCGTGGTGGAACAACCGGGCCAGCTCCTCGGAGATGGCCTTGGTGTGGCCGTAGATGTCGATGGGGTCCACCTCCATGTCCTCGCGGAACGGACCCCCGTCGCGAGGGTAGACCGCGGCCGTCGAGGTGATGAAGACCCGCTCGGGCCGCGCGAGACGGCAGGCCCGCAGCAGGTTGCGCGTGCCGGCCACGTTGACCTCGACCGTTTCCACGGGCTCGGCGTTGCACTGCGGGATGTAGTGCAGGGCCGCCAGGTGGAAGACCCGACGCGGCCTCGCCTCGGCCATCGCGCGCGACAGGGCGCCGCCGTCTCGCACGTCGCCGGCCACCAGTCGGACCCCGGGTGCGTCCGTCAGGAGCGAGGCCCGGCCCGCGCGGAGGCTGTCGAAGGCAGTCACCTCGTGCCCTTCCCGCGCGAGCGACCGGCACAAGGCAGAGCCCACGAACCCCGCGCCTCCCGTGACGAAGACCGTATCACCGGCCATTCTCACCTCCTCGTATCCGATCGCCCAGACATCTCAGGTAGATCTCCTCGTTGGCGCGCACCGCGGCCTCCAGGCTGAAGTGCTCGCCCAGCAGGCGGCGGCCCTCGAGAACCCATGCGGGCCGCTCTCCGGGATCGCGGGCGAGGCTTCCGATGGCTTCGGCAGCGCTTCCGCGTCGCGAGGGGCGACGAACCCGCTGCGGCCGTCCTCCACCGCCTCGTGATTCCCTCCCACCCGCGTGGCCACCACCGGCTTGCCGCAGCCATCGCTTCCAGGATGGCGAGGGGATGACCTCCTCCATGAGGGAAGGCAGCACGAAGAGGTCGATGGCGGCCAGGGCTTCGGCCAGACTGGCCCAGTACCCGACCAGGTGGACGCGCGGCTCGAGGCCGAGCTCGCCGCGCTGGGCGAAGAGCGCGTCCTTCTCACGTCCCTCGCCGACCACGACACCGTGGAGCCCGCCTTCCCCGGCGAGGCGTTTCATCGCTTCGAGGAAGTAGCGGTGCCCCTTGCGCTCGTCGAGACGGCCTACCACCCCGGCCACTACCGCCTCTCGGGGCAGGCCCAGGCGGTCGCGCACCGCGTTCCTGTCGATCGTCTGCTCGAAGGGGGCGCGATCGATCCCGTTGTGCACCACCAGGCATCGGTCGTCGTCGAGAGGAAGGCGTGCGCGGTAGAAGGACGCCACCTCCTGGGACACGAAGACGAAGTGGTCGGTGAACCGCGCGAGAATGCGGTCGGCGAGGAAGTGTCCGCGGCCCCTCCAGGTGTCGAGGTTGTGCTCGGTCACCACCATCACCGGGACCCCGGCCAGGAGAGCGGCCAGGCGCCCCCAGAGGCTGGACGTCCAGAGGTGGGTGTGGACCACCTGCACGCGCTCGCGGCGCATGAGGCGGGCCAGGCGAAACAAGGCGCCCAGGTCGGTCCGCGGCTTCTTGTCGAGGGCGAACACCGGGATGCCCTCCGCCTCCAGCTCGAGGGCGAGACGCCCCTTGAAGTTCAGGCAGCACACCATGGGGCGGAAGCGCTTGCGGTCGAGGCTTCGGGCGAGGTCGGCCACCACGCGCTCGGCGCCTCCGGTCTGGAGCGACCAGATGACGTAGAGAACGTTCGTGCGCTCAGGCGTGGACGAGTTCCTCGTAGAGGTCCTGGTAGCGGGCCACCATGCGGTCGAGGCCGAAATCCGTTTCCGCCTTCGCCCGGGCCGCCCGCCCCGGCGGGACGCCTTCTCCCCGTCCGCGAGGAGGCGCACGATCGCCTCCGCCAGGGCCGCGGGATCGTGGGCGAGGGGCCAAGAGCGCGTTCGTCCCGTGCTCGAGAACGTCGCGATTGCCGCCGACCGCCGTCGCCACTATCGGCCGCGCCATGGCCATGGCCTCGAGCAGCGCGTTCGACATTCCCTCGGTGTGCGAGGGCAGCACCACGAGGTCGAGCGCGGACAGGACGCGCGGCATGTCGGCGCGGGCTGCCCGTGAACGACGACCCGGTCGGCGAGGCCCAGGGTCCGCGGCTTGCGCCTCGAGCGCCGGCCGGAGCGCGCCGTCGCCCACGACGAGGAGCGTGAGCCGCGGCCTGCGGCGCAGCCACGGGCCGCCGCCTCGAGGAAGTCGGCGTGTCCCTTCACCGGCGAAGACAGATGGCCGACGACGCCCACCGCCGATCTCGTCGTCGGCGAGGCCGAGCCGCGCTCCGGGCCTCGCCCTCGAGGTCCGTGCGGGGTCGAATGCGCGAGGTCCACTCCGTTCTCGATCGTGACCACGCGGCTGGGCATCGAGTCCCGTGCTCGCCCGAGGCGGCCTGCGGCCACGCTGGGGCTCACGGCCACCACGCGGTCCACGCGAGGGTTGACGAGGCGCTCCTCGACGAGGCGCAGGCGCCAGTTCCGCGAGAACCCGACGTCGCGGCGCGAGGTCACGAGCACCGGGCCTCCCGCCAGGCGGGCGGCGAGGGTGCCGTAGATGTTGGCGCTGACCAGGTAGGTGTGCACGACGATCCGGCGCTGCGCGCAGGCGCCGGGACGAGGCCGGGCGAGGCCCGCGAGGCGCGCGGAGCCGTAGAGCGTCCGAGGCCGAGCACCTCGACCGCGACGCCGCGGGCGCGCATCTCCTCGGCCACGGGGCCACCCTCCAGAAGGCAGCACACCCGGGGCTCGAACCAGGCGCGGTCGAGGCGCGCACGAGCTGGACGAGGTGGATCTGCGCCCCCGCGCGATGCAGCTTGTCGATGACGTAGGCACGCGGAGGCGCGCGGCTCATCGCGCGCGCCTCGATCGCGACGACGTACCCCCGCACCGTCCGGTCGAGGTCGAAGTCCGCGGCGACCTGCTCGTGCCCCGCGTCGGCCAGGCGCTGGCGGAGCGGTCGTCGTCGGCGAGGCGAGCCAAGGCCTCGGCCAGGGCCGCGGGCTCCCGGGGGGCACGAGGAGGCCCGTCTCGCCGTCCCTCACGAGCTCCTCCACCGACCCGAAGCGGGTGGTGACCACGGCGTTGCGCGCGGCCAGGGCCTCGATGATCACGTTGGGGATGCCCCAGTGCCACTCCGGCTGGGCCATCAGGACGAAGATCGAGGAGCGACGGTAGTGGGGGATGACCTCGGCCTGGGTCAGGGGCCCGCGAAGACGACGCGGCTCGCCGAGCCCGGGCCGGCGAGCCTGGGCGCGAGAGCGTCCTTCAGGGGACCGCCGCCCACGATCGTGCAGCGGAAGTCGCGGCCTTCCCGGAAGAGGGCCAGGGCGTCGAGCAACGGGCCGAAGCCCTTGTGGGGGAAGAGGGTGCCCACGGACAGGAGCTCGAGGGGCCGGGTGGCGGCGCGCGGCGGCGTATCGAAATCGGAGACCACGATGCCGTGGTGCAGCACCGCCACGCGCTCCGGCGGCACTCGGGGGCGAGGCGCATCAGGTGGTCGCGGTTCGAGACCGTGCAGGTCGTGACGAAGGCCGCGCGCCGGAGCTTCTCGCGAAGGCCCGTGGTGTCGACGTAGATGTCGTGGGCATGCCCGGCGAAGCTCCAGGGCAAGCCGCAGAGCTCGGAGACCATGAGCGCGACCGCGGCGGGATAGGTGGCCCAGCCGCCGTGCAGGTGCGAGACGCCCTCCTTCTCCGCCCATTCGGCCAGGTACACCGCCTTGGGGAAGAAGGCGAGGCTGCCCAGCAGGAACTTGGGGCTGCGCCAGTTGCGGGCGATGGCCCGCGAGAGCGCGCGCAGGTAGGCCACGGGACGACGCGAACAGGGTGCGCAGCTGCGCGCGGAGACGCGCTGCGAGAAGAGGAAGTGGGGCGACAGGTGGCGGGGGAGGAGCGGCCGGGCCTGGTCGTGCACCAGCACGTCGCCCGGCGGCCGCAGGGAAAAGATGTAGAGGTCGAACTGCTGGGCCAGGGCTGCAGCTCCCGCAGGAGGAAGACCTCGTCGTAGAGGGGGAACTTGGAGAGGACGACCACGATCCTCGCCCCGGGGGTTGCGTCGCTCAATACCGGGTGGCCCTTCCGCGCGCGCCCTGGACGAAGCGCGTGCCATGAGTCGAAGTCGCCCCGCAGCTTTAGTCTTGAAGTCCTGGAGGTCGTCGGCGCCCGAGACCTCGGTGCGCTTCAGACCGAGGAGGGGCGTCTCCCGGCCGTTGGCGCCGGGATAGACCGTGCAGGCCGCCTCGAAGCCGCGGTCGGCCACCACCTCGCGTACCCGCGCGTTCTCGCTCCCTCGCGGGTAGCAGAAGAGCCTCGGCCTCTCTCCGATCTGGGCCACGAGGTCGGCGGCACAGCCCTTCGACTTCCTCCAAGGCTCGATCGGGCTCGAGGGGCGCCAGCTCGAGGTGGGCGCGTCCGTGTCCTCCGAGCTCGTGACCGCGTGCCTTCATCTCGCGGGCCTGGTCCCACGCGAGCATCCCGTCCCGAGCGCAGCAGCCGTCGTAGCGTTCGAGCGTGCGCGGGCTGTCCATGAATCCCGTGGCCAGGAAGAAAGTCGCGGACAGTCCGAGACGGTCGAGGATGGGCAAGGCGACCTCGTAGTTGTCGGCGTAGCCGTCGTCGAAGGTCACGACGACCGCTTCGGAGGGAAGGGGGGTCTCGCCGCGGAGTGCTCCAACCGCATGGCCGAGGGAAAGCACAGGGAGTCCGCTCGAACGGAGGGCCTCCATCTGACTCCGGAAGGCATCGGGATGGACCGTGAGCCGGTCCTAGATCCTGGTCGAGTACGGCTTCCGCCTCCCGAGCGCCCTCGACAACCGGCCGCTGACCTTCGAGGAGTTCGAGGACCACCTCGACCAGGTCGTCTACATGAGCGCCACGCCGGGCGGCTACGAGCTGGAGAAGGCCAAGGGCCACATCGTCCAGCAGCTCATCCGGCCGACCGGCGTGGTCGATCCGCGCATCGAGCTGCGCCCGACCGAGGGCCAGATCGACGACCTGCTCGAGCGCATCCGCGACCGCGTCGACCGTGGCGAGCGCGTGCTGGTCACCACGCTGACCAAGAAGATGGCCGAGGACCTGACCGACTATCTGCGCGAGCTGGGCGTCCGGGTCCAGTACCTGCACAGCGAGGTCGACACGCTCGAGCGCGTCCAGATCCTGCGCGACCTGCGCATCGGCATCTTCGACGTGCTGGTCGGCATCAACCTCCTGCGCGAGGGCATCGACCTGCCCGAGGTCACCCTGGTCGCCATCCTCGATGCCGACAAGGAGGGCTTCCTGCGCAGCGCCTGGTCGCTCATCCAGGTCATCGGCCGGGCGGCTCGCAACATCGGCGGCGAGGTCGTCATGTACGCCGATCGGGTGACCGAGTCGATGCAGGTCGCCATCGACGAGACGAACCGTCGACGGACCGTGCAGGAGGCGTACAACGCCGAGCACGGCATCGAGCCGACGACGATCATCAAGGAGATCCGCGACATCAACGACCGCCTGCGCACCGTGGCCGAGGATCCCGCCGCCTATCGAGCCGGCGACGGCCGTCCCCTGTCGGAGCTGACCCGCGAGCAGATCGAAGGGCTCGTGACCAAGCTCGAGGCCGAGATGCGCCAGGCGGCCAAGAACCTCGAGTTCGAGCGAGCCGCGGCGCTGCGCGACGAGGTGCAGAGCATCCGCCTTCGCGTCCTCGAGGACGACGCCTCGGTCACCGTGGCGCGAGCGGCGGAGATCGCCGCGAAGGCGCCGCGGCGGCACGGCCGCGCGGGGCGGGAGCAGCAGGCGGCCGAGGCGGAGGCATCGCGGGCCGTCGTCCAGGAGGTCCGCGTCCTGCCCGCCGGCGAGGAGCCCCTGGAGCCCGATGCCGGCACAGCCGCCGACTGGCTGCCCGGTATCCGCGATGAGCACGACGATGACGGCGGCTGGCAGGCAGGCTGGCTCGATCGACCGACCTGGGATCGCCGCGTCACGCCCAACGTCATCAAGCGCTCTGGGGCCCGTCCGCGCCGGCGACGCTGACGGCCTTCTTCAGTGCGGGCGCCTGTGCGGCATCGTAGCCGCGATCGGCGGTCGTCGATTGGGATACGATCGGGCCATGCTCCGGATCCTCGGGACGAGCCGATTCCTGATCCTGCTGGCCGTTCTCGGCACCTTCATCGCGTCGGCCACACTGCAGATCTTCGGCCTCGTGCGGGTCATCGCGGTGGTCGTCGAGCTGCTCCGCGCCGGGGACGCCTCGTCGACGACAGCCAAGGGCCTCATCGCCGATACCGTCGCGATCATCGACATCTTCCTCATCGGCACCGTCCTCTACGTGATCTCGGCCGGCCTCTACCAGCTCTTCGTCCACCGCGACGTTCCGCTGCCCGGCTGGCTCAAGATCGATTCGCTCGACGACCTCAAGGACAACCTGACCGAGGTCATCGTGGTGGCGCTGCTGGTCGCCTTTCTCGGCCAGGCGATCGAATGGACGGGCAGCGAGACCATCGTCGCCTTCGGGGTCGCCATCGCCGCCGTGATCCTGGCCGTCGCCGCGCTCGCCTGGGTCGGCCATCGAGCGGCCGCTCCGGGGCGAGGCACGGACTGAGACTTATTAGAACACCTGTTCCACTCGCACATCTTCCGGTAGACTGTCTACGTGCCCCAGGACGCCCTCATCGTGCGCGGCGCGCGCGAACACAACCTCAAGGACATCACGGTCGAGCTGCCCCGTGATCGGCTGGTCGTCATCACCGGGCTCTCCGGCAGCGGCAAGAGCAGCCTCGCCTTCGACACCATCTACGCCGAGGGGCAGCGTCGCTACGTCGAGAGCCTGTCGGCCTACGCGCGCCAGTTCCTGGGTCAGATGGAGAAGCCCGACGTCGATCAGATCGAGGGCCTGAGCCCGGCGATCTCGATCGACCAGAAGGGCGCGTCACGCAATCCGCGCTCGACGGTCGGCACGGTGACCGAGATCTACGACCACCTGCGCCTGCTCTTCGCGCGCGTCGGCCATCCGCACTGCCCGAAGTGTGGGCGCGAGATCGCTCGCCAGAGCCCGCAGCAGATCGTCGACCGGATCGAGGACCTGCCAGACGGTGCGCGCGTCCTCATCCTCGGCCCGCTCATCAAGGACCGCAAGACCGAGGGCGACCGGGTCTTCGAGGCAGCCCGCAAGCAGGGCTTCGTCCGCGTCCGCGTCGACGGCCAGCTCTTCGAGCTCGAGGACGCGCCGACCCTCGACAAGTACAAGCGCCACACCATCGAGGTCGTGGTCGATCGGCTCGTCGTACGTCGCGCGGATGACGAGGGCACTCCCTTCGGACCTGACCACCCTGATCCCGATGCCGGCCGACTCGCCGATTCGGTCGAAACGGCCCTGCGCCTCGGTGAGGGCGTCGTCGTCGTGGCTGCAGCGGATGCCGGTACTTTCGAGGAGCAGCGCTTCAGCGAGCACTACAGCTGCCCGTTCGACGGCACCACCATCGAGGAGCTCGAGCCCCGCAGCTTCAGCTTCAACTCGCCGCACGGCGCGTGCCCCGATTGCACCGGCCTCGGCGTCCGGCTCGAGATCGACCCCGATCGCGTCGTGCCTGATCGCAGCCTCTCCATCGCCGACGGTGCGCTGCTTCGACCCTGGGCGCGCATGCCGATGGCCGACTCGTGGTTCGGCAAGGTGGCCGAAGCCGTCGCCCTGTCCCATGGCTGGGACCCCACTGTGCCGATCAGCGAGCTGCCCCCGGAAGCGCTCGACCATCTGCTCAACGTGGAGCGCGGCGAGCAGGTCGTCATCGGCTATCGCCATGAGCGTGGCGAGAACACGTACACGGCGACCTTCGAGGGCATCATCCCGAACCTCGCGCGTCGCTACCGCGAGACCGACTCCGAGTACGTCAAGACCGAGCTCGAACGATTCATGGTCGAGCGCCCCTGCCCGTCGTGCGGCGGCAAGCGCCTGCGCCCTGAGGCGCTCGGGGTGACGGTCGATGACCGGACGATCTCTGACGTGGCCGGGCTCTCGGTCGACGACGCGCTCGGCTGGGCGGAGCACCTGCCCACGCAGCTCTCGGATCGCGAACGGGCGATCGCCCGCCAGGTGCTCAAGGAGATCGTCGCTCGCCTCGGCTTCCTGGTCGACGTCGGGCTCGACTACCTGACCATCGACCGCAAGAGCTCGACGCTCTCCGGGGGCGAAGCACAGCGCATCCGGCTGGCGACCCAGATCGGTTCGAGCCTGATGGGTGTCCTGTACATCCTCGACGAGCCGTCGATCGGGCTCCACCAGCGGGACAACGCCAAGCTCATCGCCACCCTCACCCGCCTGCGCGACCTGGGCAACACGCTGCTCGTGGTCGAGCATGACGAGGAGACCATCCGGACGGCGGACTGGGTGCTCGACATCGGGCCCGGCGCCGGTGAGCACGGCGGCGAAGTCGTCGCCTCTGGGCCGCTGGAGGCGATCCTGGCCGAGCCACGCTCGATCACGGGTGCCTTCCTGCGTGGCGAGCGCATGGTCGAGGTCCCCGAGCGCCGACGGACCGGCAGCGGTCGCGGACTGCTCGTGCGCAACGCGCGGGCGCATAACCTCAAGGGCATCGACGTGCGCTTCCCGCTGGGGACGTTCACGGTCGTGACCGGCGTCTCGGGCAGCGGCAAGAGCACGCTCGTGACGGAGATCCTCTATCGCGCTCTCGCCCGCCACCTGAGCGGCGCCACCGATGAGCCCGGGCCTCATGACGGCATCGACGGCCTGGATGCCATCGACAAGGTCATCGAGATCGACCAGAGCCCGATCGGCCGCACGCCACGCTCGAACCCGGCCACCTACACCGGCCTCTTCGGCCCCATCCGGGAGCTCTTCGCGGCCACCCCGGACGCCCGTATGCGCGGTTACAAGCCCGGTCGCTTCAGCTTCAACGTCAAAGGCGGTCGCTGCGAGGAGTGCAAGGGCGACGGGATCATCAAGATCGAGATGCAGTTCCTGCCGGACGTCTACGTGCCCTGCGAGGTCTGCAAGGGCAAGCGCTACAACCGCGAAGCGCTCGAGATCCACTACCGCGGCCGCTCCATCGCCGACGTGCTGGAGATGACCGTGGCAGAGGCGCTGGACGTCTTCGCAGCTGTCCCGACCGTGCGCGGCAAGCTGCAGACCCTCTACGACGTCGGCCTCGGCTACATCCACCTCGGGCAGCCGGCGACGACGCTGTCCGGCGGCGAGGCGCAGCGCGTCAAGCTCTCGACGGAGCTGTCGCGCCGTGCCACCGGTCGGACGGTCTACCTGCTCGACGAGCCGACCACGGGCCTCCACTTCGCCGACGTCGAGAAGCTCCTCCAGGTCCTCCACCGCCTCGTCGACCAGGGCAACTCCGTCGTCGTCATCGAGCACAACCTGGACGTCATCAAGACGGCCGACTGGCTCATCGACCTCGGCCCTGCCGGTGGCGCCCGGGGTGGCGAGGTCATCGCGCTCGGCACCCCCGAGCAGGTCGCCGCGACCGAAGGTTCAGCCACGGGCGAGTACCTTGGCCGCGTCCTGCGTGGAGAGCCGCTCGTGCCGCTCAGCGACGTGACCTTTGCGGAGGAGGCCGGCCGGGCCGGGCCTCGGGTCGGCGGACGTGGCAACGGCCATCGCAGCCTCGCCCCACGTCCCAAGCGGGCCCAGGCGGTGCCGCGAGCCTGACGGCAGGGTCAGCCCGCCGGACGGGCTACCATTCCCCGATGCCCGACCGCTCCGTCATCCGCTCCACCGTCATGACCGAGGCACGTGCCTGCCCGCCGATCGTTCCGCAGCCGCGCACGGTCGGCAGGACGGGAGCCATCCGGCGCCCGGTGGCGGGCGAGGCCTGAGCGATGGACCAGATCGGCGGGCTGCTCGACCTCCTGCTCCACCCACGCAACCTCATCGAGCCGTTTGGGCCGCTCGCCTACCTGATCATCTTCGCGGTCCTGTTCGCCGAGACCGGCCTCTTCGCCGGCTTCTTCCTGCCCGGCGACAGCCTCCTCCTGGTGGCCGGTGTGCTGTCGGCCAAGGGCACCGGTGACTACACGCTCGACCTCTGGCTGGTCATCGTGGCCTGCGTCGCGGGTGCCTTCCTGGGCAACCTGGTCGGCTTCTGGTTCGGGCGCAAGGTCGGGCGACCACTCTTCGAGCGACCCGAGTCGCGCTTCTTCAAGCGCCGCCACCTGGAAGCGGCGGATGCCTTCTATCGGAAGTACGGCGCCATCACCATCATCGCCGCCCGCTTCATGCCCTTCATCCGGACCTTCGTCCCCATCGCCGCCGGGGTGAGCGACATGGACCGCGGCAAGTTCGTGACCTACAGCGCCATCGGCGCCGTGCTCTGGGGCGCGGGGCTGCCGATCGCTGGCTACCTGCTCGGTGAGTCGATGGGCAAGACCCTCGACACCTTCTTGCTGCCCCTCATCGTCATCATCGTGCTGCTCTCACTGACGCCACCGGCCATCGCGACGTGGCGCGCCCGGCGCCGCGGCATGGCGGTGTCGGAGCCCGTCGTCGATGGCGACCCCGCAGTCCAGGCGAGCCCATCGGAGCCGCTCGTCTGACGATCCGATCCCGCGGACGGCCGTCCCCGGCGGCTCACTGCCCGGGATATGGATCCAGCTCGTCGAGGAACCACGCGATCTGACGGGCGCGCTCCGGATCGGGCTCGATGCCGGACGCATCGATGGCCAGACGAGCGTGGACATCGTCGCGGACGAGCGTGAGCAGCTCATCCGATGACGCCTCCTTGAAGCGGTCGAGTCGTTCGAGCCTGACGTCGATCCGGACGCGTGCGTCGTCGTCCAGATCGGGGATTTGGGCGGCGTCCTCCAGCATCTCGACGGCAAAGCGGAGCTCGCCGGGATGCCAGCGATGGCGACCCGGTCGCGTCGAGCGCCCGGGGCTGCTCGGTCGAGCGATGGTCGCTGGATCGGTGATCACCGCCGGTGCGTAACGCGGGTCCGTCGGCGGCCCACCGACGGTCGACCCGGCCGCCGGTTCGGATGGCGGCACCGGCTGCACCGGCGCCGGTCCGGGGGGTCGACGATGGAGCACGCCGATCGACGTGATGGGCTGACGGCGTGCAGGGCGGGCCATCGAGTGCGGAGCGCCGTGCGGGTGAGCCATGGCGGGCCGGGCGCCTGATAGACGTGTGACGGAGAGCGGCCGCCCAGTCCGGCGCCCTCGCCGGGCGCGCCCGACCCACCCGAACGTGTCGGCCAGGCGCTCGGGGATGACCGTCGCGACCGCGGCCGGGATGGTGGCGAGCCAGGCGACCATGATCGGCAGCGGTACGCTGATGGCGACCAGCCAGGCGATGGCGGCGAACGCGTAGCAGGCGACCACCAGCCACCAGGCACGCATCGAGACGCCGCGTGCCTGCAGATCCCGACGGACCCAAGCGAGCAAGCCGGCCACGAGTGCGACCGCCAGCAGGATGGCTGCGACCGAGAGTCCCACCTTGCGCCTCCGGTCGCGTACGGTACTCCCTGGGCTTCCCTCATCCAGGTGCGTCCCGCCCGTGCCACGCTCGCGTGAGCTCCTCGGGCTCGAAGGCCTCCTTCAGGAACGCCGACGGCGCTCCGGGGTCGTAGACGAGGATGAGGCGCCGTCTCGCCCGCGTCCAGGCCACGTACGCGAGGCGCCGCTCCTCCTCCATGGCGCGCCACGGTGTCTCGGCTTCGGCCAGCGTGCGCGCGCTGGGAAAGACGCCGACATCGAGTCCGACGCAGGCCACGACATCGAATTCGAGCCCCTTCGTGCCGTGGGCGGTGGCCAGGACCAGCGGTGCGTCGGCACGTCGCAGCTCCGACCGACGCACGGCCGAGCGATGGATCGCGACGGTGAGGCCGGCCCGGTCGCTTCGTCCGACCGACCAATGGGCAAGGTGGCCGGCCGGCAGGTCGGCGAGCGGGACGCCGAGCGCCTCGAGGCCGTCATCTTCCGCGTGATACGGCAGGTCGAGCTCGAGGGCTGCCGCAGCGTACGGCGCCAGCTCCCGGTTGGTGCGCGCCAGGACGGCATGGCTGGACGGCTCGACCTGGCGCAGGGTCGGCGCCCACAGCGCCAGCAACGACCGAGCACGCGCCACGTCGTCGCTCGGATCGGGCCGCAGCACGAGGTCGCCGACCGCCCCCGGCGCCGGCAGGATGCGCTTGACGAAGCGCTCGCGATTGTGGCCCACGAGCCGGCCCGCCCGGGCCACGACCGCCGGCGGGCAGCGACGATTGGTGACCAGGTCGACGCGACGGAGACCCGGCAGCCGTGCCGCGAGACCGAGGATCCGCCGCACGTCGGCCAGCCGCCAGGCGTAGATCGTCTGGTCGTCGTCGCCGACGAGGAACAGGTCGTTGGCCGGCGCCGCGAGCAGCATCGCCAGTCTGGAGCTGCGACCGGTCGAGGTCCTGCGTCTCGTCGACGAACAGGGTTCGACATCGGGCACGCCAGCGCGCCAGCAGGGTGGGGTCGCGCTGGAGGGCTCGCAGCGCCCGGGCGACGAGGTCGTCGAAGTCGAGCCCACCACGGTGAGTCAGCTCGTCCTCGTACGCTGCGAATGCGGCCAGCATCGACTCGCCACCCGGATCGAGGGGCGGTGACCTCTCGTCCCTGCCACGGGCGGCCAGCTCGTGTCTGGCTGCGGCAGCGTCGAGGCCGGCGTCGAGCTTGAGCCGCGAAAAGGCGTCGTCGAGCCGGATCAGCGCGGCCGGCGGCATCGCGCGCCGACAAGCTCGACGACGACGTCCGTGCGGTCGAGGAGCGGCTCGACCGGCAACCCGGCGTCGCGCAGGATCTCGCGCCCCAAAGCGTGGAACGTGCGTACTCGGATCGCATCGGCGCCATCCGACAGGGGCGCCAGCGCCCCGACCAGGCGAGCGCGCAGCTCGTCTGCGGCGCGGCGGTTGAAGGTCAGGGCGCAGATCGTCTCCGGGCGGGCGCCGTCGTCGACGCGCCAGGCCACGCGCGCCACGAGCGTCGTCGTCTTGCCGCTGCCAGCGGGCGCGACGCACAGGATCGGGCCGAGAGGCGCCGTCGCGGCGGCGTGCTGGTCCGGGGACAGGCGGGCCAGGCGTGCGACGACCGAGGGATGCATCGGCCGGCAGTGTCGACGGCCCCGCATGCCTGTCGGTCACCGTGCGCTCTCCCGGTACGTCGCCGCCCGGTCGGTCAGCTGGTCCGGTCGGTCCAGTAGGCCTCGCTGACCACCGCCGCCGGCGGGAAGCCACGGCGCAGGAGCGCACTCCTCGCGGCCTCGATCATGCCCGGACTCCCGCACAGGTAGACCACCGTCGACCCGGGGTCCACCGCGCCGGTCTCGCATGCCACGTCGACGACGGCGTCGACGTGCCCGCAGCGGCCGGTCCAGCCGGCATTCATGGGGTGCTCGGGACGCGAGACCACCGGTATGTACAGAAGACCAGCCTCCGCCTGCCAGGCTGCGAGCCGCTGCCGATAGGCGAGCTCGTCCATCCGGGCGACCCCGTGGACGACGACCGTCGGCGGCGCGTCCGCGCGCCTGAGGATGGCAGCGGTCATTGCCACGAGTGGGGCGAGACCGGTTCCCGTCGCGACCAGCAGATGCGCGCGCCCGTCATCGGGCGTCAGTCGAAATAGCCCCTTGGGAGGGCCGACGTGGAGCCGCGCACCGATGCCGAGGGCCCATAAGTGTGGCGTGAGTGCGCCCTCGGGCACGAGCCGGATGAGGAACTCGACCGCACCGTCGTCACCGACCAAGGCCGCGGAGTACGGTCGCTGCAGGAGCCGATTCCCGTTCGGCACGCCCAGCGCGAGGTACTGGCCCGCCGCGATCGGGGACGTCGGCCCGTCCGACCGGACGGCGATGCGGATCACGGTCGGCGACAGGTCCCACCGCGCGACGAGGGTCGCATTGGGCGCCACCGCCAGCCGGCTCGCCGTGTAGGCCGTCGGGCCAGCGGTGGCGACGGATCCAGTCATGCGACCACGGCCAGACGGTCGACCGCCTGACGCGCCGCCTCCGGGGCGCCGCCGAACCAGGTAGCGTCGATGCGCGCGAAGTCCCGCCATTCGCCTGGCAGCTGGTCGGCGCGGAAGATGGCCATGTTGGGACAGGCGGCCTCACAGGAACCGCAGTCGATGCAGCCCTGGGGATCGATGTAGAACTTGCGATCGACGGTCGGGTCGGCGGCGATGCAGTCCACCGGACAGACCGCCACGCAGGACTGGTCGTTGTGGTCGATGCACGGCTGGGCGATGACGTAGACCATGTGGCGCTCTCCGGGACGAGGGGTCCTATGACGTGATGAGGGTTGGCGCCGCGCGGAGGTTTCGGCCTGCTCCGCGGCTCTGGCGACCGCGCGGTCGATGCCTACCCTGACCGGCCTCGATGACGACGGCCTGTGACCAGGATGAGAAACCCCTCATCGTCGAGCCGGTCCATCTCAAGCGGCCGGCAGCCGCGCCACGAACCTGGCACCGCCGCCCGGCGCGTCTTCGACCGCGATCGTCCCGCCGTGCGCCGAGACGATGCGCCGCGCGATGGCCAGGCCCAGGCCCGTGCCCGCGGACCCGGCGCGCCGATCACCTGGCAGGCGCGCGAACGGCTCGAAGATGCGCTCACGGTCGGCCGGCGCGACCCCCGGCCCGTCGTCTTCGACCACCAGCACCGCCATGACGCCGACCCGTCGGGCGGAGACCGTGATCCGCCCGCCGGTGGGGGAGTGGTCGAGGGCGTTGTCAAGGAGGATCGTCACCAGTTGGACGAGGCGATCCGGGTCGCCCTCGATGATGACCGGTGCGTCGACGGCGGCGACGACCTCGACGCCTCGCTCGGCGGCCAGGGCGCCCGCCTCCCTCACGGTGTCGCGGGCCAACACGCCGAGATCCAGCCGCTGGCGCTCGATGGTCAGGTCCGTGGCGTCGGACGAGGCGAGGGCCAGCAGCTCGCCCACGAGGCGACCGAGCCGTCCGGCCTCGGCCACGATGTCCGCGAGCAGGGGCTTGCCCGGTGGATCGACGAGCTCCTCGCGTTCGATCACCTCGGCATTCGCGCGGATGAGGGCGAGCGGCGTCCGGAGCTCATGCGAAGCGTCGGCGACGAATTGCCGCTGGGCCTCGAAGGACCGGCGGATGGGCACCAGCGCCCTGCCGGTCACCACGAGCGTGACCAGGCCCGCAGCCAGCAGCCCGACGATGGCGACCGTCGCGATGGCCGCCACCAGGCTGGCCGATTGCTGATCGTGGAGCGCCAGCACGAAGCCGCCCTGGACATAGCCGGCCTGGCCGTCCTCGCCGCCCGTGATCGGCACCGTCAGCAGGCGGATCGCCACCCCTGCCGACTCGACCGTGCGCAGGTCGCGACCAGTTCGTGCCGCGACATCGACGGCGTCCTGGTCCGGCAGGCCGGGCACGGCCTTGCGCGATGGGTTCGCTGCCACCCGTCCGGCGCCGTCGAGGTAGAGCAGGAACGTGTCGGCCGCCGACGGGGCCGTCTCACCAGCGTCGCCCGACTCGTGCGGCACCTCGCCGGCGACCGCAGCGGCCACAGCCGCCTCGAGGGCCCGGTCGACGTCCGCGTCAAGGGCGCCCAGGGCCGCGACCGCAGAGGTCACGGCGATGCCGACCACGAGGAGGGCAAGGAGGGCGAAGGTGACGACGACGAGCCGTCGACGCGTGCTCGCCAGGAGGCGGTCGGAGGGACGGTCCATCCGCTGCTCGTCAGTCGGCTGACCGGAGGCTGTACCCGACACCCCGCACGGTGCGCAGCCGCTCCGCCCGATCGAGCTCGCCGAGCTTGCGTCGCAGGTAGTGGACGTAGAGGTCGACGACGTTGGAGTAGACGTCCGGCTCCGCGCCCCACACAGCGTCGAGGATCTGCTGCCGCGTCACGACGTGATCGACGTTGCGGATGAGGTAGCCAAGGAAGGCGAATTCCCTGGCCGACAGGTCGACGGACCGGTCGCCGACGCGCGCGACGTGCCTGGATCCGTCGAGGCTCACGTCGCCGGCGGCCAGCTGGCCCGAGTCGGCGATCGCCGGTCGCCGGCCGAGTGCCTTGACCCGGGCAAGCAATTCAGCGAAGGCGAAGGGCTTCGGCAGATAGTCGTCCGCGCCCGCCTCCAGGCCGGCGACCCGATCCTCCACGGAGCCGAGCGCGGTCAGCAGGAGCACCGGAGTCTGGATGCCTTTCGCGCGCAGAAGTCGCAAGACGGTGATGCCGTCGAGGTCGGGCAGCATCCGGTCGAGGACGATGATGTCGAATGGCTCGCGCATCGCCAGTGCCATCGCGGCCACCCCATCCGGGGCGATGTCCACGACGTTCCGCTCCGCCACCAGGACGCGGCGGATGAGCTCCGCCATCTTGGGCTCGTCCTCGACGACCAGCACATGCATGTCCGCATTCTGGGCACGGATGGCCGGCTGCGTCGAGGTGCTGAGGGCTCGTCTTTGAAGCTTCTCATGCGCGCCAAAGGCCCATCCCACCAGGTCCGCCCAGGATGCCTCCATCAGCCCACTCAGTCGGAGGCCCCGCGTCGATGCGCCACAAGATCATCGTCCTCCTCGCCTCGCTGGCCGCGACGGCGACGCTCACCATGGCGCTCGTCGCGGCCGGTTTCCTGCCCCACGCTCCCGCTCGCGTGACGTCGGTGTCCCACGTCGTGACCGACTCGGCCGCAGCCGACGCGCCGATGCAGGTCGAGACCGTCTACCTCCCACCGCCGGCAGAGCAGCAGACGATAACCATCCATCGGAAGGTGCGGGGTGGCGAGCACGAAGGCGAAGGGGAGGCAGACGATTGACCGCCTCGGACCTGCCCGTGCCCGCGCCAGCCCGGCTGCCCGCGCCGGCGCGTACGCGACCCGACCCCGTGCCCCTAAGGTTCGTGCTCGGCGTCGGTGGCGTGGCGGCGGCGAGCGCCCTCGCCACAGCGCTCCTCGGGCCGAGCGGCACGTCGGCGACCGACCCCATGCCCGCGGTGGCACCGGTCGCGATGGCCGATCCGAGCCCCCGGCACGTCATCCGGTACGTGCAGCTTGCACCAGGCCAGACGGCGCCCCCGAATGCCACCGTGCGGGTGCAGTCGACACCGAAGCCGCGTGTCGTCGTCGTCACGACGCGCCAGTCGGGAGCCAAGCCGTGATCCTCGCGCCGACCGCATCAGGGACGATGTCCCGATCCATGCCGTCCGCCCCGTCCGAAGTCATCGGTGCCGCCCTCGCCCCCGAAGAGATGGTCACCGTTCGTCGCACGATGCTGGGCGGCTCGGTCGCCGTCCACCTGCGAACGCACGACTCGGTCGACGACGCCGAGCGGCAAGCAGCGGCCGTGCTCGACCGCCTGGCTGCCTGGGCGTCCCGCCTGACGCGGTTCGATCCGACATCCGACCTGTGTCGGACGAATGCCGACCCCGGCCCTCGAGTTCGACTCTCGGCCACGCTGGCGGCGGTCCTCGACCAGGGGCGTTGCGCCGAGCGCTCGACCGACGGCATCGTCGACGTCGCTATGCTCGCCGAGCGCCTCGCCGCCGAAGGGATCGTGGGCGCGTCTGACCTGCCGCGGATCGACGATCGAAGCCGAGCCTCACGCGCCTGGTCGCTCGAGCGCGGCGCGCGTCGCACGTTCGTTCGCCGCCCACCAGGCCTGTCCTTCGACCTCGACGGGATCGCCAAGGGCTGGCTCGCCGATCGGGCGCTCGGTCGTCTTGGCCACCATCCCGTAGCCGTCGTCGACGCCGACGGCGATGTCGCGATCCGGCTGGAGGGCGGAGCGAGCATGGAGGTCGGTATCGCCCACCCCTCGTCGCCCGCGACCGATGTCGCCGTGCTCGAGCTCCGTGCGGCCGGTGATGGTCGGAGCCTTGGTGTCGCGACGTCGGGCACGAGCGTCCACCGGTGGCAGCGGGCGGGACGGATGACCCACCATCTCATCGACCCGCGCACGGGAGCGCCCGCCGTCACCGACCTCAGGCAGGCGAGCGTCATCGCGTCCACCGCGAGCCAGGCCGAGGTGTTCGCCAAGGCCGCCGTCATCATCGGTGCCGAGCGCGCCGTCCCGATGCTCGGCCACCAGGGTGTCGAGGGCGCGATCCTGATCACGGACCGTAACGAGATGCTCGTGCTGCCCGGCACCCCGTGGCGGCCGGCGTGAAGTACCAGGGCCTCCATCCCGCCACCCGGCTCGCACGCTGGGGGCTCGTGGCCATCGGCTTTGGGATCGTCATCGGCGGCACGGCTCCGTCCGCCATCCGCGAGCTCGCGGTCGCATGGGAGGCGAACCGGGCCGTCTTGCCCTGGGTCGTCGAGCGCCTGTTCGCATTCCTGGGCTACGGGGCGATGGCTGGCTCGGTCATCTATGGGCTGCTCCTGTCGACGAAGATCCTGGACGCCATCGCGCACCGCCCGATCACGTTCACGCTCCACCAGGACCTGGCGGCCATCGGCCTCGGGCTCGGCGCCGTCCACGGAGCGCTGCTGGCCCTTGACCGAACGATGCCGTTCACGGCAGCGCAGATCGCGATCCCAGGACTTGCGCCCTATGCACCGGTCGCGGTCGGTCTCGGGCAGTCGGGCTGCTATCTGATGGTCATCGTCATCGCGAGCTTCTACGCGCGGCGACGGATCGGCCAGCGCACCTGGCGCGCACTCCACTACTTGACCTTCCTGGCGTTCGTCGCTGTCACGTTGCACGGCGTGCTGGCCGGCAGCGACAGCGCCACGCTGTGGGCGACGGCGATCTATGGCATCGCCAGCCTGCTGGTCGGAGTCCTGCTCGCCTTCCGCATCGCGACCGCCGTCCACGACCGACGCGAGCGCGTGGAGGCACCGGAGGGCGGTCTCCGCCGCCCGGTCACCGCGCCTTCCTAACGACCGAGCGCGCAGCCGCGCGTCGCGGGCGGTCATGGCCGACAATCGCCCGGTGACCCCGGAGCTCGCCGCGATCCTGGCCGACCTGCCTGACAAGCCTGGCGTCTACCTCATGCGCGATGCCCGGCGGAGCGTCCTGTACGTCGGCAAGGCGCAGAGCCTGCGCAGCCGCGTGCGCTCCTACTGGCAGAAGCGCGGCGCCAGCGAGGTGCCCCTGCGGATCGAGTCCGCCCTTGACCGTGTCGTCGATGTCGAGGTCACCCTGACCGACACCGTGAGCGAGGCGCTGCTCCTCGAGGCCAACCTCATCAAGCGCTTCCAGCCGCGCTTCAACGTGCGGCTCAAGGACGACAAGAGCTACCCGTTCATCAAGGTCACCCTGGCCGACGACTTCCCGCGCATCGAGCGCACCCGGAAGCTGCCCAGAGACGGCAGCCGCTACTTCGGCCCGTACGCCTCGGCCTCCAGCGTCGATGAGGCGATGAACCTCATCCGGCGCCTCTTCCCGTTCCGGACCTGCACCATCGACATCCGCGAGGGCGAGCGGGCGCTGCAGCGGCCCTGTCTGCTCTACCACATCAAGCGCTGCCAGGGCCCGTGCATCGAGGCCATCTCGGGCGAGGCGTACCGGCGCGACATCGACCAGGTCGTCCTCTTCCTCGAGGGTCGCCAGGCGACGGTGGCGCGCGCCCTGCGCGCCGACATGGACGCTGCCTCGGCGAGGCTGCGACTACGAGCGGGCCGCGGCCCTGCGCGACAAGGTGCGCGCCATCGAGCGGACCATGGAGAGCCAGAAGATGGCGGCCGACGCCACCACGGAGCAGGACGTGCTCGGCTTCGCCAGATCGGGCGCCGAGGCCGCCGTGCAGCTCTTCGCGGTGCGCGACGGCAAGATCGTGGCGCGCGACGTCTTCGTGCTCGAGAACGTCGCCGGGGCCACGGACGATGAGGCCCTGGCCGCGTTCGTCAAGCAGTACTACGCCGAGGCGGGCTCGGTGCCGGTGCGCATCCTGGCGCCGTCCTTGCCCGCCGACGCCGCCGACCTCATCGAGCTGCTGACGGCGCGTCGTGGCCGCCGAGTCACCTTCCACGTGCCCCGACGTGGCCGGCAGCGGGAGCTGCTTGAGCTGGCCGCGAGGAACGCAGCCGAGATGCTGGCGCGCGAGCAGGTCCGCTGGCTGGCCGACGAGGGCAAGACGCTCGGCGCGCTCGAGGAGCTGGTCGATGCCCTCGAGCTTGACGCGATGCCGACGCGCATCGAGTGCTACGACATCAGCACCATCCAGGGCACGAGCACGGTCGGCAGCATGGTCGTCTTCGAGGACGGCCGGCCGCGCAGCGGGGAGTACCGTCGCTTCCGCATCCGGACGGTCGCGGGGCCGAACGACTTCGCCAGCCACCAGGAGGTCCTGCGGCGCCGATTCGGTCATGCGCTGCGAGCCGGGGAGGGGACCGCCGAGGAGCTTCGCTGGCGGCTGCCCGACCTCGTCGTCATCGACGGCGGTCGCGGACAGGTCAGTGCCGCTCGCGAGGTGCTCGACGAGCTCGGTCTGCACGATCTGCCGCTGGCGGGCCTGGCCAAGGAGCGCGAGGAGCTCTTCCTGCCCGGCCGCGCCGACCCGATCGTGCTGCCGGCCACGAGCGGCGCGCTCTACCTCGTGCAGCGCCTGCGCGACGAGGCGCATCGGTTCGCCATCACCTACCACCGCCAGGTGCGAGCGAAGGCGCAGGTCCGCTGTGTGCTCGACGACCTGCCCGGGGTCGGACCGGCCCGTAAGCGGGCCCTGCTGCGCGTCTTCGGTTCGGCTGGCAAGATCCGCGAGCGCGAGCGTCGAGCAGGTGGCTGCGGTGCCCGGCATCGGGAGCGCGCTGGCGACCCGGATCAAGGCCGGTCTCGACGCCTGAGCGGACCGTCGTCGGGCGCGCCATGGAGCCGCCGTCGGCGTCGGCGGAGTGCGGGCTGATATAGTCCCCGCCGATGCGTCGCCTCGTTCCCTTCCTTATCGTGGCCGTCGGTCTGCTCGCGCTCGCGATCGACCTGAGTTCGGCCTTTCCGCGTCCGTTCGGCGGTACGCCCGGAGCACGCCGAGACGCGCCTCGGGCTCGACCTTCAGGGCGGCCTGCAGGGCGAGTACCAGGCGATCGCCACCGACGGATCGACGCCCACCACGGACGATCCTGGAGCACGATCGCGCACGATCATCGAGAACCGCGTCAACGCGACCGGCGTCGCCGAGCCGATCGTGCAGACGGTCGGCACGGACCGCATCGTGGTCGAGCTGCCCGGTGCGACCGAGCAGCAGGAGATCCGGCAGCTCATCGGCGCCACCGGGCGACTCGACTTCGTGCCCTTGCCGGCGGAGATCTACGGCAGCGCGACCTCGAGCGGCTCGAAACCCGTCCCGGGACCCGGCGAGGCCATCGACCCGACCCTGCAGCCACTCTTCAGCGGCGAGGAGATCGATCCCAGCGGCGTCGCGCCCGGCGTCGATCGGAACGACCAGCGAGCGCGTCGTTTACCTTCACGCTCAAGCTCCAGACGGCGCCAAGCTCTTCGGCGAGCTACTCCAGCGCCCATATCGGCGAGTACTTCGCCATCGTGCTCGACGGCAACGTGCGTCTCGGCGCCCGTCATCCGGCAGGCCATCACCGACGGCAACGGGCAGATCAGCGGCAGCTTCACGACGCCGAGCAGGTGACACCTGGTCACCGTCGCTCAAGTTCGGCGCGCTGCCGCTGCGAGCTCCAGGAGGTGAGCTTCAACTAGATCAGCGCGACCCTCGGCGCGGACTTCCTGCACCAGACCATCCTGGCCGGCATCATCGGCATCAGCCTCGTCTTCCTGTTCATGCTCATCTACTACCGCCTGCCCGGTGCGGTGGCCTGCTTCGCCCTGATCTACTACGCGATCGTCGTGCTGGCCATCTTCCGGCTCATCCCGGTGACCCTGACCCTGGCCGGCATCGCCGGCTTCATCCTCTCGGTGGGCATGGCCGTCGATGCCAACATCCTCATCTTCGAGCGCACCAAGGAGGAGCTGCGCGCGGGCAAGACCGTCAACTCCGGCCGTCGAGGCCGGGCTTCAACCGGGCCTGGAACTCGATCCTCGATTCCAACGTGTCGAGCCTCATCACGGCCGTCATCCTCTACTTCTTCGGCACCTCGACCATCCGCGGCTTCGCCCTCGTGCTGATCGTCGGCGTGCTGGTCTCGATGTTCACCGCGGTCACGGTCAGCCGGACCATCCTGCGCTGGGTCGTGCGCCAGCCGTGGGCGCGCCGGGCCAGCCTCTTCGGCGTCAACGACGATGAGTTCGTGACCATCGGGCCGCGCGGCCGCGCTCGCGAGGCCGGCGCGCGTGTTTGACATCGTCGGCAAGCGCCGATCGGTTCTTCCTCTTCAGCGCCATCATCACCATCCCGGGCATCATCTTCATCCTCCTCACGCCCTTGACGCAGGGGCGGATCGGGCTCGACTTCTCGATCGACTACACGGGCGGCACGATCTGGGAGGTCCACTTCGCGCACGGCACGCCGGATCCGGCGGCCGTGCGCCAGACGCTCGAGCGAAGCGGGCATCGTCGAGTCGCAGGTGGCCATCACCAACGGTCCCAAGGGCGAGTACGTGCTGATCGCGCATGCCGCCCATCGGCCTCATCGAGGCCGCGCCATCGCCATCAGCGGCGCCGACTGCGGGCCGCCAGCGCCTCCGCCAGCCTAGCCTCGGGCTCCCCGGGCGCGTCGCCGTCGGCCGGACCTTCGCCTTCGGCTGAGCCATCACCGTCGACAGCGCCGGTCTCGACAGGCATCGCGCTGCCGACGACAGGTCAGCCCGGCGCAGGTCGCCGCCGCGCTGCAGGCTGCCTTCGGCCCGATCGACGACGTCAGCCAGGCGACGGTCGTCGGGCCGATCGTCTCGCATGACCTCATCAACCAGGCGCTGATCCTGCATCCTGGCTCGGGTCCTTGGCCATCGTGGCCTGGATCACCCTTCGCTTCCGCGACGTGCGCATGGGCTTCACCGCGCTCGTGGCGCTGCTCCACGACGTCCTCGTCGTGGTCGGCGTCTTCGCCATCCTGGGCACCTTCTTCCGCATCCAGATCGACGCCCTCTTCGTGACCGCGATGCTGACCGTCATCGGCTTCAGCGTCCACGACACGATCGTGGTCTTCGACCGCATCCGCGAGAACCGCTATCGGCACGCGGGTGAACCGTTCTCGGCCATCGTCAACCACAGCCTGCTGCAGACGTTGGGCCGCTCGATCAACACCTCGATGACCGTCGTCATCACCCTGACTGCGCTGCTGCTCTTCGGTGGCGAGGCCATCCGATACTTCGTGCTCGCGCTCCTCGTCGGCATCGTCTCGGGCACCTACTCGTCCATCTTCAACGCCAGCCCGCTTCTCGTCGTCTGGCACGAGCGCGACGATCGCCGCCGCCAGGCCCAGTTGACGGCCGCACGCGCGTCGCGGTAAGTCGGGGTGGAGCCGGTCATGGCACCCTCCGACTCGATGACGGCCCTTCGACCGACCCACCGCTGGCGCCGATCCGTTGCGCCGAGCGTCCCCGGCCTTGACGCCGTGGCTGCCGCGCGCGGCGTCGGTCCACGGGCGCTGGCCGTGCTGATGGCCCGTGGCCACGTCTCCGCCGCGGATCTGGCTGCCTACTTCGATGCCCCGACCGCCAGCCTCCACGACCCGCTCCTGCTGCCCGACGCGGCATCCCTGCGACGTCGTGTGCAGGAGGCCGTGGCGCGACAGGAGCGAGTGCTCGTCTTCGGCGACTTCGATGCCGACGGCCTGACCGGCTCGACCATCCTGGCCCTCACCCTCCGTCGGCTGGGCCTCGACGCGGCGGTCCACGTGCCGGATCGGGTCGACGAAGGCCATGGTCTCTCGCGGGTGGCCGTCGAGCGGGCGCGTGCCGAGGAGCGCGGCCTGATCATCACCGTCGATACCGGCACGTCGAGCGTGGCCGAGGTGGCCCTCGCCGCTGGGGCCGGCATCGACGTCATCGTGACCGACCACCACCACGTGCCCGAGCAGCTGCCGGCGGCTGTGGCCGTGGTCAATCCGCATCGACCAGGCAGCGCCTACCCGGACCCGCGCCTGGCCGGCACGGGGGTCGCCTTCAAGATCGCACAGCTGCTGCTCGACGCGGAACCGGACGGTCCACAAGCGGCCCTCGATCTCGCGGACCTGGCCGTCGTCGGGACGGTCGCCGACATGGCCCCCATCGTCGGCGAGAATCGTGCCATCGCGCGTCTGGGCCTGGAGCGCATCCGGTCGTCGCCGCGGCCGGGCATCGCGGCGTTGCTCGCGTCAGCTGGTCTCGCCGCGGATGCGGTGACGCTGGAGTCGATCGGCTTCACGATCGCGCCGCGGCTCAACGCCGGTGGCCGGATGGGCGACGCGACCATCGCGTCGGACCTGTTGCTGGCCTCGACGGACGCAGACGCCGCTCCGCTGGCGGCGCTCCTGGAGGCCGCCAACAGCCAGCGTCGATCGCTGACCGGAGAGGTCCTCGCGGAGGCCGTCGAGGCCGCCGCGAGCGCGGTCGGGGACGGGGATGGCCACGCCGTCGTCGTCGCGGGCGCGTGGCCGGTGGGGATCATCGGGCTCGTCGCGGGCCGGCTGGCGGAACGCTTCTCCCTGCCCGCCGTGGTGTTCTCGCGTTCGGTCGAGCCCTGGCGGGGTTCCGCCAGGTCCGCCGCCGGGTTCGATCTCGCCAGGGCCTTCGACGCCTGCGGTCCGCACTTCGTGCGCCATGGCGGGCACCCCCAGGCGGCTGGCTGCGAGCTCCGACCGGGAGCGTTCGAGGCGTTCCGCGAGCAGTTCCTGGCGCTGGCGGCGGTCAACCCTCAGCCGACCGGTCCGGAGCTGGCGCTCGACGTGGTGGTCGACGGTCTCGACATCGACTATCGACTGCAGCGCGAACTGGCCGCCCTCGACCCGCTCGGCCCCGGTGCACCCCGGGCGCTCATCGGCATCGCCGGGCTGACGGTCGGGCGCGCACGCCTGGCGACCGGCGGCCATACCCAGCTCACCCTGCGCAAGGGTCGCGAGGTGCTCGATGGCATCGCCTTCGACCGGCCGGACCTGGCGGACATCCCGCCGGACACCGAGGTCGACGTGGCCGGCTATCTCGAGAGCCGCACCTTCGGGGGCTACGAGTCGCTCCAGATCGAGGTCCTCGACGCGGCACCGGCCGGCTACGTCGGCGCTCATCGATCGATCGCGGCAATGGTCGGATGAGCGACCGACCGCCATCTCGCGATACCAGCGCGAGGTTGGTCATCGATCGTGGTTCGCTGGCCCCGGCTCTCGCGTTGGCAGGCCTGCTCCTCGTCGCAGCCATCAGCGTGGTCCTGCTCGTGGGCGGAGTGGGCACGCCTGGCGGGAGCGGTGGCAACGGCGGCGGAGGGGGTCAGGCGGGCACACAGCGGACCCCCAACCCGAGCGTCATCTTCACGCCAGAGCCCTCGGCCGACGCGCCACCGCCGTTCGTCGGCACCATCCTCTTCACCCAGGACGGCAACCTATGGTCGATGAAGGACGAGGAGGTCAAGCAGCTCACGACGGCGGGCACCGACGCGATGCCGAACTGGCTGCCGGACGGGTCCGGCGTCGTCCTCGTCGAGACCCGCCAGCGAGCGTCGAAGATCCCGTATGCCGGCACCCTGAGCGACTACATCCTCGACTACCCCGTCCTGGTCCGCGTCTCACCCGACGGCAGCACCCGGGAGGTCGTCAAGAGCGGCCTCTACAAGCTGAGTGGCGGGACGAACCGCTACTACTTCACGTGGCTGCTCCAGCCGGACGTCAGCCCGGACGGCAAGACGATCGCCCTGGTCAGCGACGCACCGGACCCCTTCGACGACGACGTCCGACTGAGCCTGCTGTCGAGTAAGGGCGGCAAGGTGAACGATCTCGGCGTGCGCCAGAACAACGGCCTCGGCCACAACGACCCCGACTGGAGCCCCGACGGCAAGCGCATCGCCTTCACGTACAACGGTCGCGACGGCTCCATCGGCGCTCCACGCATCGCCATCTACACGCCGGCCACCAAGAAGCTGAAGTTCCTGACCGCGCGCGGCTACGCACAGCCGTCGTGGTCGCCGGATGGCAGCCTGCTGGCCGCGGTCAAGACGACCGGAAGCGGTCGCGACATCGTCATCGTCCGGGCCAGCGATGGCGCAGTCCTCGGCCGTGTGACGAGCGACGGACGGAGCTTCGCGCCGACCTGGGGTCCCGACGGCTCGGGCATCGCCTACCTGAACCTGACGACCGCGGGAGCCGACCTCCGACTCCTGAAGCTGGGCCCAGCGAGCGGCAGCGACGGTGTGCCGGTGGTCGTCGACGACATCGCCTTGACCACCGACACGCGGCTTGATCCCGCGTCGCGCCCGGCCTGGTACATCCCACCCGATCTCCTGCCGCCGCCCAGCTCGTCGCCCTCGCCGGCACCGTCGGCGTCCGGCGCAGGAGGGAGCAGCGCGCCGTCTCCATGAACGAGTCGAGCCCCCTGTGACGGGCAGCTACGTCGAGCTCCTGGCGGCGAGGACGCAGGCGGTCGGGTCCGTGCTCTGTCTCGGTCTCGATCCCGACCCGGCCAGCGTGCCCAGCAGCCTTGGGACCGGCCTCGCCGGGCTCGAGCGCTTCTCGAGCTTGCTCCTCGAGGCCGCGCTTCCGCACGCCGCCGCCGTGAAGCCGAACCTGGCTTTCTTCGAGGCCTTCGGTTCGAGCGGCCTGGCGGCGCTCGAACGCCTGATGGCACGCGTGCCGACCGACGTGCCGATCATCGCCGACGCGAAACGAGGAGACATCGGGTCGACCGCGGCTCGGCACGCGGCGGCCATCTTCGATGGCCTTGGCGCCCACGCCGTGACGGCCAGCCCGTATCTCGGGGCAGAGGCGATCGAGCCGCTCCTCGGCCGCACCGACCGCTTCGTCTACGTCCTGTGCCGGACCTCGAACCCTGGGGCAGGGGAGATCCAGGCACTGACGGTCACAGACGATCCGGGAACCGGCCGGCCGGCCGAGGCGCTGTATGAGCGGGTGGCGGCGCTGGCCGCCGGGTGGGCCGCGCGATTCGGGACGGTCGGGCTCGTGGTCGGCGCCACGGCGCCCGTCGAACTGGCCACCGTGCGGGGCATCGCGCCCTCGTTGCCCTTCCTGGTGCCAGGCGTAGGCGCCCAGGGCGGCGACCTGCAGGCGACGCTGGCCGACGGACCGTCGCGGTCCGGCGTCTTCGCCGGCCTCCCCGGGGGCGGGTTGCTGGTCAATATCTCGCGCGGGATCAGCGGCGCCTCGATGGACGCCGCGGACCCCGGTGAGGCGATGGCCGAGGCGGCCGCCGAGTGGTCGCGCCGAACCTCGGTGCTACCATGACCGCCGGTTCCCGGGCACGCTAGCCTGGCCGATCCGGACTGGAGTCGAACGAGCGATGCCCTTCAACATCGGGCCTGGCGAGCTCCTCCTCATCCTTGCCATCGCCCTGCTGGTCATCGGACCCGGGCGCCTGCCGGACGTCGGAGCGGCGCTCGGCAAGTCGCTGCGCGAGTTCCGAAAAGCCTCGACCGAGATGCAGGAGGCGGTGACCTCGGCCACCGCCCAACCGACGCCTGCCACCACCAATGCACCGGCCGCAGCCGTCACGACGACGGTCGCTCCCGTGACGGCGGCCATGGTTCCAACGGTCCCCGCCGAGCCGGCCACGCCGGCCGTCACACCTGTGGCAGCCGCCGCGCCGGCCGTCGCATCCGAGCCGGCGACGCCGGTCGCCACGGCAGCGCCCGTCCCGGCGACCCTGTCGCCGGCCGACGCCACCCCGTCGAACCCGACGACGGCGACGCCCGCCTCGTCTGAGGCCGACGCCGAGTCGACGCCGAGCGCCTGACGGCCGTAATTTCGGCCGCGTCATGACCGACATCGAGCTCGGCCGGGGAGGAGAGCCAGGTCCATCGGTGGCCGATGCCACGGTCGTCGATGGCTCGGTCATGACGCTCGTCGACCACCTTGGCGAGCTTCGTCGCCGCATCGCAGTCGGGGCTGGCGCGCTGATCATGGGCACGATCATCGGCTTCATCTTCTCTGAGCAGCTCATCAGCCTGCTGACGGCGCCGATCGGTGGTCAGCGGCTCATCTACCTGGAGCTCGGCGGGGCGTTCACCGTCCGGCTCAAGCTGGCGGTCATGGTCGGCGTCGCCCTCGCCCTGCCCATCGTCGTCTGGCAGCTGTGGGCCTTCGTCGCCCCCGGCCTGACGCGACGCGAGCGCCAGGTCGCGCGACCCTGGATCCCCGCGATGCTCATCTTCTTCGCCATCGGGGTGATCGTCGCCTACGCCATCCTGCCCGCCGCGGCGACCTTCCTGACAGGCTTCGAGATCCCAGGCGTGCTGGTCATGGAGCTGACGGCGGACGCGTACTTCGGCTTCGTGACCATGCTCTTCCTCGTCTTCGGCGCGGTCATGCAGTTCCCGATCGTGATCATCGTGCTCAACAGGCTAGGTCTCCTGCCGTTGACACGGCTCAAGGCCAGCCGACGCTACGCGCTCCTCGGCATCGTCATCTTCGCGGTCGTGGTCACGCCTGGTGGCGATCCCATCAGCCCGACGGTCATGAGCGCGGTCATGTATGCGCTGTACGAGGGGACGATCCTGGCCATCGGACGTCTCGACGCGCGCGATGCCGTGGCACAGGCGGCCGAGGCGGCCGCGTCTACGAACGTCGGCCAGGAGACCGCCGAGGCAGTCGCGCCGGCCGTGCTGATCGCGCCGGCGAGCGGCCCGGGCAGCGGGTCGATGCCGTCCGTGCCGCTGACCGGCGACGACGACGCCGAGCGGCCGGCCGATGAGAGGTCGGCCGATGCCTGAGACCGGCCAGCACGTGGCCATCATCAGCGGCCTGTCGGGGGCCGGCAAGACAGCCACCAGCAAGCTCTTCGAGGATCTCGGCTACACGGTCGTGGACAACCTGCCGGCCGAGCTGGTCCCGGAGCTGGCCGAGCTGGTCGCCTCGGACCCGAACCGCTTCGAGCGCGTGGCCATCGTCCTCGACGTCCGTGCCGGAGACCCGCGGGTCGCGCTCGGCTCGGTCCTCGGGGCCCTCGAGGGTCGCGGGATCAGCCCGAGGGTGATCTTCCTCGAGGCGCGCGATGACGTGCTCATCCGCCGCTACAGCGAGACGCGCCATCGCCACCCGCTGCAGCGAGGATCGGGCATCGCCGCCTCGATCGCCGATGAGCGCCGACTCCTGGAGGAGGTGCGCGAGACCGCGGACGTGATCATCGATACGTCCGATCTCTCTGGCCGAAGCCTGCGCGATCGCGTCCTGGCGGCCGTCGGCGCGACCGAGGAGCCCGACCGCATCGCCCTCCAGCTGATCAGCTTCGGCTACAAGTACGGCATCCCGCTCGAGGCCGACATCGTCCTCGACGTGCGTTTCATCGAGAATCCGTTCTACGACCCTGCCCTCCGGCCGCTATCGGGCCTGACCGAGCCGGTCCGCTCGTTCGTCCTTGGGCAACCCAGCGCCCAGCGGTTCCTGGAGATCGCCGGGGAGATGTTCGCCTTCGCCATCCCGGCGTACCTGGCCGAGGGACGGAGTCGGCTGACGGTGGCCATCGGCTGCACCGGTGGGTATCACCGCTCGATCACCATCGCCGAAGAGCTCGCAGCCGATTGGCGCCAGCGGGACCTGGGCCACGTGGACGTCTGGCACCGCGATCTCGAGCAGGCCTGAGCGTGTCGTCAGGGCGCCCGCGCCCGATCGACCTGGCCGGCAGCGGCGTCGACCGATTTCGGCGACTGCTGCGACCCGGCATCGGCCTGAAGCGCTGGCTCGTCGTCATCTTCCTGGGCGAGCTGCTCATCGCCATCGCCGGCGCGCTGGTGCTCCGCCAGGTCGTCCGGGAGGTCGCTCCCGGCGGCGCCCCGGACGCCTCGGCCATCTGGTTCCTGACGCTCCAGTTCTTGCCGCCGTGGCTGCGCGTCGTCGTCCTGCTCGCGATCGGCCTGGGGATCCTCGTCTTCGGGCTCCGACACCTGCTGGAGACGCTCATGGAGCCGCTGGCGTCCCGGGACGCGCCGCTCGTCGATCTCCTGGTCCGCCAGCGTGCGCTGGCACGGGGACCACGCATCGTCGCCATCGGCGGCGGGACCGGCCTGTCGACGCTCCTGCGCGGGCTGAAGGCCTACTCGAGCAACCTGACGGCGATCGTGACGGTGGCCGACGACGGTGGGTCGTCGGGTCGCCTGCGCGATGCCATCGGCCTGCCGCCGATGGGCGACATCCGGAACTGCCTCGCCGCGCTGTCGGACTCCGAGGCCACCATGACGCGCCTGCTGCAGTACCGATTCCCCGAGGCGATGCGGCCCGGCGGACTCGGCGGCCACGCGCTCGGCAACCTGCTCATCGCTGCCCTGAGCGACATGGAGGGCGACTTCGAGGAGGGCGTGCGTCGCATGAACGAAGTGCTGGCAGTGCGCGGGCGAGTCGTGCCGGCGGCGCCGGTGCCGCTGACGTTGCACGCCGAGCTGGCCGACGGGACACGGCTGGTCGGTCAGTCGGTCATCGCGCGGGCGCGCGCCATCCGTCGGGTCTGGATCGCTCCGGGCGACGTGCACGCTTCGGGCGATGCGGTCGAGGCCATCCTGGCGGCCGACCTCATCGTCCTTGGACCCGGCAGCCTGTTCACCAGCCTGTTGCCGAACCTGCTCGTGGCCGAGATCCGCGAGGCGGTCCGGGCCGCTCGTGCACCGACGCTGTACGTCGCCAATGTCGCCACCCAGGTCGGGGAGACCGAGGCCTTCACACTCGCCGACCACCTCCAGGCCATCGTCGACAGCGTGGGCGATGGCATCGTGGACGCCGTCCTGGCCAACGACGACCTGGCCGCCCGGGCGCCACGTGACTGGCCCGCCCGAGCCATAGAGCCCACGCTCCCCGATGCATGGCGAGATCGCGTCCGCTTCCGAAGCGCGCCGGTCGTCGATCCGGCCAATGCCCACCGCCACGATCCCCAACGTCTGGCGGCCGCGATCGTGGCCTATCATGCCGACGGGCTGGCCGGTGGCACTCCCGTCGCCGAGGCCGCACGCAGCGCATGACGGGGCTCACGCGGCGCGACGCTGGCGCCCGCAGACCAGCCGCCGACGCAGGCGCTGGCCGTCGCGCCAGATCCGACCGCTCCGACGACAGGCGACCCGCAGCGCGACGTGTCGACCACGGCGCCCGAGAGCTGGTCGAGGCGTTGCGTGCGGAGCTGGCGGCCATCGATCCCGGTCGGGCCTGCTGTCGGATCGCCGAGCGGCAGGGCCTCGGGGCCGCGGCGACCGGCCGCGCCCGCGATCCGGTCGTGGCCCGGCTCGCAGTGCGCCTCGAGCACTCCGAGCGAACGGGGACCGCCTTCGCGTGGGCGACAGCCGCCGAGCACTGCCGGCTGGCCTGGCTGCGTGGCCGATTCCTGGCCCGCGGATCGCTCAGCCTGGCCGGCGGACGGACGCATCTCGAGTTCGTGCTGCCGTTGGACGAGGCGCCGGCGTTCGCCGACCAGCTGGCCGAGCTCGGTCTGCCGGCGACCGTGCGGATCCGGCGCGCGAGCGGGGTGGTGACCTGGAAGAGCGCCGCCACCGTCAGCCGTTTCCTGCGCCTTACAGGCGCCTCGGCGACGGTCCTCGAGCTCGAGTCGCGGACGGTCTCGCGAGAGCTGCGCAGCGACCTCAATCGGCAGCTGAATGCCGAGACAGCCAACCTTCGGCGTGGCATCGTCTCTGGCGTTCGCCAGGCAAGCGCTGTCGAGGCGCTCCAGGCCCGCGGCGGCTTCGACGGGCTGCCCGCCGCCGTCCGGGCCATCGGCCGCGCCCGCCAGGCGGCACCGGAGGCCTCCATCAGCGACCTGGCGCTCGAGCTCGGCCAGACTCGCTCGAGCGTGCAGCGGGCGTTGGGGCGCCTCGAGTCGGAGGCAGCCCGCATGCGATGATTCGGCCATGCGCCCGATCATCATCGCCGGCAACTGGAAGATGAACTCGACGCCGGCCGACGCCGGGCAGCTGGCGATCGATCTCGCCGCGGTCATGGACGACGCGGTCGTCGTCCGGATCATCTGCCCGCCCGCCATCTGCCTGCCGATGGTCGCGGCATCCCTGGCCGGCACCGGCGTGGCCGTCGGCGCCCAGAACGTCCACGCGGAGGCGGGTGGCGCCTACACCGGTGAGATCTCGGCGGCCATGGTCGCGGGCTTCGCGAAGTGGGCCATCGTCGGTCATTCCGAGCGCCGTCGAGATCAGGGCGAGACTGACGCCATCGTCGGCCGCAAGCTCATCCGCTGCCGCGAGCACGATCTGCGTCCGATCCTGTGTGTCGGCGAGACCCTTGCAGAGCGAGAGGCCGGGGCCGCGGAGTCCGTCGTCCGCAGCCAGCTTGCGAGTGCCCTCGAGGCCCTCGAGGCAGACCGACGGGCCGACGCGGCCGCCTGGCTCGTCGTCGCCTACGAACCTGTCTGGGCGATCGGCACCGGTCGCACGGCTTCGGGTGCCGATGCCGCCCGGATGGCCGACGTCGTTCGCGAAGGGCTGCAGGACCAGGGCATCGAGGCCGACGCCGTGCCCGTCCTGTACGGCGGCAGCGTGACCAGCGCCGCTATCGGGGAGTTCCTGGCCGAGCCGGGCATCGATGGCGCGCTCGTCGGCGGCGCCAGCCTGAAGGTCGACGAGATGGCCGGCATCGTGGCTCGAGCCGGCCTCACCGCTCGCGCCCGCGCCGAGACCGCGACCACTCGGTGACGGACACGCATCCTCGCTCGCCCGGCGCACGACCCAGGCCGATCGTCCTCGTCATCCTCGACGGCTTCGGCATCGGCCGTCGTCCCGAAGGCGATGCCGTGGCCGCGGCCCGGATGCCCCGTTGGCGCGCCTTGCTCGACGCCTGGCCACATGCGACGCTCGGGGCGTCTGGTCGCGACGTCGGCCTGCCTGACGGCCAGATGGGCAATTCGGAGGTCGGGCACCTGAACCTGGGCGCAGGTCGGCCGGTGCTCCAGGATCTGCCGCGCATCGATGCCGCCATCCTCGACGGCAGCTTTCGGACGAACCCGGTCCTGGTCGGCGCCTGCCGGGCCGCCGCCGACGCCGATGGTCGGCTCGCGCTCATCAGCCTCGTCGGCCCGGGCGGTGTCCACGCCAACGACCGGCAGCTGGTCGCGCTGGCCGACCTGGCGCACGAGCTCGGCGTGCGCGACGTCGTCGTCCACGGCCTCCTCGACGGCCGCGACACGCCACCGCGGTCAGCCGCCGGGTTCCTCGTCGATCTTGAGTCGCGCCTCGGTCGAGCGCACCCTGGGGCGCGCATCGCGACCATCGGCGGACGCTACTTCGCCATGGACCGCGACCAGCGGTGGGACCGGGTCCGGCGAGGCTACGATGCGATCGTCCACGGGATCGCCATCCAGGCAGCATCGGCGAGCGAGGCCATCGCTGCTGCCTATGCCCGGGATGAGGATGACGAGTTCGTGCAGCCCACCGTCATCACCGACGTCGATGGCCGGTTGCGCGACGGCGACGTCGTGGTGCACTGCAATTTCCGCGCCGATCGGGCCCGCCAGCTGATCCACGCCCTCGTCGATGGCGATGACTTCCAGGGCTTCGATCGCGGCGTCCGCCCACGAGCCCTCCGGGTCATCACGATGACCGAGTATCAAGCCGGTCTGCCGGTCGAGGTCGCCTTCCCGCCTGCGGTCGTGTCCAGTCTCGCGGAGCGCGCGTCGGAGCGGGGCTGGCGTCAATTCCACGTCGCCGAGACGGAGAAGTACGCCCATGTCACCTACTTCTTCAACGGCGGCGTCGAAGCGGCCTGGCCGGGCGAGGAGCGCACGCTGATCCCAAGCCAGCGCGTCGCGACCTACGACCTCGCGCCGGCCATGAGTGCCGAAGGCGTGACCGACGCGCTGGTCGAGGCCATCGGGTCCGACAGGTACGACCTCATCGTCGCCAACTACGCCAACCCGGACATGGTCGGCCATACCGGCGTCTGGGCTGCGACCATCGAGGCGCTCGAGTTCGTCGATCGATGCCTGGGCCGGGTCATCGATGCGGTCATGGCGGCCGATGCGTCATCGGTCGCGACCGGTGGGCATGGCGCGCTGCTGTGCGTGACGGCGGACCACGGCAATGCCGACGACATGCGCGATGCGTCCGGCGCGCCGATCACGGCCCACTCGCTCAACCGGGCGCCGATCGTCGTCGCGGGCGCCGCGGTACGCGGCCGTCGGCTGCGGGACGGCGTCCTGGCCGACGTCGCGCCGACCCTGCTGGCCATCGCTGGCGAAGCGCCGATGGAAGGCATGACCGGCGCCTCCTTGCTCGTGCCGGAGGTCCCGTTGCACGCCTGAGGAGGCGGCTGGGGAGCGGGGCTCGTGCTATCCTTCCGCGGCCTGATGACACCACCGGAAGGACGTCTCCGCCCGTGAACACCATCCTGGCCATCGGCCAGATCATCGTCAGCATCGGCCTCATGGCCGCCATCCTGCTGCAGTCGCGCGGCGCCGGCCTGGGCTCCGCCTTCGGCGGGGACTCGTCCGTCTACCGCAGCCGTCGCGGGATCGAGAAGACGCTCTATCGCTTCACCATCGCGATGGTCGTCCTGTTCGTGGTCTTCTCCATCGCCGCCTACGTGCTCGCTGCCCAGTCAGCCTGATCCATCGCCGGGCGCTGCTGCGAGGGAGCACCGTCGGGCGCGATCGAGGGAACCTGATCGTGAACATCCGTGAACGCGGCATCCTCGCGGCCGCCGCCGTCGTCCTGGCCGTGATCGCCGGCGTCCTCATCGCCAGCGGCCCCGCCGCCGGTCCCGCCGCCGGGCCGACGCCGACAGGCCTGACCGCCGAGCGCATCCTTCGGGTCGGCACGGTCGGTCGCATCTCTACGCTCGACCCGCTGTACGCCACCGACCCCGCCGAACGCGACGCCATCGCACTCCTGTTCCGCGGCCTGACCCGCCTCGGCCCGGCGGGCACCATCCAGCCGGACCTGGCCACGGCCTGGCGGGTCAGTCCCGACGGCCGAACGTGGACGTTCGACCTCCGGGATGACGTACGTTGGCACGATGGCCGCCCGGTCACCGCCGACGACGTAGTCTTCACCGTGCGCAGCCTGCAGCACCCCGACTACGACGGCCCCTACGGCAACCCGTTCCGTGGCCTGACCGTCGAGCGGCTCTCCCCGACACAGGTCCGTTTCGTGCTCCAGCAGCCGCTGGCCTCGTTCCTGACTGCGACGACCCAGCCCATCGTTCCCGCTCATCTGCTGGCCGCCATCCCTGTCGCTGAACGGCGCTCGACGGCCTTCGGTCTCGAGCCGATCGGCAACGGGCCGTTCCGACTCGCGAGCCTGGGCGACGACCAGGTCATCCTCGAGCGGGCCGGACCACCGCCCGGCGGCGCAGCGGCGGCCATCCCCGCCGACCCCTTCGCGACACCGGCACAGCCGACGCCAGCCGCGCCCCAGGACGGGCCGCAGCGGCCGCGTCTCGACGCCCTGGCGCTGGAGCTGTATCCAGACGCTGCGGCGCTCGCCGACGCACTAGAGGCGGGCGACGTCGACGTCGCCGGCGATCTGCCGGTCGATCGGACCAAGGCGTTGGCCGATGTCGCCGGCCTGCGCGAGATCGAGTATCCGACCAGCCACCTGACGGCGGCCGTGCTCAACCTGCGCAACAGCAAGTCGCCCTTCCGCGACGCGACCGTGCGCCGGGCGCTGCTGCAGGCCATCGATCGCGAGGGGTTGGTGGCCAAGGTCGCGAGCGGCCACGGCGTCATCGTCGACGTTCCCATCGCGCCAGCGTCGCCGCTCTACGACACGACGGGACCGGCGCCTGTGACCCACGACCAGGCCGCGGCAACCAAGGCGCTCAAGGACGCCGGCTGGAAGAAGGTCGGCGGCTCCTGGCAGGCGAGCGGCGCCAAGGATCCACTGCGCATCCAGGTCGTGACGGTCGACGCCGCGACGAACCCGCAGCTTCACGCGGCAGCGGAGGAGGTCGTGGCGGCCTGGAAGGACTTCGGCATCAAGGCGACATTGAAAGCGTTCCCGCCGGCCGAGTTCGTCGAGGGGCAGCTCCGATCGGGCGACTTCGATGCCGCCGTGGTCGAGATGGACCTCGGGCTCGACCCGGACCTGACCGCGCTCCTCGACTCGGGCCAGGCCGCCCGCGGCGGCTCGAACATCGCCGGCTATCAGTCGGCCAAGATGGACGGCCTCCTCTCGGCCGCCCGGACGGCCATCGATGCGACCGCCAGAAAGGCGAAGTTCAAGGAGCTCCAGAAGGAGCTTGTGGACCGGATGCCGTTCCTGCCGCTGTACCTCGAGGACCGGGTCGAAGTGGCGCACGACCGCCTTCAGGGACCGACGCCGCGCCTGATCTCGAGCGCTTCGGACCGATTTTGGGATGTGCTAACATGGCGCCTCGCCGAGACGCCTGATCAGTGATGGCCGCGCGTCCTGGTGACGTCGGAGCCGAGGTGGCGGAATAGGCAGACGCGCTAGGTTCAGGACCTAGTGGCCGCAAGGTCGTGTGGGTTCAAGTCCCTCCCTCGGTACCACTCGATCGATCGGGCCCAGGTGGCGGAATTGGTATACGCGTACGTTTGAGGGGCGTATGACGCAAGTCATCCGGGTTCAAGTCCCGGCCTGGGCACCACCCTCCCGCCTCACCTTCGTCGGGTAGCATCGCCCTGGGCGGTTAGCTCAGTCGGCTAGAGCGCCTCGCTTACACCGAGGAGGTCACAGGTTCGAGCCCTGTACCGCCCACCACGTTTCCCGCCGGCGTCGGGCTGTCGCTCGACATCGACTGCGAGCTAGACTCGACCGATGACGGGGTGGGGCGGTCGACCAGCGGCGGTCTCGGTCATGGGCGTGATGCTGCTCGGCTGTGCGGGCATGCTCCAACGCATTGGCCCGACAGCCGAACTCGAGCGGACGCTTGCGGGCTCGGGTCTCGCGTTCGCTTCGACGGACATCCCAGGCGGGGGTCTGATGAGCGCGACCGAAGCGGTGGACGAGGCAACTCGGCAGATCACCCCGCATCACGGCGACCGCTTGCCGCCGGCCTCACCGCCGATCCTCGGGCTCCTGGCCTGCCCGCGGGCCGAGACCTGTCCTCCGATGTCCGGTACCTCAGGCGGGCGTCGCGTCCCTGCCTGGGTCGTCGACTTCCCGGGTGAACGCCTGCTTCTCATCGACGCGCGATCGGGAAAGGTTCTCTTCGTCGCCGAGCCATAAGGCGTCCTCGTCCGTCGTCAGCCGCCGCCTCATCCTCGGCATCGTGACCAGACCGCAACGTCCCGCCGCCTGACGCGTCATAAGAGCAGGATCGAGCAACCGTCGGCCGACCGAGATCCGCGAAGTCGACCAGACCGCTAGGTGGGGACGATGCGCAGTACACGAACGGTCTCTGTCGTCGTGGTGGCCACCCTCGCCCTGATCCTCGTCGCGCCGCCAGCCGCCACCGCGGCGACGAAGACCGCGATGTCCTCCGACTTCAACGGTGATGGCTACGCCGACCTCGCCATCGGCGTGCCCGGCGAGGGGCTCGGCCCAGGCAAGCGGTACGCAGGCGCCGTCAACGTCCTCTATGGATCCGCGACCGGTCTGACCGCCGCCGGCGACCAGTTCTGGACCCAGGACAGCCGCGGCGTCAAGGGCGTCGCGGGTCGGTTCGAGTTCTTCGGGGGCAGCCTCGCGACCGGTGACTTCGACCGCGACGGCTTCGCCGACCTGGCCATCGGCGTGTCCGGGGACGGCGTGGCTGGCTTTGCTGCCGCCGGTGCGATCAACGTCCTCTACGGCTCGGCGACCGGTCTCAGCGCCGCCGGAGACCGGTACTTCACGAAGGAGCGCCTTGGCGCCAGCGCGGGCACGGAGGAGCACTTCGGCAGCGTGATGGCCGTCGGCGATGTCGACACCGACGGCTACGACGATCTCGCCATCGGCGGCCCGGACGAAGGGGCCTACGCGGGCATCGTTCGGATCCTATTCGGTGGCCCGAACGGTCTGACCGCCACGGATGCGTTGACGCTCGAAGCCGCACAGACCATCCCGGGCTACGACGCGGGCGACGGGGAGGTCTTCTATGGCGCCGCGCTCGCCATCAGCGACCTCGATGGGAATGGCCATGCGGATCTCGCCATCGGCGTCCCCGGACTTGAGGTCGACGGCGTCAGGGATGCTGGCGCCGTGAATGTCCTCTACGGTGGCGCCGCCGGCCTGGATACCGCGGGCGCGGCGCTCTGGACGCAGGCCTCGCCAGGCGTGGTCGGGAAACCGGAGCACGATGAAGACTTCGGGATGCCGCTCGTCTCGGGCGACTTCGACGGGAACGGGTACGGCGACCTCGGCATCGGGGTGGTCGGTGAGGATGTCGGGGGCCACTGGGTCGCTGGCGCCGTCAACGTGCTCTACGGCTCGGCGACGGGTCTCACCGAGACCGGGAACCAGATGTGGCACCAGGATGTGTCCGGCGTCCCCGGCAGGAGCGGCGAGGATCTGTTCGGTGCCGCGATGGCCGCCGGCGACCTCGACGGCGACGGGCGCGATGACCTCGCGATCGGCGCGCCGTGGGATACCAAGGCCTCGGTCGGCTCGGTGACCGTGCTCTACGGGACGGCAGGCGGCCTGGCCGTCGCCGGGGTGCAGCGGTGGACGCAGGACAGCCAAGGCGTGCCGGGAGCTTCCGAAGGGGATGATCAGTTCGGATCCGCACTATCCATCGCTGACTTCGACCACTCGGCAGCTGCAGACTTGGCCGTCGGCGTGCCCAACGAGGCGATCGGCGCGCGAAGCGAGGCTGGCCGGGTCGTCGTCCTATACGGACGATCCTCGGGGTTGAGCGGCAGCGGTGCTCAGGTTTGGAGCCAGAGATCGGCCGGCGTCAAGGGCATCGCAGAGCCGGACGACGACTTCGGCGACAGCCTGCCCGACTAGCGCTGCGCTCGACCTGAGCCCGAGGCCTCTACGGGCGGCTCTCTGGGTTGAGCGGCACGACTGCCAATGGCTGGTCACGGAACTCTGTACGCGTCTAGGGGACGGCAGGGTTCGACGAGTACTCTGGCCCGAGCCTTACACGCTGATGCCGGCCTCGGCGCGGGTCGGTGAGGCGACCTCGGCTTTGACCGCGTCACCGCGTCGCAGCCAACGACCGGCCGGCGTCGAGGCCCCAGCGGCGATGAGCGGGATGACCGCGACCAGGATGGTCGGTGAGTTGATCCACACGGTCGGCATGCCGAGCACGGCCGCCAGCGGCACGACCCAGCGGCGGTCGGTGCGCGCGCCCCAGATGATCACGATCACCGCCATCGCGAGCCGGAAGCCGAGCGGCACATCGAAGTACCAGCCGTCCTCGGCCCGCGGGAACTGTCCCCGGCCGAGCATGCCAAGCCAGCCGAGCCAGGCGTCAGCGTTGATCGCGAACGAGACAGCGACGATCGCCATCGTCGCGCCGAGCGCGATGGCCAGCGACCGCCACTCCCGTCGCACGGCGAACCACAAGAGGCCCACTCCGGGGGTGACCTTGGTCAGGATCGGCAGTGCCCATGCAGCAGGCCATCGGAAGCCGACCACGATGGCCGCGGCCATGAGCAGGTCGACCTGTCCGATGGTCACGCTCATCAGCACTGGCAGCAGCAGGAGCACGAGGAGCGCCCAGCGGCCCGTCAGCCAGACCAGCAGGCCCGCTACGAAGGCGGTCCAAACGGCCGCGAAGACGGGCCACGGCAAGGTCGTGATGGGCGAGATCACGTGCGCGAACGCCGGCGAATACAGGAACGCTCCCGGGTCGCCGGGGCGCGTGATCGCGTAATCGAGCCCGGCGCGGGTCGACCAGTAGGCGTGTAGATCGAAGCCGGGTGAGTCCCAGGGCCCGATGCTCAGCAGCCGGAAGGCAACGAAGACACCGATGATGACCAGGTAGCTCGGGATCGCCAGGTTGGCGACGACATCCGAGCCGGAAGCGAGCCGACGCCGGCCAGCCCGCACGCCCGCACGCGTCCGCAGCACGACGAGCTGGCCGACGGTCATCGACGGTACATCCCACGCAAGGCTACGGGCGCCCCGGACGCCGCGACAGGGCCGCGCGGCCTGCTCGCAGATGGCGGGCGGCGGACAGCATCGGAGGGCAGTGCGGCCATCGGATCCTTCACGGGCGGCTCAGGGCGGTCGGTCGACGGGCCCTATACTCGCACCAGTCGCAAATCGCAGGAGGTCGGGATGCTTGGACCGCTCATCGTCATCGGCATCATCGTGGTGCTGGTGCTGGTCGTCATCGCCATCTACAACGGCCTCGTCCAAAAGCGTCTGCGTGTCGATGAAGCATTGGGCCAGATCGAAGTCCAGCTCAAGCGGCGATGGGACCTGATCCCGAACCTCATCAACGCCGTCAAGGGCTACATGGGCTTCGAGCAGAGCGTGCTCGAGAACGTGACCAATGCCCGCGCGAATGCCGTGTCCGCAGGGGCCAAGGGGCCAGCCGAGCAGGCCGTCGCCGAAAACGCCCTGACGTCCTCGCTCCGCTCGCTCTTCGCCGTCGTCGAGAACTACCCTGACCTGAAGGCCAATCAGAACGTGCTGAGCCTGCAGGAGGAGCTGACCACGACGGAGAACCAGATCAGCTTCTCGCGGCAGCACTACAACGCGACGGTCCTGGATTACAACACCAATATCCAGACCTTTCCGTCGGTCATCCTGGCCGGGATGTTCGGCTTCCTGAAGCGCGAGTTCTTCGATGCCGAGCCGGCGGCAGATACTGTCCCGACCGTCGACCTGAGCCTGCCGCCGCGCACCTGATCCGAACCACCCTGGCTGAGCGCCCATCACCGCGCTCGACCGGCCGATGAGCGGAGCCCGACCGACCTTCTATCACCAGATCGCCGTCAACCGGCGGCGTTCGGTGCTGCTCACCCTCATCGTGGCTGGCCTCCTGGGCCTGCTCGGCTTCGGCATCGGCTATGCAGTCGGCGGTAGTGTGGCCTACGGCATCCCGGTCCTGGTCGGGGTCGTGCTGCTGACGTTCATCGTCTCGATCGGGACCTATTTCGCGGGGGACGGGCTGGTGCTGGCGGCTTCGCAAGCCCACGAAGTGACCGACCAGGACGCGCCCCAGCTCGTCAACGTGGTGCGGGAGCTGTCGTTGGCGGCGGGGATCCCGGCGCCCAGGGTCTACCTCATCGACGACACGGCGCCCAACGCCTTTGCCACCGGTCGCGACCCGCAGCACGCGTCGGTCGCCATCACCAGCGGCCTGCTCGAGAAGCTCGACCGCGAGGAGCTCCAGGGGGTCATCGGCCACGAGCTCTCACACGTCCGCAATCTCGACATCCGCTTCACGCTGATGGTCGCCGTTCTCGTCGGCTCGGTGGCCTTGCTGGCCGACATGTTCCTGCGCTTCAGCTTCTGGGGCGGCATGAGCGGTCGCTCACGCTCGCGCGACTCGAGCGGGGGAGGGGCGCAGGCCATCGTCATGATCCTCGTCCTCATCCTGGCCGTGCTGGCGCCGATCGCAGCTCGCCTGGTGCAGCTCTCCGTGAGCCGTGAGCGCGAGTACCTGGCCGACGCGTCGTCGGTCGAGATCACGCGCAACCCAGCCGGGCTCGAACAAGCGCTGCTCAAGATCGCGCAGGACAAGGAGGTCCTCGAGGTCGCCAACCGGGCCACGCAGCACCTCTACTTCGTGAACCCGATCAAGGCCTTCGAGGCGCGTGCGCAGGGCCTCTTCTCGACCCACCCGCCGATCGTCGACCGCGTCAATCGACTGCGCGAGTTGACCGGCGAACCGCCCCTCGACGCGCAGCAGTCGGGCCTCGCCGGCCTCGACTGACGCGGGAGGGCTGTGCTATCGTCTGGGACGCTGTCGGGCAGCCGATGACGGTCTTGTGCTCGGGCCGAGATAGCTCAGTTGGTAGAGCACGCGACTGAAAATCGCGGTGTCGCCAGTTCGAATCTGGCTCTCGGCACCATCCTCGGATGGGTCGCGGCATCAAGCGGAAGTGGCTCAGTTGGTAGAGCATCACCTTGCCAAGGTGAGGGTCGCGGGTTCGAGTCCCGTCTTCCGCTCCACTCCTTCCCCGGCCCCGTACACTGGCCGTGCGCATGCCATCCGCTGGCCCTTCGTCTAGTGGTAGGACAGCGGACTTTGGATCCGTGAACCGAGGTTCGAATCCTCGAGGGCCAGCCAACCGAACATCCGGACCGCTGCGATGGCGGTCGCTCCAGGCGACGTGGTGAAGTGGCTCAACACGGAGGTCTGCAAAACCTCTATTCACCGGTTCGAATCCGGTCGTCGCCTCCAGTCCTCGCTCGATAGCCAGCATCTCATCTCGACCCGTGGGGGACCTCTGCGTCATAGACCGGCGGGTCTGAGGGTGGTGGGATCGGCTGGTGATCGATCGCGAGGCTTGGACGACCACCATGTCCGACGATCCGGTCGACTACATCGACATGGTCACCTGTGGTCACGATGACCGAAGCGTGGTGGCCGATCTCGAGACGTGCTACAGCCATGACCGATACTGCCTCGGCTGCGCTCTCGGGGTCCTCCGTGACTTCCGCGACGCACCACCGCTCTTATTCCGCGACCTGATCAGGTCCCGCTTCGACAAGGTCTGCTGCCATCTCTGGTTCGGTCTCGCCGACGGATCGTTCCGGTGCGAGTGCGCCTGTGGCCATCGGGACCGATCACGCGCCGACGGTGGCGGTATCGCGGTCGATCGGCTCGTCTGCGCAGGTTGTCTGGGCGAAGGTCATGCAGTCGACACGCCGGTGCCTGCGGATCTTGCTGTCCGCGATGGTACCCATCGGCGATGGTCGACGTCTCCACGCCACCTCGCTGTCACCCTGCGACTGGTCAGTCGCCGTCGACACCCCGGATGACCACCATCCGCCATTCCCCGGCGCCGACGCGCAGCTCGCGGATCGCGGTGTAGTCCTCGGACTCGTACCACGCGACCGCGGCCTCGACCGTGGCGAACTCGATGACCACCAGGCGATCGGGGTCCCAATCGCCTTCCAAAACGAACGTCTCGCCGCCTCGGGCGAGGTAACGACCGCCATGACGCTCGACACTGGGACCTGACAAGGCGCTGTACCGTGCCGCCTGGTCGAGGTCGGTCCGCCGGGCATCAACCACGAGGTAGGCAGGCATCTCCGGATGGTACCCCTCGTTCCGCGTTCGGCCCTACTGCCCGTCGGCTCGCCGGGCGCCGAACATCGACAAGACGAACAGGAAGGCAGTCATCGGACGCGCCAGCATGGTCACCAAGAGCGCCTCCAGCCAGCCGATCTGCCCAGACACCACGGTCGCCAGCGCCGCGAGGTAGGCGGCCAGCAGGAGCGGGATGACGAGGACCGCCCAGCCACGGTAGGTCGCGATCTGACTCGATCGCTGTCTTCGGATCAAGACGACCAGGTGGACGCTCAGATAGACGATGGCCGCGACGCCCACGGTTCGCACCGCAGTCTCGGTACTGCCGGTGATCGTCGCCAGCGGGACCACGGAGACCGCCAGGAGCACGTTCGCGAAGCTGAACTCGACGATCTCCCGAAGCCGGAACAGGTCGAGCGGGGCCAGGCCTTCGCCTCGCCGCAGGGCAGCGACGAGGCCCGCCAGGGCAGCCATGCTCGCGTTGAGAGCGGCGATCGAGAACATGAATCCGGCCTCTGGGATCACGCCTCATGGTGGACCGACAGACCAGCGCTGTGCAACGTCTGGGCGCCGTCGACCCGGTCAGGACCGTGTCTTCGAGGGTGATCCGGCCGGTCGGGTCAGGGACGAGCGTCGCTCGCGGAGGGCTCCCGCTGCGTCAGAACGTCAGGACGACGTTGCCGACCTTGTGCCAGGCCTCGACGTAGTGGTGCGCCTCGACGACCTGGCCCATCGGATACGTCCGATCGATGACCGGGCGGTAGTCGCCGGCCTCGATGAGCTCCTTCATGAATCGCACGTCGGCCTTCGAGCGCCGGCCGCTCGCGAACCTCAGCCTTCGGCTGCCGAACCACCGCGTCGCGATGGCCATGACCACGGTCTCCAGCTTGTGCGGCCCGAGGTCCGTCTCGACGTAGATCCCGCCCGGCTTCAACGCCCGCCGGCCCCAGTGGTACGCGTACTTGCCGACCGCATCGATCACGACATCGTAGATCGGGCCCCGCTTCGTCAGGTCCTCGCGGGTGTAGTCGATCACCTCGTCGGCGCCGAGCGACCGTACGAGCTCGACGTTGCGCGTGCTGGTGACACCGGTCACGTGGGCGCCGAGGTGCTTTGCGATCTGGACGGCCGCCGTGCCGAGCGACCCGGAGGCGCCGTAGACGACGATCCGACTGCCCTCGCCGACGACACCGACGCGCAGGGTCGCGAGCGCCTGCATGGCGCCGTCGCAGACCGCAGCCGCCTCCTCGAAGCTGAGGTTCGGCGGCTTGTGCGCGACCGGCGCACTCTCGGCGAGGCAGACGTACTCGGCGTGCGCGCCGAACAAGCGCACCAGGCCGAAGACCTCGTCGCCGGTGGCGAACTCATTCACGCCCGGCCCGACGGCCTCCACCACCCCGGCGAGATCCACGCCGAGGGTTCGCCACCTGGGCCGTCGCAACCCGGCGACCAGCCGCCACAACGCCGGGGATGGGCGCCGGATGTGCGTGTCTGTCTGGCTGACGGTCGAGGCGTGAACCCGGATGAGCAGCTCGCCAGCGCCTGGCACCGGTCGGCCGACATCCTCGATGTGCAGGACCTCCGGCGGTCCATACCGATCCTGCACGATGGCCCGCATCACACGGGCTCCGAGAGCTGAGGCGCCGGAGATCCCGGTCGGCGGGCCACGATGTCGAAGACGTGCCAATGCTTTGGTCCGGAGAACGAGTCGCCGTCCTGGTCCTCCTCATCGAGGCTGACGATCTGCAGGCCGTCGAGCAGGCTCCCGACGGCGACCCGGTCAAGGAACGTCATGCTCCGCGCGTCGGACCGACTGGCCCACGTGTCGTGGACCCCGAAGATGTTGACGACCAGGAACCCTCCCGGTCGGAGTCGCTCGCGGACCTGGTCCCAGAAGGTGCTGAAGGCCGCCGGCTCGAGGAACGAAAGCGCGTACGCCGCGTAGAGCAGGTCGAATCCGGGCAGCTCGACCGTCTCCGCAGACGCGATCCGGATCACGAGGCGGTCCGCGGCATCGTCTGTCACCTGTGGGCCGAGGACCTCCGCTGCCTGCGCCGTGGCGTCGATGGCCAGCACGCTCCAGCCGGCCCTCAGCAGCGCGACCGTCTCCGTCCCATCGCCGAAGCCGACCTCGACCGCCTGACCTGGCTTCATCCCGGCCGCGACCACGGCCTTCATGCCGCGCTGGTACAGCGGCCGCGGTTCGCGCCCGATGGTCTGCCGGTAGTAAGCAGCCCAGTCCGGTCCGGCCTGCGTGTCCGGATCGGTCACAGGCGCACCGGAACCGGGCATCTGACCATGCCAGAAGCCTACCGCGCCGTCGGCCAGAGCCAGGCGTCGAGATCCGATCCAAGCAGCCTGACGTACCAAGCTACGTAGAGCCAGGCTGGCACCCGTTGCCCATCGCGTCCCGTACGGAGCGCCCGGGCGGCGACCGGCACCCTTGGTCTGGCACCGTCGAGATCGTCCGTCGGACGGATCCGCCGGACCCGACGATCCGTAGGAGGCACAGAGATGCACACCGTCCGTTCGATCCTCGCTGGCGCAGCGGTGAGCGTGTTGCTCATCGGCTGCTCGGCCGGCGCGTCACCGACCGCCCCAGCGACACAGGCCCCAGCGTCGGTCGCGCCAACCGAGGCCCCAGCATCTGTCGCGCCGACCGAGGCCCCAGCGTCGGTCGCCCCATCCACCGCGGCGGGCGCGACCGTCGAGGCCAAGCCGGTCGGATCGATCGGGACCGTGCTCGTCGCAGCGAACGGCATGACGGTCTACAACTTCTCCAAGGACGTCAAGGACAGTGGCACCAGCGCCTGCACCGGCGGCTGCATCACCACCTGGCCGGCGCTGACGGTCGCGGCCGGCGCGACCCCGGCCGCTGGTGCGGGCATCGCCGGAAAGCTCGGCACCATCACCCGCGACGATGGCTCGCTCCAGGTCACGTACAACGGCTTGCCCCTCTACTTCTTCAAGAACGACCAGGCGCCCGGCGATGCCAACGGCGTCTATGAGAACTGGACGGCCGTCAAGCCGTAAGTCTCTGACCGGTCGTCCGGGCCAGCCCGGTCTACGCGAAACGTCGCTTCGCGACGACGATCACAACGGATGGTCCTGAAGACATGACGAAGCGACCGCGGCCGACAGGCCGCGGTCGTGCCGTTCCAGTGCCGAATGCCACACGGTGGCAGCGACCCGGAGCGGGTACAGTCGGGGCAGCATGAGCAAGCCCCGCGACACCGATTGGCAGAGCCGCTATCACGCCAAGGTCGAGACCGCGACGCATGCGGTTCGCCGCATCCGGCACGGCTCGCGCGTGTTCGTGGGCAGCGGAGCCGGCGAGCCGCAATCGCTGGTTCGTGCTCTGGCCGCCCGCGAGAACCTCGATGACGCCGAGATCGTCCACATCATGACCCTCGGCGTGGCGCCCTACGCCGAGCCACGCTTCGACCAGCGCTTCCGCCACAACGCCTTCTTCATCGGCGCCAACACGCGCGACGCGGTGGCCGAGGGTCGCGCCGACTACACGCCGATCTTCCTGTCCGAGGTGCCGGCCCTCTTCCGGAGCGGCCGTACGGTCATCGACGTCGCGCTCATCCAGGTCTCGCAGCCTGACGAGCACGGCTACTGCTCCTACGGGGTCTCGACGGACATCGTCAAGTCGGCCGCTGAAAGCGCCCATGTCGTCATCGCCGAGGTCAACAGCCAGGCACCCCGCGTGCTCGGCGACTGCTTCATCCACGTCCGCGACATCGATGCGATGGTCGCCAGCGACGAGCCGATCCTGGAGGCGCCGCAGGGGGAGGAGAGCGCCCTCGCGCTGCAGATCGGGCGCCACATCGCCGACCTCGTCGAGGACGGCGCGACGCTGCAGCTCGGCATCGGCCAGATCCCCGACGCCGTGCTGCGCTATCTGGGCGATCGTCACGACCTCGGCATCCACACCGAGATGTTCTCGGACGGCGTGATGCCGCTCATCGAAGCGGGCGTCATCACGAACGATCGCAAGACGCTCCATCCGGGCAAGATGGTGGCCAGCTTCGTGCTCGGCTCCCGGGCGCTCTACGACTTCGTCGACGACAACCCGATCGTCGACTTCCATCCGACCGAGTACACGAACGACCCGTTCATCATCGCCCAGAACGAGCGTATGATCGCCATCAACGCGGCCATCGAGGTCGACCTCACCGGGCAGGTCTGCGCCGACTCGCTGGGCCTGCTGTTCTACACGGGCATCGGCGGACAGGTCGACTTCATCCGCGGCGCGGCCCGATCGCGGGGCGGCAAGCCGATCATCGCCCTGCCATCGACGGCCGAAGACGGCACCATCTCGCGCATCGTGCCCATCCTCAAGCCTGGCGCCGGCGTGGTCACCAGCCGCGGCGACGTCCACTACGTGGTCACCGAGTACGGTGTCGCCTACCTGCACGGCAAGACGATGCGTGAGCGGGCGCTGGCACTGGTCTCGATCGCCCACCCCAAGTTCCGGCCCTGGCTGCTGGCCGAGGCCAAGGCACGCCACCTCGTCTATGCCGACCAGATCGAGCCCGAGTTCTCGATGGCCATGTACCCCGACCGGCTGGAGCGCTGGGCCAAGCTCAAGGATGGCAGCGACGTCTTCATCCGGCCCCTGCGCATGACCGACGAGCCTGCGCTTCGCGACACCTTCTACGCGCTCAGCGAAGAGACCGTGTACCACCGGTTCTTCCGGCACCTGCCGACGATGCCACATGCGCGCTTGCAGGCGTTCATGCGGACCGACTACGAGCGCGTCATGGCGCTCGTCGCGACCCCCCAGAACGCCGAGGACCAGCCGATCCTGGCGGTCGCCCGCTACGACCTCGACACGCGCACCAACCTGGCCGAGGCGGCCTTCGTCGTGCGTGATGAGTGGCAGGGCAAAGGGCTCGGGACGCTCCTCTTCGGGGCGCTCACGGCAGCCGCTCGCGAACAGGGCATCGCCGGTTTCACGGCCAGCGTCCTGGCCGACAACGTGGGCATGATGCGCGTCTTCCACCACACGGGGTACCCCATCGAGAGCCGGTTGGTCGATGGCACCTATGAGCTGACCATCCACTTCGAGGGCACGCCCGATCCGGCACCGAGCTCGACGACGCCGATGAGCGGCTCCCAGGCCTTGGCCGGGGCCGCGGACGCTGAGCCAGTGCCGCCGGTCGACCTCGTCGAGGCCCCTCCGGGCGGCTGAGACCGGCGCTAGACTCGGCCGGGCCGGAGTGGCGGAATGGCAGACGCGGCCGACTTAAAATCGGCTGCCCGCAAGGGCGTCAGGGTTCGAATCCCTGCTCCGGCACACACACAAGACTGCGCACGCTTGTCCCCCACTGCGGGGAGCTTGTGGGCCGGCCGCATCCATCGCGTGCGCATCTCGAAGCCTGACTGGAGGCACCGTCGATCCAGCCGGCGTTCGGGGCCCGCTGTCGGTGTCGAACAGGTTGACGGCCCGGTCCCAAAGGGCAAGGGACCGGGCCGTTCGATGTCTGGGCCGACAGAGGAGGATGTCGCCCAGAGGGTCAGCGTAGGAGCCGACTCTCTGCCTGTCCCCCTTACGTTCGTCGGGTCGCACGTAGCCCAGAGGCCTGGGCCGACCGTGTCTGGATGCGGGGTGACCGACCGGGCGCGAACGGGTATCGTTGCCCTGGATCCCGGGTCTGCGACTCGCCAGCTGTTGCCGAGTGCCGCCCGTCGGATGCAGTGAGGTGCCTCGTGGGAGACAAGACGCCAAAGCGCCCGCCAAAGCCGAAGAAGCCGAAGGCACCAAAGACCCCCGGCGGGTAGGCCTTCGAGGGCCCGACGATCTGGCCACCCGGCGGAACTAGGGCGAGATCTGGTCCACCGCGGTCCCGAGCGCGTCGTGGCCGGTCACCGTGAGCGGACCACAGGCGCGTCGACCGGGACGCATCGCGTGACGATACGCCACGCGGGATCAGCGGCCAGGTCCGATGACGTGATGAGCGCGGCAGCGCGCCTCGTACTTCTCGTCGTCGAGGCCGCCGACGACGATGAGCGGATCGTGGCGCCCGGCGGGACGCCCGCCGACGAGGCGCTGGGTGCGGGTCGCCTCGGCACCACAGACGGTGCAGATGGCAGTCAGCTTGGTGACCTCGTCGGCCAGGGCGAGGAGCGTCGGCATCGGGCCGAATGGGCGCCCCAGGAAGTCCTGATCGAGTCCGGAGAGGACGACCATGCGGCCCTCTGAGGCGAGGAGCTCGGCGATCTCGCTCAGCCCGTCGTCGAAGAACTGCGCCTCGTCGATGGCCACCACGGTCGATCGTTCGCGCGATACCAGCGCGGGGATCTCGGCGGCCCCAGTCACTGGTCGCGACCGGTAGGCGACGCCAGAACGAGACTCGACGACCTCCGGCGACGTGCGGTCGTCGATCGTCGGGCGGATCAGGATGACCCGACGGCCGGCGATCTCGGCTCGGCGGAGGAGGCGCAGGAGCTCGTCGGTCTTGCCGCTGAACATGCAGCCGGCGATGACGTGGATCCAGCCGCTCGGCATGGGCGTCATGCCGGGCCGCTCCCGCGCGTCGTCAACCCCGCTTCAGGATGCCGCCGAGCCCGCGTGACTTGGCAGCCTCGGTCGAGGCTCCACCGGTGGCCTTGTCGGTCGATCCGGCGAGGAGGATGGCGAGTCGATTGAGGCGCTCTGCCGGCGCGCTCCTCGGCGCACCGCGCACGACCGGGATGCCCTCATTGACCGCCTTCAGGTAGAGCACCGGCTCGTGGGGGATCTCGAGCGTGATCTTGGCCGCCAGCGAGTTCTCGATGTCCTGGAGCTTGAGCATCTCACGCCCGAAGACGTGGTTCAGGACGAAGACGGTCTTGCCGACGGCCGCGCCGGTCTCACTGAGCGTCTCGAGCAGCGAGTGGAGGGCCTTCAGGGCGGCGATCTCGGGGGCGGCCGTGAAGACCACCACGTCCGCGGCCTCGAAGGCGGCGTGGGTCCGATCGTCGAGCGTCGAGGCGGCGTCGATGATGACGAGGTCATAGGTCGACCGCAGGCCCGCCGCGAGCCTGGTGACATGCTCGGCGGTCACGAGCGAGCCGTTCTCTGGGCTGAGGGGCGCGCAGAGCACATCGAGCCCGGGCTCCTTGTGCTCCAGGTAGGTCTTGATGAGCGACGGCTCGTCCATCGCCTGCGCGTCACGCGTCAGTTCGGCGATGGTCGCCTTTGGCCGCAGGTCGAGGTGCGTCGACGCCTGGCCCCATTGAAGGTCAAGATCGACGAGCGCCACGCGGCCCGGTCGGCGCTCCGCCAGGGCGACGGCGGTGTTGACCGCCAGCGTCGTGGTCCCGACGCCACCCTTGGGGCTGAAGAAGACGATGACGCGACGACCGACCGGACCCATGCCGGCGCCGACGGCACCCGGCATGTCGCCCTGTCGCCGCAGCCGGACCAGCAGTGCCTCGACCTTTGCCTCCAGCTCGGTGCCATCGAAGGGCTTGACGATGACGTCATCGGCGCCCGCCTCGATGAGCCGGATGCGCTCCTCGATATCGCCACCTTGGGCGACCGCGAGGATCAATCGCTGTGCCTGCTCGGACGGTTGGCGCAGCCTGGCCACGATGCCATCGGGCGCGCCGGCGTCGGCCACGTCGACCATCAGCAGCGCGTAGTCGCCCGCCAGCTTGATGGCCTGTTCGGGATCGTCGACGACGGTCACCGGGTGCCCGGCGCCCTCCAGCGTGCCGCGGATGAGGTCGGCGAACGTCGGGTCGGGCTCGAGCAGGAGGATGGCAGAGGCGGACAACGCGGGACCTCAACGTGGGCGCGGAGGCGGGGACGCCGGCAGTCTAGCAGAGGCGCCGTGCTACACTTCGTGCCTTGTTCCTTTCCGCTCTGCCGGTCCTGGGACGCGCCGCGTCACCCCGCCGAGCAGGGCATCCCCGACGGAAGGAGGGCGACGGCCCCATGCGCCGTTACGAACTCATGCTCATCCTGCGACCCGACCTCGCCGAGGATCGGATCCAGGCGGCGATCGACCGCGCGACGCGGTCGATCATCGGCTCCGGTGGCCAGATCATCAAGGTCAGCCCCTGGGGACGACGCCGACTCGCATATGCCATCGGTCCGCATCGCGAGGGCTCGTACCACATCGTGGTCTTCGATGCCCCATCCGAGGCGATCGTCGAGCTCGAGCGCAACCTGCACATCACCGAGGAGGTCATCCGCCACCTCGTGACGCACGTAGAGCGCCCCGCCTCGGCACGACGCCTGGCCGCAGCGGCCAGCGATCTCGATGATGTCGACGTGGCGCCGCCCGACGATGAGGACGTCGTCGACGACGGTGAGCGCATCGACGAGTCCGAGACCGAAGCGGCGCCGGCCGCCATCGACTAGGGTCACGCTCCAAAGAGCCTGGAGGTCTGGCGATGTCGCTCAACAAGTGCTTGATCATCGGAAACCTGGGTCGCGATCCCGAGATGCGTTACACACCATCCGGGACCGCCGTCACGCAGTTCAGCGTGGCCGTCAACCGGAACTCGAAGGACGAGGCCGGCGAGTGGAAGAAGGAGACGGAGTGGTTCCGTGTCGTCCTCTTCCGCGAGAACGCCGAGCGCGCCGCGGAGTGGCTGCGAAAGGGCACCAAGGTCTTCATCGAGGGTCGCATCCAGACGCGCCAGTACGAGAAGGACGGCCAGACCCACTACATGACCGAGCTCATCGCCGACCGTTTCGCCAACCTTGACCCGCGCCAGCGTGACGAAGAGGGCGGCGACGAGATCCGCGCCTCCCGACCGGTCGGCCCCGGCAAGGCGCCGGCCGCCGTGCCAGCCGGCGGCGACGACTTCGACGACCCCATCCCGTTCTAACCATCCTGCCTGCAGCCCGCACCTGAGGTCACCTGATCGATGCCGCCAGCCCGAGCCAAGAAGCGCGACGAGTACTACCGCGATCGACGTCGCCGCAAGGTCTGCTCCTTCTGCGCAGACAAGACCGTCCAGATCGACTACAAGGAGATCAACCGCCTGCGTCGGTACCTTTCCGAACGGGCCAAGATCGAGCCTCGGCGCAAGACCGGCACCTGCGCCCAGCACCAGCGGCAGCTCTCGGTGGCGCTCAAGCGAGCTCGCCACGTGGCCCTGCTGCCGTACGCGCCGCAGCACCTTCGCCCCTGACCCGGCCGGGCCCGCTCGGTCGCTGATCCCGTGGCGCTGACGCTCGCGCTGGCCATCGGAGGCTTCGGAGCTGGTGCCTTCGGCGCGTTGCTGGGCCTCGGTGGCGGGGTCCTCATCGTGCCCATGCTGGCGCTCGGGCTGGGCCTGCCGCTGCGCGAGGCGATCGGGGTCAGCCTGCTGGCCGTCATCGGCACCTCGTCCGCCAGCGCGGCCACGTACCTGCGCCGAGGGACCGCGAATCTCCGCCTCGGCCTGACCCTGGAGGTCGTGACCGTGGTCGGCGCGATCGTCGGTGGCCTGGTCGCCTTCGCCATCGATGAGCGGCTCGTCGCGGCGGCCTTCGGGATCATGCTCATCTACGTGGCGATCACGATGGTCCGTCGACGCTCGCAGGGCCACACGCAGGGCGAGGATGATGACGTCATCGAACCCGGCCCGCTGGTCGCGGATGCCAGCAAAGCCTCGTCGGGCCCGGCCGGACTCGCCGCGTCGGTCTCGCGCCCGGAGTATCACGTGCGAAACCTGCCGGCTGGCATCGCGCTCAGCGGGCTTGCGGGCCTGATCTCCGCGCTGCTCGGCGTCGGCGGCGGCATCGTCCTTGTTCCGACCATGCATCTCGCGATGGGACTGCCGCTGCGCGCCGCTACGGCCACGAGCAACCTCACCATCGGCGTCACGGCGTCCGCCAGCGCGGCGCTCTACATCCTGCGCGACAGCGTCGATCCGTTGGTGGCGGCGCCCGTCCTCGTGGGCACCTTCCTGGGCGCTACGGCTGCAGCCAGGCTCGCTCCCCGGATCCCGGTCGCGATCCTGCGCTGGATCTTCGTGGTCGTGCTGCTCTATGTCGCCTTCCAGATGCTCAGCCGTGCGGTCGGCCCGGCGGCGCTCACATGACCGATCACGGAGCCGCGACGCGAAGAGCCACGCGGGCCCTGGTCGCGAGGCTATATGACATCGGCGCTCGAACGGCCTTCCTGCTCATGCTGGTCGCGGTCGTCCTGATGCTGGCGTCGGGCGTCGACCCACGACCCGGGCCGGCCTCGCCGCCCGCCTTCGTCGACTGGCTGCCATCGCTCGGGCGGCTCCGGCCGGAAGCCTTCATCTGGGCCGGTATCGCGGTCACGGCGATCCTCCCTGCCGTCACGGTCGCGGCTGCCGCCGTCGGCTTCTGGCGGTCGGGTAACCGGCGCCCGGCACTGACCGCATGTGCGGTCCTGGTGGCGCTGGCAGCCACGGTGATCGTCGCCGGGCTGACGCGCTGACCGTGGAGACGGCCGTCCTCCTGCTGATCGCATTCGCGGTCATCCTCCTAGGCGCCGAGCTGTTCACGAACAGCATCGAATGGGTCGGCCGCAAGCTCGACCTGGCGGAGGGCGCGGTCGGCTCGGTCCTGGCCGCCGTGGGCACGGCCCTGCCCGAGACGATGATCCCGCTGGTGGCCATCCTGGCCGGCGGTGCGGCCGCCAGCCACGAGGTCGGCATCGGGGCCATCCTGGGCGCGCCGTTCATGCTCGCCACCCTGGCGATGTTCGTGACTGGTTGCGCGGTCATCGCGACCCGCGCCCGCCGAACGACGGGCGAACGCCTGGACGTCGAGCCGGTCGTCGTCGGCAAGGACGTGCGCTACTTCCTGGTGACCTACGGCCTGGCCATCGCCGTCGCTTTCACACCGCTCGAGTGGAGCTGGGCACGGCCGGCCGCGGCAGTCGTCCTCTTCATCCTGTACGGCATCTACGTCCGCGCCCATTTCGCCGCCGAATCGCAGACCGGCCACGCCGGCGACCTGGCCCCGCTGCGCTTCCATCGCCTCGATCGCGGGGCGCACCGGGCGGAACCGGTCATCCCGCGACTGCGCGTCGTGTCCCTGCAGGTCGTCTTCGCTCTGGGGCTCATCATCGGTGGCGCGATCATCTTCGTCGACGCGGTCACGACCATCGCGGACGACCTCGGCGTGAGCGCCACGCTGCTGGCCCTGGTCATCGCGCCGATCGCCACCGAGCTGCCCGAGAAGCTCAACAGCATCCTGTGGGTCCGGCAGGGCAAGGACACGCTGGCCATCGGCAACATCTCCGGTGCCATGGTCTTCCAGGCCTGCTTCCCCACGGCCGTGGCCCTGCTCTTCGCGCCGGCCAGCTGGGCGATCGGCCCAGACTCCTCGATCGCATTCCTGTCGGCGGCCATCGCCATCGCATCGACGGTCGCCATCTTCCTGCCCATGGCCCGCCGCTCCACGTTGACGGCTCGCGGCCTGCTCATCGGCGGCGCCTTCTACCTCGCCTACCTCGCCGTCATCGTGGTCGGTGGCGTGGGCACGACCTAGGGCTATACTCCCGGCCATGGTGACCGAGAACGAAACCCCGTCCGACGCCAGCGGCGTGCTGCCCCGCGAACGCCTCGTCGAGTGCTATCACGAGGGTCGCTTCATGCCCCTCCGTGACGCTCGCATCGGCGTCATGACGCACGCGTTCATGTACGGGACGGCCTGCTTCGAGGGCGTTCGCGCTTATTGGAACGCCGAGCAGGGTCAGCTCTTCCTGCTCAAGGGCGTGGAGCACTTCCGTCGCCTCCGGAACTCGGCGCGGGTGCTGATGATGGACCTGCCGAGCAGCCCGGAGTCGCTCGTCGAGCTGACCGTCGAGCTGCTGCGGCGCAACGAGTTCCGCGAGGACGCGTATATCCGGCCCTCGGTCTACAAGTCGAGCCAGGCCATCGGCGTCAGGCTGCACGACCTGGAACATGACTTCATGATGGTCTGCCTGCCCTTCGGCGATTACATCGACACGACGACCGGCATCAGCACGATGACGACCTCCTGGCGTCGCGTCTCCGACACAGCCATCCCGGCTCGCTCCAAGATCAACGGCGCCTACGTCAACAGCGCCTTCGCCAAGACGGACGCGATGCTCAACGGGCATGACGAGGCCATCGTCCTGACCGCCGACGGCCACGCCTCCGAGGGCAGTGCCGAGAACCTCTTCATGGTCCGCGACGGCCTGCTCGTCACGCCACCGGTCAGCGACGACATCCTGGAGGGCATCACCCGCGCCGCCATCATCGAGCTGGCACGAACGGAGCTGGGCCTCGCGACGGTGGAGCGGTCGGTCGACCGGACCGAGCTCTACGTGGCGGAAGAGGTCTTCCTTGTCGGCACCGGCGCCCAGGTCTCGCCGGTCACGCGCATCGATCACCGCGCGGTCGGCGAAGGGCTCATCGGCCCCGTTACCGGACGCATCAAGGACGTCTACTTCGATGCGGTCCGCGGGCGCCTGCCCGCCTACGCCAGCTGGCTGACGCCGGTCTATTAAGCGACCCGTCAGGCCCGACGATCAGTCCGGGGGGACCAGCTTCGGGGTCGCGGAGCCCGTGATGACGATCATGTCGGCCGACACGAGCGGATCGTGCTTGAGCACCGCCTTGACGCCCAGGGCCGCCTCGAGCGAGGCGATGGTCTGGGTCATCTCGGCCTCGGCGCCGTTGTAGACCGTGACGACCGGCCGCGTGTAGGTGCTCCCGTCGGCGCGACCGCCACCGGCCGTCGGCACCGTCGCGTCCATGCCCAGATAGTCGAGGTAGTCGGCGATGTTGGCGGCCTGGCCCGTGATCCCCGACCCGTTGAGGACCCACACGACCGCGGCCTCCTCGCCGAGCTGGACCCGCGTGCGCTCGAAGGCCTTGTCGACCTTGAAGACGTTCTTGACCGCGCGTCGGATGGGCTTGAGCTTGGGCGTCAGTGAGTAGCACGAGAGGCACTCGACCTGGTAGGTCGGAGGCGTGAAGACGAGCGACCGGATCTCCTTGGCGTCGACCTGGCCGGCGAGGCCGACAAGGGCCGGGAAGAGCTCGGCAGGGATGTCGGTATGGATCGATGACTTGAGCGTGGAGACGAGCGCCTCGAGCCGGCCGGGCTCGAGCAGGCTGGTCGGATCGACCTGCTGGCGCAACGACGTGATGACCCGCTGCTGTCGTTGGGCGCGGTCGAAGTCCGACGTCTTGTGGCGCGCGCGGGCATATGCCAGCGCCTGCGTCCCGTCCATGTGCTGGAAGCCGCTCGGGATGTACAGGTTGTACGAGCTTGCCGCCGCCGATCGGGTAGTGATCGTCCGCGACCGGCATCTGGACGTCGATGGCTACGCCGCCGAAGGTGTCGACGATCTTCTTGAAACCGTTGAAGTCGACCTCGACGTAGTACGGGATGTCGATCTGGTAGAGCTCGCCCAGGGCGCCTTTGAGCGCGGTGAAGCCGCGCTCCCGGCTCTTGCTGCCGGGAAAGAGGTTGGCCTGCCCGCGGGCCCGCGCCCAGAGACTGTTGATCTTGGCGGGGTAGGCGCCGCCGTAGAAGCCGTAGGCGCGCCAATCTCGGGGCAAGGGCACGTTGACGGTGTCACGCGGCAGGCTCAGCATCGCCACCTGCTTAGTGACCGGATCGATGCTGGCGACGATCATCGTGTCGGTGTTGTAGGACGTCTGGCCCGGGCGCCTGTCGACGCCGAGCAGCAGGATGTTGAGGCGCTTCTTGCCGTCCCAGGTCGGTGCCACCGGTTCGGCGGTCGGCTCCCCGGTCTCGGTCGGCGGCGTGCTTTGGTCCTGGGACGGGATGGCGCCCAGGGCGTCGGTCGGCTCGTCAGAGGCCAGGGCGTCCGTCGCATCGGCGTCTTCGTCATCGCCGCCGCGGCCGATGGAGGTCACCAGGTCGTAGGCGATGAGGTCGTAGCGAGCCACGGCGACGTGGGCGATCGAGGCCACCAGGACGACTGCCACGAGGCCGGCCATCGCGAGCGGGTGCCAGCGGATGCGCGGTCGACCGAGGCGCGCGGCCTCGCCCGATCCGGTCATCGCGTTCGCGGCCGAGGCCAGGCGGAAGGCGTCGATGATGGCGACCACGCGATAGGCGAGGAGCAGAAGGTCGACGACGAGGATCGGCGAGCAGCGTCGTCGGGCTGGACGCCTCAGCCAGCAGACCGAGACGCGTCCCGGGGTTGATGAGCAGGCCGCCGCCCAGGGCGACGATGAGGATCATCGGCGCGGCAAACGCCAGGGCACGGCCGTAGAAGCCGACGTAGGCCTGGCCGAGGCCGGGAAAGAGAAGAGACAGAAAGGCGGCCGCGAAGGGCGATCGGTGCCGGCCCTCGTCACGGGGGCGCTGCTGCATCGGGCGGGATGATAGCCCCGACTGCCTGGACCTCGCCGTGGCGGACGGTGCGGCGGCTTCGGCTATCCTTGGCTGGCATGCCCTCCGACAGCCCCTTCCGCGCCGTCGCCAGCCTGCCCGACTTCCCAGCCCAGGAGCACGAGGTCCTGGCGCAGTGGCGCGAGCGGCGCACCTTCGCTCGCCTGCGGGCACAGAACGCGGGCGGCCCGACCTGGTCGTTCCTCGACGGCCCCATCACGGCCAACAACCCGATGGGTGTCCATCACGCCTGGGGCCGGACGTACAAGGACCTCTATCAGCGCTATCACGCCATGCTCGGGCACGACCAGCGCTGGCAGAACGGCTTCGACTGCCAGGGGCTGTGGGTCGAGGTCAACGTCGAGCGTGACCTGGGCTTCACCAGCAAGCGCGACATCGAGGCCTTCGGCATCGCCGAGTTCGTGAGCCTCTGCAAGCAGCGCGTGCTGACGCACGCGGCGCGACAGACGGAGCAATCCATCCGCCTCGGCATGTGGATGGACTGGAACGACGCCGACGAGCTGCGACGGCTGCGCGACCTGCTGGCCACCGACCCGACGGCCACGGTCACGGTGCAGGGACCCGAGGGACCGGTCACAGACAGCGTCGAGATGGTCATCGGGCGATTGGGCATGCCCGACCTGGGTGGCTCGTACTTCACCTTCAGCAACGAGAACAACGATCTCATCTGGGGCTTCCTGGCCGCCTGCCACCAACGCGGCTGGCTGATCAAGGGCCACGACACGATGCCCTGGTGCGCGCGTTGCGGGACCGGCATCAGCCAGCACGAGATGACCGAGGGCTACCAGGATCGCGAGGATCCGGGCCTGACCATCCGGTTGCCGCTCCTCGATCGACCCGGCGAGTCGCTGCTGGTCTGGACGACGACGCCCTGGACCCTGACCTCGCAACGTGGCGGCGGCCGTCGGCGAGGCCGTCACCTACGTCCGCATCCGGCAGGGCGAGGATGTCTTCTGGCTCGGCCGCGGCACGCTCAAGGCGGCGGTCGTCGGACCCTTCGAGGTGCTCGAGGAGCGGCCCGGTCGCGACCTTGTCGGCTGGCGATACGCCGGCCCGTTCGACGAGCTGCCCGCGGTCCGCAAGGCGTTCGCTGCCTGGGTCGGCCCCGACGGGGCCAGCCCCTACGAACATCGGGTGGTGGCCTGGGACGAGGTCGGAGAGGAGGAGGGGACCGGCATCGTCCACGTCGCCCCGGGCTGCGGCGCCGAGGACTTCCAGCTCGGAAAGCGTCTTGGGTTGCCGGTCATCGCGCCACTCGATGAGTCGGGCATCTTCATCGAGGGCTTCGAGGCACTATCCGGTCGCGACGTGCGCGATGTGACCGAGCCGATCATCGAGCGCCTCAAGCATCACGGGCGGTTCTATCGCCTGGAGACGATCAGCCACCGTTATCCCCATTGCTGGCGCTGCCAGACGCCGCTCGTCTTCCGGCTGGTCGACGAGTGGTTCATCAGCATGGGCGAGGTCTACGACCAGCCACGCGAGACGCTGACCGCCGAACAGGTCGATCGGAGCCTGCGCTACCAGATCATGGAGGTCGTCGATCGCATCCGCTGGATCCCGTCCTTCGGCTATGAGCGCGAGCTGGACTGGCTGCTCAACATGCACGACTGGATGATCAGCAAGAAGCGCTATTGGGGGCTGGCGCTGCCGATCTACGACTGTGCCGCCTGTGGCACGGTCTCGGTGGTCGGCGGGCGCGAGGAGCTCCGCGAACGAGCCATCGACGGCTGGGAGGCGTTCGAGGGGCACACACCCCACCGCCCGTTCGTCGACGCCGTGCGCATCGCCTGTTCCGGTTGTGGCGAGCCGGTCTCGCGCATCCGCGACGTCGGCAACCCCTGGCTGGATGCCGGCATCGTGCCCTTCAGCACCATCCACTTCCGCGAGGATCCCGACTACTGGGCGCGCTGGTTCCCGGCCGACTTCATCACCGAGAGCTTCCCAGGGCAATTCCGCAACTGGTTCTACTCGATGCTCGCCATGAGCACGGTCCTTCGACGCGAGGAACCCTTCAAGGCCATCTTCGGCTATGCCCTCGTCTTCGGCGCGGACGGACGGCCGATGCACAAGAGCTGGGGCAACGCCATCGAGTTCGACGAGGCCGCCGATCGGATGGGCGTCGACGTCATGCGCTGGATGTTCGCCAAGGCGCGGCCCGAGGACAACATCCTTTTCGGCTGGCATGCCGCGGATGAGGCGCGCCGCGAGCTGCTGGTCCTCTGGAACGTGTATGCCTTCTTCGTGACCTACGCCCGACTCGCCGGCTGGCGTCCCGATGTTGCGCAGGCGCCGCCCGTCGGCGAGCGCCATGTGCTCGACCGCTGGCTGCTGACTCGGGCAGCCGGCGTGGCGGCCGAGGTCGGCCGAAAGCTGGACGACTTCGATGCCGCGGCGGCCGCGCGCGCCCTGTCGAGCTTCGTCGATGACCTCTCGACCTGGTACCTGCGCCTCAGCCGGCGTCGGTTCTCGCGGACCGCGACGCCCAACGAGCGCGGCGGCGCGTTCGCGACGCTGCACACGGTCCTGGTGGCGACCAGCGGCCTGCTGGCGCCCATCCTGCCCTTCCTTGCGGAGTCGATGTACGACAACCTGACCTCGGAGCTGCCCGACGCGACCGATTCGGTGCATCTCACGGCGTGGCCGACGGCCAGCCTCAGCGCGGATCGCGACGAGGGCCTGGAGACGGCGATGGCCATCGCCCGCCGCGCGGTCGAGCTCACGCGCGCCCTGCGGTCGAGTGCCAAGCTCCGCGCACGACAGCCGCTCGCTGCGGCCTGGTTAGCCGTCCCCGGCCGAGCGGCAGCCCTGACGCCGGCGTTGCTGGAGCTGGTCGCCGCCGAGGCCAACGTCCACATGGTCACGGTCATCGACGACGAGTCGGATCTCGTCGAGCGTCGCGTCAAGCCCCTCCTGCCGCGCATCGGGAAGCGACTGGGCGGTTCGATCCCCGCAGTCATGGCCGCGGCCCGCTCCGGCACGGTCGAGTTCCTGCCCGACGGGGGTGTCCGCCTGGCGGGTGTCGAGCTGGCCGCCGACGAGGTCGAGATCCAGGCGGCGCCACGGCCGGGCACCGCGGTCGCTGCCGATGACGGTCTGGTCGTCGTGCTCGACACGTCGCTGACCGACGAGCTGCGCCTGGAGGGCGACGCGCGCGAGATCCAGCGGGCGATCCAGGAGCTGCGCCGGACGGCGGGCCTCGAACTGGACGATCACATCCGACTCTGGCTGGACATGGACGCGGTCCTCGCCGAGCGACTCGGAGGCGCGCTCGAGCGGCTGGCAGCGGACACGTTGGCCGACGAGCTTCGGATGGCCCCTCCGCCCGGCGGAGCGACAGCGGGGACGGTGGAGGTCAGCGTCGGGCGCATCGGCATCGGCCTGGAGCGGGTCTCGTGAGCGAGGCTCCACCGACGGCGGCCGTGGAGGGGGACCTCGAGCCGGGCGTGCGTGCCGCGACCGATCCCGCGGATCCGTCGGTCGACACCGGCGCGGGCGTGGACCTGCGCACGAGTGCCCTGCGGCGCTGGCTCGTCTTCTTCGGGCTCGCCATCGGCGTAGTGGTGGCCGACCAGGCATCCAAGGCGGTCATCGATAGTGCGTTCAAGCTGGCATCCACGCAGGGCACGATCCCTGGCTTCGCCGAGCCGACCCAGGTCATCGGCGATCTCGTGCGCGTCGCCAAGTCGTACAACGACGGCGGCCTCTTCGGCCTCTTCGATGCGGCCGCGCCGATCCTCGCCCTGGCCAGCCTGGTCGTCATCGGCATCCTGGTCGTGGTCCAGGCACGCAGTGGACCGCGGGCTTCGTGGCTGACGACGGTCGCGCTCGGGCTCCTGCTGGGCGGTGCGATCGGCAATCTGCTCGATCGCATCCGCGTCGGCTACGTCATCGATTGGGTCGACATGGGCCTCGGCAGCTGGCGCTTCTATACCTTCAACGTCGCCGACTCGGCGATCAGCATCGCGATCGTCCTGTTGCTCGCGGCGGCCATCTTCGGACGGCAGCCTGCGGACGGGGCCGGACGCTGAGATGGTCGGCCGGGTCGTGGTCGCGGTGCCCGAGAGCGCTGCGGGGACCCGGGCCGACCGCTTCGTGGCCGATGCCGCTGGTCTCTCGCGCTCCTACGTCCAGCGGCTGATCACGGAGGGTCGGCTGACGTCTGGCGGCTCTGCGATCAAGGCCAATGCTGTCCTCCGCGCCGGCGATGAGCTGGAGCTCGACGTGCCCGAGGTCCGTCGCCTCGAGCTCGAGGCCGAGGCCATCCCGCTGACCGTGGTCTACGAGGATGCAGACCTGCTGATCATCGACAAGCCGGCCGGCCTTGTCGTCCACCCGGCCCCGGGCCACGCGAGCGGCACGCTCGTCAATGCGCTGCTCGCCCGGGACGGCAGCTTCGGCGGCATCGCTGGCGTCGCCCGACCGGGCATCGTCCATCGGCTCGACCGTGATACGAGCGGGTTGATCATGGTCGCCAAGAACGATGTCGCCCAGGCGCATCTCATGGCCCAGCTCAAGGCGCGCCGTGTGAAGAAGACGTACCTCGCGCTGGTGGCCGGTTCCGTCGGCGCCGCGGTCGGTCGGATCGAGGCGCCCATCGGCCGCGACCCGCGGCACCGGACACGCATGGCCGTGGTGCCGGACGGTCGCCCGAGCGTGACTGGCTATCGGGTCCGCGAGCGATTCGAGGGCTGGACGCTGCTCGAGCTCGACCTCGTCACGGGACGCACCCATCAGATCCGCGTCCATCTGGTCGCCATCGGACACCCGGTCGCAGGTGACCCGGTCTACGCAACGGGCCTCACGCGGCGCGGCCCGGCCGGCCTCGACCGCCTCTTCCTCCATGCCTGGCGGCTGGAGCTCATGGCGCCGTCCGGCGACCGCCTCATCCGCGCCGAGGCGCCGCTTCCCGCCGACCTCGAACGGCCGCTGGCTGAGCTGCGGCTGATGGCCGAGGGCGTCGTCCGATGAACGTGGGTCGGGTCGGATGACCGGCAGCTCGCGACCGACCGTGGAGGCGGACACGGCCTGGCCGCATGATCCGGTGGCACGCGAGGCGGGAGCCCCGGGCGCGATGCTGGTCATCATCAGCGGACCGTCCGGCGTGGGCAAGGACACCATCATCGCAGCCCTCCGGCGGCGACCCCATGACCCGGAGCTGATCTACGTCGTGACCTGCACGACGCGTGCCCCGCGGCCCGGCGAGGTGCAGGGCAGCAGCTACCACTTCATGAGCCAGGCCGCGTTCACGGATCTCCGCGACGCAGGGGAGCTGCTCGAGTCCGCCGAGGTCCACGGCCACTGGTACGGCACGCCGCGTCGACAGGTGCTTGACGCACTCCAGGCCGGCCGCGACGTGATCCTCAAGATCGATGTCCAGGGTGCCGCCGCGGTCAAGGCCCGGGCTTCGAACGCGCTGCTCATCTTCCTCGTCCCACCGTCGCTCGAGGCGCTCTTCGGGCGCCTCCGGGCGCGGGCGACCGAGACCGCCGATGAGCTCGAGGTCCGCCAGCGCAACGCGGCCGTCGAGCTGGCTCGTTCGGAGGACTACGACCACGTGGTCGTCAACGAGACCGGCGAGGTGGACCGGACCGCGGCAGCCATCGACGCCATCCTGGACGCCGAGCGCGCCCGCCATCCACGGCGCAGGGTCCGACTCTGACGGCGAGCATGTTCGAACCGAGCACGGTCGAGGTCGCCGTCGACGCGGTGGGTGCGGCCGGCGGCAGGACCTATACCTACACGGTCCCCGATCGATTCGCCGGCCTGGCTGCCGGAGAGGCGGTCATCGTCGAGTTCGGCCGACGCCAGGCACTCGGCATCGTGCTCGGCACGGTCGCCGCGCCCGACGGCATGACCACGGACCTCAAGCCCATCCTCGAGCGCGTCCGATCCGAGGGGCCGTTGCTGCCGCCGCTCCAGCTCGCCCTGGCGCGCGTCATCGCACGTCACTACCTGGCGCCGGCGGCGATGGTCGTCCGAGCTGCGCTGCCACCCGGGACGCTGGAGCGTCTGGAGTACGTCGCCCGGGGCGCCGCGCCGGTCGCAGACGGGGCGACGCCGACGCCGGGCCGCCGAACCACCGCCACGATGGAGCTGACCGCGACCGATGCGGAGCTGCTGGCGCGGGTCGCCGAGGCCGGATCAACGGGCATCGCCGTCGCGCGCCTGACCGGGGCACAGGATCGCGCGGCCACCGTCCGACGGTTGCGCGCGCTCGGTGCTGGCGGCGCCATCGATCTCGCCTGGGAACTGCGACCGCCCAGCGTGCACCGCCGCTATGTGCGCATCGTTCGCTTGACCGCGCAGGGTCGGGCGGCGCGTGGCCAGGACCGGCCGGCCGGCGGACGACCGCTGGGCCCCCGACAACGGGCGGCGATCGCGATGCTCGCGGACGATCCGCGTCCGGCCGTGCCGGCGCCGGAGATCTCGGCGCGCTTCGGCGGTGGTGCGGTCACCAGCCTCGCGGCACGAGGGCTCGTCGAGCTCGAGGCCACGGTCGCCGACCGGCTGCCGTATGCGGAACGCGAGCGTCACGCACCAGCCATGCCGGCCGGTGCGGCCCTGAACGCCGATCAGGCGGTGGCCACGGCCGCGATCGTCAGCGCGGTCGAGGCGAGGTCCGCGTCGACCTTCCTCCTCGATGGCGTGACAGCGGCTGGCAAGACGGCAGTCTACGTGGCCGCCGTCACGGCGGCTCGTCGACTCGGTCGCGGGGCCCTCGTGCTGGTGCCGGAGGTCGCCCTCGCCACGCCATTGCTGGACCGGTTGCGCACCGCGACGTCCGAGGATGTGGCCGTGCTGCACGCCGGCCTCAGCGACGGTGAGCGAGCGGATGAGTGGCGGCGGATCCGGGAGAACGGCGTGGGCGTCGTCGTCGGCACCCGGACCGCGCTCCTGGCACCGATCGTCGACCTCGGGGTGATCGTCGTCGACGAGGAGCACGACGCGGCCTACAAGTCCGATCGGACGCCACGCCTCCATGCCCGGGACATGGCCGTCGAGCTTGGCCGACTGGCGTCGGCGCCGGTCATCCTCTCCAGCGCGACGCCGGACGTGGCCACCATGGGCAGCGTGGCCGAGGGGCGCATCGAGCGCCTCACCCTCCGGGAGCAGGCTGCGGGTCAGGCGCCCGTGGTCGATGTCGTCGACCTCCGCCAGGAGCTCGCCGATGGCAATCGGTCGTTGCTCTCCGCGGCGCTTGCCGCCGCCCTGGGGAACCTGGACACGGACGCGGGCGATCGGGCCATCCTGGTCCTCGATCGTCGCGGCACTGCCAGCATCGTGCTGTGCCGCGACTGTGGCTACGTCCAGGTCTGCCCGGAGTGCCAACGGCCGCTCGTCTTCCATGCCACCGGCATGGCATTGCGCTGTCATCACTGCGGCGCGACGGCGCCGCCGGCCACCCGCTGCCCGGCCTGTGGTTCAGCCCGGATCCGCTATCTCGGCGGGGGCACCGAGCGCCTGGAGCGGGAGGTCGGTGACCGCTTTCCGAGCCTGCGCGTAGGCCGCCTCGATCGAGACGTCCTGGAGCGCAAGGGTGCTGCCGATCGCGTCCTGGACGCTTTCGCCGACGGAGCCCTGGACGTGCTCGTCGGCACCCGCCTGGTGACCAAGGGCCTCGACATCGCGGCGGTGGCCCTGGTCGGCATCGTCTCTGCCGACATCGCTCTCAATCTGCCGGACGAGCGCAGCGCCGAGCGGACCTACCAGCTCCTGCGCCAGGCGATCGGTCGCGCGGGGAGGGGAGCGAGGCCGGGTCGCGCCATCATCCAGACCTACGTCCCGGACCACCCGGCCATCCGCGCGGTGGCCGAGGGCGACAGCGAGACCTTCTATCGCGACGAGCTGGCGGCCCGTCGCCGCTTCGGCGCGCCGCCGTTCGGGCGCTACATCAAGCTCACCGTCGCGCTCGAGGATCGGGCGGCGGCCGAAGCCGCAGGCAACGCGATGGCTATGAACCTGCGCAGGCTGGCGCAGGAGGCGGGCAGCGACATGGTCGTCCTGGGACCCGTTCCGGCCTACATCGCCCGGCGGGGTGGCCGCTGGCGGTTCCATCTCGTCCTCCGGGGAACCGATCCAGGCGCCGTCCTGCGTGCCGACCCGGGGCCACCGTGGAGCGTCGACGTCGACCCCGAGAGCCTCCTCTAAGGGCGCCGGGCGCGGCCGACCGACAGCGTTCGTATACTTCGACCATGAGCGTCATCCCCATCGTCACGCTCGGCGATCCACGTCTGCGGCTCAAGGGCGAGCCCGTGGACAGCTTCGGGCGCTACCTCCACACCCTGCTCGACGACCTGACCGAGACCATGCGCGACGCACCCGGTGTCGGACTCGCCGCACCTCAGGTCGGCATCGCGCTGCAGGCCTGCGTCATCGAGGTCGAGGGCCAGCTGCACGAGCTGATGAACCCCCGCATCGAGCGAGGCACAGGGGACGATCGAGATCTCGAAGGCTGCCTCTCGATCCCGGGCTACGTGGCCTACGTGACACGCCGGGAGCGTGTCTGGGTGGTCGCCCAGAACCGGTTCGGACGTGCGATCAAGGTCGCCGGCAGCGGCCTCCTGGCGCGCGCGCTGCAGCACGAGCTCGACCACCTGGCGGGTAAGCTGTACATCGACTACCTCGAGTCGATGGACGACCTCATCTCGGTCGCCCAGTCTCGGCCGGGGGACGACGTCGAGGCCGCGGAGCCGGCGACACCGCTCGCGTGACCGAGCGGCGCCGGGCCGTCTTCTTCGGCAGCGGCGCCTTCGCGGTCCCCATCCTCGATGCACTCCACGAGGCGCCCGCGGTCGAGGTCGTGACGGTCGTCAGCGCCCCAGCCCGACCGGTCGGCCGTGGCGGCGCCGTGACCCCGACCCCGGTGCAGCGACGGGCTGAGACGCTGGGCTTGCCGACCATGACGCCCGAACGCCTCCGGCGCCCGGAGCCCATCGATGCGCTCGCTCGGCTTGCGCCCGACCTGCTCGTGCTCGCCGACTACGGCCTGCTGGTGCCGCCGGCGATCCTGGCCCTGCCGGCCGCAGGCGCCCTGAACCTCCATCCATCGCTGCTGCCCCGACATCGCGGCGCCAGCCCGATCCCGGCCACCATCCTCGAGGGCGATCGCGAGACGGGCGTCAGCTTGATGCTCATGGACGCCGGCCTCGACAGCGGGCCGATCGTCGCCCAGCGTCGACTGCCGCTCGACGGCACCGAGACCGCCCCCGATCTCGAGCGGCGTCTCGCTGAGGCTGCGGCCGACCTGCTGGTGACATCGATGGGGGCGTTTCTGGCTGGTGCGCTGCCGGCCGTCCCACAGGCGTCGGCGGGCGCGACCATGACCCGGCCGCTGCGCCGCGACGACGGTCGCCTCGATCCATCGTCGGGCGTCGTCCACCTCGAACGCATGGTCCGCGCCTACCAGCCTTGGCCCGGCTGCTGGTTCGAATCGCCGTTCGGGCGGATCCTCGTCTGGGCCGCCCAGGCGGTCCCGGCAGCCGGCCACGATGCCGCACCGGGCGGATCGGCTGGCGCCGCAGGCACCATAGCCGCCGATGGAGATGGCCTGGCCATCGACGTCGTCGACGGACGGTTGCGCCTGCTCGAGCTGCAGCTTGGCGGCGGCCGGCGCCTGCCCGCCGCAGAGCTGCGTCGTGGTCGACCCGGCCTCGTCGGCAGCCGAGTCGCCGGTCCCTCGCTAGGATGAGCGCCGCCATGCCCGATGCCGACCACGACCGAGCCGAGCTTCCGCTGCTCGTCGCCGCGCGGCCCGGCGCCCGCGATCCCCGGCCCGGGCTCAGCGGCCTGCCGCCCGAGGCGCTGAGCGCCTGGATGGTCGAGCATCGTCAGCCGGCGTATCGAGCCCGGCAGGTGGCCGACGACGTGTGGGGCAAGTCGGCGGCGGGATTCGAGACCATGCGCACGTTGCCCGCCGCGTTGCGCGCTGACCTGGCCGAGGCGTTCCGCGTCGAGACCCTGGCCTCGACCGCGATCCGTGGCGGCGACGGCGGGCTGACCGAGAAGGCGCTCCACACGCTGGACGACGGACGGCTCATCGAGTCGGTCCTGATGCGCTATCCGGCGCGGGCCGGACAGCGCGAGCGCCACACGGTGTGCATCTCCAGCCAGGCGGGCTGCGCCGTGGGATGCCCGTTCTGCGCCACCGGCGAACTGGGCTTCATGCGCGATCTCGAGACGGCCGAGATCGTCGATCAGGTCCGGACCTGGCAGCGACGCCTGGCGCCGGACGGCCGACGGGTGTCCAACGTGGTCTTCATGGGCATGGGCGAGCCCCTGCTGAACGTGGAGCGGGTCATCGCTGCCGCCGAGGCCATCACCGATGCCCGTCGCTTCGGCCTCGGGGCGCGCCACGTGACGATCTCCACCAGCGGCGTCATCCCGGGCATGGAGCGCCTGCTGCGCGATCGACCCCAGTACACGCTGGCGGTCTCGCTGCATGCGGCGCGGCCGGCGCTGCGCGACGTCCTGGTGCCCCTCAACCGGCGCTACCCCGTGCTCGACGTGGTCCGCGCCGCCTCGGACTACGCACGGATGACCGGCCGTCGCGTGAGCTACGAGTCGGTCATGATCGATGGCATCAACGACACGCTCGCCGACGCCCAGGCGATGGCGCAGCTCCTGTCCGGACGATCGGCCCACGTCAACCTCATCCCCATGAACCCGGTCGCGCACACCCCGTGGCAGCCGAGCCGGGCCGAGCGCATCGCTGGCTTTGCCGAGGTGCTCCGTTCGGCCGGCGTGACGACCACCATCCGCCGGAACCGCGGCATCGAGATCGGGGCGGCCTGTGGCCAGCTGGCGGCCGAGCTCGCCGACACCCCGACGCCGGACGCCGTCCAGCGGCGGCGGAGCCGCCTCGAGGCAGAGAGCAGCGCCGCCCTGGCCGACGTGGCGCGATGAACGCGTCCGGGCCGATCATCGCCGCGAGCATCCTGACGGCCGACTTCGGCAACCTCTTCCGAGTCGTCCGCGCGCTCGAGAAGGCCGGCGTCGACCGCCTCCACCTCGACGTGATGGACGGGCACTTCGTGCCCAACCTGACCTTCGGTCCGGATGTCGTGGCGGCCATCCGGCGGCTGACGCGACTGCCGCTCGACGTGCACTTGATGATCGATCAGCCAGCGCACTTCCTGGCCGCCTTCCTGCGCGCCGGATCCGACTCGGTGACCTTCCACGTCGAGGCGCCTGAGGCCGAGGGGGTCAAGCGTGAGAGCCTGCAACGGATCCGAGACGAGGGCCGCCTGGCCGGCCTGGCCATCTCGCCAGGCACGCCCGTCGCGAGCCTGATGCCGTACACGGACCGACTCGACATCGCCATGGTCATGACCGTCGTCCCGGGCGCCGGCGGCCAGCGCTTCCTGGCTGACGAGGCGCACAAGATCGCCGACGCTCGGCCTGCCGTCGCGTCGGCGGCTGCCGGCGAGATCCACGTCGATGGCGGCGTCAACCGGGACACGGCCGGCACCGTGGGTGCCTTCGGGGCGGATGTCCTGGTCGTCGGCTCCGCGCTCTTCCAGCGCGGTCGCGACACGGCGGCCGAGGTCGACCTGGTGCGGCGCGCGGCCTGGGCGGCAGCCCGCGGCGATGCCGCGACGATGACCGCGCCGCTACCCTAGCGGCTCCAGCCAGCCGACCCGGAGGATCCCATGCGCCTGCTGCTCCAGCGCGTCACTCGTGCGTCCGTGACGGTCGAGGGCGAGGTCATCGGACGGATCGGCCCCGGCCTGATGGTCCTGGTCGGGGTCGGTCACGACGACGACGAAGCGCGAGCCGACGCCCTGGCCGGACGCGTGGCGGACCTCAGGATCTTCCGCGACGCCGAGGGCAAGACCAACCTGAGCCTCATCGACGTCGGCGGTTCGGCGCTCGTGATCAGCCAGTTCACGCTCTATGGCGACACCCGCAAGGGCCGCCGCCCATCGTTCCTCGACGCCGCGCCGCCGGCCCTCGGCGAGGCCCTCTACGAGCGGTTCGCAGACGCCCTGGCGGGACGCGGCGTGCCAGTGGAACGCGGGATCTTCGGCGCCGAGATGGAGGTCGAGCTGGTCAACGACGGCCCGATGACCATCTGGCTCGACACTGCGGCCTGATCGGACCGGACATGGTTCGACCCGGGTCTTGGACCCGGGTCGTCAGTCGCGCGAGGGCTTCGGTGCGCTCAGGCGGTCTTGCGCATCGTCCGCCGGCAGCGCGAGCAGACCAGGATGCGCGTCGCCGTGCCGCCGCGCTCGACGCGCAGGGGCTGCAGGTTGGGCTCCATCCGGCGATGGGCACGGACGCGGTTCATGCCGCTCGATTGGGGGTTGAAGCCACCCATCGAGACTTTGCCGCAGATGGCGCAGGAGCGAGCCATGGGACCTCGATCAGCACGGAACGGGAGGGTCGACGGTCGTCCGACCGGACGGCTGGGTACTATACCACGCGACGGACGAGCGTCCGGAGGGAGCGGAAGGAGAACCATCGATGGCGGAGTCGCCGATGCCGGGTCGCGGCCTCGTGACGCGTCGCGCCGTCGGTGATGTCGTCCGCCGCGCGGCCATCGGCTCCTACGGCGTCGTCGCCGTCTCCGGTCCGCGGCCATGGCACAGCGTGCTGGCCTGGATCGGGCGCGCCACGCCCGGCGTCCGGGTCCGGCTCGGACCGCCGCTGGCCGTCGATCTCTACCTCTCCGTGGCACGCGGCGTGCCCGTCGCGGAGGTGGCCCGCAACGTGGACTCGGCCGTCCGCTACCGGGTCCGCCAGGCCCTCGGCCGGGAGATCGACGAGCTGGCCATCCACGTCGACCGGCTGCGCACGCCGGTCAGCCCGTCGACCGACGGCAGCGAACCGCATGACGGTCGCGAGCCCGAGGCGACCATGCCTGACGCCGAGGCACCGTCCGTCGAAGCCGGTCCGGAGGCGGCGTGAGTCGGCGCTCCGCCGACGGCGCTGCCCTGCTCCGTGCCTTCAGCGCCGCGGTGGCGCACTTCGAGACCCACGTGGACGCCATCAACGCCCTCAACGTCTTCCCGGTCCCCGACGGTGACACGGGCACGAACATGATGGCTACCCTGCGCTCGGCGCTCGACGAGGCCGAGGCCATACCAGAAGGCGAGCGGGACGCCGGCCGGGTCGCGGCGGCGATCTCGTTCGGTGCCCTTATGGGTGCGCGCGGGAACTCCGGTGTCATCCTCAGCCAGGTCTTCCGGGGCATGTCGGAGGCGGTCAAGGGCCGCAGGCGGATCAACGGGCTCGACCTCGCCCACGCGCTCGCGGCGGGCCGCGTGACCGCCTATGCGGCCGTCGCCAAGCCGGTCGAGGGCACCATCCTGACCGTCATCCGGGAGGCCTCGGCGGCGGCCGTCGCCAGCGCCGGACGCGATCCGGACATCGAGACCGTCCTGACGGCGACCGTCGAGCAGGCCGAGCGGGCGGTGGCCAGGACGCCATCCCTGCTGCCCATCCTGCGCGAGGCCGGCGTCGTCGATTCGGGGGGCGAGGGCCTCTATCGATTGTTCCAGGGCGCGCTCCTGCACCTCGTCGGCGGGCAGACGGTCGGATCGCCCACGCGCAGCGATGGCGAGGCGCCGCGCCGAGCGACGCTCGTGGCCCACGCCGACGAAGGTTTCGGCTACGAGACCATGTTCCTGCTGACGGCCGGTCAGCGCGCGCTCGACCTCGATGCCATCCGCGACGCACTCGATGGCATGGGCGAGTCGGTCCTCGTCGCTGGCGATCCACGAGCGATCAAGGTCCACGTCCACAACGAGCGCCCGGATGCGGTCATCGCCTACGGCCTGGCATTGGGAAGCCTGTCGCGAATCAGCGTCGAGAACCTCGACAACCAGGCCCGCGACGTGCGGGAAGCGCGGGCCGATGCCTTCACCAGCACATCGCCTGGTGTCGGGGCGTCGTCGGGCATCGCGATCCCCGTCGAGCCGCGCGGCGTGGCGCAGGCGGCGCCGGTGGGCCCATCTGTCGCTACGGATGGCAGAGGCGACGGGGATGGGCTGTCGGTCGTGGCCGTCGCCGCCGGCGACGGCATCGAACGGTTGCTGGGCAGTGTGCTGCCGGTCAGCTTGCGCGCCGGCAGCGCGGGCACGGTCGCCATCGTCCGTGGCGGGCAATCGGCCAACCCTTCGACCGGTGAGCTGCTGCGCGCCATCCGCGAGGCGCCGACCCGACACGTCATCGTCCTGCCAAACAACCCGAACGTGAAGCTGGCCGCACAGCAGGCGGCGGCCCTGGTGCCCGACAAACGCGTCGCCGTGGTGCCGACCCGCAATGCCGCCGAGGGCATCGCCGCGCTCCTCGGCATGGACCCCACGCGGAGCGCGGACGAGAACGCCACGATCATGCTCAACGCCGCGCGCGGCATCCAGTCGCTGCAGGTCACCGACGCCGTCCGCGACGCCCGGATCGGCGGTCGCAAAGTCAAGAAGGGCCAGACGATCGTGCTCGATCCTGACGATGGCCTGGTCGCCGTCGGCGGCGATCGCCGCGAGACCGTGCTCAAGGGGCTGGCCAACCTCGAGGCCGGCTTCGAGCTCATCTCGATCTACTTCGGGACCGACATCGGCCTCGCCGAAGCCGAGGCCATGAGCAGCGCCGTGACCGAGGCGTTCGAAGGCGTCGACGTCGAGCTCATCAACGGCGGGCAGCCGCATTACCACTACCTCATCGCGACGGAGTAGCCGGCCTCCAGGCCCGCCCGAGGCCAGGGGGTCGAAGGCCGGGCGCGAAGCCGTGCCGCCGGGACCGACCACCCCGTTGCCGCGCAGCGGCCTGGTGTCGCCGGCGGTGGCCCGGCGCCTCCAGCGCCTGGGTATCGAGACCGTCGGCGACCTGCTCTTCCACTTGCCCCGCCGCTACGACGACTTCCGGACGCCGACGCCACTCCGGCGCCTGGCCGAGGAACCGCCCGGCGAGCCGGTCTCGGCTCGAGTGCGCGTCATGGATGTCGCCGTCGAGCCGACCATGCGACGACGGATCCACCGCGTCCGGGCCTGGCTGGAGGACGACAGCGGACGCGCCGAGGCGGTCTGGTTCGGCCGCCAGTACGTCGAGCGACGCCTGCTGCCCGGGCAGGACGTCATCGTCTCCGGCAAGGTCAAGGTCCAACGGGCGACGCCACGGGCGGGTGTCTCGATGCGCTTCGGCGAGACCGTCGTGGCCATCTTCCAGGGCCCCGTCTTCGGGCCGGCCGATAGCCAGCTGCTCGATACCGGCAGGATCGTGCCCGTCTACCGCTTGACCGAGGGCGTCTCGGCCCGCGTCCTGCGGCGGGCCATCCGGCGGGCCCTCGATGAGGTCGGCTCGAGCTACCCGGAATACCGGCCGCACGATCTGCCATCGGCCGATGCCCGCGCCCCGGGCATCGCCCGGGCCATCGAGGACGCTCATTTCCCAGATGATCCGAGGGACAAGGACCTGGCCCTCGGCCGGCTCGCCTTCGACGAGCTGCTCGCCTTGCAGGTCGGCATGGTCGCTCGCGATCGCCAGCGACGGCGCGCGACCGGTCGGGCGATCGAGACCGACGACGCCCGGTTGTCGGCGATCGTGCGTTCCCTCGAGGCGACGCTCTCCGAGCAGGTCAGTGCACGGACCGGAAGCCCGACCACGGTCGAGCTGACCGGCGACCAGCAGGCGGCCGTGGCCGCCATCCGGGCCGACCTGGCGGCCGCACGGCCGATGTTGCGTCTGCTCCAGGGTGACGTCGGGTCGGGCAAGACCGCCGTGGCGGCCGTGGCCATGGCCATCGTTGCCGACGCCGGCCGGCAGGCCGCCCTGCTGGCACCGACCGACCTGCTGGCTCGTCAGCACGCGGCGACGCTGACGCGGATCATCGAACCGCTTGGCCATCAGGTGACCCTGTTGACGGGGTCCCTGCGACCGGCCGCGCGACGCGAGGCGCTCGATCGGATCGGTGCGCCCGGTCAGGTGCTCGATGGCACCAGCGAGGGCCGCATCGTGGTCGGCACGCATGCCCTGGTCGAGGACGCCGTCGCCTTCGACGACCTGGCGCTCGCCATCATCGACGAGCAGCATCGCTTCGGCGTCGCGCAACGCGAGGCGCTCGGCGCCAAGGGATCGTCGCCGCATGTCCTGCTGATGACCGCGACGCCGATCCCACAGACCCTGGGGCGCGTCCTCCACGCCGATCTCGACGTGACCGACCTGCGGCTCGCACCGGCCGGCCGGCAGTCGATCGCGACCGGCATCCGGCGCAGCTCGCAGCTCGTCTGGCGGACGAAGGACGTGCCCGGCCAGGCGGATCAGCCCGGCGCCTACCCGCTCCTGCTCGGCGAGATCGCCGCCGGCCGGCGGGCCTTCGTCGTCGTCCCGCTCGTGGAAGAGGATCCGGCGTCGGAAGCTCGCTCGGCGCAGACCACGGCGGCCGACCTCGGCCTCGTCCTGCCGACGGTCGCCGAGACCTTCGCCATCGACGTCACGCCGCGCATCGGCGTCGTCCATGGACAGATGCCGGCCAGGCAGCGCGACGAGGTCATGGACCGGTTTCGCGCCGGTGAGATCGACCTCATCGTGGGCACGACGGTGGTCGAGGTCGGGGTCGACGTGCCTGAGGCGACCGTCATGCTCATCTTCGATGCCGATCGCTTCGGGCTCGCCCAGCTCCATCAGCTGCGCGGCCGGGTCGGCCGTGGCGCCGACCGGTCGTACTGCATCCTCGTCTCCGACGCCTATGGCCGTGACGAGGTCGTCACGGCGCGGCTCGATGCCGTGGTCGCCACGCAGGACGGCTTCGAGCTGGCCGAGAAGGATCTCGAGCTCCGGCGCGAGGGCGAGCTGCTGGGCCTGACGCAGAGCGGCCTGCCGCCGTTGCGCATCGCCACGCTGGCCGACCCGGACGACCAGCGCCGATCGGTCCGGGCACGCGGCGTCGCCGAGGCCCTCGTCGACGAGGCTGGGGTCCTGCGTCCGGGTCACGAGGCGCTGGCACACGAGATGACGTCCGGCTGGCTGCGGCGCGTCGGGGCTGGCGAAGCGCTGGCCGTCGGCGAGACGGACGACGATGGCTGACGCGGGTCGGATCATCGCCGGCACCGCCCGTGGCATTCGCCTCCACGCGGCCGGCCCCGCGACACGACCGATGGCTGACCGCGTCAAGCAGACTGCGTTCGGCATCCTCGACGCCGGTACGCTGGGACCCTGGCCGACGCCGTTCCTGGATGTCTTCGCCGGCGCTGGCGGCGGCGGCCTCGAGGCCCTCAGCCGCGGCGCGCCTCGGGCGGCGTTCCTGGAACGCGATCGACGCGCGCTGGCGGCGATCCGGGCCAACGCCGCGGCCTGCGGGTTCGCCGCACGGGCCGTCATCCTTGGCGGCGACGCCGTGGCCACCTTGATGGCGTCGCCGTCGCCGGTGGCGCTCGCCGATGGCCCCTTCGGCGCGGCGCTGCTCGATCCACCCTACGGCGACGCTACACTCATGATCACGCTGGACCGGCTCGCCGAGCGCGGATCCGGCTGGCTGGCCGAGGAGGCCGTGGTGGTGGCCAAGCACTTCTGGCGCGACCTGCCGCCCGAGCGCATCGGGCGCCTCTCGCGGGTACGTGAGCGTCGCTTCGGCGAGACCACGCTGACCTTCTATGCCACCGATGCCGCGTCATGACGACGGCGATCTATCCCGGCTCGTTCGATCCCGTGACCTTCGGCCACCTCGATGTGGTGGCACGGGCAGCCGACGTCTTCGAGCGCGTCGTCGTCGCCCTCCTGGTGAACACCAAGAAGTCGCCGCTCTGGTCGACCGAGGAGCGCCTGGCATGCCTGCGCGAGGCCGTCGACGAGGCCCTCGAAGGTGGCGATGCCGCCCGAGTCGAGATCGTCGACTTCGAAGGCCTGACGGTCGACGCCGCTCGGCGCGTCGACGCTCGCTTCATCGTCCGCGGCCTGCGAGCGGTCAGCGACTTCGAGTCGGAGATGCAGATGGCGCACACCAATCGGAAGCTGGCGCCGGAGGTCGACACGGTCTTCTTCATGACCGCCCTCGAACACGCCTACCTGAGCTCCAGCCTGGTGCGCGAGATCTCGCTCCTCGGCGGCGATGTCTCGGGGATGGTCCCACCCGCTGTCATGACCCGGCTGAGGGCGATGTCTGGCGTGGGCTAGAATGTCGCGTCAGCCTGCCTGAGGAGGGCCCTCCCCATCGACATCATCTTCCTGATCGAGCAGCTCGAGCGCCGCGTCGCCGACGGGCGCAAGGTGCCGCTCTCGAACAACGTGGTCATCGACCAGCCGTCCGCCCTCGATCTCATCGACCAGCTGCGCGTCTCCGTGCCCGAGGAGATCCGCCAGGCGCAGCGCATCACCCGCGAGCAGGATCGCATCCTGGAGAACGCACAGGCCGAGGGCGATCGGATCGTGGCCCGCTCCCAGGAACAGGCGGCCTTCCTGATCGAGGAGCGCGAGTTGACCCGCGCCGCGCAGGAGCAGAGCGCGCGCATCGTGGCCGACGCGGAGGCGCAGGCGACCGACATCCGCGCCGGCGCCGACGACTACGCCGCATCGGTCCTGGTCGGCCTCGAAAGCGAGGTCGTCAAGCTCCTCCAGGGCATCCGCCGCGGCATCTCGATGCTCGACGATCGGCAGCCCCTGGGCGTCGATCTGGCCGCTGTCGACGAGGACCAGGAAGCGGCCGTCTGATCCGATGCTGAGCTACAACGTCGCTGGCCTGCTGCGGTCGGCGCCCGGCACGAGCCGCGAGTACACCGTCCGCGCCGATGTCTTCGACGTCGCCGACGACGTACGGTTGATCGCCCCGCTCGAGGGCGAGGTCAAGCTGTCGCGAACCGGGCGCAGCATCCTGGCGCACGCCGTCGTCCGGACCGCATTCGAGGAGCGCTGCAGCCGCTGCCTGGCGATCGTCGCCGCGCCCATCGAGGTGACGCTCGACGAAGAGGCCCTGCCGTCCGTCGACATCGACAGTGGCCAGGCCGTCGACCGATCCGCCGAGCCGGACGCACTGCGCCTCGACGACCACCACGAGCTCGACCTGACCGAACCCATCCGCGAGGCCGTCTCCCTCGCCGAGCCCATCGCCCCACTCTGTCGTCCCGAGTGCGCCGGTCTCTGCGAGACCTGCGGCGCGGACCTCAATGCCGACCCGACGCATGTCCATGGGGATGCCTCGATCGATCCCCGTCTGGCTGTCCTGACCAGCTGGGATCCGACCACGACCGACTGACGATCCGTCACGACCTATCGAAGGAGTAGCCATCCATGGGTGTCCCGAAGCGCCGCGTGTCGCACGCCCGTCAGGGTGATCGACGTTCTCATCATGCCTTGACGGTGCCGAGCCTTGAGCCCTGCCCGCATTGCCGCGAGATGAAGCTCATCCACCACGTCTGCCCGACCTGCGGCTGGTACGGCGGTCGGGAGGCCGTCAAGATCAAGGTCAAGAAGGAGCAGGGCGCCGCCTAGCGCGTCAGCCCGCTCGCCCCATGGACGTCTCGACGGTCCGCAGCCGCCTCGAACCGGGCGGCCGGCGGATCCGCGTGGCCATCGATGCCATGGGCGGCGACCACGCGCCGCAGGAGGTCGTCGAGGGCAGCCTCGCCTGGGCCATCGACAATCCAGGCACCGACATCATCCTCGTCGGCGACACGAAGCGCATCTCGGCCGTGCTGGCCGGTCGGAGCGCACCCAACATCGAGATCGTCAACGCGTCGGAGAACGTGGAGATGGAGGAGCAGCCCTCCGCGGCCGTGCGACGCAAGCGCGATGCCAGCATCAACGTCTGCATGCGCCTCGTCCGATCGGGCCAGGCGGACGCGGTCATGTCAGCCGGCCACACCGGCGCCGGCGTGGCTGCCGCCATCCTCGGCCTCGGTCGCCTGCCCGGCGTCGATCGCCCGGCGCTGGCCGTCCAGATGGTCACCGACAAGGGTCCCTTCGTGCTCCTGGACATCGGCGCGACGACCGATTCCACCGGTCACAACCTCGCCCAATACGCACGCATGGGGGCCATCTTCAGCGAGCAGGTGCTGGGCGTCCATCAACCGACGGTCGCGCTGCTGTCGATCGGCGAGGAGGGCGGCAAGGGCGAGCAGCGAGTCCAGGACGCGTCGGTCCTGATCGCGGCCAGCGACCTGCGCTTCGTCGGCAACGTCGAGGGCAAGGACCTCGTCGCGCACCTGGCCGACGTGGTCGTGTGCGACGCGTCGGTCGGCAACGTGACCATCAAGTTCTTCGAAGGCTTGTCGAGCTTCATCTTCTCCGCCCTGCGAACGGAGTTCCAGCGGCCGCCATGGGGGCCGCTCGGCTACCTCTTCATGCGCTCCGGCATCCGCCGCATCCGCGATCGCTTCGACTACGAGCGGCTGGGTGGGGCGCCACTGCTCGGCGTCAAGGGCACCGTGCTCATCACGCACGGACGCGCCACCCGACGGATGATCGGCTACGCGGTCGGTGTCGCGGCCGTGGCGGCGGCGGCCTCGATCCCGATGCTCATCGAGGAGGCATTGCGCCTCGACGAAGCGGCTATCGATGCTGCCGGCGCGGCCGTCGTCGGCGCGGCGATGGCCGCTGCCCCGAGCGAGATCGAAGTCTGATGGCGGGAGTGCCCGGGTCCCCGGACGAGCTGACCGTCCGCCGGCGCGTGATCCGCAGCATCGCGGTCGCTGCTGCCGAGGACGTGCCCGGCGTGGTGCGCGTCGGTCGCGGCGGGCCGCGTCCGCTGGCCTGGCTGGTCGGCCGGCCGGTCAGCGCCTGGACGGACGCCGGTCGCGTCCACATCCGCCTGTGGCTCATCGTCCGGTCGGGTGAGTCGCTGCCGTCGCTCAGCCGTCGCGTCAGGACCGCGGTCAGCCAGGCCGTCGAGCGCCAGCTGGGCCTCGATCTGGGCGAGGTCATCGTGCTCGTCGACGGCATCGGTGGCTGACTCGGACGATCGACCGCGCCCGCCTCGTGGTCGAGCCGCGGAACGGGAGGGCAGGCGCCTCGCCTTCGTCGCTGTCTTCGAGGCCGACTTCGGACAGCGCACCGCGACAGCCGCTCTGGCGCGTCAGCTGGAGGACGGAGACGCACCACCAGCGGCAGCCGAATTGGCCTCGACGATCGTCCGGGCGGTGGTCGCCAGACGGGACTCGATCGACGACATCATCGAGCGTCTGGCACCCGCCTACCCGGTCGTCGGACTCGCCCGGATCGACCGCTCGCTGTTGCGTTCCGCGCTTGGCGAGGTGCTACACTGCCCGGCGACGCCGGTCAGGGTCGCGGTTGCGGAGTGGGTCGAGATGGCCCGCACATACAGCGGCGAGCCAGCTCGGCGGCTCCTGAACGGGGTCCTCGGCCGGGTCGCCGACGACGTGGCGGAGTCCGGTCGGGAAGCGATCCCCGTGGATGACTGAGCGCGGCCCTCTGCCGCGACTGGAGGGAGTGACTGGTGGCTTCGACGTACGAACGGCTCAAGAAGATCGTCGTGGAGCAGCTCGGCGTCGACGAAGAGGACGTCAAGCCCGAAGCCTCGTTCGTCGATGACCTGAACGCCGACTCCCTCGACCTCGTCGAGCTCATCATGAGCCTCGAAGAAGAGTTCGGGACCGAGATCTCCGATGAGGACGCGGAGAAGATCCGCACCGTCGGTGACGCCGTCGAATACATCGACGAGCACGCTGCCCAGTAGCGAGCCGGCGCCGGCCGGCCAGGCCGCGCGGCTGGCGGAGCGCCTCGCACTCCCGGTCGAAGATCTGAGCCTGCTTGCCCGGGCGCTGGTCCACAGCAGCTACCCGAACGAACACCCTGACGCGTCGGCGCTCTCGAACGAGCGCCTCGAGTTCCTCGGCGACGCGGTCATCGCCCTCATCGTCTCCGACGCCCTCTACGCGCGCCATCCGTCCGAGGACGAAGGCCGTCTGACGCAGCGACGAGCCGCCCTCGTCTCGACCCGTGGCCTGGCGGCCCTGGCGCGGCGCATCGACCTGGGCTCGGCGCTCCTCCTCGGCGCCGGCGCCGATCGAGCCAACGAACGAGAACGTCCCTCGGTCCTGGCCGCCGCATTCGAATCGGTCGTCGGCGCCCTCTTCCTCGACGCCGGGCTCGAGGCGACGCGCGATTGGCTGCTGGAGATCGCCGGCCCGGAGCTCGAAGCGCGCCGCTCAGCCTCGAGCTTCGTGTCGCCAAAGAGCCGTCTCCAGGAGCTGGCCTACGCGCGGACCGGCCTGGCACCGGCCTATCGGGTGCTGCGGGCCGAGGGACCGGACCACGAGAAGCACTACGTCGTCGAGGTCGAGCTCGACGGCACCGCCATCGGCACCGGCGAGGGGCACAACCGCCGTGAAGCGGAGACCGCCGCCGCAGCGGCGGCCCTGACCGTCCTGCGGAAGGGCTCGGCACCAGCCGACGGCGGCGGGTCGACACGGTGACCGAGCCGCGCCTGCGCGAGCTCCGCCTGGTCGGCTTCAAGTCCTTCGCCGAGGCCACGCGGCTGGAGTTCGGCCCCGGTATCAGCGCCGTCGTCGGTCCCAACGGGAGCGGCAAGAGCAACCTCGCGGACGCCTTGCGCTGGGCGCTCGGCGAGCAGGGCCGCTCCCTTCGGACCCGCAAGTCGGAGGACGTCATCTTCGCTGGTTCCGCCCGCCGGCACGCCACGGGCATGGCCGACGTGAGCCTCGTCATCGGCAACGACGATCGTCTGCTGCCGGTCGAATACGGACTCGTCGAGTGCGGCCGGCGGCTCTTCCGCTCGGGCGAGAACGAGTACCTGCTCAATCGCCAGAAGGTGCGCCTGCGCGACGTCATCGATCTGCTCGATGCCGCCAACCTGGCCGATAACGCCTTCCTCTTCATCGGCCAGGGCATGGTCGATCAAGCGCTCTCCCTGCGCCCGGAGGAACGCCGGCCGCTGTTCGAGGAGGCGGCCGGCGTGCGCCGCCACGAACGCAGGCGGCGGCAGGCTGAGGAGCGGCTGACCGAAGCCGAGGCGAACCTGGCTCGGGTCCGGGACATCCTTGGTGAGCTCCGGCCGCAGGCGCGTCGGCTGGCGGCGCAGGCCGAGCAGCAGGTCGCGCGCCGCGATGCGGCCGGCGAGCTGGCCGAGGGGCTGCTGGCGGCCGGCCGGGCGCGATGGACGACGACTTCAGGGGAGGCGGCCAGGACCCACGGGCAGCTGGCGGCGATGCGCGCGGAGATCGAGGCCGCGATGCGCGATCTGTCGGCCGCCGAGGACGCCGTCGCGGCCCTCGCCCGCGGTTTGAGCGAGCGGGCCGAGGCGACCCGGGACGCGCGCCTGGCCGTCGAGGCGGCGCGCACCTCCGTGACGGACGTTCGCCTGACGATCGAGCGGCTGACCGAAGGGCTGGCCAATCTGGAGCGCGACGAAGGGCGTGCCGTCGAGGAGCGCGACGCTTCGGAGCAGCGCATGGCCGCCGCACGGCGCGTGCTCGCGCTGCCGGTCCCGCCCCTGGACCTTGCGGCTCAGCGTGCCCTGGCCGAGATCGACGACGCGCTGGCAGGAGCGACGGCGGAGCTGGCGCGCGCGGAGGAAATCGAAGCGCGCCGAAGGCGAGCGCGAGGCGTCGCTGCGGCGCGCGCACCAGGCTCGTGAGGCCGAGCTCGCCGATCTACGGCGACGCGCGGCAGAAGCGGAACGTCGGTCGTCGGAAGCGGCCGCTGCCCGGGATACGGCCGCCGCGACCGCAGCGACCGGGGCAGCCGAGCAGGCTGCGGCTTCACGCGCGGTCCGGGCCGCTCACGTGGCCGAAGCCGAAGCCGAGGCGGCCGAGGTCGCCACCCGCGCCGAGGCCGACTCGATGGATGTCCGTACCTCCGCTGCAGCCGGCCGGGCAACGGCCACGGCCGACCGCTTGGTCCTGTTGGGCGAGCGGCTCGCCGCGCTCGATGCCATGCTCGAATCGACCGACCGTGGTGGCCTTGCTCAGGCCGCACGCCGGCGTGGCGGCCGTCGCCTGGCCGAAGGCCTGGAGGTCGACCCGGACCGGAGGGTCGCCGTGGAGGCTGCGCTCGGTGACCTCCTGCGGGCGATCATCGTCGGTGACACGGTGGTCCTGCAGGTCCGTGGCGAACGCGGTCACCTCGTGCTCGACGTCGCCGATGGTGCGGATCGATCCGGACGGCCGGAGGCCGAAGCTAAGCGCCTCTTGTCGGCGGCTCGGGAGATCGGCGGCGGTCGCCTGATCGATGCCGTGCGCCGGGACCCCGCCGGCCACGCGACGCGCCTGTTGCGCAGCGTGGCGTGGATCCCGAGACTCGAAGACGCCCTCACGCTGCGGGATCGGCTGCCCGCTGGCTGGCGGCTGGTCACGGATGAGGGTGAGATCGTGACCGCCGAGGGTGTGGTGCAGCTCGGTGCACCGGATCCGATCCTGGAGCGCCGCACCGAACGCGAGCGCCTGGCCGCCGAGATCGAACGGGCGACGGCGGAGACCGCCACCGACGCCGCGGAGCTGCTCGAGGCCACGTCCCGTCTGGCCGACGCGCGCGGGGCGCGCGACGCCGCGCGCGCAGGCCTGGAAGCCGCCCGTGGCGAGCGACGCCGGCTCGAGGAGATCGCCCGAGCTGCGATGCGTGCCGCGGAGGCGACTGCGCGCGAGGCAGCCTGGGAAGCCGCGCAGGCCGAGCGCCTGGAGGGGGAGGCGCGACGAGCTGCCACGATCCTCGAGGAGGCGACCCGCCAGGCCGCGGCTCTGGCGTCCGGCGCATCGGCACCAGGAGCGGACGCGGACGCGCCCGAGGATGGCCAGGCAGCGACGGCCTGGCGCGATCGCGCCCGCGAACTGCGCGAGCGACGCGAAGTGATCGCGAGCACCTGGGAGGCTGCCGAGCAAGCGCGCAGCGTGGTCGAGGACGAGCGACGACGCGCCGATGTCGCGCTCTCCATGGACGCCGCCCGCCTGGCGGCCGAAGAGCGGCTGGCGGCCGTGCGAGCGGCGGACCTTCAGCGCACTCGAGACGCCCTGGCCGCCGCTCACGCCCGTCTCACCATCGCCAGCGAGGCCGAAGCGTCGGCCGCCGCCGCGCTGCAGGCCCTCGAGGCTCGCGAGGGCGACGAGCGTCAGGCGATGTTCGCCCTGGAGGCAGACGTCCTCCGCCACCGGGAGCGTCTGCGGCGGGCCGACGAGCGGGCCCGCTCAGCGGAGGTGGCGGAGATGGAGGCCCGGTTGGGTCTCGACAACGCCAGGGAGAACCTGCTGGTCGAGCTGGCGGCCATCGGGCCAGCCGGGCTGTCCGCCCTTGTCGGCGACGGCCCGCAACCAGTCCCATCCGATGTGGCCGACGAGGAGACCCTCGCCGCCTCGCTGGAGTCGGCCCTGGACGCGGCCATCGAGTCCTGGGCGTCTGCCGCCGGGAGCACCCCCGCTGTCGAGGCGCCGAGCGCCGCCCGGCTCGGGCTGCTCCGCCGTCGCTACAGCGAGCTCGGCGCCAGCAACCCGTTCGCGGCCGAGGAATTCGTCGAGGTCCGTGATCGACTGGCCGAGATGGAAGCGCAGCAGGCCGACCTCACGTCGGCCATCGCCGCCACGCGCGAGCTGATCGCCGAGCTGAGCGGCCGCATCACGGAACAATTCCTGGCCACGTTCGCTGCCCTCGAAGGCGCCTTCGGGCGCCGCTTCGAGCAGCTCTTCGGCGGCGGCGCCGCCAGCCTCGTGCTGACCGATCCCGACGAGCTGACGCAGACAGGCGTCGAGATCATGGCCCGACCGCCAGGCAAGAAGCGGCAGGCCCTGGCGATGCTCTCGGGCGGCGAACGCGCGCTGACCGCCGTGGCCCTGTTGTTCGCCATGCTCGAGGTCCGGCCGGTGCCGTTCTGCGTCCTGGATGAGGTCGACGCCGCCCTCGACGAGGCGAACGTGACGCGTTTCGCGACGGCGCTGCGCGAGCTGGCCAAGACGACCCAGTTCATCGTCATCACCCACAACCGCGGGACCATCGAGGCAGCCGACGCGCTGTATGGGGTGACCATCGGGGACGACGCGGTCAGCCGCATCATCTCGCTCCGCCTGGCCGAGGCGACCGAGCTCGTCGCCGCGGTCGGCGGCTGACGATGTTCTGGCGGCGGCCGAAGTCGCCGAGCCCTGGCGACATCGATCCGGACGGGGCGACGGCGCAGGCTGACGTGACCGAGCCAGGCGATGAGACCGGCCTGACCGGCGATCCCGCCGCGGAGGCGGCCGCGATGGTCGGTGAGCCTGCGGCCGGGGATGGGACCGATGTACCTGGCCTCCCCGACGCGGAGGAGGCCGCCGCGGCTGAGCTCTCGCCGGCGCCCAGCATCGACGCCGGCCTGCGGCCGAGTCGCGGTTTCGTGGCTCGGCTGCGATCGATCCTCGGAGCGGGGACGGACGAGGCGGCCTGGGAGGCGGTCGAGGAGACGCTCATCGCCGCCGACATCGGGGCGCGACTGGCCATCGATGTGGTCGAGGCCGCCCGGCGCCGCTCGGACGCCACGCCGGTCGCTGCCGTCCAGGCCGAGCTCCGGCAGCTGCTCGTCGACCGCGCCGTGGTCGAGTGGGGCCCGCCGCGGCCGGATCCCGCCCAGCCAGCCGTGATCCTCGTCGTCGGCGTCAATGGGACGGGCAAGACGACGAGCATCGCCAAGCTCGCGGCACGCTACAAGGCCGGTCATCAACGCGTCCTGCTGGCTGCGGCGGACACGTTCCGGGCGGCCGCCATCGAACAGCTCCAGGCCTGGGCTGCGCGGCTCGAGCTGCCGGTCGTGGCCCACGCCGCCGGTGCCGATCCATCGGCGGTCGTCTTTGATGCGCTGGACGCCGGCCTCGCGCGCCACTCGGACGTGGTCATCATCGATACCGCCGGGCGGCTGCATACGAAGCACAACCTGATGGACGAGCTGACCAAGATCCGACGCACGATCGACAAGCGCCTGCCTGGCTCGGAGCCCGCCGTGCTCTTCGTGCTCGATGCCACGACGGGCCAGAACGGCCTGTCCCAGGCGGAGGCCTTCAACGAGGCGAGCGGCCTGACGGGCATCCTGCTCAGCAAGCTCGATTCGACCTCCAAGGGCGGCATCGTCTTCGCCATCGAGCGTACGCTCGGCATCCCCGTCCTCTTCGTCGGGGTCGGTGAGCGGCTCGAGGACCTCGTGCCGTTCGACCCGGATGCCTTCATCGAGGCGCTCTTCGCCTGAGTCAGCCGCCGATCGGCTCATCGCGACCGATCTCGACGACGACCTCGACCGCGCTCGAGGCCTCGGACGGCTCCGACTCGGACGTCGCGGCGGGCAGTCGGACCAGCCTGCGCACGGGCCCGGCGAACAGGATGGCCGCGCCGATCAGCCCGCCGATGGGTGCCAGGACCGCCGTCGCTCGCAGCCCGATGGCCTCGGCCAGCAGGCCGGCGCCGATGGTCGCCACCAGCTGCGCCAGGCCTGCCGCGACACGGAACGTCGACGTCACCCGCCCAAGCTCGCGATCCCCGACCAGCGTCTGGCGGACGGATGTCTCGGTCACGTCGTAGATCGTCAGCGCACTGTCGCCGATGAGCTGCTGTCCGGCCAGGAAGAGCGCGGCCAGGAACGGGGCTCCCGCCGGAGCGAGGGGGATGAGGGCGTTGCCAAAGGCGGCCAGGAGCATGGCTCCGATGGCGACCGGGCCGATGCCCCAGCGGCGCGTGCTGCGCTGCGCCACCAGTGCGCCGATCAACGAGCCGATGCCGCCCAGACCGGTGATGACGCCGAGGGCCGCCGGTCCCAGGTCCAGCTCGTCGAGGGCGAAGAGGATGTAGGTCGCGCCGAAGACGCCCCACAGGGCGGCCAGGGCCATCTGGGCGCCGGCGAAGGAGCGCAGGATCGGGTCGCGCACCACGAGGCGCAGCCCGGTCCGGATCTCCCGGAAGACCGACGATCGGGCAGACCTGGGTGGCGGTGGTGTCTCGACCTGTCGGATGCCGCCGATGAAGATCGCGGAGACGAGGAAGGAGACGGCATCGAGCGCCACCGCGAAGGGCGCCGACAGGACCTGGACCAGGATGCCGCTGATGCCGAAGGCCGTGAACTCTGCGGCCGACCCCGATGCCGCCAGGGCGCTGTTCGCCTCGACCAGCCGCTCGCGCTCGACGATCGTCGGCAGGTAGGCATTGTCGGCCGCATCGAAGAAGCTCGTCAGGATCGCGGCGGCAAAGGTGACCACGAGCAGCTGGGCGTAGGTCAGCCAGCCTCCGACCGCCGCGACCGGGATGGAGCCCAGCAGGATGGCCCGGCCCAGGTCGGCCCAGATGAGCACGCGCCGGCGAAGCAGGCGATCGACCCAGGCGCCCGCGACGAGGCCGACGATGAGCGTCGCCGCCAGGTCGATCGACCGCAGCACCGCGACCTCGATGGCCCCCGCATCGAGCACCATGATGGCCAGCAGGGGCAGCGCGAGCCGCGTGATGAGCGACCCGAAGATGGAGATCGTGGACGCCGTCCAGATGCGCACGAACGCCCGGTTGTGCCAGAGCGGCGAGCGGAACGCTGGAGTGGGCAGGCGCACGATGGCCGAGGATAACGGTCTGGGCGCCGCCTGCGGCCCCGGCCGACCCTGCGCTACACTGCGTCCCACCTCGGTGTCGCCAGAACCCGCGCACCAGCCGGTCGGCCAGCCCCCGGCCACCGGCACGCATCTCAAAGGAGACCTGCCGCTTCCGTGTTCGATACGCTCAGTGAACGCCTGCGCAAGACCCTCGCCGGTCTGACCGGTCGCGGCCGCGTCAGCGAGGCCGACGTCGACGCCGCGATGCGCGAGGTTCGTCTCGCGCTCCTGGAGGCGGACGTCAACTACAAGGTCGTCAAGGACTTCGTGGCCCGCGTGCGCGAGCGTGCCATCGGGGCCGAGATCCTCGAGAGCCTGAATGCCGGCCAGCAGGTCATCAAGATCGTCCACGAGGAGCTGACCGCGCTGCTCGGCGCCGGCGACCGCACCTTCCGCCTGTCGGGCTCACCCTCGGTCGTCGCCGTGGTCGGCCTCCAGGGCTCGGGCAAGACGACGTCGTCGGCCAAGCTCGCCCGCCACCTCGTCCGCCAGGGCCGGCGGCCGCTCCTTGTCGCGGCCGACCCCTACCGCCCGGCGGCCATCGACCAGCTCATGGCGCTCGGGCGCAGCCTTGATATCCCGGTCCACACAGCGCCGCCGGGCACGTCTGTGGTCGACATCGCACGGGGCGGAGTCGCCGAGGCCCGACGCAGCGGACGCGACACGGTCATCCTCGACACGGCCGGGCGATTGACCGTCGATGCCACGCTGATGGCCGAGATCCAAGACCTCGCGACAGCCGTCGGGCCGAGCGAGACCCTGCTCGTCGTCGACGCCATGTCCGGGCAGGAGGCGGTCGCAGTGGCGGAGGCCTTCCGGGATGCGGTCCCGCTGACCGGCCTCGTGCTGACCAAGATCGACGGCGACGCGCGCGGCGGCGCGGCCCTCTCCATCAGCAGCGTGACCGGCGTCCCGGTCAAGTTCCTGGGCACAGGCGAGCGGACCGACGCGCTAGAGGTCTTCTACCCCGACCGACTGGCCGGCCGCATCCTGGGCATGGGCGATGTCCTCTCGCTCGTCGAGCGCGCCCAGGAAAGCTTCGATGTCAAGGAGCAGGCCAAGCTGGCCGACAAGCTGCGCAAGAACCAGTTCACGCTCGACGACTTCCTGGAGCAGATGCAGCAGCTCAAGAAGATGGGCCCGGTCGGCCAGCTCCTGGACATGATCCCGGGCATGGGCGGCATGGCCAAGGAGGCGCAGGGCGCCGTCGATCGCGGCGACCTCAGCCGCGTCGAGGCCATCATCCGCTCGATGACCCCGGCCGAGCGCCGCGAGCCGTCCATCCTCAACGCCTCCCGCCGCCGGCGCATCGCCACCGGCTCCGGGACGACCCTGCCGGACGTCAATCGGCTGGTCAAGCAGTTCGGCGAGATGCAGAAGCTCATGAAGCAGCTCGGCTCGGCGCAACGCCGGGGCGGGCAGCCCTTCGCACGCTGACGAGGACACGATGACCGACGAGAACGACCGACCGACCTGGACGCCACCCCCCGAGCCTCCCGCGGCTCCCCCCGAGCCTCCCGCGGCTCCCGAGCCCGCGACCGATTCGTCGACGGAAGCGGTCCAGCCGCCGGTCCAGCCGACCGCGCCGCCCCCTTCAGAAGCCGAAGCGGCCGCCGTGGCGCCGCCGATCGCGACGCAAACAGCTCCGGATCCTGCACCGCAGCCGGCCGATGCGGGCGATGCGGTCGCCGCGCCTGCGACACCCGTGGCCGGCCCACCGGTCGATCCGACCGCGGACCAGCCAGCCGCGGTCGCGAGCGGCAGCTCGAGCCGGACGCGCTGGGCCGTGGCCATCGGCGTCGTCGCGCTCATCGCCCTGGGCATCGGTCTGGTCGCCGTCCTTGCCGGACGTGGCGGGCTGGATGCGATCGCGCCCCGCTACCTGCCGGCGACGACGATCCAGTACCTCGACGTTCGCTTCGACCTGCCCGGCGACCAACGCCAGGAAGTCGCCCGTCTGTTGGCGCTGTTCCCCGGCTTCGAGGACGCTTCGACGCTCGATCTCAAGGCCGACGACACCTTCGAGCGACTCGTCAAGGCCGCGACCGATGGCAAAGCGAGCTACACGAGCGACATCAAGCCCTGGTTCGGAGGCCAGGTCGCCGAGGGCGTGACGGGCCTGCCCGGTCTCGGCGCCCTCATCACTGGCGGCGGGTCGTCAGGGCTCGAGCTGCCGGTCATCGGGCTGCTCAGCGTCAAGGACGCGTCTGCGGCCCAGGCGGCCGTCGAGCGCCTCGTCGCCGCATCCGAGGCCGCCGGCATGACCGTGGTCTCCACCGAGGTCGATGGTCACCCGACCTGGACGTTGAGCGGCGGCTCCGGCAGTGATGTGGGACCCCGCTCGGCGACCGTGACGCTGACCAACGACATGCTCGTGGTGGGCATGGATGCTGCCGACGTCGCCAAGAGCGTCACGCTCGGCACCCAGGGCGGCGCGAACCTGGCCGGCTCCTCCGCGTTCAACGACGCGACCGCCGACCTGCCGGACGCTCGATTGGCGACCATCTACGTCGACGGCGCGGCGGTCAAGCTGGCCGCCGGCGCGCTGACGACTTCGGTCCCAGGCCTCGAGAGCGCGCTGGCGGCCATCCCGGTCTCGATCGCCGGAGCCCTGACCGTGCAGGACGCCAGCATCATCGGCACCGCGCGAGCCGTCCGACCGGATGGTGCGCCGCCGATCGTCGACAGTGCGTCGACCCTGGCTGCCGACGTCCCCGGCGCATCGCTGGCGTACGCCGAGGCCCACGATGTCGGGACCGCCATCAGCGCGCTGCTGGCGAGCGTCAAGACACAGCCCGGCATCGAGGCGTTCGGCGTGCAGGTCGACTCCATCGAGAGCCTCCTCGGCGCCAAGCTCGAGGATCTCTTCGCCTGGGTCGGCGACGTCGCCGTCGCGGGCTGGACGACCGACGGCGAACCGGCTGGGGCGGTGGTGGCTGAGGTGACCGACGCGGCCGGCGCGTCGGAGCGCATCAAGCAGCTGCAGGCGTTCCTCCAGCTGGCGAGCATCGGCGGCTCGGTGACAACCGCCACGACGACCTATGCCGGTACGACCATCACCAACGTCACCGTCAGCGATGTCGAACCAGGACGTCACCATCAGCTTCGCGTTGCGCGACACGACCTTCGTGCTCGGCATCGGCGAGGCGAGCGTCAAGGCCGTCCTGGACGTCACGCCGGCAACGGCGCTGGCCGCCGATCCCGGCTACCAGGCCACCATGGCAGCGGCCGGTCCGAGCACGAACTCGGGCTCGGCCTATGTCGACCTGGGTGGCATCCGGGACGCCATCGAGCCGCTCGTCCCGCCCGATGAGCGCAACCGCTACGAGCAGGAGATCAAGCCCTGGCTGCTGCCCTTCGATCAGTTGGGCGCGGTCACGTACCAGGACGGATCGACCAGCGTGAGTCAGACCGTCATCACCACCCAGCAGCCTTAGAGGAGGAAAGCGCCGCCGTGGCAGTCCGCATCCGTCTCACCCGTGTCGGCTCGACGAAGCAGCCGGCCTATCGCGTCGTCGTGACCGACGGCCGCAGCGCCCGCGATGGGCGGTCGATCGAGACCATCGGCCACTACAACCCGCGCAGCAACCCGGTCGAGGTCAAGATCGACGCCGAGAAGGCGACGGCCTGGATGGCCAAGGGCGCCCAGCCCTCGGATACCGTCGCGCGCTTGTTCCGTCAGACCGGCATCCTGCCGGACGCCAAGTAGGAGCGAACGATGGCAGCCGCTGATCTCGTAGCCTACGTGGCCAAGAACCTGGTCGACGATCCCGATGCCGTGGTCGTCGAGGTCCATGACGAGCCGGATGGCACCGTCATCGAGCTCCACGTCGCCGAGGGCGACATGGGCAAGGTGATCGGCCGGAACGGCAGCGTGGCGAAGGCGCTGCGCACGCTCCTGAAGGTCATGTCAGCCCGCGAGGGTGAGCCGATCTCGCTGGAGATCGTCTGACGACGCGCGCCAAGGCTGAGGCGCCCGAGCGCCTCGTGGTCGGGCTCGTCCGTGGCAGCCAGGGTTTGCGCGGCACCGTCCGGGTCGAGGTCCTGAGCGATCGTCCGGAGCGTTTCGAGCCGGGCAGCGTCCTCTTTCGGGAGGGCGACACGTCCTTGCTGACGGTGACCTGGCGCAGCGTCGACGGCCCCGGCTTGCTCGTGCGCTTCAAGGAGATCCGGACCCACGACCAGGCCGTGGCGCTTCAGGACGTCTACCTCGAGGCGGAGGCGGGGCCGACCCCGATGGACGACGATGCCGTCTGGTGGCACGAGCTGCAAGGCGTCCCAGTGGCCACCGCGGATGGCGAGGCGCTGGGGACGGTCGAGGATGTCTTCCGATCGGGCGGCGGCGAGGTGCTCGTCGTGACCGGAGGACGTCGGGGTGAGGTGCTCGTGCCGGTGGTCAGCGGCATCGTCGTCGACTTCGCCCCACGCGATGGCCGTATCGTCGTCGACGGAGCGGCCCTCGGGCTGGGACCGGAGCGAGCGCGCCGCCCTCGCGGCCGCCGCTCCTCGCGTGGCGCGCCGGGCGGCCATGGAGCGCCACGGCCGACAGCCGATCCGACCCACGCCGCGGACGCCGATCCGGCCGCCGACCCCGCGCCTCCGATCGACCCGCCCGACGCGGACGAGGCCGGATGATGCTGGAGATCGACGTCGTGACGCTCTTTCCCGAGGTCTTCCCAGGTCCGCTGGCGACCTCCATCCCGGGCCGTGGTCTGGAACGGGGCCTGGCCCGTTTGACCGCGCACGACCTGCGAACCTGGGGTATCGGTCGGCACCGCAGCGTTGATGACTACCCGTACGGCGGCGGACCGGGCATGATCCTGCGGCCCGAGCCGGTCGCCGGCGCCCTGGACGCGCTCCGACGCCCCGAGTCGACGGTCATCCTGCTCGACCCGGGCGGCGAGCCGTTCCGCCACGCCCGCGCCCTCGACCTGGCCGGGCGCTCGCACCTCGTCATCGTTTGCCCTCGCTACGAGGGCGTCGACGATCGCATCCGCGCCCTCGTCGACATGGAGCTCTCGATCGGCGACTACGTCCTGTCCGGCGGCGAGATCCCCGCGCTGATCGTCATCGACGCGGTCCTGCGCCTGCTCCCCGGCGCCATCGACGAGGCCTCGACTCTCGACGAGTCCTTCAGCCACGGGCTGCTCGAGTATCCCCAATACACGCGGCCGGCCACGTTCCGCGGCGACGCCGTGCCAGGGATCCTGCTCAGCGGCGATCATGGGGCGGTCGACCGCTGGCGCCACGATCAGGCCGTGGAGCGGACACGACGCCGGCGGCCCGACCTGCTTGAGCGCGCCAGCGACGCCTGAGCCCGGCGCGCCGCCGACGCCTGAGCGACCGTCTCGCCGATGCCAGAGCCGCCCCGCCTCGAGGGGAGGGGCCGGAGCCTCGTGCTATACTGCCGCCGCGTCACGGGCGCTCGTCGCCCGTCGGCCTGATCCCGTCCGATCCGACCCTTCAGTGAGTAGCGCCCTGTGAACGTCCTCGACGAAATCAGCGCGGAGCAGGTCCGCAGCGACCTCCCGGTGCTCGCCTCCGGCGACACGGTGCGCGTCTCGGCCAAGGTGGTCGAGGGCAACCGCGAGCGGATCCAGGTCTTCGAGGGCACGGTCATGCGCCTGCGTGGGGGCGGGGTGACGCGCTCCATCACCGTTCGCGCGCTGCGCAGCGGCGTCGGCGTCGAGCGCACCTTCAAGATCAACTCGCCGCGCATCGACAAGATCGAAGTCGTGCGCCACGGCGTCGCCCGCCGCGCCCAGCTCTACTTCCTGCGCAAGCGCGTCGGCAAGGCTGCCTCGCTCCGCGAGCGCCGGACGGGCTGACCGACCGAGGCGCGATGGCGGTCATCGTCCCGCGCCTGCGCCCCGAGCACCGACTCTGGCGTTCCGGACTGCGGCGCATCGCCGGCGTCGACGAGGTCGGCGTGGCACCGACCTGCGGACCGGTCGTCGCGGCGGCAGTCATCATGCCGCCCAATGTGCGCAAGATCCCCGGCGTTCGAGATTTCGAAGATGCTCTCGAGCGTGCAGCGTGAGCGGCTCGACCCCATCATCCGCGCTCGAGCCGTGGCCTTCGGTATCGGCGCCGCGTCGGTGGCCGAGATCGACCGGCTGAACATCTACCACGCTACGCACCTCGCCATGCGCCGGGCCATCGCTCGCCTCGGCGGCCACGACCACGTGCTGGTCGACGGCAACCGGATCGTCGGCTTCGAAGCCCACGTCGGTCCTTACACGTCGATCGTCGATGGCGATGCCACGTGCTACTCGATCGCCTGTGCCTCGATCGTGGCCAAGGTCGTCCGCGATCGGCTCATGACGCGCCTCGCCGAGCGCTACCCGGGCTACGGTTGGGAGCACAACGCCGGCTATGCCACGCCCGACCATCGCGAGGCGCTCGCCACGCTCGGCCCGACGCCCTTCCATCGGCGCAGCTTCGCGCCCGTCCAGGCAGCCGTCCACGGCGCCCAGCTTGGCCTTGACCTGCCGGACCTGGTCGATGAGGCGTCGGACGCGTTGCTGCCGCCGGCCGAGGCCGACCTGACGCTGGTGGTCGACATCGACGCCGCGACCGCCGAGGACCTGGCGGCCTTGATCCGCGGGACCGATCCCGCCAGCGTGACGGCCGGCGGCTAGCGCAGACGTTCGAGCCGCTGCCCGGGCATGGCCGCCGCGACATGCACGTCGGGCGCGCTGATGGCGGCATAGGCAGCGAACTCACGCGGCGGGTGGGTCAGCCGGCTAGCCGCCAGGCGGCCGCCCCCCCGAAGCCAATACGTGCCCCAGTGGATGGGCACGGTCACTCTCGGACGCAGGAGCTTGAGGGCCTCGGCCGCCCGATAGGGGTCCATGTGACCAGGTCCGAGGCGCGGGCCCCAGCCCCAGATCGGCAGCAGCGCCAGGTCCAGCTCGCCGAGCTCGGCCATCTCGGGAAAGATGTCGGTATCACCCGCGAAGTAGATCCGGCGGTCGGGGTCCTCGAGGACGAAGCCGAGGCTCGGTGCGTCCGGGCCGAAGGGCGGTCGGAAGCCTCGATGGACGGCCTTGGTGGCGGTCACGCGCACGCCGCCGAAGGTGGCCGTGTCGCCGGGCACCATCTCTATCACCGTCGTGGAACCGTTCCGTCGCAGCAGCTCGCCGGAGCCCTTGGGGACGACCATGATCGGGTCGCCGATCAGCTGCCGGATCGACGGCAGGTCCAGGTGGTCCCAGTGGAGGTGCGAGATGACCACGATGTCCGTGTCCGCGTAGCGCGCCGGGGGGACGACATCGACCTGCCGCTCGAGGAAGGCCAGGTGCGGTCGCAGCACTGGGTCGGTCAGCACGCGCAGGCCGCCGAGCTCGACCATCGTCGTCGCGTGGCCAAGGAAGTCGAGGTAGCTGCCGAGCTTCACCGGCTCATTATCCGGGCGCGCCCGGTGAGGCGATCCCTTCGAAGGATTTGCCCGGCCGACTACGGCGCTCGCCTGGCGATGTCCTCGAGGTAGGCCTCGATCTCCGGGACCGAGCGCAGGGCCCGCTCGAAGTAGCTGTTGACCGCGTCGAGCGCGGCGTCCTGGATGTCCTTCATCTCGTCCACTCGCTCCTCGTGCGATTCGCGCGCCTGAAGGGAGTTCCGGAGCCGCAACAGATGGCCGACCATCTGGCTCTCGTCCGGACCGTCGAGCGCCTGGATCGCCGACATGATCAGGCCGTCGACCTGCGAGACCATCGTGGCCGTGTCGAAGGCGCCGCCCGATGATGCGGCGTCATCGAGCGTTCGGATGAGCGCCGACACCTGGTACAACGCCGTCACCGGCTCGTCGAACAATTCCCGGATGTAGGCCGCTTCGCCGTACCGCCCGCTCATCCGAAAGACGTTGTACATCCGCCTCGCGGCCTTGCCGAAGTTCGGCTCCTTGACGGTGTACTTCCAGACCTCGTGTTCGAGCGTGTCGACGTAGTCGTCGACCGAATTCGCCGAGAGCTCCTTGACGAGCTTTGCGAAGAGCGGGATCGACTCGGTCTCGAGATAGACCTCCTGGTAGTACGGGTCGAGGAAGCCATCGAGCGGCACGATGGTGCCGTCGGGTGCCTCCCATGTCGGATCGAGGACGTTGCTCGCGTTGGCCAATCGGCCGCGAGACGTGTCGGCGATGACCCAGTCGAGCTTGCACCAGCCTGGGTCATTCGACGCCTGCTCCCACGTGTAGACGCGGAGCGAGCCATCGGGCAGCGTCACCTCCATCTGGCCGGCCTTCACCTCGTCCAGGGTCCACGACATCGGTGATCCGACGGCGACGGTGGACCCGCCCTTCGTCGCTGCGACCGCGTGCGACCCGAATTTGACCTCGTACAGTCGGTGGGTCGGCCCGACGGCCGTGGACAGCGCCTTCTCGCGCATGAGCTCGGCGAGGATCGCGCACGCTTCCAGGCGAGTATCGGCTCGGATGTGGATCCGCTCGAAGAAGTCGCAGTCGGCCGGGTAGGCGTTGATCTTGCTCTGAGCCGCAGACCCCGAGATCGACAGGGCTGTCAGCACGTGCGGGGGACGGTCCTCGAAGCCCACGACCGTCGACATCTCTCGGAATCGAGCGAGGTCCTGGGGCATGAAGTCGAGCATCGTCACCCGATGGCCGTAGACGCCGCTGTCGACGTCGACCACGAGCTCACCGCCGCTCGCCTCGGTCTCCATCGCCGCGACCCACTCGGCGGCTTCACGCTCGTCGAGCTCGACCCCGAGCCGCCTCGCTGACTCGACGACTCGGGCGATCGCCTGATCCGGGCTGGTCTCCGCCTTCATACGTCCTCTTGTGCGCGGGCCCAGTGTAGGACCCTCGACTATCATGCCCATGGCGCGGGAGTAGCTCAGTCGGTAGAGCGTCAGCCTTCCAAGCTGAATGTCGCGAGTTCGAACCTCGTCTCCCGCTCCAACCCTTCAGCTTCGTCGAGGTCCGCGCGCCGCCGCAGCCAGCATCCCGATCACGCTCACCACGGTCAGGACCGGGATCGCGGCCTTGGCCGCACGGGGTGGCAGGACCAGCTCGAAGAGTGGCACTGGGTCGCCCAATCTGGCCTGTGCCGGGCCGAACGGGCAGTCCCCGCGGCCGACGACCAGGGCTGCCGCCTCGAACAGCAAGACCGCCAGGCTGCCAGCCAGGAGACGGTCCCGTCGACGCGTGACGGCGCTCAGCCAGACATAGGCGAGGCTGCTCATGCTGACGACGGCGAACGCGGCATGGGCGACCCGGAACGCCTTGGCTGCCGGGTTCAGGTCGGACCAGCCCATCGCTGGTCAGGATATAGGGACCCGCCGCCGCGCTCATCGTCCCCACGCGAGGAGACGCTCGACGGGCCACGATCGGCGGAGCCGGTATGATCGGGCGGCATAGCAGGCAGGAGAGCCCGTGACCGTCCCAGAGACCGCCATCACCGTTCTCATCGTCCTACCGATGATCGTCATCTGGCTCTTCGTGCTGGTCGACGCCGTCGGGCGCCAAGATCTGACGCCCGGCCGCAAGATCTTCTGGGTCTTGGCGGCGCTCCTCGTGCCGCTCGTCGCCATCCTGGTCTACCTGGTCGCACGACCGCGTCGATCGTCGCCCGCTGGCGCCGGGGCGCCGCCAGCTTCGAGCTGAGGCACACCGTCCGAGGAGTGCCCGGAGAGCGGCAGGAGAGCGCGGGGCAATCTGTGCCGCGCACCATGGGTCGATGGCCGCTGTTGCAGAAGGATCGAACCCCGATCGTCGGACAGCACGCCGTCGGGCCGGGGATGCTGCCGAGGCGCGGGTCGCGACACTCCTCAGTCGACAGGGCTGGGTCATCGTCGAACGACAGCTGCGTGTCGGTCGCGATGAGTTGGACATCGTCGCGTTCGACCCCGGTCCGCCCGCGATGGCGGTCGTGGTCGAGGTCCGCAGCCGCCGGTCGGCGCGATTCGGTCCGCAGGAGGAACGGCTCGATGAGGCCAAGGTCCGTCGCCTCTACCGGGCCATGAACGTGCTGCGAGCCATGCGCCGGCCGGGCGGCGGCGACCCGGTCCAAGGGGAGGGCGTCCGCGTCCTCCCCGGCGGCGTCGGCTGGCGGGTGGACCTGGTCGCCATCGACGAAGGAAGCGGCGCGGTGCGCCATCTGAAGGGCCTCATCCCGCGCTGACGAGTCGGCGACCCAAGGGGCAAACGAGGGACCCTGTGCTAGACTTCCGCCGCCATCCGACAGGAGGGCGTCGCGGTCAGCCGCGGCATCTCACACGCGCGTCGCTCCCCGTGGGGGTGCCGGTCATCGCAGATCGCGATCCGGTCCGCGGAACATGAGACGCGCGGAGGTCAGAACCGCACAGGAGGTCCACGCCCCATGCCGTCCGCTTCGATGCGCCAGCTCCTGGAGGCCGGTGTCCATTTCGGGCACCAGACTCGGCGCTGGAATCCCAAGATGCGCCCGTTCATCTTCGCGGAGCGCAACGGGATCCACATCATCGACCTCGCCCAGACCGTCAAACGCCTCGACGTCGCCCTGCAGTACGTGACCGAGACAACGGCCCGCGGCGATGGCGTGCTCTTCGTGGGTACCAAGAAGCAGGCCCAGGAGCCGATCGCCGAGGAGGCCACGCGCGCCGGCCAGCCCTACGTCAACCAGCGCTGGCTGGGCGGCATGCTGACCAACTTCGTGACCATCAAGAAGCGACTCGCGCTGCTCGAGCAGCTCGAGGCCCGGCAGGCAAACGGCGACTTCGAGCGGATGTCGAAGAAGGAGGCCTCGCGCCTGACCGACGAGATGACTCGCCTCCAGCGGACCGTCGGCGGGATGCGCAAGATGAAGCGCCTTCCCGGTGCCGTCTTCATCGTCGACCCGCATCGCGAGCACATCGCGACCGTCGAGGCTCGCAAGCTCGAGATCCCGGTCATCGGCACCGGTGATACGAACGTCGACCCCGACGAGCTCGACTACATCATCCCGGCCAACGACGACGCCATCCGCGCCATCCGCCTGCTCTGCAACCTGGTCGCCGAGGCGGCCATCGAGGGCACGCGGCAGCGTGCCGCTCGCTCCGAGACCGAGCTCCTGGTCGAGGAAGAGGAGCAGGAGCCGATCTTCGAGGTCCAGGAGGAGACCGCTAGCGAGGAGCTGGTCGCGCAGCTGCGTGCCGGCGGCTCACTCTCCTATGCGCCGGATCCCGAGGAGGATGAGACGGCGCTGCTGCCCGTCCACGGCCGCCCCATCGAAACCCATCCGCACCGACCCGCTGAGGGCGAAGCGGCAGCCGAGGCATAGGCCAGGCTTTGAGTACCGGCGGAGGGGCTCCACGCACCGAACGAATACCCGCACGACCAGAGGATCACGAGAACCCGATGAGTACCACCAGCGTCAGCGCCGACATCGTCAAGGAGCTCCGAGAGCGGACGGGCGCCGGCTTCATGGACTGCAAGCGCGCCCTCGAGGAGACCGGCGGGGACCTGGACAAGGCCGTCGTGCTGCTCCGCGAGCGGAACCAGGCGTCCGCGGCCAAGAAGGCCGGACGTGAGGCGCGCGAAGGCGTCGTCGCCTCCTACATCCATACCGGCGGCCGGATCGGTGCCCTCGTCGAGGTCAATTGCGAGACGGACTTCGTCGCTCGTACCGAGCAGTTCCAGAAGCTCGTCCGCGACATCGCCATGCAGGTCGTCGCGCTGCGTCCGATCTATCCGACCATCGAGGCCATCCCGGCCGAGACGATCGCGGCGCGGCGCGCCGAGCTGCTCGCCGACGAGTCGGTCCAGAAGAAGCCCGAGGCGATCCGCGCCCAGATCGTCGACGGTCAGCTCAAGAAGTGGTTCGGGCAGGTCGTCCTGGCGGAACAACCCTTCCGCGATACCGAGATGACCGTCGGCCAGCTGGTCACCGAGGCCATCGCCACCATCGGCGAGAACATCCGCGTCCGACGGTTCGTCCGCTTCGAACTCGGGGAGGAGCTGTGAGCGACGCCGCTCAGAGCGGCCCGGCCGAGGCGCGGCGACCGCGCTACCGGCGCATCCTGCTCAAGGTCTCGGGCGAAGCGCTCCTCGGCGATCGTCCCTACGGTGTCGACCCGGCCTTCTGCTCCTTCATCGCCGCGCAGGTGGCCCAGGTCCAAGCGCTCGGGGTCGAGGTCGCCATCGTCGTCGGTGGTGGCAACATCTTCCGGGGCATGGCCGCCGCCGCCAAGGGCATGGATCGCGCGACGGGGGATTACATCGGCATGCTCGCCACCGCGATGAATGCGCTCGCCCTCCAGGACGCCATCGAGAAGGCCGGCGTGCCGACGCGGGTGATGAGCGCCATCGCCATGAACGAGGTCGCCGAGCCCTACATCCGGCGCCGAGCGCAGCGCCATCTCGAGAAGGGACGTGTCGTGATCTTCGCGGCGGGCACCGGCAATCCCTACTTCACGACCGACACGGCGGCCGCCCTGCGCGCGGTCGAGATCGGGGCCGAGGTCATCCTCAAGGCGACCAAGGTCGACGGCGTCTACGACAGCGATCCGCTCACGGATCCGTCAGCGGTTCGTCATGACCACCTGACCTACGCCGACGTGCTCGGCGGACGGTTGCAGGTCCTCGACGCCACGGCCGTCTCGCTGTGCATGGAGAATGACCTGCCGATCATCGTCTTCGACCTCAACCAGCCGGACAACATCCGCCGCGTGGCGAGCGGCGAGCCGGTCGGCACCCGCATCGACGGAGGTGATACGCGATGAGCCATGGAGCAGCCGACGTCGAGGCGCGCATGGCTCGCGCTGTCGAGGCCATGGAGCGTGATTTCGCCTCCATCCGGACCGGTCGAGCTTCGCCAGCCCTCGTGGAACGCCTGACCGTGGAGTACTACGGCACGCAGACTCCGATGAACCAGCTGGCCGGGATCAGCGTCCCGGAGGCACACCAGATCGTCATCCAGCCTTGGGACCGATCCGCGCTGGGCGCCATCGAGAAGGCCATCCTCAAGAGCGACGTGGGCCTGACGCCCAACGTCGACGGCACTGTCGTGCGCCTCAACATCCCGCCCCTGACCGAAGAGCGTCGCAAGGAGATCGTGCGGGTCGTCCACAAGCGCATGGAAGACGCCCGGGTCGAGATCCGCAATCAGCGTCGCGAGGGCCTCGACGACCTCAAGCGACGCGAGCGTGATGGCGAGATCGGCGCTGACGATGGGCGACGCGAGCACGATCACCTGCAGAAGCTGACCGACCGTTGGATCGACGAAGTCGACCGCCTGGGCAAGGTCAAGGAGCAGGAGGTCCTCGAGGTCTAGTGGCCGCGGTCGATCGGGCTCACGCTCTCGTCCCCGCGAAGGTCGCCGAGAAGTCTTCGGACGAGCCGGTGGTGGCGGCGGCAGACGAGACGATGACCAGTGACATGGCCACGCTGCCGCGTCACGTGGCTATCGTCATGGACGGCAACCGCCGCTGGGCCCGTCAGCGGAGCCTGCCCGAGGCCGAAGGTCATGCCGCCGGCGTGGAGGCCATCCGGCCCATCCTGCGGCACGCGGTCGAGCGTGGCATCGCCGTGCTGTCGATCTATGCCTTCAGTCGCGAGAACTGGTCGCGTGGCGAATCGGAGGTCCATACCCTCTTCGCCCTGCTCGATGCGGCCATCCGCGACGAGACGCCAGAGCTCGTTCGACAGGGCGTCCACGTGCGGCTGAGCGGCCGGCTCGAGGAGCTGCCCGAGGCCATCCGAACGTCGATCGGCGAGGCCCTCGCGGCCACCGGTGGCGGCCATCGGCTGACGCTCAACGTGGCCCTCAACTATTCGGGGCGGTCCGAGATCGCGGATGCCGTGCGACGCTGCATGGCCGACGGGCTGGCCCCCGAGGACGTCGATGAGGCCGCCATCGCCGCGCGCCTCTACACGGCCGATCTGCCCGACCCGGACCTCGTCATCCGGACCGGCGGCGACCAGCGCCTCAGCAACTTCCTGGTCTGGCAGTCGGCCTATGCCGAGTTCTACTTCTGCGAAAAGCTGTGGCCCGACTTCGGACCGCTCGATCTCGACGAGGCGCTCGCCGACTATGCCGGTCGCTCGCGGCGCTTCGGGCGCTGAGGGGATGCTCCGGCAGCGACTCATCAGCGCGGCCATCCTCATCCCGGTCGTCGTCATCGTCCTGTTCCTGGGCCAGCCCTGGCTCGGGCTCCTCATCCTCCTCGTGGCCGGACTCGCCGCGCGTGAGGTCTTCCCGCTCCTGCGGGGGGCTGGCATCGCCAGCGAGGCGCTGCTGGGGGTCGCCATCGCGCTCGTCATCGCGGCGGGCGGCTGGCTGCTCTCGGATGCGATCGGCGAGACCTGGATCCTTGTCGGGCTGGGCGTGATCATCGCCGCCATCGGCGCCTTCCTGCGGCCGGATCCACGAGAGGGCTTCCAGGTCTGGCTGGGCACAGTCTTCGGCGCCGTCTACATCGGCATGCTGGGGTTCCTGCTGCTGATCGTCGAGCACGCGCCGCGCATGCCGGCGGGAGCGCCGCTGGCCCCGTGGCTGGGCGCCGGCCAGGCCTGGCTGGTCGTCTGCGTGCTCGGCGTCTGGGCCTTCGACACGGGCGCGTACGCGGCGGGTCGGACCTGGGGGCGACGCGGGTTCATGACCCACATCTCACCCAAGAAGACGCTCGAAGGCGTCATCGGGGGCGTCGTCGTAGCGACCATCGTGACCGGGCTGACACTCTGGGCAGCCGGCGCCAACCCGATCGGCGCCATCGCGCTCGGCCCGTTGATCGCCATCGCGGCCCAGGCCGGCGATCTCGCCGAGTCGCTACTCAAGCGAGCGGCCGGTGCCAAGGACTCCGGGACCCTCATCCCCGGCCATGGCGGCATGCTCGATCGGGTCGACTCGATCATCTTCGCGGCGCCCATCGTCTACTTCTACATCCTGATCCTTGGCTCGCTCGGCTGACCGCCCGACCAGGGTCGCCCTGCTCGGATCGACCGGCTCCATCGGCCGCCAGGTCCTCGACGTCCTGGCTGGTCTGGGGGAGGCCTTCGAGGTCGTGGCCATGGCCGCCGGGCGCGACAAGAGCCTGTTCGCCGAGCAGATCGCCACGGTCCACCCCAAGGTCGTAACGCTGGCTGACCTGGCCGTGCTGAAGACCATCGACCTGCCGGCGGGGACGACCGCCGATGCCGATCCCGACGCGCTGCTCGCGATGGCCGTCCGCGACGACGTGGAGATGGTCATCGTGGCCACCGGCGGCGTGATCAGCCTGCGGCCCGTGCTGGCCGCCCTGGCCGCCGGCAAGGTCGTCGCGACCGCCAACAAGGAGACGCTCGTCGCCGGCGGCCACCTGGTCATGCCGCTCGCCCGCGCGCTCGCCCGGCGCGGCGAAGACGAGGTCGGACCGGCCGACGGCATGGCCTCTGCGCTGGCCTGGCTGCGACCCATCGATTCGGAGCACTCCGCCATCTGGCAGTGCCTGGTGGGGGAGCGGATGGCTGACGTCGAGCGCCTGATCCTGACCGCGTCAGGCGGTCCCTTCCGGAACGCCAGCGCGGCGTCGCTGGCCGGTGTCAAGCCGGCCGACGCCCTGGCACACCCGACCTGGCACATGGGCGCCAAGATCACCATCGACTCGGCCACGCTCATGAACAAGGGCCTGGAGGTCATCGAAGCGCACTGGCTGTACGATTGCGATTACGATCGGATCGACGTCGTCGTCCATCCGCAGAGCGTCATCCACTCGGCCGTCGAGTTCGTCGACGGGTCCGTCAAAGCCCAGTTGGGACGGCCCGACATGCGCATCCCCATCCAATACGCCCTGACGCACCCGCGTCGATTCGTCTCACCCGCGCCCCACCTCTCATTGACCGATCTGGGCGCGCTCGAGTTCGAGCCAGCAGACGAGACGCGCTTCCCCGCCCTGCGCATCGCTCGTGAGGCCGGCTTGGCCGGCCCGCGCGCCACAGCCAGCCTCATCGCCGCCGACGAGGTCGCCGTCCAGCGCTTCCTCGATGGCACGCTCGGCTTCCTCGGCATCTCACGGCTGGTCGAGGCCGCCGTCGAGCGGTTCGGGGCCGCGTCTCCCGCCGTGCCCGACGTCGACGCGCTGATCGCCCTTGATGCCGATGTGCGGGCCTGGGCGGCGGTCGCCTCGGGCGGAGCGACCTGATGCCCTTCGTCGACGGCTTCATCAACATCGTCCTCCTGCTCGCGGTCCTGGTCGTCCTCGTGCTCATCCACGAGTTCGGCCACTTCATCGTCGCGCGCCGGGCGGGCGTCAAGGTCCACGAGTTCGGCATCGGCTTCCCACCGCGCGCCCGTGTGCTCCACCAGGGCCCAGAGACGGCCTACACGCTCAACTGGCTGCCCATCGGGGGTTTCGTGCGACTCGAGGGCGAGGACGGCGATTCGGACGACCCACGAAGCTTCGTGCGCCAACCGCTTCGGACGCGGCTCGTCATCCTCTTCGCCGGCGTGGTCATGAACCTGCTGCTCGCCTGGGTGCTGATGAGCGCGGTCGCCTACAGCGAGCCGACGATGACGATGATCTGGAGCGGCTACATCCCGTCAGCCGACGGTTCGCCATCGCCTGCAGAGCAGGCGGGCTTGGTTACGGGCGACGCCATCCTGGCCGTGGACGGCCAGAAGTTCAGTTGGTTCGCCGACCCGACGGGTCGAACCGGCAATCCCATCGTCTACATTCGGGAGCACGCCGGCCAGCAGGTCGTGCTGACCGTCCAGCGGGCGGGCGGCGCGGTAGAAGAGATCCCCGTCACGCTTCGTGACGCCGAGGCGGCCAAGACGGAGGGGGCGCTCGGAGTCCAGAGCCCGGCGCTCAAGGTCGGCGAGAACGTCCAGCGCACGATCCTGGAGTCGATCCGGCTCGGGCTACAACGGACCATCGAGGCCTGTGGCCTGATCCTCGTCGCCGTGCGCGACCTCTTCGCCGACATCGCCAACCCGCAGGTCTCCGGGCCGCTCGGCATCCTCAACGCCGTGGGCATCGTTCGCGAGCTGCCGCCGGTCTATTTCGTCTACCTCATCGCGCTGCTGTCCGCCAACCTGGCCGTCGTCAATGCACTGCCGCTGCCGCCCATGGACGGCGGACGGGTGGCCGTCTCCCTGGTCAAGGCCGTCTCGGGCGAGCGCATCAGCGTGCGCGCCGAACGGATGACCTATGCGGTCGGCTTCGTGCTCCTGATGGCGTTCCTCGTCTACATCACGATCTTCGACATCGCGCGTCTCGGCGCCGCGCCGTGACCCGCGCCCTCCCCGACGGCGTCGAGGTCGAGGGCCTGCCCCATCTGCCAGGTCGGCGCCAGACCCCCTCCGTGGACGTCGGCGGCATCCTGGTCGGGAGTCGGCACCCCGTCGTCGTCCAGTCGATGACCAACACCGACACCTCGGACGCCGACGCCACCGCGCTCCAGGTCGCCGCGCTGGCCCACGCGGGCTCTGAGCTGGTCCGCGTGACGGTCAACACCGACGCTGCTGCCGCCGCCGTACCCGAAGTGGTGCGCAAGGTCCGCGATCTCGGCATCGGCGTGCCGGTGATCGGTGACTTCCACTACAACGGGCACCAGCTGCTGATCGAGTACCCGGCCATGGCGCGGGCGCTCGACAAGTACCGCATCAACCCCGGCAACGTCGGCGCCAAGCGGCACGACGAGCACTTCCAGACCATCGTCCAGGCCGCCATCGAGCACGGCAAGCCGGTTCGCATCGGGGTCAACTGGGGCTCGCTCGACCAGGCCCTGCTGACCGAGCTCATGGACGCCAACGCGCGGGCGGCAGACCCCCAGGATGCCCGCGACGTGATGATCGAGGCGATGCTCCAGTCGGCGCTCCGGTCGGCCGAGCTGGCCGAGGCCACCGGCCTGGGGCACGACCGGATCGTCCTCTCGGCCAAGGTCAGCGGCGTCCAGGACCTGGTCGACGTCTACCGCCTGCTGGCCGCGCGCTGCGACTATCCCGCTGCACCTCGGCCTGACCGAGGCCGGCATGGGCATGAAGGGCATGGTCGCCTCGGCGGCTGGCCTCTCGATCCTGCTCCAGGAGGGCATCGGCGACACCATCCGCGTCTCGCTGACCCCCGAGCCTGGCGGCGACCGCAGCGAAGAGGTGCGCGTCGCCCAGCAGGTCCTGCAGTCGCTCGGGTTGCGCTCATTCCTGCCGCAGGTCTCGGCCTGCCCGGGCTGTGGCCGCACGACGTCGACCTTCTTCCAGGAGATGGCCCAGCGGATCCAGTCGCATCTGCGCGACGAGATGCCGGGCTGGAAGGCGCGCTTTCCCGGTGTCGAGGAGATGCACGTGGCGGTCATGGGCTGCGTCGTCAACGGCCCCGGCGAATCGAAGCACGCCGACATCGGCATCTCGCTGCCTGGCACCTTCGAGGAGCCCGTGGCGCCGGTCTTCGTCGACGGCTCCCTCTCGACCACGTTGCGAGGGGAGGGCCTGGTCGACGAGTTCATCACCATCCTCGACGGCTACGTCGAGCGACGCTATGGCGGCGCGGCCCCGATCTGACCGCGCGTGCGCCCCGTGGTGGACGGCATCGTGCCCGGGGAAGCGGAGATCGCCGTCGGTCTGTTCGCCCGGCGAGCAAACCGACGCTCGGACGCGGCCCTATCGTCATATCGATGGTCGTGCACGCGGTCGCGCGCACCAGAGTTAGCCATCGACGGCTAACAGAGCCGCATCGGGACGCGTCGGCCGACTTGGGGCGCGCACCCAAAGCCGCCTCGTGCGTCCGTTTGCACGCTGCGCGTACATCGTCCGCTGGCCAGCATAGGCCTGCTATTCGCTGCTGGCCGGCCGCACATCGTCCGCTGGCCGCATCGCTCCGCAGAGCCTGCAATGGTCAGAGTCGGTCGACGCCCGCGTCTGCGCCCACGGCTGCGTTAGCATAGGCAGCCGGTCGGGGAGGGGAGACACCCGGCGCGCTCGCCATCGACCCATCGAGTCCGCCGGCACGCTCGTCATCGAGCGTCGAGCCCGCCGGCACGCCCATCGTCGAGCACCAGCCAGGAGGTTCCGTGGCCAAGGACGGCTTCGTCACGAGCATCGCGCGCCAGTCGGAAGACTTCCCCGGCTGGTACAACGACGTCGTCCTCAAGGCGCAGCTGGCCGACTACTCACCGGTCCGCGGCTGCATGATCATCCGGCCCTACGGCTTCGCGCTCTGGGAATCGATGCGCGACGAGCTCGATCGATACATCAAGAAGACCGGCCACGACAATGTCTACTTCCCGCTCTTCGTGCCCCGTTCGCTCCTCGAGAAGGAGGCCGAGCACGTCGAGGGCTTCAATCCCCAGGTCGCCTGGGTGACCCACGCGGGTGGCGAGGAGCTCAGCGAGTGGCTGGCCATCCGGCCCACGAGCGAGGCCATCATCGCTGACGTCGTGAAGGACTGGATCCAGTCTTATCGCGACCTGCCCCTGCTCATGAACCTCTGGAACAACGTCGTGCGCTGGGAGCTGCGCACGCGACTCTTCCTGCGCACCGCCGAGTTCCTGTGGCAGGAGGCGCATACCTTCCATGCCACCGAGGCCGAGGCCGCCGACGAAGTCGCTCTGGGCCTCGAGGGTTACCGCAAGGTGGCCGAGGATTGGCTGGCCATCCCGGTCGTCCGAGGGCGGAAGAGCCCGGCCGAGACGTTTCCTGGCGCGGTCTACACCCACGCCGTGGAAGCCATGATGCGCGACCGCAAGGCACTCCAGGCCGGTACCAGCCACATGCTCGGCCAGAACTTCGCCAAGTCGGCGGGCATCGAGTTCCTCGATCGAGACAACATCCGCAAGAACCCATGGGGCACGTCGTGGGGCTTCTCGACGCGCATGGTCGGGGCGACGATCATGGCCCATGGCGACGATGCCGGGCTCGTCCTGCCACCCAATGCGGCGCCCGTCCAGGTGGTGGTCGTGCCCATCTTCCGGGACGAGGAGGGGAGGATCGCCGTCGAGGGTGCCATCGAGCGATTGGAGGCGGCGCTGACCGACGTCCAGACCGCATCGGGGCCGCTGCGACTGAAGGTCGATCGGCGCGAGGAGTCCCCAGGCTTCAAGTACAACCACTGGGAGCTGCGCGGCGTACCCTTCCGGCTCGAGATCGGGCCGCGCGATGTCGCCGCAGGCCAGGGCGTCCTGGTACGTCGGACGGACCGCACCAAGGAACCGATCCCGCTCGACGCGTTGGCGACCGAGCTGCCGATCCGCCTCGCCGCCTACCAGGCTGCCGTCTTCCAGCGCGCGCTCGACTTCCGCGCCGAGAACACCTATGACGTTGACGACTACGCCCAATTCCGCGAGATCACGGACGGTCCGGGCGGGTTCCTGATGGCGCACTGGTGTGGTGACGCCGCCTGCGAGCGCAAGGTCAGCGATGAGACCGGTGCCACGATCCGGGTCATCCCCTTCGACGCGCCGCGCGAGTCCGGCTCGTGCATCGTGGACGGGCGGCCTTCGGAGCAGCGGGTCCTCTTCGCGCGCGCCTACTAGCGGACGTTCGCTGAGATATCGCGGACGGGTCGACATCCCTCACGGCACTGGTGATCCCTGTCAAGGCGGGCATCGAGTCGGCGCCGACGTAGTCTCCCCAGGACTGTAAGCGACACCATCCATCGCTGACGGTGCGGTCGACGGGGTCGTTATCCACCTGCGGGTCCACGCGCACCCGGGTAAGTGCAACTATTCAGCCCGTGACCCGAGATTCGCTGCATAGGCCGATTCGGGCCATTTCGGGGAGCCCACGACGGGAGGAGGTCGTCCCGGAGAGTCCTCCGGGGACTTGCGCCCCCGATCAGCTCGAGCGGGCTGGCTCGAGCTCGGCGCATGACGGGCATCAACACGGCGCATGACGGGCATCAAACACGGCGCACGACGAGCTGCACATGCGACCGGCCCACACCATCGTCCCGACCGACCCTCCGGAGTGGGCGCCGCGCGTGCATGAGCGTGTATACTGACGCTCGACATCCGATCCGGCCGCCTCGAAACGTGGGTGACCCCCACGTTTTCGTATGAGCGGAACGGGATAGAACGAGAGCGAGAGGAGGTGCCACGTGAGCCGCGATTTCATCGGCGCCCTTCTTCAGCTGAACGCGGAGAAGAACATCTCGCGCGAGGCCCTCATCCGCACCGTCGAGGAGGCCATCGAGTCGGCCTATCGACGCGTCGCCCCGGGCAATGAGAACGTGTGGGTCGAGGTCGACCCCGAGACCGGCAAGATCCGGGTCTTCCGGGCCATGACCGCGGTCGTCGAGGTCGAGGACCCGATGCTCGAGTTCACGCTCGAGGAAGCCCGCGCCGTGAAGCCCGACGCCGAGCTTGGCGAGCGGGTCGAGCTCGAGGAGCTCGACGCATCCTCGTTCGGGCGGATCCATGCCCAGACCGCCAAGCAGGTCGTCCTGCAGCGGCTCCGCGAGGCCGAACGCGAGCAGGTCTTCGGGCAGTTCGCCAACCTCGAGGGCGAGATCATCACCGGCACCGTCAGCCGCGTCGAGCCGCGCGCCATCATCCTCGACGTCGGACGCGAGCCGAACCGAGTCGACGCCATCCTGGCCACGACCGAGCAGTCGGCCATGGAGCATTACCGCCTGGGCCAGCACGTCAAGGCCTACGTGCTCGAGGTGCGCCGCACGACGAAGGGTCCCCAGATCCTCGTCAGCCGGACCCACAAGGGCTTCCTGCGTCGGCTCTTCGAGCTCGAGGTCCCCGAGATCCATGCCGGGACCGTCGAGATCCGGGCCATCGCGCGCGAAGCCGGCAGTCGCAGCAAGGTCGCCGTCTCGAGCCGCGAGGAGAACCTCGACCCGGTCGGTGCCACCGTCGGCCAGCGCGGCAATCGCGTCCAGGCCGTCGTCGCTGAGCTGGGCGGCGAGAAGGTCGACATCATCCCCTGGTCGGACGATCCGGCGACCCTCGTCGCCAACGCCCTCAGCCCGGCCCAGGTGGTCGGCGTGCGGATCGACGAGGAGCTGCGCATCGCCAACGTGACCGTCCCCGAGCGGATGCTGTCGCTGGCCATCGGTCGGGAAGGGCAGAACGCGCGCCTGGCCGCCAAGCTGACCGGCTGGCGGATCGACATCCGCAGCGACGTGGCCGCCTCGACGGAGGCCGCAACGCCCATCCCAGCCCCGCCCGACGCAGAGGTCGCGCCGCCGATCGAGCCCATCCCCGCTGCGGCTGCGCCCGACGGGCCGGTGGTCGCGGAGGCCGCTGCGGCCACCGACGGGGTCGAGCCCGTTGCCACCAAGCCCAAGCGCGCCAGCCGCGCCAAGAAGGCGGGCGCCGAGTCGACCGCCGAGGTGTCCAGCGAGCCCGCAGAGGCCGCCGTCGGCGCGGCCGTGGCCGACGAGCCGGCCCCCGCCAAGCCCAAGCGCGCCAGCCGGGCCAAGAAGGCCGACGCCGGCGAGGTGGCGTCGTAGTCGCCGCCATGGCAGCCGCCGTCCGACCCGTGCCGCTCCGCACGTGCGTCGCCTGCCGCACGGAGCGCCCGAAACGCGAGCTGGTGCGCGTCGTGCGCCTGCCCGATGGCATGGTCGCGCTCGACCCCACCGGTCGCCAGGCGGGCCGCGGCGCATACCTCTGCGCCGACGGTGCATGCTGGTCGGCCGCCATCAAGAAGCACAGCCTCGAGCGAGCGCTCGAGGCGTCCCTGCCGCCGGCCCTCCGTGCCCAGCTGGAGACCGGCGATCCGCTGACCATCGAAGGAGGCATCCGTGGCTCGTAGCCGAAGCGGCACGCGCAATCGGCGCGGGCCCCGTAAGCCACCCCGCACGCCCATGCAGAGCGGCGCCGGCGGCGTCATGACCATCGATCCGTCCGAGCGTGGCGCGATCGAGATCCCCAGCTCCATCACCGTCAAGGAGCTGGCCGACCTGCTCACGGTCAACCCCGCGGACGTCATCCGCGAGCTCATCAAGAGCGGCATCTTCGCCAGCATCAACCAGCTCATCGACCGCGACACGGCGTCCCTGGTCGCCACCGAGCTGGGCTATGAGGTCGCCGAGGCGGTCGCGCCGTCGGTCGGTGGCGAGCCGAGTGCCGAGGCGCCCGTCGCAGAGGCCACCAAGGAGGTCCTCTTCGAGGCCGACGATCCCTCGACGCTGGTGCCGCGGGCGCCGATCGTGACCGTCATGGGCCACGTCGACCACGGCAAGACCAGCCTGCTCGACGCCATCCGGGCGACCGAAGTGGCGGCCGGCGAGCGCGGTGGCATCACGCAGCACATCGGCGCCAGCGAGGTCGTCAAGGACGGCAAGCGCGTCGTCTTCCTCGACACACCCGGCCACGAGGCGTTCACCGCGATGCGCGCGCGCGGCGCCAGGGTGACCGACATCGCCGTCCTCGTCGTGGCCGCCGACGACGGCGTCATGCCCCAGACGCTCGAGGCCATCGATCACGCCCGGGCGGCCAAGGTGCCGATCATCATCGCGCTCAACAAGATCGACAAGCCCGACGCCAATCCCGATCGCGTCAAGACCGAGCTGTCCGAGCACGGCGTCATCGTCGAGGACTACGGCGGCGACACGCCGCTCGTCCAGGTCAGCGCCAAGCAGCGCCTGGGCATCGACGAGCTGATCGAGATGATCCTGCTGGTGGCCGATCTGCAGGAGCTGAAGGCCAACCCCAAGCGTGCCGCCGTCGGCACCGTCGTCGAAGCCGAGCTCGACAAGGGCCGCGGTCCGGTGGCCACCATCCTCGTCCAGACCGGCACCCTGCGCGTCGGCGATACCGTCGTCGTGGGCGACACGTCAGGCCGCGTGCGGGCCATGGAGAACGGCAAGGGCGAGCGGGTGGCTAAGGCCGGGCCGTCGTCCGCCGTCGTGCTCCTGGGCCTGGCCGACGTGCCGGCCGCCGGTGACGTGCTGCGCGCCGTGCCGGACGAGAAGACCGCTCGCGCGATGCTCGAGGAACGCCGCTCGATCACGACCTCGCGACCAGAGGGTTCCGGACGCGCCACGCTCGAGGACCTCTACCGCCAGATCCAGGCCGGCCAGACGAAGGAGCTGCGCCTGGTCATCAAGGCCGACGTGCAGGGCTCGTTGGGCGCCATCCGCCACGCCGTGGAGCAGATCGCGACCGACGAGGTGCGCATCAACATCATCCACGAGGGCACCGGTGACATCACCGACAACGACATCATGCTGGCGTCGGCGTCGGACGCCATCGTGGTCGGTTTCAGCACCCAGGTCGTGGAGACCGCGCGCCGAGCCGCCGAGGCCGAGGACGTCGACATCCGCCTCTACGACATCATCTACAAGCTGACCGACGACCTCGAGGCCGCCCTCCAAGGGCTCCTGGCGCCGGAGATCGTGGAGACGGTCGAAGGTCGCGCCGAGGTCCGCCAGATCTTCCGCGTCGGCAAGTCGACCGTCATCGCCGGCTCCTACGTGACCGAAGGACGCATCGTCCGCGGCGGTGCGCGGGTCTACCGCAATGGCAAGCTCGTGGCGACCGACCGTATCGAGTCGCTGCGGCGCTTCCGGGACGATGTCCGCGAGGTCGCTCAAAGCTACGAATGCGGGATCGGCCTGGCCGGCTACCACGAGCTCGAAGAGGGCGACATCGTGGAATGCTTCACGCAGCAGACGGTCTCGCGCGCTCCGAGCGCCTGAGCGCCGGGCGTCCCGCGATGACCCAGCGCACCCTGCGCGTCGATGAGCTCCTTCGCGAGGAGATCAGCCGCATCGTCAGCCGCGAGATCGAGGATCCGCGCGTCGGGTTCGTGACCATCACGCGCGTGGAGGTCTCGGCCGACCTGCGACACGGCACCGTCTGGGCCTCGGTCATCGGCACCGCCGACGAGCGCAAGGCGACGATCCGGGCGCTCGGTCGAGCGATGCCCTTCATCCGGCATCGTCTCGGCGAGCTGCGCATCCGACGCGTCCCGGAGCTCCATCTGCGCCTCGACGACTCGGCCGAGAAGGGCACCCGGGTGCTCTCCATCCTCCACGAGCTGGAGGCCGGCCACGAACCGGCCCCGGCACCGACCACCGAGACCCTGCCCAGCCCGAAGCGCGCCTCGCTCGAGCCCGAGACCGTCGACGAAGCCATCCCCGAGGCCGAGGCCATCGACGGCCCTGTCGCAGGGCAGGGCGCCACACCCCCGACACCGTGAGCGCGGGCGTGCCGGTCGTCAGTGCGCTGACCGCCGCCGATCTGGCCAGCGTACCGACGGCGGTCATCGAACGGCTCGCCACGGCCCGAACCGTGCTGACGGTCTGCCACGAGAACCCGGAGGCCGACGCGCTCGGCTCGGCCCTCGCCCATGCCCTGATCGTGGAGGCGCGAGGCGGGCGCGCGACACCCGTGTGCGCCGATCCGGTGCCGCCGATGTACGACTTCATGCCCGGTCTCGAGCGTTTCCGGACGGCCCCCGATCCTGGCCTCGACTACGACCTCATCGTGGTCGGCGACTGCGGCGAGCTGGAGCGGACCGGGCGGGTCCTGACCGACCACGCCGAGCTCTTCGGTCGGGTGCCGATCCTGAACATCGATCACCACATCTCGAATCGTGGCTTCGGGGCCATCGATTGGGTCGACGGGGCCGCCGCCGCGACGTGTGAGATGACCACGCTCCTGGCGTCGGCCATGGACGTTCGCCTCGAGGCCGCGGGCGGGCAGCTGGCCGCCAGCCTCATCGCCGGGGTGGTCATCGACACCGCCAACTTCCAGCATCCCAACACCACGCCCCGGACGCTGCGTGTCGCAGCGGAGCTGCTGGCCGCCGGTGCGCCACTCTTCGAATCCGCGCGTGCGCTCTACAGGACCAAGCCGAACCGGCAACTGCGGCTCTTCGGCCTGGTGCTGGGACGACTGCACGACGAGCTCGATGGCCGGATCGTCTGGTCGACGCTGACCGACCAGGACTACCTCGAGGCGGGTGCCGGACCGCAGGACACCGAAGGGCTGATCGATCTCCTCAGCCAATCGGCCACGGCCGACATCGTCATCCTCTTCAAGCAGGACGGCGACCAGACGCGGATCAGCGTCCGCACCCGCGAGGGCGGCGTCGACGCCACCGTGCTCTGCGGCCGATTCGGTGGCGGTGGGCATGCCCGCGCCTCCGGCGCGACCGTGCCGCTCCCCGTCGCGCACGCGACGGGCGCCGTCCTGGCCGAGGCGCACAGCCTCCTGGCCACGCTGGACGTGAGCGCGTGACGCGCTCACGAGCCCTCGGGGACGGGACGTACGACGGCATCCTCGTGGTCGACAAGCCCGTCGGTCCCACGTCACACGATCTGGTCGACCTCGTCCGGCGCCTGACCGGTGTTCGACGCGTGGGGCACGGCGGCACCCTCGATCCGTTCGCCGGTGGCGTGCTGCCGATCTTCGTCGGTCGTGCGACGCGACTCGTGGAGTACCACATGGCCGACGACAAGGCGTATCGCGCGATGATGTCGTTCGGCGCCAGATCGACGACGGACGACCTTGACGGCGAATTGACCCCAGGGGAGGGTCCTGCCCCTGCCAGCGGTGCCCTGGAGGCCGCCCTCGACCGTTTCCGAGGCCCCATCAGCCAGGTGCCGCCCGACCACTCGGCCGTTCGCGTGCAGGGCCGCCGCGCCTACGAGCTCGCTCGCGGCGGCGTACGACCGGCCCTCGCCGCACGCGAGGTCGACATCCGCACCCTCGACCTGGTCGAATGGGATGCGACGGACCCGTCTCGACCGACGGCCACGCTCGAGATCGCCTGCTCGGCGGGGACCTATATCCGGGCCATCGCGCGTGACCTCGGGGCGGCCCTCGGCTGCGGTGCGTACCTCGTCGCCCTGACTCGGTCACGGAGCGGCCCATTCACGCATGATCAGGCACACGCGCCGGACGCCATCCGGGCGGCATTCGCCACCGATCACGGCGCCGCCCTGTTGTTACCGGCGGATGCAGGACTGGATGCCTTCCCGATCATGACCATCGACGGTGGGGATCTGCAGGCCCTGTTGCGCGGCCAGGTCGTTCGTGCGCCGGTTGCCGGAGCGACCAACGGGGTCGGCCATGCGGTCGAGCATCCGGGCGAGCCGAACGGCCAGGATGGTCACGACCGCCACCACAGCAGTCACGACGGCCTGCCCAAGACCGGCTACTGCCGTGTCCGCGATGGACATGGGCGCCTGGCCGCCATCGCGCGCCTGGAGGGTGGTCGGCTGCATCCCGAGAAGGTCCTTCTCGAGCCGGAACCGCGCAGCTAGGCATGGATCGCCATCCAAGTCTGGAGGCGCTCCCGGAGGGCCTCCGGATGGTGGCGGCCATCGGCGTCTTCGACGGCGTCCACCGTGGCCACCAGGCGTTCGTCGGCCGTCTCGTCCAGGAGGCGCGTCGGAGAGATGCCCGATCCGTCCTGGTGACCTTCGAGCCACATCCCGCGAGCGTCCTTCGGGGCTCGCCGCCGAGCGTCCTGTGCGACCCGCTCGAGCGGGCGGCGCGCCTGGCCGAGCTGGGGGTCGACCGCCTCGTCGTCGAGCGCTTCGACGCCACGCTTGCCGCCCAGTCCGCAGAGGACTTCGTCGCCCGACTACGGGCCGGGCGACAGCTGGTCGCGCTGCTCATGACCGCCGCCTCGGCTTTCGGCCGCGGCCGTGCGGGCAACCTGGCCTCGATGCAGGCCCTCGGTGCCCTCGAAAGCTTCGATGTCGTCCAGGTCGATCAACACCACAGCCAGGATGTCGTCATCTCGAGCAGTCGGGTCCGCGCAGCCGTGGAGGCCGGCCGTCTTGCCGAGGCGGGGCGACTGCTCGGGCGCCGCTACGCCGTCACCGGCACCGTCGTCCACGGCGATGCCCGCGGCCGCACGCTCGGCTTCCCGACCGCCAACCTCGCCTTCGAGGCGCCGGTCGCATTGCCCCCCGACGGCATCTACGCCGTACGGGTCAGCTGGGGTGACGACCCGCTCCAGCCCGACCGCCGCGCCGACGGTGTCGCCTCGCTCGGGGTCCGCCCCACCTTCGGCCACGGGTCGCGCGTCCTGGAGGTCTTCCTGCTCGACTTCGACGAGGACCTCTACGACGTGCGCCTTCGCGTCGAGTTCGTTCGACGCCAGCGCGGCGAGCGTCGCTTCGCGACCGTCGACGAGCTCGTCGACCAGATGAAGCGTGACGTCACCCGCGCCCGTGCCGTGCTGGCCGCCGCGCGACGATGACCCTGTGCGGCCCATGGCCGGCATGCGCGGCCTGTAGCTGGCACGACAGCCGAAGCGCTGACCGCGCGTGTTTGCCCGTTCCGGGCCTGACTGCTAGACTTCGCCGGTTCAAGAATGGAAGAGAATCTTCGGAGGACCGGGTGCCGCTGACGCGGGAGATCAAGGAAGCCGTCATCACCGATTACGCCGTCAAGGACGGCGACACGGGCTCGCCGGAGGTCCAGATCGCGCTCCTGACGGAGCGGATCAAGGACCTCACCGGGCATCTCCAGCGCTTCCCCAAGGACAACCACTCGCGTCGCGGCCTCCTCAAGCTCGTCGGGCAGCGCCGTCGACTCCTTGCGTACCTCGTGCGCAAGGACAACGCGCGCTACCGCGCCGTCATCGCACGGCTGGGGCTGCGCCGCTAGTCGGCACGCCGCTGGGGTGGGACGCCCCGCACGAACGACTCTCGGCAGCCAGCCCTGAGCGTCCGCACACCGGATCAGCGTTCCAGCTCGACATGCCACGGTCCGTCCTCCGAGTCATGGAGGACTGATGTCAGTCACGCTCTCGACAGAACTCGGTGGCCGCACGCTGACCATCGAGACCGGCCGGCTCGCACGCCTGGCCGGCGGCTCGGTGACCGTTCGCTACGGTGACACCCTGGTGCTCGGCACCGCCAACCGCTCGGATCCGCGGCCCGGACTCGACTTCTTCCCGTTGACGGTCGAATTCGAAGAGCGCATGTACGCCGCGGGCAAGATCCCGGGCGGCTTCATCAAGCGCGAAGCACGCGCGTCTGAGGCGGCCACGCTGGCGGCGCGGCTGACCGACCGGCCCATCCGACCGCTCTTTCCCGAGGGCTACAAGGACGACATCCAGCTCGTCATCACGGTCCTCTCGACCGACCAGGAGAACGAGCCCGACGTCCTCGGCACGGTCGCCGCGTCGGCCGCGCTGAGCATCAGCGAGATCCCCTTCCACGGCCCCGTCGGCGCCGTCCGGATCGGCCGCATCGACGGCGAGTTCGTGGTCAACCCGACCTTCAGCCAGCTGGCGGAGTCGGAGCTCGACCTGGTCGTCTCGGGCACCCGTGACGCGATCATGATGGTCGAGGCCGGTGCCAAGCTGCTGTCGGAAGACATCATGGCCGAGGCCATCCTCTTCGGTCACCGCGCGCTCCAGCCGCTGGTCGACCTCCAGGAGGAGCTGCAGAAGGCCGTTGGCAAGGCCAAGATCACGCCATTCCTCGAAGCCGGCACGGACACCGTCCTGGAGTTCGCCAGGACCGCGGAGGCCGGTGGCGAGTTCGTCATCGTCGACGTCGAAACGACCGGCACCGACCCCAAGATGGCCGACCTCATCGAGATCGCCGCCGTGCGGGTCAAGGGAGACAAGATCGTCGATCGCTGGTCGACCCTCGTCAACCCCGGCCGACCGATCATCGGCAACCAGATGCACGGCATCACCGACGCGGACGTGGCCAAGGCTCCCACGCCCTCCGCGGCAGCCAAGCAGGCGCTCGCCTTCATCGGCGACGCCGTCATCGTCGGCCACAGCGTCGGCTTCGACCTCGCCTTCCTGGAGGCCGCGCTCGGCGACGGGACCCACTTCGAGCAGGGTCGCTACCTCGACACGCTGACCATCGCCCGCGAGGGCTATCCGGACCTCGAGAACTACAAGCTGCCGACGCTCTCGCACTTCTTCGGCATCGAGCTCTCCCAGTCGCATCGCGCGCTGCCAGACGCCGAGGCCACCGCCAGCCTGCTGATCTGGTTCGCCAAGGACCTGCCCGCACGGCTGGCCACGCTTCGTGCCTCGGTCGCGGACGCCGTCCGGGCGACGCGCTCAGGCGGCGACTCGAAGGCCATGCTGGAGGCCGCCCGTCGTGAGGCGCGTGTCAGCAAGAGCCTCTTCAGCCTGGTCAGCAAGAAGACCTTCCGCGCCCTCGCCCTCGACGAGGGCATCCGGATGGATGGTCGCCAGCTGACCGAGCTGCGCCCGATCTCGGTCGAGGTCGGCTTCCTGCCTCGAGCGCACGGTTCCGGCGTCTTCACCCGTGGTGAGACGCAGGTCCTGACGATCGCCACCTTGGGCTCGTCCTCGGACGTCCAGCGCATCGACACCATCAGCCCCAGGACCGAAAAGCGCTATATCCACCATTACAACTTCCCGCCCTATTCGACCGGCGAGAACAAGCCCATGCGTGGCCCCAGCCGCCGCGACATCGGGCATGGCAACCTGGCTGAGCGGGCCTTGCTGCCCGTGCTGCCGGACCACGATGAGTTCCCCTACGTCATCCGGCTCGTGTCGGAGTGCATGTCGTCCAACGGCTCGACCTCGATGGCCTCGACCTGCGGCTCGACCCTTGCCCTGATGGACGCCGGCGTGCCCATCAAGGCCCCGGTCGCCGGTGCCGCCATGGGCCTCATCAGCGAGCCCGACGGCCGCTTCGTGGTGCTCACCGACATCCTGGGCAAGGAGGACTCGGTCGGCGACATGGACTTCAAGGTCACGGGCACGCGGGACGGCATCACCGCCCTGCAGATGGACATCAAGGTCAAGGGCATCAACGAGGCCATCATCCGCGACGGCCTCAAGCAGGCGCTCGCGGCCCGGCTCGCCATCCTCGACAAGATGACCGAAGTGCTGCCCGAGGCCCGTGCCGACATGAGCGACTTCGCGCCGCGCATCATCACCATCAAGATCAACCCCGAGAAGATCCGCGAGATCATCGGCAAGGGTGGCTCGATGATCCGCAAGATCCAGGAAGAGACGAGCACCGAGATCAACGTCGAGGACGACGGCACAGTCGAGATCGCTGCCGTCTCCGGCGAGAACTCGCGCAAGGCGATCCAGTGGATCGAAAGCCTGACGCGCGACGTCGAGGTCGGGGCCCTGTACCTCGGCAAGGTCACCCGGATCATGGGCTTCGGCGCCTTCGTCGAGATCCTGCCCGGCAAGGAAGGCCTCGTTCGCATCGGCGAGCTGGCCGACTACCACGTGCCGACGGTCGAGGACGTCGTCTCCATCGGGGATGAGGTCATGGTCGTCGTCGTCGAAGTCGACCGCCAGGGTCGCATCAACCTCTCGCGCAAGGCGGCCATGCAGCGCCACCTCGCCCGGGAGACGACGCCGGCCTGAACACCCTTCCCGCTCCAGTACGCTGCCTGCGGCCGCCGGGAAACCGGCGGCCGCGGTGTATCATCGCCTGCGTGCCCCGACGGATGACCGCCTGAGCGAGCCATGCCCAGCCACGAACAGCCCGCACTCACCGTCGCCGTGGTCGGCGCCACCGGCGTCGTCGGCACGACGATGATCAAGGTCCTTGAAGAGCGCGGCCTGCCCGTCGGCGACCTGCGTCCGATGGCCTCACGCGCCGACGGCCGGAAGGTCGCCTTTCGCGGTCGCTCGATCGAGGTGACCGAGGCCAAGCCCGAGGCGTTCGCGGGCGTCGATATCGCCCTCTTCTCGGCTGGTGCCTCGGTCTCGGCGGCGCTCGCGCCGGAAGCGGCGGCACGCGGCGCGCTGGTCATCGACAACTCCTCCCAATGGCGCATGATCGATGGCATCCCCCTGGTCGTGACCGAGGTCAATCCGGCCGATGCCGCGACGCACGAGGGCATCATCGCCAACCCCAACTGCTCGACCATGCAGCTCGTGCCCCTGCTCATGGCGCTGCGCGACACTGTCGGGCTGGAGCGTGTCATCGTCGATACCTACCAGGCCGTCGGTGGCACCGGCGCTGAGGCGATCGATGAGCTGCAGGCCCAGATCCTGGCGCACGCCGCCGGGCGACCCAAGGAGGCGACGGTCTACCCCCATCCCATCGCCTTCAACGCCGTACCGGAGATCGACGTCCTGCTCGACGACGGCTACTTCAAGGAGGAGTGGAAGATCATCCACGAGAGCCGCAAGATCCTGCATCTGCCCGATCTTCGGATGTCGTGCACGGCGGTCCGTGTGCCGGTCTTCGTGGGCCATTCAGAAGCCGTGCATGTCGAGACGCGTCGCCCGATCGGGCCCGATGCGGCGCGCGAGCTCTTCGGCCGGGTGCCGGGCGTTATCGTCATCGACGATCCGGCTGCACACCGCTACCCGCTGGCGACCGAGGCGGCCGGCCGTGATGAGATCTTCGTCGGGCGCGTCCGCGCCGACGTCTCCATGCCGGACGGGCGTGGCCTGGCCTTCTGGTGCGTGAGCGACAACCTGCGCAAGGGCGCGGCGACGAACGCCGTCCAGATCGCCGAGCTGGTGCTCGCCCGAGATTGGCTTGTGCCGGCCTCGATGCGTGCCGGTCGGGTCGCGTGACCGACGCGCAGCGGCGCGAGACACTCGAGGCGATCGCCGACGAGGTCAGGACGTGCACGGCCTGTCGCCTGCATCGCGGGCGTACACGAGCCGTGCCGGGGGAGGGGAGCTCGGAGACCGAGGTCGTCTTCGTCGGTGAAGGACCTGGGGCCAATGAGGATCAGCAGGGCCGACCATTCGTGGGTGCCGCCGGCGGCCTGCTCACGGAGCTCATCAGCTCCATCGGCTGGAAGCGCGACGAGGTCTTCATCACCAACGTCGTGAAGTGTCGACCGCCCGGCAACCGCGACCCTGAGCCGGACGAGATCGCTGCCTGCTCGGGCTACCTGCATCGGCAGCTGGAGGCGCTCGATCCCGCCCTGATCGTCACCCTCGGCCGCTTCTCCCTGCAGACGTTCATGCCCGGCGCCCGGATCAGCAGCGCCCACGGCACCATCCGACCGGTCGATCCAGCGACCGGCGCCGCCGACGCCTCGGCCATGGCGCTCTATCACCCGGCTGCAGCCTTCCGCCAGGCCGCGCTCAAGGAGACCCTCTTCGAGGACATCGCCGGGGCCCCCGATGCGCTCATCCGGTCCCGGGAACGGCGCGCCGAGCATCGACCCATCCCCGGCGCCCCGGCGCCCGATCCGGCGGTCGTCACCGAGCCGCTCGAGGGCGACGACGCAGGAGGAACGGCCGACGACGCGCCGCGGCAGATCGCTGCCCAGCCGGACTCGACCGATCGTGTGCCATCGCTCATCGATGCCGAGCCGGCGTCCAACGACATCGCGCCCGAGGCTGCCCTCGTGGCCGCCGAGGATCCGAACCAGATGAGGTTCTTCTGACCATGCCCCGTCGCTCGACCCCCGCAACGGCTGCGACCGACCCGATCCTGCGCATCATCCCGCTCGGTGGGGTCGGCGAGATCGGCAAGAACATGTACGTCTTCGAGTACGGCGACGAGATCGTGGTCATCGACTGCGGCCTGATGTTCCCGGACGAGGAGATGTTCGGCATCGACCTGGTCGTGCCCGACGTGACCTACCTCAAGGAGCGCCGCAAGAAGGTCAAGGCCTTCCTCATCACGCACGCGCACGAGGACCACGTCGGTGGCCTGCCCTACGTGTTGCCGGAGTTCCCCGGCGTGCCGGTCTACGCTTCGACGCTTGCCCGCGGGTTGTTGGGCAACAAGATCAAGGAGCATAAGCTCACCAGGAACCCGATCCTGCCCTTCGAACCCGGCGACGTCCTCAAGCTCGGCTCGTTCGAGGCGACCGCCTTCCGCATCGGGCACTCCATCCCCGACGCCATGGGCATCGCCCTGCGCACGCCGGTCGGGGTCGTCGTCCATACCGGCGACTTCAAGTTCGACCACACCCCGGTCGACGGCAAGCTGTCCGACTTCCACACCCTGGCCAAGCTCGGCGAGGAAGGCGTCATCTGCCTGCTCTCCGACTCGACCCGGGCCGAGAACCCGGGCTACACGCCGTCCGAGCGGACGGTCGGCGACGCCTTCCGGGAGATCATGGAGCCGCTCGACGGTCGCGTCATCGTGGCCACCTTCGCCAGCAACATCGCGCGAATCCAGCAGGTCTTTGACGCTGCCGCCACCTTCCAGCGCAAGGTCGCCGTCATCGGGCGGTCGATGGAGCAGAACGTCCGCATCGCCACCGACCTCGGCTACCTGACCTACGACGCCGGCCTGCTGGTGCCCAAGGATCGCATCAAGGACATCGCCGATCGCGACCTCGTCATCGCCACCACCGGTGCCCAGGGTGAGCCGATGGCGGGCCTGGCGCGGATGGCGAACCGCGACCATCGCTTTGTCGAGATCGTGCCCGGTGACACGGTCATCGTCAGCGCCAGCCCCATCCCGGGCAACGAGGAGGAGGTCGCCCGGACCATCGACAACCTCTTCAAGAACGGCGCCAACGTCTACTACCACACCATCAAGCGCGCGCATGTCTCCGGCCACGCGAGCCAGGAAGAGCTCAAGCTTATGCTCGGCCTGACCAAGCCGCGCTACTTCATCCCCATGCACGGCGAGTTCCGGATGCTCGTCCAGCACGGCCGCCTGGCCGTCGATTGCGGCGTCGAGCCGCAGAACATCTTCATCATCGAGAACGGCCAGCCCATCGAGTTCCTGTCGGATGGCTCTGCCCGGCGTGGCGAGCCGGTGGCGGCCGGCTACGTCTTCGTCGACGGACTGTCGGTCGGCGAGGTCGGCGACGTCGTGCTGCGCGATCGTCGGGCGCTGGCCAACGACGGCATGTTCCTGGTCGTGGTCACCGTCGACAAGCAGACCGGCTCGGTCATCGGGCGGCCGGAGATCGTGACCCGCGGCTTCATCGGCGGCTCCGACGATCCCGTGATCGCGGCCGCGGTCGAGCGGGTCCTGGCCGCGCTCGACACCCCGGGCGACCACACCAGCGAGATCGGCCTGCATGAAGGTGCAGATCAAGGACAGCCTGTCGCGCTTCCTCTACGAGCAAACGAAGCGGCGGCCGATGGTCTTCCCTGTCGTGGTCGAGGTCTGAGCCCGGTGGCCCAACGGCGTCGCACGACGCGTTCCGGCCGCTCCCGGAGCACACGCCGCGGGCCGTCCATCCCGCCGCGCACGCTGCGCTCGATCCTCGGCATCGTCCTCCTGGTGGCAGGCGCCGTCACGCTCATCGCGCTCATCCTGCCAGGGGAGGGCATCCTCAACCGCTACGTCAACGACCTGCTCCGACCGGCCTTCGGACAGGGCGGCTGGCTGCTGCCCATCCTGCTCATCGTGGCCGGCGTCTTCGTCGAGCGGGCGCCGTCCACCGGCCCGTCCTGGGAGATCAGCGCCGCGGGCGGCATCATCGTCTTCCTCGGCGCCCTGGGGCTGATGTCGATCGCCTGGGGCGAAGGCGACAAGCCCGCCCAGCTGGCGCGGGCCGGCGGCTGGTTCGGCGAGACCCTCTCCAGCCTGCTCTCGACGCTCATCAGCGAACCGGGCGCGGTCGTCGTGCTGGTGGGCATGATCGTGGTCGGGGTGCTGCTCCTCTTCAACCTCACGGTGCGCGACGTCGTCTCGCCGGTGACGAGTGGCGGGCGGGCCATCGCCGGCGCGATGACGCGCCCGCTCGAGCGCCAGGATGCCGCCCCGGTCAAGGCCGTGCCAGCCGCGCACGGCAAGCCCGCTGGAACGCCTGCTCCCAACGCCGCCCCGCAGACAGCGGCCGAGACGGACATGCCGTCGCCCATCTCGAGCCCGGCCCCCATCAGCCAGACCGTCTGGTCCGGGCGCGGCACAGCGGCCGGGTCGCAGGCTGCGGGGGGCGCCGGCGCACCCGCAGGCGGAGCCGCCTCCAACGGGCACGCGCCGGCATCAGGGCCGCGCGATCCCGACGCGCCGGGCGACGAGCTGCTGGCGGCCGAGGACACGCCCGTCCCGGTCGGCGTCAGGGACTGGGCATTGCCGGGGACCGAGCTCCTCGAGCCCGCCCGCCCGGAGACTGGCAAGGGCCAGAAACTCGACCACGAGCGCAACATCCGGATCATCGAAGAGAAGCTGCGCAGTTTCCAGATCCTGGCCACCGTCACGGGCACGAACGTCGGACCGGTGGTGACCCAGTACGAGGTCCGCCCGGACGCGCGCATCAAGCTCTCGCGCATCGAGGGCCTGGCCGACGACCTGGCGATGGCGCTCGCCGCCCGGACCATCCGCATCGAGGCGCCCATCCCGGGCAAGGACGTCGTCGGCATCGAGATCCCCAACCACACCAGCGAGGTGGTCGGCTTCCGCGAGCTCATCGACGACGCCAACATGCTGGCCGCGACCGGCAAGCTGACCTTCGCCCTGGGGCGCGACGTAAGTGGTGCGGCGTATGCCGTCGACCTGGCCAAGATGCCCCACCTGCTCATCGCCGGGGCCACCGGCTCGGGCAAGAGCGTCTGCGTCAACGCACTCATCACCAGCCTCCTGATGCGGGCGCGACCGGACGAGGTGCGCCTGGTGCTGGTCGATCTCAAGCGGGTCGAGCTGGCGCCGTATGACGGCCTGCCCCACCTGCTGACCAACGTCATCGTCGAGGCAGCCGATGCCAAGGCCGCACTGCACTGGGCCGTCAACCAGATGGAGGAGCGCTACAAGGCTCTGGCGGCCAAGACCGAACGCAACATCACCGCCTACAACGCCAGCGCGCGCGTATCGGAGGAGGAGCGGCTGCCCTACATCGTGATCGTCATCGACGAGCTGGCCGACCTGATCATGCGCGAGGGCCGCAAGGTCGAGGACCCCATCGTCAAGATCGCCCAGAAGGCACGTGCCGTCGGCATCCACCTCGTGTTGGCCACACAGCGGCCGAGCGTCAACGTCGTCACCGGGCTGATCAAGGCCAACGTACCCAGCCGGATCGCCTTCGCCATGTCCTCCAACGTCGACAGCCGGACGGTGCTCGATCAACCCGGCGCGGAGGACCTCATCGGGCGCGGCGACATGCTCTACCAGCCGGCCGACCTGCCACGACCGGTGCGCCTGCAGGGGGTCTTTGTCTCCGATGCAGAGGTCAACGCCGTCACCGCCCACTGGCGCGCACAGGCGCCACAGCCAGCCTATGACCCGCTGGTGGTCGCCTTCAGCGACGGCGAGGGCGGCAACGGCGGCCAGTTCGGCTGGCTGGCCCAGACGGCCGAGGACGACATGACGCCACGCGCTGCCGAGCTCGTGATGGCCAGCGGAAAGGCCAGCACATCGATGCTCCAGACCAAGCTCAAGGTCGGCTTCAACCGCGCCAGCCGGATCATGGACGAGCTCGAGCGCTACGGTGTCGTCGGCCCCCAGGATCCGCGCAATCCGGCCGTGCCGCGACAGATCTACGGGCCCGAGAACTGGCTGCGCAGCCTCGATGCCGTGGACGACCCGGGCTACTGAGCGGCCCTGGGGCGGTGCCGGGATGCACCTCTAGGTCATCCTGCTGAGGGGCCGCCCGCACGAGAGCGGGTATCCTAGGCGCGCGCGACACGACCTCATGCCGCGCGATCGCACCGGGGATCCGTAGCTTAGTGACCTTTCCATGACCGCGCGCGACCAGGCTCGGCCGAGCGAGCGCCGCCTCGCCGCGCGCCAGGGCCGCGACGACGACGTCCCGGTCGCTAGCTTCGTGCCCGAGCCCAGCCAGCGGTTGGGCGCCATGCTCCTGGCCGCCCGTGAGCGCAAGGGCGTCGACCTCTATCGGGCCGAGCGGGACACGAAGATCCGGGCCAAGTTCCTCGAGGCGCTCGAGAACAGCGACTTCAAGGCCCTGCCCGGCGCCGTCTACACCAAGGGATTCCTGCGCAACTACGCGCTCTACCTGGGCCTCGACCCGGAGCTCGTCCTGGCCCAGTGGCGGACCGAGGTCGGCGAGAGTCGACGGAACGAGCCGACGACCATCGCGCCTCGGCCCCTCGAAGCCCCCCGGGGTGGCTTCACATTCAGCCGGGGCCTCCTCGTGGCGGCCGTCCTGACCCTCGCCGTGCTCGCCTTCGCCGGCTACATCGGACTGCAGCTCTTCCGCTTCTCGCAACCACCGGGCCTGACCGTCGCCCAGGCGGCGGTCAGCACCGCCGCCGCGGACGCCGAGTCGACGACGCTGAGCGGCACGGCGTCGCCCGGCACGACCGTCGCGGTCGAAGCCCTCGGGCAGGAGACCTACCGGGTCACCGCCGACGCGAACGGCGGCTGGCAACAGGTCGTGCCGCTCAAGAAGGGCCGGAACGACTTCACCATCACGGCCACCGACCCGGAGACCGGCAAGGACTCCGAGGCTGTCAAGCTCATCGTCACCGTGCCCGTTGCGGCCGGCCCGGAAGCCCCGACCCTGAGCGTGACCAGCCCCAACCAGGGGACGATGTTCACCAACGGCGCCATCCCGGTCCAGGGCACCACGACCGGTGAGCGGGTCGTCGTGACCGCCACCTATGTCGAGCCGGCCACGGACGGCAGGCGGCAAGGCGCCCGCCCAGCCGCCGGCCGATCCCGAACCCCAGGAGATAGCCGTCGAGGCCGAGACCGGCGCCTTCTCCGATGCCTACCAGCTTGCGCCCGGCGTGTGGGATCTGACCATCAGCGCCACCGGCGCCGCCGACAAGACGACGACCGAGCAGCGCCATGTGACGGTCGCCTATACCGGCGTCGCCCTGGTCATCCGGGTCAGGGACGCCAGGGCCTGGCTCAAGGTCTGGGTCGACGACGAGCTGGTCCCGGGCTACGAAGGCGGGCGCGTCATCCAGCCCGGCAAATCGGTCGAATTCACCGGCCAGCGGAGCGTCGAGGTCCGGACCGGCAACTCGGGCGCGACCTACTTCACGCTCAACGGGACCCGATTGGGCGCGCTGGGCAAACCCGGCCAGCCGGAGACATGGCTCTTCGCACCGCCCGCCGAGCCGGAGAAGACCGGACGCACGAACTGAGCGCGGCACCGACCATCGACGACGCCGCCCTCGTCGAGCGGGCGGGGCAGGTGATCGCCATGGCACGAGCCACAGGGTCGACCATCGCCACAGCCGAATCCTGCACCGGCGGCCTGGTCGGCCACCTGCTGACCGAGATCCCGGGCGCGAGCGAGGTCTTCCGGGGCGGCATCATCGCCTATGCCGACGCCGTCAAGGCGGCCAGCCTCGGCGTCCCCGGCCAGACCCTCGCGTCGCACGGTGCGGTCTCGGCGCAGACGGCAGTGGCGATGGCCGAGGGTGCCAGGCGCGCGCTCGGCGTGGATGTCGCCGTGGCGGTCACCGGTATCGCCGGCCCTGACGGTGGCAGCGCGGAGAAGCCCGTCGGCCTGACCTACATCGCGGTCGCCGATGGCCGTGGGCATGCCGTGCAGCGCTTCCAATGGTCGGGGGACCGCCACGCCAACAAGCTCGCCAGCGCTGCGGCCGCGCTCGACCTGCTCACGGGCCGGATCCATCGGGACGTCGCATGACCCGATCTGCGGCGGACATCGGGGCTGGCCTGACGCCGGCGCGGGCCGCCCGCCACATCCGACCAGGGGAGCGCATCCACGTGGTCGGAGCGGCCGGCGCAGGGGCCTCTGCGGCAGTGCTCCTGGCGCAGAGCGTCGGAGCCACCGTCACCGCCTGCGACCCTGGGGCGCCGTCGCCGTACACGGCCGCGCTCGAGGCTCACGGGATCGTCGTGCTCACGTCGCATGACCCCGTGCATGTCGCCGCACCGGCGGGAGCGGTCGTCGACCGCCTGGCCGTGTCCAAGGCGCTGACCGCGATCGCTCCCGAGCAGCCGGAGCTGGTCGCGGCGCGAGCGCTCGACGTTCCGGTCGAGGCCTGGCAGCAGCTGGTCGCCGACGTCGCTGCCACGACCGGACAGACGCTCGTGGCGGTCGCTGGGACCCACGGCAAGTCGACCACGACCGGCTGGCTGCTCCACGTCCTGGCCGAGGCCGGACGCGATCCGAGCGGCTTCGTCGGGGCGCTGATGGCACCCGATGACCGGGCGCAGCCAGCCTCGACCGCACGTGTCGGTCAGGGGGACGTCTTCGTCGTCGAGGCCGATGAATACGCCGGCAACTTCGCGCCCTACCACCCGTCCGTCGCCGTCCTGCTGAACGCGGAGTGGGATCATCCGGACGTCTTCGCCGACGAGGCCGCCGTGCTGGCGGCATTCGACGGCTGGATCCGCGCCATGGTGCCGGGTCCGGACGGCCCGCCGACGCTTATCGTCAACGTCGCGGATCCGGGCGCGTGGCGGGTCGCTGATGGCCTCGACGAATGGCCCGGGACGCGCGTCCGGGTTGCCCTCGAAGCGGCCGAGGACGAGCGTCTCGAGCATCGGTCGGCCGAGGATAGGCACGCTGCGATGCCGTCGAGCGAGCAGGACCGCGCCCTCGACGATGTCGATGTCATCGGGCGCCTGGTGACGTCGGCGAAGGGTCGGGACACGCTCGAGGTCCACGGCAGCCTGACGGGCGACCTCCGTCTGCCGATGCCCCTCGCCGGCCGGCACAACGCCGCCGATGCCCTGTGCGCGGCTGCGGCGGCGGCCGTGCTGGGCGTGCCGGCCTCCGCAATCGAGTCCGCCGTGGGCAGCTTCGTGGGCGTCGGACGTCGGCTCGAGGTCAAGGGCGAACCGGGCGGGGTCCTCGTGATCGATGACTACGGGCATCATCCGTCGGCCATCCGCGCGACGCTGGCGGCCGTCCGCGGGGCCCATCCCGGCCGGCCCGTCTGGGCGGTCTACGAGCCGCTGACCTTTCACCGCACGGCGGCCATGCTGGACGCGTTCGCCGACGTGTTGAGCACGGCCGACCATGCCGTCATCGCCGACATCTGGGCCGGGCGCGACCCGGATCAGACGATCGTCTCCGCAGCGGACCTGGCAGCAGCCATCTCGGCACGAGCGCCCGTACCGGCGCTCGCAACCGGCTCGCCGGAGGCCACCGCCGATCGCCTGGCCGACCTGGTGCGGCCAGGTGACGTCGTACTGGTCATGGGCGGCGGCCGCTCGTACGTCATCGCTGAGCGACTCGTCGAGCGCCTGGCGGCCCGCGACTGACCCGGCCGGCTGGCCCCGCGCCAAGGGAGGCGCGGCCGGTCCGGCTAGAATCCGAGCCATGGCAGCGCTCACGCACGGCGACGCGCAGGATCTCGTCGATCGCCTCAAGCGTGCCTGGGAGAAGCGCGACGTGGATGCCGCCGTCGACTGCTTCGCGACGGACGCCGAGCTCCGTCCCGACCCCTTCGCGCCCCCGCTGCGAGACCAGACCGCCATTCGGGCCTGGTGCAATGGCGTTGCGGCATCCGCTGTTCACGCCGAGGTAGACGCGGAGCACATCTGGCTCGCCGGTGACACCGTGATCGTCGCCTTCCATGGCGCGTGGACCGAGCGGGCCTCTGCCGTTCGGACCCGTGTCCGTGGCATCCTGACCCTCGAGCTCGACGCCGATCGACGGATCAGCCGGGCGAGAGCCTGGGCGCTGACCCGCATCGTCGGCACCGACTCGTCCATCGCGCCGACCGGCCAACCCGCCGAGGCGCATCCATCGACAGGGAGGTAGCGTGGCTGGAGAGGTCTCCTTCGACGTGGTCAGCGATTTCGACCGCCAGGAGCTGGTCAATGCCCTTGACCAGGTACGCCGCGAGGTCGGCACCCGATACGACTTCAAGAACGTGACCGTGGACCTGCAGCTCGGCAAGGAGGAGATCAGCCTGCTGACAGATGACGAATACCGTGCGGCGGCGGTCAAGGACCTCATCGAGTCCAAGGCCATCCGGCGCGGGCTGTCGCTCAAGATCTTCGACTGGGGCACCGTCGAGCCGGCCGGTGGCAGCAAGGTCAGACAGACCATCAAGCTGCGACGCGGCCTGCCCGAGGACCTGGCCAAGAAGATCAGCAAGCTCATCCGCGACGACTACCCGAAGTGCCACGCCCAGATCCAGGGCGATGCGGTCCGGGTGAGCTCAAAGAGCAAGGACGACCTCCAAAAGGTCATCGCGCGGCTGCGCGAGGAGGGGGAGGGGTATCCGGTCCCATTGCAGTTCCAGAACTACCGATGAACACTCAGGGTCGCGCGGCCAGGATCGTCATGATCCTGATCATCGTCGCACTGGCTTTCTCGTTCGTGGTCGGCGCCGTGATGCTGCCGCGCTAGGTCAACCCTCGACGCCACGCACCATGGCCAGCGCGTCGTGCGGCGCACCGAGCTCGGCATCTGGACCGTCCTCCTGGACCGTGAACCCGAGGCGTTCGTAGAAGCGGATGGCTGGCTGGTTGGCGCGATAGACCCAGAGCACGAGCGTGATCGCTCCCCACGATCGTGCCCAGCCAGCGATGGCATCGACCAGCGCACGGCCGACACCTTGACCGCGAGCCGCGTCCGCGACCCAGACCGAGAAGACCATGCACGTGTCGGGCGGCCGGCGTCGGCCCATCGCCAGCCCGACGGCGACGGCCCCGGCCGCTGAGCGGGGCTCTGGGACCAGCTCGGCCGAGAACCAGGCACGCCGATCACCGTCGCTGGCAGCTCGTGCCCGCGCCGCGTACTCGGCCTCGTCGCGCGCTGCGGCCTCGGCCACCGACTCCCCGAACGCCTCCGGCTCCTCGGCCAGGGCGCGCAAGCGGAGGGCCTTGAGCTGCGCTCCTTCGTCCGCTCGGATCCGCCGCACGCGGACCTCGCCCGCCTGAGGAGCATTGGCGCGCGTCGTCGGCTCGTGCACCGACCCATGATGCCCGGAGGTCGCGGTCAGCGCGCCTCGAACGAGCGCTTGGAGAGCCCGTAGGCATAGCCCTCGATGGCGTAGCTCGGCGCATCGTCCGGCCTGGCCACCGCCCCGAGCGTCACGAAGAGCGGCGCGAAATGCTCGACGGTCGGGTGCGCGAACGGCATCCCGGGCGCCTTGGTCCGAAAGTCGAAGAGGGCGTCGACGTCGCCACGATCGAGCGCTTCGGTCGCCCACTGGTCGAAATCGATCGACCACTGTGGCGCACCTGGCTTGCCCATGAAGTACTCGTGGATGAACGGCAGGCCGTGCGTCAGGAAGCCGCTACCGACGATGAGCACGCCCTCGTCGCGCAAGGGCGCCAGGCGCCGGCCGACCTCGAAGAGGTGCGCCGGGTCGAGGTCGGGCATCGAGAGCTGCAGGACGGGGATCGTGGCCTCGGGGTACATGGCCTTGAGCGGGACCCAGGCGCCGTGATCGAGCCCACGCGTCGGGCGCTCCAGGACGGGCTCGGAAGATGGCATCAGGCTGCGCACACGCTCACCCAGCTCCGGGGAACCCGGCGCGTCATAGGTCATCCGGTAGTAGTGCTCCGGAAAGCCGTAAAAGTCGTAGACCAGCGGTACGGTCGTCGTTGCGCTGATGGCCATCGGCGCAGTCTGCCAATGCGCGCTGACGATCAGGATCTGCTTCGGCGTCGGCATCGATGCCGCCCAGCCGCCGAGCTCGGCCATCCAGTCGGCGTCCTCGAGGAGAGGCGGCGCGCCATGGCCGAGGTAGATGGCGGGCAGAGGCGCATCGGTCGACGCCGCACCGGAGTTGGCTGTGGGCAAAGGCTTGATATCCATGGGCCATAATCCTGGCACGCTACGGTACCGCGGTCAAGACCCGATGATGCGGCCGAACGGCCCTCGCCTGCCGAGGCCCGTTCGTTCATCATCGTGTCGTGGTTTCGAAGCCAGCGTCCTGTCGGCGCGCGAGGCGATCGGGTCGCCGTCTCGTGCAGCAGGCACTGGCCGATCAGGCTCGTCGACCCGTCGGAGGCCCCATGGCACTCCACCGACCCACCTTCATGCAGGCACATCCCGATGCGGTGCGCCTGCTCGCCATCTTCGCGGCGTTCGCCATCGTCTTCGCTCTGATCGTCGTCCTCGGCGCGATCATCGGCGTCAATGACGCTCCGATCTATCAGATCGTGCCCGATCCCGCCGGTCTCGGTCTGCCGTTCTGACGGCCCCGAGCCGTCTCGGGCACCCGGCGCGTCGTAGATCATCCGCCGGCCACCGTCCAGCCGTCGTCCGCATCATGTAGCCTCTCAGGGGCCGGCCGGCCGGCGGCGCGGGACAGGGGAGAGGAGGCGGACCGTGGATCTCGTCCTCGTGCATGGGTCCTTCCACGGAGCGTGGTGCTGGGAGCGCCTGATCCCGGCCCTTGAGGCGTACGGCCATCGTGCTGTCGCCGTCGACCTGCCGATCTCGGAGCCCGGCCTGGGCGCGGACGCCTACGCGACGGTCGTCAGCGAGGCCATCGATCGCCTCGGCGTCGGCTCGCCACCCGTCATCGTCGGCCACTCCATGGCTGGCCTGGTGATCCCGCTCGTCGCCGCCCGGCGATCGATCGACCGGCTCGTCTTCCTGGCGGCCTTCCTGGCCCAGCCAGGACGGAGCGCCAACGACCAGCGGCAGGCGGAGCCCATAGACGGACTGGTCCCGCCGACGACGGCCGAATGGACCGACCTCGGCCGTGACGTCTGGCAGATCGGCCCGAAGACGGCGACCGAGCTCTTCTTCCACGATGCTTCGGCGGACTCGGCGGCCTGGGCAAGCTCGCGACTGCGTCCCCAGTGCTACCAGGTCATCGGTGAGCCGAGCCCGCTGGAGGCCTGGCCGGCCGTCCCCAGCAGCTACATCGTCTGTCGTGACGATCGTGCCATGAACCCCGAGTGGGGGCGTCGAGCAGCCCAGGAGCGACTGGGCACGACCGCGATCGAGATCGACGGCGGGCACTCGCCGTTCCTCACCCGGCCAGGGGAGCTGGCCGAGGTGATCGCCACGCTCCTCGAGCCCAGCCCGACCGAACCCGCGGCGTCCACGGGCTGACGCGCGCCACCTGCCGGATCGTGGTGCGCCGGCGCGCCATCACGGGCCTGAGGACACGCCACGCAGCGGGCTCGGGCGCTACGATGCGTCGGTGACGCCACCCGCGATCCAGCGGCCGAGTCGGATCACGCCTCGGCCTACGGGAGCATGACGCCTCCGACGCGCCGCAGGTCGACGCCGATCGCCGGCGCCGCGATCGCGCTCGTGACATCGATCGTCTGGCTCGCTGCGGCGCTGCCCGCCGCCGCCGCGCATCCGACCGTGACATTGACCATCAAGGCATCGCCGAATCCCGCCGCGACTGGCGCCCCGATCACCTTCACGGGCACGGTCGCTCCATCGAGCGGCACGCCGACGAACGTCCGCGTCCACATGGAGTCCACCGCCACGTTCAGCGACGGGGCCTGCGAACCGGCGGCATATTGCGAGATCAGCTCCTTCCAGCCGACCTGGACGTTCCCGACCCTCGTCTCGAAGACGACCATCACGTTCGCGACCGTCGCGAAGCCGGGCACGACGGTCCGCCTCTATCTCGATAGCGACGGCGTCGGTTGCACGGGCACGTGCCCGCCGAGCGTGACCCTCATCTACCCGACGGTCACGCCCTCGTTCTCGTGGACGGCGGATGATCAGATCGTTGCCGGCACGACGCTGCACGTCACGGCACGCGCGTCGACGAACGCCGGCCCCATCAACGGCAACCTGCATGTCGACCTGCCGACAGGCGTCGATGCGCCGACCAACCTCTCGCCCGGTGCCCTCTATTCAGGTCCGCCGTCCCACTACATCGATGACGGGCTCAGCCTGGTCCCGTCTGCCGAGTACTCGTTCGACGTCATGGTGAATGCCGCGGACGGCACGACCTTGACCTTCCAGTCGTGGTTCTTCGAGGACACAGGCCCGGTATCGAAGATGGGCTCGCTGTCTATCAAGGTCGGCCCGGACAGTGGCTTGCCCACCACCACCTCGCCAAGGCGATCTCTGGTGGCCGGTGCGCTGTCAGCCGGGATGATCCCGGTCAGGTTGCACTGGACGGGGACCGACGGCCAGTCCGGCGTCGATCACTACGACCTGTCGCAACGGACGGACAGCGGCAGTTGGTCGACCGTCGCGACAGGCTTGCCGACCGCCTCGACCACGCGTCTGCTGCTCGCGGGACACGACTACCGGTTCCGGGTCCGCGCGATCGATCACGCTGGCAACACGGGTGCGTGGACAGCCGGCGCGACATTCGCATTGGCGAGTCAGAGCGAGACGAGCGCCAGCATCCACTACGCCGGCAGCTGGACACTGCGCTCGGACCCGATGTATCGAGGCGGCCACGCCAAGGTCACGTCGACAGCCGGGCGGACGGTGAGCCGCACCTTCACCGGAACCTCGATCGGCTGGCTGGCGCGAAAGGCACCCAGCCAGGGCAAGGCCAAGATCTATGTCAACGGATCGCTGGAGGCCACGATCGACCTCTATGCACCGAGCTCGCAGCCCCAGCGCCTGGTCTGGACGGGGAACTGGTCGGCCGCCGCCAAGCGCACGGTCGTCATCCTCGCGCTCGGCACCTCGGGCCGACCGACCGTCAATCTCGACGGCCTGATCATCATCCGCTGAGCTCGACCAGCGTGGCGACCCGCGCGCGCGGCCACGCTCAGCTCGCCGAAGGGTAGGCTGGCCCGGATGTCGACTGAGGGTCCTCGGCGCCGGTACCCGGAGATCGAGCCGTTCTCGCAGGGCATGCTGGACGTGGGCGATGGCCAGCAGGTCTACTGGGAGGTCTGCGGGAACCCGGCCGGCAAAGCGGCGGTCGTGCTGCACGGTGGCCCGGGCTCCGGCTGCAACGCCGGCCTTCGGCGCTACTTCGACCCTGCCCGGTATCGGATCGTGCTCTTCGACCAGCGCAACTGCGGCCGGAGCCTGCCGCATGCGAGCGACCCGACCACCGACCTAGCAGCGAACACGACGGAGCATCTCCTCGGCGATCTCGAGCACCTCCGCCAGCACCTGGGCATCGAACGCTGGCTCGTCTTCGGCGGTTCGTGGGGCTCCGCGTTGGGGCTGGCCTATGCCGAGCGCCATCCAGATCGCGTCACCGAGATGATCCTCATCTCGATCGCCACCGGGCGCCGCGCGGAGACGGACCTCCTGACGCGCGGGCTGGGCGTCATCTTCCCCGACGCATGGGCACGATTCGTGGCCGGCGTCCCCGAAGCGGAGCGCGACGGCGACCTGGCTGCCGCCTATGCCCGACGACTGGCGGACCCCGACCCGCTCGTTCGAGCCCGGGCCGCAAGGGACTGGAGCGACTGGGAGAACGCGATCTTGCCGGGTGTCCCGCCGCTCGCCCGATACGAGGATGCCGACTTCAGCATGGCCTTCGCCAGGATCGTGACGCACTACTGGAGCCACGGCTCATGGCTCGACGAGGGCGCCCTCATCCGCGACGCCGGCCGCCTGGCTTCGATCCCGGGCGTGCTCATCGAGGGCAGCCTCGATCTCGGCAACCTGCTGGGCACACCGTGGCTGCTGGCAGACGCCTGGCCCGGCAGCGAGCTCATCCTCATCGACGAGGCGGGCCACGACGGCAGCCATCCCGCCATGCAGGCCGCCGTGCTGGCAGCCACCGACCGTTTCGGTTGATCATGCGACCTGCATCGTCAACGTGACCGCGCGTGGGCGTAGAAGAGCCAGGTAGATCGGGCAGCGTTCGCGCCAGGCGTCGAACATCGGCGCAGTCTTCTCCGCCGGGTCTGGCGTCGTGACCGTGATCTCCAGGCCGATATCCATCAGCTCGGGCGACGCATCGTCCATCCCGAGCAGGCCGCGCAGGTCGGTCGAGCAACGGGCGACGGCGGTGATGCTCTCGATGCGGACGCCGAACTGCGGTGCCAGCGTGTCGTTCAGGAAGGCGACCCCGCAGCCGGCCAGGGCCCCGAGGAGGTAGGCGGTCGGGCTCGGAGCAAGGTTGGTCCCGCCGATCACGGTCGGCAGGTCGGCATCCCAGTCGAACGCCCCGGCCGTGAGGTGGGCTCGCCCATCGACGAGCGTCGCGGTCACGGCGGGCGTGCCCCGCGCGGCGCCGGGCTCAGCGCGGAATCGCCCTTCGGTCTCGGACAAGGTCGTGGCGGTCATCGGATCCTCCCGCTGCATGTGCGTTCCGCAGATAGGAACGCGATGCGCGAAGGGTCGCGCGGACGGGACGGTGGGGGGAACCGCGCAGGCACCCAATCGGCAGGCGGGCCCGCGGGCGGGTCGTGTCGGGCTGCACGCAGTCGGGCTGCACGCAGTCGGGCTACACGCGATCCGGGTTGCCTATCGAGCTCGCGATCGCCTCAGCGTGGTGGCCCACATGGTGGGCGCCGGTCAGGCGAGCCCGCGGCGCATGACCTCCGCGACGGCGGCGGCTCTGGCCGACTTGCCGCCCACGCCCAGCTTGCTGTACGCGTTCGAACAGATGCCGTTCGACGGTGCGCGAGCTCAACCCAAGCTCGGCGGCGATGGCCTCGTTGTCCAGGCCGCGCGCCACCAGTCGGAGCACCTCGAGCTCGCGAGGGGAGAGGGGCTCGACGGGTTCGAGGCGATGCCCGTCGGCGGCCCACCGATCGGGTTCGAGGAAGTCGCGGACCTCAGCCACGAACGTCGCCCAGGCCGCCTCGTCGGCAAGCAGGATGTGATTGGCGCTGTCGAGCTCGACGAGGCGAGCGTCCGGGATGCGACCGGCGACCTCGACCGCATTGTCGAACGTCGTGGCGTGATCGCCGAGCGCCTGGAGGATCAGCGTCGGCGCGCTGATGCTCGGCAGCTCGTCGGCGATATCGACCGCCTGCCGCCCCAGCCGGCTAGCGACGGCGTTCTCGGGCGAGGTGGTCATCCGTTGCAGAGCGTCGAACCAGCGCATCTGCTCCTCGCTCGCGTCGGGGATGAAGATGCGCGTGAAGACCCGCCGGAAGAGCGGATCCTCCTTCGCCCAGCCGACCCGGATCATGCTCCGAAAGGTCTCCTCCTCGGCCAGCGCTTCTTCGTCGAACGACACGGGCCGGCCACAGACGGTGCCATACAGGATCAGCCGCGTCACCCGCTCCGGATGGCGCGCGGCGTACGCCATGGCGACCGATGAGCCGCCCGACATGCCGAGCAGCGCGAAGCGCTCGAAGCCGGTCGCCTCGACGAGCGCCTCGAGGTCACCGTAGCGAGCCTCCAACGAGAAGTCCGTCACGTCCCAATCGGACATGCCGAATCCGCGCTCGTCGTAGCGGACGAGCGTCGCGAACGCGCCGAGGTCTTGGAGGAAGTGCCGCCAGACCGGGCTGCGCCAATCGTGCTGCAAGTGGCTCAGCCAGCATGAGACGACGATGACGGGCGGGCCGCTGCCGTGGACCGCCCAGGCAAGACGGGCGCCATGGTGCCCGAGGCAGAAGCGGATGTCCTGCTCCGGCCGCTGGCCGATACGACGTTCGGGGGAGGCGATGCCGGCAACCATCGTGCACCCGATCGTACGCCACGCGTCCAGCGCCGCAACTGCGGGCGATGGGCCGCGGCTGGTCGATCTGGATCTCGCGCGGAGTTTGGGGCTTGACAGGGCGGGATGGCGGTGTATAGTTCCGATAGGTTATATAACCAACTGGTGATATCGATGCAGGAACCTGACCAGCTCAGCACCACGTTCGCAGCGCTCGCCGACCCGACTCGGCGGGCGATCCTGGCCCGCCTCGCGCAGGGCGAAGCTTCGGTCAAGGACCTGTCGGCGCCTTTCGTGATGAGTCAGCCTGCGATCTCGAAGCACCTGCGGGTGCTGGAGCGGGCCGGGCTCATCGAGCAGGGGAGGCAGGCACAGTGGCGACCTCGACGGCTGCGGGCCGACCCGTTGCGCGACATCGCCGACTGGGTCGGCCAGTACCGGCGGCATTGGGAGGGAAGCTTCGAACGGCTGGATGCCTATCTCCGCGATGTCCAGGAAGCAGAGGAGCACCGAGATGGAGACGACGATGACGGCCACACGGATCGACCGAGGTAGCACCGAGACGACCAGCATCTACTCGGAGGGTGGCGACCTCATCTTCGAGCGCACCTTCGAGGCGCCGCGCGAGCGAGTCTGGAACGCGTTCATGGATCCCCAGATCGTGCCTCGCTGGTGGGGCCCGCACGGCACGACGACCATCGTGGCCGAGATGGACGTGCGACCGGGCGGCAAGTGGCGCTATGTCAGCCGGGCGCCCGATCGCGAGGATGTGGCCTTCTATGGCGAGTACCTCGAGATCGTCGCCCCCGAACGCTTCCGGTGGACCTTCATGTTCGACGTCGAGGGCATGGGCCCTCAGGGCGGCCCCGAGACGCACACGTTCGAGGACCTGGGCGGCCGGACAAGGATCCGATCCGTCAGCCACATCGGCTCGCCTGAGGCCATCGAGGGCGCCCTGGCGAGCGGCATGGTCGCAGGTGCGATCGAGACCTGGGATCGACTCGAGGCCGTGCTCCGCGAGGGCTGACTCGCGACCCGACATGCGAAACCGGGCACCGCCGACGATGGTGTCCGGTTCCGGCTGACCAGCGCCCCGGGCGAGGCGGACTGGCCCATCGCCGAGAGGGGAGGCTGGAAGCGCGGTCAGCCTCGGTGTCAGCCCCGATCGAGCACGGCGAGGAGGGGTACGGCTTGCCCCATCACCCCTTCGTCATGATGTAGAGCCCGTCACCCTCAGCGGCGAATACGACCAGCCGACCCCTCGCGGGATCGACGCGGATCAGCACCCCGTCTGACCCGCTCATGCCCCGGACCTCCGTGGACGACCAGGAGCCGTCGGCGCGATGTTCCAGGAGGTGCAGGGTGCCGAAATCGCCTGTGCTGAGCAGCATGAAGACCTGACCGGTCGCTGGATCCACGGTCAGGGAACCCCCGGTAGGCGCCCGACTGATCCGCCGTGTCGCCCATTCGCCGCCGCGCTCAGTGCCGAAGTACGTGCCGTCGAGCGGTCCCGGGCCGCTCGTCCCGCACCCCGCGCCCGTTTGCTGGTCGCTCTGGATCCACTTGAGTTCGGCATGGTCGTCCGGGCCGAGGATGAGCTCGGGAAACGACATGTTGGTCAGCTTGTTGGCGGCGATGGTGGTCTTCGCCAGCGCAGTGCCACTGACCGTGGCATACACGATCCGATGCTCGGTCGCGTAGGCGACTCGGGCCTGGCCATCGTGGCCGACCTGGACGACCGCCGAATGAGCGCCAGGTAGAGCGACCCGCGTCAGCCTCTCACCGACCCGTGACTCGTACGACATCGGCCCGTCGTCCTCAGCGTTCACGATCGCGTGGACGACGCCGTCGGCGACCTGAAGGTCGTGGAGCCGGTCGCCACGGGCACCGAGCCTTACGACGTCGGACCAGGCCCCATCAGGCAGATGCCGACTACGGATGAAGACGCCGATGTCGTGCGGGGCCCCGCAGTCGGCGTCATCGCCGAACCGGGTGACGCCGAGGTACAGGGTGGCGCCATCGACGGCCAGTCGGGGCTCCATGTCCAGCCGGTGGGCCGGGGGCACGATCGAGCTCTCGGTCCAGGTCGCTCCATCAGCCGAGCTGAACACATGCGGCACGCCATACTCACAGTCTGCCGCCACGTGATAGCCGCCGGTGCCGTCGACGACGGCGGTGATGTCGTCACAGAAGTCCGATCGCGTCACGATCCGAGGCTTCGTCCAACGGGCGCTGACTGGCGTCGGGCTGGGAGCAACCGACGCCGAGGAGGTCGGCTCAACAGCGACGCTCGGCGTCGGGCTCGGAGGTGCCGTGATCGCCACCGTATCGGGCGATGTTGACGGCGCGGTCGATTCGAGCGCCGTCGGCGATGCCGCCGGCGCCGTGCATGCGGCGAGCACCGCGACGACCGAGACGAACCAGCCAACGCGCCGGGGCCGACCGATCATCGCGTCCTCCATCGAGCGCAGTCGAGCCCGCGCGCCGCTCGTAGGACGTGCCTGTGCGCCCGATGTTACGGTCAGGCAGGAAGGCATCCCATCGATCCGCGACGAGGGGAGGGTTATGACCATCATCGATTGGTTGCTCGACTCGGATCCCTCGATCCGCTGGCAGGTCATGCGCGACCTGACTCACCAGCCGGCCGAGGTCGTCGTCGCCGAGCGAGCAAGGATCGCGACCGAGGGCTGGGGCGCCCAGCTGCTCGCACTCCAAGCGCCAGATGGCCTGTGGGCGGGCAGGCCCTGGTCGCTCGACTACAAGGACACCTTCCACGTCCTCGAGCTCCTGCGGCGGCTGGGCCTCGATCCCGAGAGCGAGCAGGCTCGGCAGGCCGTCGGCCTCGTCCGCGAGCATGTCGTCTGGAGGGGCGGCGCGCCCGGGGAGACCCCGTGGGCGGACAACCGGTTCTTCGAGGGCGAGGTCGAGCCGTGCATCAACGGCAACGTCGTGGCGACAGGCGCGTACTTCGGCGTGGACATGGCGCCTCTCGTCGACCGGCTGCTCGGTGAGCAGCTCCTCGACGGCGGGTGGAACTGCGAGGTCGAGAACGGCGCCACGGTGTCGTCATTCGGAACGACGATCAACGTCCTCGAGGGCCTGCTCGGGCACGAGCGGGCGATCGGCGGCTCAGACGACGTTCGCGCGGCACGCGGCCGCGGCGAGACCTACCTACTCGAGCGCAGGCTCTTCCGTCGTAAGTCGACCGGCGAGGTCATCGACCCCAGCTGGCTCCGCTTCTCGTTCCCCACTTGGTGGCACTACGACGTCCTGCGCGGGCTGGACTACCTGCGCGACGCCGAGGTCAAGCCCGACGAACGCATCGCCGAGGCGATCGAGGTCGTCGAGGCCGCTCGGGATCCCGACGGCCGATGGCCGCTCCAGGACGTCTACGTGGGCGAGGCCCACGTCCAGATGGAGGACGGCGAGGGCGAACCGAGCCGCTGGAACACGCTGCGCGCGATGCGCGTGCTCGACTGGTTCGCACAGAGCGAGTAAGGCCGCCGCCTCATCGCAGCCGAGCTGGGGGACTTCAGACCGCGGCCGACCCTCCCGTGCGAGGTATATGTTACATAACTTCCATTATCGGCAGCCTCAGGTGTGCATGCCGGTCGGCGCTCATCACGCCCCCTCCGCCGCCGCCGTTCGCCACCGTTCCGCGGACAGCCGCAGGGCGGCGGCCAGCGATGGTGCCACGCGGCCCCGGACCCGCACGTCGCGCTCGCGATAGCTGACCTCGACCGTGCCGCGCTCGCGGACCCGTGCCAGCAACTCGCCGTCGGCGTACGGGACGGCCACGTCGACCTCCTCCCAGAGCTCGGCCAGCAGCGTCGAGAGCCGCGTGCGCAGGGTCTCCAGCCCATAGCCGGTCAGCGCCGAGACCGGCACCCCCTCCCCCACCATCGGCGCCGGCCGCTGGCCGTCGGTCGCGGCGCGGTCGACGAGGTCGGCCTTGTTGAAGGCCACCAGGCGCGGCTTGTCGCCCGCTCCGAGCTCGTCGAGGACCAGCTGGACGGTGGCCCGATGCTCAGGCAGGTGCGCGTCGGAGAGATCGGCGACCTCGAGCAGGACGTCGGCCCGGTTGACTTCCTCGAGCGTGGCTCGGAAGGCGTCGACGAGCTGGTGCGGGAGCTTGTGGATGAAGCCGACGGTGTCGGTGGCGATGACGCTCTGCCCGTCGCCGAGCTTGACGGCCCGGCTCGTCGGATCGAGCGTCGCGAAGAGCTGATCCGCGGTCATGGCGGCCTGGGCACCGACGAGGGCATTGAGCATCGTCGACTTACCGGCGTTGGTGTAGCCGACGATGGCGACGGTGGGCACGAGGCGGCGATCGCGTGATCGAGCGGTCGTCTCACGCTGCCGCCGGACGCCAGCCACCCGCTCCTTGAGCTTCTTGATCTTCTCGCGGATGATCCGTCGGTCGGTCTCCAGCTGCGTCTCACCGGGTCCCCGCGTGCCGATGCCGCCACCCGTTCGCGACAGGTGCGTCCACATCCGGGTCAAGCGGGGCAGCTGATACTCGAGCTGCGCCAGCTCGACCTGGAGGCGCCCTTCGTGCGTCTGGGCATGCTGGGCGAAGATGTCGAGGATCAAGCCGCTGCGGTCGAGGACCTTGACCTTGAGCAGGCTCTCGAGCGCTTTCTGCTGGTTGGGCGACAGCTCGTCATCCGCCACCAGCAAGGTGAAGCCGGTCTCCGACTTGGCGTCGAGCAGCTCCTCCGCCTTGCCCTTGCCGAGATACCAGTTGGGGTCGATATGGCGCCGGTTCTGCCACTCGGCCCCCACTACGTCGGCGCCCGCCGTGTCGGCGAGGGCGGCCAGCTCCTCAAGGGAGGACTCGGCGCTCCAGCCGGGATCGGCACCCGTGTCGACGGCGATCAGGAAGGCACGCTCTTGTGGTGGGGCGAGGTCGATAAGCGTCGCGGTTGGCACGGGTCAAGCATAGCCGCGGCGTGGGGCGAGGCGCCCCGATCGCGGGCGCCGATCCACTGCTCAGTCGGCCCCGGCGGGTGCGACCCAGACGACGGCGTGCGAACCGCCAGACGCTTCATCGGTCTGCCCGACGGCAACGAGACCCGCCGGGCCACCTGTCAAGTCGTTGACCGTCGTGAGTGGGCAGGGACCGCCGGTGCAGCCCTCCATCTCGCCATCGATGGCGGTGTCGGGGACCGAGGACGCCTCCGTCCAGGCGATGCCGTCCGCGGACCGCCAAACGACCGTCTGCGTGTCGGCCGAGCCGAGCGCAACGAAGCCGCCCGGATACCAAACCGCCGCCCGGAGCTGTCCGACCGAGGGCTCAGGCTGCAGCATGACCGGGTTCCAGGCACCGTCCGGAGGCATGGTCCAGATAGCGCTCGGCGGTGGCGGAGCGCCTGCTTCGCCGACCACCGGCCCGGACCCGACCGCGACCGCGGTGCCGTCCGTGGCGACGATCTCCTCGACCCATTCGCGGTCGCCGGCGACCGGAGCCGCCGCCCACAAGCGGGCGTCGGTCGAGGTGAGGCTGGTCGGGCCGACCCAACCGACGAGCGCATCGCCGGTCCCCATCAGCCCCTCGACGCCCCCGCTCCAGCCGGCCGGTGTGGACGGGGTCACCGGCTGCCATGCCCGGCCGTCGGCGGAGACCCAGGTGCGGAAGGCTTCGATCGGGTCGCCGTCTGGTGACCCGACCTCGGCCCTGCCGACCGCGACGAGCTCGTCGCCGAGTCGGGCCACGCCGGTGACCTCGACGGGATCGGGGCTCACGATGCCGGGGGTCCGGGTCCAGGCACGGCCGTCTGGCGAGACCCAGAACGCCACCCCGAGATCCGTCCCAGAGGCACCCCAGGCGACATAGCCGTCCTCGTCCGAGATGACACCGCTCACGGCCGCGCCTGTCGCGCCTGGCACGGCGAGGCGGTCCCAGGTCGTGCCATCGGCCGACGCCCAGATCGCGCCCTGCGTTTCCACGTCGTCGCCCGAGGTGCGGACCGTCCGACCGACAGCCACGAACTGGTCGGAGCCACGCGTCACCGCCACCATCTGCCCGCCGGCGAACGCGGGCTGATCCTCGACGCGCGTCCAGGTCGGCTCAGGCGGAAGGCTCGCCGCGACGGCCGACGTCGGCAGTTCCGTGGGCGAGGGGCTCAGCGCGGGGTTCGGGGTGGGCGTCGGCCCGACAGGCGATGGCGCGACGGTCGACGCCGGCTCGGCCGTGCAAGCGCAGAGCAGCATCATCGCCACGACGCCGAGAACCATCGACTGCCTGACGCTGATGACGATCATCACCATTGGGGCTTCGCACGGTACCAGACAACGTCCTGCCAGCATCGCGGACCGTCCGAGGTCAGTCGAGCGGGACGACGACCTCCGTGCGCAGCTCGTCGGTCGGGGTCAGCTGCGGATCGTCGATGTAGACCTCCCACATCGGTCGGCTCGAGGTCCGCCCATGCTCCGTGATCCAGCGCTGCACCATGGCATATGTCTCGTGGAGCGTCCGATACGGTCCGACGTGAGTGGCCACGGCGACCTCGCCACCGGGCAGCTGGATCGGCTCGACGCGGCCCTCCCCGTGCGCTGCGGCTCCATCGACGAGGACGCCAGCCTCGAGATCGATCTCCGGTGGCCCGAACTCCGACCCCGGCGCCTCGAAGCCGTGGTAGCGGGCGAAGGGCACGACGGGCCGCAGGCCGAGACGCTCGGCCACCGTCCAAACCTCCGGCAGGGCCACGCTCATGAAGGCAGGGATCCCCGCCATCGGTGCCCTGCCGCGGATCGAGATTGCCCACTCGGGCACGCGGGTCTGAAGCTCGACGGTCGGTTCGGTCGGGCGCTTGATCGGGGTTGGCAGCCTGGTCGTCGTACGCTCTGCGGTCGTCGGCATCGGGAACCTCCTTGTCGCTGCCAGGATGCACCCGCGAGGCCCGGGCCGACCGGTGCCGACCCGCCCGATTCGTGGCCGGCTCGCTATCCACCGAGCAGGCGACGCCCTGCCTCGATCCCGGCGACGTGTGGGTCCGCGGCTTCGAGCCAACCGATGCCGGGCTCCGAGCGGAACCAGGTCGCCTGGCGCCGCGCATAGGCGCGCGTCCGACCGACATCGCGCGCGATAGCCGTCGGCGTGTCGATCTCGCCATCGGCCACCGCCAGCGCCTCGAAGTAGCCGAACGCGCTGAAAGCCCGCGGATGGATGCCGTAGCGAGCGCGGATGGTGACCGCTTCCGCGATCAGGCCGGCGGCGAACTGTCCGGTCGCGCGGGCTTCGATCCGAGCGTCCTGCTCGGTGCGCGCGAGGCGCAGGCCGATCCAGGCCGTGGCGGCCGGATATCCGCGCGGCGGCTCCGGCAGCCGGTCGCCGACGATGCGGGCTCGCTCCAGGGCTCGGACGACCCGCCGCGGGTTGGCCAGGTGGGTATGGGCGGCGAGTTCGGGCGCGATGGCCTGCAGCTCGGCGACGAGCGGCGCCGGGCCGCCGTCAGCAAGTCGAGCCTCGAGCTCAGCGCGGATGGCAGGGTCCGTGTCGGAGGTGTCGAAGGGCACGCCACGCCCGACGCTGCGCAGGTACAGTCCCGTGCCGCCGACGAGGATGGCCAGATGGCCCCGGGCCGCGATGCCGGGCAGCACGCCGTAGACGTGGCGCTGGAAGTCGGCCGCCGTGAAGAGCTCGTCCGGATCGACCAGGTCGAGGCCGTGATGCGGGATGCGGGCCCGGTCGGCGGCTGTGACCTTGGCCGTGCCGATGTCCATCTCGCGGTAGACCTGGCGCGAATCGGCGCTGATGATCTCTGCGTCCCCAAGCGCGTCGGCGATGGCCAGCGACAGCTCCGTCTTGCCGGTCGCGGTGCCGCCGGCGATGACGAGGAGCGGCGGATAGCGCAGGTCGTCGGCGGCGGGAATCGCGTCGGGTGCGCTCGCCTCGCTCACTCGAGGCGTCGGCCGACGAGCGCGTACGGTCCAGCCCGCTCGATGCGTGCCGCGACCAGCTGGCCGGCGAGCGAACGGTCGCCGTCAAGGTGGACGAGTCGGTTCTCGCGGTTGCGACCGGTCAGGCGTGGCGTCGTGGCGCCATCCGCCGCGCCACCGTCGTCGTGATCGTGGACGCGCGGCGCCTGGACGGACTCCACGAGGACCTCCGTCTGGCGCCCGATCCAGCGCAGATTGCGTTCCAGCCCGATCGCCTCCTGGACCGCCAGCAGCGTGTTCAGGCGGCGCCGCTTGTCGATCGCCGGGACGTCGTCGGCAAGACGTGCGGCTGGTGTGCCCGGGCGTGGCGAGAAGGCAGCCGCGAAGACCTGGTCGTAGCCGACGGCGCGAAGTAGCGCGAGCGACGCCTCGAACTGCGCCTCGGTCTCGCCGCAGAAGCCGACGATGACATCGGTCGTCAGGCTGATGCCCGGGATCGCGCTGCGCAGCCGCTCCACGAGCGCCAGGTAGGCCTCGATCGTGTACTGGCGGCCCATCCGGTGCAGGACCCCGTCGTCGCCCGACTGGACCGGCAGGTGCAGGTGCTCGCAGACCGAGGGGCTCGTGGCCATCGCCTCGATGAGGCGCTCGGTCAGGTCCCAGGGATGCGAGGTGATGAAGCGCAGGCGCGGGATGGCGGGCCGCCCGTCGGCCGTCCGCAGGGCGTCGATGGCTCGCAGCAGCGCGGCGATGTCCGGCCGGCCGTCGAGATCGAGCCGCCGGCCGAGGGTGCGCTGACCACGCACGCCAGCGAAGCGTGGCTCGGGCGACAGGTCGTGCCCGTACGAATTGACGTTTTGCCCGAGCAACGTGACCTCGCGGTAGCCGCGCACGGCGAGCGCCCGCGCCTCGTCGACGATCTCATCGAAGGGACGCGATCGCTCCGGGCCCCGACTGAAGGGCACGATGCAATAGGTGCACGTCTTGTCGCAGCCGTAGATGATCGGCAGCCACGCCTGCGTGGCGCTGCCACGCGCGACGCGGTCCTCCCCCACCGCCGCCGCTCGGCTGGCGGGCAGGTGGTCGGCGGTCGCGGCGATCGAGACCCCGACACGCTGGAATGCCGGCGCTGGCCCGACCTGGAGCGCCCCCGGCGCGGTGGTCGATGCGAGGCCGAGGCGGGCGACGAGCTCGGGCTCCTCGTCCGGGCGCAGGAAGAGATCGACGGCCGGATATCGGCGCGGAAGGCTGGCCACGTTGTCGGCGCGCACGGCGCACCCCGTGAGCACCACCCGCAGGCCAGGGTTGGCCGCCTTGAGGCGCTCGAGGGCGCCCATCCGGCCGATGACCTTTTGCTCCGCGGCCTCGCGGATGGCGCAGGTGTTGATGACCACGAGGTCGGCGGCCTCCAGCGAGGCGGCCTCGGCGCAGCCTGCGGCGAGCAGCGCACCCGCCATCTCCTCCGAGTCGCTGCGGTTCATCTGACAGCCGAGTGTCCAGACATGGAAGCGCGGCAGCACCAGATCCTCGGTCGCGAACTCGGCCAGGGCGTCCGGCGCGCGCAGGGCCACGCGTGCCGCGGTCGGGCGCATCAGGACGCCGGCGTGGAGGACTGGCAGCTCACGCACCGTCATCGGTCCGCCCTGGCGTGGTCGAGAGCGGCGAGGAACCCGGCTTCGATGGCGTCGGGCACGCGGAGCTCGACGGTCGCCTCGGGGTACGGCATCTCGTCGCCATGGTAGTCGCTGCCCCCCGTGGCCACGAGCCCGCGGGCCGCCGCGAAGGCAGCCATCGCCTTGACCTGGGCAGGCTTGAAGGGCCGACCAGGGCCGCTGTAGTAGACCTCCAAGCCGCCCAGGCCCCAGCGCACGAGCCGTTCGACGAGGAACCGACGCTCGACGGCTTCACGGAAGTGCGCCAGCACGGCCAGGCCGCCGGCCGCCCGGATGGCCTCGATGGCCGCCCGCGAGCCCAGGCCCCGACGCGGGACGTAGCCCGGCTGGCCACGGGCCAGGACGCGCGCGAAGGCATCGTCGACGCTCGTCGCATGACCGGCGGCGATCATGGCCCGTGCGACATGCGGCCGGCCGATGCTGTTGGGATCGGCGTCGGCGACGATCCCTTCAAGGGCCTCGTCGATGGGCATGTCCAGCTTCCGCAGTCGATCCAGCATCTCCGCCACCCGTACCGTCCGCCCGGCTCGCTGGCGCTCCAGCGCTGCCTCGAACGCGGCGTCGGCCTCGTCCATGCCGAAGCCCAGGATATGGAGCTCGCCCTCCCACAGCGTCGGATCGTCGGTCAGGCTGTTGATCTCGACCGCCCCGATGAGCGTCGGTCCTGACGACTCGCCAGATGGGGAGTCGGGTGCGCCAGCGCCGGCCGCGCGCAGCTCCCGCACTCCGGCCAGCGTGTCGTGGTCGCTGAGCGCCACCAGCCGACGTCCGGCGCTGGTCATCTGGCGGTAGAGCTCGGCCGGTGGCAGGACGCCGTCGGAGCGCGTCGAGTGCGTGTGGAGATCGATGCGCGACGGTCCCGGTCGTCGCTCCACGGCGTTCGCCTCAGACGTCGACGAGGCGGGCCATGCGCTCGACGGCGAGGGCTCGACCGGTGACGGCGTCGACGTCGACGAGCAGGCCGTTGAAGACGACCGGCCCCTCCCCCACCTCGAAGCGGGTCGGCAGGGCATTGATGAAGCGCGGCAGGACGGTCGACGGCTCGAAACCGATGACGCTCCAGACGGGCCCGGTCATGCCCACGTCCGACTGGTAGGCCGTACCCCGCCGGAGGATCCGCTCGTCGGCGGTCGGCACGTGGGTGTGGGTGCCGACGATGACGCTGACGCGCCCGTCGAGGTGGACCCCGAGGGCGTTCTTCTCGCTCGTCAGCTCGCAGTGGAAGTCGACCAGGCGCACCGCCGGCAGCTCGTCGGCGCCCTCGTCGAGGAGCGTGTCGGCGACCGTGAAGGGGTTGTCGATGGGCTGCATGTAGGTCCGGCCCTGGAGATTGATGACTGCGAGCTCGGAGCCGTCGGCGGCGTGGAAGATGCCCCAGCCGCGTCCCGGCACGCCGACCTCGCCGTAGTTCAGCGGTCGCAGGATACGCGGCTCGCGGTCGAGCTCGGCATAGATCTCGCGCTTGTCCCAGATGTGGTTGCCGCTCGTGATCACGTCGACGCCGGCTTCCAGGACCATCCGAGCCGTGGCCGCTGTGAGGCCCATGCCACCGGCCAGGTTCTCGCCGTTGGCGGTCACGAAGTCGATGCCGCGCGCCTCGCGCAGCTCCGGGATCAGCGCGCTCCGCGGCCAGTCGGCCGGGCTTGCCGATGAGGTCGCCGACCATGAGCACGCGAACGACGCCCGGGCCGGCGCGCTCAGGCGGTGCCGGCAGCCGATCGGCGGCCAGGACCGGCCGGGCGTCGCGGATGTCGTCGGCGCCCATCTCAGGCCAACGCTATTTGGCGTATTCGACGGCGCGCGTCTCGCGGATGACCGTGACCTTGATCTGGCCGGGGTACGTCAGGGAGTCCTCGATCTTGCGCACGATGTCGCGGGCCAGGCGCATCGAGGCCAGGTCGTCGATCTCCTCGGGGCGGACGAGGATGCGCACCTCGCGACCGGCCTGGACGGCGAACGACTTTTCGACGCCCTCGAAGCTGTTGGCGATGGCCTGGAGGTCCTCGAGCCGCTTGACGTAGGCGTCCATCGACTCGCCGCGGGCGCCCGGACGGCTGGCGCTGATGGCGTCGGCGATCTGGACGATGGGCGCCTCGACACAGGCGTACTCGATCTCCTGGTGGTGCGCGGCGATGGCGTTGATGACCTTCGCCGGCAGGTTGTTGCGCTGCGCGATCTGGCCGCCGATCGCCGCGTGCGGGCCCTCGACCTCGTGGTCGACCGCCTTGCCGATGTCGTGCAGCAGGCCGCCCATCTTGGCGATCTGGATGTCGGCGCCGGTCTCGGCCGCGATGATCGAGGCCAGCCGGCTCGTCTCGATGACGTGCTGGAGCACGTTCTGACCGTATGACGTGCGGTACTTCAGTCGCCCGAGGAGCTTGATGATCTCGGGCGGCAGGCCGGGCACGCCGGCTTCGTAGGCCGCCGCCTCGCCGGTCTGGCGGATGACGATATCGACCTCCGCGCGCGCCTTGGCGACGACCTCCTCGATGCGACCGGGATGGATGCGACCGTCCTGGATGAGCTTCGTCAGGGCCAGGCGCGCGACCTCGCGGCGCACCGGATCGAAGCCGCTCAGCACGACCGCCTCAGGCGTGTCGTCGATGATCAGGTCGACGCCGGTGGCCTGCTCGAGGGCGCGGATGTTGCGGCCCTCGCGGCCGATGATGCGGCCCTTCATCTCGTCAGACGGCAGCGGCACGACGGTCACCGTCATCTCGGCCGTGTGATCGGCCATCACCCGCTGGATGGCCGTGACGACGACGTCGCGCGCCTTGTCCTCGGCCTCGTCGCGGGCCTTGCGCTCGATGGCCCGGGCGATGCGCACGGCATCGTTCTCGGCCTCGGCGCGCACGGCCTCGAGGAGCTGCTCCTTGGCCGCCTCGCGGCTCATCTCGCTGACCCGTTCGAGGGCGGCGACCTGCTCCAGCTTGGCGCGTGAGAGCTCCTCGCGGTTGATCTCCAGCTCGCGCTCGCGCTCCAGGAGCTTCCGATCACGGGCCTCGACCATCTCGGATCGCTCATCGAGCTGCGCGTCGCGCTGAAGGAGGCGATTCTCGAGCGTGGCCATCTCGGCGCGCTTGGCGCGCGCTTCGTCCTCCGCCTGCCGCTGAAGGTTGACCTGCTCTTCCTTGCCCTGGAGGATGAGGTCCTTCTGCCGGGTCTGCGCCTCGGCGATGATCCGGCCGGCTTTTTCCTGCGCGTGCTTGACCGCCTGGCTGCCCCAGTAGCCGCGCACGACGTAGCCCAAGGCGATCCCGGCGCCGAGGGCGATGACGATGCCCAGCGCTAGATAGACGGATTCCATGGCTCCCTCCGTCCAGCATCCCACTGGAGGTCTGGCGTTCTCGGGCGACGCTCCCACAAGCGTCGGCGGCGCGTCAGGGCTGACGCGTCGACGGAGGCTCGCCCACCTCGGCGCGCTGGCCGGGCGACCCGGCCGTTGTCCCGCGGAGGACGTCTGAACGAATGCTGGTTGGAAGCCTACGCCCGCGTCAGGGGGGCGTCAAACGGCGTCGCTGTCGCCTTCGTCTGGGGCGACACCCGGCTCGATGCTGGCGACGAAGGCCGCCGCGACCCGGGCGCAGATGCCCGGATCGAAGCCGTTACGTGCCAGGAGGGCGTAGGCCTTCTGTCGCCGCCGCCGGGGGTCTCGATCGCGCCGTAGTGACGCCGCCCGGCGCTCCAGCAGGCGACCCGCGGCGACCTCATCTGCCTCGTCGAGTTCCTGTTGTGCTGCCGCCGCTCCCGCGCCGGCGGCCGATCGCCCAGCGCTCCCTTCGGCCCGTTCTGTCAGGACCTCGCTGATGACCTCGCGATCGATGCCCTTGAGCATCAGCTCGCGCCGGAGTGCCGACTCGCCCCGCGGGCGTGCCCGGTCCCGGCTCTCGACCCACGTGCGAGCGAAGGCGGCGTCGTCGAGATAGCCGAACTCCAGGAGCCGGTCGATGACGACGCTCGACGGGACCGACCGGATAGCCGAGATGCCTGAGGCGCCGGCGCGTCTCGTCGACCGAGCGAGGACGGACCGCCAGGAAAGCGGCCGCCGCCTCAAGGACCGCGGCCGGGTCCTCGATCTCGCCACGCTCAGCACGCCGGGCGTCTGCGCGTGCGCGGCGCTCGGCGTAGGTCGCGGCCCGAGCATTCACCGGGATGCCCGTGGGTGGCTGCAGCGCCCGGCCACCGTCAGGCCTACTCGGCCTCGGCGATGCCCTCGACCGGCAGCGTGATGGTCGCCACCGGTTGCGGATGTCCGCGTCGATGCGCTCGGCGACGTCGTTGTTGAGCTTCAGGAACTCCTTCGACGCCTCTCGGCCCTGGCCGAGGCGGGTCTCGCCGTAGTTGAACCAGGCGCCGGTCTTGCTGACCACGTCGGTCGCCACGCCGACGTCGAGCAGGCCACCTTCCTTGGAGATGCCCTCGCCGTACATGACGTCGAACTCGGCGATGCGGAAGGGTGCTGCGACCTTGTTCTTGACGACCTTCACGCGAGTGCGACTGCCGATGGAGTCGGTGCCGCGACTTGATGGTCTCGATGCGCCGGATGTCGAGCCGCACGCTGGCGTAGAACTTGAGGGCCCGGCCGCCGGGTGTCGTCTCCGGGTTGCCGAACATGACGCCGATCTTCTCGCGCAGCTGGTTGGTGAAGACCAGCGCGGTGTTGGAGCGGCTGACCGCGCCCGTCAGCTTGCGCAGCGCCTGGCTCATGAGGCGCGCCTGCACGCCCATGAACGAGTCGCCCATCTCGCCCTCGATCTCCGCCCGTGGCACGAGCGCCGCCACCGAGTCGACGACGACGCAGTCGACGCCGCCCGAGCGGATCAGCGTCTCGGTGATCTCCAGCGCCTGCTCGCCGGTGTCGGGCTGGCTGACGAGGAGCTCATCGACGTTGACGCCGCAGGCACGGGCGTAGGTCGGGTCGAGGGCGTGCTCGACGTCGATGAAGGCGACCACGCCGCCGCGACGCTGGGCCTCGGCCAGGATGTGTTGGCAGAGTGTCGTCTTGCCCGACGACTCGGGGCCGAAGATCTCGGTCATCCGACCGCGCGGCACGCCGCCGACGCCGAGGGCGAGGTCGAGCGCGATCGAGCCGGTCGGGATGAAGTCCACCTGCTGACGCTCGGCCGTGCCGAGCTTCATGATCGAGCCACGGCCGAACTGCTTCTCGATGGCCAGGATGGCCGCATCCACGGCCTTGCCACGCTCGTTGAGCGCGCGCTCGCTCGCCTTGTCCACGCCGTTCCTCTCGCCGGTGGTGGCACCGGTCCCCGTCATCGTCATCGCCTGGGTTCTCCTCCTGGGCTGGGATCGGGGCCGGTCGTCGGGTCCGCCGGCTATTCGGCGCTCCGATCCTCCTCGTCCCAGCGGGGCTTCCGCTTGGGCTTGATCACCTCCGCCTGCTGTGGCGGGGCGTCGCCGAGGGACTGCAGCCCGGTCTTCGCGGACTTGTCCTTCGGCTTCTTCTTGGCTTCTCGGTGGGGACGATCCTTGGATGCCATCCGAACACCACCTCCACCAGCCGCCGTCATCGTGGACGGCGCGGGTCTACGACGAGTTCACCCTCCCTTCGCGCCAGCTTGCGTGTCACTCGCCGGAGTCGGGGCAGGGTCCTGTGTGGCGCGACCATCAGACAGGTCGCGGACGAGATCGGGGAACGTCCCAGCGGCGATCGCCGCACGGATCCGCCCCATGAAGTCTAGGCAGTAGGTCAGGTTGTGACAAGTCGCGAGCCGGTAGGCGAGCAGCTCGTCGGCGCGGAACAGATGCGCCAGATAGGCCCGCGAATGGTGACGACAAAGGCGGCACGGGCAATCGGCCTGGACCGGACCCGGGTCATCCAGAAAGCGAGCGTTGCGCAGGTTGAGGCGCCCCTCCGGCGTCCAGAGCGTCCCGTTCCGAGCGACTCGTGCGGGCAACACCGAATCGAACAGGTCGACGCCGCGGTGGACGGCATCGAGCATGTCGAGCGGCGACCCGAGGCCCATCAGGTAGCGCGGCCGCGGGTCGTCGGCCAGGAGCGGCACGACGACGTCGAGCGCTGCAGCGCGCTGCTCGGGCGTCTCGTCACCCGCCAGGCCGCCGATGCACAGTCCGTCGAAGGGCAGTGCCGCGATCGCTCGCGTGGACTCCGCCCGCAGATCCGCTTCCAGGCCACCCTGGATGATGCCGAAAAGCGCCTGGTCGGGTCGGTCGTGGGCGGCCAGGCAGCGCCCCGCCCAGCGGTGGGTCCGCGTGGTCGCCTCGGCCACCTCGGATCGCGACGAGGCATGTGGCGGCACGGGCTGGTCGAAGGCGACCGCGATGTCCGGCCCCAGCGCCTCCTGGACCGCGATCGAGTGCTCCGGCGTGAAACGATGGGTCGATCCGTCGAGATGGCTGCGGAAGGTCACGCCCTCCTCGTCGACGACGCGCAGATCCCCGAGGCTGACGACCTGGAAGCCGCCTGAATCGGTCAGGATCGGCCGATCCCAGCCCATGAACCGATGCAGGCCGCCGAGCCGGGCGATCCGCTCGTGGCCCGGCCGCAGATAGAGGTGGTAGGTGTTGGCCAGGATGATCTGGGCACCGACTTCGGCCAGGTCGTCGGGATCGAGGGCCTTGACCGTGGCGTTCGTGCCGACCGGCATGAACATCGGCGTCTCGACAGCGCCGTGTGGCGTCTCGAGTCGCCCCAGGCGCGCCCGGGTCGAGCCGTCGGGCGGCGCCGGGACCAGGACGTCGAAGCGGACCGGACGCGGTCGTGCCTCGCGCTCGGCGGCCTCCACCGTCACCCCGTGATCTCCGCCCGCTCACCGTAGATGGCGGCCACGACCAATGAGCCGATCAGCCAGGCCAGAACGACGACCAGCGCGACGCCCGGCTCGAGGGGGTTGCCGGCGCCACCGCTGAGCCCACTTTGATCGGCGCTCGCGATGACCGCGGCGGCGGCGTTGAACGGCATCCAGCGCACGACGTCGGGCAGCAGCAGCCCGGCGAACTCCTCCACGAAGTAGAGGGCGATGCCGGCACCGACGCCGGCCAGCGGGCTGCGAGCCACGGTCGCGAAAGCGAACCCGATGGCGCCCGCCTCGGCCAGCGCCAGCCACGCACGCCAGAGCTGGTTCGGCAGGCCGAGCAGCGCATCCGAGTCGCCGATGCCGTCGGTGCCGACACCGGCCAGCCCTGCGCCCACGACGGCGGCCGCGATGCCGACGAGGAAGACGACGATGAGCCCGACGCCGGCCAGGAGGCCGAGAGCACCATAGCCGCTCAGCAGGTAGCGGCTCCGACTCTCGCCGCGCGCCACCGCGTTCTTGAACGTCCCCCAGTTCCACTCGGAGCCGGCCACGGCCGCGAAGTAGATGACGGCGAAGAGGCTGCCGATCTGGATAGCGAACGTGAGCACGAACGTGTACGCCGTCGGGAATGCCAGCAGCTGGAGGATGGCCTCGCCGCCGGGTTGCGATGCGGCTTGTTTCGCCGACGCACCCAGGGCGATGAAGACGAGCGCGATCATGGCCGCCAGCATGCCCAGCGTGATCCAGCTCGCCGGCCTACGAACGAGGCGGCGGAGCTGCGATCCGACGAGCCTCATCCGGCCGTCCCCAGGCTGCGCACGCCTTCGGCCGACGCGCTGCCGCCCTCACCCGTCAGCTCCAGGAAGATCGACTCGAGGTCGCTGCCGGCCTCGATGCCCGCGGCATAGACGCCAGCCTCTGCGAGCGCGCGGTTGACCTCGGCCGAGCGGCCCTGATCGACCGCCACGTCGAGCGTGCCAGCCTCGCCGTCGCTGACGCGAACGGCATCGGCGCCCGCGAAAGCGGTCAGGACCTCGGCTGCGCGGACCGTCTCGGCCGCGGCCACGCGCACACGGACCACGCCGCCTGTCGCCAGGAGCTCGGCGATGCTCCCCTCGCGCACCAGGCGTCCCTTGGCGATGATGCCGGCGATGTCGGCCAGCTGCTGCACCTCCGACAGCAGGTGGCTGGAGACGAAGACGGTCTTGCCCTGCCCCGCGAGGAAGCGGAGCGTGTCACGGAGCGCCGCGATGCCGGCGGGGTCGAGGCCGTTGCCGGGCTCGTCAAGGAGCAGCAATCGGGGGTCGTTGAGCAGGGCGCCGGCGATGCCCAGGCGCTGCTTCATACCCAGCGAGTAGCGCGAGACCTTGTCGCCGGCACGGTCGCGCAGGCCGACCAGCTCGAGCAGCTCCTCGATCCGGCCCCGTGTGACCGACGCGCCGGAGCCTGCCAGCGCCCGCAGGTTCTCCCGACCCGACAGGTAGGGGTAGAACGACGGCGACTCGATGATGGCGCCGACGTCGAAGAGGCGCTTGCGGTCGCCGCGCCCGAAGGGCCGGCCGAGCACCTCGACGGTGCCCGCATCGGGATGGAGCAACCCGGTCAGCAGGCGCATGGTCGTCGTCTTGCCGGCACCATTTGGGCCAAGGAAGCCGTAGACGACGCCGCTCGGGACCGTCAGGTCAAGGCCGTCGAGCGCGGTCCGGGAGCCGTAGCGCTTGACCAGCCCGCGCGTGGCAAGCGCCAGTTCGTCGTTGCCGGCGATCGCGGTCACGGCGACGGCTCGCCCGACACCGTCACGCCATCCCAGAGGCCGACGTCGGTCCGCTCCGCGCGCCGCGGCGGCGGGACGTCGTAGCCGAGCTTGCGCAGGTGCTCGCGGGCGCGCTCCGTGGCGACGCGGCCCTGCGGCGTGCGGTCGAGGAAGCCGAGCTGCAGCAGATAGGGCTCGTAGACGTCCTCGATGGTCTCGACCTCCTCGCCCAGGATGGCCGCCACGGCCGCTCCGCCGACCGGACCGGAGGCGAACTTCTGGACGATGGCCGCAAGGAGGCGTCGGTCGGTGGTGTCAAGGCCTTCGTCGTCGATGTCCATGGCCAGCATCGCGGCGTCCGCCTCGCGCTCGGTGATGTGCCCGTCCGATTGCACCTGGGCGAAGTCACGCACGCGCTTGAGCAGCCGATTGACGATGCGCGGCGTGCCCCTCCCCCGACGCGCCAGGATCTGGACCGCATCTGGATCGATGACCACGCCCAGGATGCCCGCCGAGCGGGCGACGATGGTCGCCAGCTCCTCCATCTCGTAGTAGTCGAGTCGATGGACGGCCCCGAAGCGATCGCGCAGCGGCGAGCTGATACGCCCGGCCCGGGTCGTGGCGCCGACGACGGTGAAGGGCTTGATGCTCAGGCGCAGCGAGCGCGCGCTGGGACCCTTGCCGATCATGACGTCGATGGCGAAGTCCTCCATCGCCGGGTAGAGGATCTCCTCGACGGCGTGGTTCAGCCTGTGGATCTCGTCGATGAAGAGCACGTCACGCTCATCGAGGTTGGTCAGGATCGCGGCCAGGTCGCCGGGGCGCTCGATGGCCGGGCCGGACGTGGTGTGGATGGAGACCCCGAGCTCGCGGGCGATGATGTTGGCCAGCGTCGTCTTGCCCAGGCCGGGCGGGCCGTAGAGCAGGACGTGATCGGCGGCCTCCCCTCGTTGCCGTGCCGCTTCGAGCAGGATCCGGAGGTTGGCCTTGACCTTCTCCTGGCCGATGTACTCCTCGAGGACGCGCGGCCGAAGGCTGGTCTCGACGATGGCCTCTTCGACCGCCAGCGCCGCCGAGCCGACGATCCGCCCGTTCTCATCCATCGGTGTCGAGTCTAGCAGGTCCGAGCGTCAATGTGAACATGCGTTCGACACGATCTGGCAGCCTCAGTCGCGCCGCAGCACGCGTAGCGCAGCCTTGACCCGATCCTCGAGCGAGTCGCCCGGCGCGCCCGCCATCGCCGCCCCCCTGGCCGCCTCCCTCGCCTCTCCGGTCGAGTAGCCGAGTGCCTGGAGCGCGGCCACGACCTCGGTCTCCCCTACTCCACCGGCCGCGCCGCGCGCTCCGGCCACGCCGGCCGCCGTGCCCGCCGCGGCGACCTTCTCACGCAGCTCGAGGATGATCCGGGCGGCCAGCTTCTTGCCCACGCCGCTGACGGAGACAAGGACGGCCTCGTCGGCCTGCAGGATGGCCAGCTGCAGGTCGGTCACGTTGCGCGACGAGACGATGGCCAACCCGACCTTCGGCCCCACTCCGGTGACCGTGATGAGCAACTCGAAGAAGCCCAGCTCGTCGGTCGAGCGGAAGCCATACAGCGCCTGGGCGTCCTCGCGCACGACGTGATGGGTGTGGACCTTGAGCCTGCCGCCGGCCTTGGCCGCGGCAAGTGTCCCTGGGCCGCAGAAGACGCGGTAGCCGATGCCCCCGACCTCGAGGACCAGCGAATTGGCGCTCACCGCCCCCACGACCCCTTCCAGCGACGCGATCACGCTGGCAAGCCCTCAGGCCGCTGGACGATGGGCGTGAGCGAGGCAGATGGCGATGGCCAGGGCATCGGCGGCGTCGTCCGGCCGGGGCAGCACCGCCAAGCCCAGCACGACCTGCACCATGCGCTGGACCTGCAGCTTTTCCGCACGGCCGTGACCGGTCACCGCCAGCTTGACCTCGTGGGGGCCGTACTCATGGACCGGCAGGCCGTAGCGAGCGGCGGTCAAGAGCGCGACTCCCCTGGCCTGACCGACGGCGAAGGCGGTCTGGACGTTCTTGTTGAAGAAGAGCCGCTCGACGGCGACCAGGTCCGGCCGGTGCGTCTCGACGAGGTCGATGAGCCCGTCCTGGATGAGCAGCAATCGTTCCGGCAGCGGCATCCCGGCCGGTGTCTCCAGGCAGCCGTAGTCGACGGCGCGCAGCCGGCTCCCGGTCCGCTCGACGAGGCCATAGCCAGTCATCGCCGTCCCGGGGTCGATGCCCAGGACGATCAAGCCGACGCCGCCTCGGCGAAGACTTCGTCGGGGATCTCGAAGTTGGCGGTCACGCGCTGGACGTCGTCGTGGTCCTCGAGGTGCTCGATGAGCCGCAGGTTCGAGCGCGCATGGGCGGCATCGACCTCGACCGTGTTCATGGCCTGCATCGCGAGCTCTGCGGAATCGATGGCCACGCCGGCCGCCTCCAGGTTCCGGCGCACCGACTCGAGCTCCGTGGCGTCGGTCTGGACCTCGATCGGATCCGACTCGGTGTCCACGTCAGTCGCCCCGGCATCGATGGCCAGCAGCGCCACTTCGTCGGGATCGTTGCCGGTCCGATCGACGGTGATGTAGCCACGCGGCTCGAACTGCCAGGCGACGGCCCCGGAGCCGGCCAGCTGGCCGCCGGCCTTGGTGAAGATGGCGCGCACGTCGGCCGCCGTCCGGTTGCGGTTGTCGGTCGCCGCCTCGACCAGGATGGCCACGCCGCCCGGGCCATAGCCCTCGTAGATGATCTCCTCGATCTGCTCGCCCTCGCCCGCCCCGGCCGCGCGCTCGATGGCGCGCTTGATGTTGTCGGCCGGCATGTTCACGGCACGCGCCTTCTCGATGGCCAGGCGCAGCTTGTAGTTGCCGTCGGGGTCGGCGCCGCCGCCCGAGCGTGCAGCGAGCGTGATGTCGCGCGCGACCTTGGTGAAGGCGGCACCACGCTTGGTGTCGTTGACGCCCTTCTGGCGTTTGATCTGGGACCACTTGGAGTGACCGGACATCGCAGCGGATTCTACTAAACTGGTCGGCGGCACCGCACCGAGCATCCACCCTCGCCCCCTCACGCATCGAGGTTCGCCCAGCCCATGAAGAGCGTCGATCTCGCGCACCTCCGCAACGTCGTCCTGGCCGGTCACAGTGACGCCGGCAAGACGACGCTCGGCGAGCATCTCCTGCTCGCCTCAGGAGCCGTCACCCGCCTGGGCAGGGTGGATGACGGGACCTCCATCCTCGACTTCGAGCCCGAGGAGCAGAAACGCAAGCTCTCGCTGTCGCTGGCGGTCGCCAGCTTCGACCACGACGGGCATCGGATCACGATGATCGACACGCCCGGCTACGCCGACTTCGTGGGCGAGGTCGTCGAGGGCTTCGAGGCCGTCGATGCGGCCATCATCTGCATGGATGCCTCCGGTGGCGTCGAGGCCGGCACCGAGACCGCCATCGCGCTCGGCCGGCGGCTCCGCACGGCCGCCCTCTTCGTGCTCACCCGCTGCGAGCGCGAGAACGCCGACCCGATGCGGGCGCTCGACGCCCTGCGCGCCGAGTTCGGGCCCAAGATCGCGCCGCTCCATCTGGCCATCGGCGCGGCGGCCACGTTCAGCGGCTTCGTCGACCTCCTGCATCGCAAGGCCTACCGGTTCGAGAAGGGCGTGCGCACGGAGATCCCCATCCCCACCGAGCTGGAGGCCGAGGTCGCGCGACGACGCGACCAGCTCCTCGAGGCCGCCGCCGAGGCCGACGACGACGTGCTGACCAAGTACCTCGAGGGCGAGGAGATCTCAGACGCTGAGCTCGAGGCCTGCCTCCACAAGGGCGTCCGCGAGAGCGTCCTGGCGCCGGTCATGGTCAGCAGCGCCGCCCACGACATCGGCATCAAGGACCTGCTCGACGCCATCGTCACCTACCTGCCCTCGCCTGGCGAGGAGCCCCCGACCAGTGCCCAGGACGGCAAGGGCGCGGCGGTCGAGGTCGCCCCGGATCGCGCTGGCCCGCTCATGGTCCGCGTCTTCAAGACGACCGCCGACCCCTTCGTCGGTCGCCTCTCGTACGTCCGCGTCCTGTCCGGCGTGCTCAAGACCAACGACCATGTCTGGAACGCGGAGCAGGGCGAGGACGAGCGCATCGGCCAGATCCTGCTGCTGCACGGCAAGGAGCAGGAGCCGGCCGCCGAACTCGGCGCCGGCGAGATCGGCGCCGTGCCCAAGCTCGCCCACACGCATACCGGCGACACGCTCTCGACCAAGGAGCGCGCGCTCCGGCTGCCGGCCATGGTCTTCCCGCCGCCGACCCTGCCCGTCGCCATCGAGCCCCAGACGAAGGCCGACCTCGACAAGATGGGCGCCGCCCTCGCCCGCCTGCTCGAGGAGGACCCGACGGTCCGTCTCGATCGGCCGCCGGAGACCGGCGAGCAGGTCCTCTACGCCCAGGGCGAGAACCAGGTCGCGGTCACGGTCGAGCGGCTCAAGCGCAAGTTCGGGGCCGCCGTGCTGACGCATCCGCCACGCATCCCGTACCGCGAGACGATCCGCGGCTCGACCAAGGTCGAGGGCCGCTACAAGAAGCAGACCGGCGGCCACGGCATGTTCGGCCACGTCTGGCTGACCATCGAGCCCAACCCGGGCGGCGGCGTCGAGTTCGCCGAGCACGTCGTCGGCGGCTCGGTGCCCAAGGGCTTCTTTCCCGGCGTCGAGAAGGGCGTCCGCGAGGTGGCCTCGGAAGGTGCGCTGGCCGGCTACCCGGTCATCGACTTCAAGGCGACCCTCTTCGACGGCTCCTTCCACACCGTGGATTTCGAACGAGATGTCGTTCCGCATCGCGGCGGCGATGGCGACCAAGAAGGGCATCCAGGAGTCGAACCCCATCCTGCTCGAGCCGATCATGGACGTCACCGTCCGCGTGCCCGAGCAGTACATGGGCGACGTCAACCGCGACCTCAACACCCGCCGTGGTCGTGTCATGGGCCTCGACACCGACGGCGGCATGCAGATCGTCCGAGCCCAGGTGCCGGCCTCCGAGCTGCCGACCTACGCGACCGAGCTGCGCTCGCTGACTCACGGCCGGGGCTCCTTCTCGGCCGATCTGGCCTCCTACGAGGAGGTGCCCTCCCACGTCGCGCAGAAGGTCATCGAGGCGCACAAGAAGGAGACCGAGGCCGCCGGGCATTGACCTGTACGGAAGGCGCGCGCCGCTGCCCCTGGGCTGGGTCGACCGAGACCGCTCGGTGACCGAGACCACTCGATGACCGACGCCGGGCGCCGGACGGGCACCAGCCAGGTCTACACCTGGGAGCCGTCCAACCAGGCCATCGCGGCCCGCTACGGCGTGGCGCCCGAGTCGGTCGTGCGTTTCGACACGAACACCTCACCGAGCGAGCCAGGTTGGCTCGCCGAGGTGCTGCCCGGCCCGTTCGACCCGACGCTCAACGAGTACCCAGATTCCGAATACGCCAGCCTGGCGTCGGCGGCAGCGGCCTATGTCGGCGCCGATCCGTCGGAGATCTTGGTCGGCGCCGGCGCGGACGAGGTCCTCGACATCATCGCCAAGACCTTCCTGCCGCCCGAGGGCACGGCCATCGTGCCCATCCCGACCTACGGCATGTACGGCGTGCTGACCTCGCAGCGACCGGCCCGGGTGATGGTCGTCCCCCGCCTCGGCCCTGAGGCCGGCTTCGCCCTCGATCTGCCCGCGATGCTGGCTCGGTTGAGCGAGGCGCAGCTCGTGTGGTTGACGGTGCCAAACAACCCGACCGGCCGCGACGAGCCCGAAGCCAACGTGCTGGCCATCCTCGACGCCGCGGCCCGTCTCGGCGCAGCCGGGCCGTACGATCGTCGTCGACGAGGCCTACCACGAGTTCACCGGGCGCACCGTCGTGCCCCTGCGCGACCGGTATCCGCAGCTCATCGTCGTGCGCACCGTCTCCAAGGCCTTCGCCTTGCCCGGCATCCGCATCGGCTATGGGGTGGCGACGCACGAGACGATCGCTCGCCTGGAGCGCTATCGGCCGCCAGGCTCGGTTTCCACCATCTCCGCCACCATCGGCGCGGCCGCCCTACGCAGGCCAGATATCGCTGCCGCCAACGTCCGTGGCCTGGTCGCGGAACGTGAGCGTTTCGCCGATGGCCTGGCCGCGGCCGGCTGGGCGCCCTTGCCCTCGGTCACCAACTTCCTGCTCGTGCGCATCGGCGACCATGACGCCGCCGAAGCCGCCGCCGAGCGGCTCCTCCATCATGGGCTCGTGCCGCGCACCTTCGGGCCGGCCAACCCGCTGCGCGGCCATCTCCGCCTGACGGTCCGCTCGGCCGACGAGAACGCCCGCCTCATCGTCGCCATCGGGGCGGCCTGACGAGGCCGCCTGGCTTAGCCCTCGAGCCGCCCGACCGCCAGGCGCCGTTTGCCGGAGCGCACCACGAACCAGCGCTCCGCGATGGGGGTCACGGCCGCATCCGGCGCCCCGATGCGCTGGCCGTTGATGGTCAAGCCACCCTGGCTGATGGAACGCCTGATCTCACCGTTGCTGGCGAACAGACCGGACGCCTGGGCGAGATCGGCAGCGCCGGCACGCAGCGCGTCAGGCGTCGCCGTGAAGCCGTCGAGCTCCTCGTACAGCTCCTCGAGCAGCGCCGGGTCGTCGATCTCGGTCGCGCCGAAGGCGGCCTCTGCCACGCGCGCCTGTCGATCGGCCATCTCATGACCGTGCACGCGGGCGGTCAGGTCGTGGGCGAAGGCGCGCTGGCCGGGCCGACGCTCGGGATGCGCGGCCTGTTCGGCCTCCAAGGCCTCGATGGCGGCGGCATCCAGGAGCGTCAGCCAGCGCAGGAGCCGCCCGACGAGGTCATCCGGCTGGGTGACGAGGTACTGGTAGAAGTCGAAGGGCCGCGTGAGCGTCGGGTCCAGGAAGACGGCGCCCGATCTGCGTCTTGCCCATCTTCTGGCCATCTGAGGTCGTCAGCAGCGGGCTGCAGAGGGCGAAGGCGTGGGCATCGTCGCCCTCCTCCGCCTCCTCGACGCGGCGGATGAGCTCGAGGCCGGCCGTGATGTTGCCCCACTGGTCGGCGCCGCCCATCTGCATCTCCACGCCGTGCTCGCGATAGAGGTGCAGGAAGTCGGCCGCCTGCAGGGTCATGTAGCTGAACTCGGTGAACGACAGCCCGGACGTCAGCCGCAGCCTGCACGGACTCCTTGGCCAGCATGTAGGGGATCGTGAAGTGCTTGCCGACATCGCGCAGGAACTCGAGCAGCGTGTAGCCGCCCAGCCACGCTCGATTGTCGAGCATCACCGCCCCCGCCGACCCTGCCGAAAAGTCGATGAAGTGGCCGAGTTGATCGCGGAAGCGGGCCTTGTTCGCGTCGAGCGTGGCATCGTCGATGAGATTCCGCTCGGCGCTCTTGCCCGACGGGTCGCCGATCATGCCCGTGCCGCCACCGATGAGGGCGACCGGTCGTCCCCCGGCGCGCTGGAGGTGCGTCAGCAGGAAGACCTGCACGAGGTGACCCACGTGAAGCGATGGGCCGGTCGGATCGAAGCCGACGTAGGCGCTGATCGGGCCACGCTCGAGTCGGGCCTCGAGGCCTTCGGTGCTTGCCTGCAGCAAGCCGCGCCAGCCAAGCTCCGAGAGGAGGCCGGGGGCGTGGGACATCAGCAGCACTCCTCACGGACGGAACAAACGTAACGGCCCAAGCGTCAAGAGCAGACGGGGTCCGCGCTGCGGTCTGGCCGTGTGTCCAGCTCGCCGGAAGGGCAAGCCGACCAAGTATGGTAACGTAGCCTCTCGCATGCAAACGAGCCTCCAGCGCCGCCGTGCGCGCCGCCGAAATGGCGGCCGCGGGCGCAGCGGAGGAGTGGCGCGCACAGCTGCGGTCGCCCTCCCCCTCTTCCTCTTCGCCACCTTTCTGGCCGTCGCCGGTATCGCCTTCATCGGCGCCGTCTCCGCGTACGCGTTCTATGCTCGGGACCTGCCCGAGCCGACCGCGCTCGAGGACATCGCCTTCAACCAGCAGTCGATCATCTGGGACCGTACCGGGAAGGTCGAGCTGGCCCGCTTCGGCGCCGAGCGCCGCGAAGTCGTCACCTTCGACGAGATCTCGCCGGCTCTGCTTGACGCCCTGACCGCGGTCGAGGACAAGACCTTCTGGACGAACTCGGGCTTCGACCCGGTGGCCCTGGGCTCGGCGGCCCTCGACACGCTCAAGGGTGACGGGCGCGGTGCGTCGACCCTTACCCAGCAGCTCGTGCGCCAGCGGCTCCTTGATCCCGCCCTGGTCCAGGACCCCGAACGGACGGTCGAGCGCAAGATCAAGGAGATCATCCAGTCGATCCGCGTGACGCAGGCCTATCCCGGCCTGGACGGCAAGCGACGGATCATCACCGCCTACTACAACCAGAACTTCTTCGGCAACAACAACTACGGCATCCGCGCCGCGGCCAAGGACTACTTCGGGGTCTCGCGACCTCAGCAAGCTGACCCTGGCGCAGTCCGCCATCCTGGCCGCCATCCCGCAGTCACCCAGCAACTACGACCTCATCCGGAATGCCGAGGAACAGGACGACGGCACGCTGGTCGTGCCGCAGGACGCGCGCGTGGTCCAACGTCGCAACACCGTCCTCGACCTGATGGAACAGGGCAGAACGCCCATCAGCACCGAGCGCGGGATCCACTACGCGGCGGCGGACTTCGATGCTGCGCGCAAGGAACCTGTCGTGCTCGCGCCGCGCGTGGCGCCCACCTGGAAGGCCCCGCACTTCGTGTGGGCCGTGCGGCAGCAGCTGACCGACCTCCTGTGCGACCCGGGCGCCGCCACATGTCCCGTCCTCGAGCGCGGTGGGCTGAACATCGTGACCACGCTCGACTGGAAGCTCCAGCAGCTGGGCGAGCGCTGGGTCAAGGCCGCCGCCATCCTGCCGCACGCCAAGGATCCCAAGGCGTACGCGAAGCAGATCGGCATCGCGTACAAGCCCTGGATGGCCAAGCTCCGCAACAAGAAGATCTTCAACGGTGCCCTCGTCGCCATGGACTGGCAGACGGGCGAGGTCGTGACCTATGTCGGCTCGGCTGACTACTACGCCGCCAAGGCGACCAAGAAGCTGCAGCCGCAGTTCGACGTCCTGGCCAACGGCTGGCGCCAGCCCGGATCGGCCTTCAAGCCCTTCAACTACGTGACGGGCATCGACGCCGGTACGATCACCGCCGCCACGATGTTCATGGATGTGGCCACCAACTTCGCGCGCAGCGGACGGTCGTACATCCCGACCAACGCCGACAACCTCGAGCGGGGACCGATCCGGATGCGGAACGCCCTCCAGTTCTCGCTCAACATCCCGGCCATCAAGGCACTCTCGTACACGGGTATCGATCGCGTCTTCGCGACCTCCCGCAAGCTCGGCCTGCAATTCCTGGGGGACGAGTCCCAGGCCGGCCTGAGCCTAGCCATCGGCAGCGAGGAGGTCCATCCTGTCGACCTTGTCAACGGCTATGCGACGATCGCCAACGGCGGCCGGTACATCGGCCACACCACGATCCTGACTGTCAAGGACGCGACCGGCAAGGACGTCATCTCGCCCTACCAGCCGCCCGCCGGGACCAAGGCCGTCAGCCCGCAGGCGGCCTACATCGTGACCGACATCCTGACCGGCAATACCAATCCCCGGATCAACCCGGTCTGGGGCAAGTTCAACATCCGGAACAAGGAGGGCCAGCGTCGCCCGGCGACCCTCAAGACCGGTACCAACAACGACGCCAAGGACCTCAACGCCTACGGCTTCATCGCAGCTCCGTCCAAGCAGGGTCGCGAGAATGGCGAGTACGCGCTGACGGTCGGCGCCTGGAACGGCAACAGCGACAACACGGTGGTCAGCACACCCGGCAATCCGGTCTTCTCGATCGACGTCACGACGTATGTGTGGCAGGGATTCATGCAGGCGGCTTCGCGTGACTTTGCTATCCGAGATTTCACTCGGCCGAAGGGCCTCAAGGAGGCGACCGTCGACGCGTTCACCGGCCTCAAGCCGGGTCCGTTCTCGAACAAGACGGTGCGCGAGATCTTCATCGATGGCACGCAGCCGACGCAGGTCGACTACACCAAGGTCGGCATGCAGATCGAGAAGGAGACCGGAGCCCGCTGGCAGGACGGCTGCATCGGCACGCCCGTGACCAAGGGCTTCCTCGACCTCTCGAAGGTCGAGTCGGCCTTCCCGGCCTGGCAGAAGCAGAACCAGCGCTGGATCGCACGCGCCCGAAAGGGCGCCGGCGTCGGAGGCGGGCTGGACCGCTCGACGACGTCGTACTTCTACAACCTGGGCAGCTTCCACCCCTACGGCCGCTCCTGGGGCGCGCCGTTCCCGCCGAAGGCCATGTGCATCATCGGTGGCGCCACGCCGGTCCCATCCGCGGAACCGAGCGGGGAACCCACGCCCGATCCCGGCGGTGGCGGCAAGCCGCCCAAGCCGACCCCTTAGGGCCGCCCCAAGCCGACCCCTGGCGGCCGTCCGACTCGACATCCTGAGGCCGGCCCAGCGATGACCGGCGCGCCCGCCGGGCGCCCCTGGATCAGAGTGTGGCGATGCTCGCTCCGTCGCCGCCCTCGCCGCGTTCGCCCGGGCGCCAGTCCCGGACGAGCGGGTGGCTCTCCAGCATGGCCCGCACGGCATCGCGCATCGCGCCCGTGCCGTGGCCGTGGATGATGGTCACCCGTGGTGCACCGGCCAGGCTGGCCTGACCGAGGTAGCGATCGAGCGTCTCGAGCGCCTCTTCCACCCTGGCCCCGCGCAGGTCGAGCGAGGACGGCACGACGAGCGGTACGTCGCTCCCATCGGGCCCGGCGTTCGTCGTCGATTGCGTCGATGGGCCCTTCGGCACCCTCGACGTCTCGCCTCGTGCGCCGAAGTCACCGCGACGACCTGACCGTGGCGCGCCGCCCCGTGCCTGGACGTTGACCTCCGCGACCGTGACCGGCTCCAGGTCGTCGCGATCGACCACGACCCGCAGGTCGCCGGCCTGCAGCGCGACCGCCGCGCCGGCGCGCTCGAAGGCCACGATCTGACCCGTCCAGCCACTGGTACGCGCTCGAGCGTGGTCACCGATGACCCATGGCCTGGCGGCGGTCGTCACGGTCGGTGGCTCAGGCGGGGGCTGCTCGCGCCGCCGGGGTCGTGGCATGGCCTCGACGCCCCGATCCAGGCGAGCCTCGAGCTCGTCCAGCCGAGCCACGCTGAGCGGCTCCTGCTCCAGGACGCCGCGGGCGCGGCGGATCTCGTTCCGGAGGGCCGCCAGGGCTCGGTCCGCTTCCTCCCGCGCGCTCATGAAGGCGTCGTCGCGCTCACGACGGGCACGGGCTCGCTCCAGCTCGGCGGTCCGTTTCGCCTCTCCTGCGGCGGCCTCCGCGGCCTCGGCCCGCACGGTCGCCGCCTCGGCCTGGTCGCGAGCCTCGCGGATGCTGGCCAGGGTGGCCTCGAACTCGACCTGCAGCCGCGACAATCGGGATCGCGCGTCCTCGACCAGCGCATGCGGCAGCCCGAGGCGTTCCGCGATGGCGAATGCGTGGCTCGTGCCGGGCAAGCCGATCTGGAGGCGATAGGTCGGACTGAGGGTCTCGAGGTCGAACTCGACCGACGCGTTGCGCGCCGCCGCCTCGTTGTGGGCGAAGGTCTTGAGCTCGGCGTAGTGGGTCGTGGCCGCGACCAGGGCTCCGGCCCGGATGAAGTGGTCGAGCAGCGCCTGTGCCAGCGCCGAGCCTTCGGTCGGATCGGTTCCCGCGCCAAGTTCGTCGAGCAGCACGAGGCAGCCCGGCCCGGCGGCCTCGACGATGCGCACGATCGAGCGCATGTGGCCGGAGAACGTCGACAGCGACTGGGCGACCGACTGCTCATCGCCGATGTCGGCAAAGACGTCACGGAAGATGGGCAATCGGCTGCCCTCGGCCGCCGGGATGTGCAGTCCGGCCTGATGCATCAGGGTGAGCAGGCCCAGCGTGCGCAGCGCGACCGTCTTGCCGCCCGTGTTGGGCCCCGTGATGACCAGCGCCGTGTACCCGTCACCGAGGCGGAGGTCGATGGGCACCACCCGGCCGGAGAGGCCCGGGTGGCGGGCGCTGAGCAGCTCCACGATCGCTTCGCTGCTGGTGGCAGCGCGCACGCCGTCCAGCTCCGCCGCCAGACGCGCCCTGGCAGACCATAGATCGAGATCGGCGAGCGCCCCGAGGTCCTCGCGGAGCGCCTCCGCGGCCGTGCCCACGAGCGCCGACAGGTCATCGAGGATGCGCGCCTCCTCGGCCTCGACGGCAAGCTGCGCCTCGCGCCAGGCATTCCCCAGCTCGACGATGACCAGCGGTTCGATGAACAGTGTCTGGCCGCTGCCCGACTGATCGTGGACGATGCCCCGGACCCTGCCCTTCGCCTCCGCTCGGACGGGGATGACGTAGCGGCCGTTCCTGAGCGTGACGATCGGCTCCTGGAGCGCCGATGAGAGCTCCGAGCCGTTGATGAGGTGCTCCAGCCTCGTCCGCAGCCGCTCGTAAGTCACGCGCACGTTGCGGCGCAGGCCGCCCAGGGCCGGCGAGGCCGAATCCAGCAGCTCGCCGGCCGGATCGAGGCTCAGCTCCAATCGGCCGCGGACGTGCGGCAGCGGCTGGATGCGCCGACCGAGGTCACGCAACAGCGGCCGACGCTCTTCGCCCAGCGCATCGCGGACGCGCGCCGCTGCATCGAGCGTGACCATCACATCCACCAGCTGGAGCGGCTCGAGCCGACCAGCCCGGGCGGCGCGTTCGATGGCCGGCCCGATGTCGCGTGCGCCCCCGATGCCGACACCCGGCCGCTCCGCGAGCAACGCCCGAGCCTCGTCCGTCTGGTCCAGCCAGCGCGCGACGAGGGCCGCATCCGCGCTCGGCTCGACGGCCTCGGCCAGCCTGCGCGACGGGGCGAAGCCCGTAGCTGCGGCGAGTCGCTCGCGGACGACCGCGAACTCGAGCAACCCGATGGACTTGGCATCCATGCCTAGGTCTCCGGCGGGAAGGGCCGGGAGAGCGCCGGATGGCCGCGCAGGCCGAAGCGGCGCGTGCGTGCGGCCCAGTCGGGTCCGGCATAGGCGACGCCGATCCGCGGCCCGCGGGCGATCTCGTCGCCCACCGGCTCGCCAGCCTCCAGCCAGAGCGGGCCAGCCTCGGTCAGATCCGTGCCATCGAGCGCGAAGTCGATGCCAAAGGCCCGACCGACGTTGCCCGGGCCCGAGGCCAGTCGCATGGTGTTGATAGAGGTGCCATCGTGACCTTCACGTCGCGCCCGAAGGTGGGCGTCGTCGCCTTCGGGCATGACCGCCCGGACGAGCACGGCACTGGCCGCGCCGGCTTCGCCGGCCACGATGTTGAGACATAGGTGGATGCCGTAGACGCGATAGACGTAGGCGTGGCCGGCAGGGCCCCACATCGTCGCGTTGCGAGCGGTCCGACCGCTCCTCGCGTGGCTGGCAGCATCCTCCGGTCCACCGTAGGCCTCGACCTCGACGATCCAGCCGCTGCTTCGCGCCCCGTCCGGCCACCGCCGGAAGAGCCGCGTCCCGAGGAGTGCCGGGGCGAGCTCATCGACCGGGCGCGCGTAGAAGGCCCGCAGGAGCGGGTCCGGCGGTGGTCCTCGCCCAGCCTCGGAGGCGATGCCCGCAGCGACCGCGGTCACGCCGGGCCGAGGACCCGCCGTTCGAACTCGTCGGGGATGATCGGCCCGAAGACGGTCATCAGGAAGGGCACGACGGTGCTGTCGATCCAGCCACCGATGACCGATCCGGTGAGGGCTTCGTGCATCGTGGTCAGCCAGGGCACGTCCGAGCGTCCGGCCACTCCCAGCGGGTAGGCAGTATCGAGAGCGGCCAGGATGGCTCCCGTGATGAGCACGGCCAGCACGACGAAGAGGAAGCCACCGAGCAGCTCATCGACGAGCGGCCAGCGTGGCAGGAGCGCCGAGCGCTTGGTGAACGTGACGATCAGGATGCCGCCGATGACCAGGGACGTGATGAACCCGATCAGGAAGGCGAGCATCTGGTTGTAGGGCAGGGTGTAGAGCGTCCACGAACCGCTCAGCCAGTCGCCCAATGGCTGCCAGACGGTGACGCCGATGACGAAGGCGAAGAGCCATGCCAGGAGGCCCAGAAGCGCCCGCGTGCCGCCCTGGAAGAAGCCCAGGATGAAGGCACCGGCATAGATCAGCAGGAGCGCGAGGTCAGCCGCCGTCAGTCTGTTGAGGAACAATTCGAGGTCCATCTCCACTCCGCGCGGGCTGGCAACCGCGTGAAGGGTAGCAGCGCCGCGACCGGCGCGGCAACCGACCGGCGCACCGAGGCACCGTCCACCGCGCCCATGTCAGACGCGAAGGCGCGCTCCGCAGCGGTCGCGCAGGGCGACGACGACGGCAGCGACGAGCGACTCTATCGCCTCGTCAGTCAGCGTCTGTTCCGCCTGAAGCCGTAGGCGGTACGCGAGGCTGACCTCGCCGGCCACGAGCGGCGCGCCACGGTAGCGGTCGAAGAGCGTGACGTCCGCCAGCATCGGCCCGGCAGCATCGCGGATGGTCGACTCGACCACCGCGGCCGGCGTCGCATCGTCGACGATGACCGCGACATCTCGCTCCACGGCGGCGACGTGTGGGATGGGGACCAGGCGCCGTGCGGTCGCCGTGGCGTCGGCCAGGGCATCGAGCTCCAGCAGGGCGAACGCGACGCGCTCGGCACGTACGTCGGCAGCCGCCACGTAGCGCGGGTCGAGCTCGCCGGCGCGACCGATGACCAGGTCGGCGTCGACCGCTCGCAGGGCCGCGACCCGCCCCGGGTGCTCGACGTGATCCCATGGCGCGCTCGCGACGCGTTCCAGGCGACCGACCCCGAGCCGGGCCGCCAGCCACTCGACCAGGCCGACGACGTCGGCCATCTCGGCCGTCCGTCCGGGCTGGTCCCAAGCTCGCGGGACCCAGTCGCCCGCCAGCAGGACACCGAGCATGACCGTCTCGATGGGCATGCCGTCGGCGAGGTGATGGACGCTGCCGACCTCGAAGATCGCGACATCGGCACGCCGCTGGCGCTCGTTGTCGGCGAGGACCCTGAGCAGGCCGGGCAGCAGGGACCGCCGCAGCTGCACGTGATCGTGGGCGACCGGGTTGACGACGCGTATGGTCGCTCGGTCGTCGCTCGCGAAGCCCAGGCCTTCGTGATCGGCAGCCGCGACGAGGCCGTGCGTCACGACCTCCGAGAGGCCCTGGCCCGAGAGCAGGTCGCGAGCTCGATCGATCGACCGCCGCGGGTCCGACCGGTACGAAGGCGTCTGTGTCGAGGGCAACGCGGGTGGGATCGTCTCGTAGCCGCGGATGCGGGCGACCTCCTCGACGATGTCGGCCTCGATGGCGAGATCCCGACGATGCCCCGGGATGATCGCCACCAAGGCCTCGGAGCCACCATCGGCCATCACCTCGACGCCGTCGGCGATGACGATGGCCACGCCAGGGGTGGCGGGCTCGGTTTCGACGCCCACGCGAGCCAGCAGCGAGCGCTGCTCATCGAGCGCGACGGTCACGCCGAGGATGCGATCGACGCGCATGGGTCGGAATGGGACCCGCCGGCGCGGCCGCTCGATGGGGTCGGAATCGACGACACCCTGGGCCACGCGCCCGCCGGCCCAGGCGGCCACGAGCTGCGCCGTGCGATGGGCTGCCGTCAGGGCGACCGCATGATCAAGACCCTTCTCGAATCGAAGGCTCGCCTCGCTGCGCAGGGCGTAGCGCGATGCGGTCCGGCGGATCGAGACGGGGTCGAAGATGGCCGACTCGACGACGACCGTCGTGGTCCCCTCCCCGACCTCGCTCGAGGCGCCGCCCATGACGCCGGCGATGGCCAGCGGCCCGCGCGGATCGGTGATCAGCAGGGTATCCAGGGTCAGGTCGCGCCAGACGTGGTCGAGCGTCTCGAGGCGCTCGCCAGACCGTGCCAGCCGGACCCCGATGGCACCGTTGGCGACAGCTGCGCCGTCGAAGACGTGGACCGGCTTGCCGAGCTCGAGCATCACGTAGTTGCTGGCGTCGACGACATTCGAGACCGGCCGCTGGCCGGCGGCCGTCAGGCGAAGCTGGACCTCGAGTGGCGACGGGCCGACAGCCACGCCGTCGATCCAGCGACCGACGAAGCGGCTGCACAGGCGTGCGTCCTCGACGGTCACGCTGAGGTGCTCGCCGGCGGTGTCACCCGATCCCAGGACCTCGATGGCGGGCAGCCGGAGCGAGGCGCCGGTAGCGGCAGCGATCTCGCGCGCCAGACCGACGATCGAGAGCGCGTCTCCGCGATTGGGCTTGACATCGATGTCCAGGACGACATCGCCGTAGAGCTCGGTCATCGGCCGACCGAGGGGGCTCCCCTCCGGCAGGATGAGGATGCCATCGGCATCGGTCGTCAGGCCCAGCTCGTCGCCGGAGCAGAGCATGCCCTCGCTGGTGACGCCCATCTTGGCCGTGCGCTCGATGCGTCGGTCGCCGGGCAGCACGGCCCCCGGCAGAGCGACCGGCACGCGCTGGCCGGCCGCGATGTTGGTGGCGCCGCAGACGATGGACAGCTCGGTGCCGGCCTCATCGACGCGCACACGGGTCAGCGACAGCCGGTCAGCGTTAGGATGCGGGGCGACTTCGAGCAGCTCACCGACGACGACCGATCGCCAGTCGTCGCCGCGTCGTTCCATGCCTTTGACCTCCATGCCCAGCAGGGTCAATCGGGCGGCGAGCTGGTCGGGCGTCAGGTCGATGTCCACGAACTCACGCAGCCACGAGATCGGCACGAACATCAGAACTGCTCCAGGAAGCGGAGGTCGTTCTCGAGGAAGTAGCGCAGGTCGTGGATGCCATGCCGCAGCATCGCGATGCGGTCGATGCCCATGCCGAAGGCGAAGCCTTGGAAGTGCTCCGGGTCGATGCCGCCGTTGCGCAGCACGACGGGGTGGACCATGCCGGCCCCGAGGATGGTCATCCAGCCCGTCCGACCACAGGCCGGGCAGCCGACGCCGTCGCACACGAGGCAGCCGATGTCGAAGGCCACGGATGGCTCCGTGAAGGGGTAGTAGCCGGGCCGGAAGCGAGTGGCACGGCCGGCCCCGAACATCGCATGCGCGAACTCGTCGAGCAGGCCGCGCAGGTGGCCGAGGCTCGTGCCTTCATCGACCATCAGGCCCTCGAGCTGGAAGAACTCGAAGCCATGGCTGGCGTCGACCGCCTCATAGCGATAGCAGCGACCGGGCAGCAGGGCGCGGATCGGCGGTTCGGTCTGTCGCATGACCCGGATCTGTCCGGGCGACGTGTGCGTGCGCAACAGCAGGCGGTCGCCGTCGACGGCCGGGACGTCGACGTAGAACGTGTCCCACAGGTCGCGAGCCGGGTGGTCGGCCGGGATGTTGAGCGCCTGGAAGTTCAGCGCGTCGGTCTCGACCTCCGGGCTGTCGTAGGTCACGAAGCCGAACTGGCCGAAGATGCGCGCGATCTCGCGGCCCGTCTCCGCGATGGGGTGCAGCGAACCGCGGCGCAGCGGTCGTCCGGGCAGGGTCGGGTCGAGCCGTTCTGCCGCCAGCCGGACCTCCAGGGCGATGCCGGCGAGACGCTTCCGACGGCCGGCCAGGGCGGCCTCGATCTCGAGGCGCAGGTCGTTGGCCAGCGCACCGACGCGTGGCCGATCGTCCGCTGAGAGCGCCCCGATGCCGCGCAGGATCGCCGTCAGCTCGCCTTGCTTGCGACCCAGGACGGAGAGCTCGACCGCCTCGAGCTCGGCCAGGTCGGCAGCGGCGCCGATGGCCGCCAGGGCACGACCGCGGAGAGCGTCGAGATCCGCGCTGACCGAGGCAAGGTCCACGTCGCGGCGGCCCGACCGGCCGTCAGGCTGGGCGGGCGACCTCGACGATGCGGCTGAACGTCGCCGCATCGCGCACGGCGATGTCCGCCAGGACCTTGCGGTCCAGCTCCACCTGCGCATGCTTGAGGCCGTTGATGAGCTGCCCGTAGGTCATGCCGTTCTGGCGCGCCGCGGCGTTCAGCCGCACGACCCACAGGCTGCGCATCTGGCGCTTGCGCTGCTTGCGGCCGACATAGCTGTAGGCCATGGCGTGGAGGAGTGCCTCGCGCGCCGGCTTGATGAGCTTCGAGCGAGTGCCCTTGCGACCCTCAGCGGCCTGCAGCAGCCGCTTGTGGCGCTTGTGTGCGGCGACGCCGCGCTTGACGCGTGCCATCGGTTCGGTGTGCTCCTAGAGGTACGGCAGGAGTCGCCGGATCTGCTCGGCATGGGTCGCATCGAGGACGACCTTGCCGGCATAGCGCCGGGTACGGCGCGACGACTTGATCTCGAGATGGTGGCCGCGCCAGGCTTTGACCCGGACGACCTTGCCGCTGCCCGTGACGCCGAAGCGCTTCTGGGTCGCTTTGTGGCTCTTCATCTTGGGCACGGCTATCGATCTCCTGCGGGCGGTGCCGCCTCGGTCGCCTCTGGCGCGACCGCGACGACCGCGGGGGGCGGCGGCGTTGCGGCTGGCTTGGCTTCCGCTTGCGCGGCGGCTGGCTTGGCTTCCGCTTTCGCGGCGGCTGGCGTGGCTCCGCTTTCGCGGCGGCTGGCTTGGCTTCCGCTTTCGCGGCGGCTGGCTTGGCGGACGGTTTCGTTGCAGCGGGTTTGGGCGGCGGTTTCGTGGCGACAGGAGCGCTCGGCTCCGGGACGGCAGCCTCGCGCGTCGGCGCCTGCTCTGCCTCGGCTGGCCACCTCGCCATCGACGTGGCTGGCCGCCTGGAGCTTCGGTTTGTGCGTCGAGGTGATGACCATCCACATCGACTTGCCTTCCAGAAGCGGCTGGCGTTCGACCGCGCCGTGGTCCTGGACCTGATCGGCGAACCGCAGCAGGAGATCCCTGCCCAGGTACGCGTGGGTCAATTCCCGTCCCCGGAAGCGACAGGAGACCTTGATACGGTCGCCGTCCTCCAGGAACTGGATGGCGCGCCGGACCTTGGTGTCGAAGTCGCCCTTGCCGATCTTCGGCGGTGAGCCGGACCTCCTTGAATTCGACCGACCGCTGGTGGCGGCGGGCCTCCTTGTCACGACGGGTCTGCTCGTACTTGTACTGACCGTAGTCGAGCAGACGCGTGACCGGCGGAGCGGCCATGGGAGCCACCTCGACGAGGTCGACGCCCCTCTCCTGCGCAAGCCTGAGAGCCTCGACCGGTGGCCATGACCCCCAGCTGACTCCCGTCTTCGTCCACGACCCGCACTTGCGGGACGCGGATCAATTCGTTGATGCGCAGGTCTCGACTCAGGCTCGTTCCTCTTCCGTACGGACTCCTTGGCGGCGGGCTCGGCGGTCTGCCGACCGTGGGCCCCCGTCGCCCGCGGGACTATAGCATGGGCGTTTGGCGAGCGGCAATCGAGACCCTCCGCCGACCTCGATCAGGGGATGCCGGCATGGTGGCTGGGTCATGGCCGTCGATCAGCAGCCTCGGCGGCGAGCCGGTCGGCCAACACTTCCCACGTCTCGGCCGGCTGCTGTTCGCCAGCCCGCGTGCGGGGCGCCGCGCTGCGAGCCTCGACCTCGCGATCGCCGAGCACGAGCATGTAGGGCACCTTCTGCTCCTGGGCGAGGCGGATCTTGTTCTGCATCCGGTTCGAGCTGTCGTCGACCTCGACCCGGATGCCCGTTGCCTGAAGGACCGTCGCCAGCTCCTGGCCGGCTTCGACGTGGCGGTCGGCGATGGGCACCACGACGGCCTGGACCGGGGCACACCAGAAGGGAAACGCGCCAGCGAAGTGCTCGACGAGCACGCCGATGAACCGCTCGAGCGACCCGTAGATGGCGCGATGGATGGCGACCGGCCGCTGCTGCTGTCCTTCTTCGTCGACGTACCACAAGTCGAAGCGCTCGGGCAGCATGACGCGATCGACCTGGATGGTCGCCGTCTGCCACTCGCGGCCCAGCGCGTCCTCGATCTGGATGTCGATCTTCGGCGCGTAGAAGGCACCGTCCTTGGGCTTCTCGCGGTAGCGCAGTCCTGAGCGGGCGAGCTCCTGGCGCATGATCGACCTCGGTCTCCTCCCAGACGATCGGATCGCCCAGCGCCTTCGTCGGGACGCGTGCCGAAGGTCAGCGTCGGCGTCAGGCCGAACCAGGCGTACGACTCGCGGATCTCGCCCATCAGAGCTTCGATCTCGGCGCCGATCTGCTCCGGCCGCAGGTAGATGTGGGCATCGTCGGTCACGAAATGCCGCACGCGGGTCAGCCCCGACAGGACGCCCGAGAGCTCGGTGCGATGGAGGATGCCGTACTCGGACAGGCGCAGCGGCAAGTCGCGATACGACCGCGTCCGACTGCGATAGATGAAGGTGCGACTCGGGACAGTTCATGGGCTTGAGGCTGAAGGTCTGCCCTTCGGCCTCGACCAGGAACATGTTGTCGCGGTAGTGCTCCCAGTGCCCCGAGCGCTCCCAGAGCTTCTGGTGCACGAGCGGTGGCGTGTAGACCTCCTGGTAGCCCCGCTTCGCCTGCAGCTCGCGCATGGCGGCGCGCAGCGTCTGGTAGAGCGTCCAGCCCTTGGGATGCCAGAAGGCCGCGCCCGGCGCCACGTCATGGAAGCTGAACAGGTCGAGCTGCGCGCCGAGGCGGCGGTGGTCGCGCTTCTTGGCCTCGGCACGCCGCCAGAGGTAGCGATCGAGCTCCTCCTGCGTCGCCCAGACCGTGCCGTAGATGCGCTGCAGCATCGGCCGCGCCGCGTCGCCCCGCCAGTAGGCGCCGGCCACCGACAGCAGCTTGAACGGCCCGATGGCGCCCGTCGAGGCGACGTGCGGGCCTCGGCACAGGTCGGTGAACGGACCGTGCTCGTATGTCGAGACCGGCGGCATCGGCTGACCCGCGGCCATCGCCGCGGCCGCCAGATCGGCGAGGATCTCGACCTTGAAGGGTTGCCCGTGCTCGCTGAACCAGGCACGACCGGCGTCAGGATCGAGCTCGTGGCGGACGAAGGCATGGTCGGCGGCGACGGACGCCGCCATGCGCGCCTCGATGGCCGCCAGGTCGTCCGGGTGTCAGCGGACGCGGCAGCTCGAAGTCGTAGTAGAAGCCGTCCTCGATGGCCGGCCCGATGCCCAGCCGCGTGCCGGGGAAGAGGTCCATGACCGCCTCGGCCATGACGTGGGCTGCCGAATGGCGCATCGGGTCGAGCGCATCGCCGGCGCTTGCGTCGAGCAGCTCCTCGACCGAGCCACGCTCGGGCGCCACGAGCAGCTCCTCGTCGAGGATCGCGCCCGCTGCCTGTCCCTGTTCGTCGCTCATCGTCGAGCCCTCCCGGAGAATCGAACAGCCTTCCGTCCAACGACAGGACGAAAGGCCGTGCCTTCCGCGGTCCCACCCGCCTTCGCCGCGACCGATGGTCGCAGCGCGCTCATGGCCGCGCTAACGGGCGGCGCCCGGGCCGGTTCGCCGGCCGCTCACGGGTGGTGACGCCTACCTCGGCATCTGTCCGGGCTTGCAGCCGAGGGCCGGACTCTCTGGAGATGCCGATCCGGGTGGCGCGTCCCGATCGACGCGTCTTCGGTTGGTGGGCGACACTGGACTCGAACCAGTGACCTCTTGCATGTCAAGCAAGTGCTCTAACCAGCTGAGCTAGCCGCCCGCGAGGACGGGATGATACCAGAGGCCCTCTGCGCGACCGGCTCTTCGGCCACGGAAGAACCCCCGCAGCGAGCTGTCTCACCTGGGGAACCGGGTGACGCCGCGGGGGCTCTCCCCCGAATCGAACGCCCGCTGCCTTGCCGCGGACCTTGCAATCCGACGCGCTGTGGTGCATCAGTGCAACGACCGTAAGATGCCGGTGACGACAAGCGCCGCTGCCGCCCTCTCAGCGGTCGAATCCGGGCGTCCGGTAGCGCTCCTCGCCGTCGAGCATGGTCAAGAGTGGCGGGATCGTGCGGACCGCTTCGGCGGCACCGACGGGGTCGTGGTGGTCGCCGAGCGCCACGACCACCAGGTCCGCCGCTTCGCCGACCACGAGGCGTCCAGCCAGCGGTTCGCCCGCCGAGCTGTGGGGGCCGACAGTCGCGGCCCGGAGCGCCGCGGCGAGCGTGAGGCGCTCCGATGGCTCGGCCGGTGGCACATCGGTCCCCCACTCCGGCGCCCAGCGCGTCGCCGCCACTGCGAGGCCCGGCCACGGATCGGGCGGCTCGACCGGCGCGTCGGTGCCAAACGCCAGGAGCGCGCCGGCAGCGGCCAGGCTGGCCAGTGGGAACGCCAGGGCGGCGCGCGAGCCGATCGCGTGGCGCATCGTTTCCAGATCGCTGCGCAGCTGGATGGGCTGGACGGAGGCGGCCACGCCCAGACGCGCGAACCGACCTCTATCGACCGGCTGCACGACTTGAGCGTGCTCGATGCGGGGCATCAGGGCGGGCACGGCGAGCCGCCCCGGATCGACGGCCTCGAAGGCGTCGAGCACTGTCCTGACGGCCTGGTCGCCGATGGCATGGATCATCGTCGCCAGGCCGGCGTCGGCGGCCTGTTCGACACGCCCATTGATCGCCTCCCACGATTCGAGCAGGCCGCCATGCGGGCCGCCAGGACCGGGTCGCGTCGACGCATCGTCGTACGGCTCGAACATGGCCGCGGTCCGGGAACCGAGGCTGCCGTCGGCGAAGAGCTTCAGCCAGCCGACCCGGAATCGGTCGACCGCGCGTCGCTCCGTCGGCCCGGCGTCAGGTCGGGGCAGGACGCGCTGACCGCTTCGCAGGCCGGCATCGATGGCCGCTTCGAGCTGTGCGCCGCGGAGGCCGGCGTGGACACGAAGCGGCAGTCGACCGTCCTCCGCCATCGCCTTGATGGCCGAGAAGCCGCCGGCGAGCGTCGCATCCGCGGTCAGGCTGCCGGGATCGTGCGCGCCGGTCACGCCGACGGCGGCTAACCGCCTGGCGTATCGCGTGACCGCATCGTCGATCGCCGATGGCCTCGGCCGCGGGATCGCCGCAGCGACCAGACCTGTTGCGTGCTCGTGGAGCAGGCCATCGGGACGACCGAAGGCATCGCGGCCGACCACGCCTCCGGCCGGATCCGGCGTCGAGGCCTCGATCCCCGCTTCGGCCAGCGCCGCCATGCTCACCCACATCGTGTGGTGATCGTGCGACCAGAGGGCGATCCGCCTCCCGGGCGCCACGTGCTCGAGATCGGCGGCCGTCGGCCGCGCAACCCAGGCGTCTGTCGGCCAGCCGTGTCCCTGCAGCCAGCCGTCGCGATCGCCATCGGCCAGGCGTGCCGTTTCGGCGTCCGCCACGCGCTGGAGGGCCACCTCGAGCGTCGCCGAGCCTTCCAGGTCGACATCGTCGGCTGCCAGCGCTGCGTCGACGAGGTGAAGGTGAGCATCGGTCACCGATGGCAAGGCCACCTGGCCCGGCGCCAGCTCCATCGTCCGCGTGCCGGCGCCAACCAAGGCCACGATGTCGTGGCGAGGTCCGGCGGCGACGATGCGCCCTTCGAGGACCGCCAGGCCTTCCAGCCAGCCGAATCCCTCCTCGCCCGCCAGGCTCGCGATTCGACCGAGGACGATCAGGTCCGGTGGCCGCCTCACGGCCCGAAGAGGGCTCGCAGTCCGGCCGCGTCCAGCCCGGCGCCAAGACCCAGCGCGAGCGCGATGCGCGCCTTGGGTCCGCCGAGTGGTCCGGCCAGGATCGCACCGGCCGCGAGCCATCGTGCCCCGCCGCCGGGGAAAGCGTAGGTGGCGGTGGCCCGGCCATGCGGCGAACGGGTCGTCAGCACGATCGGGATGCCCGTCGCCATCCCTTCTTGCGCCGCCGCCAGCAGGTCGGGATGCGTGTTGCCGGCCCCCGTGGCGGCGACCACGATGCCCCTGGCGCCGCCCGCGAGCGCCAGGCGAAGCGGACGGCCGTCCTGCCCAACGACATGAGTCACCAGGTCGATCGGCTCGACCGCGGACTCGGGAATGGCCGGCAGGAAGCGACGCCGTGCCCGACGGCGTGTCAGGCGGACACGACCGTCGGCGACACTGCCCAGCGGACCGTCGTTGGCAGACTCGAAGGCCGTGTGGGCGCTGGTATGCACCTTGATGGCATCGTCGCCGGCCAGGATCGTCCCACCGAGGATGACCATCGCGCCCTGGTGGCGGGCCTCCGGGGCGGCCGCCAGCCGGACGGCATCGCGCATGTTCGTGGGGCCGTCGTAGCCGTCATCGTCCGCGGTGCGCATGGCGCCGGTGACCACGACCGGCTTGGCACCGGGCACCAGCAGGTCGAGCGCGAAGGCGGTCTCATCGATGACATCGGTGCCCTGGACCACCACTGCACCGGCGACATCCGCGCCTGCCAGCGAGAGCCTGACGGTGGCGGCAAGGTCGAGCAGCTGGGCGAACGAGAGGTGGGATGCCGGCACGAGGCCCCAGTCGACCGCCTCGACCGTCGCGATCGCGTCCAGCCCTGACGTCCGCTCGAGGATCGCGGCACCGGATAGCGTCGGCACCGCCCCTCCTGCCGCCGGGTCGCGCTGCATGGCGATCGTGCCGCCCGTGAAGACGACGGCGACGCGGCTCATCGGCTGCCCTGCCCCGCGTCGTCCACGCCCCGTGCGGGCTCTGCCGGCGGGCTGACCCGACGCGGCCGCGGTTGCGTCGTGACGGTGATCGGGTCGGTCGGCTCGAGATGGCTGGGCACGGCCGATGCCGAGACGAGCGGCGGCGCAGCGACCATCGAGCGGATGCCCGCCGCGAAGACCAGGACGGCGCAGGCCAGCAGGACGGTGTCCGGCCCGACGCCGTCGGCGATGTAGCCGACCAGGATGATGGGCAGGAAGCTGGCGATGTTGACCAGCATGTTGAGCACGCCGAAGACGCGGCCGCGGATGTCTTCCGGCAGCTCCTCCTGCAACTGCGTCTGGGCGGGCACAGCCACGAAGGCGTAGCCGATGCCCGACGCCAGGGCCAGCATGACCACGATCCCGAGCAGGGAGACCAGATTGCCGATGCCTCCTGGCGTGCCCTTCAGGAACGTCGAGATGGGCTCGGCCAGAGCGAGCAGCGCGATGGACACGGCCAGCCCGATGAGGCCGCCCTCGATGACGCGACGGCGGGGGAAGAGCCGCCCATAGGCGTTCAGCAAGAGGATGCCGATGACCAGGCCGGCGCCGAGCGGCAGCAGCAGGACCGCCAGGCCCTCACCGGTCAGGCCGAGCACGTCCCGGGCGAAGGCGGGACCGAGGACGCCCATGACGCCGATGAGCGAGGCGCTGATGGCCAGGTAGCTGAGCGACCAGAAGATGCTTCGATTGTCCCGGATGTAGGCGATCCCCTCGCGCAGATCGACGGCCATCGAGGCCATCGCCTGCTCGGCTTCGCCGATGGCGCCACGGGCCGGCGCCTCGCCCCGCGGCGGTGCCGCGGGCAGCGTCACGCACAGCGCGGCGGCCACGAAGTAGAGGATGGCCACGAAGATGATCAGCGCGACGACGCTCGAGAGGCTCACCGCCAGCGGACCCAGGAGGGCGAAGCCGATGGCGAATGCTGCCTGTAGCGTCAGCGTGAAGAGGCTGTTCGCGGCCAGGAGCTGACGCCGATCGACGAGCATCGGGATCATCGAGGCCTCCGCCGGAGCGAAGAAGACGGTCAACGTCGAGACCACGATGTTGAGGCCGTAGATGACCAGCAGCCGTGTGTCGGTGGCCGTGATGTTGGTGACCAGGACGACGAGCAGGATGAAGACGCCCCCGCGTGCGACATTGGTCGCGACCAGCACGATGCGGCGGTCGACGCGGTCGACGAAGACCCCGGCCGGTGCCGAGAAGACGACCGCGGGCACCAGGAACGTCAGGATCAGCAGGCTGACCGATGCGCTCGAGCCGGCGATATCGGCGACCATCACGGTCAACCCGAAGAGCACCATGTTGCCGCCGATCTGGCTGGCCACCTGAGCCAGCCAGAGCGCCAGGAAGCGTCGATTGCGCAGCACGCCGCCGACCGTCGCGTCCACGTCCGCGGCATCCTCGACGGCCACGAACGCCTCGTCGGCCGTGGCCGGCGCCTGCGCGGCAGCGACCGAGGCGGCGCCCGGGGTCGTGTCGAGGGCCGAGGCCGTCTCGATGCGCGGGCCCTCGTCAGGTCCGAAGGGCAGCTCCAGCGTCGCCAGGCCGGCGACCGCTTCCGAACCGGCCGCCGAACGGGTCGCCCCAGACAGATCGTTGGCGCTGCTTTCGTGCGCGGGCGGCTCGACCGTCGTCACCGGCGCCGTCTCGCCGATGGGCTCCGGCAGGTCGTCGAAGGGCAGGCGGGTCTGCTCGTTCACCGGGCGCCTTCCCGGACGATCGGTCCGCGCAGCCGTCGCTCCAGATCGGCACGGGTGAGCATGACGCGCCGGTCACAGCCGAGACAGCGCAGGCCGATGTCGGCGCCGACGCGTCGAACCGCCCACTCGCGCGAGCCGCAGGGATGCGGTCGCGCGAGGGTAACCCGGTCGCCGAGGCGCACGTCCAGCACCGGGCGCGGGGTCGTCACGAGGGTGCTCAGTGCTCCGTGGCGCCCGTGAAGTTGAAGGCCGAGATGCGCACGGCCGGGACCACGACGGCGGTGAAGTCGCCACTCACGCGTCGACGGTCGCGACCGACCGCCTCGACCCCGGCGAGGGCGGCCAGGTAGCTCTGGGTAAAGCGCAGGTTGCGGACCGGTCCGACGATCTCGCCGCGCTCGACGAGGAAGACGCCGTCCCTGGTCATGCCGGTCACGATAGCCAGCTTCGGGTGGACCGGATTGGTGTAGTGGAAACGGGTCACGATCAGCCCCCGGTCGATGCCGGCCACGAGCTCATCATGCGACGCATCGCCGACCTCCATGAGCATGTTCAGTGGGAACGGACCATATGAGTTCGGCGCGGGGAGGCCGTGACCGGTCGATCGCCGCCCGACCCGATGCGCGGTCTGGGCGTCATACACGACGTCGCGACAGACCCCTCGCTCGATGAGCGTGACGCGCTCCTTGGCCACGCCCTCGTAGTCGAAGCTGGCCGGCTCGCCGGCCGGATCCCCGGCATCATCGACGATGGTCACCAGCTCTGAGCCGACGACCCGCCCCGGCTCGTGGAACGAGCGATCCTCCTGCACGGCGAGGGCCGAGAAGCCCACGTAGCCAAGCGTCCCGAGCAGGTCGGCCACGGCGTACGGCTCGAGGACCACCGGATAGTCGCCCGGATCGATGGCCACCGCACCACGCGAGTCACGGGCACGTTCGGCCGCCTCTCGTCCGATGGCCGCAGCGTCGATGTCGGTCACGTCGACCGCCGTCGACGACGCGTAGCCTGCCTCGCCGTCGCTGCCCATGGAGACCGTGATGAGGGCGGCCGAGGTTCGCTCCTCGACCACGTCCACGCCCCTGCTGTTGACGACACCGATGCGTTGGACCGAAGTCGTGAAGGAGCCGAAGGCCAGCACGCCGACAGCATCGGCGGCGGCGATGACCGCCCGCGCCGCCGCAGCGCGTGACTCCGGCGAGGCATCCCGCGTTGCGGCGCTGTTGGTCCCCGGCACCAGCGTCATCGGCGCCGGCTCGGGCAGTTCGATGACCTCGTCCTGCTCCGGCTGCAAACGCGCGATGGTGGCCGCCCGATCCGCCAGCCGGCGCAGCGCCTCGTCATCCAGCCGGTTGGTGGCCGCGCAGCCCACGCGGCGGCCATCGACGAAGCGGAGGCTGACCTGCGCGTCGCGCTCGGCCACGTTCTGGTGGATCTCGCTGTTCGCGAACCTCGTGAGGGCCGAGTCGCCCTCGGAGAAGAGCACCTCGGCCTGCGTGGCCCCAGCGGCGGCGGCATAGGCCAGGACGGTACGTGCGGCAGCCTGCGCCTGGCTGTCTGGAGCCCTCACCACTTGCCGACCCCGACCTGGACGTCCCGAAAGCGCGCCCCGCTCGCACCGTGGCCAACGTGACCGATCTGGCTGGGCTCGCCCTTGCCACAGTTTGGCGTCCCGAATAGCACATAGCTCGAGGCGTCGGCGACCGCATCGCACGAGCGCCAGAACTCGTAGGTGATGCCGGTGTAGGTCGGGTTCTTGACCATGCCGCCGAGCTTGCCGCCTTTGATCTCGTAGGCGACCTCGGTGGCGAACTGGAAGTTGAGTCGCCGGTCGTCGATGCTCCAGGAGCGGTTCGAGGCCAGATACAGGCCGTCGTCGGTGTCGGCCACGATGTCCGCCAGGGTCATGCCGGCACGCGGCAGGAGGTTGATGTTGGTCATCCGGATGAGCGGGATGCGGTCCCAGCCGTCGGCGCGCATGGCACCGCCGCTCTGGCGGCCGATCCGGGGTGCCGTCTCGCGTGACGTGAGGTAGCCCGCCAGGATGCCGTCCTGGACGAGCGGCACCCGCTGGGCGGCGACACCCTCGTCGTCCCAGCCGAAGGTGCCCATCCCGCCGGGCGACGTGGCGTCGGCGACGATCGTCACCAGGTCAGAGCCGTAGCGAAAGCCCTCGTCGAGCTTGTCGGTCGTCAGGAAGCTTGTCCCGGCGTAGGACGCCTCGGTGCCGAAGACCCGGTCGAGCTCGGTCGGGTGTCCGCAACTCTCATGGACCTGCATGTAGAGCTGTGTCGGATCGAGGATGACGGTCCGCCGCCCCGGCTGGCACTGCGGCGCGGAGAGCAGCGCGACAGCCTCGGGAGCGATGCGTGCCGCGTTGCCGACGAGATCGAGGCCGACGACCCACTCCCAGCCGGCCGCCTGACCCGAATCCGGGTACGACCGCCGTTGCAGCTCATCGCCGTCGACGGCGTTGACCTCGAGCGCGGCCACGACGTGGGTGATCTCCTGGTCCGTCTCCGAGCCATCCGAGGCCGCGAACCATTTCCACTCGCGCTGCGCGGCGTAGGATGCCTCGGCGAAGGCGACGCCCGACGTCTCGCCCATCGTCCGCTCCGCCTCGAGCAGGAGCGCGACCTTGTCCTCGATGGAGACCGCGAAGGGGTCGATCTCGTAGGCTGTCCGGTAGCTGCCCCTTGCCGCCGGCCGGTCGTCGAGGGCAACGGCCCGGCGCGCGGCCGTGGCCGAGGCCCTGGCGATGCGCACCGCCTCCGCCGCGACGCGGTCCGCTTCCTCGCCCGTCAGCGCGTTCGATGCCGCGAAGCCCCACGCGTCGTCGACCAGGACGCGGACGCCGAAACCCTCGGTCTCGCCGGAGCCGACCGCGTCGACGCGGCCAGACTTGACGGAGATCGACTCCTCGCTGCGCCGCACGACGCGCACGTCGGCATACGTCGCGCCGCGTTGGACGGCGGTGTCCAGCGCGCGCTGGCTGAGGTCTCGCACGAGGCGGCAGGATACCAGAGGGGGTCAGATGCGGGGCGTGGCGCCCTGAGGGATGAGGTCGCGCCGGGTGGCCGGCAGCTGCATCGGTGTATCGCTCGACGTGACGTCGACCAGCACGTCCGGCTGGCCGACCGCGATGCGGCTGACGATGCCGCCCGGGCGATCGAGGATCGCCTGCAGGGCCGGCGGTGAGCCGATCGCGACGATGTCGAAGGACGAACCCAGGTTCACGCCTTCGACCACCAGGTCCGCAGGCTGGCCGGAGACGGTCGTCCCAGCCACGACGCGAACGTCCTCGATGGCGATCGCCTCGGCACCGGCCAGCCGAAGCTCATCGAGCAGGTCATTGACGGCGTCGGCGGTGATCGGGCCGGAGACCCCGACGCGCACGCCGCGGCCTTCGATGGCCTGGGTCCCGGTCCACAGCCCCAGGCGGGTCAGATCGGATCGCAGTCGATCGACGTTGCTCTCGCGGCTGGCTCCGGAGGCCTGGACCGCTCGCAGGTCGGTCTCGAGCTCGGCGACCTCGGAGCGCAGCACGCCGTTGCGATCGTTGAGGTTCGCGATGAGCACCGTCAGATCGGCCGCGCTCAGCTGCTCCAGGCCGCCGGCGGCGTTCTGCGCCCGGAACTGCATGACGAGGAGGAGACCGAGCACGAAGGCGACCACGGTCACCGCGACCAGCGCACGCGGCTGCCTCATGGCGTGGCCCCGGCCCCGCCGCCGGGGGGCAGCTGGCCGCCGGGCGGCGTCGACGCGACCGGGCCGCCGTAGACGAGCTTGACGGCGCCGGCGAAGGCGGCCACGACGACGTGATCCGAGGGCAGGAAGCCGAGCTCGAGGCCGTAGTCCTGGACCCGAGCTCGCACCAGCTCGACGAAGGTCGGCGAAGTCGTCAAACGGTCGTAGAGCTCCGGCGGCCCGATGACGCTCACGTCGTACGGTGGCTGGAGGTACGAGCTGTTGACCAGGATCGAGGTGCCGATGTCGGTCAATGCCGTCGTCTCCACGATCCGCTCGCCGTTGACGCTGATGGCCTCGGCGCCCGCCCGCCAGAGCTCGACGATCAGGTCGCGCAGGTCGCTGGCCGTGACGAGGTAGTCGGCGGCCGCGGCGCCAGGTGGCAGCGGCAGCCCGGAGTCGTCGATGCGAACGGTGATCCCGGGGCCCTCGACCTCGACCAGACCGGCCGCCAGGCGGGCTTTCGACAGCTCGTCGTTGAGCTGCACGACGGCCTGATCGTTGCCTGCCGAAATCGGCCTCGGCGGCGGCGACCTGGGCCCGAAGGTCGAGGATGCGTGCCTGAAGGCTGGCCTGGGTGGCGTCGAGCTCCCGGGCGGTCTCGAGCAGCGGCGGCCGCTCCGAGCTGCTGTAGCGCACCCGCGGTCCCTCGGCGCCGAGCTGGACGGCGATCAGGAACCCGAGCGCGAGCAAGGCCACGGCGAACGTCCACTGCCAGCCAGGCACGCTGCGGATGCGACCTGCCAGGCTGCTCATCCGACGCCCCGGCCTTGCGGCTCGTCGGGAGCCGACAGCGCCGCCCCCCTGCGACGCCGACGGATGGCAAGGCCGCCGATGAGCACCGCCGCCGCGATCAGGAGGAGCGCGGCCCCAGCGCCGACCGCGGTCGAGCCGGAGCCGTCCGGGCCCGGCTTGGCCGGCACTACGCCACTGGGGATGCCATCGGCCGACGGGCCGGGCGATGCCGGCGCCCCAGCGTCGCCGACCCATGCGGCTGGCGTGGGTCCGGGCCGGGCTGCCCGCGGTCCGACAGCTCGTGGCGCGCTGACCCCGAGGTCCGACAGCCAGCCCGCCTCGAAGGCTGCGTAGTCGGCGCCGGTCGCAGCCGTGAACGCCTCGTCGTCGGTCTCGCCGGTGGCGTACGAGCGGATCAGCTCGACGAGCTTCTCCTGCCCATAGGTCCGGATGAAGAAGTCGATGGCCGAGGTGCCCTCGGCATAGCCGAGGTAGAAGAGGTCCTCGCGTGCTGACGGGAAGCCGCTGGCCAGCGCCGAGAGCGGCAGCAATGTGCCGCGATCGACAGCGTTGGAGACGCGCTGGCGGTCAGCGTTCGAGTACCCCTCAGATAGGTAGACGGCGAGGCCCTCGTTCATCCAGTGCGGCGGCTGGTTGTACGGATTCTTGGTGGCCGTGTCGAAGACCAGGTGCACCAGCTCGTGCGGGACGACGATCGACAGCCACGGCGAACCGATGTCGCTGACGGCGACCTCGGCGAACAGCGTGCGGATCTCGGCGATCGCTCGACCGGCCACGAACTCCTTGGTGCCAGGCCCCAGGGCGGTCCGGAAGTCGTCGCTGTCGGAGTAGACGTAGAAGTCGATCGGATCGGTCTCCGTGACACCGAGGAACGCGGACGTCTTGGCGACCGCGTCCTCGGCGATCTTGAGGGCCCGCTTGGCATACTCGATGTCACCAGCCTGCCAGTGGATGGTGACCAGGTCGCCCTTCAGTGTCTGCCAGTCGATGCGATCGTCCTCGACCAGGAGCGTGGCCTCGGGACCCGTCTTGGGGGGACCGCTGGCTGGGGTCACCCGGAAGCGGTAGCGGATGCGGCTGTTGGGCAGCTGGAACGTCGGATCGGTGAGCGTCGCCTCGAAGCCGTCCTTGCCGACCGCGAAGAAGCCGACTTCCTGGACGAGCCAGGTCTCGGTCCCCTCGAGCCGAGTCATCAGCTCGACCCGACGGGGTGGTGCACCCGCGCGGAAGTCCTGCTGCCAGGTCGTTCCGTCGGGGAAGAGTGACTGGGCGGCGGGCCGATCGAAGTCGACCGAGCCGGCAGCGACGACGGGCAGCGGGGCCAAGGAGGAGACGAGGGCCGACAGCGCGACCAGCACGATCGCGGCCAGCGCCGATGCCCGCGGGTGGTGACGCATCACGGGGCCACCCGGTCGAGGCTGGCGAAGCGCAGGATGCCCAGCCCGCTGACCTCGGTCCCGACGAGATCCTCGCGCCCCAGGGCCCAGCCCTCGTGGTAGGCCATGGGTACGACCGGGACGTCGTCACGGACGATCGCCTCAGCCTGGGCATAGCGGCGAGCCTGCTCCGCGGGGTCGTCGGTCGATGCAGCAGCGTCGATGGCCGAGTCGTAGTCCGCGTCGCTCCAGCGGCCGTAGTTGTTGGTGCTGCCCGACTCCAGGAGCAGCCCCAGGAAGTCCTGCGGAGCTGGATAGTCGGCAACCCAGGACATGGCCCAGAAGGTCGGGCCGTCGCCGCCCTCCAGTCGCTCGAAGTATGTCTCGAACGGCATCGCCTCCTGGCGCAGGGCGATGCCCAGGACATCCTTGATCTGTCGGGCGATGGGACCATCCCAGGCGTAGCCCTGCGTCACGAGCGCCGTCGCCGGGAAGCCCTTGCCACCCGGGTAGCCGGCCTCCGCGAGCAGACGGCGGGCGCCATCGGGGTCGTACTCGGGCACGGCATCAGCATCGCTCCGGCCCGGGACGCCGGGAGGCACGAGTGAGGTGGCGGGGATCGCGTCCGGGGTGGTGAGGCCGACGATCCGCCGCCAGTCGACGGCCTTTCCGAAGGCCTGGCGAACCCTGACGTCGTCGAAGGGCGGTCGCGTCGTGTCGAAGCCGTAGTAGTCGACCGACTCTTCGGTATGCCTGCGGAGCTGCGGGCCGAGCGTCGCGTCATAGGCGATCCAGCCAGCGTCGAAGTCCGAGATCCGGCCGTAGTCGATGTCGCCGGCCTCGAAGGCTTCGACGACCGATCGGCCACCGAGGTCGGTGGCCACGAGGATGTTCTTGAGCGGTGGCGCTCCTGCCCAATACGCGGGGTTGGCCTGGAGCGTGACGCCGTCGAGCGTCTCGGAGGTCGGTCGGTAGGCGCCGCTGACGACCAGGTCCGTGGGCAGCGCTGCGCCGTGGAAGGCGGCGATGGTCGATGGCGCCAGCACGGCCAGGGTCGGCGAGGCAGCGATGGAGGGGAAGTACGAGCTCGGTCGCCGGAACTCGACGGTCACCTCGCGACCATCGGCGTGGATGCCGACAGCGGCCTCCCCTGCCCGGCCGGCCAGGCGATCGTTGGCGCCGACCACGTCGGAGAGCAGCGACGCCAGAGGTGATGGTTTGGCCGGGTCGAGCAAGCGCAACCAGCTGGCAACCACGTCATCGGCCGTGATCGACGTGCCGTCCGAATAGGTGATCCCGTCGCGCAGGGTGAAGACGAGGCGATGACCGCTGTCCTCCACGCGCCACGACTCGGCCAGGGCGGGCTGGACGACGCCCTGCGCGTCGACCGCGGTGAGGCCCTCGAAGACCTGCGCGATGGTCGACGCCGAGCCGTAGTCGCTCTGGACGGCGGGATCCCAGTCGGACGGGGCGCTGCCCACGATGACCGCATCGACCCCGTTCGGTCGGGCGCGGAGCGTGGCTTGGGACGTCGGCCGGCTGGCCGGCGGGCTGACGGGCGCGGGCTGGTTCCAGGTCACCGCCGACATGACCAGTGCGACCACGACGAGCAGCGCGACGCCCGCCAGGGCGTAGCGAGCCCGCCTGCGATCCGGCGGTGTGGCCTGCTCGACGGACGGCGCCGGCTCTGCCTCCGGGGGCGCTGCCCGATCTGGCGGCGCGGGCGATTCCTCCGGCGGGGTGGCCTGGTCGGCGGGCGGCGCGGCGTGGTCGTCCGGCGTCGTCATCATCCGGAGTCTAGCCCGCCCGACGTCGAGGCCCAGTCTGCGGATCCGACCGGGTTAGGCCACGGGCAGGATCCCGTCAGCCGTTGGGCATAGGCCCTTCAGTCGTTGTGGAGAAGCCCTTCAGCCTGTGGCAGTGAGCACCTCAGGCGTGAGCGATGAGAATGAGGTTGCCGTCGTCCGGGGTCGCGGCCCGATCCTGGTACGCGGCCTCGACGCGAACGTCGCGGAAACCGGACACGTCCAGCAACAACAGCAGCTCCTGGGCGAAGTACAGGTTCTCGGTCAGACGGCCCGCTTCTTCGCGTACCAGGCTGCCCTCGTGCCAGAGGCGTGCCCGGATCTCGAGCACCTGACGCTGGCGGTAGGGGTCGAACCCGACCAGGCGGCTGATGAGCTCGATCTCGTCACCATCTGCGGCCCGGCGACGATCGCCGTTCGCTCGCCACTCGCGAGGGATGTCGGCGCGGTGTCGCGGCAGCCAGCGTCCCCAGCCCGACTCGTCGTGACCCTCCCAGGGCAGCTCGTGCCAGAGGACCAGGGTCCCGCCAGGCTCGAGGTGGTCGTGCAACCGTCGCATGGCGTCGCGGTCGTCGTCGCGGTCGCCGCCGAGGCCGAAGACGCCGCAGACGATGATGGTGCGATACCGCCTGGGCAGATCGAGCTCGTGGAGGGGCTGCACGAACAGGCCCGGCGACCGACCGGCAGCACCCGCGCGTGCTCCGGCGAGCGCGATCATGTCTGGCGAGATGTCGACCCCATCGACGTCCAGGCCCTCTGCCAGCAGCGGCAGCAGGATGCGGCCGGTTCCACAGCCGGCGTCGAGCGCCGGTTCGCCAAAACGGCGGATGGCGGCCGCGTAGAACGCGACCTCCTGCGGCTCAGGGGCGTTGAATTCGTCCCACCACCGCGCCACGAGGCCGTGATGCCAGCTGCCGCTCTCGTCGGTCACCGACCAATCCTACGGGCTGCCGAGACCGGCGGGCGTTCTGGGCGCTGTATCGCTTGACACTGCATCCGACATTGATATAGTCGTCCGATGGACGCCGCCGACCAGCGCGACCCTCCACCGGCGCTGTCGCGGAGCGCGACACTCGTCCTGATCGCCATCGGATCCGAGGAGCGCCACGGCTACGCCATCATGCGCGAGGTCGCACGCCTGACCGACGGCACGACTCGCATGGGCCCCGGAGGCGTCTACACCACGATCAAGCGCCTCCTCGATGACGGGCTCATCGAGGAGTGCGACGAGCGACCGGACCCGGAGCTCGATGACCAGCGCCGGCGCTACTACCGGCTGACCGGCACCGGGCGGGCGATCGCCGGCGCCGAGGTCCGTCGCCTCCAGGCGCTCGTCCAGGCCGCGCGTCCATGGGCGCTCGAGGTCGTCTGATGGCGTCGCGTGAGTCGGGCCACGTGCGCGTGTACCGCTGGCTGTTGCGTCTCTATCCAGCTTCGTTCCGAACGCGCTTCGCCGACGAGATGGTCCTACTGTTCGGCGACCAGCTCCGCGACGCCAGGCGCGAACGTGCCATGGCCGGGATGATGACGACGTGGACGCGGACCCTCGGTGACCTGATCGTCACCGCCACCGCCGAGCACATCCAGGGCGACGGTACCGTGGCTCGCTCGCTCGCCGTCCCGCCATCGAGGATGACACGAGCGCTGGGTGTCCTCGGCGTCCTCGGCGGCGCCGTCATCCTCGTCGCGTTCCTGCCGTTCGTGCCCTGGAGCGCGGACCTCTTCAACCTCCGGCTGGTGCTCTTCAACCTGGGCGCCATCGCCATCGTCGTCGCTGTCTACCGGCGCCAGGTGGTCGTGTCACCGCGGCTCGCCGCCTCGGCGGCTGTGCCGGCGGTCATCGCCAACCTCTGGCACCTGGTCATGACCATCGTCGCGGTCGGCCAGCCGGGCGAGCTTGGGGTCGGCGGGTACGGACCCGTCTACATCGCCGCGTCGACGGCGATGTGGCTCTCGGACGCCTGGTTCGGGCTCGTGGCTCTGCGGCTCGGCCTCGTGAGTCGTGTCGGTGCGCTGGCGGTAGCGATCGGCTCGGTGTCCGCGTTCCTCGGCATGGCCAACGTGCTCGACTTCCTGGGGCCGAGCCTGGCCCCGTGGTCGGCGCCCTCGCGATCCCTGGCATCGCCATCATGGGCCTCGGGTGGGTCATCCTGGGCATCGACCTCGCGACGCGGCGGCGCCCGTTGCCTGCAAGGCAGCCCGACGTCGATCCCGAGACGTAGCCGGGCAGCCCCGTCCAGGCAACCACGATGGGCGACGACGCAACGCCGTTGATGCGCCCGATGGCCCTCGTCATCGCCATCGCCGCTGCGCTCGCGGGGTGCGTAGGATCCGCCCCGGCGGGCCTCAGAAACGTGCCGACTTCGATGCCGTCGGCGACTGGCGGGACGGCTCGAGCGGTACTCCGCCGGGTCATCGAGGACGTCGAGGGCGCGACCGCCTCCCGATACGGGGCGCGGGATGATCGCGGCAACGAGTTGGACGGCATCAAGATCATCGCCGCGCCGGACGGTGGCTTCGTGGGCGTCTCCCACTCGTATGATGAGACCAGGGCGATGTACGTCGTGAACCTGGCGACCTCGTCGGATCTGATGGATTGGACCAGGCGGGTCGAGCTCGCGCAGCAGGCCTCGATGCCGACGATCCAGCCGGCCAGCGATGGCGGCTACGTGGTGGCCTGGGAGCAGGAGCCACACAACCATCTGACATTCGCGTCGTACCGCAGCTTCGCGACTCTGCTCGCCGGCTCTCGGATGAAGACGTTCGAGGCCCCCAACTCGCTCTCGATCTGTGCGGAAGGTACGCCCAACCTCTACCAGGCGAGCAGCACCTTCCTTGATGTCGGCTTCCACTTCTACGACGGCTGCGAGCTCGACCGCTACCGGGTCCTCGATCCGCCTGCGACCGAGTGACGAATCCCTTGGTCGTTGAGTCTCACGGTGTCGCCACCTCGGGCTCCCCCTGGTCGCGATAGACGGCGTTGGCGAGGCCACAGTATCGGGTGCCGAGAAGGCGCAGCGGGATCGGGTCCGCGGTCTGCCAGGGGACGTCGAAGGTGACCGGCGGCAGGTCGATCGGCCCCGCCGATGTGCCATCGACGAGCGGCTCGAGCGCGACCTCCAGCGTCCACTCCCCGGGCGGATAGTCGCAGCGCACCTGACCGCGGCGCAGTGCGGCGTCGACGACGATCGGATGATCCGAGCTGAGCTGTGGGTGCCCTGCCGCGTCGGTCGGCAGCTGTGCCGCCAGCAGCGTTCCAAGGTCCGGGTCGCCCCAGCACCGGTCGGACAGCCCGGCGTCGTCCGGCGCCGAGTAGGGACCGACGATGCAGACTCCTGGCGGTCCTGCCAAGGTGATAGCCGTCGGGGTCGCGACCGACAGCATGAGATGCAGGTCGTCGACGATCCGCACCCGGACCGATCTGACGTCCTGTTCGATCGCGAAGTCGGCGATGGCCTCGGTCGCGGCGAGAGACCGCTCGACCAGCGCGGTCGATACGCGCACAGCCTCGACCGCCTTGCTTGCCGCGAGCATGCGATCCGCCGACGACTCCGGCGCGCCGGCGGCGCATCCGCAGAGCACGAGCGCCGCAAGGAGTGCCACGCCAGGACGGGCACGCCTCGTCGCGCCCAGGGCCCGACCGGCGGTTCGGGGATCGATCGCACACCTCGCACGTCCGCCTGCCCGATGCTCGACGCCGACCTCGCTGCGTCCGCAGGCTCGCTGGACAACGATATCCGGCCAGACGCGCGACGTCGCCGGAGCGCCCAGCCGGCACGAGCACGGCCAGGCTGAGTACCAGGCGTCTCGCGCGACGGGTCACCCGCGGCGAACGTTGGGACGTCCGGCTCTGGCGCGACCCGCCACCGAGGCCCGAGCATCGAGGACGACGGGCCTCACGGTGCAGTTGGAGACGGCATGACGATTCGCACGATCGGACTCCTCCGCAATCACGTGAGCGACGAGATCCCGGCGTCGCATCGTGACCTCGTCGAGTGCCCGCCCGTCGCCGCCCTGTCGACGATCGGGCGCGACGGCGCTCCCCAGACGTCGGTCGTGTGGTGCGACTTCGACGGGGAGTTCGTCCGCGTCAACACGATGCGCGGCTTCGCCAAGGAGCGGAACATGCGCCGCGATCCACGGGTCACGCTCCTCTGCTACGACCCGCACCGCCCGCTGCGCTACCTCGAAGTGCGTGGCCGTGTGGTCGAGATGACGGAGGTCGGCGCGGCGCGACACCTCGACGCGCTTGCCACCAAGTACGCCGGCCGGCCGATCCGTTACTTCGGCGGCGCCATCCCGATCTGCTTCGCCGAGACCGAGATCCCGATCCTGTGCCTGATCCGCCCGACGCATGTCGTGGCGCTCGACGCCACCTCGCCGGGAGACGGCCGATGACCACCACGCTTACGCCCGAGTCGCAGCCGGCGACGACCCCCGCGCTCGAAACGATCCGTATCCCGGCGTCGCACCGCGATCTTCTGACGCGACCGATCGTCGGCGTGCTGACCACCATGGGCGCCGATGGCTGGCCCCAGTCCAGCCTGGTGTGGGTCGATGTCGACGGCGAGGTCGCCGAGGTCAACACGACCCTCGAGCGGCAGAAGGGTCGAAACGTGCTCGCCGACCCGAAGGTCAGCCTGCTCATGGTCGATCCAGACGACACCGCCCGATACCTGCAGATCCGGGGCGAGGCCGAGCTCGTCACCAACGGCGCTGTGGAGCATCTCGACGGCCTGACGCGGAAGTACACGCGCCACCCTGGGTACTACGGCTGGATCTATCCCATCGAGCAACGAGCGTGCGAGACGCGGGTCATCTGCCGGATCCACGCTCGACGGATCACGTTGGACGCGATCCACGTGTGACGTCGAACCTCGGCGTCCATCCCACGACGAGGATCAGGGCAATACTTGGAGCAGGCGCACCGCGACGAGGTATGCGGGCCATCCAGCCCAGCCCGTGCCAAGCAGTCGCCGGATCGGAACGAGCACCTCGGCATGCGCGCGTACCTGGCCGTCGGTGGCCGACCAATGTAGGTCGACCTCCAGCCTGGTGACCGCAGCCTCGCAGACCGGCCGCATCCGAAGCTCCAGTGTCGCGTCGGGAGGCACGCCGCGATCCCCGAGCGCCGTCGTCAGCCAATGCCGCCAGCGAGCTGCCGGCGGGGCAGCGGGGTCGAAGTGCATGTCGACTATGGTAGCGAGCCCGTTCCTGACTGCAAACGCCTAACTCCTAGACATGCCAGCCCTCTCTGGATGATACTCACAGGTATGTCACAGATCGGCGCGAGCCCGCCCGCCCGACTTCGTGTCGGCCAGGCCGCCGAGATGCTCGGCGTGTCGGTCGAGACCCTTCGCCGCTGGGAGGCAGAGGGTCGGCTCGAGATGCAGCGATCCGAAGGCGGCCAGCGGCTCGTCGAGCTCGACCAGGTCCGTCGGCTCCTCGATGAGCGGCGAAAAGCATCGACCGATCGGCCGATCGTCGCCCAGTCCGCGCGCAACCGCTTCGCTGGCGTCGTCACGCGCGATCGAGTTCGGATCGCGTCGCCGCGGTCGTCGAGGTCATCGCCGGACCGCATCGGCTCGTCAGCCTGATGACCGCGGAGGCCGTCCACGACCTCGGCCTCAAGGTCGGCGACGAGGCGGTCTGCGTCGTCAAGGCGACGAACGTCATCGTCGAGATCCCGTCATCCAAGGAGTCGCGAGCATGAAGACGGGTCCTGCCACCGTCATCGCCATCCTCACAGTCGTGCTCGCGGCCTGCAGCGGCGCGGGCACATCGCCCTCGGCAACGATCGCCGCCTCGGTAGCTCCGCCGACGGCGGCTTCCGTCGCGCCATCGACGGCAGCCGGTAGGGACTTGACCATCTACGGCGCGGCCTCGCTCAAAGGAGTATTGGTGAAGGCCAAGGCCGCGTACGAGGCGGCGAACCCGGGGACGACGCTCACGATCTCGACAGGCTCGTCGTCGGCCCTGGAGACCCAGATCGAGCAAGGGGCGCCGGCTGACGTGTTCCTGTCTGCCGACACGACGAACCCGAAGAAACTGGTCGAGAAGGGGCTCGCGGACGGCGACCCGATCACGTTCGCCGGCAACAAGCTGACGATCATCGTGCCGACCGCCAACCAGGCTGGCATCACCTCGCCGAAGGACCTCGCCAAGTCCGGCATCAAGGTCATCGGCGCCGGCGACGAGGTGCCGATCACGAAGTACGCCAAGCAACTCGTCGACAACCTCGCGAAGGAGAGCGAGTACCCGGCGGACTTCGCCGCGGCGTATGCCGCGAACGTCGTGTCGAAGGAGGAGGACGTGAAGTCCGTGGTCGCCAAGATCGAACTGGGCGAGGGCGACGCGGGCATCGTGTACGTGACCGATGCGAAAGCATCCGACAAGGTCACGCCCATCGATGTGCCGGACGCGGCAAACGTCCCCGCAACCTATGAGGGCGTGGTCGTCAAGACGCCCAAGGACGCCGCGGCCGCCAAGGCCTTCCTCGACTGGCTCGCCGGCCCCGACGGGCAGTCCATCCTGTCGGAACTCGGGTTCCTGCCGCCGGCGCAGTGATCGATCCCCTCTCCCGGAGCCCAGCCGCGAACACCGGGGACATGGCTGGTCGGTCGCGGCCGGTCACGTCCCACTCGGGGCGATGGGGTGAGCGCTCGATCACGGCGCTCGCAGGGCTCTTCGCCCTCTTCCTCGGGCTCCCGGTCCTCGCCCTGGTCGTGCGGGCGATCCTCGATGGATCCCTGCGCGTCGCGGTGGCCTCGCCAGCCGTCCTTGAGGCTCTTTGGCTGAGCATGGTCACCACCGCGATCAGCCTGCTCGTCACCGTCTTCCTTGGGTTGCCGCTGGCGATCGTGCTCGCCCGACGGCAGTTCCGGGGCAAGGGCTGGCTCGAAGCTATCGTCGACCTTCCCATCGTGCTGCCGCCGTCGGTCGCCGGCCTCGCGCTGCTCCTGGTCTTCGGGCGTCGTGGGCTCCTGTCCGCGCCCTTCGAATTCCTTGGCATCTCGGTGCCGTTCACGACGATCGCCGTGATCCTCGCCCAGATCTTCGTGTCGGCACCGTTCTTCATCCGGTCGGCGCGCACCGGGATCGCCGGCGTGGACCACGATCTCGAGGATGCCGCCCGCGTCGACGGAGCCTCCGAACGGCAGCTATTCCGCTCGATCACGGTGCCGCTCGCCAGCGCGGCGCTCGCAGCCGGCCTCGTGATGACCTGGGCTCGCGCCTTGGGGGAGTTCGGGGCGACGATCATGTTCGCGGGCAACGTCGAAGGCCGGACCCAGACCCTGCCGCTCGTCGTGTACAGCGAGTTCCAGGGCGGTGACCTCGACCAGTCGGTCGCCGCGGCGGCGATCTTGGTGCTCGCCGCGTTCGGGGTGCTGGTCGCCGTCCGGTTCTTCCGTTGGGGCAGGGTCCTCGACATTCGTGCCGTGTCGTGACGCAACTGCCAGTACTCTGTGACGTCGCTACCACAGGAAGGAGCGCATCATGAAGATCAGCGCGCGCAATCAGCTGCCCGGGACGGTCAAGGCGGTGACCGAGGGAGCTGTCATGGCCGAGGTCGTCGTGACGATCGACGGCGGTCACGAGATCGTGTCGGCCATCACGGCTGAATCGGCCCGGCGGCTTGGGCTCGTCTCCGGCAAGCGCGTTACCGCTGTCATCAAGTCGACCGAGGTCATCCTCGCCGTCGATGACTGAGTCGGTCACCTTCCGACTGATCGGGCTCATCCGGACGCCGTATGCCGAGCCGGAAGGCATGCCCATCCAGGCGTCGGCGGCGGTCGGGGTGCGGGGCCATGTCGAGCTCGACCCGAGCCTCGACGAGGGCCTGGCTGACCTCGACGGCTTCAGCCACCTGATCCTCGTCTACCACCTGCACCTCGTAACCTCGTCGCAGATGACCGTGACGCCGTTCCTGGACGATCAGCCCCACGGGATCTTCGCCACGCGGTCCCCTGCTCGACCGAACGCCATCGGGCTGTCGACCGTCCGGCTCACGGCGATCGAGGGATCGACGATGCACATCCTCGATGTCGACATGGTCGACGGCACGCCGCTGCTCGACATCAAGCCCTACGTGCCCGCCTTCGACCAGCGCGACGACGTGCGAGTCGGATGGTTCACGGACCGGCTCGGCGGGCTCGCCGACGCTCGGGCGGACGACCGCTTTCGCTGATCGGTTCTGACCAAAGCGGGCCCTCGCGCCGTCGATCATGGCGTCGCCCTCGACCAGACCGCCCCCGGTAGACCCTCCGGTGCATCCCCGCCCGAGGTCAGGCCGACGGCGACCTCGACCGCGTCGGACGCAGCAGCCGCGTAGGGGCCGAAACCCTCGAACGCTGGATCCGAAGCGTCGCATCGCCAGGCGCGTCCGTCGGTCGATGCCCAGATGCCGCCGAGACAGCTCCCTTCGCCGGATGGTCCGGTGGCCAGGAAGCCGTGGGGTGTCGTCGCAACGCTGAACACCTGACCGCCCACGCCGTCCTCGACGGGGGCATTCGACCATGTCAGCCCGTCGGCTGACCACCAGGCGTGGACACCGGGCGGATCCCCAAAGACCATTCCCGAGCACGGTCTCGACCCCATCCCGCGCAGCGACCCCTGTCGCGACTGTCGATGGCTTGGCGTGGAACATGGGGTCGTCCGGGACACGCGACCAGGCCAACCCATCGGGCGACGTCCAGATCGCGGCATGGCCCGAACCGGTGCCGGCGGCGACATACCCGTCGATCCCTTGGGCGACGGCAACCATGCCTCCCCCCTGGAACGCCTTCTGGCCGGAGACCCTCGTCCACTCGACGCCGTCCCTCGACGTCCAGACAAACGCTCGGCTGGGAGTGAGCCCACAGTCGAGGTTGCACTGCGGGTCCTGGCGCCCGACGGCAAGCCAGCCGTCGCCCCTGGCGACGACGTCGGTGACCTCGACCGTGTCGGTGCCGACGGCCGGTGTCGGAAAGGCGTCCGGGCGCGCTGTCCACGCGAGCCCATCGCTTGAAGACCAACTCGCCGGGTGCCCGCCGATCCGACCCACTGCCACCACGCCTCCTTGGCCAGCCGCCAGCCTCATCGGGTATGCATCGGCGCCGATGCTCGTCTGCCGGTGCCATGTGACTCCATCGGCCGAGTCCAGGTAGACCCCGGCGCCGTCGAGCGCACTGCCGACGGCCACGAAACGCGTCCCGGTCCAGGTGACGTCCTGGAATTGCACGCTGCTCACCGAGGGCTGAGGCGGAACCTCGCGCCATCCTGCTGCAGGCGCCACGGTGGGCGAGGCCGTCCCCGTCGACGTTGGAGTCTGGGTCGGACTGTGGCTCGGCGTCGACGTGCTGGTCGGCGCATCGGTCAATGTCGGTATGACGACTTGGCCAGCCGCACACGCCGACATGAGCCATGCCGCGAGGATGGCGATCACCAGACGGTTGTTCGCTCCGACCCGAGCCATCGAGTAACTCCCAACGAAGATGCGCTCGAATGGTACGCGGAGGCTGGCGGAGGGCTGAACCTCGTTCCCCAGACCCACCCATGGAACGATCCGGCCTTCGATCGCCTTGTGCCAGCCGACGCGCCTTGACATCCTCGGCCAGGCTGTGGAGCGTGCTAGCGCATACCGGATCCGCGGCGACCCGGCATCGTCGCCCCGCCGTACCATCGCAGGGTGACGAGATACCCGCACGGCTTCGATGTCGAGGGTCCGGTCCAGGCTGAAGTGTTCGTCGTCTGGCTGGCCGGCGATCACCTCGAGCTGACCGGTCCCTGCGGCCCGGCTCCCTGGCTGCTGGAGCTCGGGCTGACCGACCACCCCGTCGAGGTCGTCACCCGGATCGTCCGCGATGTGGTCGGTGAGCCTCTGCTCGTCCACTCGACGTCGTGGCGACGGGATCGTGAAGCCGTGATCCTCAGCTTCGTGGTCGTGATCGATGGAGCCCTGGTCGGATCGATGGTCAGCTTGCCGATCGCGCGCAGCGACTTGGCCCGTGGGGAAGCGACCGCCGCGCCGCGCGAGATCGCGACGGCCCAGGTCGTCGAGCACGGCCTGCGTCACATGGCGTGGCTGGCGAAGGATGACCCCGTGGTCGCCGCCGAGCTGCCCGCCGGCTGGCGCGATCTGCTTGCGGAGTACATTCCCGAACCCTTCCGGAACCTCGGCTGAAGGAGAACCCGATGGATGACGAGCTGATCACCGTCCGCTGCGCGTGCGGCTGGGAGACGAGTGGGCCAGAGGACGTCGTCGTGGAGGCGACAGCCGAACACGGCCGTCGGATGCACAACATGACCCCGACGCGCGACGAGGTGCTCGCCATGGCCGTCAGTCCCGCGCGACAGGAGCGCTCGGGCGAATAGCGCATGGCGATGACCGCGAGTTGGGCCAAGCGCATGTCCATCCGGCCGAGAGCCCTTCGTAGTGAGGTGAGAGGCCGGACTGACTGGCCACCACAAGGAGAACCACATGCCGCGATACCTCCTCTCCACGCACAGTGTCGCCGGCGCGACCCGGGAGCCCATGACCGAGGAGCAGATGCAGCAGGCTTGGGAGCCGATCCAGGCGCTCGAGGCCGAGATGAAGTCGGCTGGCGCCTGGGTCTTCTCCGGTCGCCTGCACGACGCTGACACCGCGACAGTCGTGCGCGTCTCCGACGGCGATATCCTGACCACAGATGGGCCGTTCGTCGAGGCCAAGGAGCATCTGGCCGGCTTCTACATCATCGAGGCGGCCGATCTCGACGCCGCGCTCGGCTGGGCCTCAAAGGTCACGCGGACGATCTCGGCGCCGATCGAGGTCTGGCCTTTCGTGGACACGGCCGGCGGTTAGATCTTGCCCGTCGTCGATGCCGCGCTGATCGGCCGGATCTTCCGTGAGGAGTCCGGTCGGTCGGTTGCCACGCTGATCCGCATCTTCGGCGACATCGACCTTGCCGAGGATGCGGTCCAGGAGGCCTTCGCGATCGCGCTTCGGAAGTGGCCCGCATGGGGCCTGCCGCCGAACCCGGGCGGCTGGATCACGACGACCGCTCGCAATCGCGCGATCGATCACCTTCGACGTGAGGTGCGCGGGCGCGAGCTCCTCGAGCGACGAGCGATCGAGGGGCACGACGACTCACGCGAGGAGGTTGGGCCCGTGCAGGACGACCGGCTTCGCCTCATCTTCACGTGCTGCCACCCGGCCCTCTCGACCGGGGCACAGATCGCACTGACACTGCGGCTCCTGGGTGGACTCACGACGGACGAGGTGGCGCGTGCTTTCCTGGTTGCCGAACCGACGATGGCCAAGCGGATCGTCCGGGCCAAGCACAAGATCAAGGCGGCACACATCCCGTACCGAGTGCCGTCCGATGACGGAGCTGCCCGACCGGCTGCGCCCGGTCCTGGCGGTCCTGTACCTCACCTACAACGAGGGCACCCGCGGCCCGACGGGCGACGGACTGCGTCAGGAGGCGATCCGACTCGCTCGGGCGATCGCCAGCCTGATGCCCGACGAGGCCGAGGTCGCGGGATTGCTCGCGCTCCTGCTGCTGACGGAGTCGCGATGGCCGGCCCGGTTCGCCGCAGACGGCTCCATGGTCCGGCTCCGCGATCAGGACCGCGCCATCTGGGACCGGACGATGATCGAGGAGGGCCAGGCCATCGTCCGTGCCTGCCTTCGCCGGAACCAGCCGGGCCCATATCAGATCCAGGCCGCGATCAACGCGGTACACGCTGACGCCGCGTTCGATCGCGTCGACGGATTGGAGCCAGATCCTGGCTCTGTACGACCAGCTACTCGCGATGACGCCAACACCCGTCGTGGCCATGAACCGAGCCATCGCCCTGGCCGAGGTCCGGGGTCCGGGGGCCGCGCTGACGATCCTCGACGATCTAGACCTCGACGAGTACCACCTATTCCACGCCGCCCGGGCAGACCTGCTGCGCCGGCTCGGGCGCCCCGATGACGCAGCACTGGCCTACGCTCGGGCGGCCGACCTCACCGCGAGCGATGCAGAGCGAGCCTTCCTCCGTGCCGGCATGGAGATGGCCCAGTCAGCGAGTTAGTTCGAAGACCCGGACCGGGCCGAACCCCTTCAGCTCAACGTCAAATCCCTGCCCGAACGAGAAGCCCCTATCGGTCCCCATCTCGTGAACGAGGTCAGATGTGAGGATGTGGCCAGGGTCACTCGCATCGCAGATCCGGCTGGCCAGGTTGACCGTCCAGCCGAACAAGTCGTCGTTGTGGTCGACCGGTTCACCAGCGGCGATCCCGATGCGTACCCGAAGCTCACGCCTCGCCCCGGCGGACATCCTGGCCTCGAAGCCGTCCTGTATGGCGAGCGAGCACTCCAGAGCATTGGCCACATCCTCGAATGAGGCCATCATGCCGTCGCCGGTGTGTTTCACCTCGCGTCCCCGCGACGCCACCAGCGATCGTCGGATGATCAGGTCGTGTTCGTCGAGCAGCGCCATGTAGGCTGTCTCGCCAACCTCCTGAAGCAGCGACGTCGATGCCTGCAAGTCGGTGAAGAGGATCGAGCGGAAGGCTCGCGCGGCCTGGGTCTGATCGACAGGATCGTTGACCCTGCCCAGGAACCGGAGGACGTCATCCTCGGAGACGGCGATGATCTCGTTGGGAACGAGACCGTGCCCTTCCCGGTGGACCGCCTGCATGTCCTCCGGTCGCGCCGCCTTGGCGAGACAGAACACCTCACCACGATCTGCGTCGAACCAGTAGGCCAGGAATTGGACGGCATGTTTCGACTCGATCCGGAGATCGGTCAGATGGGCTCGTGCGACCTCCTCGGCGGTTATGCCGGGCAGGTCATGACGATCCATGAAGAGCGGCATCCGGTTCCTCCCGTGAGTGCGCGATTGTACGCAAACTCGTCCTCGATCCTAGTGCCCGAACCTGGTGGACCGCCTGCATGTCCTCTGGTCGCGCCGCTCTGGCGAGGCAGGTTTGACGCGTGCCGGTCTTGCTACCCTTGGCGGACACAAGAGCGAGATGGGCAGACCGATGATCCTCCCCAAGATCCGGGATCCGCGGTTCATCACCGTGCGTCGCGGCGGAACCCTCCAAGACGCCGATCATCGTCTGCTCGCAGTGTGGGCGGCTGACTGCGCGGAGCACGCCCTGCACCACTTCGAGCGGGCACGGCCGACGGACGACCGTCCCCGCCGGGCGATCGACCTTGGGCGTGCCTGGGCGCGGGGTGAGATCACCTGGGCAGAGGCCCGCACGGCGGCGGGCCATGCGAACGCCGCGGCCAGGGACCTGATCGGTGCAGCACGGCATGCCGCGTACGCTGCCGGCCAGGCCGCAGCAGTCGGCCATGTGGCGGCCCACGAGCTCGGAGCTGCGGCCTACGCGGTCAGGGCGGCGCGCGCGGCAGCGCCTGAAGGCGAGGGTGAGGTGGCCGGCCGCTTGGAGTGCCAGTGGCAGCGCACCCGACTCCCCCTCGAGATCCGAGCACTTGTGCTCGACGACCAGCGGCTGCGCAACGCGTTGTGCTGGTTCGCGTTCGACTGCTGACAACGGCTCGCTCCCGGAGCGGCGTAGGTCCCTAGAATCGGTTTGTGAAGAAGATCGGCTTCCTGTCGTTCGGACATTGGTCGGCGTCGCCCTACTCTGAGGTCCGATCGGGCGCGGACGCCCTCGTCCAGTCGATCGAGCTCGCCGAGGCGGTCGAGGACCTTGGTGCCGACGGTGCGTACTTCCGCGTCCACCACTTCGCCCAGCAGCTCGCGTCGCCGTTCCCGCTCCTGGCGGCGGTCGGCGCTCGCACCAAGCGCATCGAGATCGGGACGGCCGTCATCGACATGCGCTACGAGAACCCGCTCTACATGGTCGAAGATGCCGGCGCCGCCGACCTCATCGCGGGCGGTCGCCTGCAGCTCGGGATCAGCCGTGGATCACCCGAGCAGGTCATCGATGGCTTCCGGTACTTCGGCTACGTGCCGCCGGACGGCCAGACCGACGCCGACATGGCCCGCCAGCACGCCGAGGTCTTCCTCCAGGCGCTGTCCGGGGTCGGCTTCGCCCAGCCCAACCCCTCCCCGATGTTCCCGAACCCGCCGGGTCTGCTCCGCCCTGAGCCGCATTCGCCCGGACTGCGCGACCGGATCTGGTGGGGTGCCGGATCACGAGCGACCGCGGAGTGGGCGGCGCAGCAGGGCTTGAACCTGATGTCGTCGACGCTGATGACCGAGGACGCCGGCGTGCCGTTCCACGAGCTTCAGGCCGATCAGATCCGGCTGTTCCGCGAGGCCTGGCTAGCGGCCCGGCACGAACGGGAGCCGCGGGTGTCGGTCAGTCGCAGCATCTTCGCGCTGATGGATGACCGCGACCGAGCGTACTTCGGGCGCGGCAGCCAAACGTCGGATCAGGTCGGTTACCTCGACGCGCAGACGAAGGCGATCTTCGGCCGATCGTACGCTGCGGAGCCCGACGTCCTCGTCAAGGAGCTGGCCGGAGACACGGCGATCCAGGCGGCGGACACGCTGCTGCTGACGGTCCCGAACCAGCTTGGCGTCGAGTACAACGCCCACGCCATCGAGAGCATCCTGAGATACGTGGCTCCGGAGCTCGGCTGGCGCTAGGCATCCGATGCCTAGAACGAGCTTCGGGCTGGCCAGAAGGCTCGTCGCTGTGCGGCCGCTCCAGGAACCGAGCTAAGCCGGCGTCTCCTCGGTCGCCGGCGCAAAGAAGAACCTGTACAGCAGTGCGACGATGATGGCGCCGAGGACTGGCCCGATCGTCCAGACGTACGCATCCGTGAAGTCGCCAGAAGCGGCAGCCGGACCGAACCAGCGCGCGGGGTTCATGGCAGCACCCGTCACCGGGCCGATGACGAGGATGTCACCGACGATCGCCAGGCCGATGAGCAGGCCGCCGAGCTTCGCGGCGCGCGGATCGACGGCGGTCAGGAAGACTGCGACCACGAGGAGGGTGGTCATGAACATCTCGAGGATGAGGCCGATCGTCGGATCGATGCCGGCCATCATCGTCGGCTTGCCATAGCCGGTCGCCTGCCATGCCTGCTCGCCGAAGGTGGCACGGATGACGAGCGCGCCCAGGACGGCGCCGATCAGCTGGGCGACGATGTACAGGGCCGCTTTCGCGGCTCCGATGCTGCCGTTCACCCACAGCCCTACGGTGACCGCCGGGTTGATGTGACCGCCGGAGATCACCGCGAACGCAGTGACGACGACTGCCAGGGTGATCCCGTGCGCGAGCGCGACGTCGAGGAGCGGCGAGGGTGCGCCGGTCAGGCCGCCGAGGACGATGCACCCGACGCCGATGAGGACGAACAGGAATGTTCCGATCCCTTCGCCGAGGACCGCCCGGGTCAGTTGCCTATCCATGACTCCCTCTCTGATCGGCAGCGCCCTCGTACGGTCGGCTCGTCGCGATCCCGTACGTGAGCACTGCCCGCATCTCTGCGTCGTCCTGCAGGCGCAGGGTCGATCCGATCGGCACGACCCGCCGAGCGACCTGCAACGGTCGCGCGCTCGCGAGTCGGCCGGTCACGTCTAGTGTCGGTTGTAGCTCGCCAATCCCGACCAGTCGCCCTTCGCGGCATAGGAGGCTTGCGTGGGCCAGGTGTCGAGGCTCGAGGGTGGCAGGGCGCCGCCCTGGGCGATGATCCCGCGCAGCTCCCCGGTGCTCGTGTGCTGGAGCTGGTCGTAGGTCGTCACCCCGCCATCCGAGAGGATCATGGAGATCCGCGGCCCGATGCCGCTGATCTGGGTCAGATCGTCGTGGGCGGCGGCCTTGGATGAGGCGGCCGTCTTGGTCGCGCCATGGCCGGCCGTCGACTGCTTCTTGTTGTACTTCATGAGGCCTTGCCAGTCGCCCTTCGCGGCGAAGCTGGCCTGCATGGGCCAGGTCCCGACGTTGGCCGGCGGTCCCATGTCAGCGCTGTGGAGAGCGTGACGGACCTGTGGCTCGTTGGCCTCTGCCAGTGCCGCATAGGTCGTGTACCCGCCCGCGGCAAGTGCCGCGGCTGCCTTGGGACCGACCCCGGCAAGCTGCGTCAAGTCGTCGCCGCCCCCTGACGTCGCGGCCGCTGCCGCAGCGGCGGCCGGCGCCTCCTCGACCTCTTCCGCGGCCGCCCGCTCCTCTTCGACGTCGATCTCGTAGTCCGAGACCACCTCTTCGCCGCCGAGCTCCTCGGCCACGGGCTCGACGAACGCCCTCAGCGCCGCGGCTGTGTCGGCGGGCAGCGTGCTGTACGCGAGCAATGCGCTCTCTGTCTGGACGGCCTGCTTGACCAGGTCGATGGAATGGGACCAATTGCCCTCGTAGAGGACGAAGACCGCGCTGCGGCCCTTGTCGACCTCGCCCGCAACCAACTTCATCATCTTGTCGTCGATGCCGAAGTCGTGGAGCTTGTTGTGCACGCCACCGAGGGCGGCGCCAGCCGCGCCACCGGCCGCCGCACCGACGGGGCCGAGGAGGATGGCGCCCACGACGATGCCGATCGCGCCGCCGTGCATGGCGTTGCTGCCTGAGCCGACCTGCTTGTCCTGATGGATCTTGACCCGGCCGCCCTTGGTGTGCTCTGCGATCGCCGAGTCGATGATCTTGACGTTCGGGTCGGCTGCGTCGATGTCCTGGACGCTCTTGAGGAGGCGCTCCGCCCCCTTGTTGTCCGAGACCAGGAAGACTGCCAGGGTCTGTTCGGACTTGTCACTCATCTCTCACCCTCCTGTCGTCGCGGCCCGCGACGATTGCCATCGTTCCCAGCGGCGATGCCTGCGCCAGGACCGACGAATGGATCCTCGATCAGTCCACCAAGCGGACCGATGAACCTGGGGCTGTGATGCCTCGCGGCACCGTGAGCTACCGGGGCCACCTGCCCGCGGGATCTATGGGTGTTTGTGCCGTGCGGCCCGAGAGGGCGGCTGGCAGGGCCCTGGGGCACCTCCCAGTAACGGCCGGGTTTACCGGCGTGCCGACGATGCTAATCCTCCGGCGGTCGTGCTGCAACGTGGATCTGATCCTGGGTGCATCGGGAGCCGGGCTTCGCCGCCGTTCGTCCATGTTGTGGCATCGTTGGGATCCATGTTGGCCGCCGACCTGATAGGCCTCGAGCACGAGAGTTGGATCGCGTACCTGACGGGCGCTGTAAGGTGCATGCCGGGCGCGAAGGTGACCCGCGAGGGTGGCGTGTTGACCATCCTCAGCGGCCTGCCGATGGACTGGTTCGATCAGGTCCTGATCGAGAGCCAGGAGGCGACTACCTCGTCCTGCCCACGTATGCGGTTGCCCAGGGGCGACGGCGCCGAAGGCGAGAGTATTCGAGGCGAGGCCGGGGCTCGGGTGCCCTCGCATCGTGTTCGGCTCGCCTCGACGCGGAATCTTGTGGATAACCGTCTCGACAAGCCACGGCCCGAGGAGTACAACCGATCGCAGCCCTCGCAGTCCGCGACTCGTGGCGCCACGGTGCGATCGCAACTACCCGGTGAGGAATGACCATGACCCCTGCTGAGATCAAAGCGGCCGGGAAGCAGCTGCTCGAGACGGTGATGAACCAGGGCGATATCGCCGCGTTCGACCAGTTCTTCGCTCCCGATGTCGTCGATCACTCCCCCTACCCTGGCGCTCCTCCGACGCGCGAAGGGATGAAGGGCTCGATCACGCAGTTCCGTGCCGCACTCCCTGATCTTCACTACACGATCGACGAGGAGATCGTCGAGGGCGACAAGCTCGCGCACCTCCTCACGGGCCACGGAACGATGACCGGATCACTCATGGGCATCCCGCCGACAGGGCAGTCGGCGACTTGGCAAGAAGTCCACATCGTCCGGCTCGCCGGTGGCCAGGTGGTCGAGAGTTGGGCCATCGTGGACCAGCTCGGCATGCTCATCCAGCTCGGCGTGGTGCCCGCCCCGGGAAGGGCACCTGTCTCAGCCTGATCGGTCGGTCGGTCGCGACTGAGCCGGGTCGCGCCCGCCAACGGTTCGAGGATGGCCGACCGGCTCCGTGTCGTCATCGGGGTCCTCTTCGCCGTGACGGGCATCGGCTACCTGCTGGTGCCAGGAGCTCGGCGCCGCGCTGGTTGAGCGGGTCGAAACGCGATAGCAGGAGGTCATACAGACGTCGGGGCGCCCCCGGCGCGGCCGTTCTTCGCCACGGCCGCCAAGTCGAGACTTGGCGAGGATGGCGCCGCCGCGTCGGTGTGGCGCCCCGGACGGACTCGAACCCCCAAAAGCAACGCAGCGTCCTGGACTGGTATCTCGAGGTGGGCTGAAGGGCGGCTCCCCTACCCCGGTGGCGCGGTCAGGAACGCTCGAGCGCGCCTGATGCCGATGGCGTACTCCTTGCGCTCGAACTTTTCGAGCGCGTCTTCGGCCGCGACGTGGGACTCGGCCGAGCGCCCGGCGAGGAGGAGGACCTCTGCCGTGTCGAGGACGGCGTCCGCCTGGTCGATGAGGCAGTCCGTCTGACCGGCCAGCGCCATGGCTTCATCCGAGAGACGCAGCGCCGCTTCGATGTCGCCACGGCGCGCGGCGATGACCGCGGCGACGCTCGGTGCCGCGATCCGCGCCGCCGGGTAGTAGCCGGCATCCGCGAATCCGTTGACTGCCTCTGCCGCATCCTGGTCCCGGCCGAGAGCGAGCAGGGCTCGGGCGAGCGGGGGCCCGGCCAGTCCGCCAGCGGCACTGTCGCCGCGCTCGACAAGCATGAGACTCGCCAGGCGGAAGCGTTTCTCGGCCAGCGCGAGATCCTGAGCGGCCCAGCCGATGTAGCCGTCGACCAGGACGTCGTACCAGTCCGGGCGGCGACGTCCGAGCTCGCGATCGATCGCCCGGCCCGTTGCTGCGTGCTTGCGTGCATCCTCGACGTTCCCCAGCCAGGCGGCGATCATCGCGTGGTCGGGTCGCAGCGCAGCCTCTGTGGCCGGCTCGTTCGGAAACTCTTCCACCAGCTCCGTCGTGCGCGCAAGGGCCTCGGACAACGGGGTCATGCCGATCTCGAGTGCGGCGATCGTCCAGCCAAGGCAGAGGGTGATCCATCGTCGGTCGCGGAGCTCGAGCGCCGAGTCAAGGGCCTGGGAGGCAACCTCGAGCATCGGGCCGATCCGGCCGAGGGACAGTTCGATGCACCAGACCCACGAGATCGCCTCGAGGGCGACCCGGTGCCTGCCGTGCTCCCGAAAGGCTCGGACGGCTTCGTGCATCAGCGCGCTCGTCGCTTTCGCATCCCAGATCCCATACCCGACGTCATCGGCCGTCGCCGCAGCCCCCGCCAGCGCGCTTGGCGATACGGCCGAGGACGAAGGCGGGCGGTCCAGCGCGGATCGCCTCATCAGCCGGAGGAGTGTGGTCGCCTCCATCCGATCACCCCGGGCGATCCCGGCGGCTGGCCGGAGGAGCTGGACCGCGGCCCGGGCGTCGCCAGCGTCGAGCGCCCGAGATCCGGCTGAGCCGAGCACCGCGGCCGCCCGGAGGCGCAGGTCGCCGTCCTCCGGCAGCCCGAGCTCCGCTCGGTAGGCGTGGGCGCGGGCGAGGTGGAAGCCGACGATTGCCTCCTGCTCCATGACCCGCTTCCCGGCGACGCCCTCCAGCCAGTCAGCGAACGCGGCATGGAAGGTTGCCCGCCTGGCCTTCGGGATGGCGTCGTAGGCGGTGTCCCGGATGAGCTGGTGGCCGAAACGGTAGGCGTCCTCGCCCGGCAGGCTGGAGCGCTCGGGGGTGATGAGCTCGCGGCGGACAAGCGAGCGCAGGTGAACGGCCAGGTCCGCTCGCTCAGCCTCCGGAATGAGTGCCGCGACGGCGCCCCGATGGAAGTTCCTGCCCTCGACCGCCGCCGCTTCGACGACGATGCGCTCGGGATCGGAGAGCCGGTCGAGCCGTGCCGAGAGGAGTGCGCTGATCGTCGGCGGGACGTGGACGCCGGCGAAGTCTCCCGCCGCGATCCAGCGGCGTTCCTCACCTTCGCCCTCCTCGACGAGCCGCCCGTCATCGGCCAGCGTCCGCAGCATCTCCTTGACGAAGAGGGGGTTGCCCTCGGCGACCGCGGTGATCCGGTCCTGGACCGCCTGCGGGAGGTCCGACGAACCGAGGAGGCTGGCGATCAGCATCCCGCACTCGGCGTTCGTGAGCGGGGCGAGAGAGATCGTCGTCGCGTTCGTCTTGCGGCGACCCCAGGTCGGCCGCTCATCGACGAGTTCGGGACGAGCCATGCACAGCAGGAGGATGGAGGCGTCCCGGCTCCAGTCGGCGACGTGCTCGACGAGGTCGAAGAACATCGGCTCGCCCCAGTGGATGTCGTCGAAGACGAGCACGACCGGGCGCTCCCTCGCACGGGCCTTGAGGAATCTGTCGGATGGCCCAGAAGGCCTCCTCGGGGACGCCGCCCTCACCGGCCACGAACAACCGGGCGAGGTTCGCCTCGATCGCCGGACCGTATTCCTCGGCGCCGACGGCTTCGTGGATGGCTGATCGGACGACATCCGCGTCCGCGAAATCCGACAGACCCAGGACGCCTCGGAGCGCCTCGGTGATCGGATACCAGGTGATCGCCTCGCCGTACGGGAGGCAGCGGCCGCGTAGGATCTCCGCGTCACCGTCGGCGTGGGCGTACAGGAACTCCTCGACGAGCCGACTCTTGCCGGCTCCGGCGGTGCCGAGAACGGTGAACAGCTGGCAGGCGCGGTCAGTGGCGGCGCGCTCGTATGCCTGCTCGAGCAGTCTGGATTCGCGTTTCCGTCCCACCATCGGGGCGTCGAGCCGCCGGGTCCGCATGGGAGACAGCGAGGCGACCTGGACCACCCGGTAGGCGTGCACCGGTTCGGCTTTGCCCTTGAGGGCGAGCGGCTCGACCGGCTCCGCGACGACGGCGTCGCGGACCAGGCGCCAGGTCGGCTCGCCGATGACGACTGAGCCCGGCTCGGCGCTCGACTGTAGTCGCGAGGCGGTGTTCATGGCGTCGCCGATGAGCGGCGCGCCGCCGCCCGGCACGAGCATCTCGCCGGTCGTGATGCCGATCCGGGCCGCGAGCGGGATGGGCGAACCGGTGTTGAGCGAGACCATGCGCTCCTGCATCTCGACCCCCGCCCGGACCGCGCGCAGAGCGTCGTCCTCGTGGGCGACGGGAAGCCCGAACACCGCTGCCACCGCGTCCCCGATGAACTTCTCGACCCGGCCCCCGTGGCGCTCGACGGCTTCGCGCATGGCGGCGAAGTAGCGGTCGAGATAGGGGCGCAGCACCTCAGGGTCGAGCCGCTCGACCAGGGTCGTGCTCCCGACGAGGTCGCAGAACAGCGCCGTTATCGTCTTGCGTACTTCGTGGGCGGCCGCCGCGGCGCTGAGGGGTGTCGCGCACCGCATACAGAAGGAGGCCTCGGCCGGGTTCGCGCCGCCGCACGACGGGCAGGTCAGCATCCAGAGACCTCTCTCCCACGCCCGGGGATCAAGGGCAGCAGCGTACCGGATTGGGAGGGCCGCGGTACGGCCACTGATCGGGCGTCCGCCGAACGGCCTCCTCGCCCGAGCCGCCCGCACGCCGAAGGTAAGTTGATCCTGGCGGCCCCGGACGGCGGCGAGGGCGCGGAACCGGCGCACGGACGACGCGCTCGCTTGGTACTCGACTCGATCATCGACCTCTGCGTGATTGTCGTGTAACGATGGCCACCGTCATGAGAACAGTTCCGGTTGTGCACCGCCCTCGAAGCGCCGCCTTGAGTCTCGTTGGCAGGATTGTGGCTTGGCTCGCTCTTCCTTGGGCATTGGGTGTCCTCATCGTGGCCGACGCAGGCCTCGCCATGTCGGGCGAGCCGCCGAGCCGGAGCGGGCGCGAGGCGCGAGGCCGCGTCACGGCGACTTCGTGGGCGCCCAGGACGGCAGCGTGCGCTCGGTTCCACGCCTCCGCTCGTCCGGACGGGCAGTTGCACCGTTGCCCGACATGGCGCAACTTGGCACCGTGAACTCGCAGCCACTCCACCCGCCGAGCGAGCCGTCCCAGGAACCGCCCGCGCCTCCGCCGCCCGCCGGCTCGCCTGTCCGGCGGTCTCGAGGCTGGCACAGCGAGCCGTTCGAGACGCGCGAGGTCCGCAAGGCCCGGGAGCGCGCCGATCGCGCCGCTCGGCGAGCGGACCGGGCCGCGCGGCGCGTCCAAGAGGCGCAGGAGCGGGCGGGAGGACAGCGGTCGGGAGCCCGCCAACTCGTCGACGCGGCGGGCGACGCCGCGACGGCCGCGCTGACGGCCGTGTCCGCCGCGGCCGACGAGGCGCAGGCGAGGCTCGCGGCGAAAGCGCGGATGCGGGAGCTCGAGCACGCCGTCGTCACCGCCCGCGCTGGGGGTCCGGTGGACGTCTCGCCGCCGACGCGTGACGAGGCGCTGAAGCTGGCTGACCGGGTGGATCCTGGCTCGTCCGGGGCATCGTTCGTCCGGGGCCTCGGGTTCATCCTTGCCGGGATCGCGGCGCTCGCGATGATGATGATCGGCGGGTTCGGCTGGCTGGGCGTTGTCGTGCCGCTGGCCATCCTCATCGTCGGCGGCTCGCTCGGGGACCGAGTCCGAGATGGCGGACCGGAGCCGCAAGGCGGGTCGGATCCAGCTCGAGCTCGCGCGCGCCAGCCTCGCTTCGACCGAACGTGCTCGAGGTGTCGCGATCGCTCGGGAGGCGCACGGTGTGCGACGCGCCCCAGTCGTCGGCGCTCCAGCGGTGACGGCGGGGCGCCGTCACCGAACGGCCGAGGCTTATCGAGGACGGCGACCCGCGGACCCGCGTTGAGGTCGTGGCCATGCTCGATCGCCTCGTCGCGAACGTGCGCGGGTTGGTGCCGGAGACCGACGTGGCCACGCGTGCGGCGCATCCGCGACAGCGCCGCCCTCGCCCTGCCGACAACCGACGGGCCGCTCGACCTGACCGACCACGAGACCTGGCTGCTGCGCCAGATCTGCATCGACTACCTGCCTGGCGCCCTGGAGCACTTCATCGCGCTGCCGTCTGACCTGGCTTCGGAGCCGGTGCTCGACGGGCGATCCGCCCGGCAGGTGCTGGACGAGCAGCTCGCGCTGATCGAGAGCCGACTCGACGAGATGGCCGCCCGCTCGTACCGGCGCGAGGCCGGTGGGCTGCTCATCCATGCCCGGTTCGTCGCCGACAGCCTTCGCCCGGACCCGTTCCAGGCATGGCTTGCCGAGCCTGCCGTCAACGACGGCGAGCCGGTTCTGGTCGCCGCACCGGAGCAGATCGTCGTCGCCGAGGCATCGGGAGCCAAGGGCGAGGCGGCCGCCCGGACGCGCGAGCGGGCCTGACCTGGCGTATGTGCTCTGGCGCCCGTCCAGAGGCGCCAGAAGCAGTTTCGCCGCACATCGTCGTTGGTCAGAAGCGCCCCCGGACGACTCTTAAGGGCGCGGGTCCCCCCACCGAGGATCCGCTCTCATGGTACGCGCGGGTCGATTGACCCCTGTTACTGGCGCCCCCGGACGGACTCGAACCGCCGACGCAGGCCTTAGGACGGCCTCGCTCTGTCCACTGAGCTACGGGGGCGCTGTGGCCATCCTACCCCCAGCGCGACCCCCAGACCGCACGCCACCCCTCAGGGCCGGTTGCGCATCGCTTCGGCGGCCATCGTCACGTAGTCGTGGAGGCGAGCTCGGACGATCTCGTCGGCGTTCGAGGCATCGATCGATGCGCGCATGTGGAGCAGCCAACGGTCCCGCTCCGCACTCCCGATGGCGAACGGGCTGTGGCGCATCCGGAGGCGGGGATGGCCGCGCTCCTGGTCGTAGACCGTCGGGCCACCCCAGTACTGCGCCAGGAAGAGCGTCAGGCGCCGTGTCGCCGGCGCCAGGTCCGCCTCCGGGTAGATCGGTCGCAGCAGGTCGTCGGTGGCGACGGTGGCATAGAAGCGACCGACCAATGCCTCGAAGAAGGGCATCCCGCCGGCCTGTTCGTAGAGGCTGACCCGCGGCTCATCGGCGGTCGCGGGTGTCGTCGTCGGACCGTCAGCCACGCCGCAGGCGACGCCCGACGACGATGGCGGTCAGGGCCGGGATGGCCAGCCACAAGTCGAGCAGCACGAGGAGCACGATCCCGATGGCGAGGGCTCGCCCGGTCTGATCGAAGGGACCGAGCGCTTCGATCCGCGCGCTCACGGCATCGAGCCGCGCCTGAAGGGTCGCGAGGCTGGTCGAGATGCCGGCCGTCCCGTCGGCGACCGCGGTCACGGCGGGGCCGATCGTGTCGAGATCCGTGGCCACACCCCGGATCTGGGCGCCGATGCCGCTCATCTGCGCGCCGAGGCCGGCGAAGGGCTGGAAGCCTAGCACGCTGACGTCCATGCGGGAGGCGAGATCGTCAGCGGCGGTGCCGATGTCGCCGGCCACCTCACTCAGCTTCGTAGTCAGGCCGCTGAGCTTCTCGATGCCGGGCCGCGAGGCTTCTACGGTCGAGACCACCCTGGCGAGCGCGTCCGCGGCCGCCCCTACGGTGGCGGCGAGCTCCACGCGCTGGGCTTCCACACGGCTCAGCGTGTCATCGAGACGGACCGCGCCCCACAGTCCCGCTCCGGCGACCAGGATGGCCAGGATCGTGCCCACGATGCCGTAGGCGATAAGGGCCGCCCCGATCTGTCGACGCGACGAGCGCGATACGAGCAGCGGTGTACGCTCGTCTGACGGCGGTGGAGTCGCCGCCACAGCGGCGTGAGGCGGGCGCGGCACGGGTTCCACGAGAGCGAGGATAGGCCATGGCCGGGAGGGCCGTCTGCCTGCCCGACCTACAATGCCCGGCGATGCACGAGCGCGCCACCATCACCTTCCTGACCCGCTCCGGCTGCGGCCTGTGCGACGTCGCCCGGGTCGACCTGCAGTCGCTGCTCGAGGAGCGCGCCAAGGCCGGTCGTACCGCCGCACGGGTGCGGGAGGTGGACATCGCCAGCGACCCCGATCTCGAGCGGCGCGATCTCGATCGGATACCGGTCCTCGTCGTCGGTGACCAGGAACTTCCGCTCGCGACCAGCGTCCGGGCGATGCGAACCTTCCTCGAGCGGACGCTCGACGGACACCTCGCCTGACCGGCGGACGATGCCCGATCTGACCCTCCTGGCGGCCTTCGTGGCCGGCATCATCAGCTTCCTCTCGCCCTGCGTGCTGCCGGTCGTGCCCGCCTACCTCGGCCAGCTGGGGGTGGTGACGGTCGCCGGCGCGAGCCTGGCGATCGCCGGTCAGGGCACATCGGGGCCCACGCTGGCGATGGGCGGGACCCAGGGGAACATGCTGGCCACGACCGCCGGTCCGTTGATCGTGGAGCCCGGCCTGACGCGCCGCAGGTGGCTCGCGATGCGGGCAGCGATCGCCTTCTGCCTCGGCTTCGGGGCCGTCTTCACGCTCCTCGGCATCACGGTCTACGTGGGCGGCTCGCTGGGCATCCCCCTCCCCTCGCTCCGGCTCATCGGCGGCGTCGTCCTCATCGTCCTTGGCCTGAACATGATGGGCGTCATCAGGATCGATGCGCTGTGGCGGTCGTGGCGACCGCTCGAGCGCACGGCCGTGCCGACGGGGTCGGGTCGACGCCTCGGTGCGGGGCCGGTCGGTGCCTTCGGCCTGGGAGCGATCTTTGCCGTCGGCTGGACGCCGTGCATCGGGCCGACCCTGGGCGCGATCCTTGGCCTGGCGGCCCTGGGCCCGAGCATCCAGGCTGTCGGGCTCTTCATCGCCTACGCCGTCGGGCTGGCCGTCCCCTTTCTGCTCCTGGCCCTGACTCTCGACCGCGCACCGGCCCTCATCCGCCCCCTCGTTCGCCACGGTCGGGCCGTCGAGCTGATCGGCGGCGGGCTGGTCGTGGTCATCGGCCTGGCCCTGATCTTCGATTGGCTGGGCGCCTTCGCCCGCGCGTTCTCGTTCCTCTGGCCGCAGGTCTAAGGCGGTGACCGAGCCGACCGGCCGGCCGCCGACGCGAGCCGGTCTCATCGGGCCGTTCAGCGCTCGGCAGATCCTCGTCTTCCTGGTCATCGTCCTGGCCGCCGGCGGGCTGCTCGCCTTCATCACCTCGCCCATCACGCCGCCTGATGCCCTGCTGCCATCGCCGGGCGCGACGTTCTACGTCATCGGGACACCGACCGAGGGGCTCAAGCCGGGCGACCGGGCCCCCGAGCTCGAAGGTGTGGTCGATGGCAAGACGGTCGGTCTGACCGGTCTTGACGGTCGACCGATCCGCCTTGCCGACCTGCGCGGCCGGCCGGTCTGGCTGACCTTCTTCGCCACCTGGTGCCCGCCCTGCCAGCAGGAGACGCCGGTCCTGCGCGACGCCTACGAAGCCCACCGAGACCAGGGCCTCGAGCTCATCGCCGTCAGCGTCCAGGAGACCACCGCCGACGATGTCCGTGCCTACGCCGATACGTACGGACTCCAGTTCCCCATCGGCTTTGACGCCACCTCGGCGGTCTTCGGCGCCTACCACGGCTATGGCCTGCCGACCCACCTCTTCATCGACCGCGAGGGAACGATCCAGAACGTCTGGCGGGGGCCGCTGACGACTGCCGAGGCCGAGCGGCTGCTGGCCCCCTTGCTGGTCGATCCCCCGGCGTCGCCGGGCGCGACCGCGACGCCCTGAGCCGACGCAGGATGCGGGCCGTCGTCGATCGGCTGCTTGGGCTCCTGCCGCGTGGGGCCATCCTGCTCTCCGCGCTGACATTTGCCAGCTATGCCATGGGGCTACTGCGCGACCGCGTGTTCGCGAGGACCTTCGGGGCCGGCATCGAACTGGACGCGTACAACGCGGCGCTCATCGTCCCCGAACTGGTCCTGGACGTGCTCGTCATCGCCGGCCTGTCGGCCGCGTTCGTGCCGGTCTTCAGCCGATCCCGGCAGGAGCGCAGCGAGGGCGCGACCGAGTTCAGCCGCACGGTTCTGACGGTGGCCATCCTGTTGATGGCCGTGGCCGACGTGATCCTCTTCGTCATCGCCCCGCTGACCGCGGAGTGGGTGGTGCCGGGCTTCGGGCCGGCCGCGCGAGAGCTGTACGTGCAGCTCTTCCGCATCATGCTCATCACGGTCCTCATCTTCGCCGCCTCCTTCGCCCTCGGCGAGATGCTCGTCGCCCGGCAGCGCTTCCTGGGCTACGGCCTGGCGCCCGTCCTCTACAACCTGGGCATCGTGCTCGGCACGGTCGTCCTGAGCCCCAAGATCGGCATCTACGGCGCGGCCGTCGGGACGGTCATCGGAGCGCTGCTGCATCTGACCGTGCGCAGCCTCGACATCCTGCGTACGGACTTCCGCTTCCGGCCCCGACTGGCGATCCGGAGCTCGACGTTCGTCGAGTACGTGAAGCTCTCCATCCCCAAGGCGATCAGCCAGCCCATCGAGCCGCTGGTCTTCCTGTACTTCACGTCCATCGCTTCGACCTTCGTGGCAGGCAGCGTCACCTCGGTCAGCTTCGCCCGCAACTTCCAGAGCGTGCCGGTCAGTCTCATCGGCGTCGCCTTCTCGGTGGCCGCATTCCCGGTCCTGTCGACGGCCTATGCCGCGGGCGACCGGGCCAGGTTTGCGGGGCTGGTGCGCACGAACCTGATCACCATCACGGTCCTGACGGCCGCCGCAGCGGTGGCCTTGGCCGTTGTCGCCGAGCCTGCCATCTCGATCCTGCTCGGGGGTGAGGCCTTCGATGCCGAGGACGTCGCCCGAACCACCCTCCTGCTGGTCGCCTTCGCTATCTCCGTCCCGCTCGAGAGTGCGACCCACCTGCTGGCGCGAGCGATCTACGCGACACACAACACCATCCTGCCGGTCATCGCCTCGATCGTCGGCCTGGTCACGACGATCGCCGTCGCCAACCTGCTGGCGGAGGCGGTCGGCCTCGTGGCCCTGCCGCTCGCGTTCGCGGCAGGCTTGGGCGCCAAGGTCCTCGTCCTTGGCGCTACGGTCGTGGCTCGGGCGCGAGCCATGGATCCGATCGCGCCGCAGGCGGTCGGCTGACGGTCAGGGCGTCGAGGCGAACGGGACGCCGCCCTCCGCACTCGTCGGGATGATCGCCAGGAAGAGGCCGTCGCGATCGGGGTAGCGACCCTCGGGGCGCCGCCAGGGCAGGTAGTTGCGGCGCATCTCGGCCGTGTTCTGGAAGACGCCCGGCTTGTCCGACGGACCCCAGATGCTGGAGACACGCGGGTACCAGGGGTCGTAGATGTACGTGCCGGTGATGTTCGCATCCTCGAACAGCAGCGGATCGGCATCGGCCCGGAAGCCGGTCATGACCCAGGTATGCGCGCCACGCCAGGCGACAAGGATGACCGGCTTGCCCGTCGCACCAAGGGCCTTGGCCGCGTCGAACAGGGCGTCCGTCCGACGCTCGTACGCACGCAGCTCGTAGCCCGTCGCCCCATATGCCGCCAGGGCCTGGGCGATCGCCCCGGGACCCCAGCCGCCGTTCCTGCTGTCGCGGCGGCTCTCCCACTCCTTGATCCGGTCCGCGATGCGTCGCTGCGTGCGTTCTTCGTTGTCCGTCAGGCCCAGGATGGCGAGCGCGATCTGTGTGCCGGCCACCGCGCACCAGTCCTTGCGCTGCTGCGAGATGAAGTCCTGCCTGGGATCGGCGGTCAGGCGCACGTCGACCTTCGCGCGGGTCGGCGCCGGGCTGGCCGTTGGCGTTGGGATCAGCGGGGTCGTGCCCCCGCTGCCGATCGGCGGTGTGGTCGTTGTCGGTTGGGGTGACGGAGTCGGCGGTGGTCGCGGCGTGACCTGGACGGTCGCCACGGTCGGGCGATCCGGGGGTGGATCGAGGATCAGGTCGATGCGATGGAGCAGACGTTCGAAGCGGTCGCCGGCGCCAAGCGCGTTCGTCCAGACCGCGCCCGCGGTCAGGGGCACCGCGATCAGCAGGGCGATCAGGACAAGCAGCGCGCCCCGCCTGAGCAGCCTCCGTCGCCGTGTCATCTCATCTCCATGCCATCAGGCTCACGGACCCGCGGCGCTTCGCGGCGGATGATGACACAGGCTCCTGTCGGAGCCCGGCGACGAGGAAGGGTCAGTCGAGCGGCTCGAAACGGAAGCGGTCACCCCGCTCCAGCGTGAAGCGTCCGATCGGCCGACGGGGTTCGTGGGACAGGACGACCGTCCAGGCCTCGTCGAACGCTTGACGGAAGAGGGTCGACTTGACCTCCACGCTGGTCAGCGGGAAGTCGTCGAAGCTGGGCACCCAGCGCGGGTTGCCGCTCCAGGCGCGCATGCAGAGATCGCCGAAGAAACCGACCACGCGGTCACGGCCACGAACGACGAGCGCCTGGTGGCCGCCGGTGTGGCCACCGGTACGGACGACCTCGACGCCCGGGATGAGCTCCTCCCAACCATCGGCGGCGCCATCCAGGCCGGCCGACTCGACGAGCCGCAGCTCATCCTGCTCATACGACGCCACGAGCCGCGGATTGTCGCCGAGGGCGAACGCCCACTCGTCCTTCTGGGCCACGATGCGTGCTCGCGGGAAGGCCGGTTCGCCGCCGCTTGCGAGCAGCCCGCCGGCGTGGTCCCAGTGGAGGTGGCTCATGGCCACGGCGTCGACGGTGGCGGGGTCGAAGCCGGCCTCGCGCAGCGCGGGCAGGATGGGGATCCCACGCACGCCTCGCTGCGCGATGCGCCGGTCATCAAGGCGCTCACCGATGCCGGTCTCGACCAGGACCCGCCCAGACGGCGTCTCGACGAGCAGGCAGTTGAGCGCCTGGGTCAGCGTCGAGTCAGGGTTCAGCTCGTCGGAGACGAGCCGCTCCCAGACGACGCGCGGCACCGGCCCGAAGGCGGTCCCGGCGTCGGTCGTGAACCAGCCGGCCTGGACGAGCGCGATGTGCACGCCGGCCCCAAGGTCGGCCTGCCAGTCGACACGGTCGAAGTCAGGCATCGAATCGCGCGTCGGGCAGCGTGACTCGGGCGGCCCTAAGAGCCGCCGGCGCCATCCGGGCCACCCTTGACCGCCCGTCGGTCGCGCTCGAAGTCGCGGTAGAAGGCCGAGGCCGTGGGCGTCGACTGGCCCTGGTACTTGGAGCCGAGCTCCGCGGAGCCGTAGGGCCGATCGACGGCCGAGGTCATCTCGAAGAAGCTGATCTGGCCGATGCGCATCCCGAAGTAGAGCGCGATCGGCAGGTTGGCGACATTCGACAGCTCGAGCGTCAGGTTGCCTTTCCAGCCCGGGTCGACATAGCCCGCCGTGGAATGGATGAGGAGCCCAAGGCGCCCCAGCGAGCTGTTGTGTGTCGGTATGAAGGAACGCGACACAAGGAACATCCCGCTGGGCGCCGCGACCTCGATGCAGCGCACTGGGACCGAAGGAATGTCGCGAACAAGGTCGATGGCCCGGAACCGGTGAAAGCGAGCCTGCGGGGACTTCTGCCGGGCGAGCTTCCGGGGCACTCGGAAGACCGGCCGGTCGGGCGTGAACTTCACCCGGTACTTCGGCCCGTGGTCGACGCCATAGAGCGTCGCTCGGCCCTCGGACTTAACGGGTCGAAAGCCAAGACTGGCCGCGAGTTCCATGAGCCCGTCGGCGAGATTCTCGTTCGTGCTCGTGAACTCACACCTCCCAGCCACGTCATCAACGAAGCCGTCGGTATCCATGAGTCCCTGCAACAGTGCAAGGCGCTGGCTCGTGCCAGCCTCAAGATATGCACGTGGAACGTACTTGCCCTCCCGCATGCCGAGGTTCCGCAGCTGGCTAGACAGCGATGCGTTTCGCGCGTAGCGGCCCGTCGCCGCGTTCCTGGTGCGACCCGTCGCGCCGATGCGGTAGAGGTGTGGTGCGTACGTTAGCCGCCGAACCGGGTAGCCTTCGCCGCTGATCTGCTCGAGGATCTCGACGTCACAGCAGGTGATCGCCGCGGACGTCGTCGTCCCATCGCCGAGCCACGCGCCCAGCGTGTACGGTTCGATCGGGAGGTCGAGCCGCGGCGGATACTGGACCGGCCCAGCCAGGGCGACATGGTGATTCATCTCGCCACGGACACGAGTGCTGCGGGCGATCTCATCCGTCGTCCGGACGGCGGCGCGCGCCCGCCCATCGAGACGCCCGTTCTTGTCGACCGTCAGCCACAGGTGTGCAGCATCGGCGACGATGCGCGTCCCGTCCGAGAACACGACCTCACGGCATGGGCGGTGATGCATCGGAGGCGTGGCTGCGACCACAGTCGTCGGAGCGCCCGTCTCATCGAATACGAGGTCGCCAGGGACGAGGTCGGCCATGGTGCGCCAGCCGAGAGGCGTTGGAACCGGTGTATCGAGCGCGAGTGCCTTCCCCTCGAGCCTGGACACGAGGTCGTCGGGCAGCTCGACCCACTCCAACGTCTGGCCGAGCACGAACTCGCCGGGATGGAGGATGAAGGCCTCCTCGTCCTCGACGGCGACGAGCTCGGTCAGGTCGGGCTGCGGCGTGCGGACGTCGATGTACGGGTAGCGGTTGTTGCGGAAGACGCGGAACTCGCGGTCAAGGTGAAGGTCGACCGACGAGGGCTGCAGGCACGTCTCGTCGTAGGGGTCGATGCGCACGCGACCAGCGGCGATGGCGGCCCGGATGTCGCGATCGGAGAGGACGGCCATCAGTCTCTGCTCAGCCTCGCTCGGGGCGCGCCATGCCGCCGGCTGGAGGCTCAGTCGGCGTCGAGCGTTCCTCGAGCAGGGTATCGACCTCGCGCTTCAGCTGCTCGATGTCCTCGAAGCTCTGGTAGACCGAGGCGAAGCGGATGTAGGCGATCTGGTCGAGGGCACGGAGTCGATCCATGGCCAGCTCGCCGATCCGGCTCGAGGGCATCTCGGAGGCACCAGACGCACGCAGCTCCGCTTCGATCGAGTCGGCGGCGGCCTCGGCCGCGTCGGTTGGAACCGGGCGACGGGTGAGCGCCTTGGCCAGACCGGAGGCGAGCCGGTCGTGGTCGAATTCGACCCGACTGCCATCGCGCTTGACGACGGTCAATCGGGCGGCCTCGACGCGTTCGAAGGTCGTGAAGCGCGACTCGCAGGCCACGCACTCGCGCCGCCGACGTATGGTCGTGCCTTCGTCCTGGTCGCGCGAGTCGATGACGCGGGTCTCGGCCTCTCCGCAAGTCGGGCAGCGCACGCTCGGGTCTCGAGCCTCCTTGGGGCAGGACCACAAGGGCTTGTGGTCGCTGCCTCAGCGTACCACTAGATGCGGGGTCCAGGCGGCCGTGCAGGACGCGCCGCACGTCGACCTGGCCGCCGTGCTGGACTCGCCACAGTGGACCTAGGCGGCAGTCCGAGCGCCGTCGCGGCTCGCTTCGGCGCGCTCGACGACCGTCGCCGCGTGATCCTGGAACGACTGGCGTGCGTGGAGCAAGTTCAGATAGCCGCGCTTGATGGCGGTCTGGGCCTCGAGCTCACGCTGACGGCCCGCGCCCGTGACCACGAGCTGGGCGCCGTGGTCGATGGTCTCGATCGCTCGAGCGAGGCGGTCGAGGTCCTCGGCCACGTCGGCCACGATGACGCTGAAGCCGGGCGGCAGCTGCCAGGCGGCGATGGTCTGACGCTCGCCTTCGAAGGTGCCGTGGGCTTCCGCAAGGGTCTCGCGGATCTCCTCGGCCGGCAGCTGGTGGCGACGAACGGCATCGACGCGTCGGACGAGATCCTCGATGACCGGCGTCACGCGGGCGGCCAGCCCCGTGACTTCCTGCTGGAATGCGCTCGAGGCGCGCGCCGTGGCAAGCGCCTGTGCGGCCCGTCGAGCGAGCAGCATGAGGACGACGACCAGGAGCGCAAGCAGGATCAGCGGCAGGACGACGCCGAGGGTCACTTGACCGTGCTCTGCGCCTAGCCGCGACGAGCGCGAACGGCGGCCGCCAGCCTGGGCGCGATCTCGAACAGATCGCCCACGATGACCAAGTCGGCGAAATCGACGATCGGTGCGTCCGGATCGCGGTTGATGGCCACGATGGTGCCCGACGTCTGCATGCCGACCTTGTGCTGGATGGCGCCGCTGACACCGACCGCGATGTACAGGGCAGGCTTGATGATCTTGCCCGTCTGCCCGACCTGCTGGGCATACGGCAGCCAGCCGGCATCCACGACAGCGCGGGTGCCGGCGACGGCGCCGCCGAAGGCGTCCGCGAGGTCCTCGATGACGCGGAACCCGTCCGGACCGGCGACCCCCCGACCGCCGGCCACCACGACCTGGGCGTCATCGATGGACACGGCGGCCGCGGACGTCGCGACGCGCTCGACGACACGTACCCGCTGGTCGACGACGAGGCCCGTGCCGAAGGCGGTCGAGATCGTGCCGACGCTGCCGCTCTCGCGGGCCCCGGCCGCGCCAGGGCGCACGACGATGATGCCGCCGCCGCCCGTGAAGCCACTGTGGGTGACGAGGCGACCACCGAAGGTGCTCATCTCGACGACGGCGCCGCCGTCCTGCCAGGCGACCGCGGCGGCGTTGACGAGGACGGCCAGACCGAGGCGGGCGGCGACGATGCCGGCCACGTCCTTGCCGTCCGCCGAGGCCGGAACGAGGACGAGATCGGCCGGCGCCGCCTGCAGGAACTGGACGAGGTGGGCCGCGATGACAGGCGCGGCGGGGGCGGTGCCCTCCGTGTCGGCCTCGAACGTGAGCACCTCCGGGACATAGCGGGCGACCTCTATGGCGCCGTCGGCTGCCTCACGGCCGACGCAGGCGACGATGGCTCGGCCTCCGGCGGCGCCCGCCAGCTCGGTCGCCAGTGTGGCCAGCTCCAGGGACAGGCGGGTCGGGGCGCCGGCCGACAGCTCGGCCAGGGCGAGGATCGTCGGGCCGGCCATCAGGCCAGGCCCCTGGCGGCTAGAAAGTCGATGGTCGCGGCCACGGCCGAGTCGGGATCCGTGCGGAGGATCGTGGCGCCGGCCCGCGGCGGGGGCGGCGAGACGCCGATGACGCGGGTCGTGGCTGCGGCCGCACCGACGCGCGCTGGATCGACACCGATGGCGGCCAGCGAGGTCGTCACGACCTCCTTCGAGCGTGCGGCCATGATGCCGCGCAGGGATGGATAGCGCGGCTCGCCGAGCACCTGAGTGCCCATGACCAGGGCCGGCATGGGCGCCTCGAGCACGTCGTGGCCGGTCGGGCTGAGACGCTGGATGCGGACCCGGGTCCCATCGTCGGTCGGCTCGATGCGCCCGGCGTATGAGAGGTACGGCAGGTCGAGGAGGGTGGCGATCGAGGCCGCCAAGGTGCCGCCTTGCCCGTCGGAGGTGTCGGCGCCGGCGAAGACCAGGTCGAAGTTCAGGGTCCGCAGGGTCGCCGCCAGGACCTCCGCCGTCGCCCGTGCACAAGAGCCCGGAAGCGCATCGTCGACGACGTGGACCGCCCGCGTGGCGCCCATGGCCAGGCCTTTGCGAAGGGCCTCGGCGGCGCCGGTCGGGCCCATGGTCAGGAGCGTCACTTCACCCCCATGCGCCTCGATCAGCTTGAGCGCGGCCTCGAGCACGTACTCGTCGTTGCCGTTGGCCTCGAGCCCGGCTGCCCGGTCGACGCGCTGCCCCTCGGTCAGCCGCTCGTTGCCCACGATGGGCACCGCTTTGACGAGGACGACGATGTGCACGCTGGCTCTCTCCCGGTGCGCGGCTCAGCCGCCGTGTGCGAGGACGTCACGCCCGATGACGAGGCGCTGGATCTGCTGGGTACCCTCGTACAGCTGGGTGATCTTGGCGTCGCGCATCATCCGCTCGACGGGGTACTCGCTGATGTAGCCGTAGCCTCCGAAGACCTGGACGGCATCGGTCGTCACGGCCATGGCGGTGTCGCCGGCGACGAGTTTACACATGGCTGCCCAGCGGGTGGCCGACGGCGAGCCGGACTCGATCTCGACGCAGGCGGCATAGAGGAGCTGGCGCGCCGCCTCCGTGCGGGCGGCCATGTCGGCCAGCATGGCGGTGATCATCTGGTGCTCGCCGATGGGCCGGCCGAACTGCCGTCGCTCCGCCGCGTAGTGCGCGGATGCCTCCAGCGCACCCTGGGCGATCCCGACCGCCTGCGCGGCGATGCCCGGCCGGCTGCGGTCGAGCGTGCGCATGGCGATGGCAAAGCCCTCCCCGACCTCGCCGACGCGGTTCGCGTCGGGCACGGTCACGCCATCGAAGACGAGCTCTGCCGTCGGCGAGCCACGGATGCCCATCTTGTGCTCGACACGCGCGGTCGTGAAGCCTGGCGTGCCCTGCTCGACGATGAAGCATGTCAGGTGACGACGACCTTTCACGGCCGACGGCTCGGTGTCGGTGACGGCGAACATCGTTACCAGCCTGGCCACGTTGCCCTGGCTGATGAAGCGCTTGGTGCCGTCGATGCGCCAGGCGTCGCCTTCGCGCCGTGCCGTGGTCCGGGCGGCGCCGGCATCGGACCCCGACTCCGACTCTGTGAGCGCGAAGGCTGCCAGCGCGCGACCCGCTGCCAGATCCGGGACCCAGCGGCCGCGCTGATCCGCCGTCCCTGCCAACAGCAACGGCAGGGAACCCAGCGCGTGGACGGCGAGGATGAGCCCGCTCGTGGCGCATGCTCGGCTGATCTGCTCGATGGCCAGGCAGAGCGAGAGCAGGTCGCCGCCCAGCCCGCCGTGCTCGACCGGGTACGGCAGGGCCAGGATGTCGTGGCGGGCGAGGAGCTCGACGACGTCCCACGGGAACTCCGCCGCTGGCGTCGATGGCCGCTGCGCGCGGGGCGATCCGCTCGTCGGCCAGCACGCGGACGGCGTCACGGAGGTCGCGCTGCTCGTCGCTCAGGCGGAGGGTCATCGGGCGGCCCCGCGGATCACCCCGCCATCGTATATGGTCGGTGTCGTACGCAGGACCGACGAGCGGCGCTTCGGCCTCGCCCGCCGGACGCTTGCGAGGCTGGCGCGTCGAGACGCCGGTGATGGACTTTGAGGGAAATCGTGGACCCTGGAACGGGCATCCTCCTGTTGACGGTCGCCGCCTTCGTCGGCGTCCTCGCCACGGTCATCCTGCTGGCCGCCCGCGGACGGCGGACGGACGAGGCCGTGGAGTCGCCGTTCGCGCCCTCGAGCGAGGGCATGTCCGCCTGCCCATCATGCGGTCGCGCCAACCTCGCGACGGACACCGACTGCCTCCACTGTGGCTCGCCGCTGCCGGAGGTCAAGCCGCCCGTCTGACCGCGAAGGGTCAAGCTCCCGGATTGACCGGTCAGCCCGACGTTGCAGCGCCGCGCCTCTCGGGTCAGACGACGGGCAGCTGGCGCTCCGGGGTCGCCGCGATCCGCGCCGCCAGCACCTCGGCCACGTCGCGCGCTCCGACCGTGCCGCCGGTCGCATCATCGAGGCCGTCGCGCATCATGACCAGGCAGTAGGGGCAGGCCGTGGCCACGCCGTCGGCGCCGGTGGCCAGCGCCTGGCGGGTGCGCTCGGCGTTGATGCGCGTGCCGCGCGTCTCCTCCATCCACATCCGCCCACCCCCGGCGCCGCAGCAGAAGCCCTGCTTGCCGCTGCGCTCCATCTCCAGCAGCTCGATACCGGGGATGGCGTCGAGGACCGCGCGCGGATCGGCGACCACGTCGTTGTAGCGCGCCAGGTAGCACGAGTCGTGATAGGTCAACGTTCCCGGTGCTTCATCGTCGGCGGCGTCGGTGGCCTTCAGGCGGCCGTCGGCCACGAGCCGGGCCAGGTACGTCGAGTGGTGCACGACCTCATAGCGGCCGCCGAACTGCCCGTACTCGTTGGCGATCGTGTTGAAGCAATGCGGGCAGGCGGTGACGATCGCCTTCGGGTGGTAGCGCTCGAGCGTCTCGATGTTGCCCTGCGCCAGGATCTGATAGACGTACTCGTTGCCCATCCGGCGGGCCGGGTCGCCGCTGCAGGACTCCTCCTGGCCGAGGACGGCAAAGTCGACCCCGGCGGCATCGAGGCAAGTGGCGAAGGCACGGGCCACCTTGCGGTTGCGGTCGTCGAACGAGGCCGCGCAGCCGACCCAGTAGAGGCAATCCAGGGCGGCCACCGCTTCAGTACCGCCCTCGTCCACGACCTGGGCGGCGGTTCGGACCGCGAAGGGCAGGCCACGCGCCCAATCGAGGCGCGCGCTGGCCGGCTGGCCCCACGGGTTGCCGTGCCGTTCCATGTTCGTGAACGCGGCGGCCAGCTCGGTCGGGAAACGCGAGTCCTCGAGGACCAGGTTGCGTCGCAGGCCGACGATCTTGTCGACGTGCTCGATGAGCACCGGGCAGGCCTCGACGCAGGCGCCGCAGGTGACGCAGTCCCAGACCGCGTCGTAGGGGATGGCGGTATCGACGATGGCGCGGCCGAGGGCGTCATGGCTGGGCGCGCCGGACGGCTTGCCGGGTGCGTCGGAGCCGCGGATGAAGGGGATCGACGGCAGCAACCCTACGCCGTGCTCCGCGTCGACCGACATCTCGCGCAGGCCCATGATCAGCGTCTTGGGGTTGAGCGGCTTGCCCGTCGCCCACGCCGGGCAGGCGGCCTGGCAGCGGCCGCATTCGGTGCAGGTGAATCCGTCGAGGAGATCCTTCCAACCGAGGTCTTCGATGGTCTTGACGCCGAAGCGCGCCGTTTCCGCCTCGAGATCCATGGACGGCAGCTCGCCACGAGGCTTGAGCTTGCGCAGCGCGGTGTTGAAGAAGGCGGTCGCGATGTGGAGGTGCTTCGAGCGCGGCAGGTAGACCAGGAAGAAGCTGATGATGGCGATGTTCGCCCACCAGAAGACCGCGAACGCGGCCAGCTGCGCCTCAGGCGCGAGGCCGCCGAAGATGACGCTCAAGGGGTTGGCGACCACGTCCCAGACGGCGTCGGGGTCGCCGAAGCGGGCCAGCCGGGCGGCCTCGGCCAGGAGCTCGGTCGAGACGACACCGCCGATGAGCAGCAGGATAGTCAGCGCGTCGCGCGAGAGCGTCAACCGCGTCGGCTTGAGCACCAGGCGCCGGGCCAGGGCCCAGCCGATACCGAAGAGCACACCCAGCGCCAGAAGGTTCGAGCCCAGCAGCAGGAGGCGCCACAGCCAGCCATCGACCGGCCAGCTGATGAGCGCCTGCGGCACGCCGAACAGGACGCGGTTGACGGTGCCGATGGTCAGGATCACGAAACCCCAGAAGATGGCTGCGTGCATCAGGCCTGGTCCAGGATCCCGGAACATCTTGACCTGCACGATGCTGTAACGGATGAGCGCATCCAGACGACGTTCCGGCTGGTCGGTCACGGCCGACCGCCGGGCGACCGCGAAGATCCGCAGGTGGCGGGCCATCTCGAGCACGAAGATGGTGGCCGCGACGAAGAAGACGAGTGGCGCCAGGGGGTAGAACGGGACCTGCTCGACGATCATCTCGGCCGGCCGCCCAGGCGCTCGGTCATGGGGAGCTCGTGGTCGTGTGGCGGCTCGAATCGTCGGCCAGGGTCTCGAGCGCGTGCGGGATGACGGGCAGCACGGCCTCCAGGGATTCGAGCGCACCGTTCGGGCTGCCCGGCACGGCGAGGACCAGCGTGCGTCCGATGACGCCGGCCACCGACCGCGAAAGCGCGGCATGGGGGGTCGATCGACGACCCTCGGCACGCATCAGCTCGGCCAGCCCCGGCACCAGGTAGTCCAGCAGCGGCTCGACCGCCTGCGGGGTGACGTCTCGGGTCGTGAGGCCGGTGCCGCCGGTCGTGATCACCAGCCGATGCCGGCTGGCACCCTCCCGGACCGCGCTGGCGATGGCCACTGCGTCATCCGGTACGGCGCCGCGCTCGACTTCGAACCCCTCCCCCTCGAGCCGTTCAGCCAGGCGGCCGCCGCTCTCGTCGGTCCGCGTGCCCGCGGTCACGCCATCGCTGACGGTCAGCACCAGCGCGGTCGCCGGCCCTTCGATGGTCATCGGACGGCGGCCGTCATCGACGATCAGGCCCCTCGACGCGGGCCCCGCACGCCTTTCGGTCGCTCCGCGCGCTTGCCGTCGCCGTCGGCACGGTCGACGGGCCTGCGCCAATCACCCGATCGCCCTCCCGACTTCTCGACGACCCGTACGTGGCGGATCTCGGCGCCCCGATCGACCCCCTTGACCATATCGTAGACGGTGAGCGCGGCGACGGAGGCGCCCATCAGCGCCTCCATCTCGACGCCGGTCGGGGCCACGGTGGCGGCCGTGGCGCGGATGACCATGGCGCCTTTGGCGCGGTCCGGCTTGACCTCGACGACGAGGTCCGTGAGCGGGATCGGGTGGCAGAGCGGGATCAGCTCGGCGGTCCGTTTGGCGCCCATCACGCCGGCGATCTCGGCCACGGTCATCACGTCGCCCTTGGCGCCGCCGCCGTCGACGATGAGCGAGATCGTCGCCTGCTCCATGGCCACCTCGGCCTCGGCGACGGCCCGGCGTGCCGTCGGCGGCTTGGCGCTGACGTCGACCATCCGCGGTCGACCGGCGCGGTCGACGTGCGTCAGCCGCCGTTTGTCGGCACGCTTCGGGGGCTCCATCGGCTCAGGCTCCTTCCAATCGCCAGACGTCCACCTCGGCGCCCGCCGGCAGGCCGTCGACGTCCTCGGGGATGATAGCGAGGCCATTCGCCGCCGCCAGCGCTGAGAGCACGTGCGAGCCCTGGCCACCCGCGCTGACCGCCAGCCAGCCGCCGGCTGTCTCGGGATCCGGTTCGACGACCACACGAAGGAAGGCGCGCCGGTCGCGGGCCTTGGTCATCGCCGAGGCCAGGCGTGCACGGACGACCTCACGCGCCAAGGGATCGCGATCGCCGGACAGGCGCCGCAGGACCGGGCGCACGAAGAGCTCGAAAGTGACGAACGTCGAGACCGGGTTGCCGGGCAACCCGAAGAAGAGCACGTGGCCGCCCTCGGGGCCGACCGCCCGTCCGAAGGCGAGCGGCTTGCCCGGCTGGATCGCCACCCGCCACAGATCGAGCTCGCCGAAGCGCTCGAAGGCGGTCTTGACCACGTCGTGGGCACCGACGCTCACGCCGCCGCTGGCGACGACCACGTCTGCCCAGGCCATCGCCTCGGCGAGGCGTCGCTCGACCTCAGCCAGGCTGTCGCCGGCGATGCCGAGGCGTCGTACTTCGGCCCCCACGAGGCGCGCCTGAGCTGCGATGGCCGGCGCGTTGCTGTCATGGATCTGGCCAGGGCCGAGTGGCGCGCCGGCCTCGACAAGCTCGTCACCGGTGGCCAGCACGGCGACCCGCGGCCGACGATGGACGCGCACGGCTCCATGCCCGGCGGCGACGATGACGGCCACGGCCGCCGGCGAGACGCGCACACCTGGCTCCAGCAGGCGGTCGCCTTGATGCAGGTCGCTGCCGGCGAGGCGGATGTTGGCGCCAGCGGCAGCCGCGCCACGGATCGTGACGGTCTCCGGCAGGTCCGCCATCCCGGGCGACGCATCCGTGTCCTCGACCGGGACGACCGCATCGGCGCCGGCCGGGACCATGGCCCCGGTCAGGATGCGCACGGCGGTCCCGGCCTTGACCTCGGCGTCCGGTGCGTGCCCGGCGCTCGACTCGCCTACGACCCGCAGCGTCTTGGGCCAGCGCTTGGTGGCGCCGGTCACGTCGGCCGCTTGCACGGCGAAGCCGTCCATGGCGCTGTTGTCCCAGGGCGGCATCGTGATGTGCGCCACGATCGGCTCGGCGAGGACACGGCCGACCGCGTCGTCGACCCCGACGGTCGTCGCCGGCAGCGGTTGCAGGCGGTCGAGCATCCGAGCCAGGGCGGCCTCGAGCGAGAGCAGGCCGCTCACGTGGCCGTGGCGTCTTCCAGCCGACGCGCTCGACGCCCGGCGAACCACCAGATCAGGCCGCCGGCGACGACCACGGTGCCACCGATGATGGTGGTGGCCTCCTGCCAGAACGGGATCGGGTAGAGCTGCACGAGGTGCTCGGTCGCGAAATCGAACGACCAGTTGCCGCCCGGGAAGAAGATCTCGTGGAATAGTGTGAAGGCGGCATCGAAGGCGACCAGGAAGAGCGCGCCGATCACTACGAAGGCGACGGCCAGGACGCCGGCGCCGACCGACATCGCCCGCCACAGGCGCGCCACTCGCCGACTCCGGATCGCCGCGACCGCGATCACGACGATCGACAGCCCGGCCAGCGCGAGCAGCCCGTAGAGGACCGTTCGCGCGTCGCGAAGATGGCTGACCTCGGCGGCGTCGTAGAAGTGGATGCGACCGTCGCCCAGGGGAGGATCGACGAACGTGCCTGGACCGAGCAGCAACTCGCCGACGGTCGCGTCGGAGAGCGCGTGTGTCTGCGCGGGCGAGACGTCCAGGAAGCCCGGCGAGCCAGCTCGATCGAGGGCGCCGTGCATGTAGATCGGGATCATCAGCGCCAGCACCGCGAAGGCGACGATGACGACCATGGTCGCCAGCGCGACCCCGAGCGCGCGCAACCACCCGACCGCGTGCGAACCGGCCGTGTCGGCGACCGCTCGGGCGTCTGCCACCGAAGACGAGGTGGCATGCTGGTCGGGCGCTTCGATCGACGTCTGGGTCATGCGCGCATCGTCCCACGGCCGGCGCGCGCCCGCCGCGGGGCCGGGATCAGCTCTCGGCGAGCGTCTGAGCCTGATCCCACCAGCCCTCGATCATCAGCGGCGTCGGCGGCTCGACCTCGAGCATCGATGCCGCCTTCTCGAGGCGCTCGGAAAAGGCATCGAGGTCCAGCTCCAGCAGGTCCTCCAGCCCGATGATGCCGGCCTGCGCGAAGAGCACCTGCGTGTCGTGGCTGAAGCCGGCCAGGTTGAGGAGCAGCGCCTCGTCGCGCCAGGCGTTGACGTCGTTCGTGGTCACCCCGACCTGGTCGGCCAGCGTGATGCGCCGGGTCGGTGTCTCGGAGACCTCGAGCAAGAGACCCGTCGTGAAGATGCCCTGTCGCCCGAGCTTCTCGATCTCGTGGGCGTCAGGTCGCTGGAGCTGATCGATCGGCGGCACGACTACTCCGCCGGTTCGCCGAAGATCTGCGTAGTGCCAGCCCTTCTCGGCCACGCCCGTCAGCTCGACCATGACGTGCTTGATCTGCGTGTACTCGTCGAACGAGTAGTCGGACATGTCCTTGCCGAAGCCCGATTGCTTGAAGCCGCCGTGCGGCATCTCGGAGGTGATCGGCAGGTGGTCGTTGACCCAGACGGTCCCGAAGTTGAGCGTCTTGGCCGCGCGCATCGCCTTGAAGACGTCGCTCGTCCAGACCGAGCTGGCGAGGCCGTACTTCGTGTCGTTGGCCTTGGCCAGGACCTCTTCCTCGGTGTCGAACGGCAGCACGGTCAGGACCGGGCCGAAGATCTCCATCTGCACGCACTCGGAGGTCTGATCGACGTCGGCGATGACGGTCGGCTCGAAGAAGGCGCCGTCCTCCAGGCCGGGCACCTTGGCCCGGTGGCCACCGGCGACGATCCGGGCGCCGGACTGCGCGAGCCCGCTCGACGAAGCCCTCGACCCGGGTCACCTGGGCCTGGCTGATGAGCGAGCCCATGTCGGTCGTCGGATCCTCGGGGTCGCCCACGCGGACAGACTCCGTCGTAGCCCTTGAGCCGGCCGAGGAAGTCCTCGTAGACCGGCCGCTCGACGTAGATGCGGGTGGCGGCCGTGCAGTCCTGGCCGGCGTTGACGAAGCCGCCGGCGACCGCGCCGCGCGCGGCCGCATCGAGGTCCGCATCGGCGTAGACGATGAAGGGCGCCTTGCCGCCGAGCTCGAGGTGGACGCGCTTGAGGTTGCCGCGCGGCCAGCTCCTGGATCTTGCGGCCCGTCTCCGAGTCCCCGGTCAGCGAGACGATGTCGATGTCCATGTGCCCGGCGATGGCCGCGCCGACCTCGTCGCCGGGTCCGGTCACGACGTTGAGGACGCCGGCCGGCAGGCCTGCCTCGAGCGCCCAGCTCGCCGAGCTTGAGCGTGGTCAGGGGCGTTGAGCTGGCCGGCTTCAGGACGACCGTGTTGCCGGCTGCCAGGGCCGGCCCGATCTTCCAGATGGCCATCATGAAGGGGTAGTTCCAGGGCGCGACCTGGCCGGCCACGCCGATCGGCTCGCGGCGGATCATCGACGTGTGGTCGGTGCTGTACTCGCCGGCCGCCTTGCCCTCGAGGTGCCTGGCCGCGCTGGCCATCTGGCGCAGGTTGTCGGGCGCGAAGGGCATGTCGTTCTGGCTCCGGAACTTGACGGCGGTGCCGGTCTGGGCGACCTCGAGCGCGACGAGCTCATCCATGTGCGCCTCGATGAGGTCGGCCAGCTTGTTCAGGATGGCGACGCGCTGCGGGCAGCCAGAGACCGCGGAAGCGGGCGTCGTCGAAGGCCTCGCGGGCGGCCTTGACCGCGCGATCGACGTCGGCAGCCGTGCCCTTTGGGCACGCGGCCGACGACCTCGCCCGTGGCCGGGCTGCGGACGTCCATCCACTCCCCGCTCGACGACTCGACCCACTCCCCGCCGATGAGCATCTTCAGCTCGGTGATCGTCGCAACGGCCATGGCAGTGACTCCTCGTGCTGTGGTCACGGGGCGGATCCGGCGACCGCGACCGGCGCTGGACGGGTACTCGACGTACTGCCGCGAGTGTAGCGCAGGGTCCCTTCGCGACCCTAGGTCCCGGAGGGCGGGTGCTCGGCCGCCCCTACGGCGGCGCCGACGCTATCCGAACGGGTACGGGCGCCCCTGTCAGGCCTCGAGCGACGCCTCGACGGTGAGCTCGACGTTGCCGGCCAGCGCCTTCGAGATGGGGCAGCCGACCCGGGTCGCCTCCGCGGCCTCGGCGAACGACCCGGCGGTCGCGCCCGGCGCCGTGCCGCGGACCGTGAGCGCCGACGACTTCACGCCCCAGCCACTCTCGCCCTTGTCGAAGGTCACGGCGGCCGAGACCGCCAGCGAGGTCGGCGGCGTACCTGCCCGACCCAGGGCGCCGGAGAGCGCCATGGCGAAGCAGCTGGCATGTGCCGCTGCGAGTAGCTCCTCTGGGCTGGTCTTGCCGCCCGGGGCCTCGGTCCGCGCCGCCCAGCTGACCGGAAGCGGCCCGAACGCCGCGCTGCCGACCTTGGTGATGGTGCCGTTGCCGCTGATCAGGTCGCCATGCCAGGCGACTTCCGCTGTCCGTGTCGCTGCCATCGTCTTGTCCCTCAGATCCTCACCGCATCGCGGCGCGGCTCGTCACGTTCTTGCCAGATGCCGTTGTGGTCGACCATTGTCAGCCTGTTCTCGCCAACTGTCGTCCTGGACGAGCATCTGGCGCAGATCGGCAGGGCGGCTGAGCTTGCGCACGCTCGGCAGAGGGTGGCAACGGCCGGATCAGCACTCGGTCTGTGACGGATGTCGCACTGGGCCGACATCTGGCAGGAATGTCGTCCGACAGAGACTTCCGGCTCGGTGGTCGGTCGTCGTCGCTGCGGGCGGCACCCGATGCGCTCCTCGACCGGTCATGCCGAAGGCGGCGGGACCTCGCTCGGCTCGACTGCCAGCCGGCGACCGTGCTCGGAAACGAGCTCCCAGGCTCGCTCGACATGGCGCGCTTCCGTACGCACGCCGCCGAGCGCAAGCCGCAGGGTGAATTGGCCAGCCAGGCGCGTGTGCGAGATGAAGATGTCGCCGCTCGCGTTGACCGCCTCCATGAGCCGCTCGTTGAGCTCGGCCAGCTCGGCTTCGGCAGTCGGGTCGCTTTCGAGGCCGACGAACCGGCTCGGGCGCCAGCGGAAGCAGACGGTCGCGAAGGGGCTGGGCGCCAGGATCTCCGCGTCGGGCTCAGCCTCGACCTGCCCTCGGAACCACTGCGCGTATTCGATGTGCGCCGCCAGGCGCCGGCGGATGCCCTCGAGGCCGAAGTAACGAAGCACGAACCAGACCTTCAGCGCCCGGAAACGCCGACCGAGCTGTGGCGTGTACTCGTTGAAGTCGCGGACGGGCGTCGCCTGGTCGAGCGTGCGCAGGTACTCGGGCACGAGGCTGAAGGCCGAGCGCAGGGTGACCATGCGCCGGGTCAGGGCGAGCGAGCAGTCGATCGGGGTGAAGAGCCACTTGTGCGGGTTGACGACGATCGAGTCGGCCCGCTCCCAGCCCGCGAACGGCGCCCGGCGGTCGGGGAGCAAGGCCACCACGCCCGCGTAGGCCGCGTCGACGTGGAGCCAGAGCCCCTCTGTGGCCGCGATCTCGGCGATGGCCTCGACCGGATCGATGGCCGTCGAACCGGTCGTCCCGATCGTCGCCACGACGGCGGCCGGCCGCCAACCCGCCGCGCGATCCTCGGCCATGGCGGTGCGCAGCGCGCCGGGGTCCATGGCCAGCTCGCTGTCGACTTCGATCCGGCGCAGACCCTCGCGCCCGATGCCCAGTGTCATGCAGGCCTTCTCGATCGAGCTGTGGGCCTCGGCCGATGCATAGACCCGCAGGCGCCCCTGATCGCCGAGGCCGGCCGCGGCCGCGTCGCCGGTGGCCTGCTGCCGAGCGGCCGCCAGCGCCATGAGCGTGCTTGTCGATGCGGTGTCGGTGAACAGCCCGTCGAAGTCGGTCGGCAGTCCGAGTCCGTCCCGGAGCCAGCCGACGGTGACCTCCTCGAGCTCCGTCGCGACCGGGCTCGTCCGCCACAGCATCGCGTTCGAGACCAGCGTCGACATGAGCATCTCGCCGAGGATGCCCGGACCGGATGCCGTGCTGGGGAAGTAGGCCATGAAGCCCGGGTGCTGCCAGTGGGTCACGTTGGGTTCCACGAGCCGAAGGTAGTCGTCGAGGATCGTCCGCAATGGCTCGGGCTCGTCCGGTGCGGACGTCGGAAAGCGCCCGCGGAGCTCGCCCGGCGCGGTCTGCGGCAGCACGGGGAACGACTCGATCCCTGCCAGGTAGTCGGCCATCAGGTCCACCACGGCGTGGCCCGCAGCTCGGAACGTGGCTGGATCCATGTCGCCGAGCCCGACTCGCTGGGCCTCGTCGAGCACCGCGAGGACCGCCTCGAGCTGCGCCGGATCGTCGGTCGCGGTCATCGCCGAAGTCTATCCACACCAGCGCGCGCGGCTATCCTCCGGGCGTGGCCCGCACCATCCTGGCCGTCGCGCTGGCAGCCAACGGCGCCCTGCTCCTCGCGGGCTGGTGGCGGATGCGCACGATGCCAGAGACCGCGCCACATGCTGGCCCGCTCAAGGCGCTCCTCGGCCTCGCGTTGGTCACGCTTGCCGGTGCGGTCGCGATCGTCATCTTCGTGCCGGGCTGACCGTCAGCGGACGACGAGCGTGTCGAGCAGCCGGCGAGAGCTGGCGGCGATCTCCTCGACGGCGGCATCGAAGGCGACCTGGTTGCGGACCGCCGGTGCTCGATAACCGCTCACCTTGCGGACGAACTGGAGCGCGGCCGCGCGCACCTCTTCATCGGTCGCGGCCGGCTCCTGGCCGCGCAACGTCTTGATGCTTCGACACATGCCTGTGGTCCCTTTCCGATGCGACCTCGCTGCCGCCTCTATCATCGCGCCTCATGCCGAATGCTCGCCACGCGCTTGCCCTGCTGCTGGGCGCCGTGCTCATCGTCAGCGCCTGCGCGCCAGCCCCGGCCGCGACATCGCCCGGCCAGACCAGCGGCTCGACGCCAGGCGGCAGCCCGGCGGCGCTTGGCAGCGACGCCGCTGTGTCGCACCCCCCGAGCTGCGCCTCGCTGGAGGCGCCGCCAGACGAGGGACGAGCCCACCTCCCCGACGGCGAGACGGGAAGCTACGACAGCTACCCGCCGACATCCGGCCCTCACGCCATCACGCCGGCGAAGCCGGGCTGGTACGACGAGTCGCCGCCGATCGAGCAGCTGGTCCACAGCCTCGAGCACGGCTTCATCGTCGTCTACCGCTCTGGCCTCGAGGCGACCGACGAGGCAGCTCTCAAGACCCGCTTCGACGCCCTCGTCACGGATGGCTTCGGCGCGCTCATCTCGGTGCCCGACGAGTCGATCAAGGACCCCATGACGCTGACCGCCTGGGACCGACTCCAACGCTGCGTGAGCGCCGATCCCGACGCCTTCGAGGCCTTCGTTCGGGACCACTACGCGCAGGCGCCCGAGGCGTCCGTCGCCTGCTCGTTCCAGGGCGCAGCGGACCTGCCGGCCTGCCAGGCGCTGCTGGCCAGCTCCCCAGCTTCCTCGCGATCGCCGACGAGCGTGGATGACGCCCTGCTGACCCGCATCCCGAAGGCGCTGCGCGCGCCGTGCCGACCGACCTCGACCCTCGCCGACGGCGCCGATGCCGGCTGGGACTGCTTCCCGGTCGGCGGCGACCTCGTGTACGGCTACGCGTCGTTCCCGTCGACTGCCGCCCGGGACGGCTACTTCGAGGGGATCGTCTCGACGCTCGGGCAGATGTCGACCGGCGACTGCTCCGCCGGCACGACCGGGCTGGGGCCCTTCAAGCGCGCCGACGGCAGCTCCGGCCAGCTCGCCTGTGCCGCAGCGAATGGCACGCGCGCCTACTACTGGACCATCGACGGCTCGAACGACCTGGGCGCCGCCCTGGCGCGGGGTGACACGGATCTCCAGGCCTTCTGGGAGTCCGCCGGGCCGCTGCCGGCGCCGTGACACTCGCATGCCAGTCCGTTGACGCGACGCGCCATGCCCCGATCGGGCTATATCCCACCCCCTGCGTTTCGCTGCCATCATGACCATCCACTCCATCGAGGTGACCTGATGATCGACCTCAGCCAGCGTCCACCACGGCCGCGTCCGATGCTCCACTCCCGAGCTGCCCTCGCCGCCGCGATCGCATGCCTGCTCAGCCTGCTCGTGGCGCTGCCCGCGATGGCGGCCGTTCCAAGTACCAGCCTGGTGCTGGTCGACAACGGCTTCACGAACCCGCTCCTGGTGACCAACGCCGGCGACGGCAGCGATCGGCTGTTCGTGGTCGAAAAGCGCGGGCTGATCAAGATCATCGACTCGGGGTCGACGCTCGCGACACCGTTCCTGGACATCCGCGCCAAGGTCGGCACCGACGGCGAGCGCGGGCTCCTGGGCCTGGCCTTCCATCCCTTGTACGAGACGAACCGGAAGTTCTACGTCTACTACACGCGCCCGAGCGGACGCCTCGTCATCGAGGAGTACAAGGCCAGCCTGGGCAACGCGAACGTCGCCGATCCGGCCTCGGCGCGCACCATCCTGACCATCGCCCATCCGGCCTCGAACCACAACGGCGGCAACCTGGTCTTCGGTCCGGGCGGCTACCTCTACATCGGGACCGGCGACGGTGGCGGCGCCGGCGACCCCAGCAATCACGCCCAGGACAAGGAGTCGCTCCTGGGCAAGCTCCTGCGCATCAACATCGACCACACCGACGGCACGCGAGCCTACCGTCGACCCGCGTCCAACCCGTACGTCGGCGAACCCGGCCGCAACGAGATCTGGTCGCGGGGCCTGCGCAATCCATGGCGCTTCTCGTTCGACCGCGCCAACGGCGACCTGTGGATCGGCGACGTCGGTCAGTCGAAGTGGGAGGAGATCGACCGATCGACCGTCAAGCACGGGGCCGGCAAGGGCAAGAACTTCGGCTGGCGCGTGATGGAAGGCAACCACTGTTACCGGCCATCGACCGGCTGCAACAAGGACGGCAAGGCGAAGCCCCTGGCGGAGTACAGCCACAGCGATGGCTGTTCGGTGACCGGCGGTTTCGTCTACCGGGGCACGCAGTCGCCGAAGCTCGCCGGCCTGTACATCTTCGGGGACTTCTGCAGCGGTCGCATCTGGGTCCTGCCGCGAGGCGCGGCACGCCCGGCAGCCGAAGCGCAGCTCCTGAACACCTCATACACGATCTCGTCGTTCGGCGAGGACGAGGCCGGTGAGGTCTACGTGGTCGACTACGACGGCGGCGCGGTCTATCGGCTTGTGGCGCCGTAAGTCAGTCATCGCCGTAAGTCGACCCTCAGTGTCCGTAGTGCACTGCGTCGGGCAGGTGGCGCCCATTTGACAGGTCGCCGGTCCGCCTCCTGACCATGCCGCGGGTCCGGTCGGGCCTACCATCCCGCTATGAGGGCCGAGTCTGGTGACCGACAGGCCTGGATGGGAGCGAACCATGATGCGCGGACAGACGATCCAATTCAGCGGGGAGCAGGACGCGGCAGCGATCCTCGCCAGCCTCGATGACGACGTCTCGATCGATGCCCTGACCTGGGGCGGGCGGACGACGCCCATCTTCCTGGCCACCGATCACGCGGAGCAGCGTCATCTGCTGGGTGACAACGTCGTCCGCGTCGTGATCGGCGCCGATCCGTTCGACGTCGAGGCACACACCCTGACGCTGCGGTTCCCGAACGCCGACGAGGCTGCTCGCTTCCGGGTGAAGGTCCTGGCGGGCACGCTGATCATCGGCACCCTGGCGGTCCCGACCGCGTTCGCGGCCTCGCAGATGGCGTCGAGTGCGACGGAGGACCCGACCACCGTGGCGCCCATCGTCGCTCCCGCGGCTGTGCCACAGGCAGCGCCGGTGGACAAGGCGGCCCCGGTCGTCGTCAAGCAGGCGGCGCCCGTCGTCGACACGCCGGAGAAGCCTGGCTTCACGATCCAGTCGAAGGGCACCAAGGAAAAGACCGGTGAGGACAACAGCACCGGCTCGAGCATCACCTGGGTCCACAGCCGGAACGACGAGATCAAGTGACGTAGCACCGCGCTCGCACCCACCAAACAGAACGACCCCTGGCGTCTCCTCCAGGGGTCGTTCCGTGCCCGGCGCCGTGGTGCCCGGTCGCACCGCATCGACCCTGTCGGTACGAATGTACGGGGCACTCGTTGAAACCTTGACGCCGATACTCGCCTCGGACTGGTCAACGACCTCGATCACGGGGCCGAAAGGGTATGGGCAGGGAGACACCACATGCAGAACGAACCATTGCGGAGGTTGAGCCTCGCGGTCGGTGCGACCGCCTTGCTCGGCCTGGCCCTGGTGGCACCGGCGTTCGCGGGCACCAATGCCACGGCACCCAGCTCATCGGACGGCGGCGCCTGGGGCGACTGGGTGGCGGCCCATCCCATCGCGGCGCTCATGGCCGAGGTCGAGTCCGACGAGGACGACCTCGTCTCCGATCACAACGACAACGACGACGAGCAAGCGAACGACGACGATCAGGGCGAAGTCGATCAGCCGGGCGACATCGAGGACGACAGCGGCGACGCCGCGCCCGAGGCCAAGCCCGCCGAAGCCAAGCCCGCCGAGGCCAAGCCCGCCAAGCATCATCACAAGCAGCACTCGGCCGCTCAGGACGAGAGCAACGACGAGCAGGCCAACGACGACGACCAGGGCGAGAACGAGGACCAGGACGAAGTCGAGGACGACAACGACGACGACTCTGGCGACTCGAATGACTCCGAGGATGACGGCGGATCCGAGAGCGACGGGGGCGGCGACTCCGGCAGCGACGACTGACCTATTCGCCATCGCGGTAACCTCGAACGGCCCAGTCCCTGACCGGGCCGTTCACTTCGTTCGGCTCGACCGACCGAGGCAGCCGATCTCGGTATGCCCTGCCGGGATCCAGACCCGAACGAGGAACCAGATCGATGCGCGATCCCGTCCTCCCTGACGCAGTTCGGTACAGGGAGATTCGCCGCATCGCGTAAGACAGCGTCGCCGCGGCATGGGTCGAGTTGACGTGGCCCCTTTCCAACCGGTGTTCAGGCTGGACGTGATCCCGAAGCTTCTGGTGCTCCTGGTACTCGCCGACGCCTGCTACGGCGCGGCATACATGACCGACCTTCCCGCCGGCAACGTCGGAGCCGCGATGCGGGGCGACAGTCCGGGTCCACGGTCATGGCTGGCCGCTGCTCGGGATCGGGCGGCCCCTGTGGGTCCCACGCTGGCAGGAGCCACAGGTCTGGCCGGGCCGGTCCACCATCGACGGGCACCCCGAGCAGCCGTGACATCCACAACGCTCCCGACCCTGACGACGGTATTCCGTATCCCGACTCACGCCCGTTGACCCTCCCTCGCCGGACAGCCTACCCGATACGCTTCACAGCAGAGACTTCGCGGCAAGTGGCGTGTCACGCACCACCGAAGCACGTGCCCCGCCGGCCGGATCGACGGTCGAGGCTACGATGCGACGATGCAGAGCGTGCGTCCCGCGATCCTGGGGCCTGCCAGCGTCCTCGTGGCCGCGCTCGCCGTCGGCTGCCTGCCGAGCGCCCCGCCGGTCCCTGACGATGCCATAGCTAACCTCAGGGGCCAGGGTCTCGGCTTTCGGGCATCGGAGCCACCCCCGGGCACGACGCTGCCAGCAGTCCTGCTCGACCGACTTCGACTCGCCGGTCGCGTGCCACCGGCTGCCAGCCAACTGCCGCTCGGGCCGGCCACCTACGGTGTCGTGTCATGTATCGAACCACTACGCCGCTGCGGTGGAGCCCCATTCGGCGTCTGGGTCATCAGCTTTCCCGGCCAAGGGTCCATGTCGGTCGCCTGGATCATCGTCGACGCGTCGAAGGGCCGGATCATCGAGTCGGGTGGACGATGACCATGGCCGCCGACAGACCGACCGAAGGCGCGGACGCCGTCCACGCTGATCCCATCCTGAAGGACGCGCTGCGGTACTGGGAGACCCGCCGCATCGCGTACAACGTTGCATTGGCCATGCTCGTCGCGGGCTGGGTCGTCCTCACCTGGCCTCACTTCCAACCAGCGTTCAGGCTGGACGTCGTCCCGCGCGTCGTGGTGCTCTTCCTCTTGGCGAACCTCCCATATTGCGCGGCGTATCTCGTTGACGTCCCAGCACAGCGATCGGCGGCCGCAGCGACATGGCGACGCCGGCGCTGGATCCTGTGGCTGTTCGGGACGCTCTTCGCGTTGGCTTTCGCGACCTACTGGATCGCCGACGAGATCTACCCGTTCGTGGCCACCGCCTGAGCGCGGAGGTTGCAGGGCGGCGATACGCCCGAGGGGGCGACTTCGGCTGGGTGCTCGTGGATGCCGAGCGAGGTCTCGACGATGGGTATAGCTGGACAGCCCCGTGCGGCCGCAATGGTTGACGACGACCTCGAGGCCGCTTGATCCAATAACGTCTCCCCGGCCGATCGCGTCCGTGTTGACGGTAGACAGGGCCGCATCGAAGCGCTGCGCGACCTGGGCCGGCATGCTCGGATCGGGAATGTGGTGCCGGTGGAGCGGGTGGCGGACTAGGCCGGCGCTACCGCTTGTCGCTGTGGTCCACGCCCCAGCTGCAGCGCGGACAGATACCCGAGCCACGCTGCGTCGGTTGGAGCAGGAGCAGCGCATGCCAGCAGCCGCAGCGGGCGCACGTCACCCGCATCGGCTGTATCGGCGCCGACCCAAGCCGGGCTATGCGGCTCCGAGGCACCGGCCTCACCGCAACATTGGCATCTGCGCTCACGAGCGCACCCCTCCTCAGGCGATTTCCCCGACATGGTAGGTGGCAAGTCAAGGCCGCGGCGTCCGCAGAACCGCGTCATTCGTTGACGTATTGCACCACGACTCGTCAGCCCGCAAGGTGTTCCGCAAGGCGGCAGACGTTCGATGCTTCGTGCCCCTGCGGCGTCACCCGGTTCCCCAGGTGAGACAGCTCGCTGCAGGGGCTGAATTGGGAGGCGAATTGGTGACGGACGACGCCCAGCACCGCAGGCGCGCGAGCGACCGCGCGCAGGAGCGCGCCGCGCGGGCGGCGGACCGTGGCGATCACGCGGCCTACCTCATGTCCATAGCGCAGGCAGGTGAGGCATTCCGACGGCGGGCCGAATGGCGGCCTAGCATTCGGTCAGTGTCTACGACCCCGAGCGAGGCGCACTAGACGACAAGACCCCCGCCGGAGATGGGTTTCTCGACGTGGGTCTCCGAGGCGGAGGCTACTCCTAGGTTCTCGGCGCGAAGGTGGCTTCCCTAGAGGGCCAGGTCGGGGCGCTTGCCTCGCAGGCGCAGTCAGCTGCCTCGAGCACCTCGCGGCGGATCGTGGCAGCGATAGTCGTGGCGCCCGAATCACAAGGCCCCTCGGAAGTCCTCCGAGGGGCCATTTCGTGCGTGGATCGGTGGTCGGGGCGACTGGATTCGAACCAGCGACCTCTTGAACCCCATTCAAGTGCGCTACCAGACTGCGCTACGCCCCGACGCGAGCCAGTCTAGCAAAGCGAAGGGGCGGGACCGTTGCCGGACCCGCCCCTCCAGACGTCGACGGCCGCCCTTCAGGGGAGGCAGCCGTCCAGGCAACGTCAGCCAGCGCGGCGGGCGTTGCGTCGATGTTCGGCGAGCAGGCGATCCTCGGCCATGACCATGGCGACCTCGATGTCGTCGTCCGGCCCGGGGCTCGCCCAACCCATGGATAGGCTCAGCGCCACGGCACCTGACTCGAGCCATAGATCGCACGCCTGGCGGACGCGCTCGACGTAGTTGATGGCACGGACCTCGTCCGTCTCGGGCAGCAGGATGTGGAACCGGGCATGCCCGACTCGCGCGACCCGGTCGGTCGTGCGGCCGTAACGGCGAAGTGCCTCCGCGATGGCCGGCACCAGGCGATCGGCCGCCTCGCGACCAACGCGCTCCGCCAGGGCATCGAGGCCATAGAGCTCGGCGATGACGACCGAGACGGGCCGGCCGTAGCGGCGCTTGCGCTCGTTCTCCTGGTGGACCGCACGATCCCAGGCCAGGCGGTTGTCGAGGCCGGTCGCGGGGTCGGTCAGGATGCTCAGCAGGCCTTCTTCGTCAAGTTCGCCGTCGTCGGCGGATTCCGACTCGCCCTCTTCGTCCTCGCGATCGGCGGATCCCATGGCGGTCATGGGTTCGATGGACTCGACGGCGGGCGCCTCGACGGCCGCGGCAGCGGACGGGCTGACAGAGGTCGAGATGGCAGGAGCGGGTTCGCGGCGGCGCCGAACCAGGGCGATGACCAGCACCAACATGATCGCGACGTTGATCACGATGGCGACAGCCAGGAGGGTGAGAAGAGCCTCAGGCGTCAAGCGGACAGACTCCTATGGATGAGTGCAGGAGGGCGAGTCTAGGTGCACGAACGCGCCGTGACGAGTGGCGTAAGGGTACCGGGACCAATCTCCGTTGCTCCTATCCACCACCCTGGGCGGAGGGGTGCGGTCCGGTGGGGACGGAGCTCCGCAGGACCCGATCGTATGGATCACGGATCGCGGTGTCGAAGGCACCACGTCAGGCCCCGGGTGGGGTCCGCGACCACCTTTCGAGACCTGCCAGCTCGTCCTTCGACTCCCGGGAAAGCAGGTCGACCAGACAGCGCTGGACGCTCTTGCCCTCGAACAGGGCGTTGTGGACCTCCTGGGCGATGGGCAGCTCGACGCCCAGCCGCGCTGCCAGGCCGAGCGCCGCGTCGACCGTGTAGGCGCCCTCGGCCACGCCGGGCAGATCGGCCTCGATCTCGGCCCACGTCCGGCCCGCCGCCAGCTCCTCTCCGAGGCGGTGGTTGCGAGAGAGCGTCGAGCTGCAGGTCGCGATGACATCGCCCACGCCCGCCAACCCGGCGAAGGTCAGCGGGTTGGCACCGGCCGCAACGCCGAGCCGCGTCATCTCGGCCAAGCCGCGGGTGATCAGGCCAGCCTTGCCGTTGTCGCCGAAGCCGAGCCGCTCGGCTGCGCCGGCGGCGATGGCCACGATGTTCTTGAGCGCACCGCAGAGCTCGACGCCGATGACGTCACGGTTGGTGTAGAGCCGGAACGACCGCGAGCCGAGGACCTCGAGGACCCGTTGTCCGGTCCCCTCGTCGACCGAGGCCACTACGGCACTGGCGGGCAGGCCCCGCGCGATCTCGAGCGCCAGGTTGGGGCCCGACAGCGCCCCGAGCCGACCTACTGCGCCCGGCATCACCGCCGCCAGCACCTCGGTCATGCGCAGGAGCGATCCCCGCTCGAGGCCCTTGGTGACCGACAACAGGACGGCGTCGGGATGGAGATGCTCCGCGATGCGTTCAGCCGCGCTCCGGATGGCTGATGAGGGTACAGCCATCACCACCAGCCGATAGGCGTCGGCGATGGTCGTCGGGTCGGCGGTCACCTCGACCTCGACCGGCAGCGGCATGCCTGGCAAGTGCCGCGCGTTCTCGCGAGATCCGGCGAGCGTGGCGCTCGTGGCCTCGTCTCGCGCGAGAAGCGTCACCGGGCCCTGCCGTGCCACCTGGAGGGCCAGCGTCGTGCCCCAGGCGCCGGTGCCGACGACGGCCACCGTCGGGCGGGTCATCGGGCCGTTCGGGTGGCGCCCTTCGCGGTGCGAGCGTGGCCTTTGCTCGTGCCCTTGGCGCCCTTGCCCCGCGCGGCGGCCTTGCCCTTGGCGCCGCGCGGCTTGTGGTGGCGCTCGAGCTCGACCCGACGACGGTCACGGAAGACGAGCCGCAGTGGCGTGCCATCGAAGCCGAAGGCATCCCGCAGTCGGTTCTCGAGATAGCGCCGATAGCTGAAGTGAACGCTCGCCGCATCGGAGCTGAAGACCACGAACGTCGGCGGCCCGACGGCGACCTGGGTGGCGTAGAAGATCTTGGGCCGGCGACCCTTGACCGGCGGCGGCGTCTGGCGAAAGACGGCCTCGCCGATGACCCGGTTGAGCTCGCCGGTCGGGATGCGCTTGCGGCGCTCGCTGGCCACGTCCATGGCCAGCTCCAGCACCCGGCCGGCGCGCAGGCCGGTCAGGGCGCTGATGGAGACGACCGGTGCGAAGTCGAGGAACGGGACCTGGGCCCGGATACGGGTAGCGAACTCGTCGAACGTCCGGTCGGTCTTCTCGATGAGGTCCCACTTGTTGACCGCCACGACCAGCCCGCGGCCCTCCTCGACGACCGAGCCGGCGACGTGCGCGTCCTGGGCGGTCAGCCCGTCCGCGGCGTCGATGAGCAGCACGGCGACGTCGGCGCGCTCGATGGCCCGGAAGGAGCGCAGCGCGGAGTATCGCTCGGAGTCCGCCCCCGAGGCGACCTTGCCGCGGCGACGCAGGCCGGCCGTATCGATGAGCCGGATGGCCGACCCGTTCCAGTCGACGGCAGTGTCGATGGCGTCGCGGGTCGTGCCCGGGATCTCGCTCACGATGGCCCGCTCCTCGCCTAGCAGGCGATTCAGGAGGGACGACTTGCCGACGTTCGGTCGGCCGACGAAGGCGACGCGGATCGGCTCGCTGGCGCGTACCTGGTCGGCGGCGACCTGGGCGTCCCACGCGGCGACTCGCGGGTCGACCTCGCCTTCATCCGACGCCGAAGCCGCCTCGAGTTGCCATGAAAGAGCCTCCTCGCCAAAGGCTTCCACATCGGCCTCGATCTCGGCCTCGCGACGCTTGCGCTCGACTTCCGATGCCGACTCGGGCGGCAAGGCCCAGACCACCGCGTCGAGCAGGTCGCCCGTACCACGGCCGTGCGCGGCGCTGATGGCGTAGGTCTCGTCCCAGCCGAGGCGATGGAACTCGGCGCCCTCGAGCTCCAGGCGCTGGTTGTCGGCCTTGTTGACGACCAGGATGACCGGCTTCGATCCCCCTCGCAGCAGGTCGTTCGCCTCCTGGTCACCGGGCGTCGGTCCGGCGGCTGCGTCGACCAGGAAGAGGATGACGTCGGCCTCGCTGATGGCCAGCCGTGCCTGCTCCTGGACCTTCTCCTCGATGACGTCACCGGGTCGATGCTCGAGACCCCCGGTGTCGATGATGACGAAGCGCCGGTCGTTCCACTCCGCCGTCGCATAGAGGCGGTCGCGCGTCGTCCGCGCGCGATCCTCGACGATGGCCGTTCGCTCACCGACGACGCGGTTGAAGAGCGTGCTCTTGCCGACGTTGGGACGGCCGACGATGGCCACGACGGGGAGGCCATCGATGGGACCGGACGCCTCCGAACCTCGCGACGAGCGGCGTCCCTTGCGACCCGCCACGCTCAGGCGACGCCCGAGGTCGAGACGACCGGCGCGCTGCGATCGGCGCGCCCGATCGATGTGCTGCGGTAGGCCGGCTCGGCGACCGTGACGAGGGCCTCGCGGGCGAGCTCCGCGGCGCGGGACTGCCGCTCCGTCGTGCCGGCGATCTCGTAGACCCGGGCCGCGACCGCCTGGAGGTCCTCGATCGGCGTCGACGTGCCGCCGGTGATGCCGACCACGCGCACGCCTTCGAAGGCGCTGCCGTGAACGATGTCATGCGGCGTCTCGATCTGGAGGACGGGCTTGTCGGCCATGCGGCAGAGTCGCGTCAGCTCGGCCGTGTTGGCGCTGGTGCGACCGCCGACGACGACGACGAGGTCGACCTGCTGGGCCAGCTCCATGGTGTCCTGCTGCCGGCGGATGGTCACCGGGCAGACGGTGTTGACGATCTTCAGCTCATGCGCCCGGGAGGTCATGAACGCGGCCAGCCGCTCGAACTTCCAGGGCGGCTGCGTGCTCTGGGACATGAGCGCCATGCGCTTGCGCCGGGGGATGGTGTCCCACTCGGACTCCTCGTCGACCACGATGGCGTCGGGCGCGTGGCCCAGGAGGCCGATCGTCTCGGGATGCTTGGGCGTGCCCAGCAGGACGATCGTGTAGCCCTCGTCGACGAGCTTCTTGAGCTCGCGTTGCTCGGCCAGGACCCACGTGCAGGTGCCGTCGATGACCTCCAGGCCGCGCTCCTCGGCGCTGGCCATGACCGCCGGCGTCACGCCATGGGCGCGGATCACGACCGCCGCTCCGGCGTCGACCTCGTCGAGGCTGTCGACCGTGCGGATGCCCTGCGCCTTGAGCTCCTCGATGACGCCCTCGTTGTGGACGACCTGGCCGAGGGTATGCGTCTGCTTGCCTTCGGCGGCGGCTACCTTGGCGTAATCGATGGCTTCTCGGACTCCGTAGCAGAAGCCCGTGCGGCGTGCGATGACCACCTGATCGACGGTTCCCATGTCCAAGCCAGTATCGCACGGGGTGCCTGGAGGACCGCTAGGGCGCCGCCCCGAGGGGCCCGCCGAGGCCCGGCTCGCTCACTCCGTCGTCCTCGTGCGCTCCAGCTCATTTCGACGGTCACGCGTCGCCAGCCGCGCCGCCTCGGCCTCGACGATCATGAATGAGACGTCGTCACCAGGTTGGCGTTGCGCCACGATCGCAAGGTCCGCGCGGGCGACGACTGCGGGCACCGGGTAGCCGCCGATGGTCGGCGCATCGGCGAGCAGCACGATCGGCAGGCCTGAGGGCAGGATCTGGATGGCGCCCGGGAGGACGCCGGTCGAGATGAGCGTGGCCGCAGTCTCGTCGGTGGGGATCGGCTCGCCATCGAGCCGGGCGCCCGTCCGATCGCCGACAGGCGAGACGGTCCACTGTCGTCCGACGAGTGCGTCGAGGGTGCCAGGGTGCACGCCCGGCGCGTCCTCCACGGGCACGATCCGCACCGCAGACTCCGCGAACGGATCGCCCTCGATCGTTGGCCAGCGCAGGTCGGCCGTGGCGTCTCCTGGCGCACGTGCCGGCGTCACCAAGTCGCCCGATGCGATCGCGCGGCCGTCGAGGCCACCGAATCCGCCCGCCAGGCACGTCGAGCGCGAAGCGAGCACCACGGGCACGTCGATGCCGCCGGGCAGCGCGAGGTAGGTGCGCATGCCCGATCGCGCCGCGGCGAACCGTAGGGTGGTGCCCCGCTCGACCGCATGGCTCCGACCGGGGGCGAGCTCGCGTCCATCCTCGACGACGACGGCCTCCATGTCGGCGCCGGCGATGCCGATCACGCCGCTCGTGAGGACATCGAAGGTCGCGCCCCGCAGCGTCATCTCGAGCACGGCTGCGCTCGGATCGTTGTCGACGAGACGATTGGCCACGGCCATCGACCAGCCGTCGCAGGCACCGGAGACCGGCACGCCGAGATGCACGGCGCCAGGTCGGCCGCCATCCTGGACGGTGGAAAGGAGCCCGGACTCGACGACCCGCAGCACGTCAGCGAGGGACGGGTTCGAAGCGGACGCGGTCGCCGGCCGCGAGGAGGGCGGGATCGGAGCGGCGGGCGTCCCAGACGACCGCGTTGGTTCGGCCGATGAGGTGCCAGCCACCCGGTGTCGTCGCGGGGTAGATGGCGGTCTGCCAGCCCGCGATGGCGACGCTGCCCGCCGGCACGCGAGGCCGCGGCTGATCTCGGCGAGGCAGCACCAGCTCGGCCGGCAGCCGTCCGAGGTAGCCGAAGCCGGGCGAGAAGCCAAGCACGAAGACCCGGTACTCGACCGAGGCGTGGAGCTCGACGACCTGGGCGGACGCCAGGCCGAGCCGCTCGGCCACCGCGCCGAGGTCTGGGCCGTCCGTTCCGCCATAGCGCACGGGGACACGATGCAGCCGGCCCGTCCGTTCGGCCGGGTCGCCTTCCAGCCCCAGAGCGACCAAGGCCCGGAGGCGAGCTCCGGCCTCCGCCGGCTCGAGCCGATCTGGATCGAACGGCACCAGGACCGAGTCGTAGGCCGGGATCGGCGTACCCCAACCCGCGTCAACGTCCTCGCGGACGGCGGCTGCGACAGCCACTGCCCGCGCATTCGCGGCGACGTCGATGCCGCCACCCAGGTCGACCAGCAGGGCGGCTTCGCCGAAGGCCCTGATCCGGGGCTCGCCGCGAGCGATCCGACCGGGAGGGGTCGGGCCCGTCGAAGTCGACGGCGGCGGCCGGCGCACGTCGCTCATGGCGTCGGTGGGCCGCAGGGGACATCGTGCCCGGCGGCGACGAGGGCGGCCCGGACCGCGGCCGCGATGGCGGGCGCTCCGGGCGTGTCGCCGTGGATGCAGATCGTCTGCACACGGCCTGAGGCGGCCAGGTCGACGGCCTGCTGGGCCGCCACCCGCGGATCGGTGTAAACGGCGCCGGCAAGGGCTCTCGATCGGAGTGACCCATCGGGCTCATAGGCACGATCGGCGAACCCCTCGGCCATGGTCGGCAGGCCAGCCGATCCCGCCGCCTCGAGCAGGCGGGAGCCGGGCGGCCCGACCACGATCATCGCCCCTGGGGCGCGCGCGATCGCGCGCGCGACGACCTCCGCCAGCGCGGCATCCGTTGCCGCCTCGTTGTAGAGCGCCCCGTGGACCTTGACATGTCGCAGGGGACAGCCCAGCTCGCGTGCCGCCGCGGCGACCGCCTCGACCTGCTCGACGAGGCTCTCTTCGAGCGCAGCGGGGGTCATCTCGACGTGCTGCCGCCCGAAGCCGGCGCGATCGGGATAGCTCGGGTGGGCGCCGATGGCAGCACCTGCCCGCCGCGCGAGCTCGATCGTCTGCCGGATGGTCGCCGCGCTGCCGGCGTGCGCGGCACAGGCGACATTGACCGCGCTGACCAGGGGGATCAGCGCGGCATCCTGACCAGCGGCAAGCCCGCCCTGCCCCTCCCCCGCATCGCAGTTCAGCTCGATGCGCACGGTCTCATGGCTTGGCGCCGCCCTCTGGCTCCCCGAACCGGCCGCGCTGCTCGGCATCCACGAGGGAAGCGATGCGCCGCATGATCTCGTCCGTCGCGGCCGTCGTCGCCGCCCGTCGTTCGAGGCTCGTGTCCAAGGCGATCGTGAACGGCTGACCGGCTCGAAGCGTCAGGCGCGTCCCGAAGACCGGCAGCCGGCGGTGTGGCGGCAGGAAACGATGACCGCCGGAGATGCCGATCGGCAGGATCGGCACTCCGCTTCGAGCGGCGATGAGCGCGACACCGGCATGCGGCTCGCGCATCTCCCCATCGAGACTGCGCGTGCCCTCGGGAAAGATGGCGACCACGCCGCCGCCGCGCAGCACGGTCACCGTCGACCGATAGGCCTCCACATCCGACCCTCCGGCGCGCACGAGGATGGCGCCGAACATGCGCAGCATCGGCTTCATGAGGGGCACGAAGAGCTGCTCCTTGGCCAGGAACTGCAGCGGCCGACCAAGTGCCGGCTGGAGCCAGGCGGCGACGAATGGCGGATCGGCCAGCGTCGTGTGATTGGCGACCACGATGAGCGGACCAGCCTGCGGCAGGCCATCAAGGCCGCTGGTCCGCACATGGGCGAAAGCACGGAAGAGGAAGCGGAAGCTACTCGCCGTGAGGCGCATGCCCAGCGTCGTGCGGGTGAGCGTGACGACCGAATTCGCGTACGGGCGTCGCGGTCATGCGGTCGGGCCGTCCGAGCTGCTCGTCGGCATCACGGTCGCGCGGATGGCGGCGACCATCGCGGCCACGGTCTCGTCGAGCGTCCTTCCGTCGCTGGCGATGATGGTGGCGCCGTCCGGGATGCGCAAGGGGGCGGCGGCGCGCGTCGAGTCGATCTCGTCCCGGCGCCGAAGATCCGCCAGGATGGCCACTCCCTCGGGGCTCTCGGGGCTGACCCCGCGCTCGGCGGCCCGGCGGCGCGCGCGCTCCTCGACCGAGACCTCGAGCCAGAGGCGGAGATCCGCGTCTGGCAGCACGACCGTCCCGATGTCGCGGCCGGCCATGATGATGCGGCCGGACGCCGCGATCTCGCGCTGGCGCGGCAGGAGCGCAGCCCGAACCTCGGGCAGGCGGGCCACGGTGCTCACGTGACGGTCGACGTCGGCATCGCGGACATGCTCCGTGACATCGCGCCCAGCGACGCGGACACGCGTCAATCGGCCGGTGGCATCGGCCGCCAGCGAGACATCCGCTACCAGCGCTACTAACGCCGGCTCGTCGGCCAGGTCGATCCCGCGGTCGAGGGCCAGCCAGGTGACCGCCCGGTACAGCAGGCCCGTGTCGCAGAAGCGATAGCCGAGAAGGGCGGCGACAGCCGCCCCCACCGAGCTCTTGCCGCTCGACCCGGGCCCATCCAGGCTGACCACGAGGCCCCGCTTGGCTGTCTGCGGCGCGCTGTCCGCTGGTGCTGCTCGACCCAGGCGATCCCGTTCGGCAGCCGTCAGCTCGCGCACCTCGCCGACGTGCATGCCGTCCAGGCGGAGCGTCCCGATGCGCACCCGGACAAGGCGCGCCACGGGCACCCCGACCGCCGCGAACATCCGGCGGAGCTGGCGTCGCCAGCCCTGCGCCAGCGTCACCCGATACCAGATCAGTCCTTGCGGTCCGAGCTCGGTCGATCGGCGCAGTTTGGCAGTCTCCGGAGTCGTGGCCTCCCGCAGCCCGACCATGCGCGCCAGGCCCTCGTCGAGGGGGATCCCGCCACGCAGAGCGTCGAGCTCCGCCTGGCTCAACGGTCGCGCCAGGCCGACCGCGTATTCGCGCTCGACCCCGAAGCGCGGGTGGCTGAGTCGCTGGCCCCATTCGCCGTCGTTCGTGAGCAGGATGAGCCCTTCCGAGTCCCGGTCGAGGCGACCGACCGGGAAGAGGCGGCCCGCGCGGCGGCGGAGGTCGGGCGGGACCAGCTGGAGGACCGTCCGTTCAGCATGCCGGTCGCTGACCGTGGAAGTCACGCCGATGGGCTTGTCGAGGGCGAGATGGACATGACGTGCGGCCGCGCCGATGAGCCGCCCATCGACGGCCACGGCCTGGCGGTCGGGATCGACCCGCTGCCCGACCGAGGCCGGCGACCCGTCGACCGTCACTCGACCGGCGGCGATGAGCCCCTCGGCCGCGCGTCGCGAGGCCACACCCGCGTCGGCCAGGGCCTTCTGGAGACGGACCTCAGGCATCACCGACAGCCTCGGCCGGCTCGCCCCCCATCGAGCTGTCGCCGGTCAGCCCGTCATCGCTGTCGGGCACGGTCACCTCAGCCAGGCGACCGGCGGTCTCGGCGTCGAGCGTCGGCAGATCGTCGAGCGAGGTCAGTCCGAAGCGCTCCAGGAACTCGAAGCTGGTGCCGAAGAGGATCGGCCGTCCCGGAGTCTCCGCGCGCCCCTGCTCGGCGATCAGGCGGCGATGGAGGAGGCTCCGCATGACCGAGTCGGAGTCGACGCCGCGGATGCGCTCCACGACCCCACGCGTGACCGGTTGGCGGTAGGCGACGATGGCCAGCGCCTCGAGCGCCGCCGGCGAGAGCTTGAGCCCTTCCGCGCCGGTGTAGCGAGCGACGATCGAGCCGGCCTCCGGCGCTGTCGCCAGCTCGACGCGATCGCCGACCGAGAGCAGCCGGATGCCGCGATCCCGGAGCCGGACCTCGAGGTCGCCGAGGCGCGCGTCGACCGTCTCGAGCTCGACCCCGGCCAGGCTCGCGAGCTCGCGCCGGCTCAGCGGCCGTTCGGCGACGAAGAGGAGCGCCTCGAGCTCGGTGACCGACAGATCCGTCTCGCCGGGTCCGGGAGCGGTGCCCGCCATGCGGCCGATGATCGAGGCATCGATGTCGTCCATCGGCTCCGGTTCGCGTTCCATCGGCTCAGGCGAAGTCGGCCAGGGATTCGTCGATCGGCGCGGACGCGTCAGCTGCGACGCCAGCGCGCTCGGCCGTCGTCGTCGCCCGGCAGGTGATGGGGCCCCACGGCTCTGTCTGCTCAGCGACGACCTCGCGGCGCTTGACCAGCTCGAGCAAGGCCAGGAAGGTGACGGCGAGCACGACCCGGTCGTGGACGTCCGAGAGGAGATCCTGGAGGACGATGCTCGAGGCATCGGCGAGCGCGGTACGGATGACCGACGCGCGCTCCGCCAGCGTGATCGATCGCGGCATGACCTCCGGCGGTGGTGGCGGCGGCGGGACCAGGTCGACGCTGCGCACGAGCGCGGCCCTGAGGAGGTCCGGATCGAACGGTGGCTCGTCTGCGGGCCGCGCGCCGGCCAGCCCCGCGGCCGCGGCGGCAGCCGCTTCTCGATGCTCCAGCCGCGGCTGAGCGTCGAGCCGCTGGCCGAGCAGGAGGCTCGCGTCCCGATAGACCCTATACAGGATCAGCCGCTGCCGGAGCGCCTCCTCCGGATCGACCTCGTCAGGCGCTTGTCCGACCGGCAGCACCGGCGGCCGTGGCAGCATCGCGCGCGACTTGATGAGGATGAGCTGCGCGGCGACCGTCACGAAGGTGCTGACGTGTGGCAGGTGGTCGCCAGGCAGGCGCGCGAGTGCCTCCAGGTACGCCCCCGCGAGCTCACCGAGCGGGACGCTCAGCACGTCGAGCTGGCGCTGTTCGATGAGCGACAACAGCAGGCCCAGCGGCCCATCGAACGCGTCGAGGTGGACCTGGGTGGCCGACTCCGGACGGCGCTCGAAGGTGAAGCTGACGGCCGTCGAGGGCGGGGTCGGCGGCGCATCCATGACCGGCACCATCGGACGTCCCATCAGTTGGCCTCGTCGGCCAGGCGCAGCGCCTCACCGGCCACCGGGTCGGCCGGTTCAGCCTGGTGGCGGATGAGGTCCGCCGTGCGCGGGCTGCAGCCGGCCGCACGTGCGAGGGTCGCCGAACGGTCGGCGTGGTCGCGCAGGATGTCGAAGGCGCCACGGAAGCCAGGCAGGCGGGCGAGCGGGCGTTCGACCGCCGGCCCGTAGTGGTCGCCGAGCGACCAGGCCACTCGGTGCCAGACCCCGACCGTCGGACCCTTGGAGGCGTCATGCAGGAGCCCTGCCATGAGCAGCTCCGCATCGCCCGCGTGGCCAGCCGCGCGAAGGGCCGCGACGACGTCGAGCCCGTGACGCTGATCGGCGGGGTGCATCGCGTCGAAGAGCCGCATCTGCGCCGGCTCCAGCCAGGAGGCCAGCGCGGCGCGCTCAGCCGTCGTGACGCGGCCGGTCAGGTGCCGGACGAACTGGCGGGCCTTGCCCGCCCACCAGCGGCTCACCCGAGGGGTGATCCGAGGCCGGTGAGCAGCGAGAAGGCCGCGGCGGCGACCCTGCCGAGCACGAGCTGCAGCGGTCCGATCCGCGGATCGATCAGGCCGATAGCGAGCAAGCCGATGAGGATCATCGGTCCGTACCGCTCGACCTGTGCCAACTGGTATCGGTAGCGGTATGCCTGGAGGGGGCTCAGGAAACCCTTGAGGACCGCCCAGCCGTCGAGCGGCGAGATCGGGATCAGATTGAAGAACGCCAGGATGACATTGATCCAGACGAAGAAGACGACCACGCTGAAGGCTGCCGACAGGAGGTCATTGCCTGAGATCGTGGCTTGCAGGTCCGGGCTCGCGCCGATGATCCGGATGGAGATGGAAACGACCGTCGCCATGATGAGATTGGAGAGCGGTCCGGCCAGCGACACGAGCGCCTCGCCGCGATGGCCACGACGGAGATTTGCGGGATTGATCGGCGTCGGCTTCGCCCACCCGAGCGGGATCCCGAACCCGACCGCGCTGATCAGCAGCAGGATGCCACCCATGGGGTCGAAGTGTCGCCGCGGATCAAGGCTGATCCTGCCCATGAAGCGCGCGGTGGAGTCGCCCAGGCGGTCGGCCGTCCAGGCATGGCTGAACTCGTGGATCGGGAAACCGACCAGGAGGATGATGATGGCCGCGATGAGCGGGACGAGGCGGTCCTCCAGGAACGCCACCTAGAGCCGTCCCAGCAATTCGGCCTTCTTGGCCTCGTACTCCTCGGCTGTGATCGCGCCGCGGTCCCGCAGGTCAGAGAGCTGCGCGAGCGTGCGCGTGATCGTCTCGGCGTCATCGGCTTCGGACGAGACGGACTCAGGCGACGGACTCGCGCTGGAGGCGGCCGTGGCCCCGGCTGACGTCGATCCCGCCGGGTCGAGGCGGACGGGCGGCGTCGGCATCGAGCCGCCGATCTCGAGGTCGAGCGCATGCTTTCGGTTGAGCATCTCGATCTTGAAGGCGGCGGCACTCGCCAGCATGCGGTAGCGGTCGATGGCTGTGTCTGCCGCGGTCAGGATGTCGAGGTCGCCGTAGCCGAGCATGCGGGCGAGGATCCCCTGACTCAGGACGGCATCGTTGATCTTCTCCAGTGAGCTGTCGGCAGCGTGCTTGTTGAAGACGCCCTCGACCTTCATGATCCGCCGGTTGGTGACGATGTAGTCCTGCGCCCACCAGCGCCATGCGTGCAGGAAGAAGAGCACGATGCCGACGACCAGGGAGGCGAGGGCGATCCAGCCCAGCACGTCGCGGGCGGTCCCTTCGAGCTTGAAGACGGCGATGACGATCAGCGCCGCGATGGTCACCAGCCACGAGAGCAGCGCCCAGCGGGCCTTGGCGAGGAGCGCCAGCCAATGCTGCCGCGAGCGGCGTGCGACGAACTCGCCATCGGCCAGCAGGGTGTCGGCGTAGCGCATGTGGCTTGATCCTCCGCCCGTCAGGCGCGCGGATGAGCGCGCGCGTAGACCTGTCTGATCCGCTCGCCCGTGAGGTGGGTGTAGAGCTGGGTGGTCGTAATACTCGCATGCCCGAGGAGTTCCTGGACGACCCGAAGATCTGCGCCGCCCTCGAGGAGGTGCGTCGCGAAGGAGTGTCGGAGCGTATGCGGTGTGACCCGCCCGGGGAGCTCGGCCGAGACCGCGGCCGACTGCACGGTCCGCCAGGCAGCCATGCGCCCGAGGCGTCGCCCACGCGTCGAGACGAAGAGCGGCCCGCCGCGGGCCAGGCCGCCGTCGTCAGCGCCGATCCAGCCCGGGCGAACTGTCTCGATATAGCGCTGGAGGGCATCGAGCGCCACGTCGCCCACCGGCACCATGCGTTCCTTGTCGCCCTTGCCGATGACGCGCACGAAGCCGCCGTCCAACGAGAGGTCCTGGCGGTCAAGCCCGAGCGCCTCTGAGATGCGCAGGCCAGAGGCATAGAGCAGCTCGAGCAGGGCGCGATCCCGGATGCCACGGGGCGAGTCGGCGTCGGGGGCGGCCAACAGCGCTTCGACCTGGGCGACGTCGAGGGTGTCGGGCAAGCGCCGCGCCGGCCGCGGCAGGTCGAGCAGGCCGGCGATATCCCGCTCGATGAGCTCCTCGGCGAAGGCGAACCGATAGAACGCCCGGATGGAGGCCGCCTTTCGTCGATGCGACGAGGGCCGCAGTGGACGTGGCGGTCGGGCGAGCCCGGCCAGGTAGGCGCGTGCGGGATCGGCACTGCGAGCCCACGATCGCACGTGTGGCGCCGACACGGCAAAGAGCCGAAGGTCGGTGGCATAGGCCGCCAGCGTCAGGCGGGCGAGGCCACGCTCGACGCGCAGGTGGTCGAGGTAGGCGACGATGGCCGCGACCAGGTCCGCCGGAGCGTCTGTGGCGCCTGGCGACGCTGCCGGCTGGGTCATGGTGGCAGCAGCTCGACCTTGCGGCGCAGGAGGTCCCAGAAGGGCGGCGCTCCCTGGGGTTCGATGAAGCGAACCGGCTGCTCGCGGGCTCGCACGGCGACCGAGTCGCCGACCGCCAGCGGTGCGTCCTCGCGGCCATCCAGGCTCATGAGCACGTCGTGGGCTGCCTCGACACGCACCGTCACGACGTGGTGGGGGCTGACGACGATGGAACGGATGCCGGCCAGGTAGGCGGCCACCGGCGTCACGACGAGATTGCGGCTGGTCGGATCGAGGATCGGGCCGCCGGCGCTGAACGAATAGCCGGTCGACCCCGTCGGGGTCGCGACGACCAGGCCATCCGCGATGTAGGTGGCGAGATGCGAGTCGTCGATCATGACCTCGAGCCTGACGACCCGCGCCTGTGAGCCGCGCACGACGGCCGCCTCATTGAGCCCGATGTAGGGCGGCTCCGCGGTCGGTCGCCCGGCGGGCTGGACACGCGCTTCGAGGAGCATGCGCGGCTCGAGGTCGTAGGCGCCGTCGCGCGAGCATCGCCAGGACCGCTTCGAGCTGCACCGCCTCGGCCTTCGAGAGGAAGCCGACCTTGCCCGAGTTGATGCCCAGGATGGGCACGTCGACCTCGGCCACCGCGCGGACCGCGCGCAGGAACGTGCCATCACCGCCGAGCACGACGAGGGCATCCGACGTCGGCAGATCCCGCACCAGCAGGTCGCGCGCGCTCGCCTCCGCCGCCCAGGCCCCGATGCCATGGACGGCGCACCAGCCGAGGGCTCGCTCACGTAACGCGAGGGCCGATTCGCTCGTCGGGGTTGACCGCGAAGCCGAGCCGCGTCATGGCGTCGACGCCCGCTTGATGCGCTCCACCGGCGTCACGCAGAGGCCGCGAGATGCAGGAAGAACTCGCGGTTGCCGGCCGGCCCGACGAGCGGCGACGGGCACTGGCCACGGACCTCGAGGCCGAGCGCGATGGCCGCCTGCCGCACGCGATCCACGGCTCGAGCCTGGACCGCCGGGTCGCGCACGACGCCTTTGGGCACCTCACGCGGCTCGGACTCGAACTGTGGCTTGACCAGGCTGACGATCATGCCGCCGGGCAACCAGCTGCTGGACGACGCCGGCCAGGATGCGGGTGACCGAGATGAACGACACGTCGATGACGGCCAGGTTGACACGCTCGGGCAGGGTGATGGCCTCGGGATCGGCCGGGTCGAGCCGGCGGGCGTGCGTCCGTTCCAACGAGATCACGCGGGGATCCGCCCGGAGCGACTCGGCGAGTTGTCCGCGGCCCACGTCGAGAGCATAGACGCGGCTCGCGCCGCGCTGCAACAGACAGTCGGTGAAGCCGCCGGTCGAGGCGCCGACGTCAAGGCAGACGCAGCCGCCGACCATGATCTCGAACGCGTCCAGCGCCCCGGCCAGCTTCTCCCCGCCGCGCGAGACGAAGGGCGGCGTCGCCAACCGCTGCAGGGGTATCGACGGATGGACCATCTCGCCCGGCTTGCGGTCGCTGCGCGCGCCATCGCCGGCACCGACTCGGATGTGGCCGGCCAGGAGCATCGCCTGAGCCTGGGAGCGCGTCGTCGCCAGGCCGCGGTCCAGGACGAGCTGATCGAGGCGGATGCGAGGGGGCCTGGGCGTCACGACCACAGTCTGCCCGTCCGCGCGCGGTCACGCCGAGCGGGCGCCCGCGAGGCATGCAGGGCGCCGCCCAGCTATCAGGGCGCATCGATAGTCCCCGCAGGACTCTTCGCGACGTTCGTGGGGGGCTCGCGTCGCAACCCGGTGGACAGACATGGACTTGTGGGCCCCGGACACGGCCGATATGCAGGGATCTTCCGATCACGGGCCGATCATGCTGCATACGCCCCGTGAGACGGCCGCCTAGAGGAGTGCGAAGGCGGCCGATGGTCGCGTACAGTCCCTCACGGACTACCGCTCCCCCCATGGCCTTCCGAGCGGCGTCCTACGCCTGGGTCTCCGCCTCGTCCTATGCTCGAATCCTGAGCGCTGCCCGATCCGCGCCTCCATCGACGCCCGCTGGCAGTGCGGCAGAGCCCATGGCATTCGTGGTCGCCGACCCGTGCGCGCCGACCGTTGCCAAGGTCTCGCGGATCTGGCGCGCGATGCCATCGACGTCGAGCCCGACGAGGCGTCGGAGGTCGGCGACCGATCCGTGATCGACGAACTGGTCGGCCGCCAGACCGATGATCCGAACGGGGACCGCGCGCAAGGCCGGGTCGCCCTGGCTCGCTTCGGCGAGGACCTCGAGCACGCCGCTCCCGAAGCCACCGGTCACGACGCTCTCCTCGATGGTCACGACCAGCGACTTGCCGCGAGCGTGCGTCAGGATCAGCTCGCGATCGAGCGGCTTGGCGAAGCGGGCGTTGATGACTGCCGGCGACCAGCCCTCACCGGCCAGCATGTCGGCCGCCGTCAGCGCGCGCATGACGATCGGCCCGAAGCCGACGATGAGCAGGTCGCTGCCATCACGCAGCAGCTCACCCTCGCCGACCGGGATCGGTGTCGGCTCGACGGGCGGCAGGTCGTAGCCCGCGTCGCGGGGATAGTGCAGAGCGAAGGGGTGGTCCTGTCCGAAGGCGGTGCGCAGGAGTCTGCGTGCCTCCTGTTCGTCCTTGGGCGACGCGATGACCAGGTGCGGGATCTGTCGCTGGGCCGGCAGCATGAACATGCCCTGGTGGCTGGTGCCGTCCTCACCGACGAGACCGGACCGGTCGACACCGATGATGACCGGCTGGTCATTCTGGCAGGCGTCATGCACGATCTGGTCGAAGGCCCGCTGCAGGAAGGTCGAGTAGATGGCCACGAACGGCCGCAGGCCACCCATGGCCAGGCCCGTCGCGAGCGTCACGGCGTGCTGCTCGGCGATACCGACATCGAACATGCGACCCGGGAAGCGGGCGGCGAATTGGCTGAGGCCGGTTCCCGTCGGCATGCCCGCCGTGATGGCCACCACGCGCGAGTCCTGCTCGGCGATGGCGATCAGCTCGGTGGCCACGACCGACGTGTAGTTGGGTGGTCGCCTGGCGGCTGCCGCGGCCTGGGCGACCGATGGCGTGGCCTCGCCATCGCCGCCCGATCCGTTGGCGGGCACGGTCATCGGCGGCAATGCCGCGCCATGGAAGCCGACCTGGTCGGCTTCGGCCGGCCGGTAGCCGCGGCCCTTCTGGGTGCGCACGTGGACGAGGACCGGGCCCTCCTGGAGCAGCGCCCGCGAGAAGACATCGTCGAGCGCGTGGAGATCGTGGCCCGGGACCGGCCCGATGTAGGTGATGCCGAGGTCCTCGAAGAGCTGCCCGTGCTGGGCGAAATCGACCACGGCGCCCCGAAGACGGCGCGACAGGTCAAGGATGCTCGCACCCACCACCGGGATCCGTTCGACCGTCCGATCGTAAGCGCGTTTCGAGTCGCGCCAGGTCTCGGACAGCTTGATCCGGCTGAGGTACCGGCTCAGCGCGCCGACCGAGGGCGAGATGCTCATCTCGTTGTCGTTGAGGATGATGAGCAGCCTGCTGGCCCGATGGCCGATGTCGTTGAGGGCCTCCGCCGAAATGCCGGAGAAGACGGCCGCGTCGCCGACCACGACGGCGATCCGTTCGTCGCTGCCCTTGGCGTCGCGGGCCAGCGCCAGGCCTTCGCCGATGGACAGGCCCGTGCCGGCGTGGCCGCCGTCGAAGACGTCATGCGGGCTCTCATTGCGTCGAGGGAAGCCGCCGATGCCGCCGACAGAGCGGAGGGTGCCGAACCGCTCGTAGCGGCCCGTCAGGAGCTTGTGCGGGTAGGCCTGGTGGCCGGTGTCCCAGACGATCCGGTCGGTCGGGCTGTCGAGCAGCCGATGAAGGGTCACGGTCAGCTCGACCACGCCGAGCGAGCTGCCGAGGTGGCCTCCCGTGACAGCCACCGTGTCGATGATCGTGGTCCGGATCTCGGCACACAGCTGGGTCAACTGGGCATCGTCCAGGCCGCGCAGATCGGCCGGTCGTTCGATGGTCGGAAGGATGGCCAAGGATGGGCTCCGCTGGCGGACTCGGGTGCACAAGGTGACGCCCGACGGCGCCGACCTGTGGCGCGCCGGATTCTACGCGCTGTCGCCCGGGTCGAGGTCGATGAGTCGAGGCGGCTGGCCACCCGACGCCTCGACGAGCCGCTGGACGCGCAGTTCGGCATCGGCCAGCAGCCGCGAACAATGGCCATCGAGGGCGACGCCGCGCTCGTAAAGGGCGATCGACGCCTCGAGCGGCAGCCCGCCGGCCTCGAGGCGCGCCACGACTGCCTGATATTCGGCGAGAGCGACATCGAAGGGCATGGCGGCCAGCTCGGTCTCGGTCAGCGGTGCGGGCGCGACATCGGGCTCGGTCATCCCGCGGAGTCTCGCACGCGCTCGACGCGCACGTCCAACCCGCCGGCGGCCAGGCGGACGTCGAGCGCATCGTTCACGCCAACGGACGTTGCGTCGCGGACGACCGTTCCGTCGGGCGTGCGGACGATGGCATAGCCGCGCTCGAGCGTGGCGAAGGGGCTGAGCGCGGCCAGCCCGCCCTGCGCCGTGGCGATCTCGGACCTGGCTCGCTCCAGGCCGAGGCGCAGGGTCGTCGACGCTCGAGCCCCGAGCCGCTCGAGGCTGGCTCGCTCGTCGGCGATCCGGCCGGTCAGGGCGTCGGTCGCCCGATCGAGGAGGAAGCCGAGGCGTTCGCGCTCGGCGGCCAGGAGGGCCGACGGACGCTGGGCTTCCAGCGCTCGGCGCTCAGCCTCGAGCCCGTTGTGCCGCCGGCTGACGGCCGCGCCGACCAGCCCATCCATCCGCCGACGGTGCGCGGCCAGCCGGGCGGCCTGGTCATCACGCGACGGCACGGCCAGCTCGGCGGCGACCGATGGCGTGGCCGCGCGAACGTCGGCCGCGAAGTCGGCCAGGGTCACGTCCGACTCGTGGCCGACGCCGACCACGACCGGGCGGGGGAAGGCGGCCACGGCTCGCACGACGCGCTCGTCGTTGAACGGCCAGAGGTCTTCCAGCGAGCCGCCGCCCCGGGCCAGGATGAGCAGGTCGATGGCCCGCCCATCGACCGGATCCGTCCACCGAGCAAGGCTTCGGAGGGCGCCGAGGATGGTGGCCGGTGCCGTCTCGCCCTGCACCAGGCAGGGCGCGAAGACGACGCGCACGAGCGGCCAGCGTCGACGGAGGACCTGGACGACATCGTGGAGCACGGCCCCTGTCTCGCTCGTCGCCAGCCCGATCGTCCGTGGCCAGACCGGCAACGGCCGCTTCCGGGCCGTCTCGAAGAGCCCCTCGGCGGCGAGCTTCGCCTTCATCGCCTCGAGGCGCAGGGCGAGATCGCCGAAGCCGGAGGGCTGCAGCGCGTCGACGTAGAGCTGATAGGCGCCTTGTTGCTCGAAGACGTCGATCCGGCCGTGGACGACGACCTTGAGCCCGGTCTGTGGCTCGAACGGGATGCGCGCCCGGTCGTCGCGGAAGATGACGCAGCGCAACTGCGCGCCGGCGTCCTTGAGCGTCAGGTAGGCGTGGCCGGCGGCGCTGACGCTGACCTGGCCGATCTCGCCCTCGACCCACACGTCCCGTAGATCCGTGGCGGCGCGCAGGCGATCGCGGACGATCCGGGTGAGCTCGGCCACCGACCTGATCCGCGGGCCGGCGATGGTGCGGGCCTCTGCGTCCACGCTATCGTCGGCGCCGCCCGGCAACCAGGCATCCCACGGTCGGTCAGGGTCGGCGGCCGCCCCTTCGTCCGATGACGGTCGGGGATCCCGGAAGCGGGGGTCGTCGCTCAACGCGGTCCGGCGCTACTGGGCGACGGTGACGTTGACCGTGAATGACGAGGCCCCGGTAGGGTCGTTGGCCCGCTGGTAGGTCAGCGCGATGGTGGTGGTCCCCGCCCCGACCGCCTGATAGGTCCACACATCGGTCCCGCCGGCGCCGACCATGCCCGGCGAGGCTGTCGCCTGCTGGTATGACTCCGAGACGAGCTTGACGACCGATTCATCGAGACCAGGCGCCTGCTGCCAGCTGTAGCCCGTGGTCGAGTTGGCGTCGAGCCTGATGACGATCGACTGGCCGTTGGCGACCTGGATCGCCGAGCCCGAGTCGGCTGCGGTCAGCTCGGTCGTGCCGCCACCGGAGCCGGGCGCTGCGCAAGCGGCAGCTCCCAGGACGGTGATGGTCATGGTGGCCGCGAGCACGATGAGCGTCGATCGCCGCACGTCAGACCCTCGTCTGGTACTCGCCGGTCCGGGTGTCGATGCGGATCGTGTCGCCCTCGGTCACGAAGAGCGGCACCTGCACGACCAACCCGGTCTCGGTCGTGGCGGGTTTGCGGGCACCGCTCGCGGTGTCGCCCGCGAAGCCGGGCTCCGTCTCGGCGACGAGAAGGTCGATGGTGATCGGGAGCTCGACGCCGATGGTCTCGCCTTCGTAGCTCGTGCGATCTAGCAGCATCCCGTCCTTGAGGTAGTCGACGACGTCTTCGAGCTGCGAGGCCCTGAGCGTGAACTGGTCGTACGAGTCGGTATCCATGAAGTGGAAGTCATCGCCGTCGCGATAGAGGAATTGGACCTGCCGCTTGTCAAGGTAGGCGCGCGGCCACTTGTCGCCGGCCTGGAAGGTCCGCTCGACGGTCTGGCCACGCTTGATGTTGCGGAGCTTCATGCGGACCTGCGCCGAGCCGCGGCCCATCTTGATGTGGTGGTAGTCGAGGACCTGCCAGAGCTCGCCATCGAGCTCGATGGCGATGCCCTTGCGCAGGTCGCTGGTCGAGACCATGAGGTGGGGTTCTCCTGTCGGCTGGCCGCGCGTCCGGTGTCACGGGGCTGGCGCGCGCCGAGGCGCCCGGGTCGTCGTGGGTCGGTGCGATTCTAGCCCACGAGCGCGTACAGCCGCCGAGGTCCCTCGAAGCCCTTCAGCGCATGCTCGCCGCGGTCCTCGAAGACCAGGCCGGAACCGGACGCCAGGGCCCGCGCCGTCTCGGAGACGAGGATCTGATCGGCCCCTGCCGCGGACATGACCCGGGCCACTTCGTGGACCGCCTGGCCGCGCAGGCCGTCGCCGACCTGCTCGACCTCGCCGACGTGGACACCGACGCGGACGTGCAGGTCGAACTGCGGTGCGCCGTCCCGGATGGCGAGCGCACAGCGCAAGGCACGGGCGGGGCTGTCGAACGTCGCCAGCAGACCGTCGCCAGTGGTGTCGATGGCCCGCCCGCGGTAGCGATCAAGGGCGATGCGGACGCTGGCGTAGTGGGCGGACAGGAGCTCTCGCCAGGCCCGGTCGCCCAGGCGCGTCGCGATGGCGGTCGAATCGACCAGATCGGTCATCAGCATGGTCACCAGGACCCGGTCGCCGGCAGCCCCGATGGGACCCGTCCACGTCCGGAGGCCGGACCATTCGATGGAGACGGCCGGCTCGTCGCCGATGGTGTAACCGTCGTGGCCGGGTGGGATCTCGAAGACGTCGTCGGGCGCGATCTCGAACGTCGTGCCATCGCGCAGCTCGAAGCCAGACCGTCCCGACACCTGCCAGCCGACATGGTGCGCCTCGCACCACTCCGTGCCCACGGCTTGCTTCATGTGCAGCGACCAGCGCCAGCCAGGCTGAGAGACCACGCGCGCGACCGTGAAGTCGCCGATCTCGACCGCGTCTTCGCGCGTGCCCTCGAGTTCGATCGTCTCCTCTGGCTGGCCCAGGCTCTTTGCGTGCGTCACGGGGCCGACGCCCCCGGTTCGACGGCCGCGAACAGCCGCCAGCGCTCGGGCGCGCCCATGGCGGCACGGATGAAGGGATGCTTCTCCACCGCCGAACTGTAGCCGCCTGCGCGACCGGATTCGAGCCCGGTCCTCAGGCGCCGACGACCGTCACCTCGCGCGGGAACCGGGTGATCCGCTCGCATCGGCCGAGCGACGGATCGAAGACCACCAGGTCCTCGATGCGCACACCTGTCTCGCCCGGCAGGTAGATCCCCGGCTCGACCGAGAAGACAGTGGGTGCCGGCAGCGGATCATCCGTGGCGCGCTTGCCGAGCGACGGTGCCTCGTGCGTCGCCAGACCGATGCCGTGCCCGAGGCCGTGCCCGAAGTGCTCGCCGTGGCCGGCTGCCTCGATGACGCCGCGCGCGATGGCATCGATCGCCCTGCCGCTCGGTGCCTGGCCGACGTCCGCGGCCGCCGCCAGGGCGTCCAGAGCGGCCTGCTGGGCGCGAGCGACCAGCTCGTAGATCGCCAGATCAAGGTCGGAAGGCTGGCCAACGAACAGCGTTCGCGTCATGTCGCTGCGGTAGCCGGCCACGCGCGCGCCGAAGTCGAAGAGCAGCACCTCGCCATCGCGGATGCGGCGCGCGCCCGGCGACCCGTGCGGCAGGGCCGCCCTGGGACCCGACAGGCAGGCGACGTCGAAGGCCAGCGCCTCGGCGCCGGAGGTCCGCATCGCCCACTCCAGGTCGAGCGCAAGCTCCGCTTCGGACTGCCCGATTCGGATCGTAGGCAGCAGCGTCGCGAGGGCCGCGTCGGCGATCGCGCAGGCAGCCGCGACGCGTTCCAGCTCGGCCGGCTCCTTCACCGCACGATCGGCCTGCAGCCAGCCCTCGATGGGGATCAGCTCGACCGCGGGTGCCGCCGCCGCGAGCCGGCTCCAGAGCGCCTGCGGGATGATGTCCGCCTCGGCAGCCACCCGACCGCGACCGGCCACCAGCCCCGGCCAGCGGATCGGCAGGTCGTTGTAGGCCTCCGCGATCCGGGCGTCCGGACACTGCTCCTCCGCCTGTTCCGTGTAGCGGCTGTCGGCAAGCACCACCACCTCGTCGGCGGTGATCAGGAACCAGCCAGAGTTGCCGGAGACCTTCTCCTCACCGTCCGCGAGCTCGAAGCCGGTCAGGTAGCGAGCGTGCTCGGCACGCACGCCGAAGTAGGCATCGACGCCATCGCGCTCCATCCGGGCCCGCAGTCGCTCGAGCCGAGCCGGCCGCGCGGCTCGGTCGGCGGCTGACCACGCGGTGATCCTGGCCACGTCGACCACGGACGCGCCGCTCACGGCTTGCCGTACTTCTTGATGTTCGCCAGATGCTCTTCGTAGGTGTGTGCGAACGCCTGTCGCTTCGAGCCATCGTTCTTGAGATAGAAGAACAGGTAGCCGTCCTTGCTGTCGGGATGCAGCGCGGCCTCGATCGAGGCCATCGTCGGGGTCGCGATGGGCCCGGCGGGAAGCCCAGGCTGTTGATATGTCTGGTACCCCTGGTACGCCTTGGGCACCTCGAGGCTGGCGAGCGGCTTGCCGACCGTCTTCCAGAAGAAGTAGCTCGGCCAGTCCTTGAAGTCGAGCTTTTCGAGCTTCGCCGAGTCCCAGGCGTAGATGACCGTCGGATCCGACTGCAGGAGCTGGGTCGGCCACGTCTTCTTGTCCAGCCGATTCGTGTACACGCCGGCGACCAGGGCACGGTCGGCATCGACGGCGGCCTCACGCTCGACGATGCTGGCCAGGGTCAGCACGTCATACAGATCCCGCTCAGCGCCCTTGGCTGCCGCGACGACCCCCGCCGCTTCGAGCTGGCGCCCGAACTCGTCGAGCTGGAGGCGCACGATCTCCTCGCCCGTGGCGACCGGGTAGACCTCATATGTCCCGGCGGCGAGGAAGCCCTCGAGTGAGCGGCCCTCGGGCAGCGCCGACAAGAATGGGTAATCGGCGCGAAGCTCGGCCGTTGGCGCCCTGGCCAGGTCGTAGAACTCCTTGGCGGCCTCCGGACGCAGGCCGATGGTCTGCAGATAGGCGGCGATCTGCTCGAGGCGCAGGCCCTCGCGCAACCCGACGCTGACGGTCAGCACCGGGGCGTCCTGGAGGGCGACGAGGATCTGCTGCGGCGTCATGGCCCGCGTCAGCTCGTAGGTCCCTGCCTGCAGGCTGTCGGCCTGATCGGTCGTGATGGCGGCGTACTCGAAGACCAGCGCCTTGCTCACGAAACCGGCTCTCGCCAGGTTCTCGGCGACGTCGGACGCCGTCGCTCCGGAGGCGACCTCGAACGGGATCGGCGTCGTGTCGTCACTCACCGGATCCGTCAGTTGACTGCCCAACGAACCCGCGACCAGGTCGGCCACGAATCCCATCCTGAGCGCCTGTGGGTTCGATTCCGCGAAGCCGACCGCCCATTGGCCGATGGCCGGCCTGAGCAGGACCGCTCCGGCGATGACGATCAGGAGCGCGAGACCGGCGATGGCGAGCACGGCGCCCAACCTGGCCGAGCGGCCGGTGCCGTTCGGACCCGACCCGGGAGCCCGTCGGCCGCCGCCTTCGGGACGCGCCGTTCCTCGCTGTGGACCCAACGGGCGGGCCTGGGTCCGCGGTGGCCGCGGATCGCTCACGCGAGCACCTCGTGGCGCGCATCGAGCTCGGCCTGAAGGATCAGCCTGGCGGCCTCTCGATCGATGGCCCGCCGGCGTCGCTCACGCGCGGCCGGCGATGGCGGGCCGCCAGACGGGCCGCGGAGTGCGCGTCCAAGACCGGCTTCTGCGTCCTGCGACGTGTAGCGCTCATCTCGGAACACGAATGGGATCCCAAGTGGCACCAGCACGCCCATCGCCCAGGCGCGCGTCGCCGCGGCTTGCGCGCCCTCTGTGCCATCGGTGTTCCGCGGCAGCCCGAGCACGATGCCCTCGATGCCGCGTTCGCCCACCAGCCGCTCAAGGCGCCGAAGGTCGGCGGCATCGCTGCCTCGGGGGACGGTCGGCAGCCCTCGAGCGACGCCGGATACCGTATCCCCCGACGCGAGCCCGATCCTGCGGTCGCCGAGGTCGACGCCGAGCAGCCTCACTGGCCGCTCGGGGTCGGGGGGACGACCGTCAAGGTCGCCCGATCGCCGTCCGGGACGGTGGCCACGTAGAAGGGCCAGACGTCGACGGTCACGTCGCCGTACTTCGACAGGGCATCCTCGGCCTCAGCGACCGAGCGTCCACGAGCCTCGGCCAGGAGCGTGGCCTCGTCGAGTGGCCGCCAGGCCTGGCCGCTCGCCCCGATGTCGAAGCTGACCACGCCACCGTCGACCTTCGGGCTGCCGACGGTCGTGTGGATCGACTCGGGGAAGAGCACCGTGCCCTTCGGCACGGCAGCGGTCAGCGCCGCCGCCGCCAGCGGTTCGAGGACGCCGGTATCGACCGCGATGACCTCGCCCGCGGCCGACATCGTGAGCGAGAAGGTGCTCACGTTCCGACCGACCAGGCTGTCGAGCGATGGCTCAGCCTTGACCCGGCCGAGATCGGCGGTCTCCTCGATGAGCGTGGATCCTGCTGGCGTGGTGGCCGGATCGGCCAGCGCGTCGCTCATCTGCCGCTCGAGCTCCTTGGTCAGCTCGGCCGCCGCGAGGTCGACGTCCTCCTGGGAGACGCGTGTCGACTCGGACTTCTCGCCGCCCTTCGTGGCGGCCCCGTTGGTGACTTTGAGGAGGATCGGATCCTGGCCGCTGGGCACGTTGTGGATGGCGTTCGCCGGGACGTTGCCGGCCGTGCCCGCCTTGACCGCCTCGACCCGGACCGAATCCGTGCCGGCCACGATGGTCGTCCCGCCGATGACCTTGGCTTTGGCCAGCCTGGCTGGCTCCAGCGTCCGGAAGCGCACGTCCGAGTCGGTGGCCACGACGCTGCCGGTCGGGATGGTGCGCTTGCCGCTCGTATCGAAGTTCGAGAACGTGACCCTGCCGTTGGCCTTGGTCTCGACGACCCTGACGCCGGTGGCCGTGAAGTCGCCCTGGGCCGAGACCGGGATCTTGACCAGCTCAGCGGGGATAGTGCCGGTCGTCTCGTCGACCTCGATCGCGGTCGGGTCGGCGGTCAGCGTCCTGGAGACCGGTCCGACCGTCTCGAGCGGCGGCGAGACGGTGATGGTCGCCTGGGGCAGGACGAAGATCGCCAGGGCAAGGGCGAGCACGCCGACGACGGCGATGACGGCCAGTGCACCGACCATCGCGCCCCGTCCACCGAGGATACCGGTGGAGCGCACCGGACCGCCGACGACCGGCAGGGCAGCCGATGAGCGTGGACCGGGACCACGTGGCGGCGGCGGGACGGAGGCGACCTCGGCACCGAACGCGCTCGCGGCGGCGGCATCCGCCGCACCGACGTCGACTGCCTCTTTGGGCGCAACGGTGTCGCTGGCCGCCGCGGCGCCGCCGAGCGCGGCCGCGCCGACGACCTTCGTCGGGTCGTCTGACCCGGCATCGTCAAGTGTGGCCATCGGCGCCGCCGCTGGCATCGCGGTCGTTCCGGCATCATCGGTCGCGTCGGCACTCGCTGCAGCCGGTTCGTCGACTGGCGGCTTGACCGCCTTGCGCGACGATCGCGATCGCTTCGCGGTCGCGGTCACGGGTGGCTCGATCGCGGGTTCAGTGGTGACGCCACCAGACGCAGCCGACGAAACGACGGCCGCAGCCGCAGCGACCCCCAGCGCGGGAGCACCCTCGTCGAGCGTCGTGTCGGTGGGCGCGACGGGCGCGACGGGCGCGGTGGCCGCCGCGGCCGCGTCCACAGTCGCATCGGCAGCCGCCTCGTACTCCGCCACCGAGGCATACGCGGGCAGCCCGGCGCTCACTGCGATGGCACGGACACCGGCCTCGGTGGTCACGATCGAGGCCTGTCGCGGCAGCTCCTGCGCCTCACGCGCCAGCAGCCGGAAGTTGATGCGCGACGTGCCCAATCGCGAGCCGGTCGGCAGGACGAGCACGACCTTGATGTCCTCGCTCGCGCGCAGACGGGCGATGGCCGTCGTGATCTCGTCGTCCTGGTCGAGGAAGATGACGCCCACGATCAGACCTTCATGGCTCGCAGGACGCGTCGAAGGGCGGTGTCGAGGGGCGACTCTGTCGAGGCCATCTCGATGGCCTGGTACGCCAGCCCCATGGGGGTGACGTCCTGTTGATCGACGAGGAGCTGCGTCTCGTCCCGGATGGCGGTCACCTCGGATGGCGCGATGATCGAGACCTGGGGCGGTCGACTGAAGGGTAGATGCTTCGCGAAAACCGGGTCGCTGAGCGCGGCCGCGAGCTGCGGCAGCCGCGTCCCGCCACCACACAGGTGGATCCGGCCGGGCAGCAGCTCACCGTTGGCCAGCTCCTCGAGGACGAGCTCGACGCCTGCCGACCAGACGTGGACATCGTCGGCCACGATGCGTCCCACCTCGTCGGCACGCTCGACCGGCAACCCGCGTGCGAAGTCGACCTTGATCGCCTCCGCCCGCTGGAAGGGCAGATCGAGCCGGTCGGCCAGCGATTTCGTGAAGGCGCGACCCCCGAGCGCGAACATGCGCGTGCCCTCGATGCCGCCCTGGCGGACGAGCGCCACGTCCGTCGTGCCGCCACCGACGTCGATGAACAGGGCGCCCGTCTGCTGGACCGCATCGCCGCTCACGCAGCGGGCCACGGCATATGGCTCGGCGACCACGGCCAACAGCTCGAGGTCGAGACGGGCGGCAACGCTCTGCAGGGCACCGATGTGGATGAGCGGCGCGAAGGCGTTGAAGATCGAGATGCGAACATGGCGGCCCTGGAAGCCGACCGGGTTGGTGACCGCATAGCCGTCGATCTGGGCGCCCGTGATCGCAGCGTGGACGAGACGCACGTCGACGTTGGGCAGCCCGGTCTCCCAGGTGATGGCCCGCTCGGCCTCCTTGAGCGCCTGCCGCTGGACGCCATCGATGAGCTTCTGTAGCTCCGCCTCGGAGATCGCCTGGTTCGGCCGCTTGCGCTCCTGGACGTGGCTCGTGGTGAAACCCTTGACGAGTTCGCCGGCGATGCCGATGACGACCTGCGTGGGTCGGTAGCCGGCCATCTCCTCGGCTTCCTGGAGCGCGAGGGCGCAGTTGTCGACGACGGCGTCGATGTCGGCCACCGTGCCCGACTGCATGTGGCTGAGGCCCTGCTTCTGGCGTCCGACACCGCGCACGACGCCGCCACCGTCCTCCTCGACCTCGAAGACGAGCGCCTTGGCGTATTCCGTGCCGACGTCCAGCGCGGTACAGCCGGCATGCCCCTCCTCGACCGCCTGCGGCAGGAACCGTCGCCAGAAGGCCACCGCCGGTCAGCCCTGCCCGGCGGCCGCGATGGCCTCGCCGATGACCGCGAAGGCCGCCGTGATGCCGCTCCGGTCGGTGCCGCGCGCCTGTGCCATGTCCGGTCGGCCGCCGCCCTTGCCGGCGATGCTGGCGGCCGCCGCCTGCACGAGCGTCGCAGCGCCCACGCCACGCGATACGAGGTCGTCGCTGACGGTCACGAAGAGCTGCGGCTCGTCCGCGTCGAGGGCCAGCACGATGACCCCCGAGCCAAGGGCGCCACGCACGTCTCGCGCGTACGTCTTGAGCTCGTCCATGGTCCCCGAATCGAGCGCATACGAGACCAGCTTGATGCCGCCCACGGTGATGGCGCCCCGAGCCAGGTCTGCTGGTCGTGGCATGCCACCGGCGGCGGCCGCCCGCAGCCGCTTCTCGAGGTCCCGTACGCGGGCGGTCAGCTCCGCGACACGATCGGGCAGGCCATCCGGGCTATCGATGCCGGCCGTCTCGGCGGCCCGTTCCAGCAAGGCGACCCGCGAAGCGACCCACGCGTCCGCGCCGTCGCCGGTGACCGCCTCGATGCGACGCATGCCCGACCCGATGCTGTGCTCGCCGACGACATGGAAGCCACCGATCTGACCCGTCGCGCGGCAATGCGTGCCGCCGCACAGCTCGCGGCTGTAGTCGGCGACCGCCACCGTCCGCACGGTCTCGCCGTACTTCTCGTCGAAGAACGCATCGGCGCCGGCCGCGATGGCATCGGCCATCGAGCCATGGGCGGGCGTGACGGTTCGATCGTCACGCACGACGGACCGCACCTCGGCCTCGATGGTCGCGACCTCGGTCCGTGTGAGTGGCCGGTCCAGGGGGAAGTCGAAGCGCAGGCCATCTGGGGTGACCAGGGATCCGGCTTGCCGGGCGTGCTCGCCGACCGTATTGCGCAGCGCCCGATGGAGCAGGTGCGTGGCGGTGTGGTTGCGCATCGTCCGGGCGCGACGCACGGCGTCGACCTCGGCGCTCACGACCTGGCCGACCGCGAGCGCTGTGGCGACCGTGCCCTCGTGGACGATCAGGCCGCCGACGGGTCGTTGCGTGTCGTCGACGTCGAAGGCTGTCGACCCGTCTGACGATCGGAACAGGCCTCGGTCGCCGATCTGGCCGCCACCCTCGGCGTAGAATGGCGAGCGGTCGAGGACGACGTCGACCGCAGCGCCGGAAGCAGCCGCGTCGACTTCGGCACCGCCGTCGACGATGGCCACCACCGTCGCCTGGGCGCTCGTCGTGTCGTAGCCAAGGAACGCGGTTTCGCCAGCCCTGGCCAGGATCGCCTGGTAGGTGCCGGTCGCCTCGGCGTGACGGGAGAGCTCCGCCTTGCGACCGCTCCGCGAGCGCTCGCGCTGACGGGCGAGGGCGACCTCGAAGCCCGCCCGATCCACGGCTACCCCGTACTCGGCGGCCAGCTCGACCGTCAGGTCGATGGGGAAGCCGAACGTATCGTGGAGCCGGAACGCCAGCTCGCCGTCGAGTCGTGGCGCATCGGCCGGCAGCGTCTCGGCCGAGCGGCCGACCGTTCGTTCGGCATCCGTCAGCTCACGCAGCGCGCCCTCCAGCTGCGTCGTGCCGGCATCGAGCGTGCGGGCGAACTGTCGCTCTTCGGCACCGATGACAGAGGCGATCTCATCGGCGCGCTCGTGCAGATGTGGGTAGACGTCGCCCATCGTGGCCACCACCACGGCCGACAGCTCGGCCATGAAGGGCTCCGTCCGGCCCAGCAGTCGCCCGTGCCGTACCGCACGCCGCAGGATGCGTCGCAGGACGTAGCCGCGACCCTCGTTCGACGGTCGAACGTCGTCGGCGACCAGGAAGGTGACGGCCCGCGAGTGATCCGCGATGACCTGGTAGCTGAAACGTTCGGCTTCGAACGTCTGCGGGTCGTGTCCCAGGATGGTCCGCAGCGCGGCATGGATGGGTGCGAAGAGGTCGGTGTCGTAGTTCGACGCGACGCCCTGGATGACCGCCGCCAGGCGCTCCAGGCCCAGGCCCGTGTCGACGCTGGTGAAGGGCAGCGGCACGCGGCCATCCGGCCGTTGGTCGAACTCCATGAAGACGAGGTTCCAGAGCTCGGCCCAGCGCGGGCACTGCTCCGAATGATCCGGCACGCAATGCGGACCTTCGGAGTACTCGATGCCACGGTCGAAGTGGATCTCCGAGCACGGGCCGCAGGGCCCGGTGTCGGCCATCCGCCAGAAGTTCTTGTCGTCGCCGGCCTCGACATCGCCCCAGCGCGCCATGCGCTCAGGCGGCAGGCCGATCTCCTTGGTCCAGATGTCCCAGGCGACATCGTCGTCCTTGTAGGTGGTCGCGGCCAGCCGGTCGGCGGGGATGCCCAGGTCGACCGTCAGGAACTGCCAGGCCCACTGGATCGCCTCGCGCTTGAAGTAGTCGCCGAAGCTCCAGTTGCCGAGCATCTCGAAGAACGTGTGATGGCGCGGCGAACGGCCGATCTCCTCGAAGTCGTTGTGCTTGCCGGCCACGCGCAGGCAGCGCTGGACATCGACCGCGCGCGTGTAGGAGACCTTCGTGGCGCCGGTCAGCACCTCCTTGAACTGGACCATGCCCGAGTTCGTGAAGAGGAGCGTCTGGTCGCCGGCCGGCACGAGGCTGGCACTGGGCACGACGGCGTGTCCGCGCTCGGCGAAGAACTCGATGAAGCGGCGCCGGAGCTCGGCGGCCGGCAGCGACCGGATGCGTGGGTCCGGCGGGGCGGTCGGGACGGTCACCTGCCTATGGTACGAAACTCGCTCCCCGGCTCCGTGGCCGCAGCGGTTGTTACGGGAGGGGACTCTAACGATGACGTCCCGCCTGGATCATGTCCCCCGGTCGTCACTCATTGATCTCGAACCTGCCCTCGGCCAGCAAGTCGCCCGAACCTGAGACGATGCGCATGAGGTACGAGCCCGGTTGCGCGTCGTGCCCGTAGTTGCCCCGCATCGAATACTCGCTGAACGTCTCTTGAGTCTGCGTCGCGATCAGGACACGTCCGCCCGGATCGAGGCGGAAGAGCGTCATCGTGGGCAGGACAGGATCGGGTGTCGTCGGTCGACCCGGACGGGCAAGGGTCGCGACCCAAGCGATCCGGTCTTCACCCCCAAGCGAAGCGAACGCGATGACCGGCTCCGCCCCACGCACGGCCTGCGATCCGCACGCCGTATCGCCACCACTCACGTCGTGCCAGGCCATGTCCGAACCGAATGCGATGACGCCGGGGTCGACCAGCGAATACCCGGGCGGTGCCGTTGGCTCACCCTGCGCACCGAGCGGGCAGGTGACAAGCGGGAACTCGGGGCGCCCTCCTGGGGGCGCCGCGCCCGCACAGGTAACAAGCGCGAGGAGCGCAAGGGCGAGGCCCGCGAGAGCACCGCGAGTGAGTCCGATCGAGAATCCGGTCACTCGCCGAGCTGCGTCCATGTCCTGCCACCGTCGGTGGTCGTCAGGAAGACCTGCTTGAGGCCTGTCCCATCGCAGAAGCGATCGGGGCCTGGGACGACTGAGCCACCGTTCTCGTTGGGGCACGGGTGCATGGCCCAGCCGTGATCAGGCGAGCTGAAGCTGGAAGGCTGCAGCCAGAGGCGGGTCGTGCCGATCACCCTCCGCCAGCTATCTCCGCCGTCGACCGTCGACCAGACCTCAGACCCATCCTGAGCCACAAGGATCCACGTGGTCGCCGACAGGAGGTCCACCTCGCTCGGCATCCGCACGCCCTTCACGAAGCGCCACGTCTGCCCGTCATCCCGACTCTCGTAGATCTGCGGGCCCTCGCCGAGGCTGATCGCCATGACGATCCGCCCGCTTCCATCTGCCCAGAACGCCTCAGGCCATTTGAGGTCATCCCTCGGCGCTGCGTCTCCGACCGGCTGAGAACGTTGCTTCCAGGTCGCTCCGCCATCCATCGACAGAAGAGCGTGTTGTCGAAGGGCTCGTTGTCTGCTTTGCCGTTACGGAGCCACAAAACGCCACCCTGCGGTCCTTCGACCTTGCCGCCAATGTTGGTCGACGGGGGGGCGGCGACCACCGGACCAGTCCACGTGACGCCTCCATCCATCGTCGCGTAGACCCGAAGCTGCTTTCCGTCATCCGCGAAGAAGGTGGCGATCCCGCGATCCGGGGCCGGAACGACATCAGCTGGTGCACTCGCACCTGGGTCTTCGATCGTTGCCTGGGTCCAGGTCAGGCCGCCGTCACGTGTGGCCGCGATCGTCACGGGCGAACCGGGCAGTGCGGCGTACAGCGTGTCGGCATCGATCACGGCAACGGGGCCAGCCGCAACAGCGACCAGCCCGGCGGTCGGACCATCGTCCACGTCTTGGCCGAGTCCGTCGTGCGATAGAAGTCGAAGCCGTTCACGCCCCAGCCCGTCGTCTGCGACTCGAGGTGGATGCCCTCGGAGTCGTCTGAGCGTTCCCGAACTCCCGACGTGGCCCGGCAACGTGGTCTGGGCCTCGGCCGAGAAGGCCGGCGGACTCGAGTACGAGAAGCTCCTGAATGTGTCCTTGGCGGCGACCTCGGCCCAGCCAGCGACCACCAGGCGATCGGGTCCTGCCGCCAAGCTCAAGCTGCGGTAGCCGGTCGCATCCGGGATCGAGGGCAGACCCTCGACGCTTCGCCAGTTGGTCCCATCGTCGGTTCTCCGGAGTGCAGGGTCGGGCGAGCCGGTGGACCTTGATCGCTCACGCCGACGGCGAAGCATCGATCCACCGCTCGCTGCAAGGTCCCACAGGGTCGGGGCTGGGTAGAGCGACAGGGACCCGCTCCAAGTCGCACCGTCCTTCGATGAAGCCGCGAACCCGACCGCGTTCGATGGCGCACAATCCGGATCCGCACGAGGTGCCAGCAGCGACCAGGCCGAGTGCGCCCGACACCACCCTGGCAAGCGAGCCAGACCTACGCATGCCTGCGTCCGAGCGCGTCCAGGTGCGGCCGTCCGAGGACGTCCAAGCAGCGGTCGATGGCAGCCTGGCGGTCGATCCGACGTGGCTCGCGCCCACGGCTACCCAACCGCCGGCAGTCGCAGCGACATCGCGCATGCCACCGCAGTCCGGCTGCTCGTCGGTATCGAAGCACGGCCCGACATCATGTCGGCGGTGTCGGCGGCTCGCGTCCAGGTGACGCCGTCCGGCGATGCCCAGGCGGTTGCGTGGGCCGGGTGGTCCGGGTCGGGGGCCGCCGTCGACCGCATACCCGACCATGACGTAGCCTCCGGTCCGGCGGTGATGGCGGCGATCGGCTCGCGAAAGGTGTCGATGGCGGCAGGCCCGAAGTCGACCTGGACGCGCTCCCAAGTCCGGCCATCGAGCGATCGCCAGACGCCTGGACCGGACGTGCACGGCGCGACTGGACACGAGCTGGCAGTGGGTCCGTGTCATAACCGACCGCGACGTATCCGCCGGGCCCGAGGCGACGTCGAAGATGCCCTTCTCGGGGTCCGCTCGTCGACTCCCGCGCCGAGTGCGAGGCCGGATGGGCTCGGGAGCCCGACCCATGCCCGCCTCGGTACTCGCCCTCCACGCGGCCGCCTCGCAGCCACCTCTCCATCTGAATCGACGTCGCAGTCTCCGCGGCCGACCCCGACCAGCTTCGAGCCACCGAACGTCACGGCCTCGATGAGACCGGTTCTCGACGTCGGACGTACGGGCAGCGACTCCCATGTCTCGCCGACCACCGGCGGTAACGCGTCGGGACCGATCGTCGCCTCGACCGCCACCGGCGCGGTCGGCAGCGGCAGGTCCGTCGTCGGTCGAGTCTCAAGGGTCCGCAAGAGATACGCGCCAGCGACGACCGCGCCGAGCATCGCCAGGAGCAGGAGTGAGGCGGCGACCAGGAGCGCGAGTCGTTGTGGCCCCGAGGTCCGGCGTTCGATCGCAGCCTCGACCGCGCGATCGACCCGGCAGATGGCACCACGGTCAGCGGCCAGCTCAGCGCCCGCGCATCGGCCCGCAGGGCGGCCACGCGGCGCGCACATGGACCCGCAGCCGGCGAGATGCGCGTCGAGCTCTTCACGCTCAGCGATGGTGAGATCGAAGTCGATGGCGATGGCGCCCAGCTCGAGGCTGCGCTCATGGACGAGGCGATCGTCGAGGCGTACGGCGCTCATGCCCGACCCTCCGGAGCTTCCAGGATGTGGCGGAGCTGGACGCGCGATCGGCAGAGCAGCGTCCGGGTGGCGTTGTCGGTGCGTCCGATGGACTCGGCGATCTCGTGGCCCGAGAAGCCCTGCGCGGCAAGGAGCAACGCCGCCCGCGCGTCAGCGGTCAGGCCCGCCAGGGCGGTTTGCAGCTCCGAATCGCGCTCGAGACGAAGGGCCTCGCCCTCGGGCGAGGCGGGCTCACGCCGATCCAGCAGCCGCGGAACGAGGCGATTCCAGACCGAGCCGTGCCGACCGCGGCTGATGGCCGCGTTGGCAGCCACCCGGTAGAGCCAGGCTCGGACCTGCGCGGGCTGGCGGCCGGCGCGAGTCTCGGTGATGAGGCGGATGAACGTCTCCTGCAGGAGGTCTTCCGCCGCTTCGCGATCGCGCGTCATTCGAACGAGGAAGGCGAACAGCTCGACTCGATGGGCCTCATAGATCGCGCTCAGGGCGAGGTCTTCAGCGTGGGCACCACCCACCAACCGCTCCAGCGCCGGAGGTGCATCGTCGGTGATCGTCGGCCCTGGTTGCTCTGTCACGTCGGTGGAACGCACAGGTTGACGGTTTGTGTCGGGGTCAGATGTCTGTTGGACCCGCACGCCCCCGTCAGTTCCGCTTGGGGGCGGACGGATCGGTGACGCGGCCCATGAAAAGGACCGCACCCGTTTCGACATCGCGGACGAAGAAGAGGAATGGTCGGTTCAGGCGCAACGTGATGTCCTTGAGTGGGCTCGGCCCACCGCCCGTATCCATGCCGACCGCCGTCGCTGCCGCGGCCTCCGTTCCCTTCTCGTCGACATCGATGTTCGCCTGGTGGATGACCACACCGATGTGCAGAGGCTCCGACGCGTTGATCCCGGTGAAGTCTGCCCCGGCGGCATCGAACGCGAGCGGCATCCCGAGCGCGATCAGCACGTCGTTCATGTTGGCCCGCGTATCGATGCCAAAACGGGGCATGAAGAGCGTGAGGTCGTAGCTGTAACAACCCGCGTCCTGCTGGTCGGCCGGCACGCCCGGACAATCGACGCCGCTGCGCAAAAGCTTCGACGCCTTGGTCACATCCGCGGTGATCCGCTCCAGCTTGGTCGCACTCAGGCCGTCTTCGAACGTCCGAAGGTCGTCCGGCAGAACGAGGAGCATCGCCAGCTGATGTGCCTCATCGGGCCCCAGGTAGCGGAGCTCTGTCGCCTGCCAGCCCTTGCCGGTGGCGTACGGGAGCTCTTGGCCGCCCCATCGGCGCATCGTGGGAACCTGGACCTTCGAGCCGCCAAGCCGCGTAAAGGTCCGTGGCTCGGTCGCCCCCTTGTCGAACCACTCGGTCCATTGCGCCTTGAGGTAGATCGCGTTGACAAGGGTCAGGCGAGTGTCGACCGTGAGGTCTTGCGACCCCAGCAGTTCCGGGATGCGCTTCGCGGTCCGGTCACTGACCCATCCATTGATGGTCTTGCGGGCGGCCTTGAGATCGCCCTCGTAGTCGACGAGGCGCAGGCCGGCGCCGAACGCCGACGCGAGGGCGTCGAGATACGCGGGCTCGATGGTCCACCCCTGCTGCGCGAACGGCGCATTGGCAAGACGGAGCGTGAGCTCCTTCGTCCCTTCGCTGTCCTTCCACGTCCCGTTCCGTGCGGCGAGCGCCACGTCGAGCGCATTGAGCCCAGCAGCGAGCTCATCCCAGCCAGCCGAGTGAAGCACGCTGTCCATCTGGCGAGCCGTGGCTCCCTTCGCCCCGCCCCGAGCCATGGCCAGGGCCAAGGCGATGCTCGTCGGCGAGAAGACGACATTTCGATCGCCAAGGTCGAGGACCTTGTCAGTCACCAATCGCCGTTGGAGGTCGACGCCGAATGCATTGATCGACTTCGCCGCGCGCCTCGCATCAGCGGGGTCGGCGGTGGCACGTTGCACGACGGCGATCGCCAAGCCGAGATCACTCGAGTCAGACGCCGGCGCGATCCATGGTTCTCCGTTCTTGTCAGCCATCGCGACCCAGCCGAAACCGGGCCCGTCCAGTCCGGAGACCGCCAGCGGACGCACCTGGTACCAGGTGTACCCCGAGCCGTCCACTGGACCGTCGAGGATGACGAGCTCCGTCCCGAGTGGGAGCACCGGCTCGTACTTGATGGAGTCGGCGCTGACATTCGGGTCTGAGCGCAAGCGAAGGCGGTCGGAGACGGTGACCGCGATGCCGTCGCGCTGGAGCGCTGCGGGGGCGATCGATGGATCGTCAGACGGCTGCGACGACAGTGACGTGGCTTGGGGGGCACTCGTCACTGTGGGCGTAGGCTGTGCGAGCGGCGTCGGTGGCATCGCTGTGCCGCAACCGGCCAGGAGCGTCAGTGCGACAGTGATCGCGGCGAATTGTCGCCGACGAGTCGAGACGTCTTTCTGCCAGCGGCCCCAAGACCTTGTCACGCCCATCTAACGGGCGACCGCGCACATTGTTACGGCGCCGCGCCGTCCGCGCGGGCAGGATGATCGAGCTGAACGCGGGGTCTCAGAACGAGTCGAGGCCGATGAAAAAGAGCTCCAGGCCTGCCAACGTCATCAGCACGAGAGCGACGGCGGACAGGCCGATGGCGATGGCGGCGCGGGTCCGGGCGTCCGCGCCGCTATCGGCGCTGGAGCGGACACGGATGGCGCCGATGATGGCCGAGATGGCCGCGACGACCCCGGCCAGGAGGATGACGCCCAGGATGCCGCCGGCCACGATCGAGCGCTGGCCCTGACGCACGAGGGCGAGGTCGAGTACGACCGCCCACGCGGCGACGAAGGCTCCGACGCCCAGCCACAGCGCGGCGATCGGCGTCCGACTCGGGGGCGCCGACCAGCCAGGCGTCGACGGCGGGACCTCGCCCATCAGCGATTCGAGCCGCGTATTGTCGGAGCCGGGCGGCAGAGCGTCGCCCGGAGGCGGCGTCTCGGATGCGGTCGCCTGGGTCATGGTCCCTCTCTCGATGGCACGAGCGTGCCGATGATGACGACGATGACGATGCCGATCCAGGCCATGATCGAGGCCGAGATGAGACCGAAGTCGCCGATTCGCAGCGGATCGCCCAGCCGGGCGCCGAGGGCCTGTCCAGCGTACGCCCCGAGGATCGCCGCAGGCACGAGGAACACCAGCCGCGCCCGAGCGGTGCCACGGATGAGGACATAGAGCGCCACGTTCATGATGCCCACGATCGTGGCCAGGATGAGCGATGGCCCGATCTCAGGCATGAGCGGCTGGCGGCTCGACGCTCGGCACCTCGGACGCGATACGGCCACCACCAAGGACCTCGTCGCCGTCATACCAGACGGCCGCCTGGCCCGGTGCCGGCGCCCAGACCGTGTCTCTGACCTGGACACGCCAGGTTCCGCGGCTCCCGGGCGCATCGGCGGTCAGGCGCTCGACGCGCGCTGGCGCCGGCGCTGCCCGGTGGCGGATGCGGACCTCGCAATCGAAGGCGTCACCGTCCGGCGCATGGCCGGCAGTGAAGCTGGCGTCACGCACGACGAAGGCATCAAGGGCAAGGTCCTCCCGCCGACCCAGCTGCACGAGGTTGGCAGCGGCGTCGATGCGGGCGACGTAGCGCGGCTCGCCCAAGGCGACGCCGAGGCCCTGTCGCTGACCGACCGTATAGGAGGCCGCGCCGGCGTGCTCGCCGACCTGCCGCCCGTCCGAGTCGAGCAGCGGACCCGGCGTCGGCCGCCACCCAGCACGCTCGCGCAGGGCAGCGCGGTAATCGCCACCTGGCACGAAGCAGATCTCCTGGCTCTCCGGCTTCTCGGCCGTGACCAGGCCGTGTCGGCGAGCGACGTCGCGGACCTCGGGCTTGGTCAGCTCGCCGAGCGGAAAGCGGCTGTGGGCCAGCTGGTCCTGGCGCAGGCCGTACAGGAAGTACGTCTGATCCTTGTCGGGATCCCGTCCCTTGAGCAGGCGGTGCCGCCGACCGTCTCGTGCGTCGGGATCGTCGACCGCGTCCACCCTGGCGTAGTGCCCGGTGGCAACCGCGTCGCAATCATAGAGGCGCCTGGCGCGCCCAGCGAGCGCACCGAACTTGACGGTGCTGTTGCAGTCGACGCAGGGGCTGGGCGTCTCGCCGGCCTGATACGCGTCGAGGAATGGCTGCAGCACGCCGGCCCCGAACTCACGCTCCAAGTTGAGGATGTAGAAGGGGATGCCGAGCTGGCCGGCGACGCGTCTGGCGTCCTCCGAGGCGTCCAGCGAACAGCAGCTCTTCTTGAACTCGCTGTAGCTGTCTGCGACGTCGTGCAGGCGCATCCAGACGCCGACGGTCTCGACGCCCTGTTCGTGGAGCAGCGCCGCCGCCACGGACGAATCGACGCCGCCGGACATCGCCACCAGGACCCGCCCTGCGGCTTGCCCGGCGACCGCCCGGTGAGGCTCGATCGACGGCGATGCGAGGACCACCGCGGCGCTCAGACTCCGATCTCCTGGCCGAGGGGATCGGCGGCCATCGCGCTCGAGCCCGAACGCAAGCGGCCAAGGACGGCCGGGACGACCTCGGCGGCGCGTTCGACCTCCGCCTCGGTCGTCGTCCGCCCGAGGCTCAGACGCAGCGCCCCGCGAGCCTCCTCGTCGGGGTAGCCCATGGCCGCCAGCACGTGCGAGACCTCGGGCGAGCCAGTCGTGCATGCCGCCCCCGCCGAGGTGGCGATGCCCTCCAGGTCCAGCGCGACGACGATCGCGGCGCCCTCCACGCCGCGCACCAGGAGCGACAGGTGGCCAGGCAGACGATCGCTGGGGTGACCGGTGAATTCGACCTCGGCATCGGTGGCCAGCGCGGCCCGCAGCCGATCACGCTCACGCCTGAGTCGTGGCACGGTCGTGGGGCGCTCCAGGGTCGTGAGTCGCAGGGCGGTCGCCATGCCCACCGCGCCGGCCACGTTCTCGGTCCCGGCGCGCCGATAGCGCTCCTGACCGCCGCCATGCGTCTGGGCCATGACCGCCGTGCCGCTGCGGATCCACAGCGCACCCATCCCCTTGGGCCCCTCGAACTTGTGCGCCCCGATGGCGACCAGGTCGGCATCGAGAGCCTCGACATCGAGATCGACGTACGGGGCACCCTGGACGGCGTCGATGTAGACCAGCGTCTTCCGGCCGCGGATCCGGCGGACGGTTGCGATCAGGTCGCGCAGCGGCTGCACCGTACCGACCTCATTGTTCGCGACCTGCAGGGCGACCAGGATCGTGCGCTCGTCGAGCGCGGCGTCGAGCGTGTCGGGGTCCAGTCGACCGTAACGGTCGACCGGCAGGAGGGTGACTTCGAAGCCGAACTTCTCGAGGTGCTGCAGCGCGTTGATGGTCGCGTCGTGCTCGACGGCGCTGGTCAGGATACGGTGGCCCTCCCCTTTGCCGGCCCAGGCCGCCCCCTTGATGGCCAGATTGGCCGCCTCGGTGCCGCCGGCGGTGAAGACGATCTCGCGCGGCTGCGCGCCGAGGGCCGCGGCCGTCACCTCGTGCGCCTCATCGAGCGCCATGCGAGCTCGCCGACCGGGCCCATGGGCCGACGATGGATTCCCGAAGTCCGCTGTCAGGAGCGGCAGCATGGCTTCGAGCACCTCGCGGCGCATGGGCGTCGTGGCCGCGTGGTCGAGGTAGATGGTCATCGCGCGCCGTGGCTCGTCATCGCGGCCGATTGTACGCGGCGACAGGCCCTATCCTGCGATCCGTGGACGTCCTGACCACCGACCGACTGCGACTCCGCCGGCTGACCGTGGCCGATGCCGAGCCACTGCTCCGGGTCCTCGGCGACCCGGTCGCGATGCGCTATTACCCAGCACCGAAGGACCGTGACACAGTCGTTGCCTGGATCCAGTGGGCGGTGGACAGCTACGGGGCCAACGGTTTCGGCCTGTGGGCCATCGAACGGCTCGCCGACGGCGCGTTCCTCGGCGATTGCGGGCCGATGCTGCAGCCGGTCGGGATGGGCTGGCTGCCGGAGATCGGCTACCACCTCGTCCGTCGCGAGTGGGGCCATGGCTACGCGACCGAGTCCGCCCGGGCCTGTCTCGACTGGGTCTTCCGGGAGACCCCGTACGACCGCGTCTGCTCCATCGTCCAGCCCGGGAACCTGCCCTCTCGCCGCGTGGCGAAGCGCGTTCATCGGCGCGTCGAGACGATCACATGGGAGCGGACGGGTACTCGACAGTGCTTGTACTCGACGACCCGCGAGCAGCTCGTCGAGCCCACCATCGCGGATCTCGAGATGCTCCAGGGTGATCAGCCGCCGGGCTAGCCCATGAGCCCTGCCAGATCACCGCGCCGAGGCGGGTCGGCGCCGCTCCTCCGGCAAGTCTGGGCCGCCACCGCGACGGCCACGTCCACCGCATCGCGGAGGATCCTCTCATCGCCGAGGCCGGCACGCGTTCCGCTGCGTTCCATGAACCGCGCCAGGAATGCTCCCCCGAAGGCGTCGCCGGCGCCGACGGTGTCGACGACCTCGACCGCGGGCACCTCGACGTCGAAGGCGAGTCGTCGGCCGATGATGCGGACGGGCCGAGGCCCGTCGGTCAGCAGGATGACGGTCGGACCGAGGGCCAGCAGCGCGGAGGCTGCGGCGTCGGGGGCCAGCTCGGGCGTAAGGTAGGCGCGATCCTCCGCGCTGAGCTTGACGACATCGGCGCGCGACAGGACGCGACGCATCCGTTCGAGGTACGCCTCGCGGTCCTCGATGGCTTGCGATCGGCAGTTCGGATCGACCATCACGAGCGTCGTGGGCCCGAGCGCTGCCATGCCCGCTTCGAGCGCCGAGGCGATCGGCTCGACGGCCAGCCCGAGGCTGCCGAGGTAGACGGCCTCCGGCTCCGAACGCATCGCAGCCAGGACATCGCGAGGCTCGAGCCCCGCTGCGGCGGTTCCGTCGAGCTGGAAGCGATAGGACGCGACGCCATGAGCATCCAGTTCGGCGATCGCCTCCGTCGTCGGGGCATCGGTCGAGACGACCCATCGCAGGTCGACGCCGTCGGCGGCGAGCGCCGCACGCAGCGCCGTCCCGGGACGATCGGTCGAGAGCCGGCCGAGGAAGGCGACCGCCCCGCCCAGCCGGCCGATCGTCCGCGCCGTGTTGAACGGCCCCCCACCCGCGACGACGACCTCGCGCCCGTCGGGCTGGACGATGCGGTCGATGAGCGCCTCGCCGGCGACGATGATCACGCGCGGATGATGCGCCGGGCGGGGGGCGCGTGCCGTTCTAGCCTGCCGCCTCCGCAGCGCGCGAAAGGTCCGCCTCGCGGCCCCGTTCCCGGCGCCTGTCGTGCGTCGATAGGAGCCGCTTGCGCAGGCGGATGGCGCTGGGCGTGACCTCGACCAGCTCATCCGTGGCGATGAACTCGATGGCTGCTTCCAGGGTCATCGGGCGGGGCGGCGTCAGGCGCAGCGCCTCGTCGGTGGCATGCGTCCGCATGTTGGTCAGCTTCTTCTCCTTGGTCGCGTTGACGTCCATGTCACCGGGTCGGCTGTTCTCGCCGACGACCATGCCCTCGTAGACCTCCTCGCCGGCACCGATGAACAGCTCCGCGCGCTCCTGGAGGTTGAACAGGCCGTAGGCGTTGGAGGTGCCCAGGCGATCGGCGACCAGGACGCCGCTGGTGCGGTGCTCGACCTCGCCGGCCCAGGGCCCGTAGCCCTCACCGATCTGGTGCATCAGCGCGGTGCCGCGCGTCTCGGTCAGCAGCTGCCCGCGGTAGCCCACCAAGCCCGCGGACCGGCAACACGTACTCCATGCGCACGCGGCCGTCGGCGTCGGTCGTCATCTGCTCCATGCGACCCTTGCGGGCGGCCAACGACTGGCTGATGGGGCCGATGAAGTCCGGTGGGATGTCGATCGTGATGCGCTCATACGGTTCGTGTACGTCGCCGTCCACCTCGTGCAGCAGGACCTCGGGGCGGCTGACCTGGAGCTCGAAACCCTCGCGGCGCATCTGCTCGATGAGCACGGCCAGCTGCAGCTCGCCGCGGCCGCGGACCTCGAAGGTGTCCCCCACCTCGGTCGGCAGGACCTCGATGCTGACATTGCCGAGCACCTCGCGGTCGAGCCGGTCCTTGATCTGCCGGCTGGTCACGTACTTGCCGTCGCGCCCGGCCAGCGGCGACGTGTTGACGCCGAAGGTCATCGATCAGCGTCGGCTCGTCGACGTCGAGCCGCGGCAGCGGGCGTGGGTCCGTCGGGTCGGTGATCGTGTCGCCGATGGTCACGTCGGGGATGCCGGCCACGGCCACGATCTCGCCCGGGCCAGCCTCGGCGATCTCGACGCGCTCGATGCCCTGGGCCGTGGTCAGGCTCGTCACCGTCCCTGAGAGCACGACCCGGCGACCGGGTTCGACCGAGCCGTCGGGGCTTTCCGCGGCCTCGCGCACGATCGGCCATCCGCTGGCCCATGCGGATGGAGCCGTTCCAGATGCGCCCGACCGCCATGCGCCCGACGTAGTCGTTGGCGCTCAGGTTGGTGACCAGGAGCTGCAGGGGATGCCCCGGCTCGTACGTCGGCGCCGGTGTGTGCTCGACGAGGAGGTCGAGCAGTGGTCGAAGATCGGTGCCCGGCATGGCCGGGTCGAGCGTGGCGGTGCCCGCCTTGGCGTTGGTGTAGACGACCGGGAAGTCGATCTGGCGATCGTCTGCCCCGAGGTCGATGAAGAGCTCGTAGATGGCGTCGAGCACCTCGCCGACGCGCGCGTCCGAGCGGTCGATCTTGTTGACTGCGACGACCACCGGCAGGTGACGGGCCATGGCCTTCTGGAGCACGTAGCGGGTCTGCGGCAGTGGCCCCTCGGCGGCATCGACGAGGAGCAGGATCGAGTCGACCATGAGCAGCGTGCGCTCGACCTCGCCGCCGAAGTCGGCATGCCCTGGCGTATCGACGATGTTGAGGTGGACGTGGTGGTAGTCGACGGCCGTCTGCTTGGCCAGGATGGTGATGCCCTTCTCGCGTTCGAGGTCGCCCGAGTCCATGACGCGCTCGGCGACGACCTGGTTGGCGCGGAAGGCGCCCGTCTGGCGCAGCATGGCGTCCACGAGCGTGGTCTTGCCGTGGTCGACATGGGCGACGATGGCGACGTTCCGGAGGTCGGTGCGGGTGGCGCGCGCCGTCGGCGCGGGAGCGGTCATGTGGTGGTTCGTTCCTGTGGCAGGCGAGGCGCGGCCGGACCGCAGTGCGGGTCGGGGGACGTCCATTGTCGCACAGGCTCGGCACCGGACCCAGCGGCCGCCGGTTGTCACTCAGCGAGTCGGGCGATGGGACATCCGGCTCTTGGCGGCGTGGTCGGTGAGGCGCACCCTCGGTCTGGTTCCAGTGCGTCCCGTCGGGAGGTGCTCAGTCATGCAACACACCATGCATCGGCGCGAGGTGCCGTGGATCGGCGGGCTCGTGCTCATCGCCGTCGGCGTCCTCATGCTTGGCACGTACGTGCTGCCGGACATCGGGCTGTACGTCGTGCTCGCGCTCGGCCTCGTCTTCCTGGCTGCCTTCGTTTTCACCCGGGCCTACGGCTTCCTGGTCCCAGGCGGGATCCTGACAGGGCTCGGCATCGGCGTCGCACTGACGCCGTACGTCAGCCAGGGCATGATGTCCGGCGCCCTCGTCGTCGGCGCCCTGGCGGTCGGCTTCGCCGCCGTAGGGATCCTCGCCTACGTCCTGCACCTCGACGAGGCCCATCCGTGGCCGTTCATCCCGGCGGCCATCCTGGGCACCGTCTCACTCTTCCTGGCGCTTGACCAGCCGGATGCGTTGCGCTGGCTGAGCGTCGTGGTGGCGGTGGCCATGATCGTCGGCGGTGGCTGGCTGATGCTGCGGCGACGCGACCGGGCGTGACGAGCTGATTCCCGCGCTCGGGGACGGGGAGGGACGTGGTCACCGCCGCGTCCCTCTCCTCACGTCCGACGGGCACCGTCTCGGGGTCGTCGCCAGCCGGCGGCTGGTAGCATCGGCCAATGACCGTCGCCGCCATCATCCTCTCCGCCACGCCCGAGGGCGCGATCCACGACGTCGAGGGCCGTCCCCTGGTCCGTCGGTTGGCGGAGATCGCCTGGTCGGGCGGTGGCGTGCCGGTCGTCGTGGTGGCGGCGGATCCCAACGGCGCGGTCGCCGAGGCGCTCGCCGGGTCGACGGCCACCCTCGCCGAGCCCGCCCCTCCCGCGGCCGGTCCGGTCGGGCAGATCTGTCGCGGCATCGACGTGGCGCTCGGGCTCGTCGCCGAGACGGATGCCGCCCTCATCTGGCCGGCTCGCATGGCCTGGGTCGATCCCGAGACGCTGACCAGCCTCATCGAGGCACATGGTGCCCACCCTGACGAGCTGCTCCGTCCCGCCTTCCAGGGCGCCCAAGGCTGGCCCGCCCTGCTGCCGGTCTCTGCCCTCGAAACCCTGCGGTCGCTGGCACCCGAGCGCATGCCCGACGAGCTGCTGGCCGACCTGCTGGGCGGCGGCCTGCCAACCCGGCCGGTGGAGTGTGGCGATCCGGGCACGGCGCACGACATCGGCACCGCACGCGCCGACCTGCCGCCATATGACGGACCGCCGGAGCCGGCGTCCGGTCGGACGTACGAGTGGGGCGCCCTGGCTGCCGAGGCGGCCGACGAGCCGGTCCCGGCCGGCCCGACGATCGTGGCCTGGAAGGACGATCCGGAGCGCTGACGGGGGCCCAACGGTCCCACTGACGAGGAGATAGTCATGAACCGTTCTCTACCGATGGTCATCCGCCACGGAGGGACGGAGTCGCCCCCTGGCCCACCGACACCCGGCATGGACCGTAGAGAGTTGCTGGATCACGATGATCGGTGGGTCGGCTGGGTGCGGACGGACCCGGGCGTCGCCGGCGGTTGGCATCACCACGGCGACCGGGATTCCTACGTGTACGTCCTTAATGGACGCGTGATCATCGAGTACGGGCCGGTCGGACAGGACCGAATGGAAGGCGCGGCAGGTGACCTGATCTTCAATCCACGGCGGGTCGTGCACCGCGAGATCACGCCGCCCGACGAGCCGGCCGAGGTGCTGGTCGTGCGGATCGGACCTGGGCCGCTGAACATCAACGTCGATAGACCAGACGCCGACCCCTTCGGGAGCGATCCGGCGACCTGACCAGGGACTGGGAGGGCCCCTCGTCGGGCTCAGGCCGCCTGGCTGACGATGAGCGGCAGCAGCGCCGCGACCGCGTAAAGGCCGCCGCAGATGATCGCCACGGACCGGTCGCTGCCCTGACCTGTGTCCAGCCGCTGCCCAGCCGGCAAGCTCGCCAGCACCAGCCCCGCTCCGATCGCTTCGAGTGGGATCGTCAGCGTCCCCTTGCTCATCACTCCGAGGACGATGCGCAGGACCCCGACGGCGACGAGGACCCAGAGCACGAGCGTCGCTGCCGGACGACCCCACGCCCGACGCGCTTCGAGTCCCCAGGCGACACCGAGCAGGACGGCGGCGCCCAGGAAGACGGAGGCGAGGACGATGGCGCCCGTGGCGGCGCTCATGACGCCGCCGATGGCAGCGATCCCGATCAGGATCCCCAGCGCGCCGAGGGCATAGCACAGGATCCGGGCCCAGCGGTCGAAGCCCACCAGCGGTGGCGGGCGGCCCGCCATGCGCTCGGCCTCACGCGCGGCCTCGGCGTCGGCGAGGGCCTCGATCTCCTCGTCCGTCGGTCGCGGTCGCGCCTCAGCCGGCATCAGGCGCCACGACGTCGGTCGGCTCCTCACCAGCCAGCAGCCGCACGAAACCAGCCTCGTCGACGATCGCGACCCCGAGCTCCTGAGCCTTGGCGAGCTTGGAGCCCGCGCTCTCGCCCGCGACCAGGTAGTCGGTCTTGCGCGAGACAGAGCCCGCCGGCTTGCCGCCCGCTGCGCGGATGGCCGCCTCAGCCCTCTGGCGATCGAACCCTTCGAGCGAGCCGGTGACCACGAGCGTCTTGCCGGCCAGCGGCCCCTCCCCCGTGGCCGCTCGCGGCTCGGGCCGCTCGGCCACGACGCCGGCATCGGCAAGGTCGAGGAGCAGTCGGCCGGTCACCTCATCGGCGAAGAAGCGGCCGATACTGGCGGCCACCGTCGCCCCGATACCCGGTACGGCCTCGAAGCGCTCCGCTGGCGTCGCGGCCAGCGTGGCCGCCAAGCGTCGGGTCCAGTCGGCATCAGACTCACCGGCCTCCGGCGACCAGGTGACGGCGATCCAATCGGCCAGGTCGATGGCCGTCTGGAAGCCCACGTGCCGGATGCCCAGGGCGTTGAGGATGCGCGCCAGCGGCCTGATCCTGGCGCGCTGGATGCGCTCGAAGAGGTTGGTGGCGCTCTTCTCGGCGAAGCGCTCCAGCGACATGAGCTGCTCGACGGTCAGCCGGAAGATGTCGGCGGGGCTGGCGACGAACCCGCGCTGGAGCAGCTGATCGAGGACATGCCAGCCGGCGCCCTCGATGTCCATGCCGCCCCGACCGACGAAGTGGCCAAGACCCTGGATGACCTGGGCGGGGCAGAACGGGTTGCTGCAGCGGTAGCGGACCTCGCCCTCGTCCTGGACGACCTCGGCATGGCAGACGGGACAGGTAGCGGGCATCTCCCAGACACGCTCGGCGCCCGTGCGGCGCTCCACGAGCGGCCGGACGACCTCGGGGATGACGTCGCCCGCCTTCTGGAGGATGACCTGGTCGCCGATGCGGATGTCCTTGCGGCGAACCTCGTCGAGGTTGTGGAGCGTGGCCCGGGCGACAGTCGAGCCGGCGACCTTGGTCGGGCGGAGATGTGCGACCGGCGTCAGCGTCCCGGTCCGTCCGACGTACGCCACGATGTCCTCGACGAGCGTCTCGACCTGCTCGGGGGGGAACTTGAAGGCGATCGCCCAGCGCGGCGCCCGCGAGACGAGGCCGAGGCGACGCTGCTGATCGAAGCGGTCGACCTTGACGACGACGCCGTCGGTCTCGTAGGGCAGGTCGTGGCGCGCCTCGCGCCACGACTCGGTGAAGGCGATGACCCCTTCGATGTCGAGCCCAGAGGCCCGGTGATCTTCGACCGCGAAACCGAGCGCCTCGAGACGATCGAGCGCGGCGGTCTGGGTCTGGACGGAGGCGCGGCCATCGGGGCCGTCCTCGATGAGGATGTAGGCCCAGGCGGCGAGGTCGCGGCTGGCGGTGACCCCTGGGTCGATCTGGCGCAGCGACCCGGCACCCGTATTGCGCGGGTTGGCATAGAGCGGCAGGCCGGCCTCCTCGCGCTCGGCGTTGATGCGCGCGAACTCGGCCTTCGGCATGTAGACCTCGCCCCTCGCTTCGAGCGCGGCCGGTTCGCTCAACCGCTCCGGGATGGCCTTGATGGTGCGCAGGTTGGCCGTCACGTCCTCGCCGGTCGTGCCATCGCCCCGCGTCGCACCCTGCATGAAGCGGCCACGCTCGTAGCGCAGGCTGATGGCCAGGCCGTCGATCTTGAGCTCGGCGATGTAGCTCAGCTCCGTTGCGGGCTCGGGCGCCGCGGCCAGCTCCAGGCCCCTGCGCACGCGGGCGTCGAACGCCCGAAGCTCATCGTGGTCGAAGGCGTTGGCCAGGCTCAACATAGGTGTGCGATGGCGAACCTCGTCGAACGTCGCCGACGGCGCGCCACCGACGCGCTGGGTGGGCGAATCGGGCGTCGCCAGCTCCGGATGGTCGGCCTCGAGCTCCTGGAGCTCGCGCATCAGCGCGTCCCACTCGGCGTCGCTGATCTCCGGCGCGTCCTGTTCGTAGTAGAGGCTGTTAGCGCGCTCGATCCGCTCGCGCAGGTCGGCGACGCGGGCGGCCGGATCGTCAGGCAAGTCGGTCACAGCGGCGAGGATACCGAACCTTCGGTGGCGGACGGCCGACGGCGAAGGGGGCTGTCCGTGATCTGGCCCCGGCCTATCGAACCGCCAGGCGCGTCGACCTCGAGCAAAGGCCCCAATACGACGACTGGACGCTTTCGCGCCCAGTCGGCGAATGCGTGTCAAACGCGGCCTCGCCGCGAGAGGTGATCAGTCAGGCACGCAGATCGCGTACGCCTGGACCGTCCAGGTGTCGCTATGGCCGACCTTGCCGACACCGGTGACGGACCAGGTGTTGGTGTCGGTGGGATAGGAGGAGCTCAGCTGGATGCTGTCTGCAGAGTCGGTCGTGGTCATCTTGCCGCCGCCGCCGAGGACCCTCTCGCCGGCACCGCACGAGACCGTCACGGTGTCGGAGATGGTGTTCTTGTCGTGTGACGCCGTCGCGCTGTGCTCGACATGGGTGGCGCCGATCGAGCCGGCCGGTCCCTGCGGCCCCGTGGCGCCGTCAGATCCGTCAGTGCCGTCGGTCCCGTTGGTGCCGTCCTGGCCGGCCGGACCCTGCGGGCCCTCAGGACCAGCCGGACCCGCAGGGCCTTGCGGACCCACCGCGCCATCGACGCCGTCGATGCCGTTGGTGCCGTCAAGGCCATCGGTGCCATTGGTGCCGTCAAGGCCAGCGGTGCCATTCGTGCCATCGATGCCATCCGTGCCATCCGTGCCATCAAGGCCGTCGGTGCCTTCAAGGCCATCGACGCCGTCGGTACCGTTCGTCCCGTCGATACCATCGATGCCGTTCGTGCCGTCCAGGCCGTCGGTGCCGTTCGTGCCATCAAGGCCGTCGGTGCCGTCCGGGCCGGGTAGGCCCTGTGGACCGGCGGCACCAGCCAGACCGGCCGCGCCGGCGGCGCCTGCGGCGCCGCCGGGACCCTGCGGGCCGACAGGCCCGACCTTGTTCCAGCTTCGGCGCACTTCGCCGCTGCGGCAGTGGGTGGATCCCGCGACGAGTCGAACGACTCGCGTCGACTTGTTGACGCAGGCGTAGAAGACCTTGGTCGACGGCGCTGCGGCCGCGCCGGCGATGCCAACAGCGCCGAGTGCGAGGGCCACTGCAAGCAGGATGGCAAGCGGCTTGTGTCGGCGCATTGCGTCGATGAACGATGTCGTGGTCATCAGGATCCTCGCGGTGTGCCGGTGCCCCTCGACGGACCGTGAGGGATCTTCGGGCGGGGTGGAGCGCCATGCTCGCGTACGCGCCGCGGGCCGGCGATGGCCCCTTCGCGTGATGCCGGGGGTACCTTCAGCGGCCTGCGAGGGCCGCGGAGGCTGGCGGCCGCTAGCGGGGCTCGAGGACCTCGAGGCTCGCGATGCTGGCCAGGAGCGTCTTCACGCCACGATCCGGGAATGCGACCGTGACCTCCTCGTCGTCACGCGTCAGCTTCGAACTGACGACCAGGCCCTCCCCGAAGGCGTGATGGCGGACGCGGGCGCCGTCGCGATATCGCCGTTGGCCGGGCACGACGGGCGGCAGCGGCACGAAGCCTCGTTGCGGCGCTGCACCGCTGTCGGGCCCCGCGGACGGCGGGCCGTCCTCGTCAGGCGGCGGCAGGGTGGCCATCGAAGCATCCTCGTCGGGCGGCACCTGCCCGGCAACGGGACGTCTGCCCCCGTCCCGCCCCGGCCAGGCATGCGCACCGTAATAGGCCTCGCGCTTGGCGACCAGGTCTCGACTGGTCCGGAACGCCTCGCCGGGTCGTGGCGCGCCCGGCGGTACCTCGACAAAGCCACCGCCCGGCGGCAGCGACCGCGGACCGACGGGCCGGCCGCGGTCCCGCTCCAGGAGTCGCCCCGCCGCACGACGCCCGAGGACCAGGTCAAGGTCGAGCGGGCCGCCCGTCCGCTCCTCCGGTGGCCGCTGGTCGTCGTCTTCGAGCTCGTCGACCACGACCAGTCGTGGGCCGTGCATCAGCTCGGCGGGGATCTCGAGCAGGAAGCGGCTGGGCACCGAGAAGCCGCCACGGCCCCAGGTGGCGCGCTGCGCCGCGTGGGTCAGATAGAGCCGATGACGAGCGCGCGTCAGGCCGACGTAGGCTAGCCGCCGCTCCTCCTCCATCTGTCGCGGGTCGTCAAGCGCACGGTTGTGCGGGAAGACGCCCTCCTCCAGCCCGGCGATGAAGACGACGTCGAACTCGAGGCCTTTCGCCGCATGCAGCGTGATGAGCGTGACCCGGTCATCCGAGGCGTCATAGGCGTCCTGGTCGGCGACCAGGGCGGTCTCCTCGAGCAGTCGATCAAGGGCGTCCTCCGGCGCCAGGTCGGCATAGCGTCCAACGACCTCGCGCAACTCGAGCAGGTTGTCCCAGCGTTCCTGTCCGTCGTCGGAACCGTCGTGGAGCATCGCGCGGTAGCCCGACTCCTCGAGCACCGCGTCGAGGAGCTCGGGCAGGGCGAGCAGTCCGACCCGCCGTCGGAGACGCGTGATCAGCTCGGCGAACGTGGACAGGGCGTGGCGCGTGCGCGATCCGACCTGCTGGTCATCGATGGTCAGCAGGATGGCCGTCCACACGTCGCCGTCGTTGGCCGCCGCCACGGTCCTCAGGTGCTCGAGGGTCTTGTCGCCGATGCCACGCGCGGGCACGTTCAGGATGCGCTCGAAGCCGGCCACGTCGCGGTCGTTGCGCAGCGTCCGCAGATAGGCGAGGGCGTCCTTGACCTCGCGCCGCTGGTAGAACCGCGTGCCGCCCACGAGCTGGTAGCGGAGGCCATACCGGAGGCACGCCTCCTCGATCGCTCGCGACTGTGCATTCGTGCGGTACATGACCGCGATGTCCTTCAGTCGGTAGAGACGATCGTCGCCCTCGTCGGCCCGCCGGGCGAGGATCGAGCCGCCGGCGCCCCTGCCCTGTATGAGCGCGTCGATCTGGCGCGCGATCCATTCCGCCTCCTCGTCCTCGCGATCGGCCTCGAAGCGCTCGATGCGCACGCCCCGGTCGTTCTGGGTCCAGAGCTTCTTGTCCTTGCGGCCCTCGTTGCGCGAGACGACCGCGTGTGCGGCGTCGAGGATGAGCTGCGTCGAGCGATAGTTCTGCTCCAGCTTGACCACGGTCGCCTTGGGGTAGTCGCGCTCGAAATCGAGGATGTTGCGCAGGTCCGCCCCACGCCAGCTGTAGATGCTCTGGTCGTCGTCGCCGACGACCGCCAGGTTGTGGTGGCGAGCGGCGAGCAGACGCACCCAGAGGTATTGGGCGCGGTTGGTGTCCTGGTATTCGTCGACGTGGAGGTAGCGCCACTTATCCTGGTAGCTGGCGAGCACATCGGGCGCCTGCTCGAAGAGCCGGACAGCTTCGTTCAGCAGGTCGTCGAAGTCCAGGCCGCCCGCCTTGCGCAGCCGGACCTGGTAGGCAGCGTAGGCGCGTGCTGCCAGCTGCTCGTGATAGGTGCGCGCGGTCTCGGTCGCTTCGGCCGGCTCGACGAGGTCGTTCTTCCAGCGGCTGACCTGGCCGAGCATGACCGCCGGCCGGGTTTCGCCGCTGGCCGCGAGGTCGAGCTCGCGCAGGACCTGCTTCATGAGGCTCGTCTGGTCGTCGGTGTCGTAGACGGTGAAACGGGCGTCGATGCCGATCGACCGACCGTCGCGACGCAGGACCCGGGCGCAGAGGCTGTGGAAAGTGCCCATGGCGACCTGGCTTCCTGCCTCTTCGCCGACGAGGCCGATGATGCGCTCGCGCATCTCGCCAGCGGCCTTGTTCGTGAAGGTCACCGCCAGGATGTTCCAGGGCCGGACGCCCTTGACCCCGATGAGATAGGCGACCCGATGCGCCAGCACCCGTGTCTTGCCAGAGCCGGCGCCGGCAAGGATGAGCAAGGGGCCCTTGGTCGTCGTCACCGCCCTGGCCTGCTCGGGGTTCAGCCGGGCCACGATCTCGGCGGCGACGGTCTCCGGGTCGGCCTTCGGGGTCGCCGACGGCACGGGATCAGCCGCCAACCCCGCCGACGGGCCGATGTAGCCGAACCACTCGACGTCAGGCGCCTCGCCCGCCCCCGACACCGACCGAGCCGTGCGTTTGCCGGCCCGCCGCTTCGGTCGGTCCACAGGCTCATCGATCGCTGCGTCAACGTCCGGCGCCGGCTCGGGAAGCTGCGCCGTGAGATCCCAGTCGAAGCCGCTCGAGGGAGCGTCGACGACACCCTTGGGATGCTTCGTCGAACGCGATGCTGACACCACAGGATTCTAGCGGTCGAGCCGTGCCCGGGCCTTACCTGTCGGCCTACGTGAAGGCGTTGATCGCCCGCGCGAAGACGATGCCGATAAGGGCGAACGAGATCAGTGCCTGCGAGCCCATGGCCAGCTTCGTCCACGGGACCATGGGCATGGTGTCGGTCGGGCTGAACGCGTTCGCCGTCGTGAAGGCGACATAGAGATAGTCGACGAAGTGCGGTCGCCAGGTCGGCGGCGCCAGCTCCGGGTTCATGAGCTGCGGGAAGGCGAGGTCTGGATGCGCTGGCAGGCCCCGCAGGCGGGCGGTCGGGCCGCCGCCGTCGAACTCCCAATAGAGCAGGGCAAAGGCGACGTTGTTGCCAAGCCATGCCTTGGCACCAGCCAGCAGCAGCGGTCCCGCCTGGCTTGTCGCGGTGGAGCCGATGACGAGGTCGTAGATGAGCAGTGCGGTGGAGGCCAGGGTGCTCACGAGAAGCACCGTCACCAGCGCCACCGACGTCCAGTGCAGCCACCGCGTCTGGCGGTCGATCCGACCGGGGTCGCCGACGATGAGCGCCAGCAGCAGGACCCCTTCGGTCGCCGCCAGGACCCATCCGGGCAGGAACGAGAGATGCGCCGGCGAGACGAGCGCAAATGCCATCAGGACAAGCACGGCGAGCGCCATCGGCCATCGCGTCTCGCCCTCGATGACGGCGCCGTCGGCGGTCGTGACCACCTCGTCCGGTCGACCGATGATGCCGATGTCGATGCTCCCTAACCCGCGTCCACGACACAGAACCGGTTGCCTTCCGGGTCCGCGAGGATGACGTAGTCGGCGTCCGGCGGTCGCTTGTCCCAGCGCACCTCGGTGGCACCCAGGCCGATCAATCGCCGGACCTCGGCCGTCTGATCTGCCGCGTACAGATCAAGGTGGATGCGCGGTGGGATCTGGAGGTTCGATCGGACGCGGTCGAGCGAGACGTTCGGACCCACGCCATCCCTGGGGCGCAGCAACATGAAGTCGTCGCTCGCCTCCTCGCGCCGTACGTAGTCGAGCGCCGCCGTCCAGAAGGCGGCCTGACGTTCGAGGTCGTCGACGCGCAACACGATCGAGCCGACACGAAGCATGCGCTCGACTATAGGCCAGCCGTGGGCGTGCTGCCCGCACATGTGGCCACGGGTGCCGAGACCCACGGGACCGCGCGGCGTATGGTGGTCGATGAGGAGGCGGTCGAATGCCACAGGTCTCGAACCACGGCGTCAGGATCAGCTATGACGTGACCGGACGAGGGCGGCCGCTCGTCTTGCTCCATGGTTGGCTGTGTGACCGGACGTGGTGGGCCGAGACCGGCTACCTCGATGACCTCGGGCAAGATCATCGGCTCGTCAATGTGGACATGCGCGGCCATGGATCGAGCGACAAGCCACATGAACCGTCCGCCTACCACGCCGAGTCGTTCGCGAGCGACGTGCTGGCGGTCGCCGACGCTGAGGGCCTCGAGCGGTTCGCGATCTGGGGCCTTTCCTACGGAGGTTGGGTCGCTTGGATGACGGCCGACATGGCTCCGCGTCGTGTGCCGGCGATCATCAGCACGGGCTCCTGGGATCCAAGACCGACGCCGTACCAACCGGGCGTGACCCCGGACGACCCGGACGTGGTGCTCCTAAAGAGCGTCGGCCTCGCGGCCGTGATCCAGTCTGCCGAGGACGAGTCGTTCCGGTTTCCGGCCGCGATCAGGGCCGGGATGCTCCGGGCGGACCCGCAGGCGATGATCGCCTCACAGTCCAGCGAGCTGTTGTCCGATGGCGTTCGCGACCTGGAGTCGTTTCCGGTTCCCGTGTTGCTGATCGTGGGGCAGCTCGAAGATGCGGATGGTGGAGCCGCTGCGACCGCGGGGATGATCCCGCACGGGCAGAGTCTCACCCTGCCAGGTCTCGGGCATGCGGCAACGTGTGCGGCCAGCGCCCTCACGATGCCGACGGCCAGGGCGTTCCTCGATCGCTGGTTCCCCTAGGATGCCTGCTCGGTGAATCACGAGAGCCGGGCGTCCACGGATGGGACGGCCCGGCTCTCAGCCTGTTCTGTGCGTGAGCCCGTCTGACGCGAACGCCAGCGGACGCGCGAGGGGGTGGGACTAGAAGTCCATGTCCCCGCCGTGGCCGTGGTTGCCCCCGGCCATGGCCTTTTCCTTCTCCGGCAGGTCGGTGACCAGCGTCTCCGTGGTCAGGACCATGGCCGCGATGGAGGCCGCGTTCTGGAGAGCAGAGCGCGTCACCTTGACGGCGTCCACGATGCCCTTCTCGAACATGTCCCCGTACTCGCCCTTCAGGGCGTCGAAGCCATGGCCGAGGGGCAGGTCGCGGACGGCGGCCACGATGACCGAGCCCTCCGAGCCGGCGTTCTCGGCGATCTGGCGGACCGGAGCCTCGAGCGCGCGGCGGAGGATCGAGACGCCGATGGCCTCGTCCCCCTCGAGCTCCAGCGCGTCGAGCGCCGGGATGGCCTGCAGGAGGGCAACGCCGCCACCGGCGACAAGGCCCTCTTCGATGGCCGCCCGAGTCGTCTGGAGGGCATCCTCGATACGGTGCTTCTTTTCCTTCAGCTCGACCTCGGTCGGTGCCCCGACCTTGATGACGGCGACGCCACCGGCCAGCTTGGCAAGGCGCTCCTGGAGCTTCTCCTTGTCGTAGTCGGAGGTGGTCTCCTCGATCTGCGCCTTGATCTGGGTCATGCGCCCCTTGATGTCTTCCGGCTTGCCGCCTCCGTCGACGATGGTCGTGTCGTCCTTGGTCGCCACGATCCGGCGAGCACTGCCGAAATCTTCGGCCGTCACGCCGTCGAGCTTGCGGCCGACTTCCTCGCTGATGACGTTGGCGCCGGTCAGGATGGCGATGTCGCGGAGCATCTCCTTGCGCCGGTCGCCGAAGCCCGGGGCCTTGACGGCCAGGACGGACACGGTGCCGCGCAGCTTGTTGACGACCAGGGTCGCCAGCGCCTCGCCGTCGATGTCCTCGGCCACGATGAAGATGGGCTTGCCGAGCTGGACGACCTTCTCGAGCGCCGGCAGCAGGTCCTGGATGCTCGAGATCTTCTTGTCCGTGACCAGGATGCGGGCGTCCTCGAGGGTGCACTCCATGCGGTCGGCGTTGGTCACGAAGTAGGCCGAGATGTAGCCCCGGTCGAACTGCATGCCGTCCGTGTACTCTTTCTCGAGCCCGATCGTCTGGCCTTCTTCGACGGTGATGACGCCGTCCTTGCCGACCTTGTCCATGACCTCGGCGATGAGCTCGCCGACGGCCGGGTCGGCGGCGCTGATGGCGGCCACGTTGGCGATGTCCTCGCTGTTCTCGACCGGCCGCGCATGCTCCTTGAGCCGCTCGACGATGGCGTCGACGCCCTTCTCCAGGCCGCGCTTGACGCCCATCGGGCTCGCGCCGGCGGTGACGTTCTTGAGGCCCTCGGCGACGATCGCCTGCCCGAGCACGACCGCGGTCGTGGTGCCGTCGCCGGCGATGTCGTCGGTCTTGGTCGCGACCTCCTTGAGGAGCTGCGCGCCCATGTTCTCGAAGGGATCCTCGAGCTCGATCTCGCGAGCGATGGTCACGCCGTCGTTGGTGATGGTGGGGGCGCCGAACTTCTTGTCGAGGACGACGTTGCGGCCCTTGGGGCCGAGCGTCACCTTGACGGCCTCAGCGAGGCGGTCGACACCGCGCTTCAGTGAGCGACGAGCGGTCTCGTCGAAGATGAGTTGCTTTGCCACGATCAGTCATCCCTCCTGGGGAAGCATTTCGGCCGGACCTCTACAGTGCCAGCCGAATCGGATGTTGGGACGGGGTGGTCCGGTCAGTCCTCGACGACGGCGAGGATGTCTTTCTGGCTGACGATGAGCAGGTCCTCGTCCTCGATCTTGAACTCGGTGCCGGCATATTTGGCGTAGAGGACCTTCTGGCCCTGCTTGACATCCATCGTCTCGCGCTTGCCGTCATCGAGCGTGCGGCCCGGGCCGACGGCCAGGATGGTGCCTTCCTGCGGCTTCTCCTTGGCCGTGTCCGGCAGGACGATGCCGCTCTTGGTCATCTCCTCGCGGGCGGTGGGCTTGATGACGACGCGGTCGCCGAGGGGCTTGAGCTTGGTCGCGGACTTCGTCGCAGTGGCGGTCGCCAACGCGGTACCCTCCTGGTGGTGCTGAGTGACCGGTGCCGCCGGATCGGACCCCTGCGCATCGCCCGGAGGCGTCGCCGGTGGCATTCCGCCACCCCTGTCCCGGATCTGGTCGGTCGACCGGTCTTGGCTTTGATTAGCACTCTCGGGGTGAGAGTGCTAACAGACTAGCCGAGTCGTCGCGCGCGTGTCAAGTCTGATGCATAGGCATCCCTGCAGCGCATAGACTCGGGTTCGTGAGCGTGCCACGCAAGATCGAGACGCCCATCAGGGTGCGCTTCGAGGAGTGCCAGCCGGGCGGCGAGATCCGTGCCTCGGCCTTCCTGCGCTACGCCCAGGATGCCGCCTGGGTCCATTCCGACCTAGCCGGCTTCGACCGCGAGTGGTACTTCGAGCGCGGCTTGACCTGGGTGGTGCGCTGCTTGACGCTCGACATCCTGGGGCTCAGCCTGGCCGGCACATCGCTGACCGTGACGACCGAGGTGCTGGGCATGCGCCGTGTCCTTGCCCGGCGTCGCGGCGAGATCATCGACGGGGCCGGCGGGCTGATCGCGACCGTCATGACCGACTGGCTGCTGACCGGCCCCGGCTTCGTGCCGGTGCGCATGCCGCCCGACGTCGAGGGCGCCTTCCCGGCCGTGCCCTCGACATTCGACCCGGCTCGCGTGCCGCTGCCGCCGACGCCGCCCAGCGCGCACCTTCGAACGTTCCACGTCCGGCGCTCGGAGGTCGACCCCCTGGCGCACGTCAACAACGCGGCCTACCTCGACTACTTCGAGGAATCCCTGGCCGAGGCCGGCGCCGTCGAAGCGCTCGGAGCTCGGCCACGCCGCTACGTGCTCGAGTACCAGCAGGCGGCCGAGCCCGGGGCCGCGTTGCGCGGCTCGACGTGGCGCGCCGATAGCGGCTGGGCCTATCGGCTGACCGACGAGGCTGGCACCGACCTGTTGCGCGCCCGATTTCAGGAGCAGCCGGCACGAGGGCTGAGGCGCCGATGGCGAACGTGCGCCAGCGCGCGACGCGTCTCAGGCGACCGATCGCGAACGGAAGATCGCGTCGTAGTTGGCGACCAGCTGGGCACCAAGCGCATTCGGGTCGGCCTTGCGCCACTCGGCCAGCCAGCGGGCGGTGACCTCGACCCACAACGGCTCATTGCGCCGCCGCGGGGCGCCAGGCGGCGGGAGGTACGGCGAGTCCGTCTCGACGAGGACGCGATCGTCGGGCACGAGGTGGGCGACGACGGAGCTGGCCTCCTCCCCTGCCCGGAACGCGAGGCCACTGAAGCTGATGGCGAGGCCCATCTCAAGAGCCGCCTCGGCGTAGTCGACCGGACCCGAGAAGGAGTGGAGCAGCGCGGCCGGACGCTCGCCGAAGGCGGCCTGCCAGGCCGAGCCGCCGACACCGGCTGCACGAAGCTCGGCCAGGAGCTCGTCCTGAGCGTCACGCTCGCCAGCACGTGAGCGACAGTGGAGGATCGCCGGCTTGCCGGTCTCCAAGGCGAGGCGGAGGTTGCGGCGCAGGTTGGCCAGCTGTGCCGTGCGCGGCGAGAAGGCACGGTCGTAGTCCAGGCCGGTCTCACCGACGGCCACCACGACCGGGTCCGAAGCCAATGCGACCATCGAGGCCCACGCCTCGTCGCCGACCTCCGCTGCCGCGTGCGGATGGACGCCGACCGAGGCGTCGATGCCCTCGAAGCGGCGAGCGAGCGCCATCGAGGCCTCGCTCGAGGCATGGTCCCAGCCCGGAACGAGGATCCGCTCGACGCCGGCCAGCTGTGCGGCCACGATGACCTCGTCTGCGTCGAGCGCGAAGGCCTCGGCCTGGACGTGGCCGTGCGAGTCGATGAGCCGCACGGCTCAGGCGCTGACCTGCGCCGCTGGCGTGACGTCGGTCCCGACGCCAGGATCGACGCCAGCCGGCACGTCACCGAGCATCGGCACCCCCGAGCATCGGGCGTAGAGGGTGCGCGCCTTGGCCGCGAGCGCGGCGGCCTCGTCGGCATCCCCGAGCCGCGCCGCGAACAGCGCCGCGTCGGCCCATGCGTCCGCCGCCTGGCCCGGAAACGCGATGGCCTCGAACCCGGCCGCGACCTCCTTGATCTCCGCCAGCGCGACGGCAGGCGCATCCAGCAGGGCGCCGAACCAGCGCCGCTCGAGCTGCCGGACCGGTCCCGTGGCTCGCTCGGCGACGCTCTGGTAGCGCTCGATGAGCGCACGCATCGCCGTTGCCTCGTTTGCCCGGAGCGCCATCCGGATGCCGGTCGGTGCAGCGTCGAGCAGCGATGCAGGCGCGGCGTCGGGCGAATCGGCCGCGACTTGGATGCGTCGCGTCGCGCTGACCGGGTCCGAGGGCCATTCGATCAAGGCGTCCATGAGCGCTTCATAGATGACGGCCTGGGGTTCGGCATGGCCCTCGATCGTCCGGCCTTCGGCAAGGTCATCGATCGCACCCTGCCGATCGCCCGTGTGGAATCGGACCCACGCTCGCTCACCCAGGCAGCCCTCGATCCGCCCGGGCTCGCCGATGAGTCGCGCCTCCGCCAGGGCTTCCTCGGCGTCCGCGAGGGCCTCGGGGAATCGGCCCACCAGGACCAGTAGGTCAGCACGGTTCTGGACGATCCAGGAGGTCGCCGTGTGGTCGAGGCTGCGGCGGGTGCGCTCGAGTCCTTCGGCCATGATGGGCAGGATGTCGCTGGCGAGCTCCCCATTGCCGAGCATGATGGCCGGCACGTTGATGTAACAGCGGCCAAGCAACACGCGATCCTCGGCCGCCCGAGCGAGCTCCATGCTGCGCAGGATCAGGTCGACCGATTCCTTCGGGTCGCCGAGCATCCCCTCCGAGATAGCGAGGTCGTGCAGCGCCATCCGCTCCACGTCGTCGGCGCCGCTGGCCCGCGCGTCGTCGATGGCCCGGCGCAGGATGGCCGGTGCTTCCTCCAGCGGCCCGGCCCGCCAGTAGGTCCAGCCGAGGCGTTCCAGGAGCGCGGCACGCTCCCAGCTCGGCGGACCGCCCTCCAGCCTGGCGAGGCCCTTCGTCAGGACCGCGCGGGAACCGACAAGGTCGTTGGCCGAATAGCGCCAGAATGCGAGGTCGACGCGGATAGCTGCCTCGAGCCGCGAGACCTGGCTCGTAGCCTGCGGCTCCTTCTCGATCAGCTCCAACGCCTCTTCGACGACGCGCTGGATGGTGGCCTGTGGATCATGGCCGGCGGCCGCATCGTTGTACTCCTTCGCGAGCCCGGCGCGCTCGAGCCCGGTCAGGTGGAGCGCACGAGCCTGATCGACCGCCACGCCGTACCAGCGCGCAGCGCTCTCCTTGTTGGCCACGCCATCGGCGCGCGCAGCAGCCCGTCGAGCGTAGGCGTAGGTCTTCGTGCGCAGGTCCCGCAGGCGTTCAGAGTCGGCCGAGGCGAACTCTTCTTCGTAGTGCAGGGCGGCGAGGTAGTGGGCCGCGAGCAGCTCGACCATCTCGTCCTGGCGGTCGGCCATGGTCGACTCCGCCCAGCGCGCGACGTCGAGGTGTTTGGCGGCGCGGTCGCGTTTGGGCAAGGACTCGTAGGCCACGTCACGGATGAGGACGTGCCGGAATCCGAACTCGGCGGCACCGGCCATGGCCGATGGCGAACGTGGCACGACGAGCTCCTTGACCCGCAGGCGCCGCAGGACCTCGCTCGTGTCGGAGGCACCCTGCCTGGCCAGGTGGGCGATCAGCGCGTCCCAGAAGATGCGGCCGACGACGCTCGCGTTCTGCGCTGCGCGCTTCTCCGCTGTCGGCAGGCCGTCGAGGCGTGCCGCCAGGACGGCCTGGATCGAGCCCGGGATCTCGACCTCCTCGACCGGGCGCGCCAGCTGCCACGTGTCGTCGGCGAAGCGGACGACCCCGCGGTCCACGAACATGCGCACCAGCTCCTCGGTGAAGAGCGGGTTCCCGTCCGCGAGGGCCACCACGCGATCGCGCAGCTCCGACGGCAGGCCACCGGCGAGGAGGCCATCCACGAGCTGGGCGCTCTCGGTCGCGTCGAGCGGCTCGAGCACGATGGAGGCGGCATTGGGGATTCCGCCTCCCCATGCCGCTCGGCGCTCGAGCAGCTCGTGACGGGCCAGGCAGAGGACGAGGATGGGGCCTTCCGCCCAGCGCGCGAGGTACTCGATGAAGTCGAGCAGCCCGTCGTCCGCCCAGTGGATGTCCTCCTGGACGAGCACGAGCGGGTCGTTCGACGCGAGCGCCTCCAGGTAGCGACGCCAGGCGTCGAACAGCGAGTCGCGCCCGATGCCCTCGTTGGAGCCGATGGCCAGCAGCGCGGCCAGCGCCTTCGCCATCGACGCGTCGCCGGCACAGCCCAGCTCCGCGATGCGCGCCTCGAGCTTGGCCGGGGCGGTCGCCGGCGCATCGTCGTCGAGGATCCTGGCGTCCGCCTTGATGGCGTCGGCGAGCGCCGAGTACGAGCGCCTGGGCGTACGCGAGGCAGCGGCCCTTGCGCCAGTAGAACGCGTCGGGCAGCCCGTCGAGGTACTTCTCGAGCTCCCAGGTCAGACGCGACTTGCCGACGCCCGCTGCCGATGACCGTCACCAGGTGCGGCCGGCGCTCCGCGACCATCCGGCGCACGGTCTCCTTGATCAGCGCGATCTCCTCGTCCCGCCCGATGAGCGGCGCCTCGATGCCCAGCGACGGGCGGACACCGCCGCGTCGCGCCTTGACCGCGACCGCCCGCCAGGCGGCGACCGGCAGCGCCTTGCCCTTGAGCAGCGGTCGGCGGGCAGCTCCTCGTAGTCGACGACGTCGCGCGTGGCGGCGTAGGTGAACGGCCCGACGACGATCGCGCCCGGCAGGGCGACCTGCTGCAGCCGCGCGGCCGTGTTGACCGCGTCGCCGGTCACGATCCGGTCGCGCTCGCCGCTGGCGCGCCCGAGATCGACGAGCACCTCCCCGGTCTCGACGCCGATGCGCAGGCTCAGCTCCGGGTGGCCTTCGCGTCGCAGCTCGCCGGCCAGCTCGACCATCGCCGCCTGCATCTCGAGCGCCGCCCGGACGGCGCGCTCGGCGTCGTCCTCGTGGATCGCCGGGACGCCGAAGACGGCCAGCATCGCGTCGCCCGCGAACTTCTCGACGATGCCTTCGTAGCGCGCGACCTCCGTGCTCAGGCGATCGAACGCGCGCGTCACCAGCGCCTGGACGAGCTCCGGGTCGGTGGACTCGTTGAGGCTGGTGAAGCCGACCAGATCGGCGAATACCATGGTCGCGACCTTGCGCTCCCGGCCCGAATCGGGCGCTGCCGTCGCCGCCGGCGCTGGACGGGCGCCATCCAGGTCGTTCGACGATGGCGCCGACACTGTTCCGGGCGGTGCGCCGATGCCCGGAACCGGCGTCCCGCAGGCGGGACAGAAACGCGCATCACCAGGCAGCGTCGTGCCGCACGAGGCACAGGCTCGCTCGGTCGGGGTCCCGCAGGCGGGGCAGAATTGCGTGCCGGGATCGAGGGCCCGGCCGCAGGCCTGGCAGTTCACGGTCGCATCGTAGGCGTCGGTTCGTCGCCCGGGAAGAGCGTCAAGCCGTCGGAGCCTCGACGTCGAGGCGCGGGAAGAGCGGCACCGGCTCGCCGAGCAGCCCGCCCTCCCCCGCGTGGGCGCCCCAGACCAGCTCGTCGAGCAGCGGCGGGCCGCCGTTGCCATCCGCCGCGTACAGGTAGGTGTAGCCGAGCTGCGCGAGCACCAGCGGCGCCGTGGTGGGCATGAACGGCGCCACGACCATGGCCATCAGCCGGCACGTCTCGATGAGGTCGCCCAGGACGCCGGCTAGACGCTCGCCGGCGTCGGCGTCACCGGCCGTCGCGGCCTTGGCCAGGACCCAGGGCTGTTCGGCGTCGACGGTCCGGTTGGCGCGCCCGACGAGCTCCGAGAACTGGGCTAGCGCGTCGTGGAGGCGGCAGCCTTCGATCGCGGCGCGGTAGCGGTCGAGCGTCTCGGACCAGCCAACCGCCAAGGGTGCGACGTCAGCCGCCTGGGGCGCTGGTCGCTCGCCGCCGAGGTAGCGGTGGGCCATGGTCACGGTCCGGTTGACCAGGTTGCCCCAATCGTTGGCCAGGTCCGCGTTGTAGCGTCGCAGGAAGGAGTCCCAGCTCACGTCCGAGTCACGGTCGAAGGCGGCCTCGCGCAGGAGCACGTAGCGGGTGCCGTCGACGCCCTGGGCATCGACCATGGCGTGGGGGTCGAAGAAGTTGCCACGGCTTTTGCTCATGCGCTCGCCCTGCACGAGCAGCCAGCCGTGGACCCAGACGTGCCGCGGCGCCTCGAGGCCAGCGCTCCAGAGCATGGCCGGCCAGTAGATGGTGTGGAAGCGCGCGATGTCCTTGCCGATGACGTGCAGGTCCGCCGGCCACCACCGTTCGAACTCGGCCTGGTCGTCCGGGAAGCCGGCACCGGTGATGTAGTTGATGAGCGCGTCGTACCAGACGTAGATGGTGCCCGCCTCGGGGTCCCAGCTGCCGTCCTCACGCTCGGCGGTCTCGCCATTCTCGGCGATCGGGAACGGGATGCCCCAGCCGCCGGCGTTCTCGCGGCTGATCGAGAAGTCCTCGAGGCCCTGGCGTATGAAGCCCAGCATCTCGTTGCGGCGGTAGTCCGGCTGGACCCAGTCCGGGTGCTCGGCGTAGTGGCGTTCGAGGCGCTCCTGGTAGGCCGACAGCCGGAAGAACCAGTTCCGCTCCGTCAGCCACTGCAGGGCGACGTCGGGATGGTTGGGGCAATGGAAGCCTGCGGCGTCCTCGATCAGGTCGCTGACGTTGCGGAAGCCCTCGTTGGGGCAATACCAGCCCTCGTACATCCCCAGGTAGATGTCGCCGTTCTGATGCGCGCGCCGGACCATCTCCTGCGCGGCTCGCACGTGATCGGGATCGGTCGTCCGGATGAATCGATCGGGGGCGATGCCGAGCCGGTCCTCGGCGCTGCGGAAGAGCCCGACCATCTCGTCCACGAACGCCTTGGGCGCCTCATCGCGCTCAGCCGCCTGCATGGCGATGTTGACCGAGTGCTCATCGGTGCCGGTCAGGAAGCGGGTCGGCGTGCCGCACATCCGATGCCAGCGCGCGATGACATCGCTGGCGACGACCTCGTAGAGGGTGTGGATGCCGGGCCGGTTGTTGGCATAGGCGATGGCCGTGGTCAGGTAGTAGCGCTCGCGCCGCTGGTCGCTCATGGGTCACCAAGCCTATCAGGGGTCAGAGCGCGGAGCCGGCGGGTAGGCGGTCGATGCCCTCCACCGAGCGCGACGCTCGGCTGGCTTGGTGGCCAGACTATGCCCCGTCGCTCGGACGGGGGTTGTCGGCGACGGCGGCCAGGACGGCCTTGACCTCGAACGGGGTCAGCTCGGGATGCTTCGAGAGGAGCCGGGCGACCATGCCAGCGACGTGGGGCGAGGCGAAGCTGTTGCCGGTGGCGACGGTCGTTCCGCCGTCGCGCCAGGCGATAGGCACGTCGACGCCCCAGGCCCCGAACTCGACCGGCGGCGACGGGTTGTAGTAGAGCCGCCAGGGATCGGGCTCGTCGTGGGCAGCCACCGAGACGACCGAGCTGAAGAGCGACGGGTAGCTCGGCCCCGGTACGTTGTTGGCGGCACAGACGAGCAGGACGTTCCGGAAGTAGGCCGTGTCGGCCAGCTCGTGGAAGACCCCGAACATCGCGTCACTCTTCGACGAGAGGCTCAGGTTGGCGACCCGGCAGCCGTGCTCGATGGCCCACTCCAGGCCGGCGGCGAAGGCCGGACCCTTGCCGCGCAGGTCGGAGCCCAGGACACGGACCGAGACCAGCTCCACGTCGGGTGCCAGGCCGAGGACGATGCCGCCGCAGGCCGTACCGTGGCCGAAGAGGTCGTCGCGCTCGTCGTCGACGATGTGCGGCTCGCCTTCGCGATCAAGCTCGACGGCGACGCTTTCGACGACGCGACCATGAAGGGCGGGATGCGCGCGTTCGAGGCCGCTGTCGAGGATGGCCACTCGGATGTCGGCGCCGCTGGCACCCTCGAAGGCCCAGGTCCGATCGATCTCGGTCAAGGCGGGTAGGCGCGAGAGTCGCTCGCGCGCCGCGGCGGAGAACGGCTCCGACCAGGCCGGGACCAGGACGTCGGTCACCGCCGGTCAGCCTCGACGTCTGGACGGTGCGGCATACCGGATGAGGAGGTCGAGCAGGTCGGCGACCAATGCCGACTCGCGCTCCCCGAGCGCGCCCAGTCGAGCGAAGCGGTCGACGAGGCCCCAGAACGGCGCCTCGGTGTCGGGGTCGAGGTCGACCGTCGCCGACGAGACGATGGTCTCGATGGCCTCTGTATCGAGGTCGTCGCCGACCATGCGTCCGATGGCCTGACGCAACAGCTCGTCGAGGTCGCGCTGGATGCGGGTGGCATGGATGGCGGCCGCGGCCTGCGCGCGCGAAGACGCCGAGCAGCTCCATGTCGCGCAACGTGAAGGTCGGTGAGGTGTGCTTGTCGAGGAGCTGCAGGACGCCGACGGTACCCGCGCCGCGCTCGTCGACGAGCGGCACGGCCGCGATCGAGCGCGGCACGTAGCCGGTCCGCTCGGCCGTGGCGCGATCGAAGCGCGGGTCGCTCATGACGTCCGAGAGGGCCAGCGGCTGTCCGGTCGAGAAGACGAAGCCGGCGATGCCCTTCGAGGGCGGCACCGAGAGGCCGATGGCCCCCGCGCCCTGCTGGCCCGCGGCCACGCGGAACTCGAGGCGGTCCGGATCGCGCTCGAAGATGGCGATCGAGGCGGCCTCGGCGTCGAAGAGGGTGACCGTGGCGTCGACGATCGACTGCAGCAGTGCCGACTCCGGATCGCCCTGCAGGCGCCGACCGATGCGAGCTCGCTGCGCCGATGCGCGCAGGATCTCGAGCACGGCCTCGCTGGGCGGTCGGTCGGCCACCCTCAGCGATCCGCGCGGAGGGCGAGCTTGTCGACGTCGGTGATGACCAGCGTGTCACGCTCGATGCGGATGAGATCCTCGTCGACCAGGCCGCTGAGTAGCTTGTTGACGCTCTGACGCGTGCCGCCGATCATCGCCGCCAGGTCGGACTGCGTATAGGGCCAGTCGAGACGGACCTCACCGTGGGCGCCCGGCTCGGCGGCCAGCGCGAGCCGGGTCAGCCGCATCGCGAGACGCCCGGCGAGGTCGAGGAAGTGCAGCTCCTCGACGTGGCCTGTCAGGCGCCGCAACTCGGCGACGAGGCCGGCCAGGAGGGCGTCGCGCAGGCCAGGGTCCCGGTCGAGCAGGTCGTGGAAGACCGGCCTCGGCAGCATCATCGTCTCGGCCGGCTCGAGCGCCGTGGCGGTCGCCGAGTGCGGCGCCCCGTCGAGCAGGGCCAGCTCGCCGAAGAAGTCGCCTTCACGCAGCGTGGCGATGATGGCCTCCTCACCCTCGGCTGAAGGCAGCACGATCTTGACCGCGCCGGTCGCGATGATGTGCAAGGAGTCGCCCGGGTCACCCTGGTGGAAGATGACCTCGTTGCGCCGGAATCGCCGGCGGCGAAGCGCCTTGGCGACCTCCGCCAGGACCTCCGGACGTGCTTGGGCGAACAACGCGCACGCGCGCAGCCGTTCGACCGCCCACCCCTCGCTGGCCATCGGTACCTCCCCTGCCCTCACGGTCACCCGCCTAGGATGCACGATGCGGCGCCCGAACGGGAGGCGTCAAGAGGCGCGCCGCGAGCCGACGGTGGCAGCCCAGGGTCGTTCGTCGGTCGGCACTGGTGTCGAATCGATGACACCAGGGACGTCACCAAGGCCGTTGTCGACATCCGGGCTTGCGCGCATCCTGTGCTCACCGAACGGCGCATCCGCTAGGCCGGACGGAAGAAGCGACCGAAGGAGACCGACGATGGCGAAGAAGCCGGCCGAGCAGCCCGCCCCGCAGAGCGACGACGTCGAGGGCCACGGCTACATGCTCGACCCGATCATGGCGCGACAGCTATCGCGCGACAGGTCGGCCGAGTTGGAGCGAGCATCGCGTGAGCGAGCCCGCCAGAAGGAAGCCCGCCCGAACAAGCAGCACCAGGACTGACCTGAGGCGTCCCCACACGGGGGGAAGACAAGGGACCGAGCCGAACGGCTCGGTCCTTTTGGTCGTCCGCCTTGCGCCCGTCGAGGCGCGCGTCGGTCAGGCGCCGTCGGGCTCGTCTGCGCCGGCCTCAGGCGAAGCGCCCGCCGCCTCGGCAGGTGCGTCGGTGCTCGCCGAGGCCTGGTCCTCATCGTCGGCTCGGCGCAGGTCGGTGGCCATCTCGTGTCCGCGAGCGGCGACGACGGCGCCGAACTCGGCGGTCTTCTCGGCGGCCTTCTGGGCGAACGGTCCGGCCTTCTCGCCAGCCACGGCCGCCAGCTCGGCAGCCTTGGCGGCCACTTCGCGGATGACGGGCACCGCCTGCCGCCCGATGTCATCGATCATCCGCTGCAGCTGGGCAGCCCAGCCCTCCGCCTCAGGGGTCGCGCCGTCGGCCGCCTCCGCCGCCGGTCCGGCATCAGCCGTCCCGCTCGCGGCCTCGTCGCCCGCGGCAGCGGTCTGTCCAGGGGTCGCCTCGGCGTTGGTCGTGCCTTCATCCATCTCGGGATCCTCATAGCGACGGTCGTCGCCCCTCAGTCTAGCCCTCAGTGCCGGAAATGGCGCCTCCCGGTCCGGACCATGGTCGCGCCGGCGGCCTCGGCCGCGGCGATGACCTCGGCATCGCGGCGCGATCCGCCCGGCTGGACGAATCCCGTCACGCCGGCCGCCACGCAGACCTCGACGGCGTCGGCGAACGGGAAGAACGCGTCCGATGCGCAGACGGCCCCGACCGCCCGCTCGCCGGCCTTCTCGCAGGCCAGCCGGGCGCTGTCGACGCGGCTCATCTGTCCGGCGCCCACGCCGACCACGGCGCCACCGCGGACGAGCACGATGGCATTCGACTTGACATGGCGTGCGACCCGCCAGGCCAGGTCGAGATCGCGGAGCTCGTCGCGCGACGGGAGCCTGGAGGTCACCGCGGCCCAGGCCGACGGGTCGTCAGGCTCGACATCGGCGTCGGTCACGAGCACGGCGCCGCCGGCGCTGCGGACCTCGCGGCCAACCACCGGCGGGCTTCCCAGGTGCGGGTCGACGATGACCCGGAGGTCGGCTCGGCCGGCCAGCACGGTGGCCGCCGCGGAATCGATCTCGGGCGCGATGACGACCTCGAGGAAGATGGACACGAGCCGCTTGGCCAGCGCGGCATCGATCGGGACGGTCAACGCCACGACGCCACCGAACGCGCTCACGGGATCGCCCGCCAGGGCGCCCTCCCAGGCGGCGATGGCGTCCCGAGCCTCTGCCGCTCCGCACGGATTGGCGTGCTTGACGATGGTGCATGCAGGGCCGTGAAGGTCCCTTGCGATGGCGGCGGCGGCGGCCGCATCGAGCAGGTTGTTGTAGCTCAGCGCCTTGCCGCCCCGGACGTCGACGCCGTGCGCGAAGGGCCCACTGGCCGGATCGCTGCCCGGCAGCAGGTACATCGCCGCCGACTGATGCGGGTTCTCGCCGTAGCGCAGCTCGAGCGACCGATCGAGCGACAGCTCGAGGTGCGCCGGGAGGCCGGCGTCCCGGGGCGGCTCGAGGCGCTCGCCCAGCTCCAGGGCGATGCGCGCGTCATAGGCCGCCGTGTGGCGGAAGGCGGCCACGGCCAGCCGCCGGCGAAGCGGCTCGGGCAGGCCGCCGGCGTCGCCGATGGCCGCCAGCACGGCCTCGTAGTCAGCCGGATCGGTGACGATGCCGACATTGGCATGGTTCTTGGCCGCCGCCCGAACCATGGCCGGGCCACCGATGTCGATCTCCTCGATGAGCTCGTCGTCGCCGACACCGGGGCGATCGGCCGCCGCCGCGAAGGGATAGAGGTTGACGACGACCAGCTCGAAGGGAGCGATCGCCGCCTCGCTCAGCGCCTGCCGGTGGGCTGCACGCCGGCGGTCGGCGAGGATGCCCCCGTGGATCGCGGGATGGAGCGTCTTGACCCGACCGTCGAGCATCTCGGAGAGTCCGGTCACTGCGGCGACGTCCGTGACCGGCAGACCGGCCTCGCGAAGCGTCCGTGCCGTGCCACCGGTCGAGACCAGCTCGAAGCGCTCGGCGTCCAGCCCTCGAGCGAGCTCGACCACGCCGGTCTTGTCGGAGACCGACACAAGCGCGCGCCGAGGCACGGGGATCCGGTCGCCGGCCAGCGCGTGGTCGATCCGAGCGCGGCCGGCATCGATGGTGATCGCGCCCGACAGCAGGAGCGCCACGGCGCGGGGCAGGAGGCGGTGCTCCGCGGCCTGGATCCGCGCCCGCAGGGCATCGGCGTCGTCGGCGGCGAGGATCGGCACCGGCGCCTGCAGGACGATCGGGCCGCCGTCCAGCACGGCGTCGACCAGGTGGATCGTGCAGCCCGTCACGGCCACGCCGGCCGCCAGGGCATCGTCGATGGCGCGGGCACCCGGGAACGCCGGCAGGAGCGAGGGGTGGACGTTGAGGATCCGTCCGGCATATCGATCCAGCACGACCGGTCCGACGATGCGCATATAGCCGGCCAGGATGATCGCGTCGGGTGCGACCGCGGCCAGGCTGGCGGCGAGCGCCTGATCGTCGCCGCCCGGCAGGAGCGTGGTCGGGATGCCCTCGGCGGCCGCCCAGTCCAGGGCCGCGCACGGCCGGTCGGCGAAGACGAGGCCGATCCGTCCGCCCAGCACCCCGCGGCGCTCGGCGGCGACGAGCGCCCGCAGGTTGGAGCCCGTGCCGGAGACGCCGACAGCAACGACCTTGGGCCGTTCAGCCACGAGCGGCATCGACCTCGACCCCAAGCTCGGCGTATCGAGCGCCACCAAGGTCGCCGATCGGGACCACCTCACCGATGACCCAGGCCGGCAAGTCGCGCGCTGCCAGGAACGCCACGGCCGACGTCATCGCCTGGCGCGGCACGATGGCGACCATGCCCAGACCACCGTTGAGCGTGGCTCGCAGCTCCGGCCCGTCCATGCCGGCCAACTCGGCGACCAGCCGGTGGACCGACGACAGCGGCCAGGCGCCGGGGTCGAGGCGCGCCCCGAGACTCTCGGGCATCGCCCTCGGGACATTGCCAGGCAGGCCGCCGCCGGTGACGTGGGCGAGGCTGCGCAGGGGCGTGCCGTCGGCGGTGAGTCGATCGCGCAGGGCGAGCATGTCCTGGGCATAGATCCTCGTCGGCGTCAGCAGCACGTCGCCCAGCGTAGCCAGCACGTTGCCAGGCTCGTCTCTCGCCAGCTGCTCCGCGATGACCTCACCAAGCATCGTCCGGACGACCTCGAGGTAGGGCCGCTCGAGGGCCAGATCGAACTGCGCCAGCAGCGCGCGGACCAGCGAGTAGCCGTTGGCGTGCAGGCCCGAGGCGGCCATGCCGACGATGACGTCACCTGACTGCGCGGTCGATCCGTCGAGGAGGTCGGCGCGCTCGGCGACCCCGACGCAGAAGCCGGCCATATCGAACTCGTCCGGGCGCATCAGCCCAGGATGCTCGGCCGTCTCGCCGCCGATGAGGGCGCAGCCGGCCAGCTGGCAGCCGGTCGCCACGCCACCCACGAGCTCGGCCACGTCGACCGGATCGACCCGGCCGACGGCAAGGTAATCGAGGAAGATGAGCGGTCGAGCTCCGGTGCAGACCACGTCGTCGGCGCACATCGCGACCAGGTCGCGTCCGATGGTCCCGAAACGGCGCATGGCGCCGGCGATGGCGGTCTTGGTGCCGACGCCGTCGGTCGCGCTGACGAGGACGGGCTCCCGCATGCCGGTGGGCAGCGCGACGGCGCCGGCGAAACCGCCCAGGCCGCCGATCAGCTCGACCGAGCCGAGGGTCCGGTCGACGTGCGCCCGCAGGAGCTCGACCGCTCGGTCGCCCGCGCCCACGTCGACACCGGCCGCCGCATAGGCGCCGCGCTCCACCGTCATCGCGCTCCGGCGACCGGCTCGTCCTCGAGCACGAACTTGTGGGAGGTGACGTCGTAGGGCACGGGCACCGGATACTGCCCGTCGAAACAGGCGAAGCAGAAGCGCTCCCGTGGAAGCTGGAGGGCATCGAGCACGCCGCCGATCGAGAGGTAGGCCAGCGAATCGGCGCCAACGTGCTCCCGGATCTCGTCGACCGACAGCCGCGAGGCGATGAGCTCGGTCTCGATCTGCGTGTCGATGCCGTAGAAGCAGGGGTGGTAGATCGGCGGCGCACTGATGCGCAGGTGGACCTCGGCAGCCCCGGCGCGACGAAGGAGCGCGACGATCTGCCGCGTGGTCGTGCCTCGCACGATGGAGTCGTCGACGACCACCAGGCGGCGGCCGCGGACCTGTTCCCGCAACGCGCTGAGCTTCATGTCGACGCCGCGCTGGCGCATCGCCTGGGACGGCTGGATGAACGTCCGGCCGGCGTAGCGGTTCTTGACCATGCCCTCCCGGTAGGGCAAGCCGCTGGCCTCGGCATAGCCGGCCGCGGCCGCGGCGCCGGTGTCGGGGACCGGGATGACCGTGTCGGCATCGACTGGCGCCTCGCGCGCCAGCGCCTCGCCCATCCGCCGCCGGGCCTCGTAGAGATTGCGGCCCATGAGGTACGAGTCCGGTCGGGCGAAGTAGATGAGCTCGAAGACGCAGAGGTGCTCCTGCGCCTCGGCGAAGCGGATCGAGCGCGGGCCGCCGGGCTCGCCGAGGACGACCATCTCGCCGGGTTCGACCTCGCGCACGACCACGGCGCCGATGATGTCCAGGGCGGCCGTCTCGGAGGCGACGACCCAGGCCTCGGGCTGGCCTGGGATGCGGCCCAGGACGAGCGGCCGGAAGCCATGCGGATCGCGCACGCCGATGACGCGATGCTCGTCCATGACGACCAGCGTGTAGGCGCCCGAGACCTGCGGCAGCACGGTCAGCAGCGCGGCCACGATGTCGTCGCCGGGCACGTCCGAGAGGAGCGCCGTCAGCAGCTCCGTGTCGCTCGAGCCTCGGATCCGCTGGCGGCCACCGGGCAGGCGTTCGAGCAGCTGGCGCGTGTTGACCAGGTTGCCGTTGTGGCCCACCGCCACCGTCCGCTGGGGCCCGAGGCGATAGGCCGGCTGGGAGTTCTCCCAAAGGGTCGAGCCGGTCGTCGAGTAGCGGCAGTGGGCGATGGCCAGGTGGCCGCGCAGCGAGGGCAGGCGCCGTTCGTCGAGGACCTGGGCGACCATGCCGAGATCCTTGTAGACCATCACGCTCTCGCCATCGCTGACGGCCACGCCGGCCGACTCCTGGCCGCGATGCTGGAGCGCGAAGAGCGCCAGCGACGCGAGGCCCGCCGCCTCCTGGCCAGGGGCATGGATGCCGACGACGCCGCACATCGCTCAGGCCACCTCGCCGAGCGCCCGAGGCAGCGCGGACCGCCAGGCGTGGCCGAGCTCCTGAAGGTCGACATCCAGGGCATCGGCGACGCCGGCGCCGCGCTCCTCAGCGGCGCCCGTGGCGCGGTCCCCGACGAGGTCGATGGTCAGCCGCTGGCCGCCCACCAGGCCGAGCCGCCGAATGGGCAGGCTGAAGCCCCTGGCGCTGGCCAGGAGCGTCTCCCACGAGGCCGGGTCGACGGTCACCACGACGCGGCCGGGGCTCTCGCCGAAGAGGTCGACCGATGGTGTCGACCCGATGGCGACCTGGAGTCGGGCGCCGAGCCCCGACCAGATGGCGCACTCCGCGAGCGCCACGGCCAAGCCACCGCCGGAGACGTCCTGGGCCGAGGCGAGCAGGTCGCCGCGAGCCGCCACGAGGAGCCACTGCTGGAGGGCCGCCTCGCGCACGAGGTCGAGGGCCGGCGGCCCGTCGTCGGGCGCGGCGCCAGCCAATGCCGCGTAGGCCGAGCCCGCCAGCCCGGGCGACGCCTCGCCGACGAGGACGATCAGGTCGCCCTCCTGTCGGAAGGCGGGTGACACGCGCCGGTCGACGTCCTCGAGCAGGCCGACGATGCCGATCTGGGCGGTCGGCAGGATCGATCCCGACGACGCGGCGTTGTAGAAGCTGACGTTGCCGCCCGTGACCGCCAGGCCCAACGCCCGGCAGGCATCCCCGAGCCCGCGCACCGACTCGGTGAAGCGCCAGAACGCCTCGGCGTCGGTCGGGTCACCGAAGTTGAGGCAGTTGGTCACGCCCAGCGGTCGAGCACCGGTGACGGCCACGTTGCGGGCACACTCGGCGACCGCCATGGCAGCCCCCAGCCAGGGATCGTGGGCCGCCACCGCAGCCTGGGCGTCGGTGCTCGCCACGAGCGCCTTGCGACTGCCCTTGATGCGCAGGACGCCCGCCGCCCGCTCGCCCGCTTCGACGGTGTCGGTCCCGACGGTCTCGTCGTACTGCGTCGTGACCCAGGCGCGACTGCCCAGGTTCGGGTCGCCAAGCAAGGCCAGAAGCACGGCACCGGGATCCATGCCCCGCTCGGGCAGGCCGTCGCTGGGCTCGCTCGGAGCGCCTGGTGCTGGCGCGGCGCGCGTCTTGAGGGGTGGGGTAGCCAGCCGGTCGAAGACGATGGCGTCGCTCGTCAGCGCCGCCGCCGGGATGGCTGCCAGCTCGGCATCACCACTCATGATCCGGATCAACCCGTCGCCCGTGACGCGGCCGATGACCGCCGCCGGCAAGCCCCATCGGGTGCACACCTCGAGCACGGCGTCGAGCCGCTGTGGAGCGACGATGGCACACATCCGCTCCTGGCTCTCGCTGATCATGACCTCGAACGGCGCCATACCGGTCTCGCGGCGGGGCACGGCGTCGAGGTCGACGACGATCCCGGTCCCGGCGCGGTCGGCGGTCTCCGACACCGCGCAGGTGATGCCGGCCGCGCCGAGGTCCTGAAGGCCCTCCACGAGGCCGCCCGCGATGAGCTCCAGGCTGGCCTCGATGAGCAGCTTCTCGGCGAAGGGATCGCCGACCTGGACGGACGGCCGCTTGGCCGCGCTCGTCTGGTCGAATGTCGCGCTGGCCAGCACGCTCGCCCCGCCGATCCCGTCTCGACCGGTCGTCGAGCCGTAGAGCACCACGAGATTGCCCGGTCCCGGCGCCGCCGCCCGCGTCAGGTGGCGCTCCTCGAGCAGGCCGATGGCCATCACGTTGACCAGCGGGTTCTCGGCATAGCTGGGGTCGAAGACGAGCTCCCCGCCGATGGTCGGCACGCCGACGCAGTTGCCGTAGCCACCGACGCCGCGCACGACGCCACGGACGAGAGCGCGAGTGCGCGCCTCGGACGGGTCACCGAACTTGAGCGCATCGAGGACCGCGATGGGGCGCGCGCCCATGGTGAAGATGTCGCGCAGGATGCCGCCCACGCCCGTTGCGGCGCCCTGGTACGGCTCGACCGCGCTGGGATGGTTGTGCGACTCGAGCTTGAAGGCGACGGCCAGGCCGTCTCCGATGGCGATGACGCCGGCGTTCTCGCCAGGGCCGGCGACGACGTCGGCACCGCCGGTGGGCAGCGTCGCAAGGTGGCGTCGCGAGCTCTTGTAGGAGCAGTGCTCGCTCCACATGACGCCGAACATGGCCAGCTCGAGGTCGTTGGGCTCCCGTTCCAGGCGCGCGCGGATGGCATCCATCTCGTCGTCGGTCAGGCCCAGCGAACGATGGCGGGGTGCTGCCGTCACAGTGATCGCGCTCATGCCACCGCCATGGTGCGGCTGGCGATGGCCACGCTCTCGACGAGCGAGCGGAAGACGAGCATGCCGTCATCGGAGCCCAGGATCGCCTCCGAGGCGCGCTCGGGGTGGGGCATCAGCCCGCAGACCCGCCCACCAGGTCCATGACGCCGGCGATGTCGCGGGCGCTCCCGTTGGGATTGCCCTCCGGCTCGGCGTAGCGGAAGACGACGCCGCCGCGCGCCTCGAGCGCGTCGAGGTCGTCGTCGGGCAGGTAGTAGCTGCCCTCCCCGTGCGCGACGGGCAGGCGCAGCGTCCGACCGGGCGGGATGGCACGTGTGAAGGCCGAGTCCGCGCGTTCGACCGACAGGCGGACCCAGCGATGCTCGAAGCGCAGCGTGCTGTTGCGGCGCAGAGCCCCGGGCACGAGACCGGCCTCGGCCAGGACCTGGAAGCCGTTGCAGATGCCGAGCACGAAGCCGCCAGCCGCGGCGTGCTCGCGCACGGCGGCCATGATCGGGCTGAAACGGGCCAGGACGCCCGCCCGCAGGTAGTCGCCATAGGCGAAGCCGCCGGGCAGCACGACCAGGTCGACGCCACGCACGTCGGGCGTCTCATGCCACAAGGCTTCGGCCTCGGCACCGGCCAGCCGCGCGGCATGCAGGGCGTCGCGGTCGCAGTTGGAGCCGGGGAAGACGACCACCCCGACCCTCATCCGGCGACCGCCACGAGCGATGCCGGAGCGACCTCCCAGGTCTCGATGATGCGGGTTGGCGAAGACCTCCGCCGCCAGGCGTTCGACGAGCGCCCGCGCCGCGACGATGTCCGGCGCGTCGACGGTCAGCTCGACGCGACGGCCGACACGGACATCGCTCACGCCGCTGACATCGAGGTGGGGCAGCGACTGCTCGACGGCGCGGCCCTGCGGATCGAGGATGCCCGGCTTGGGCATCACGTTGACCACGAATCGATGGCTGCTCACGCGATGCGATCCTCCTCCAGATACCGATCGAAGCTGGCGCCCGTGATGCGCTCGAAGGCCTCGACGTAGCGGGCGCGCGTGCCGACGACGACCTCGTCCGGCAGCTCGGGGCCCGGAGCCACCTTGTCCCAACCGGATGCCTCCAGCCAGTCGCGCACGAACTGCTTGTCGTACGACGCCTGCGGTCCGCCCGGCGCATAGGTCGCGGCATCCCAGAACCGACTCGAGTCGGGCGTCAGGACCTCGTCGATGAGCAGCAGCTCGCCGCTCGCCTCGTCGATCCCGAACTCGAACTTCGTGTCGGCCAGGATGATGCCGGCCCGTTCGGCGCGGTCGCGCCCGAACGCGTACAGCGCGAGCGCGAGGTCGCGGACCCGCGCGGCCGTGGTCGCGCCGACGAGGCTGACCGCGCCCGCGTAGTCGATGTTCTCGTCGTGCGCTCCAAGCTCCGCCTTGGTCGAGGGCGTGAAGATCGGCTCCGGCAGCCGCTCGCTCTCACGAAGACCGGCCGGCAACGTGATGCCGCCCACACCACCCGTCCGGAGGTAGTCCTTCCAGCCGCTGCCCGAGAGGTAGCCGCGCACGATGACCTCGATGGGCAGGACGCGCGCAGGGCGGCAGATCATCGAGCGGCCGCGCAGCTCGAGGGCCTGGGCGGCGAATGACGCCGGGAGCTCGGTCGGATCGGTGCCCAGGAGGTGATTCGCGACGAGGCCGGCCGTCTCGGCGAACCAGAAGCGCGACAGGCCGGTCAGGACGCGGCCCTTGTCGGGGATCGGCGTCGGCAGCACGACGTCGAACGCTGACAGTCGATCGCTAGCCACCAGCAGCAGCCGCTCGGCGTCGACGCGGTACAGATCGCGCACCTTGCCGGAGCGGACGAAGCCTTCGGCGACGGTCATCGGACGGCCTCCTCGAGGGGCTGGATGGCTTGCAGCCGAGCGACGATCGCCGGCACGTTGCGCAGCAGCTGGGCGTCGTCGAAGCAGGCTTCGAGGGACGCCACGGGCAGGGCCTTGCTGACGGCAGGATCCGATGCCAGGAGCTCGACCAGCGGGCGTCGCGCGTCGGCCGCTGCCAGCGCGTTGCGCTGGACCAGCTCATAGGCCGTCTCGCGGCTCAGGCCGCCCTCGGTCACCAGCGCCAGCAGGACGCGGCTCGAGGCATGCAGGCCGAGGCCGCGCTCGATGTTCTCCGCCATCCGGTCGGCACGCACGACGAGCCCGTCGACGAGGCTCGTGAAGCGCACGAGCATGTAGTCGAGGAGCGTCGTCGCGTCCGGCAGCGCGACCCGCTCGACCGAGGAGTGGCTGATGTCGCGCTCGTGCCACAGCGCCTGGTCCTCGAAGCCGGCCAGGGCATAGCCGCGCAGCAGGCGGGCGAGGCCGGTGATGCGCTCGGAGACGATGGGGTTGCGCTTGTGGGGCATCGCCGAGCTGCCCTTCTGGCCGCTCTTGAATGCCTCCATGACCTCGGCGATCTCGGTGTGCTGGAGGTTGCGGATCTCAGTCGTGAAACGCTCCAGGGAGCCGCCGATGACCGCCAGCGTAGCGAGGAAGGCCGCGTGCCGGTCGCGCGAGACGACCTGTGTGCTGGCTGGATCCGCCGTCAACCCGAGCTCGTCGAGAACCTCCGCCTCGACGTCTGGGTCGAGCAGCGAGTAGGTCCCGACGGGGCCCGAGATCTTGCCGCAGCGCATGCTCTCGCTGGTGGCGAGCAGGCGCTGGCGATCGCGTTCCAGCTCCCAGGCCCAGCCGGCGAGCTTGAGGCCGAAGGTCGTCAGCTCCGCGTGGACCGAATGGGTCCGACCCATCTCGATCGTCGCTGCGTGTCGTCGAGCCTGACGCACGACGGCCTCGATGGCCGTCTCGAGGTCGGCCAGCAGGCGCGCAGCTGCAGCCTGCACCTGCAGGGCGAGGGCCGTGTCGACGACGTCCGAGCTGGTCAGTCCGAGGTGCAGGAAGCGACCCTCCGGCCCGACGGACTCGGCGACCTGGCTGACGAAGGCGATGACGTCATGGTCGGTCGTGCGCTCCAGGTCCTCGATGCGGGCGACGTCGACGCGGGCTCGATGTTCGATGACCGCGACGGCGTCGGCCGGCACCTGTCCGCGACGCGCCTCGGCGCGCGCGACCGCCAGTTCGACGCGCAGCATGGCCCCGAAGCGCGCCTCATCTGACCAGATCGCCGCCATCTCGGCCAGGGTGTAGCGCGGGATCACCGGGCCGTCCCGGCCGGCGTCGCGACTTCGACCGCCTCGGATGGCGTCCGGACGTCGGGCGTGCCAGGCGAAGTCAGGGCGTCCACCGCCTCAGGCGCGATCGGCAGGCCGCCGATGTCGCGGCGTCGTTGGGCGCCGGGGAAGGCGATCAGCGCCGCAGCAGCCTGGGCCACCGCCGCCGCTCCACCAACATCGACACCCAGGCCGACCACGGCCAGGACTCGGCCACCGGCTGTCACCAGGCCGCCATCGCGACCGCGGGCCACGCCGGCATGGAAGACCCGCACCTCCGGAACCTGGAGGGCGGCGGCATCGAGGCCTTCGATGGCCGAGCCGGTGACGGGCGACTCGGGATAGCCGGGCGTAGCGAGGACCACGGCCGCTGCCGCCTCGGCGGTCGTCGGCAGGCAGCCCTCATCGAGCCCCATCGCCGTGGCGGTATCCGCCAAGCGGTCCTCCGAGGCCGCCAGCAGGAGCGGCGCCAACGGGACGGTCACGCGCGGCAGGATGGCCTGGGTCTCCGGGTCGCCGAAGCGGGCGTTGAACTCGAGCAGGCGGGTGCCGCGGGCGGTCAGCATCAGCCCCGCGAACAGTGCGCCCTGGAACGGGCTGCCACGCCTTGCGAGCTCGGCCAGGACCGGGCGATGGATGGTGCGCACGATGGCCGCCATCTCGGCATCCGGCAGCCCGGCCGGTGGCGAGACCGCGCCCATGCCGCCGGTATTCGGACCGGTATCACCTTCGCCGATCCGTTTGTGGTCACGCGCGGCGGGCAGCGCGAGCGCGGTCGTGGCATCGCAGATGGCGATGGCGCTCGCCTCCGGTCCCTCGAGCGCGCGCTCGACGACGACGCGCGAGCCAGCAGCGCCGAAGGCTCGCTCCAGCAACACCGCCCGGATGGCCCGACGCGCCTCGTCCAGCGTGGCGCAGACGACGACCCCCTTGCCCGCGGCCAGCCCGTCGGCCTTGACCACGACCGGTCCACCGAGCCCCTCGGCGTAGAGGACGGCGGCCACGGCATCGTTGAACGCCGCCCCCTCCGCCATCTGGACGCCGGCCGAGAAGGCGACCTCGCGGCAGTAGCCCTTGCTGGCCTCGATGCGCGCCGCCGCCGCGCTGGGGCCGAAGACCACGAGGCCTGCCGCCCGAAGCTCGTCGGCCAGGCCCGCCACGAGCGGCGCCTCCGGGCCGATGACGATGAGATCGGCGTCGATCGCTCGCGCCAGGGCGGTGATGGCCGGACCGTCGCTGGCCAGGACGTCGGGCGCGATCAGCACATCGCCAGCCATGCCGGGGTTGCCCGGCGCCACCACGACGTGGCTGACACCGGGATCGCGCGCCAGCCGCCAGGCCAATGCGTGCTCGCGCCCGCCGGCGCCGACGACGAGGACGGTGCCCGGCACCGAGACGCCCGAGACCAGCCGGCGGCTCATGCCACCGCGCTCACGACGACCGGCCGCGCGCGGCCCGGTCGGGCGCCGCGGACGATCGTCTGCGTCCGCTCCGGACCGACGCTGACCAGCCCGATGGGCACGCCCGCAAGCGCCTCGAGGGCGTCGACGAACGCGCGCGCCGCAGCCGGCAGGTCATCGATCCGCCGGGCGTCGGAGAGATCCTCCTCCCAGCCGGGGAAGGACTCGTAGACGGGCTCGGCGCGCTCGAGCTCGGCGACACTCAGCGGCCAGCGATCGACGATCGCACCGTCCAGCCGGTAGGCGACGCCGATGCGGACCTCCGAAAGGCCCGACAGGATGTCGAGCTTGTTGAGCATGATGCTGCTCACGCTGTTGACCGCCACGACCGAGCGCAGCGGGACGGCGTCGAACCAGCCACAGCGCCGCTGGCGGCCGGTGGTTGTGCCGAACTCCCGGCCCTTGTGGAGCAGATGAGCGCCGATCGGGTCGTCGAGCTCGGTCGGGAACGGGCCGGCACCGACGCGCGTGGCATAGGCTTTCATGACCCCGATGACCTCGTCGATCTGGAGCGGACCGACGCCACCGCCCGTGCAGGCGCCGCCGGCGACCGGATTCGAGGAGGTCACGAACGGATAGGTCCCGTGATCGAGATCGAGCAATGCGCCCTGGGCGCCCTCGAGGAGGACGTGCTGGCCGGCGGCGAGAGCCGCCTGGACGAGCGAGGTCGTGTCCACGATCCGCTCACGGAGCGCAGCGCCCCAGGCCAGCGCGCGTTCGTAGAGTGGCTCGAGGTCGAACGGCTCGAGGTCCGGCAGTGCGGCCCGCAGCGCGTTCTTCTGTTCCACCGTTCGCTCCAGTGCGGGACGCAGGACCGCCGGCTCCAGGAGATCGCCCATGCGGATGCCGGTCCGGGCCGCCCGATCGGCATAGGCCGGCCCGATGCCGCGGTGGGTGGTGCCGATGCCCCCGCCCGGACGGCCTGCCTCCTGGGCTCGGTCGATGGCCACGTGGTAGGGCATGATGACGTGCGCCGCCGCGCTGACGCGGACGCGCTCGGTGGCCACGCCCCGCGACGACAACATGGCCATCTCGTCGAGCAGCGTCTGGGGGTTGACGACGACGCCGTTGCCGATGACCGGCACGATGTGGGGATAGAGGACGCCACTGGGCACCAGGTGAAGCTTGAAGACCTCGGTGCCGATGACGATCGTGTGGCCGGCGTTGTCGCCGCCCTGGTAGCGCACGACGTGGCTGACGGTCTCGGCCAGGAGGTCGGTCGTCTTGCCTTTGCCCTCGTCGCCCCATTGCAGGCCGACGACCACGGTGGCGGGCATCACCGACCGTCCGGGGATGACCGCCAGGACCTGGCAGCGCCGGTGGACGCACCATGCCCGGCAACGAAGAAGCCCCGGTCGGATCCGACCGGGACCGGGATAGACTCCCCCCGCTGCCGCCTCGCCTCACCCTGACGAGACCCCTGGGCGAAGGTGCGTGTCAGCCTCACTGGACCGACGCAGCCCCTTCCTCGAGCAACGGCTCCTCCCTGTCGGGATGCGGGCGTCGAACCCGCGGGGGGTTGGTAAGCAACGATTGTAGCAGCCGGCCGCGACGTGACCATCGCCGGCGCGCGGCGGTACCTCTGTCCGACCCTCGGCCGACGTCGCGCTCCCTAGGCTCACCGCAAGGGTGCGGGATTCGTGCCCTGGTGCCCGATCCGGTCCGCTCGCCCGCGTCCCGGCGGGCGTTGGCCGTTTCGACGGAGGTGGCGTGCTTCGGGTCCTGCGCATCCTCGGACTCCTCGCGCCGGTCGCCGTCGCCGTCCGGTTCCTGATCCTGCCACGGGTCGTGCCGAGCACCGCCGTCCCGCCCAGCGCTTCGGTCCTGCTCGTCGAGCTGCTCTCGGTCCTGGCTGGCATCGGCGTCACCTGCCTGCTCGTCTCGCTCGTGCTCGGCACCCGCATCGCCCGCCTGGCTCAGGCGGCGGAGCGAATTGCCAAGGGCGACCTCGAGATCCGCGTGCCGATCAGCCGCGACCCCGGCGTGGCACGCCTCGACCGCTCGATCAACGCCATCGCCGAGCAGCTGGCCGCCACGCACGACGCAGCCACGACCGACACCCTGACGCGCATCCCCAACCGGGCCACCATCCAGGACGCCCTGACCGAGGAGGTCGCGCGTGCCAACCGGTTCAGCCGGCCGCTCTCGGTGGCCTTCCTCGACATCGACCACTTCAAGTCGATCAACGACACCTGGGAGCACCATGCCGGCGACATCGTCCTGCGACGGGTAGCCAACTTGATGCGCACGAACATCCGGTCGATCGACCATATCGGACGATGGGGCGGCGAGGAGTTCGTGCTGGTGCTGCCGGAGACCGATGTCGATGAGGCCGCGGCGCTGGCCGAGAAGCTGCGCATGCTCGTGATGCGCGAGCCTATCGACATCGGACAGGCCGAGACGGTCAGCGTCACGATCTCGGCCGGAGTGGCGGGCGGAATGGGCCAGCAGATGCGCGTCGAGGACCTCGTCCGACACGCCGACACTGCGATGCTCAGCGCCAAGGGCCTCGGTCGCAACCAGGTCTTCGTCTTCGCCGAGCCGAACGAGGAGTCCCGCGTCCCGCGGGCGCCGATCAGCGCCGAAGGCCGCGCCAGCGCGATCGAGATCGGGCGGGCCGCCCGAGTCGCAGCCGAGCAGATGCTGCACTCCGTCATCGAGCCCCTGCCCCACTACCGCGGCAAGCCATCCGAGCTCATCGCGGTCATCGCCACGACCATGGCCGGCCACCTCGCCCTGCCGCAGGCGGAGATCGACCGCATCCGCGTCGCCAGCCTGCTTCACGATGTCGGCAAGGTGGCCATCCCGGAGGAGATCCTCGACAAGCCCGCCCCGCTGACCGGCGCCGAGTGGCAGACCGTGGTCCAGCATCCTCGCATCGGACAGCTCATCCTGGAGCAGGCTGGCGCCCTGCGCGATGCCGTGCCGATCATCCTGCACCACCACGAGCGCTACGGCGGCAGCGGCTACCCCTACGGCCTGCGTGGCCAGGACATCCCGCTCGGCGCCCGCATCGTGGCCGTCGCCGACGCGTACGACGCGATGATGCACGACCGACCCTACAGGGCCGCCATCGGTCACGTGGCATCGGTCAACGAGCTGCGACACCACGCGGGCCAGCAGTTCGACCCAGCGCTCGTGGAGCTCTTCTGCGACCTCTTCTCCCGCGGCGTGAGCGGCTTCGACTACGTCGGTGAGCACCTCGTCGGCGCCCATGACCTGGCGGGCTCGCGTCAGCGCCGCCCTGGAACGCCTGGCCGGCGAGGATCCGCCGCCGGCTGAGAACGTGGGCCGCCCGGACCGCCCTGTCGACCGGCCGATCGGCGCGGAGGAGCGGCGGACGTGGGAGGGAGCCACATCCGCCGCGGAGTCAGAGGGCTGTAGGTCAGGCGGCGGTCGCGACCTCGATCTCGATCTCGTCGATGCCCGCCTCCTCGGACGCCTCGATGCCCATCGCCTCGGCCTGGCTGATGAGCGCCTCGGCGGCCGACTCGGCCGCGTAGTCCTTCTTCCGCCGACCGGAGAGCATCTCGACCGACGATGCGACGATCTCCGTCTTCCAGTGGCGCAGCTTCCTGTCGTCCTCCCACTGTCGGGTCTGGAGGCGACCTTCGAGGGCGACCAGCTGGCCCTTGCCCAGATACTGGCCACAGATCTCGGCCAGGCGATCCCAGGTCACGATGCTGTGGAACTCGGAGAGCTCCTTGCCACCTCGGTAGTCGTTGGTGGCCAGCGAGAACTGCGTGACCGTCTTCCCGGTCGAAAGGGTCCGCAGTTCGGGGTCGCGCGTCAGGCGACCCGTGAGCAGCACGCGGTTCATGGTTCGACGACCTCCCGGGGCGCGCGCACGCGCATTACCCCACGTGGCGGCGGGACGGCGGATCGGACCGGCGGGCCAGGCGTCGTTTCGACGTCAGGAGCAGCCTAGCGGACCGCACTTGGCGAAGAGTTCACGTGGGCTTGCCGGCGGCTCGTCCGGCCACGTGCGCTAGCGTTTTGGCCGTTGGGGGCGAGCCTCAAGCCCGGCTCGGATGGTGCCATTGGCGACGTCCGCGCTGAGATCGCGCCGGTGACCACTCTGAGCCCACGGCGCTCAGGGTATGGCGACGGCCAGCAGCCCGACCACGCAGCCGATCGCCGCGCCGCGCGCGACCATCGAGGCCACCCTGCCTCGATCTGCACGACGCGCGTCCTCGTCGGTGATCCGCTCGAGCTCGCCGACGGGACCGAAGTTGAAGACACCGGCCATCCCGAACGCGACGCAGAACCGTTCGCGCGCCTGAAGCCAGCTGATCGCCGCGGAGGCTGCCGGCACGGCGACGATGAAACGCACCAGGTCTGGCGCGGCGATCGCCAGCAGGCCCAGGTAGAAGACGACGGTCGCGAGCCCCGCGATCCATGCACCGCGGCGGCGGCGATCGATCTCCTCGGGGCCGATGTTGCAGGCACCCGGGCGGTAGCCATCCGGCTCGGTCGCGGCCTGCGTCGAGCTGGCACGCAACGATGTTCGAGCGATCATGCCCTAACGCTAACCCGGATCGATCGACGGTGCACGCGCTCAGGAGCCGAGGAAGAAGAAGCTGACCGCGATGATGGCGTAGACGCCGAGCAGCAGCGCCCCCTCCAGCCAGTTCGACTCGCCGTCGAAGGCGATGAGCGTGGTGATGCCCACCGCGACCGCCACCGAGGCGACCTCGAGCGGGGTGAAGACGAGGTCCATCGGCTGCCCGACGAGCAGGCCCAGCAGGACCAGGACGGGCGCCACGAAGAGGGCCACCTGGAGGCTCGATCCGATGGAGACCGCCATCGAGAAGTCGACCCGGTCCTTGATGGCCAGCTGGACCGCGACCAGGTGCTCGGACAGGTTGCCGATGGTCGGGATGAGGATGACGCCGACGAAGAAGGGCGTCAGGTCGAAGCTGGCGATGAAGGGATCGATGGCGCCCACCAGCTCCTCGGACAGGATGGCCAGCAGGACCGCCGCGGCGCACAGCACGGCGATGGCGGTGCGCACGGTCCAGGCCGGGCCGGCGTGACCCTCGGGCTCGCTGCCCAGCACGTCTTGCGGGTGGCGGAAACGGTAGACAAGGTTGAGGACGTAGAGCAGCAGCAGGATGGCCGCCACGGCCACGCTCTCCCGTTGGCGCGGCTCGGCGCCCGACGAGAGGGCGAATACCGCGGGCACGAAGAGCCCGATGACGGCGAGCACGAGCAGGGTCGCGTCGAGCATGGCGGTCCGCACGCTGAAGCGCTGGTTCCCGTTACGCAAGCCGCCGATGAGCACGCTGGCGCCGAGCACGAGCAGCAGGTTGCCGATGATCGAGCCGGTCAGGGACGCCTTGACGACCTCGATCTGGCCTGCGGTCAGGGCGAAGAAGGCGATGATCAGCTCGGCGATGTTGCCGAACGTGGCGTTCAAGATGCCGCCCGTCTGCGGACCCGTCAGCGCCCCGAGTCGCTCGGTGGCGGCACCCACCACGTAGGCCAGCCCGAGGATGCCCAGGGCGCTGACCACGAAGATGGGCGTGCCCTCGATGTGCAGCAGCCACTCCATGGCCACCGCCACGAAGCTGATGACGAGCGTGATGACCAGGACGGCTCGACCGACCGGCGTCATCTCGCGCAGGACCGGGACGCTCACGGCGCGATGGTAGCGGCGCTCACCCCGCGGCGTAGAGGTCGCGGCGCGGGAGACCCGTCTCGGCCGCGACCTGCTTGGCTGCCGAGGCACGGCTCAAGCCGCCGGCGACCAGGGCCGCCACGCGTCTGCGGGCGGCCGCGACGTCTTCGGCGCCGACCTCGGCCAGGGCATCGACGCCGACCTCAGTCCGGCCGGCGACGACGAGCGTCACCTCGCCGCGCGGCGGCCGGTCCCGGGCCTCGGCCGCCAGCTCGGCCAGGCTGCCGCGCCGGACTTCCTCGTGGAGCTTCGTCATCTCGCGGCAGAGGGCTGCCCGGCGTGCGCCGCCGCAGGCGCCGGCCAGGTCCCGCAGCGTCGTCGCGGTGCGCAGCGGTGCCTCGAAGAGGACGGTCGTCCGATCGTCGACGGCGATGCGCGCCAGGCGAGCGCGACGCTCCGCCCCGCTCCGCGGCAGGAAGCCCTCGAAGCCCCATCGCGCGGCCGGCAGGCCTGCGGCAACGAGGGCCGCCAGGACGGCGGACGGCCCGGGGATGGGCACCACGCGACCGCCCTCGTCCGCCCAGGCCCGAACCAGGCTCTCGCCGGGGTCGCTGACCAGCGGTGTGCCGGCGTCCGTCACGATGGCCAGGTCGGCGCCGGCCCGCAGGCGGGCCAGGAGGTCGGGTCCCCGGACCGCGGCGTTGCGCGCGTGATAGCTGATGAGCCGCGTGCCGAGGCCGTGTCGCGCCCAGAGACGCCGGGTCATCCGCGTGTCCTCGGCGGCCACCAGGGTCACGGCGCGCAGGACTTCGAGCGCACGGAGCGTGACGTCGCCGAGGTTGCCGATCGGCGTGGCCACGACATAGAGCACGCCGAGCTCCCCGTCGGGCGAGCTGGCGTTCGCCGGCTCCGGTGCGCCATGTGGCCTCGGGGTCGCCGACTCCGGTGGTCGGTCCGCGTCGGCGTTCGATCCCGCCCCCTGTCCCTCGCTCACGGCTGGCGTCTGGCGGATCCTGGGCGTCGTCGTGGATAGAGGTAATCGACGCCGGTCGTCCGCGTCCCGAGCTTGGCGATGGGCGGCACCTGGCGCTTGTACTCGGCGCTGGCGACCATGCCCGTGATGCGCTCCACGAAGGCCGGCTCGAAGCCCATCGCCACCAGCTCCTCATCGCTGCGTCGCTTGTCGATCATCCAGAAGAGCAATCGATCAACGGTGGCATAGCTGAAGCCGACCTCGCTCTCGTCGGTCTGCCCCGGCCACAGGTCCGCCGACGGAGCCTTGGCGATGATGGCCGCGGGCACGCCGCACGCCTCGGCCAGCTGGCGGACCTGGCTTTTGTAGAGGTCGCCGATGGGGTTGAAGGCGCAGGCGTTGTCCCCGAAGACGGTCGTGTAGCCGATGAGCGCCTCGGTCTTGTTGCCGGTGCCGGCCACCAGGCCGTTCCAGACCACCGACAGGTCGTAGAGCGTCGCCATCCGCATCCGGGCCGCGAAGTTGCCACGCCGCAGCGCGCTCGCCTCGACGCCTTCCGGCCCCAGCGCGCCGAGCGCGATCCCACCCTCGGGCTCGGTCGACCGGGACCCGAAGTAGCCGTCGACCATGGGCGTGATGCGGATCAGCCGGCTGGCACAGCCGAGGTCGGCGACGACGGCCTCAGCGTCCGCCTGCGAGGCCGGCGACGACGTGGCATAAGGCATCAGGACGCAGAGCAGACGCTCGGCGCCGATGGCCTCGGCCACGAGGTAGGCGACGAGGGCGGAGTCGATGCCGCCCGACAGCCCTAGGACGACCCGCTCGAAGCCGGCCTGTCGCAGCTGGCCACGGATGAACTCGGCGATGATCCGCCGCGCAACGTCGGTGTCGATGCGCAGGTCCTCGGGCAGCTCGTAGAGCGCCGGGCTCGTCATCGCGTCGGCTCCGGCGCCGACGCCACCGGCGCCTGCTGCTCGCCGCTGGCAACGTCAAGGCCGGGCTCGGCGCCGATCTCCGCCGTCTGGTCGACGGCTTCGCCTGCTCGCTCGCGGAGGATGCGGTCGAGCTGGCGGGCGACGACCTCGGGGCGCTCGTCACGTAGCAACGGAAGCGCGATGCGCTCGCGGCGGATGTCGGCCAGGTCCACGTCGACCAGGAACAGGCCCTCGTCGTAGAGCGGCGCCTGGAAGCGCACGTCGCCGCCCGGACCGACGACCTGCGAGCCGCCCCAGAAGCTGATCGATTCGTCGACGCCGACGCGGTTGACGAAGACGACCAGGCTCGTCGTCAGCTGCGCATAGGCGCGCATCAGCGTCCACCACGACTCGGCGGTGCCGAGGCCGACCTCGTGGACCGCGGCCACGTCGCGGCCCGGCGAGGACGACACGTTGATCAGGATCTGGGCGCCGTCGAGGGCCAGCAGGTTGGGGGCCGACAGATGCCAGAAGTCCTCGCAGATCGACATCCCGATGCCGACGCCGAGCCGGCTGGGCACCGCCCGGAGGATGGAGCCCGGGGCGAAGAAGCGTCGCTCGTCGAAGAGGCCGTACGTCGGCAGGAAGACCTTGCGATGGAGGTGCCGCAGCTGGCCGTCTTCGAGCAGCGCAGCGGCGATGAACAGCCGGTGGTCGGCTGACTCTTCCACGAACGACATGACGGCGGACAGCCCCTCGGTCTCGGCGGCCAACGAGGACAGACGCGGATCGTCGAGGCGCATGGCCACCTCGGCAGCCAGGTCCTGGAGCAGGTAGCCGGTCAGGCCGAGCTCGGGAAAGACGACCAGGCCGGCACCGCCTGCGCGTGCCTCGGCCAGCAGGGCGGCATGCCGGGCGAGATTGGCGTCGAGGGCGCCGAGCTGCGGTGCGATCTGCGCGAGGGCGATGCGGAGTGGCTGCACGCTCGCAGTCTAGCCGCGCCGCCTCAGGCGCCGGGTCGCTCGGGTCCGGCCGGAGGTCGCGGCGGGGGCAGTGGCTCGGCCGCCGCGGTAGCCGGCGCGGGACCGGCCGCGGTCGTCGCGCCGGCGCTGCCGGATGCGGCAGCACGGGCATCCATCTGGGCGCCGACGGCCTGGGTCTGCTCGGTCGAGCCGTCGACGGACTCCGAGAAATGGCAGGCGACCTCGTGACCGCTGGCCATCGTTCGCAGCGCCGGGTCCTCGCTCGAGCAGCGTTCCGGGTTGCCGAGCCGCTCGCGCAGCCAGCAGCGGGTATGGAAGCGACAGCCGGACGGCGGGTTGACCGGGCTGGGCACGTCGCCCGTCAGGATGATCCGCCGGCGCCTGGCCTCGACGGCCGGATCGGGGATCGGGATGGCCGACAGCAGCGCCACTGTGTAGGGGTGGAGCGGCTTGGTGTTGAGCTCACGCGAAGGGGCGACCTCGACGATGCGGCCCAGGTACATGACCGCGATCCGGTCGCTGATATGGCGCACGACCGAGAGGTCGTGGGCGATGAACAGGTAGGTCAGACCGAGGCGATCCTGGAGGCGCTGCAGCAGGTTGATGATCTGGGCCTGGATCGAGACATCGAGCGCGCTGATGGGCTCATCGGCGACTATGAACTCGGGACTCAGCGCCAGCGCCCTGGCGATGCCGATGCGCTGTCGCTGGCCGCCGGAGAACTCGTGCGGGTACCGGATCCCGTATTCGGGATTGAGCCCGACCGTCGTCAGCACCTCGCGCACCCGCTCCTGGCGTTCCTGGCGCGAGCCGCCTTCGCCGTGCACCTCGAGCGGCTCGCCGACGATGCCGTTGACGGTCATGCGCGGGTTGAGGCTGGCATAGGGATCCTGGAAGATCATCTGCATCCGCCGTCGGACACGTCGCAGCCCGTCGCCCTTGAGCGTCGTCACGTCGACGCCGTCGAACAGCACCCGCCCCGCCGTCGGCTCGTAGAGTCGGAGCATGGCGCGACCGGTCGTCGACTTGCCGCAGCCGGATTCGCCGACCAGCCCGAGCGTCTCGCCCCGACGCAGGCTGAAGGACACGTCGTCGACAGCGCGCACGTCGCCGATGTGCCGCTCGCGGATGATGCCTTCCTTGATCGGGAAGTAGACCCGCAGGTCCTCGACCTCGACCAGCGGCCCCTGGCTGTCGACCGAGGGCGCTGCCGGCGCCGCCGAAGAGGCGACCGCGCTCACAGGTCCTCCTCCGGCGGGAGGGGCAATCCGAACGCTTCACCCGTCGCCGTCGTGGCGCCTTCCTGCGGCAGGAACTCGACGTCGCCGCTCTCGACATACCACTCGCCTGGCTCGGCCAGCTCGTCGGGCATGCCGGCCAGCGCCTCGGTCGCCGAGCCCGGCGGCGGTGCCGCCTTGAAGCCCGCCCGCATCGGTCGTCCGGCCACTGCCTCCTCGTGGGTCGGGGGGTTGTGGCAAGCGATCCGATGTGTCGCCCCTTTGCCGGTCAGGACGACGCCCTGGCCCGCGGTCACGGACGTCAGCACGGGGTTCGACTCCCAGCACGTCGGCAACCGCCAGGCGCAGCGGGGCGCGAACGGGCAGCCGACCGGCGCCTGTCGCTGGTCGGGCGGGGTGCCCTCGATGGGGATGAGCTCGGAGCCTTCGATGGCGTCGAGCCGGGGGACCGAGTGCAGCAGGCCCACCGTGTACGGGTGGGCGGGGTCGGCGAAGAGCTCGATGGTCGTCGCGCTCTCGACGATGAAGCCCGCGTACATCACGTTGATGCGCTGGGTCATGCCGGCCACGACCCCGAGATCGTGGGTGATGAGGATGGCGGCCGTGCCGGTCTCGTCGGTCAGGCGCTTGAGCAGCTCGAGGACCTGCGCCTGGATGGTCACATCGAGGGCGGTCGTCGGTTCGTCGGCGATCAGCAGCTTGGGTGTCAGCGCCAGCGCCATGGCGATCATCACGCGCTGGCGCATGCCGCCCGAGAACTGGTGAGGAAAAGCCTTGAGGCGGGTCTCTGGCTGCGGGATGCCGACCGTACCGAGCAGCTCGATCGCCTTGGCCCGAGCGTCGTCCTTGCTGACCTTGCGGTGGGCCTGGATGGTCTCGACCATCTGTTCCTCGACCGTGAGGACGGGGTTGAGGCTGGTCATCGGGTCCTGGAAGATCATGGCGATCTCACGACCGCGCAGGTCGCGCATCTCGGACTCGCTGTAGGCCAGCAGGTCCTGACCGTCGAAGCGGACCGTGCCGCCCTCGATGCGCCCGGCCGGCTTGGGCAGCAGGCGCATGAGGGCCAGGCTGGTGACGCTCTTGCCGCAGCCGGACTCGCCGACGATGCCCAACGTCTCGCCCTCGTCGAGCTCGAAGGTCACGCCGTTGACGGCGTGGATGGTGCCTTCGTGCGTGCGAAATCGCACCACGAGATCCTGGACGCTGAGCAATGCCATCGCGCCGGCTACCGCCGAAGCCGCGGGTCGAGGGCCTCGCGCAGCCCGTCGCCCATCAGGTTGAAGCCGACGGCGGTGATGACGATGGCGATGCCCGGGAAGAAGATGAGGTAGGCGGCCGAGCGCAGGAACTCACGCGAGTCGGTCAGCATGGTGCCCCACTCGGGGGTCCGCGGATCGGGCGGGCCGAGGCCAAGGAAGCCAAGACCGGCGATGTCGATGATGGCCGTCGCCAGGGCCAGCGTGGCGGCGACGATGATCGGCGTCAGGGAGTTCGGCAGCATGTGCTTGGTCAGCAACCGTCGGCTCGAGGCGCCGATGGAGCGCGAGGCGAGCACGTAGTCCGACTCGCGCACGGACAGCAGCCCACCGCGCAGCAGGCGCGCGAAGATGGGGGCATTGGTGATGGCCACGGCGATCGTGATCTGCCACAGGCCCTGACCCAGGAAGGTCACGATGCCGATGGCCAGCAGGATGCCCGGCATCGCCAAGAGCACGTCGACGCCGCGCATCAGCAGGCTGTCGACCTTGCCGCCGGCGGCGCCCGCGACGGCGCCGATGAGACCACCCAGGGTCACGCCGACGATGACCGAGGACATGCCGGCCAGGAGGCTGACGGTGGCGCCGTACATGACCCGGCTGAGCTCGTCACGGCCCTGCTTGTCCTGGCCGAAGGGATGCGCCGCGCTGGGCGGCCAGGGCCCGAGCTTCTGCGTCGTCGCTCCGGGTGGTGGGGGGAACGACTCGTTGGGCGGGTAGGGCGCCAGGAACGGCGCGAAGACGGCCACGATGAGGAAGGCCACGATGAGCAAGGCACCGACCATCGCCGGCCGATTGCGCAGGAGGCGCCGGAACGCGTCGCCCCACAGGCCGTGGCTGGCGCGCGGCGCGACACGCGTGACGGCGATCGAGGGTGCGGCCATCTCAGGCGTACCGGATGCGCGGGTTGATGAACGCGTACATCACGTCGACGGCCAGGTTCACGATCAGGAAGATGAGGGCGAAGATGAGGATCGTCGACTGGACGATGAAGTAATCGCGGTTACCGATGGCCTCCACGATCCAGCGCCCGACACCATTCCAAGCGAAGACGGTCTCGGTGATGACGGCGCCGGCGAGCAGGCCACCGACCTGCAGGCCGAGCACGGTGACGACCGGCAGCCAGGCATTGCGCATCACGTGCCGCCCGTCGATGCGTCGCTCGCTGAGGCCCTTGGCGCGCGCGGTTCGTACGTAGTCGTCGTTGGAGACGTCGATGACCGAGGCGCGCGTGATGCGCGTGATGATGGCCAGCGGGATGGACCCCAGGGCGATGGCAGGCAGGATGAGGTGGGAGATGCCATCGAGGAAGGCGCTGAACTTCTCGGCCAGCGTCCAGTCTGGCTGCAGCCAGACGTCGATGAGCACGAAGTTCGATTGCAGCTCGATGGCGGTGCGGGCGTCGATGCGCCCGAACGCCGGCAGCCAGCCGAGCTGCACGGCGAAGATGTACTGGAGCGTCAGTCCGAGCACGAAAACGGGGATGCTGATGCCGACCAACGAGATGACGGTGACCGAGCCGTCCTGCCAACGCTGGGCTCGCTTGGCAGCGAAGCGGCCGAGCGGGATGCCGACGCCGGCCGCGAAGAGCATCGCCCCGGCGGTCAGCTCGATGGTCGCCGGCATGCGCGTCAGGAACTCGTCCATGATCGGCTGGCTGTTGATGAGGCTGCGCCCGAAATCCCCGCCGAGCACCTTCCCGATATAGATCAGGTACTGCTCCCAGAGCGGCTTGTCGAGGCCCAGGAACTCCCGCATGTCGGCGATCTTCTGGGCAGTCGCGTGCTGGCCGAGGATGGCCGTGGCCGGGTCACCGGGCAGCAGGCGGATGAAGACGAAGACGACGATCGAGACGCCGATCAGGACCGGGATGGCACCCAGCAGCCGGCGCGCGATGTACTTGGTCACGTCCCGTCCTCGTCAACGATCGAAGGGACGATCCCCCGGGACCACCGAGGCCCCGGGGGATCCGAACTCGCGAGGGATGTCCGGCCGGTCGATGCCCTGGGGCCTCAGCCGGCCGGGGTGACTACTTGTCCAGCCAGACGGAGTTGAAGAGCTCGGTCAGGTTGCCCACCGGCACGAAGCCCTTGACGTAGGCTGCGGCGGCGGCGGGTGGCTTGGAGCTGAGCAGCGGGACCGTCGGCATGTCGGCGGCCAGGTGGTCCTGGACCTCCTGCCAGTAGGTCGTCGCCTTGGAGGCGTCCGTGGTCGTCATCGCGTTCGACATCGACTGCCACATCTCGGCGTTCTCGTAGGCGTATTCCTCGTTGGGACCGGTCGTCCCATCGCTCCGGGCGCGATACCCGAAGAACGCCGTGTTCAGGAAGTTGTCGGGGCCGGCCCAGTCGCAGGTCCAGCCGATGAGCCACATCGGGTACTTGCCGGCCGCCTCGGCCGACAGGTAGTTGGGCCGCCAGGTGGCGGTCTGCGGATTGGGCTTGAAGCCGACCGCGGTCAGGTCGCTGAGGATCGACTGGAACTCGCCCTTGGGATCCGGCATGTACGGCCGGGCCACGTCGGACGGGTACCAGAAGTCGAACGACAGATCGGTCACGCCTGACTCGGCGATGAGCGACTTGGCCTTCTCGGGGTCGTAGGTCGGCAGGTTGAGGACCTTGCTGGTGGCCGTCCCGGGCGGCATCCAGTTGTCGGCCGGCACGGCGCCTTCCTTGCCACCGTAGAAGGTGTCGATGAGCGCCTGCTTGTTGACCGCGTAGGCCACGGCCTGGCGGATCTTCAGGTTGTCGAACGGCTTCTGCAGCTCGTTCATGGCGAGGTGGAAGAGGTTGCACGAGCCGCCGCGGTCGATGGCCTGCAGGTTGGCGTCCTCGGCCACCGTGGCCGCATCGACGGGCGAGATCGTCTGGGCGAAGTCGATGCCGCCCTCCTGGAGGGCATTGAGCGTCGCCGTCGAGTCGGCGATGACCTTGAAGACGATACCGTCGAGGTAGGCCGCGTGGTCCGGGTCCCAATAGTCCGCGTTCTTCTCGAGTGTGACCGAGTCACCGGGAACCCAGGACTTGAACTTGAAGGGACCCGTGCCGGTCATGGCCGTCGGGCCACCCTGGGCATAGGTGTTCTTCGAGAAGTCCGGGTTCGAGGCATCACCATCGGTCAGCGCCTTTGGGCTGGCGATGAAGAACGGGGTCAGGGTCTGGGTCAGCAGGAACGCCGAGTTGGCGGCCTTGAGCGTGATCGTGAACTCGGTCGGGCTATTGCAGCCGACCGAGGCCACGACCGGCTTGAGGGCCGAGTCGACGTAGTAGGTGTACTCCAGCTTGGAGTAGTCGGCCGGCAGATTCAGCCAGCGGTCGTAGTTGAACTTGACGGCGTCGCAGTCGAGCGCCGTGCCGTCGTGGAACTTGATGCCCTGGCGGAGCTGGAACGTATAGGTCAGGCCGTCATCGGAGATGGCCGGCAGGGCACTGGCCAGGACCGGGATGACGTCGCCGGTGGTGCCCGGCGTGAGGCCCACGAGGCCCTCCATGACCTGGTTCATGACGTACGACGAGTTGCTGTCGTCGATGAGCGCGGAGTCGGTCCGCGAGATGTCCCCTGGCAGCGACGCCACGAGCGTGCCACCCGGTTTCGGCTGGGCGGCCTCGGTGGCCGGGGCGGTCGTCGGCTCGCCCGACGCCGGCGCCGTCGACGGTTCGGCCGGGGTCGGTGATGCCGATCCACCGGTGCAAGCTGCAACCAGCAGCCCAGCCCCGATCAGCAGGGCACCGATACGTGTCCGTTTCATCCTGTCTCCTCCTTATGGCCCGGACCGACCGCCCGCAGGCGGCTCCGCGACCGTTGGCGAATGATGCCATGCGTCACGCCCTGCGTCACGCCTGTCTCCTGGTTCGGTCGGCCCCCACGACCGCGAATGCCTCAGGCCTGGGCGATCGGCAGCTGGCGCTCGGCTGCCGTCGCCACCGCGGCGGGTGTGACTTGCTCCGCGAAGTGGCAAGCGACCTGATGGCCACCGCCGACGTCGCGCAGCTCCGGCTCCTCTTCGACGCAGCGCGCGGGGTCACCGAGCTGCGCTTTGAGCCAGCAGCGGGTGTTGAACCGGCAGCCCGGCGGGGGAGCTGCCGGTGAAGGGACGTCGCCGACGAGGACGAGGCGTTTCTTGCGCTTGCGGGGGTCGGGCTCGGGCACGGCCGAGAGCAGCGCGACGGTGTACGGGTGGCGCGGGTTGACGTACAGCTCGTCGCACACCGGCCAGCTCGACGAGCTTGCCCAGGTACATCACCCCGACTCGGTCGCTGATGTGCTCGACCACGGCCAGGTTGTGGGCGATGAAGAGGTAGGTCAGGCCGAGCTCCTGCTGGAGGTCGTTGAGCAGATTGAGGACCTGGCTCTGGATCGACACGTCGAGGGCGCTGACGGGCTCGTCGCAGACGATGAACTCGGGGTTCAGGGCAAGCGCCCGGGCGATGCCGATCCGTTGCCGCTGGCCGCCCGAGAACTCGTGCGGATAGCGTCGGATGTGCGTCTGGTTGAGGCCCACCTTGGCCAGCAGCTCGCGCACCAGCTCCTCGCGCTTGGCGCGATCGCTGAGGCCGTGGACGAGCGGCCCCTCGCCGACGATCTCGCCGACCGTCATGCGCGGGTTGAGGCTGGCATAGGGGTCCTGGAAGACGATCTGGAGGTCGCGCCGGGCGGCCTTCAGCTCGACGTCGTTGAGATCGAAGAGCGGGCGCTTGTCGATGTAGACCTGGCCGCTGGTCGCCGGGATGAGGCGCAGGATGACCTTGCCCAGGGTCGTCTTGCCGCAACCCGACTCACCGACCAGGCCGAGCGTCTCGCCACGACGGACATCGAAGCTGACGCCGTCCACGGCGCGCACGGCGCCGATCTGCGTGACGCCCATGACGCCGCCGCGGATGGGGAAGTGCTTGACCACCTGGTCGACCCGGACGAGGACGGTGTCATCGGTCGAGGGACCGGCCTCGCGCGTGGTCGCCGTGGCGAGCCGGCGGGCGGCCCGTCGAGCGGCTCGATGGCAGCGCCGTCTGCCCACGCCTGCCCGCTCACGCGGACACCGACAGAGCCGCCGCGGCTTCGAGTGCCACGTCCCCGGTGGCGTCCGGCCCGACGGCCGGCGGGCCGCCCTGCGGTGTCAGCCAGCAGCGTGAAAGCTGCCCCGGCCGGACCTCCTGGAGCGGCGGGCGGCGTGTCGCAGATGGGCATGGCGTACGGGCAGCGCCGCTTGAAGAGGCAGCCCGCCGGGCAGGTTGAGCGGGTTGGGCACGACGCCCTCGATGACCTCGAGCCGTTCACGCCGTTCGCCGAGCCGCGGGATCGAGGCCAGCAGGCCCTTCGTGTAGGGGTGATGCGCCTGTTCGAAGACGGCGATCGCGTTCGACTTCTCGACGACCTTGCCGGCATACATGACGACCACGTCGTCGGCCATCTCGGCGACCACGCCGAGGTCGTGCGTGATGAGCATGATGGCCATCCGATTGCGCTCACGAAGGTTCTTCATGAGCTCCAGGATCTGAGCCTGGATGGTCACGTCCAGCGCGGTCGTCGGCTCGTCCGCGATGAGCAGCTCCGGGTTCGTGCTCAGCGCCATGGCGATCATCACGCGCTGGCGCATGCCGCCCGACAGCTCGTGCGGGTACTGCTTGGCGCGCCGGGCGGGGTCGGGGATGCCGACCAGGCCGAGCATCTCGACGGCGCGAGCCCAGGCCTCGCGGCGGGATACCGACGACATGCCGCGAGACGACCTCGGAGATCTGGTCACCACAGGTGAAGACCGGGTTGAGGCTGGTCATCGGCTCCTGGAAGATCATGCTGATCGAGTTGCCGCGGATGTCGCGCATCTCGTCGTCGTCGACCTTCAGCAGATCCCGGTCGTGGAGCTTGATGGTGCCGGCCACGATGTCGCCGGGCGGCGACTCGATGAGCCGCATGACCGACAGCGCGGTGATGCTCTTGCCGCAACCGGACTCGCCGACGACGCCGACCGTCTTGCCGTCGCCGATCTCATAGCTCACGCCATCGACGGCCTTGACCACCCCGTCCTGCGTCCGGAAGTAGGTCTTCAGGTCCTCGATCTGCAGGAGCGGGCGCTCGACTTCTGCGACCATCCCTTAGCCGGTGACCCGCTGCCGCGGATCGAGGGCGTCGCGCAGGCCGTCGCCGATGAAGCTGGCCGACAGGACGACGAGGATGAGCGTGATGCCGGGGATGAAGATGAGGGTCGGCGCGCGGAAGAAGAACTCCAGCGCGTTGGTCAGCATATTGCCCAGGCTGGCCTCCGGCGGCGAGATGCCGAAGCTGAGGTAGGAGAGCGTGGCCTCGACGACGACGGAGTCGGCGATCGCCAGGGTGGCGGCCACGATGACCGGGGCCATGGCCCCGGGCAGCATATGCCGGAGGATGATGCGCCGGTCACCGGCGCCCAGGGCCCGCGCGGCCTGCACGAAGTCGGTCTCGCGCAGCGAAAGGAACTCACCGCGCACCAGCCGAGCAGCCGTCGTCCAACCCGCGAACGCGATGGCCAGGATGACGACGATCGGGCTGGCGCCCCACAGAGAGACCATCAGCACGATCAGGAAGAAGGTCGGGATCGAGAGGATGATGTCCACCAGGCGCATGATCGCGTTGTCGACTCGGCCGCCGACGTAGCCGGCGATGGCGCCCAGCGTGACGCCCACGACGATGAGGATCGAGACCGCCGAGAAGGCCACGAAGAGCGATGTCTGGAGCGCCTTCATGAGCCGGATGAAGTAGTTCTGGCCGATGGAGTCGAAGCCGAACGGCGCGAAGGGGTTGATGAGCGATGGCGGGTGGTTGGCCAGCGTCAGGCTCGTCTTCTGGTAGGCGTCGCCGGTGACCGTGGGGATGACGATGGCCATCGTCGTCAGGGTCGCCATCATGACGAGGCCGATGACCGCCAGGCGGTGCTGCACGAAGCGCTGGCGGACCAGCTGCCAGTAGGTCCGGACCGGCGTCAGGTCGACCTCGTCGACGGTCGACTGCGCCTGACCAGCGGCGGCGGGGATCGGTGCGAGCTGGGTGCTCTCCATGATGATCCCTCCTAGTACGTGATACGCGGATCGACGAACGCGTAGAGCACGTCCGCGAGCAGGTTGCCGAGGATGACCATCACCCCGCCGACCATGACGAAGGCGAGCACGAGCGGGTAGTCACGCTCGATGACCGAGGTCACGCCGAGGCCGCCGAGGCCCGGCCAGGAGAAGACCGCCTCGGTCACCGCGGCGCCGACGAGCAGCGACGGGATCGTCAGGCCAAGCAGCGTGACGATGGGGATGAGCGCGTTGCGCAGCGCGTGCTTGTAGAGGACGCGCGAGTTCTCGAGGCCCTTGGCCTTGGCGGTGCGGACGTAGTCCTGGCGCATGACCTCGAGCATCGACGAGCGCATGTAGCGGCTCCAGCCGGCGACCGAGACGATGGTCAGGGTCATGACCGGCAGGACCAGGTGCCAGAGCAGGTCGGGGACGCTGTCGTCGCCGAAGGCGTGGCGACCGTAGAGCGGGAAGAGGTCGAGCTTGAAGGCGAAGATGTACTTGAGGACCAGGCCCAGCCAGAAGGTCGGCATGGCGTAGCCGATCGTCGCCAGGACGGTGATGATCTTGTCGGTCCAGCTGTACTGCCGGACGGCGCCCAGGATGCCGACGGGGATGGCGATGACGACCGTCAGGATGAGCGAGATGCCCATCAGCTCGAGCGTGTATGGCACCCGCTCACCGATCTTGGCGATGACCGGCTGGCCGTCGGTGAAGGAGTAGCCCCATGCATCGGGCCGCCAGACCTGCACGAAGGCGACCATCCAGCTGATGAGCTGGCCCGGCCAGGTGATGAGCAGCCGCCACTCCGACGCGGTGGTGAAGATCAGGTACAAGCTGCCGAGCATCAACAGCAGGCTGATGCCGCCGGGGAGGTAGACCGACAGCCCCGTTCGGCCACGTCGCATGCCGCGCAATGCGTACCAGGCGAGGACGCCGGCCACGCCCAGCAACACGATCGAGATCAGCAGCGCGATCCCGTTGTCGACCCAGATGGGCAGCAAGGGCTGGTCGAGGCCGTAGAGCCGGATAAGGTTGTGGATCGTCTCGGGCGACACGCGGCCGGAGCGGAACCGATCGATCGGGCTGCCTGGCGCGATGTGCACGATCATGAACGAGATGATCGCGATACCGATGAGGATCGGGATCGACTGGAGCAACCGCCGGAAGATGTACGCTGCCATGGCTCACCTGCGATGGTGGCGCCCGGGGGACGTCACGCGTGCCTGGGACCTGATGCGCGGAGGATAAACGAGGACGGTGGCAGCCGTGCGGCTGCCACCGTCCTTTTTCCGTGGTCCGGTTCAGTCCGGTCGACGGATTACCTGGCCGAGTTGACGACCCAGGAGTCGTTGTTCCAATAGTCGAGCGGGCTCGAGAAGTTGATCGCGCCCTCAGCGCCGGAGGCTTCGACCGTCTTCGTGTAGCCGCGGTGGGCTAGGTCGGCCCACAGGAAGTAGTACGGCAGGTCGTCGTGGATGAGCTTCTGGAAATTGCCGTAGATCTCCTTGCGCTTCGCCTGGTCGAGCTCCGTCCGGCCCTGCTCGAGGAGAGCGTCGCCTTCGGGGTTGTTCCAGCAGACGAAGTTGTTGTCGTCCGGGTTCTCCTTGGTGGTGCACTTCGATGAATGGAAGATCGAGTAGTCGTCCGGATCGATCGAGGTGCTCCAGCCGCCGAGGTAGGTGTCGAAGTTGTTGGGATACGAGAGCAGCGGCAGGAGGACGGTCGCGAAGTCCGATTCCTTGACGTTGATCTCGATGCCGCATTGCTTCAGCTGATCCTTGGCCAGCTGGGCGAAGCGGACGCGCTGCGGGCGACCCTGGCGGACGTAGAGGTCCGACGCGAGACGCACGCCGTCCTTGGCGTAGATGCCATCGGCGCCGAGCTTCCAGCCGGCGGCCTCGATCTTGGCCTTGGCGCCCGCGACGTCGTAGACGTAGTCGGGAACGTCGGCCGAGTAGGCCCACGAGGCCGGCGGCACGTTGGCCTTGGCCGGGATGCCATTGCCCTCGGTCGCGACCTGGACGGTCTGCTTGTGGTCGATGCACATCGAGAAGGCCTCGCGGAGCGCCTTGTCGCGTACAGCCGGCCTTCACGCAGGTTGAAGCCGATGTAGTAGTAGCCGAAGTCGGGGAACTCCGAGAGGGCCAGGTTGCTGTCCGCGACGAGCGTGGTCAGCGCGTCCGAGGTGACCTCGGTCTGCCAGTTGATGTCGCCCTTCTGGAGCGCCGCCGACGCCGTGGCGGCGTCCTTGATGATCGGGATGAAGACGCTCTCCGGCCCGACCGCGACGGCGTGGTAGTTGGGGTTCTTGGCCAGCTCGACGCTCTGACCGGCGGTGTACTTGACGAACTTGTAGGGGCCGGTGCCGATCGGGTTGCGCTGGAAGTCGAGGAGGCGGAAGGCCGCCGCGATCTTGTCCGTGTCGGCAGCCTTGAGGGTGGCTGTTGAGGTCGTTGAGCTGATCGATGAGCGCCTGTCCGTAGGCGTCAGGGTCGAGCGTGCCGTCGACCGTATAGGCGTTCTTGTCAGGCAGCGTGATGCCGGCCTGCGTCAGGATCGGCTCGACCTCGGCGGTGTAGGTCGAAGCCAGGCACTCGGCCGGCGGGGTCTCGCCCGAGCAGGCGTCGGCGCTGGTCGCGGTCTTGATCTTGTCGGCGAGCGTCGCGACGGCGGCCGCATCGACCGCGCTCGCGGTGGACGCGAACTTCTCGTACGACGCCGTCACGGCAGCCTTGGGCATGAGGATGCCGGCGAGCTGGATGAGGAACGGCGCGAACTTCTGCTTGAGCTTGAACTCGACCGTCGTCGGGTCGACGACGGTGACGCTCTCGACGTTGTCACCGATCGCCGAGCAGGTGTCGGGGATGTAGGTGCAGTTCGGTGAGAGTGCGAGGTCGTAGGTGAACTTGACGTCATCGGCCGTGACCGGCGTACCGTCATGCCACTTGACGTCGTCGCGCAGCTTGATCGTCCAGGTCAGGCCATCAGCGCTCTGCTCAGGCAGCGCGGCGGCGATGTCGGGCACGACGGCCAGCTTGTCGTCGATGCGGTACATGCCGTTGTAGAGCATGCCCACGATCCAGCTGGTCGGAAGGTCCGTGTAGGCCAGCGAGAAGTAGGTCGGCTCACCATCGACGGCGAACTTGAAGTTGTCCGAGGTAACGCCTGTCGACGCGCTCGGGGCGGTACTCTCGGTGCCGCCGCTTGATGCCGCGGGCGTCGAAGACGCGCCGGGCGTACATGCGCTGATCACGAAAGCGAGCGAGGCGGCCAAAGCCAGGCCTCGTCGAGTCCGTAGACCCATGGGCTTCCATCCTCCTGTGTCCGAACGTCGACACGCCGCGACGGCGATCGATCGTCCCCTCTCGTCCACGAGACCCTCGCCACGTCGGCGCAGGCGCGCAGACGTCTCCCACGTGGGGCCCGGAACGGCTGCCGCATTATAGGTCCGGCTCGACGACGACTGTCAAGGAAGGCCCACCGATGGTGCGGCCGGCCCGATGGCTGACCGAGCCAGGACCCGATGGGCGACCGGATCAGGGTCCCGCGAGATGCCAGTCGAGCATGTCGCGCTCGTACTCCGGCTGCGATGGATCGACGCTCTGACCGTCCGAGCCGAGCCAGGCCCTTGGAGACGGCGCCGTAGGCGGCCTCGTAGGCCAGCGGCCAGACCGGCGCCTGGTCGGTCAGCCTGCGCCTGCAGGTCGGTGTAGGCGGACTGCCGCTTGGACTCCGTCAGAGAGCCCGCCCCAGCGCTCAACAGCGCATCGGTCGGCTTGTCCCGCCAGCCGCCGTAGTTGGCGTCGCCGGGATCGGCCTCCGTCGTCACCCGGTCGCTCGACAGCCAGCCAAGGTCGACGCCCGGGTCGACGCCCTGGCTGACCGTCGCGAGGTAGGTGTCGAACGCGTTGGGCCATTCGAGCTGCGGCAGGACGACATCCGGCGAGAACGGCACCTCACGGATGCGCAGGTCGATACCGCACGCCTTGAGGGCCTTGGAGATGGCGTCCATCAAGGCCGCCAGCTCCGCCCGGCCGGGGCGGATGATGATCTCGCTCGAGAGTCGCTGGCCGTCGCGCGCATAGACGCCATCGCTGCCGAGCAGGTAGCCCGCCGCTGCGAGCAGGGCCCGTGCTGCGGCGGGGTCGGCGACGCGAGGCCTGGTCGGCCGCGCGGCCCACGATCCGGGCGCCACCAAGGTCGAGGCAGGCAGGCCACGCCCGGCCAGGATGTCGGCCACCAGCGTGTCGCGGTCGAGGCAGCGGCTGAAGGCCTGGCGGGCGCTCGGGTCGGCGTAAGGATGGCCATCGCGGACGTTGAAGACGATGGCGCGAACGGCCCCCGACGGGCGCCCGACGACGACCAGGGCGGGATCCGACTCGAGGACCGGCACGACTTCCGGGGCGACCGTCGGCAGCCAGTCGATCTGGCCCGACTGGAGGGCGGTCGCCGCCTCGACCGCATCGCGCAGGACGACCGCCTCGACCCGGCGCGGCGTGCCAGCGGCCGCTTGCCCGCGACGCTCGAGCACGACGCTCCCGCCGGGCGTGTAGCTGACCAGGCGGTACGCGCCGGTGCCGACCGGAGCCCGACCCAGGTCGAGCAGGGGCAGGGCCTTGGCCATGCGGTCGACCGAGGCATCGACAGCGCCGCCGGAGGGACGTGGTGTGGCGCCGGCACCCGGCCGGCCGAGGACATCGGCCAGGGCGTCGACGGCGGCTAGCAGCGCGATGCCATACGCGTCGCCGTCGACCGTCCCGCTCTCATCGGCGAAGCGCTCCGGCCTCGGCGCCGTGACCCCCGCCTTCGCCAGCCAGCCCGCCAGCTCGTCGACGTGTTCGGCCGGTTCGCAGGTGGCCGGCGGCGCGTCGCCATCGCACTCCTCGGCGTTGACCTCGTCCGAGATGCGCCCGATCGACGCGGCGAGGGCCTTGCGGTCGACCGCCTTGGCGCCCGCGACGAGCCGATCGAGGCTGGCCTGGAGGCCGTCGGAGGGCAGGATCGGCAGGTCGGCCAGGAACGTGGAGAGCAGCGGCGCCCATGGCCGGTCCAGGGTCAGGACGACCGACTCGCCGTGGACCTGGACGTCCTGGAGGTGCTCTGCGGCGATACGACAGGCGTCCGCGAAGGGACAGGCCAGCGACCGCGCCAGGCGCAGGGTGGCGGCAACGTCGCCGGCGTCGAGGGCTGAATCGTCAGAGAACGTCAGGCCGCTGCGGATGGGGATCGTCCACGTCTTGCCGTCCTTCGAGACCTTGGGCACGTCGGCGGCCAGCACGGGCACGGGGCGCAGCGCGTCGTCAAGCCGATATAGGGAGTCGTACAGGAAGGCCTGGATCCGTCGAGTGTCGGCGTCGCGCGCTGGCGGCAGCAGGCCGGATGGGTCACCGGAGATCGCGAAACGGAGGGTCGGCACCCCATCGGCCACGAGCGTCGGAGCCGGCGTCGGCGATGCGCTCGGGCTCGGGATCGGCGTCGGGCTGGCGGTGCAGCCGGCCGCCACCAGCGCGACCACGACGACGCCGGCGCCGACCGACCGCACGAGCCGACCCCGACCGACGGCGGGCAGCGCCCGTGCGACCGGCCGCGGCGCTGCGCCATCGGCGGGCCTGGCGAGCCGTGGCCCTCTCCCCGATCGCGGCTCGGCGGGTCGGCGGCCCGCGCCGGTCACTGCGGGCAGGGCGTCTCGGCGCCGGTCATGGCCCGCCAGCGAAGGTCCGGCTGCCGGGCGGCGGTGGCCTCGTCGAGGCGACGGACCGGCGCGCTATGGGGAGCGCCCTTGACCAACTCCGGGTCCGAGCGTGCCTCGCGGGCGATGTCCGACATGGCCGCCGCGAAGGCATCGAGCGTCTCGACCGACTCGGTCTCTGTGGGCTCGATGAGCAGGCACTCCTCGACGATGAGCGGGAAGTAGATGGTCGGCGGGTGGTAACCCTTGTCGATGAGGCGCTTGGCGATGTCGAGCGTGCGCACGCCGGTCGCCTCCTTGATGAGGCGGGCGGTGGCCACGAACTCGTGCTTGCAGGGCCGATCGAAGGGGATCTCGTAGGCACCCGAGAGCTGTGCCTTGAGGTAGTTGGCGGCCAGCACGGCGTCCTCGCTGACCTCGACCAGGCCGCTCCCGCCGTGGGAGCAGATGTAGGCATAGGCGCGCACGAGAACGCCGGCGCTGCCCTGGTAGGCGCGCACCCGGCCGATGGACGTCGGTCGCTCGCTCGGGCGCCTCGAGACGGAACGTGCCGTCCGCTTCGCGCAGCACGCGGGGCGAGGGCAGGAAGGGCATCAGCGTGTCGCGGACCCCGACCGGCCCGGCACCCGGTCCACCGCCGCCGTGCGGCGTCGAGAAGGTCTTGTGGACGTTGAAGTGCATGACGTCGAAGCCTGCCGCGCCGGGGCGGAACTTGCCCATCACCGCGTTCAGGTTGGCGCCGTCCATGTAGGCCAGGGCGCCGGCCGCGTGGACGGCGTCGAGCAGCTCGACGATGTGGTTCTCGAAGAGACCGAGGGTCGAGGGGTTGGTCAGCATGACCGCCGCCGTGCGCGGCGAGAGCGCGGCTCGGAGGGCCTCGAGGTCCACCCCGCCGGCCGCGTCCGAGGGCACGGTGATGGTCGTGAAGCCGGCCATGGAGGCGGTCGCGGGGTTCGTCCCGTGGGACGAATCGGGCACGATGACTTCGCGTCGGTCGTGATCGCCGCGTGACTCATGGTAGGCGCGGACCATCAGGATGCCGGTCAGCTCGCCCTGCGCCCCAGCCGCGGGCTGGAGCGTGACCGCGGCCATGCCGCTGATCTCCTTGAGCTGCTGTTCGAGGCTCCAGAGCAGCTCGAGCGTGCCCTGTGCGACCGCGTCCGGCGCCAGCGGGTGGAGCTTGGCGAAGCCGAACAGGCGGGCCGCCCACTCGTTGATCTTGGGGTTGAACTTCATGGTGCACGAGCCGAGGGGATAGAAGCCCGAGTCGATGTTGTAGTTGAGGTGCGAGAGGTTGACGAAGTGGCGGATGACCTCCGGCTCGTTGAGCTCGGGCAGGGCGGGCGGCATGGCCCGGCGTTGGGAGGCCGGGATGCCCTCGAGGGCATCGGCCGGCGGGTGCGGGATCTTGCCACCGCCGCGTCCAGGCCGTGACAGCTCCATGAGCGTGGGCTGGAGTATCGGACCGACCGCCGTCCGCGGCCCGAGGTCAGGCCCGGTCTGCATCTCGATCCGCGGCGCGCTCATCGGACGGCCTCGACCATGGCCGCGCCGGCGCCGATCTCGATACGGAGGGCATCGGCGAAGCGATCGATCTCGTCGCTCGTGGTGACCTCGGTCGCACAGACCAGGAGGGCGTTCGCAAGTCGGGTGTCGTCGGGATACCAGCGCACCAAGGGAAGGCCGGCCAGCACGCCGCGATCGAGGAGCGCCGCATGCACCCGGGAGGCGTCGGGAACGGTGACCGCGAACTCGTTGAGGTAGGCCGCGTCGTGGACGCGCGGCGCGCCGACCGCGGCCAGGGCGCGTTCCAGCTCGCGGGCTCGAGCGGCGCCGCCGGCCGCCACGTCGCGTAGCCCGTGGGGGCCGAGCGTGGCCAGGTAGACCGTGGCCGCCAGCGCGCACAGCGCCTGGTTCGTGCAGATGTTGCTGGCCGCTTTCTCCCGGCGGATGTCCTGCTCGCGGGCCCGCAGCGTCATCACGAATGCCCTTCGGCCATCGAGGTCGGTCGTCTTGCCCACCAGCCGACCGGGGATCTGGCGGACCAGCGCCTCGGTCGTGGCCAGGATGCCGAGGTAGGGGCCGCCGTACTGTGGGGCGATGCCAAGGGGCTGGCCTTCGCCGGCCGCGATGTCGGCGCCGTACTCGCCGGGCGGCGCCAGGACGGCCAGCGAGACGGGCTCGACGACCGCCACGAAGAGCGCTCCGGCGGCATGCGCCAGCCGCCCGATCTCGGCCATCGGCTCCAGGATGCCGAACGCATTGGGCTGGCCGGCCAGCACGGCGGCGACTGGGGTCCCGTCGCCGAGCGCACGTTCCAGGGCGGCCAGGTCGGTAGTGCCGTCATCGAGCGTGGGCAGCTCTTGGAGGTCGAGGCCAGCCGGACCGAAGTAGGTGCGGGTGGCGTCGAGGTAGTGGCGATGGATCGCCCGGCTGGCCAGCACGCGTTCACGACGGGTGGCCCGGATGGCCATCAGCGCCCCTTCCGCCGTCGCGGCCGCGCCGTCGTAGTGCGAGGCCGAGACGACATCGAGGCCGGTCAGCTCGGCGATGAGCGACTGGTACTCGTAGATCGTCTGCAGCGTGCCCTGGCTGATCTCCGGCTGATACGGCGTATAGGCGGTGTAGAACTCGCCTCGCGAGATGATCTGGTCGACCGCCGGCGGCAGGAAGTGGCGATAGACGCCGGCCCCCAGAAAGCTCGCCAGGTCGACACGATTGCGGGCCGCCAGGTGCTCCAGGCGCGCGGCCAGCTGGAGCTCCGGTTCGGGCCCGGGCAGGTCGAGGGCATGGGCGCGGACGGAGGCCGGGATATCGGCGAAGAGTGGGTCGATGCCCTGGATGCCCAGCGTCCCCAGCATCCGGGCTCGATCGTCGGTCGTATGCGGACCGTAGGGCATCGGCTCAGCCGGCCTTGGTCAGCTCGCGGTAGGCGTCGGCATCCATCAGCCCGCCTCCGGCTTCGCCACCTGGCAGGCGCAGCTTGATCATCCAACCCTCGCCATACGGGTCGCTGTTGACCAGCTCCGGCCGATCGGCGAGGGCGGCGTTCGTCTCCATGACCTCGCCGGCGACCGGCGCCAGGAGGTCCGAGACCGCCTTGACCGACTCGACCACGCCGAAGGCCTGCCGGGCGCCGAGCGCCGCGCCCACGGCGGGCAACTCGACGAAGACGATGTCGCCCAACTGATCGGCGGCATAGGCGGTCACGCCGATGACCCCGACGTCGCCCTCGAGTCGCAGCCACTCATGGTCGTCCGAGTAGCGCAGGTCGTCACGGACCTCCACGGGCGAGGCTCCTTCCGGCTAGGTGGTGCGCTGGTAGAACGGCAGCGGTCGGACGGCGACGGCGATGCGCGCATCGCGGACGCCACATTCCAAGATGGTACCCGGCTCGCCCTCGCGCGTCGGGACGTAGGCCATCGCGATGGGGATGCCCAGCGTCGGCGACATGGTGCCGCTGGTGACGACGCCGCAGGCCTCGCCCTCGCCCGGCCGGAAGATCGGGTAGCCATGGCGGACGATGCCCCGCCCGGTGACCTCGAGTCCGACCAGGCGGCGCTTGACCCCGCTCGACGCGACCGCCTCGAGGGCGGTGCGGCCGACGAAGTCAGCGACCTTGTCCAGGCGAACGACCCGACCGAGCCCAGCCTCGAACGGGTTGGTCGAACGATCGAGCTCGTTGCCATAGAGGGGCATGCCAGCCTCGAGACGCAACGTGTCGCGAGCCCCCAGTCCGACCGGCACCAGGCCAGCCGGGCTGCCCGCTGCACGCAGCGCATCCCAGAGCGCCGGGCCGTCGGCCCAGGCCACGAACAGCTCGAAGCCGTCCTCGCCCGTGTAGCCGGTCCGCGCCAGCCAGCAGGGGATGCCCGCGGTCGTGCCGGGGGCGATGGCGTAGTAGCGCAATGCGGCCAGGTCGACGTCGGTCAGCGGCGCCAGGATGGCCTGCGCGGCCGGCCCCTGGATGGCGACCAGCGACGTCCGCAGCGAGGCATCGTCGAAGGTCGCCTCGATAGCCGGTCAGCCGCTCGGCGACGGCCGCGCTGACGACCTCTCGATTGCCGGCATTGGGCACCACCAGGAAGCGATCTTCGTCGGCTCGGTAGACGATGAGGTCGTCGATGATGCCGCCGTCCGGGGCGACGATCATCGAGTACTGCGCCCGGCCGACCGCCAGCCTTGTCGGGTCCGAGACGAGCGCCGCCGCGAGGCCCGCGACCGCGCCCGCTCCAGCCAACCAGAGCTCGCCCATGTGGGACAGGTCGAAGAGGCCGGCGTGCTGTCGGACGGCCCGATGCTCCTCCAGGATCCCGGTGTACTGGATCGGCATCTCCCAGCCCCCGAAGTCGATCAGCCGCGCCCCGGCGTCCACATGGCGACCGTAGAGCGCCGTCCGGCGCATCTCAGCTCGACCGAGCGGCGCTCATGCCGCTGGGGGCGGCGCCGAGCGGGAAGTGCCGCTCGATGGCGGCCGCCGCATCGGCCACCACGCGGCGCTCCGATTCGTGGCTCATCAGGCGCTCGGCTTCAGCCAGGTCGACCCAGCGCACCTCGTCGAACTCGTGGTCGTGACGTTCGAGCGCGCCGCCCGTCGGCTCCATCAGGAAGTAATGCACCACCTTGTGGATGCGCGTGCCGGCTTGCATGAACCAGTACTCGACGTCGCCGACCGGCTCGAGGATGGCCACCTCGAGGCCGGTCTCCTCGGTCACCTCGCGGAGCGCCGTCTCGTCGGTCGTTTCGCCGGCATCGGGCGTGCCCTTGGGCAGCGTCCACGTCGCGTCGTCTCGGTCACGGCGCCGCCGGCCGAGCACGATCTGATGGCTGCCACCATCGATGCGGATGACGATACCGCCGGCCGAGGTCGCGCGGGTCGTACGCCGAGGGGGCCTGGCGGATCCGCTCAGTCGCGCCACGCGGCCGTCGGGTTGACGCCGTGCTGGCGGGTCGGCGACCCGAGGCGCGTCCAGGCCATGCGTTCGCCTCGCACCGCGTGCGCCAGCGGGCGCCGCTCCACGGCATATGGCACCACGCCGCTGGCGCGGAGCCCGAGCGACCGGGCGCCGGGCTGACGGGGCGAACGGACGGCCGGCACGAGACGGCCGCGCGACGGCTTGGTCAGGCCGTAGTGGCGGATCCGATGGTGTCCCGACGTGGTCACGAAATGCGCCTGGAGGCGGCCGCGGCGGATGGCGGCGACGCTGCTCTGCATGGTCGCCATGGTAGCGGTTCGCGACCCCGTTGCCTACGCGGCCTCGACCGGCCCAGCCGCGCCCCAGCGATCGAGCAGTTCGACCATCTCGTCAGCTCTGGACGACGCCAGCGCGCCACGTCCGGAGGCCAGCGCGATCTCGCGCCGGGCGGCAGCCACGTAGAGGCCGATGGCGCCGGGAGCAAGCTCGGTCATCGCCAGCAGGTGGGCGCGGAGGGTGCCGATGTCGCCGCGCACGATAGGCCCGGTGAGCGCTACGTCGATGCCGAAGCGCTCGGCGTTAGCGAGGCTCTGGCGGACGAGCGGCGCGTAGATGGCCAGCGAGCCGGCCTCGTCGAGACCGGCTCCGCGACCGAGCTCGGCGACGGCGTCGAGCAGGGCCACGAAGCCGCCGGCGGCCAGCACCGCCGCCGCGTGGTAGGCGGCCTTGCCCTCGACCGGCAGACGGACGGGCTGGGCTCCGATCGCCTCCGCCAGCTCACCGAGCAGGCGGACCAGGGGGTCGTCGCCCTCGATGGCGATGGTCGCCCCCCGCAGGGCCTCGACGGCGGCGTCCGGATCGGCGAAGGCGACCAGGGGATGGAAGCTGGCCTTCTCGGTTCCCGCCGCCATGGCCGGCTCGAGAACGGTCGATGCCAGCAGGCCGCTGGTATGCACGAGCGCCTGGCCGCTGTATAGGCGCAGGTCGGCCGCCAGCGTCGCGATGGCGTCGTCTGGCACGGTCAGGAATATCAGCGAGGCCTCGTCGAGGACGCCCGACGGCTCGGCGAAGCCGCGAGCGTCCGGGATGGCCGCGCGGAACGCCTCGCGGCGAGCCGGATCACGACTTGCCACCGCGACGACCGGCCAGTCGGCAGCGGTGAGCGCGCGCGCGAGCGCCAGCCCGACCCGTCCCGCCCCGACGATGCCGACCGACGGCGGCGCCGTCGGATCCTCACCCTGTCCCGGCCGTCCGTGCGGGTGGCGGTGCCCCGGCGGCAGGCCGTCATGGCTATGATCGGCGGCTTCGGTCGGGCGGCCGTGCATGGCGAGCATGGTAGCCCGGCAGGCCTGCGGCCTGGACGTTCGCCGTGACGACCCGGGACCCTGTCTCCGCCGGGTGCGGGCGTATACTCGGCCGACCAGTCAGCACGCTCGACCCGAGACGGGCACCCCCGTCAGGCGCCGACCCAGCCCGGCCACCAGGTGTGACCGGGGATGTGGAGGCCCACCTCGATGACGCGACCGCTCGCCGTCGGCACTGATCCCCTCGAGAGCCGCGCATCGCTGTCGATCGATGACCGCGTCGTGGTCATCTATCGGCTCGACCGCAGCGGCGCCGCCGATCTCGGACGACTCCCGGTCACGGTCAAGATCCTGCTCGAGAACCTGCTGCGCCATGCCGGCGACGGCGTCGTCGGCGAGGCCGACGTGCACGCCCTGGCGGGCTGGCGGCCGCGGGCCGGCATCGACACCGAGCTGCCGTTCATGCCCGCACGCGTCATCCTCCAGGACTTCACCGGCGTACCCGCCGTCGTCGACCTGGCCGCCATGCGCGACGCGATGGCCGCCCTCGGCGGGGATCCAGCCCGCATCAACCCGCTGGTGCCGGCCGACCTCGTCATCGACCACTCGGTGCAGGTCGATCGCTTCGGCAACGACGGCGCCTTCGCCTTCAATGTCGCCCGCGAGTACGAGCGGAACGGCGAGCGCTACCAGCTCCTGCGCTGGGCACAGACAGCGTTCAGCGACCTGCGCGTGGTGCCGCCCGGCACGGGCATCGTCCACCAGGTCAACCTCGAGTACCTGGCCGCCGTCGTGCAGGCGCGCGCGGACGGTTCGGGCGCGACGGTCGCCTACCCGGACACGCTCGTGGGCACCGACTCGCACACCACGATGGTCAACGCTCTCGGTGTCCTGGGCTACGGCGTCGGTGGCATCGAGGCCGAGGCGGTCCTCCTCGGCCAACCGCTCTACCAGCCGATGCCCACCGTCGTCGGCGTCCGCCTCCATGGTGAGCTGCCCATCGGCTCGACGGCGACCGACCTGGTGCTGGTCGTGACCGAGCTGCTGCGCGGCCATGGCGTGGTCGGCGCATTCGTCGAGTTCGCCGGTGACGGCCTGGCCGGCTTGACCCTGGCCGATCGGGCGACCATCTCCAACATGTCGCCGGAGTTCGGGGCCACGGCCGCGATCTTCCCCATCGACGACGAGACGTTGACCTACCTGCGCCTGACCGGCCGGGCGACCGACCGGGTCGCGCTCGTCGAGGCCTACGCGCGAGAGCAGGGTCTGTGGCGCGAGCCGGGCCGCGGGCCGGACTTCGACGAGACGCTGGAGCTGGATCTGGCGAGCGTGGAGCCGAGCCTGGCAGGACCGCGGCGACCCCAGGATCGCGTACCCCTGCCCGCGATCCGTGAGAGCTTCGCGGCCGCCTACCCAGGCGCATTGCCGGCCACCAACGGCAGCAGCCGGGCCACGGCCGAGGCCGACCTCGAAGGCGAGGGTGGGCTGACCGACGGCATCGACGTCCCGGTCGCCATCGAGATCGACGGGCACGCCGCCACCATCCGCAGCGGCGCCGTGGCCATCGCGGCTATCACCTCGTGCACCAACACCAGCAATCCGACGGTCATGGTCGGGGCCGGCCTCTTGGCGCGCAATGCGGTCGCGCGCGGCCTGACGGTCGGCCCGACGGTCAAGACCAGCCTCGCCCCGGGCTCCCGGGTGGTCACGCGCTATCTCGAGGCGGCCGGGCTCATGGCGCCCCTCGGCGCGCTCGGCTTCGATCTCGTCGGCTATGGCTGCACGACCTGCATCGGCAACTCCGGGCCGCTCGACGAGCCCGTCGCTCGCGCGGTCGAGGAGCACGGCCTGGTGGTCGCCGCGGTCCTCTCCGGCAACCGCAACTTCGAGGGGCGCATCCACCCACTCGCTCGTGCCAGCTACCTCGCCAGCCCGCCGCTGGTGGTCGCCTTCGCGCTGGCGGGGCGCGTCGACATCGACCTCACGCGAGAACCGCTCGGCGTCGGCTCGGATGGTCGGCCCGTGATGCTGGCCGAGATCTGGCCGTCACCGGCCGAGGTGCGATCGACCATCGGCAGCTCCATCTCGCCCGAGCTGTTCCGAGAGACATACGCGGCGGTCTTCGACGGCGACGACCGCTGGCGCGCGCTGCCCATCCCCGACGGCGATCGCTATGCCTGGGACCCGGCCTCGACCTACATCGCCGAGCCCCCCTTCTTCGAGGGCCTGACGGCATCGCCGCCGGCGATCCGCGACATCGTCGGCGCGCGCGTGCTGGCCGTGCTGGGGGACTCCGTGACGACCGACCACATCTCGCCCGCCGGCTCGATCCCTGCCTGGAGCCCCGCCGGGACCTGGCTCCAGGAGCGTGGCGTGGGGCCGCTGGAATTCAACTCGTACGGCGCCCGACGCGGGCATCACGAGGTCATGATGCGCGGCACGTTCGGCAACATCCGGCTGCGCAACGGCCTCGCCGAGCAGGAGGGTCCTTACACGACCTTCCAGCCGTCGGGCGAGGCGATGTTCCTGTACGACGCCGCGATGCGCTACCTGACCGACGCCGTGCCGCTCATCGTGCTGGCCGGCAAGGAGTACGGCAGCGGCTCGTCGCGCGACTGGGCGGCCAAGGGCACCACGCTGCTCGGCATCCGCGCCGTCCTGGCCGAATTGTTCGAGCGCATCCACCGCTCGAACCTGGTCGGCATGGGCGTCCTGCCACTCCAGTTCCTGCCTGGCGAGACCGCTGCGTCGCTGGGGCTGACCGGACGGGAGCGCTACGACCTCGTCGGCGTGGCCGACGGCCTGGCGCCGCGCGCCTCCATCGAGGTCCGGGTCACCCCGACGGACGGCCTAGCGCGAGCCATCCGGGCCATCGCCCGGCTCGACGGCCCGGTCGAGGTCGACTACTACCGCCAGGGCGGCATCCTGCCCGCCGTGCTCCGGCGGTTGGCGGCGGAGGACTGACCGGCGCCTACCTGCCGACGTGAAAGCCCGCATGGCGCCTGCGCGGCACCCGGCGCCCCTACTCTGTCGGGAACGCGATGCTCTCGACGATGGGATCGAGGACCGTGTCGAAGAGTCGGTCCTCGCCCTGGTAGAGGAAGGTCAGTGGCACGCCATGGACGTCGACGACGACCAGGCGTGCTTTGCCGGGCACCCGAAGCTGCGAGTTCTCACCGGCCAGCGGGAAGAGCGTGATGCGCCGCTCGAGGGGCGTGCCTTTGTGGCAGGCCGGCGATGAGATGGCCTCGATGTCGACGCGCAAGCCAGGCTCGCCGCCGACGGTGATCGCCTGCGGCGCCGAGACCTTGAGGCCGGGCAGGGCCTGGAACCACTCGACCAGCCCGCGGGCGGTGGCCGGCGCCAGCTCACCCTCCTGGAAGTCGCCCTGCTTGTTGATCATGCAGCCACCGGGAAAGACGGTCTGCACCAGGCCCAGGCTGAGGTCCAGGCCCGGCCGATAGAGGTCGAGCGCATCGGTCGCCTGAACGTCGATCGTCCAGCCCTCGCCGACGGTCAGATCGACCTTTGGCCGCAGCACGTCGGATCGATACGTCCCGGCGTCGAGCCAGCCTCGCTCCAGCAGCTTCGGCGCGCCGGGCGATGCCGCCGGACTGGGCTGGGGCGCGGCATCCGTCCGACCCCAGGCTGGCGCGCAGGCGAACTGCGGCGGCGGCGTCGACGTCAGCCGCTGGCGATCGCCGCCGTCGGCGTTCATGACATGGATCTCATAGCTCCCGTCCCGGGTGCTGGCGAAGGCGATCCGGCGGCCGTCTGGCGACCATGTCGGATCGACGTCGTCGCCATCACTGCCCGTCAGCTGGGTCGCATTGCCGCCATCCGCGTCGGCGACCCAGATGTCCTCCAGGTGGTCCGCAGCCGACCCGGCGCTGTAGACGATCCGACGACCGTCGGGTGACCAGTCGACCGAGGTGACGTCGATCGGCCCCTGCAGCTGAGTCAGCCCGGTGCCGTCGATGGCCAGGGTCCAGATCGTCCCCCCGGCCGGCACGGCTGGCGGTCCGCTGTCATCCGCCGGCGCGTCCGCGCGCGCGACGACGGCCAGACGGCCGTCGGGCAGCCACGCCACCCGCCTGGCGATCATCTGGGTGCCCTTCTCGCCGCTGCCGATGACCGGGAAAGCGAGGGGGACCTTGACCTGCCCCGTGCCGTCGGCATTGGCCACCGCGATACTCCCATCGGAGCTCCCCATGAAGGCGAGCCGACCGTCGTCGGCGACGGCCGGCCCGCTCGACGCTCCCGCGTCGGTCGAGACGATCGACGACGCGCCAGTTCCGGAGGACGACGCCTGCCAGATGCTGACGCCGGAGTCGGCTGAGCTGGCGGCGAAATAGAAGCGGCGCCCGTCCTGCGCCCAGGCTGGCAGGTGTTCTGACAGGCCGGTCGGCGCCATAGCGCGAACCTGTTCGCCGGTCGCGGGATCGACCGACCAGATCCGACCCGGGGTTTCGATGGCACCGGCCTCGGTGACGCAGTCCCTGATGGCATCGCCGTAGTAGGGGGCACGCACCGTATATAGGATGCGCTCGCCGCCAGCGCCGGACGACGCGGCGCCCGATGATGCCGAGACGGTCGGCGAGGCCGCGGTCGACCCGACGCTGCTGCTGGCGGCCGGTTTGGGGCTCGATCCCGCCGCACCACCGAGCAGCCCGCCGCGGACCGCGACCGCGCCGAGGAGTACCACGCCGATAACGGCCGCCGTGGCCAGTCCGATCGTCCGACGGCTGCGGACACCCGGACCTGGCGTCGGTCCGGCCCCGGTGTTCGTGGTGGCCGCCAAGGTCGAGGCCGCGTCGATGGTCATCGGGAGCGGCGTCGAGGCGCCGACGCGGGGCACGGCCACGCCGATCGCCGTGCCCGCGGCATCGATGAGCTCGCCCGCCGAGGCGAAGCGCGCCTCAGGGTCCTTGGCCAGCGCTCTGGCGATGACCGCGTCGATCGGCGCCAGCGTCGGGTGCTCGGGCGCCAGCGTCGGAGGCTCGGCCTTGACGTGCGCCCAAAGAACGGCCAGATCGGTATCGCGCTCGTACGGTGGATGGCCGGACAGCGCGGCATAGAGCACGCAGCCGAGCGAGTAGATGTCGGCCCGATGATCGACCGAGCCGCCCTCGATGGCCTCCGGCGCGAGGTAGCCGACCGAGCCGATGACCTGCCCCGTCCGCGTCAGGGCGTCGCTCGAGCCCAGCCGCTTGGTCAGCCCAAAGTCGCTCAGGTAGGCGTGCTCTCCACGCTGGCCGGGCGCGACCAGGATGTTGGAGGGCTTGACGTCCCGGTGGACGAGGCCGCGCGCGTGGGCGGCATCGAGGGCATCGGCGATGCCCGCCAGGAGGCCCACGATCCGGCCTGGAGCCAGGGCACCCTCGCTGCCGATGAGCGTATCGAGGTCGGTGCCCTCGACGTAGCGCATGGCCAGGAAGAGCTCGCCGTCCGCCTCGCCGGCTTCGAAGACGGGCACGATGTTGGGGTGGTCGATCGACGCCGCCAGGCGCGATTCGGACAGGAACCGGGCGCGGAACTTGGGGTCGGCGGAGATCTCCGGGGCTAGCAACTTGAGCGCCACCTTGCGGTCGAGCGCTTCCTGTGTCGCCAGCCAGACGGTGCCCATCCCGCCACGACCCAGCAGGCGCTCGAGTCGGTAGCCCGCCAGGACGGTGCCCGCCCCGATCTCCGTCATGGGTCGAAGTATGCAGGCGGCGGAGACCGACGAACGATCCAACGCCCATCCCGATGGACGATATCGAGCAGGCGACCGTAGGCACGCGACATGGGCGCAGGTGCGACGACGGCGTCGATCACGCCGCTGGCAGTGACGCGTCCGCCGGAGAGCAGGAGCGCGTGTCCGAAGCCGAGCGGGATCTCCTCGAGGTGGTGGACGACGAGGACGATGGCCAACGGTCGGCCGCCGGCTGCCAGCTCAGTGAGGGCAGCGATCAGGTCTTCACGACCAGCGATGTCGAGCCCCGCATACGGCTCGTCGAGGACGAGCAGGTCCGGGTCCGGCATCAACGCCCGGGCGATGAGCGTCCGTTGCCGTTCACCGCTCGAGAGGCTGCCATAGGTGCGGTGGCCCAGGGCGCCGCAGCCGAGCCGCTCGAGGAGCGTCCGTGCTCGTGCCGACTCGTCCGCCGTGTACCGATCCCACCATGGGTCGAGGGCGCCCCTGGCGCCGGTCACGACGATCTCGAGCGGCGTCCGATCCGCGGCGATGAGCGCCTCGAGGGCGGCACCGGCCAGGCCGATGCGGGCACGTACCTCGCGGACGTCGAAGGTTCCCAATGGACGCGCGAGCAGTTCGACTTCACCGTCGGACGGCACCAGGTAGCCGCTGGCGATGCGGAGCAGGGTCGTCTTGCCGGCGCCGTTCGGTCCAAGGACGACCCAGCGCTGTCCCGCCTCGACCGTCCAATCGACGGCGGACAGGATGGCGCTCCCCTGCCGCCGCACGCCGACGCCGGAGAGCGCCAGGATCGACGCCGAACCGCCTGGCCCGGCGTCACGCCGGGCGTCAGCGCCAGAGATGGCCGTACGGGTGTTCGCCGACCAGGGGGCGCCCCTCCGCGAACCGTTCAAGGCCATACGCTCCGATGTCGACGGTCGTCGCCTGGCCATCGAGGATGAGCTCGGCCAGACAGGCGCCGATGGCGGGTGCGGTCTTGAAGCCGGTGCCCGAGAAGCCACAGGCGAGGATGAAGCCGTCGGGGCCCGCTCGGCCGAGGATGGGCCGCTGGTCGGGGGTCATGCCGTCCTGGCCACCGTGCGACGTGCGCAGCGTGCCGGCGACCATCCATGGCAGCCGAGCGCAGAGGCGCGCGATCATCTCTTCGATGTTTGCCTGGCGCATGGGCGCCATCGGCCGATCCGGCGAGCCTCCAAGCTCGTTGCCGGCCTCCAGGCCGACGAGCATCATCTCGCTGCCTTCGGGCCGGAAGTAGACCTGGTTGACGTCGTCGATGACGATCGGGAAGTCGGTCGCCCGGCCGTCAGGCAGGCCGAAGTAGGCGGTGTCGTGGCGCCAGGCCTGGACCGGGATCTCGAGCCCGACCGTAGCCGCCAGCTCGGCCGCCCAGGCGCCGGCGGCATCGACCACGACCGGCGCCGCGACGCGGCCGCTGTCGGTCTCGACGCCGACCACGGATCTACCGACCACGGCCACCGAGGCGACCCGGCAGCCCTGAACGAGGCTCGCCCCATATGCGCGAGCGGCGGCCATGAAACCGGCCGCGGTGCCCGAGGGATCGGCGTACCCCGAGTCCGGCTCGTGAGCGCCGACGGCCACGTCGTCGATGACCGCGCCCTGCACGAGTCGGCCGGCGTCGACCGGCGTGACGACCGAGGTGTTGATGCCGATGCGCTGCTGCATCGCGACGTTGGCGCGGAGGTTGGCGGCCATAGCCTCGGGGACGAGATGGAGGAAACCCGTGCGCACGAAGCCCGGATCGCCGGCACCCACCCGGTCGCGCCACTCGGTGAAGTACGGGAACGAGGCCCACGCCAGCCGGGACTCGCTTTCGAGGTCGTAGTGCATGCGCACGAAGCCCGAGGAACGACCGGTGGCCGCCGCGCCTACCGTGCCACGCTCGAGAACGGTGACCTGGGCACCGCGTCGGGCCAGGTGGAAGGCGAGGCTCGCCCCCTGGACCCCGGCGCCCACGATGATGACGTCGGCCGATGCCTGCATCGCCGCATTCTGGACTCCCGCCCGACGCCATGCAGACCGTGGCGGCTTGCGGCGCTACCGTACGGTGATGGCGGACCCGAGCCTTGAACGACGCCGCGTCGCGAGGGCTGCGCGCTGGCGCCACGAGAGCCGCTTGTGAGCTCGCGACGACCGACCTCGACACCGCGTCGCGGCAGTTGGTCCGTGCGATCCGTGGCGCTCGTCGCCGCGCTGCTGCTCGGCTGCGCCGCCCCTGCTCCGCCCGTCGTCCCGACACCACTGCCGCCCGACGCCCGCTCTGTCCGCGCGGCGATCACCGAGGACGGATTGCGTGCGGGATTGGCGATGCTCGCCGATGTCACCGACGCCTCGAGCGGCTACCGCTCGGTCGGATCGCCGGGATATGCCGCCGCCGCCGAGGCGGTCGCGACCGCATTGCGCGCGTCGGGTTGGGCAGTCAGCGACGATACCTTTACGGCGCCGACCTTCGCTGACGACGGCGGATCGAGCCTCGAGGCTGGCGAGCAGCGCTTCGGCGATGACGACATCCGGCCGTTGATCTTCGCGCCTGCCGGCGACGTGACCGGACCCGTGGTCGCCATCGACTGGTTGCCGGGCACAACGGCCCGCGACGGCAAGGGCTGCCGAACCGCTGACTATGGCGATCTCCCAGAGGGCGCGGTCGTCCTCGTTCGGCCGGGGCCGTGCTATCGGCGCGACCAGGTCCTGGCCGCCCAGGCCGCTGGGGCGGCCGCCTTCGTGGCCGGCTATGGCGCGGCGCCGAGCGGGGCCGCGCCGCGGGCTACGCTCGTCGATCCGGGCGGCCTGACCATCCCCGCCATCGGCGCCACCGGACGCGCGGCGGACGCGCTGGCGTCGGTCGCCGAGGCGGGCGGAGTCGCCCGCGTCTCGACCACGGGCCGGACGGTCGAGGCGTCCACCAGGTCGATCATCGCTGAGCTGCCCGGAAGCGAACCGTCGTCGGTCGTGCTGCTCGGCGCACATCTCGATTCGGTCCTTGATGGCCCCGGCATCAACGACGACGGCTCGGGCGTGGCGGCCTTGCTGGCGATCGCGCGCGCCTTGCAGGGCACGCGGCCCCGTGCCACCATTCGGCTGGCCTTCTGGAGCGGCGAGGAGCTCGGGCTGTTGGGCTCGAGCCACTACGTTGCCGGCCTGACCGGCGACGGGCGAGCGGGCATCGTCGCCTACCTCAACGCGGACATGATCGGATCAACGAACGGCTATGCCGGCGTCTACCACGAGACTGACGCGCCACCGGGCTCGGCTGAGCTCGAGGGCCTCCTGCAGGCGGCCGTCGAACGAGCGGGCGGCGTGCCCGTCGACGTGACGCTCGGCGCCAGCTCCGACCACGTCGCGTTCGGGCAAGCCGACATCCCGATCGGCGGCCTCTTCTCCGGCGCCAATGAGGCCGTCACGCCGCCCCAGGCCACGAGCTCGGGTGCGACGGCCGGCCAACCCGCCGATGCCTGCTATCACCAGGCGTGCGATGGGTTGGAGAACGTCGACCTTGGCCTGGCTCGGCAGCTGACGACGGCCCTGGCCGACGTGGCTGTCCGTCTGGCGAACAGCCCGGAGCTGGTCGCGCGTTGAAGCTGCTGCGGGTCCTCGACGGCGCTACGTCCAGGGTGATGGCAGGTGCGTCAGCGGCTCCCTATCAGGCAGCACATCGGCCTGCAGGGTCGGGTCGGCCGCCGGCACATACCGCTCCTCGAGCCCGAGCTCCTTCAGGACGATGTTTCGCGCCTGCGCGATCGCGGTCGTCTTGTAGAACGCAACGACCCGGTTGAAGCCCTGCCGGCCGAACCCGCAATCGCTGGACAGGATGAGCTTGTCGGCCGGGATCACCTCCAGTGCGCGCCGCACCCGCGCGGCGACGACCGGCGCCATATCGGCCTGCAGGGTGCGGTGGTTGACCACGCCGACGGCGACCTTCTTCCTGAGCCGGCCGGCGTACGGCTTGAACAGGTCGATCTCAGCCAACGCGTTCTCGGTCGCCTCGACGGTCCAGACGTCGCCCTTGAGGCGCTCGAGGTAGATCTCGATCGAGTTCGCGTACGACTCGCCCGTGTAGACCTTCTGCATGTTCGGGTTGCCCCAGCAGGTGTGGATCCACAGCTCGACGTCGTCAAGGCCGTCTACCTCGTGGTTGAAGGCGTCGACGAGGAAGTCGAGCATCTCCGTCTGGTCGGGGTAGAAGCAGGCGACGAAGTGGATGGTCGGCTCCTCGATCTGGATCACTTTCGCCCCGGCCGCCGCGAGCTGGCGAAGCTCGATGTTCATCGCGCCAGCCATGTCCCAGATCAGCTGCTTCTTGTCGTCGAGGTCGTACTCGGACGTATGGCTGTCGAGGAAGATGGAGAGCACCTGCGATGAGCAGGTCCCGAACTTGACCGGCTTGCCCGAGCCCGCGCGTGCCTGTGCGATCCGCCAGAGCTTGGCGTACTCGAGCGGATTGCGAGGGTCGTGTTCGACCTTGCCGACGACTCGTGGCCATCGCCACGTCGTCTCGATCTCGTTCATCAGCGTCCCGGCCGGGAACTCGAGCTGCCGGTCGCGCGAGCGCTCGTACTGCAGCTCCTCGTGCTCGAGCCCTTTCCAACGCTGTAACGGGTAGTGGTGCCACGAGCGACCGGCGAAGTCCTCATCAAGGTGGTAGTCGCCGTTGGTGAGGATGTCCAGCCCGGCACGCTCCTGCTCGGCGATCACGGTCGCGTGGGCGTCGAGGAACTGCTCCCGGAAGCGGACGTCGAGCAGGGCCGTGTCGAGCGGCCGGCCCCAGAGGCCGCCGTCGTACCAGCGTGGCCGCGGCCATGAGCCCGTGACCGTCGCGGGGAGCATCAGGTCCTTGGTGGCCGTGAGCATCGCGCGTGCGCCTCCTCTTCCAGGTCCGGTGGTGCGCCGATCCTAGATCGTCCCCGCACCTTCGACCCGGAGCATATGCGCCCGTGGCTACTCGGCGACGACCTCGAGCTCCAGGAGTTGGTCAGCGGCGGTGGCGTTGCCGCGGTCGGCAAGGCGCCTGAGCTCTGCCAAGTCACCCCGCTCGGCAGCGAGCTCGATCAGCTGGTCGGTCGCGGTGGCATTGCCGCTGTCGGCGAGGCGCCGGAGCTCTTCGATGTCACCCCGCTCGGCAGCGAGCTCGATCAGCTGGTCGGTCGCGGTGGCATTGCCGCCGTCGGCAAGGCGCCGGAGCTCTTCGATATCACCCCGCTCGGCAGCGAGCTCGATCAGCTCGTCGACGGCGTCGGTGTCGCCGTTCTCGGTGCGGGCTCGCAGGTCGGACTCATCGGCTTCAGTCATCGAGTGCCTCCTTCCGGTGGTTGCGTTGTCGGGGACGCACCCGATGCACGAAGCGCATCGCGATACGCGTGCCATTCGTCCCGGAGCGTGGGCAGTCGCTCGGCCAGGAAGTCGGCCAGGGCGACCATCTCCTCGAGCGGAGCACGCCGTTCCGGCGAGCCATCAGCCAGCAACGCCAATCCCTCTCGGAACAGCGCCGCATGCTCCTGGTGGACGGCGGCATCGAAGTTCTGCGGCTGCTCACTGCGCGGATCGAGGCTCACCCGGTCCATCCGCTCTCCAGCGATCCGGGTCCGCCGCACCATCCGATAGCCCTCGAGCAGCTTGACGGCACCGGTGATGGCGCTGCGACTCGCCAGCAACGCCTCGCCCAGCTCATCGATCGTCTGCTGCTGGGGTTCGCAGACGAACAGGTAGCCCAGCAGGCGACCCGCCATCGGCGGGAACGAGTACTGGCGCGCGTAGAAACGGCCCAAGTGGTCGGCGAACGTGAGTTGCGCGTCGTGCGGCACGCCGGGAGTATAGCAGGTCTGACGGAGATGACACTAACTTCTGTCATCTCAGTCATGCTCCGCTCAGACGCGCTGCCGCGTCAGCCACCCAAAGGCCAACAGCGCGCACCCGGAAGCGACCCCCAGCGCGACAGTGCCGAGCATCGCCACGGTCAGTCCGACGGTGACCGAGAGGAAGCCCATCAGCGGCGGGTAGACGGTCGAACCCACGACCGCCATGCCGATCAGCGATCCGCCGACCGCCGCCGATCGGTCCGGATAGCGATCGCCGCCGATGGCGGCGATCATCGGGAAGACCGGTCCCGAGGCGACGCCGGCCAGGGCGAACGCCGCCATCGAGAGCGGCAGCGCGGGCACGATGACGGCGACCCCGACCAGGACGGCCATGACCAGCACGCAGACGATGGTGAAGCGCAGGTGGTCGAAACGGTCGGCGATGACCGACGAGATCAGCCGTCCGATCGTGAGACCCGCCCAATAGAGCGAGAGCGCGAGGGTCGCCGTCGTGAGCGGCGCGGGCTCGAGGAATCGCACCAGCCAGCTCGAGACGCCGACCTCCGATGCCACGTAGGTGGCGATGGCGACGCCGAGCAGCAGGAGCGGGCCGGCCAGCAGCCATCGGCCGCGATCCGAGCCGGCCGCCGACCGCGCGCTGCTCGACGTCTCCGCGGCCTGCCGCCGCCCGCTGGGCATGGGCACGACCGCATAGGCGACGGCGAGCAGGAGGACGACGACACCAGTGCCGACGGCCACGGCTTGCCACGGCAGGCCGGCCTCGACGAGCCGCCCGATGACCAGCGGTGCCGCCAGTGCCCCGACCCCGAAGGCAGCATGCAGCAGGTTCATGGCCCGGCCCCGGCCCTCACGATAGACGTCGAGGACGAGCCCGTTCGCGCCTCCGTCCAGGCACCCAGCCCCGAGGCCGGCCGTCGACGCCGCGACGACGAAGACCAGCCACGACGGCGCCAGCCCGAGACCGATCACACCACTTGCATGGACCAGCACGGCGCCACCGAGAACGAGGCGTCGACCGAGACGCTCGGTCAACGCGCCGCCCCCGAACGAGCCCGCTCCGATGGCCAGGGCCAAGGCCAGGTAGGAGATGCCGAGGCCCGCGTCGGTCTGCTCGAACGTCGCCTCGATCGAACGGACGAGGGACGGGATGAGCAGGCCGGTCCAGCCGATGGAGAGCAGCGTCAGGCATCCGACGAGACCAGCCGCCAGGCGCGCGCGAGCGGTCACGGGCTCATGCGGCTGAGCTCGCCGCCCTGGCCTCGCCGTCGACTGTCGATGGACGCATCGGTCGTGCGTGCACGCAGGTCGTCGCGGCCATCGGGTCCCTCCCATGTCGGTGTCCGCCCGTTCGGCGCTGCGCCGCGACTATCCGACACCGCATCAGTGCAAGTGGGACATGCCGGGTGGCCATCCCGTGCGAATCGCACGAATGGGTCACGATGGTGGGCGATACTGGATTCGAACCAGTGACCTCACGGATGTGAACCGTGCGCTCTAACCGACTGAGCCAATCGCCCCGGAGATCGCGACCAGGCCGCGAGGTATCGAAATCATCCCACCGCGCGGTCCGGGGCGTCAACGACGACCAGGCCCGGCCAGCGACGCGCGAGGTCCGCCGCGACCACGCCATGGATGCGCATGTGCTTCGTTCGGCCGCGATTGCCCGACTCCAGGACGACCGCCACCAGCGGCACGTCGAGGCTGGTGGCGATGAGCCGCCGGAGGGCTGCATTGGCGGCGCCGGCCTCGGGCACGGCACGGACCCGGGCGCGCAGCTCGCCGCCCTCGCCGACGCCCTCGATGCGATCCTCTCCGCCGTGGGGTGTCAGGCGCACGACGAACCGGACGCTCACCGCGATCGGCGCATCGGCGGGCGCGGCTGGGCTTTCAGCGGAGGCCGAAGATGCCGGCCACGATGGTCAGCGCGATGAAGGCCACGATCGGCGACCAGTCCAGCGTGCCGCCGCGCGGCAGGAAGCGGCGGATCGGCGCCAGGATCGGCTCGGTGGTCTCGAACAGGAAGCGGCCGACCGGGCCGCGGTAGGTCGGGTCGACCCAGCTCCACAGGACCCTGCCGAGGATGACGACGTAGAGCGCCAGCAGGAGGAAGCGCAGGAAGACGGTCACGAACTCCACCGCGCACGAGTATAGGAGCGGCGCGTCCCCGGTTCAGTGGCTGTGGTCGGGCTCGCCCGGCCCGTGGACATGGGGACGCTGACCGAAGATCGCCCGGCCGACGCGGACCACGGTCGCGCCCTCCTCGACGGCCACCTCGAAGTCGTCACTCATGCCCATCGACAGCTCGGCCCCCAGCGCGGGCATGGCCTGCCGCAGCCCCGCCGACAGCTCGCGCAGGGCGACGAAGGTCGGCCGGGCGGCCTCCGGCGACGCGGCCAGGCGGCCGACCGTCATCAGGCCACGAACCTCGAGGTTCGGCAGGGCCAGGACCGTCGGCAGCGCTGCCGGCAGCGCGTCAGGCTGGAAGCCGGCCTTGGCCGGATCCTCATCGATGTTGACCTGCACGAAGACCGCGTGACGTGCCGCATCGGATCCCGGTGCTATGGACGCGACCGACCCTGACGACGTCGCCCAGGCACCTTGGCCAGCGGCCACCAGCCGATCAAGGCGCGTCGCCAGCTCGACCGAGTCGACCGACTGGATGGTCTCGAAGATGTCCAGCGCCAGGCGGACCTTGTTGCTCTGGAGGTGGCCGACGAGGTGCCAGGTGGCTCCCGGCACGAGCCCGGCCTTGGCAGCAGCCTCCTGGACCCGGTTCTCACCGAGCGTCGTGAGGCCGGCCGCGACGGCCGCCTGGAGCCGCTCGGCGTCGACCGTCTTGGAGACCGCGACCAGGGTCACCGACGCCGGATCTCGCCCGACGCGCGCACACGCCTTGGCGATGCGCTGGAGTACTGCAGCCCTCGCCGTGGTGAAGGCGGCGACGGTGGTCGGGTCGGGCGCCACCGGCCCGCGCGTGGCCGAGTCGGTCAGGACTTCCCGCGGCGCAGGAAGGCCGGGATGTCCAGGTCCTCGGTCTCGTAGGTCGGGCGTCGCGGGCTGGCGGATGCGGCGGCCTCCGCCTTGTCGGCCGGCTCCATGACCGGCGTGCCGTTGGTCGTCCGCTCGAGCTCCAGCTCCTTGAGGAAGTCGCGGTTGTCGCGGCCTGCGGCGAGGCCCGAGGCGACCGTCTGGACGGTCTCGGTCCGGGTCACGTCGCGCTTCCGCGCGGTGTCGAAGCCGGTGGCGATGACGGTGATCATGACGTCGTCGCCCATGCGCTCGTCGATGACCGTGCCGAAGATGATGTTGGCCTCGGAGTCGGTCGTCTCGCGGATGATCTCGGCCGCCTCGTTGACCTCGAAGAGGCCCATGCTCGGGCCGCCGGTGATGTTGAAGAGGACGCCCTGGGCGCCCATGATGCTGACCTCGAGCAGCGGGCTGGCGATGGCCTGCCGGGCCGCCTCTACGGCGCGGTTCTCCCCGCTCGCGCGGCCGATGCCCATGAGCGCCGAGCCCGCGTTCTTCATCACCGCGCGGACGTCGGCGAAGTCGAGGTTGATGAGGCCCGGGACGGTGATCAGGTCGCTGATGCCCTGGACGCCCTGGCGGAGCACGTCGTCAACGATGCGGAACGCATCGATGATCGAGGTGTTCTTCTGGACCACGTCCTTGAGCCGGTCGTTGGGGATGGTGATGAGGGTGTCGACCTTGTCGCGCAGGGCCTCGCTCGCCTTCTCGGCGTTGAGGCGGCGCTTGGCACCCTCGAAGGCGAAGGGCTTGGTGACGACGCCGATGGTCAGCGCCCCGACGTCCCTGGCCACCTCGGCGATGACCGGCGCCGCGCCGGTGCCGGTGCCGCCGCCCATACCGGCGGTGATGAAGACCATGTCCGAATCTTTGAGGGCCTCGTAGATCTTCTCGGAGTCCTCCTCGGCCGCCCGCTGGCCGATGCCGGGATCGCCGCCGGCCCCGAGCCCGCGCGTGATCTTGTCGCCGATGCGGATCTTGTGTGGCGCGTCGCTCTGCAGGAGCGCCTGCGCATCGGTATTGCAGGCGATGAACTCGACGCCCATCATCTCGGCCCGGATCATGCGATTGACGGCATTGCTGCCGCCGCCGCCGACGCCGATGACGCGGATGAGCGCGAAGTTCTCCGAGTCGGATCGCAACGGCATCGCTGGTTCCTCCGGTCGAGTCTTCGGGAGTGGTCGCTGTACTTGGTCGGGCCCGACTCGCGCGCATGGACACGCGACCGTCCCCTCCGGACGAATCGGGTCCGCGGAGTATAGCCCTACCGTCACGCTCGGAGGCAAGAGCCGCGATGGGTGCCGGTGCGCCCCGGCAACGCGGGGCCACGAGACGCCGGATGACCCGGAACCGGCTGCTCGGATGCTCGGCGCGACCGGCGTCGCGCGGCGGTCTAGGGGAAGAGGCCCCGGACCCAGTCCCGGAAGCGGCCGAATGCACCGCCGGCGGGCGCGGAGTCGTAGTGCCCGCCCTCACCCTCCATGCCCGCCCTGGCGCCCCACTGGAGGAGGCCGATCGACGTCGAGAACTCCGGCGTCAGGAGGTTGTCGACGAGGCCGCCGACGCCGGCCGGCGCGGCGACCCGGACCGGCATCTGGAGGACGTCGCGGCCGAGCTCGGCGATGCCCGCCAGCTGCGCTGCGCCGCCGGTCAGGACCAGGCCGGCCGGCAGGATGCCGCCATGCCCGGCGGCCGCCATCTCCTCGCCCAGCTTCTCGAAGATCTCGCGCATCCGCGCATCGATGATGCTGCAGACCTCCAGCCGCTCGACCGTCCGGCCGCGCTCCTCGCCGATGACCTCGACCTGGATGACCTCGTCGGGCTCGACCGAGTCGAGGTCGCAGGTCCCGTAACGGATCTTCAGATCCTCGGCCACCGCGATGGAGGTCTTGAGGCCGATGGCCAGATCGTTGGTCACGTTGTTGCCGCCCAGCGGCAGCACCGCCGTATGGAACGGTGAGCCGTCGAGGAAGAGGGCGACGTCGGTCGTTCCGGCGCCGATGTCGGCGATGGCCACGCCCAGGTCGCGCTCCGTCTCCGAGAGGACCGCCTCGGCCGACGCGAGCGGTGCCGCCACCAGCTCGTCGATACGGACCCCGGCCTGCTGGACGCACTTGCTGAGGTTTTGGACCACGGTCGCGCTGGCGTGCACGATGTGGGTCTCGACCTCGAGCCGGATGGCGCTCATGCCGATGGGATCCTTGACGCCCTCCTGGCCGTCGACGACGTAGCCGCGCGGCAGGACGTGCAGGACCTCGCGGTTGCTGGGGATGTTGACGGCGCGCGCGACGTCCGTGGCCCTGGCGACGTCCTCGCGAGTGACCTCCTTGCGCGGACCACTGACGGCAACCGCGCCGCGCGAGTTCTGCGACTCGACGTTGTCGCCGCCGATGCTAACGAAGGCCGACTCGAGCTTGTAGCCCGACAGGCGCTCGGCCTGCTCGACGGCCGCGGTGATCGAGCTGACGACCTGGTCGATGTTGATGACGGCGCCCTTCTTGATGCCTGCCGAGGCGGGCGCGCCCTTGCCGATTATCGTCAGCGAGCCATCGCGGCCGACCTCCCCGATGAGCGCCACGACCTTGCTCGTGCCGACGTCGATGGCGACGAGGACCATCTCCCTATCCACGATCAGGCAACCCCTTCTCGATCATCGGCCTAGAGGAAATGGCGCCGGATGAGCGCCACGTTCTGGAAGATCCCCAACCCGAAACGGATGAGCGCGACCAGGTAGAGGTCCAGGCCCAGCCGGTCCCCGACGAAGGTGAGGAGGATCGCGACCAGGGTGTTGGTGATGAAGCCGCTGATGAAGATCCGCTCGCTGAACGTCCCCTCCAGCTCGGCCCGGATGGCGCCGAGGACCGAGTCCACCGCGGCGATGATGCCGACGGCCGTGTAGCGGGCGATCTCATAGCTGACGCTGACCTGGAGGACGAGACCCAGCAGGATGCCCAGGAGCAACCCAGCCAGGGGGATCCACACGTCCTCGCCACCTCCCTCCGTCCGTACGGCGCAAGGCTACCATCGGCACCGGTCGCCACGCTCGACCCGGCGGCCGGCCCGAGCGACGTCGTAGCGCTCGAACCCGGATCGAGGCGGCGGCTCACTCGGCCCTCGGCAGGAACGTGCCGCAACGGCCGCCGTCCGGGAAGAGGTAGACGACCGAGATGGTCGCCTCCTGGCCGGCCAGCACGCTGCTCAGGCATTGCGCCTGGACCTCGACCAGGTCCGGGCCGCGCAGCGTCGGGGCATAGATGCCGAAGACCGCCCGCCAGCTCTTCGGCTGGGCGTGGAGCACGAAGCCCTCCTTCTCGGTGATGCGCGTCTCGAGCGAGGTGGCGGTGCTGCCGAGGAAGCTCGGCGTCAGGGCCGCGATGCGGCGGGCGACCTCCATGTCGGTGGTGGCGATGCGGTCGCCGATGGCCAGCTCCGCAGACGCGGCTCGTTCGTCCTCGACCATCGGCAGCTCGCTCTGCGCGTCGGGTCCGAGCTCGGAGACGACGACGCCATGGACGTCGACCAGCAGCCGCCGGCCGCCCGCGTGCCAGATCAGGATGGGCACGCGCTCATGGACGTCGACCACCAGCCGGTCGGGCAGCGCCACGTGCACCGAAGCGGCGTCGGCGCGATCGGAGTCGACCGCCGGCAGCGCCAAGAGGTTGGCGGCCAGGCGGGCGGTATCGAGCGTGAAGAGGTTGGGACGGGCGCCACCGTCGAGGCCGATGGCCGCCAGCACGGTGGCCTCGTCGGTGAAATCGGCGCCGCGCACGATGACCCCGCCGTCACGCAGGCGGAACGCCGGCGACGCGGTCATGCCGTAGAGCGCGGCCGCCGAGGCGACCAGGATGAGCCCGGCCAGCACGCGACCGGCGACCGGCCCTGCCGAGGCGCGTCGGATGAGGGGCGTGGGGCGATGAGCGCCGCGCCCGATGGTCGTCCGTGGGGCGCTACCGCTCACCCCGACCTCCGGCCATGCGCGACATCACGGGAGGTCGGCGCGCTCGAGCCGCCGGCTCGGCCGACGGGCCGCGCGCGCGATGGCGAGCTCGACGATGTACGCGCAGATGCCGCCGAAGTCATAGCCGCCCTGGCGACAGAGGATGGGAAAGAGGCTGATCGGCGTGAAGCCCGGGATGGTGTTGATCTCGGAGAGGTAGATCCGCCCGCCGTGCATCAGGAAGTCCACACGCGCGAAGCCGGACGCGCCGATGGCCGCGAAGGCAGCGCGTGCCAGCTCCCGAAGGCGGTCGCGGGGCCCGTTACCAAGCTCCGGCGCATCGGTCGTCCGCGAGACGCCGGCGTCGTACTTGGCCGCGTAGTCGTAGAACTCGTGGCCCGGGAAGACCTCGCCGGGTCCGTACGCCTGGGCGCTGGCACCATCGCCGACGACGGCGACCTCCAGCTCGCGTGCGCCGGCCAGGTAGGCCTCGGCGACGAGCAGGTCGTCGTGCGCGAAGGCAGTCTCGAGCGCCTGCTCCAGCTCGGCCTGTCGGTCGGGTCGGTGGACGACCGTCATCCCGATGCTCGAGCCAAGGCGCGCTGGCTTGACGATCAGACGCTGATCCGGCAGACGGCCGGCAAAAGCCATGAGCCGAGCCGCGGCCCCGACCGGGTCCGCCAGATGGTCGGCGCGTGCCAGGACCTCGAACGGGACCACCGGCATCTCGAGCGCACGAGCCAAGCGCTTGAAAAGGACCTTGTCCATGCCCAGGGCGGAGGCGGCGACGCCCGAGCCCGTGTAGGTCAACGCGGCAGATTCGCAGAGCGCCTGGAGCGTGCCGTCCTCACCGAACGGGCCGTGCAGCGCGATCCAGACGACCGGCCGCGATTCTCGTGCTGAGAACGTCTCCAGCGCGGCGGCGGCGGACATCGGTCCCTGCCCGCGAAGATCGGCTGGCCGGTCGAAGTCAGCGCCCGGCCGATCGTCGGCCAGCGCCGCCATGGGCAGCTGCCACCAGGCCCCGTCGAGGCCGATGAACCAGGGTTCGACCAGCGCGCCGTCGACCGCCAGCGCCAGCGCGATGGCCCGGCCCGAGACGATCGAGACATCGTGCTCGGCCGACGGTCCGCCGAGCAGGACGACGATCGGTGGCCGCCCGGCACCCGAGCTCCGGCTGTCAGCTCCCGAGGCTGGCGTCGAGCCGCTCATGCATCGCTCTCCCAGCCCGACCAGTCACCGGCGAAGACGACCTCGAAGCGCAGTCCGACGCCCGTCTTCTCGAGCACCGTCGCCTGTACCGACTCTGCCAGCCGGCGTACGTCGGTCGCCGTGCCCTGCCGGTCGTTGACGATGAAGTTGGCGTGCTTCTCCGAGATCACGGCGCCTCCCGCGCGCAAGCCCTTGAGCCCCAGCCCGTCGATCATGGCGCCGGCCGAGGGACCGTCGGCCGGGTTGCGAAAGACGCTGCCTGCCGAGGGCTGACCGAGCGGCTGATGCGCCTGCCGCCAGCGACGGATCGTGTCGAGGCGCTCGGTGATGAGCGCCGGCTCGGCGGCCTCCAGTCGGAAGCGCCCCCAGGTCACCACGCGCGGGGCGGCTGAAGGCGCCGTCTTGAGGGTCGACTCGCGATAGCCGAGCCCGAGCGCCGCGGCAGCCAGGACCGCCTCCGTCCCGTCGGCCTCGATGACCGACGCCTCGACCAGTCGGGCGGCGACGTCCGCGTCGTGAGCGCCGGCATTGGCCCAGATGGCGCCGCCCACAGTGCCCGGGATGGCCAGCCCGAACTCCAGGCCGGAGAGGCCGGCCTCGCGCGTCACGGTCGCCGCCTTGGCCATCGGCAGGCCGGCCTCCGCCACGAGATCCTGGCCCTCGATGCGCACGCCCTGGGCCCGGACGAGGATGACCAGGCCGCCGATGCCGGCGTCGCTGATGACCAGGTCGGAACCCCGACCGAGCAGGAAGATGGGCAGCTCACGCGCTCGCGCGAAGCGGACCAGGCCGCGCAGCTCGAACAGGTTGTAGACGGTCGCGAAGAGATCGGCCGGCCCACCGACACGCATGGTCGTGAAACGGGCGAGCGGCTCGTGGCGTGACGTCTTGACGCCGATGCGGCGCTGGATGTCGGTGCCCAACGCCCGGGCCTCCGCGTCGGCCAATCGGCGCGCGGCCGAGGTCGCGGTCATGGCCGCGCCGCGACGATCGCGCGGATGATGTCGTGCGTCGGTGGCGGCTCCCGCTCGGCGAGCGCCATGAGCAGGAGCGCGTTGGCCTCGGCGGCGCCGGGATGGCCGGCGCCCCGGCTGGCAGCCGCCATGGCCGCCAGCCGATCGGGCTGCTCGAGGACGGCGACCGCCGCCAGCAGCGCCGGGCCGTCGAAGTGCGCGTCATCGATGACGATGGCCGCGCCGGCCTCCGCCAGGGTGGCGGCGTTGGCGCGCTGATGCCCGCCCGCGTGCGGATAGGGCACCACGATGAGCGGCCGCCCGAGCGTCGTGGCCTCGGCCAGCGTCGAGGAGCCGGCGCGTCCCAGGATAAGGTCGGCGGCCACCAGCGCATCGGCCATCTCGTCGCGCAGGAAGGGCACCGGCCGGTAGCGATCACGTAGCTCCGCCGGCAGCGCTTCGCGCTGCTGGAGGGCCGTGGCGTAGCCATCGTCACCGGTCACTTGCAGGACGACCGTCAGCCTGACCAGCTCTGGCAGCGCGGCAGCGATGGCGTCGTCCAGGCGGCGGACGGCCTGCGAGCCACCGAAGACGAGCAACATGTGGCTCGTGGCCGGCAGGCCGAGCCGGAGCCGCGAGGTGTCCCTCGCCAGGCCCTCGAAGGATCGCACTGGGGTGCCGGTCAGGTAGGCCTGCCCGGGCAGCTGGGCGGCCGTCGGCGCATGACTGACCGCGATGGCCGAGGCCAGGCGGGCGACCGCGCGGACGCTCCGGCCGGGCACCAGGTTGCCTTCCCAGAGCAGGCTCGGGATGCGCAGCAGCCATGCCGCCAGGAGGACCGGGATGGCCACGTAGCCGCCCGTCGTGAAGATGGCGCGTGGGCGGTCGCGCGCCAGCAGCCAGATCGCCTGTGGCACGGAGAGCGCCAGGCGGACCGGGTCCAGGATCGAGTTCACGGACCGGTCGACGCTGCGCAGGGAACGCAGCCAGAGTCGCTCCAGGGGAATGCCCGAGGGCGGCACCAGGCTCGCCTCGAGGCCACGTCGGCCGCCGACCCAGGTCGGCTCAACGTCCGCTCGCCGCTCGCGTAGCGACCGGACGACGGCCAGGGCCGGCAGGATGTGGCCGCCGGAACCACCGCCGGCGATGAGGATCCGCATCGTTCCAGGTGCCTCGGACGAGGGTCTCGCGCGATATCGAGAGGAGGATACCGACCGCAGCGAAGCTCACGATGAGCGATGAGCCACCGTCGCTCACGAACGGCAGCGTGATACCGGTGATGGGCATCAGGTTGACCACCACGGCGATGTTGATGAAGGCCTGGAAAGCCAGCCAGGCGGTGATACCGACGGCCATCAGGCCGCCGAAGGTATCGGGCGCGCCGAGCGCGATGCGGATGCCCCGATAGGCCACCAGGATGAAGAGGGCGATGACGATCAGCCCGCCGAGCAGCCCGAATTCCTCGCCGATGACGGCAAAGATGAAGTCGTTGGCGGCATTCGGCAGGTACAGGCCGCCGGCCGAGCGGCTCTGTCCCAGCCCCTCCCCGACCAGCCCGCCGAGGGCCAGGGCGAAGAGGCCCTGGATGGTGTGGAAGCCCTTGCCCTGGGCGTCGGACCAGGGATCGAGGAAGGTCGTCACCCGGGACAGCTGATAGGGATGGCTGAGGATGACGTAGCCCACCGCCGCGACCCCGGCCGGGATGAGCAGCAGGAACTGCCAGAGGTTGGCACCGGCCACGAAGAAGATGGTGAAGGCGGTCATGGTCAGGACGCCGGTCGTGCCCAGGTCCGGCTCCTTGAGCACGAGCAGGATGACCGGTCCGGCGATGAGCAGGAACGGCAGGGTGCCGGCGGCGATGCTGTTCATCCTGGTGCCGCGCGTCGCCATCCAATGGGCGAGGTAGACGATGAGGGCGAGCTTGGCGAACTCCGCCGGGTGGATGGCGGGCAACGGGCCGAGCTTGATCCAGCGGGCCGAGCCGCCGATCACGATGCCGATGCCGGGCACGAGCACGAGGACCAGGAGCCCGACCGCGACCACGAAGAGGGGCAGTGAGACGAGGCGCCAGAAGCGGTAGTCGATGCGCATGGCAACGACCATGGCGGCCACGCCGAGCAGCGCCCAGATGAGCTGCGGACCGACGTCGGCGAACCCGTCGGCGCGCGTCACGTAGGCTCGGATGCCCGACGCCGAGTAGACCATCAGGATGCCGATGGCGGTCAGGGCCACGACCGACACGAGGAGCGTCTGGTCCGGCGCGTGGCGCTCCCGCTCGATGGTCACGGTCAGCTTCCGCGAGCGTGCCTCGGGGCGGCCGGCGAGTCTTGGCTTGGGCGCCTCGGCGGCCGGTCGCCGTGTGCGTGCTGCCGGGACGGCGATGGGCGGGTTCCTCATGGGCGGCGCCTTCGGACCGGCAGGGCCGCCACGGCGGACTTGAAGGCACGGCCCCGGGCGGCGTAATCGGTGAACATGTCGAAGCTCGCGGCCGCCGGGCTGAGCAGCACGGTCGCAAGCGTTCCGCCGCTCACGTCGCCGCCACGCGGCCGGGGCCGCTGGTCGGAGGGCTTCGCGAGCCAGGCGGTCAGCGCGCTCCACGGCGACCTCGAGCGTGGTGGCCACCTCGACGCTCCGCGCGCCGGCACGCTCGAACGCCGCCTGGAAGGCCGGCGCGGACTCCCCGATGAGCACGACCGCCGCCGCACGCTGCGCGACGACCCTGGCCAGCTCGTTGATGTCGACGCCCTTCTCGCGGCCCCCGGCGATGAGCACGATGGGCGGCGCGAAGCTGCGCAGGGCGGCCATCACGGCCGCCGGCTGGGTTCCCTGCGAGTCGTTGACGTAGCGCACGCCGTCGAGCTCGGCGACCAGCTCCAGCCGGTGCTCGACGCCCGGGAACTGGGCCACTGCCCGCCGGATGCCATCGGGGGCGATGCCGAACAGGAGCCCGACCGCGACGGCCGCCAGGACGTTGCTGACGCTGTGCTCGCCGGGCAACGGGATCTCATCGACAGGCATGACCCGCCCGCCCGGACCGGTCGCCGCCACTCCCCCACCGGCCGACGGCAGGCGACCGACGCCGGCCGCCACGACCCAGCCCTCGTGGACGCCGATCCCGCCCGGCAGCGGGTCGTCCAGGCGGTAGAGCGTGACGGGAGCCGTGCCCAGGCCGGCATACGCGGCGCTGACCGGATCCTCGGCGTTGAGCACGAGCGCGCCGTCCGGGTCGACCAGCTCGGCCAGACGCCGCTTGACGGATCGGTAGGCGGCCACCGACCCGTGGCGATCGAGGTGATCCTCGGTCACGTGGGTGTAGACCGCCACGTGGGTACCGCGCGAGAGGGTCGGCAGCTGCAGCTCGCTGAGCTCGAGCACGACGCGATGATCTGCCGTCAGCTCGGGCAGCCGGTCGACCAGCGGCAGGCCGATGTTGCCGCCCAGGACGACAGGCCGCGACCCGGCGTCCAGGATGGCCGCGATGAGCGACGCGGTCGTGGTCTTGCCCTTCGTCCCGGTCACGCCGATCGTGGTCGCCGGGCAGAGGCGCAGGAAGAGGTCGACCTCGCTGATGACCGGCACCCGTCCGGCGGCCTCGACCGCAGCCAGAGCGGCCCGCAGGCGCGGCTCGGTCGTCGGGTAGCGGCTGTTGACGCTGGGCGAGGTCAGGATCAGCGCCTGGTCCGCGAGCGCCGCGACGGGGTCGATGGCAGGCCCGCACAGGAACCGGATGTCCCGACCTTCAAGGGCCGCCACGGACTCGCCCAGCTCGGCCGCCGAACGCACGTCGTAGACGGTCACGCGAGCGCCGCGATCGGCCAGGAAGCGAGCCAGCGCGACCCCCGAGCGGGCGAAGCCGAGGACGACCACCGGTCGGTCGCCAAAGGCATCGAGCGACAAGGTGGCGGCATCGAGCGGCTCCACGGCGGCGGCCGTCATACCAGCTTGTCCACGGTCGCCAGGAAGAGCACCACGCCGAGCATCGCCGCCAGGATGGCGACGATCCAGTAGCGCATGGTGATCTTCTCCTCGTCCCAGCCGATGAGCTCGAAGTGGTGGTGGAGCGGGGTCATCCGGAAGAGGCGCTTGCCGCCGGTCAGCTTGAAGTAGCCGACCTGCAGCACGACCGAGGCGGCGGAGGCGACGAAGACGATGCCGACCAGCAGCAGGATCAGGATCTGGCCCGAGATGAGGGCCGTGACCGCCAGCGTGGCGCCGAGGGCCAGCGAGCCCGAATCGCCCATGAAGATCTGCGCCGGATGGACGTTGAACCACAGGAACCCGAGCAGGGCGCCGATGATCAGGGCGCACAGGACCGCCAGGTTGGGCTGTGCCAGCGGCACGTTGAGGGCGGCGATGATCAGGTAGGCCACGAAGGCGAAGATGAGCGTGCCCCCGGCCAGGCCGTCGAGCCCGTCCGTCAGGTTGACGCCGTTGGCCTCGGCGATGATGGCGAAGGCCGCGAACGCGATGTAGACGACCGGCACGATGGGCACGGCCCCGATGAACGGGATGGCCAGCTCGTCGATGGCGTAGGTCTGCTGGATCTGCCAGGCGGCAAAGCCGGCGACGACGATGAGCCAGAGCATCTTCTGGCTGGCCCGGATGCCCTCGCCGGTGCGGGCGTTGAGGATGTCGTCGAGCGCGCCCAGGGAGCCGACCAGCGCCAGTGTCGCGAGCGGCGCGAAGGTCGAGGCATCGACCAGCCCCAGGATCAGGGCGACCGCGATGACCACGACGATGATGAGCAGGCCGCCCATCGTCGGCGTGCCTTCCTTGGTGTAGTGCGACTCCGGCCCATCGAGCCGGATCCGCTTGCCGAAGCCAAGGCGCTTGAGCAGGCCCAGGTAAGGACGCATGAGCAGCACGACCAGGGCGAAGGCGAGCAGGATGCCCTGGACGACCAGCACGTTCATGAGCCCGCCGCCTCGGCGGCCCGGCCGAGCGCCACCAGCGGCGGGATGAGTCGATCGAGCTCGACCGCGCGTGAGCCCTTGATGAGGATGGTGTCGCCGGCTCGCAGCCGGGGCCGCAGCAGGTCAAGCGCGGCCTCGGCGTCGGCCGCCTCGAGGATCTCGACATCGGCGCGCGTCGCCCGCCGGGCGCCTTCAGCGATCTGGGCCCCGCCGGCGCCGACCGCGATGAGCAGCTCGGCGACCCCAGCCGCGTGCCGTCCGACGCGGCGATGTCCCTCCGGACCGTCCGGCCCGAGCTCGAGCATCTCGCCCAGGATCGCCACCGAGCGCCCGGACAGCGTGGCGAGCAGGTCGAGCACCGCGATCATCGAGTCCGGACTCGCGTTGTAGCTGTCGTCCAGGATGCGCCAGGCGCCGGCATCGACGACGACCGTCCGATGCGGCGCGCTGAAGCCGATGGCCAGGGCATCGGCGATGACCCTGGCCTCGAAGCCGGCCACGTGGCCGACCGCCGCTGCCGCGAGGGCGTTGTGGATGCCGAGCATGCCCAGTGCCGGGGTCTCCACCTCAGCCTCGCCGGCAGGCGTCCGGAGGACGAAGCGCATGCCATCGGTGCCCAGCGAGCGCGCCTCGCTCGCGCTCACGTCGGCGTCGGGCGCGAAGCCGTAGGTCAGGACGTGCGCCTGCGTGCGCGCGGCCATGCGCGCGCACCGAGGGGTCATCGGCATTGAGGATGGCGGTGCCATCGGGCGGCAGGGCCTCGACCAGCCGACCCTTCTCTAGCTCGATGGTCGCCAGCGAGCCGGCGCGTTCGAGGTGCACGCCGCTGACGGCGGTGACGACCCCGATGCTGGGCATCGCCAGAGCAGCCAGGGCCGCGATGTCGCCGGCCACGTACATGCCCATCTCGACCACGGCGGCCTCGTGCTCCGGACCGAGCCGCAGGAGCGTCAGCGGCAGGCCGATCTCGTTGTTCTGGTTGCCTTCGCTCTTGAGTGTCCGCAGGCGGGCGGCCAGGACGGTGGCCGCGGCCTCCTTGGTGGACGTCTTGGCGTACGACCCCGTGACGGCGACCATCAGCGGCGTGAAGCGGTCGCGCCAGGCGCCGGCCATAGCAGCCAGCGCCGCCAGGCCGTCCTCGACGAGGATGATGGCGACCTCGTGGGCGGCCAGGCCACTCGATCGGTCGGCGACCGGAGGCGTGGTCACGATGAGGGCGGCCGCTCCGGCTCGCGCGGCGTCGATAAGGAAGCGATGCCCGTCGGTGCGCTCGCCGGGCAGGGCCACGAACGCCTGGCCCGATCCGACGCGCCGGCTGTCGACGGCCGCACCCTTGATCTGGCGCGTGCTGCCTCGCAGGAGCCGGCCGCCGACGATGGCGGCCAGCTCATCGGCGCCGAAGCCGACCAGGCGGCGTTCGCGGTCGGCGTCCGATCGCTCAGCCACGGCCGTGACCGGCGTCCAGGCGCCGCTCATTCGTCGCGCGTGACACGGGTCCGCGTGTCCTGGGGCGGGATGCCCAGCGTGTCGATGATATCGAGCGCGACCCGTCGGAACAGCTCGTAGGAGGTGATCTTGAGCTGCAAGTCGCCCTGTCCAGCCACGCGCGGCTTGGCCTGCCCGATGCGGATGGCGACGACCGCCGCCGGCCGATCGCGCGTCTGCCCGACGTAGCCGATGAAGCTGAAGTTGAAGATGTTGTGCATCCACTTCCCGCGCGAGGAGTCCCAGATCTGCGCCGTGCCGGTCTTGCCGCCGACCGCGTAGCCCTTGATCTGCGTGCCCTTGCGATACCAGGGCACCTTGGTCACGACGTGCCGCATCAGGTCACGCAGCTCGGTCGAGACGCGTGCGTCGAGGACCTGCTCGGGCGGCACGGCCTCGACCGGCTGACCGGCCAGGTCGGCCACCAGGCGTGGTCGCACGAACTTGCCGCCGTTGACCATGGCCGCGAAGGCCTGCGCCAGCTGGAGCTGGCTGACAGCGACACCCTGGCCGAAGCTCCGGTTGGCGAGATCGATGCCCGCCCATTGCCGGGTCGCCGGATCGACGACCAGGCCGGCCACCTCGCCGGCCGTCTCGACCCCGGTCTTGCGACCGATGCCCAGCCGATCCCACATGCCGTACAGGCTGGCGGCGGCCGCCCGGACCGTCTTCCCGAGCATGCGCGCGGAGCGCGCGGCCACGATGTTGCGGGAGTAGGCGATGCCGTCCTCGAACGTGACCGGACCCATACCCCTGTGGTCTGAATCGCTGACCTTCTCGGTCCCGAAGACCAGGGTCGGCGTGTCGATGATGATCGTCTTGCGCGTCAGGGCGCCCGAATCGTACGCCGCGGCGGCGACGAACATCTTCATCACCGAGCCCGGCTCGTAGACCTCGCTGACGACCGGGTCGATGAGGATCGAGGGATCCTCGTCGGCCGTCCGTCCGTAGTCATTGGCGTCGTAGCCGGGCACGCTGGCCCAGGCCAGGATCTCGCCGGTGGCCGGATCCATGACCACCGCCGACACCATCTTGGCCTTGTCTGCGACCCAGGCCGCGTAGAGCTCCTTCTCGAGCTGGAGCTGCAGGCCGGCGTCGATGGTCAGGCGGATGTCCGAGCCAGGCACGCCGGCATCGACCAGACGCTCGGTGTCGGCGATCACCCGGCCAGATACGTCGCGCTGGGCCGTCAGCACCCGCGGTCGGCCGCCCAGCAGGTCTTGGAAACGTTGCTCGATGCCGTACTGGCCCTGACCCTCACGGTTGGTGAAGCCGATCAGCCGGGAGGCGAGCGTCGTGCCCGGGGCGCCACCCTCGTTCGGGTAGGCCCGCACCGGCTGCGGTTCCAGGTCGATCCACTCGAGGCGCCGCGCAGGGTCGGGGTCATCGATGGCGGCACGCACGGCGTCGCTCTGTCGGCGCGTCAGGGCGCGGAAGAGGACCGCGTACTCCCCGCCCCGCTGGAGCGTCTGGTGGAGCTTGTCGGCCGACGCCGCATCGAGCTCGAGGATGGTCGAGAGCTCCGTCGCTACGCGCTCGCGGTCGGCGGGGTCGATCCGGGCCGGGTATGCCGCCAGCAGGTCGAGGTACGTCGTGGTGGCCAGGACGACGGTCCCACTGCGATCAAAGATGTCACCGCGCACCGAAGGCTGGGTGACCGACCGCTCGAGCTGGGCCATGGCGTCGACCCGCATCTCCGCCCCACGCACGACCTGCCAGTAGGCCAGGCGGGCGGCGAGCAGTCCCGCGAACAGCACGAAGCCGATGAGCAGGACGAGCAGACGGAGGCGACGGTCGGTCCGACCCAACATCGCGCGATCAGCGCCCCGGCACGCGGAGGCTGGTCCCGAGGCTATCGAAGCCGGCCTGCTGGGCACCGTGGACGATGGCCGGCTCCGCACCCCAGCGCGCGATGTCGCCTTCGACCGACAGGATGCGTTGCTCGATGTCAGCCCGCTGCGCGGCGAGCGACTCGATGTCGAAGCGAGTCATCGCCGTGCCCAGGGTCTGTGTCAGGTAGAAGAGGCCGAGCAGGAAGGCCGCGATGATCGCCGCCAGGGCGATGCCCGAGCGGTTCGTCCGCCGGCGGGCCCGCTCCCGGGCCGAACCCTTCCGCCGCGGCAGCAGGAGCGGCGGCGTGGTGGCGCGGCGCGCGCCAGGATAGACAGCCATCAGCCACGCCCCTCGAAGAAGCGCAGCCGTGGCGAGAACAGGTCGAAGAGTGGCGGCGAGACCTCGAAGGCCGTCGCCTCGTCAGGGGCCTGGTCGTCGTCCAGGTCCAGCAGGTGCCCGGTATCCGGTCGGTCGCGTCGCTCGTGGAGCTCGTGCTGGCGTCGGCCATACGTCCGGCGGCGGCGGGACTGGTGGCGGCTCACGGTCGATCCCTCCTCGTGTCGGTCATCGGCGAAGGTGCGGGGTCAAGGGGCTGGCTCTGTGGCGGTGGACAGGGACACATGTGTCGATGGCGACCTCAGACCGCGAGTCGTTGAGCAGCGCGCAGTCGCGCGCTCCGAGCCCGTGGGTTGGCGGAGATCTCGTCATCGGACGGGAAGCCCGGCGTGGGGCCGACGGCGCGCAGTCGGGGCGACCGACCGCAGACGCAGACCGGCACCTCCGGTGGGCAGATGCAGCCGCGTCGCTCGGCGGCGAGGAAGCGCTTGACGATACGGTCCTCGAGCGAGTGGTAGGCGAGGACGGCGAGCCGGCCACCGGGCGCTGAGCAGCTCGACGGCGGCCGCCAGGGCGCGCGGCAGGACGTCCAGCTCCCGGTTGACCGCGATGCGCAGGGCCTGGAAGGTCCGTGTCGCAGGGTGCGTGCGCCGGCGGCCCCGCGGCGCTGGGGACGGCCCGCTCGACGAGCGCGGCCAGCTGATCGGCGGTCTCGATCGGCGCCTGCCGGCGCTGTGCCACGATGGCCCTGGCGATGCGGCCCGCGAAGGGCTCTTCGCCATACGTCCGCAGGATGCGCGCAATGTCGCGCTCGTCGAGGTCACGCAGGAGATCCGTGGCCGGGCGACCGCGGCTGGCGTCGAAGCGCAGGTCGAGCGGCCCGCTGGAGCGGAAGCTGAAGCCGCGGTCGTCGTCGGCGAGCTGGAAGGAGCTCAGCCCGAGGTCGAAGAGGATGCCGTCGACAGCTCCGAAGCCGGCCGCTGGGGCGACCTCGTCGAGATCCTCGAAGTTCGCCTGCCGAAGCGTCGCCCGCTCGCCAAACGCCGCCAGGCGGACCTGGCATCTGGCGATGGCCGCCTGATCGGCATCCAGTCCGAGCAGGCGGCCATCAGGCGAATTCGCCTCCAGGATCCGGACGGCGTGCCCTCCACCGCCGAGCGTGGCATCGATCTGGAGTTGGCCCGGGAGCGGCGAGAGAGCCATCAAGACCTCCTCCACCATCACGGGCCGGTGCCCTACATCCAGTGCTGCCATGCCGACGTTGGATCCGTCCGGATCCTGAAGACGCGTGTGGTTCGCTAGATGCCGAGACCCTGGAGGTGCTCAGCGAGGACATCGGGCGAGGTCATCGCCGCGCTGTAGGTGTCCCATGCGGCGGGAGCCCACAGCTCGATGTGATCGCGAGAGCCGACCACCACGGTCTCCCCTTCCAGGCCCGCCCACTCCCGGAGGCCAGGCGGCACGACCACCCGACCCTGGCCATCGAGCTCGATCTCGAAGGCCCCTGAGAAGACGAAGCGCGAGAAGGTCCGAGCACCAGCGTCCGTGACGGGCTTGGCGGCGACTCGGTCCGCCAGGTCCTCGAAGACACTTCGCGGGAAGACCCCCAGGCAACCGTCGATCCAGCGCGAGACGAAGGCGCCGCCGTCGAGCCGTGCACGAAAGCGCGCCGGGACCGCGATGCGGCCCTTGACGTCGATCGTGTGCCGGTACTCGCCGGTGAACACCTGTGCCTGCTCCAGTGCGACTGCCCGGACGGGGTGTGCTCGGGACCAGCCGTGGCTCCCCACTTGCGGGCCACCGCGCCAGGTTCCCCACCGAACATTCACCCCTGGTCCCCACTTTGTGCCACTTCGTGCCACGTGGCGGGCATCTTACACCGCGCCGGACCTGCGTCAAGCCCGTTCTTGGCTGGGAGGGAGGCGGGGGCGATCAGAGCGGCCTGGGATCGTGGACGCTCCACTCGAACGCGCCACGCTCGGGGTCGATCACCGGCCGTCCGCCGACTCGACGGGATCGAATGGGATACTTGCTACATCAGGATGCGGGGGTAGGTGAGAGGGCGATGGCGACCTTCGCGCTGGTCCATGGGGCGTGGCATGGCGGTTGGTGCTGGAACCTGCTCGTGGACGAGCTCGGGAATCGAGGTCATCGAACCGTCGCGCCCGACCTGCCGTATGACGACCCGACCGCGACCTGGGATACGTACGTAGATGTGGTCACTGATGCGCTCTTGGGCGTGGGCGACCCTGTCTTGGTCGGCCACTCCGGGGGAGCCTTGTCGATCCCATTGGTCGCCCTGCGCCGCCCTGTGAAACTCCTCGTCTACCTGTGCCCCAGCTCACCGGTCGCGGTCCCTCCTCCCGATATGCCCCCATCGCTCCAAGAGGGAGCGTGGGATGCGCTGAAGACCGATGAGCTCGGACGAAGCTGGTGGCGGCCCGACGACGCTGTCCGGGGCATGTACCGCCACCTCGATCCGGCGCTGGCGAGATGGGCCGCGGGGCAGTTGCGCCACGACGCGGACCCTGGCCCGTACCCTCTGGAGGCTCCGCCAAGGCTCCCGTCTCTCTATGTCTATACGAGCGAAGACGAGTTCTTCACGCCCGAGTCTCGCCGCTGGGCCGCGCGAAACATCGTCGGCGTCGAACCGATCGAGATGGAAGGCGGCCACTTCCCGATGCTCGAAAGGCCGTCAGAGCTTGCCGACCTGCTCGTCGCGAGCTTGGAGGCGAGCCCTGACGGCGGGATCCGAGACCGATCCAGAGCCTGACCGTCCTCGCCTGATCAGGACGGGGGCGGTGGCACCCGCAGCGCAGAGCCGACCCGGATCGTGCTCGGGTCCGTCAGCCCGGGGTTCAGGCGGCGCAGCTTCTTGACCGTGGTATCGAAGCGGGCGGCGATGGCGCCGAACGTGTCACGTCGCTGGACGACGTAGAGGTAGCAGGTGGCCGGTGCTGGGCATGGCTCGAGGCCGCGCCACGGCGCCGGCAGGTCCCCGGTCGGGACGAGCGTCGGGCGAACGGTCGCCACGGGGGCGACGGTGGGCGGAGGCGCGGTCGCGCCCGGCGACCCCGATGGCGCCGAACCGCCCTCGATGGGGATCGCCGTCGCCCGCGAGCTCGCGACCGGGCTGGACGTCGAGGCGGCCCCGCCCCCGGCCACATCACCATCACTGGCACCGATCCCGCTGGTGACGGCCACGGCGGCTGCGGCGGCGAGCAGGACGACGGCGGTGCCGATGGCGATCGGAGCTGACCGCGAGCGTTGACCGAGACCTGGCGCGAGCGCCGCTCGCAGGTCGGCTTCGCCGCGGACGTAGCGCGGACAGGTCGGATGCGTGGCCACCTGGCAGATCAGCTGCCGTTGCCGGTCGCCGACCACGACCGCGGGCAGGACGGCCACGCAGCGAAGGCCGGTGCCGACCCCGTCGGGCGGCAGGTCGGCCCCGGGGCCGGTACGCAGGAATGGGCAGATGACCGGGTCGGGCGATCGTCCGGGCAACGTCAGCAGCGCCCGCGCGGTCGCAGTGTCAAGGTCAGGCGGTGCGTCGTCAGGCGGTGCGTCGTCAGGCGGTGCGGCGAAGACCATCGGGTCGGGTTCGATCTGAGCTGCCTCGCGGCCCGGTCCTGAGGCGTCGGGCTGGCGCGTGGTTGGCTCGTCGATCACCCGCGTCTCCGTCCTCGCCTGGTCGGTCGGCCGGGAGTCTAGCACGGGGGTCCGCGGCCTCTGTCACGCTGACCGAGGAAGCGGTGTCAAGCGGCAACGGAGCGTCAGCCGGGCCGGGCAGCGAGGCAGTCGCGGCGGTGCACCAGGCATCGGTCGACGGTACCGGCTAGTACCTTCCGGTGCCTTGCCGCACCCTTGACGCCGATGCTAGGCTGCCGCCCGGTCGTCGGTCGTGGTCTCGGGATTCGAGCGCCGTCGTCCACGAAGTCGGGCATCGGCTGCCCGGATGAAGAGGTCTGGCTCCGATCGTGGCGCTCCTGCAGCCCTTCGCCAAGCCCGCGGCGATGCCGGCGGCTGACGCTGCCGCGCATCTGCGCCGTTGCACTTATCGGCGCCTCATCGCGCTGCGCAAGCGACCCGAGGCGCTGTACGAGGTGGAGTGCCTCTACCCGGATCGACAGGTCCCCATCCCACTCGGCGACCTCGTTTCGGCGCGACCGATCTGCGCCTCCTGCACGGCCAACCACATCTTCCGGCCCGACGAGGACTAGGCCCGGCGCAGACCTCATCAGGTGCTGCACGGCCACCCGTCGGGGAAGCGCCAGCGAGCCGACCTGTAAGCCGAGTTCTGTCCCGCGACCTCGCGGCCACGGGGACGGTCATCCATCTACGACGGCGGTCGCCCGCCATCTCTAGCGGCCTACCCGAGGACCCGGGCGACGCGCCCGTGTCGACGGCCGGAGCCGACGACGCATCCTCCTATTCGGCCTTGCACCGGGTAGAGCTTGCCCGTTTCACCCGCAGCTCCGGTCGCCCGGTCCTGCGGCTCGTCTCTGTGGCGCTGGTCCTCGCCTCTCGGCGGACGGGTGTTACCCGCTACCCTGCGTCGTGGAGCTCGGACTTTCCTCGGGCCGTCCGGGTCACCCCGGGCGACACGCGACCGTCCGGTCGCCTCGCTGGCATGGTCGATTCTACGCGCCGTCGAGGGCCCCACGGACGGGACGTCCGGGGCGCTCGGCGGCCGTGCTCGCATCAGGGATGGAGGCAGCCGTGCGACCCGATGAGACCCGACCGAACTTCGTGCCGGCGCACTCGGGCACGGTGCTGGACTTCCTGGCCGTCACCCACAAGCTGACGAGCCAGCAGACCGGCGGCACGATCTACCTCTTCGAATTGGCGTTCGAGCCTGGCACCGGCAACCGGATGCATGTCCATGGCCGCGAGGATGAGATCGGCTTCGTCATCGAAGGTGCGCTCGAGGTCCGGCTTGACGATCGGTCCGAGATCCTGGAAGCGGGCGGGATCGCTCGGCTGCCGAAGGGCATCCCCCATGCCATCCGCAATCCGCTCGACATCCCGTCGCGTTACCTGTTCATGGCCGTGCCCGCCGGTCTCGATCGATGGTTCGACGCTGTGGCGCAGGCCGAGCGGGACGGGCTGCTCGACGATGCCATGTTCGAGGCGCTCTCGAAGGACTCCGGCATCGACTGGCTGGAGTAGACCGCGGCAGGGCGGTGCGGCGCGGGGCCCGCGGCGCTTGTGCGCGGCGAGCTAGGGCGTGTCGTCGGTCGCCGGTGGCGGCTCGCGTCCGTTCCGGCGGGCGACCTCGGCCACCAGCAGCGCGGCCGCCTCAGGGTCGTCGAGGGCCAGGTTGGCGAGGGCGTCCGCGGCCCGGTTCCTCGCTCGCGGCTCGTGGGTCGCGGACCAGCGCGTGAAGCTCGCCAGGTGTCGACGCGCCTCGGCGAAGAGGCCCTGCAGCTTGGCGTCCTTGACCCGCCAGCGACCGTTGAGCTGCTCGACGATGAGCTTCGAGTCGAGCCGCAGGTCGATCTCCTCGGCGCCCAGCCGTCGCGCCTCGCGAAGGGCGAGCACGAGGCCCGCGTACTCGGCCACGTTGTTCGTGCGCACGCCGAGTGCCCGGGCGACGACGGCGACCGGCAGCGCGTCAGGGTCGTAGGGGTCGGGGCCCTCGGCGTCGATGAGGACGGCGCCGCAGGAGGCCGGGCCAGGGTTGTTGCGCGAGGCACCGTCGGTGCGGATGACCAGCCGTCGCGGGCCCGGCCGAAGGGGGTCGGGCGATCCCGTGCCGGGGTCGGGACTGGACATCGTCAGACCCGCTTGGCGACGATGGCGCTCGAGACCTCGAGGATAGCTTGCGTGATGTTGATCCCGCGCGGGCAGGCGTCGGTGCAGTTGAAGATCGTCCGACAACGCCAGACCCCGTCCTCGTCGGCCAGGATCTCCAGTCGCTCGTCGGCCGCCTCGTCGCGCGAGTCGAAGATGAACCGGTGGGCGTTGACGATGGCGGCCGGGCCGACATAGCCCTTCTGCGCCCAGAACGACGGGCAGGATGAGGTGCAGGCGGCGCACAGGATGCACTTCGTCGTGTCGTCGTAGCGGGCCCGCTCGACGGCCGTCTGGAGGCGCTCGCGGGTCGGCTCCGGGCTCTCGTTGATAAGGTACGGCTTGACGCTCCGGTACTTGCTGAAGAAGTCCTCCATGTCCACCACGAGGTCCTTGACCACGGGCAGCCCGGGCAGCGGCGCGACGGAGATCTTCGAGCCCAGCTGGTCGATCCGGATCTTGCAAGCCAGCCGATTGCGGCCGTTGATGAGCATCGCGTCGGAGCCGCACACCCCGTGTGCGCAGGACCGGCGGAAGGTCAGCGAGCCGTCGGTCTCCCACTTGACGGTGTGGAGCAGGTCGAGCACGCGGTCCATCGGGCCGGCCTCGACGAGATACGACTCCCAGTGTGGCTTGTGGTCACGTTGGGGGTCGTAGCGCAGGATGCGCAGCTTTACCTGCATCGTCTCGTTGCCTCTGGTCAGTAGATGCGCGGCTTGGGTTCGAAGCGCGTGATCGTCACTCGCCGCGTCTTGAGGCGTGGCCCGCCTTCCGCAGCGAAGGCCAGCGTGTGCTTCAGCCAGTCGCTGTCGTTGCGCTCCGGGAAGTCCTCGCGATAGTGGGCGCCGCGACTCTCGGTCCGGGCGAGGGCGGAGGCGACGGTGGCCTCGGCGCAATCGAGCAGGTAGCCGACCTCACGGGCCTCGAGCAGGTCCGTGTTGAAGACCGTGCCCTGGTCCTGGACGCGGACGCGCTTGTAACGGTCCTTGAGATCGCGCACGACCGGGACCATGCGGCGCAGGCCCTCATCGGTCCGGAAGACGCCACAGTCGTCCATCATCGCGATCGCCAGCTCCTGGCGGATGCGGTTGGGGTTCTCCCCGTCGTGCCGTGTGCGCATGGCCTCCAGCTCGCCTCGGACCGCCTCGTGTGCATCGTCGGCGACCTCCGGGGCCGTGGCGGTCCGACAGTGGTCGGCCATGGCGCGGCCCGCGCGGCGGCCGAAGACGAGCAGATCGACGAGCGAGTTGGTGCCCAGCCGGTTGGCGCCGTGGACGCTGACGCAGGCGGCCTCACCGGCGGCATAGAGGCCCGGCAGGACGGTGTCGCGCTTGTCGAGCACGACCTGGGCGTCGTTGTTCGTGGGCACGCCGCCCATGGCATAGTGCGCGGTCGGCTGGATGGGCACCGGCTGGGTGATCGGCTCGACGCCCTGGTAGACCCGGGCGAAGTCCGTGATATCCGGCAGCTTGGCTTCGATGACCTCACGGCCCAGGTGGCGGACGTCGAGGTAGACGAAATCCTTGCCGCCGATGCCACGGCCGTCACGGACCTCCATGTAGATGGCGCGGCTGACCATGTCACGCGGCGCTAGCTCCATGAGTCGCGGCGCATAGCGCTCCATGAAGCGCTCGCCGGCGTCATTGAGCAGGTAGCCACCCTCGCCGCGCGCAGCTTCGGAAAGGAGGATGCCGATGCCCACGATGCCGGTCGGGTGGAACTGATAGAACTCCATGTCCTGGAGCGGCACGCCGCGCCGGTAGGCGAGCGCCATGCCGTCGCCGGTCAGCGTGTGGGCGTTGGAGGTGACCCGGAACATGCGGCCGTTGCCACCCGTCGCGAGCAACGTGGCGGCCGCCCGGAAGACGTGCAGCTCTCCGTCGGCGATGCGATAGGCGATCACGCCACCGGCGATGGCGCCGGGGGCGCCGGCGCGGTCCACGAGCAGGTCCACGACGTGATACTCGTCGAAGAACGTGACCTCGTGCTTGACGCACTGCTGGTAGAGCGTCTGCAGGATCATGTGGCCCGTGCGATCAGCCGCGTAGCACGCACGCCGGACGGGCCCCTCTCCGAAGTTGCGGGTGTGACCGCCGAAGCGGCGCTGGTCGATGCGCCCATCGTCGGTCCGGTTGAAGGGCAGACCCATGCGCTCCAGCTCGATGACGCGCTCGATGGCCTCCTGGGCCAGGATCTCGGCAGCGTCCTGGTCGACGAGGTAGTCGCCGCCCTTGACGGTGTCGAACATGTGCCACTCCCAGTGGTCCTCCTCCTGGTTCCCGAGGGCCGCGCAGACGCCGCCCTGGGCCGCCCCGGTGTGGGAGCGGGTCGGGTACATCTTGGTCAGGACCGCCGTCCTGACACCCGCCCGAGCCAGCTCCAGGGCGGCCCACAATCCAGCCCCGCCGGCGCCGACGATGACGGCCTCGAACTCGTGCCTGACCGGCGCGTGCGGCGAGCCGATGCCGATGCCCACGCTACGTCTCGCCCGGCACCGGCAGGGTGAAGACCACCAGCGTGCCGATGATGAACAGGAAGACGCCCAGGACGGCGAGCGCGAACAGCAGGGTAGCGCGCAGCCGCGGCCGATGGACGTGGTCGCCGATGACCGTGCGCATGCCCATGAAGCCGTGGAAGAGGACCAGCATCAGGAGCGTCCAGTCGAAGGCTCGCCAGAAGATCTGGTTCCAGCGCTGATCGATGATCCAGGTCGCGGTCTGCTGGGCGGGGTCGAACAGGAAGTGGACGATGAGGTAGTGGGCGAGCGCCAGTACGAAGAGCGCCAGGCCGGTCAGGCGCATCAGGACCCAGAGCACGTACTCACGACTGCGGCGTGGCGGCCGGGGACGTCCGACCCGCGAGTACATGCTCATGGCCGCCGGTCCTCCGTCATCGCTGACCACCGACCTCGAACTGCGGCAGCCCGAAGATGGGCGCCAGGATCTGGTACGCGACCGGCAGGCCGATGAGCAGGAACGGCACCCAGACGGCCCACCAGAGGGCCCGATGGAAGCGTGTCAGGGACGGCCAGAAGTCCATGACAACGATGCGCAGGCCGTTCAGGGCGTGGTACAGCAGGGCCGCCCCGAGGAGCACCTCCAGGATGCGCCCGACGGTGCTGGCGTAGATGGCCAGCAGCTCGTCGTAGGCATCCGGATTGCCGCCGACGAGGTAGATGTCGATGACGTGGAGGATGACGAAGGCCCAGATCGCGATGCCGCTGATGCGGTGGAAGAGCCACCCGTACATCCCTTCGCGGCCGCGGTAGCGGAGCAGCATCCGACCTCCGAGTCGAGCCGAGCGGCGCCGAGCGGGCGGAGACTTGGCCGCGCGGACGTCGTCCCTCCGAGACCGGCCTGGCCGGCCGACCAATCCTATCGCGATTCCCGACCCGCCGAGGGGCGACCGGTGGCCGGCGTCGCGCGGCAGGTGGCGCGCTATCCTGACGCTCCCCAAGCCCCATCGCCAGCCGGAGCCCGCGACCGCCCGTGAAGCTGCAGGAGTACCACGCCAAGACGCTCCTGACGGCGGCCGGCCTGCCGGTGCCCCCATACGGCGTGGCACGCTCGCCGGCCGAGGCGCGAACGCTGGCCGAGGCCCAGCTCCGCGCAGGCGCAGACGGGACCGTCATCAAGGCCCAGGTCCTTGTCGGCGGCCGTGGCAAGGCCGGCGGCGTCAAGCTCGCCGGCAGCGCCGCAGAGGCGGAGGCGGTGGCCGGGCAGATCCTGGGCATGGACATCAAGGGCATCACCGTCCGAACGTTGCTCGTCGCGCCGGCCGCCGACATCGTCAGGGAGGTCTACCTGGGCGCCGTCCTGGATCGCGCCGCTCGGCGGATCCTGCTCATGGGCTCGGCCGCCGGTGGCGTCGAGATCGAGGAGGTCGCCCGCACCGACCCCGACGCCATCGTGCGCATCCACGCCCACCCGCATCTCGGGCTGCTCGATCACCAGGCACGCTCGATGGCCTTCGCGCTCGGCCTGGGCGCCCACCTCAAGCCCGTCGTGGCCGTCGCCCGGGGGCTGGTCTCGATCATGCGCGACAACGACGCCGACCTCGTCGAGGTCAATCCCCTGGCCATCGTGCGCGAGCGTTCAGCCGACGGCACAGAGCTGCTGTCGCTGCAATGCCTCGACGCCAAGGTCACCATCGACGACTCCGCCCTCCCCCGCCACCCGGCGCTAGAGGCCATGCGCGACCTGGCCGAGGAGGATCCGACCGACATCGAGGCGCGTACCGAGGGCCTTAACTTCATCAAGCTCGAGGGGACCATCGGCTGCATGGTCAACGGTGCCGGGCTGGCGATGACCACGATGGATCTCGTCAAGCGCGCCGGCGGTGCGCCAGCCAATTTCCTGGACATCGGCGGTGGCGCCAGGGCCGACAAGGTAGCGGCGGCGATGCGCCTGATCCTGTCCGACCACAACGTGCGTGCCATCCTGGTCAACATCTTCGGCGGCATCACGCGCGGCGACGAGGTCGCGCGCGGCCTCGTCGAGGCCCGCGCCCAGCAGGCGCGCGACGTGCCTATGGTCGTCCGCATCGTGGGCACCAACGCAGAGGAGGCCGCGGCCATCCTGCAGGCGGCGGCCTTCGAGACCGCCAGCAGCCTCGACGATGCAGCAGCCAAGGCAGTCGCAGCAGCGGGATCGGCGTCGTGAGCATCCTCGTCGATCGCTCGACGCGCCTCCTCGTCCAGGGCATCACCGGCCGCGAGGGCGACTTCCATGCTCGCCAGATGCAGGCCTACGGCACCAAGGTGGTGTCCGGCGTGACGCCCGGCAAGGGCGGTCGACTGGCGCTCGACGGTAGCGTCCCGGTCTTCGACACCGTGGCGCACGCCGTGGCTGCGACAGGCGCCGACACGAGCGTCATCTACGTCCCAGCGGCCGGCGCTCCTGACGCCATCCTCGAAGCGTGTGATGCGGGCATCGGCACCATCTTCTGCATCACCGAGGGCATCCCCGCCCTCGACATGCTCAAGGTCGTGCCCATCGTCGAAGCGTCGGGAGCTCGGCTCATCGGGCCCAATTGCCCCGGCGCCACCTCCCCTGGTCGGGCGAAGGTCGGCATCATCCCGGGCTCCATCCATCGCGAGGGCCGGGTCGGGCTGGTCTCTCGGTCGGGCACCCTGACCTACGAGGTCGTGCAGGCCATGACCGACGCCGGCATCGGGCAGTCGACCTGCGTCGGCATCGGCGGCGACCCGATCCACGGCCTGACGTTTCGCGACGTGCTGGCGCTCTTTCGCGAGGACTCCGAGACGGACGCCATCGTGCTCATCGGCGAGATCGGCGGCGGCGAGGAGGAGGAGGCTGCGGCCTACGCCGAGGAGCATCTCCAGGGCCGGCCGATGGTCGCCTTCATCGCCGGCCGCACGGCGCCGGAAGGCAAGCGCATGGGCCATGCCGGGGCCATCATCTCGGGCGGCATGGGCACCGCGGCCGGCAAGGTCGCCGCGCTCGAGGCGGCCGGCATCCGTGTGGCCGATTCACCGACCGAGATCCCGGCGCTGTTGCGTGCGGCAGGCCTCAGCCCCGATCGATAGCTCGAGGCGCTGTCGCAGGCCCGATGGCCCCTTGCATTCGGGGCCGCCGAGGCGTCAACTAGACCAAAGCCGCGCGCCCGCCGGCGGCAGGGAGGGACGACACGATGCCGAAGCACGATGTCTACATGTTCATCTCGAATGGCAATGCCGCCACGTGGGAGAAGCTCAAGGATTCCTGGAGGCGACGCGAGATCCGGTATGCGACCCGCACCCTTTCCGGCGACTGGGGAGCCGTCGCGTTCCTCGAGGCCGACGAAGGGCTGGCCGGCTTCGACGTCCTGGCCTCGAACATCATGGCGGTCCGAGATGCGGTCAATCCGGGCACCAGCACCGGTCACGCGGTCGCCATCGGGACCCGGGCGCCGACGCGCTGGAGCGACAAGAAGGCGATCGGTGCCTACATCCGGATCTGGACCAAGGGCGGACTGCGGCGCGCGGTCTTCGACGAGCTCAACCGGCGTTGGGACGGCAACGACCAGTTTGGCTCCGCCCTGATCGTCGGCGGCTGGGACGTGCTGATCGAGGTCGATGCCGACACCCGCGAGGAGGTCAACGCCTGGGTCGAGGAGATCATCAGCGTCGCCGGCATCGTCAAGCATGAAACGTCACTCGTCCGTAATCCGGCGACCGAACCTTCGGGCCCCGATCCTGATTGACCCAGAGCGGGCGGTCGGTGCGCCCGCATGACCCGAGCGCGCCGACCGACTGGCGTGCCTGGGACGCCAACAGCTATCGAACCAGGGCGCTGTCCGGCCTGCGGATCGAACCTGCCGCGGGAAGCACTCAGCTGCCCGACCTGCGGCGAGCCCGTGCTGCAGTCGGAGCGCAAGGTCGTCAGCGTCCTGTTCGCCGACCTGGCCGGCTACACGGCGCTGGCCGAGACACTCGATCCCGAAGAGGTCTTCGGCGTCGTCCGTCCCTGGTTGACCGACCTTCGCCTGGTCGTCGAGGGACACGGCGGGACCGTACCCCAGGTCATGGGCGACGGGTTCATGGCCGTCTTCGGGGTGCCGACCGCCCACGACGACGACGCCGAGCGAGCGGTCCGCGCCGCCCTGGCGATGGTCAGCCTGGCCGGACAGCTCGCCTCACGGCAGGCCGCGGTGGCCTTTCCCGGCCTGCACGTCGGCGTCAACACGGGCGAGGTCATCGTGGCGCCGTCCCGCGAGTCGTCGGGCTTCGCCATCGTCGGCGACACCGTCAATGTGGCCTCGCGGCTGGCTGGCCTAGCCGTCGCCGGTCAGGTCATCGTCGGCGCTTCCACGCGGGCCCTGACACGCGGCTCGTTGCGCTACGGACCACGCCGGCTGCTGGCTGCCAAGGGCAAGGCGCGGCCACTGACGACCTTCGAGGCGCGCGGCATCCGTGCCGCAGCGGCCGGGCGACCCGGCTACCTCGGCTCGCCCGCTGGCCCGACCTCGCCGTTCGTCGATCGGACCGCCATCGTGCGCCGCCTCATTTCTGAGGCCGAGGCAGTCGAGGCGGAGCATCGCAGTCGCGTGCTGGTCGTGGTCGACGAGCCCGGCCTGGGCAAGACCCGGCTGGCCGACGAGCTCAGCATCCGGTTGCCGGGCTGGCTGCATCTCTACGGCGCGTGCCACCCATACGGGCAGCGGCTGCCGCTGGCGGCCGTCGCCCAGGCCATCGCCACGTTCGTCGGCATTCGGCCCGGGCTCAGCCCGTCGAGCGCGCGGCGACGACTCCGCCGGGTCGCCCGCGACGCCCGGGCGGCGACACCTGGCTCGGCCATGGCCGGCCTCGAACGTCAGCTGGAGACGATCCTCGGTCTTCACGAGGCGACCGCCGGCGGCGACCGACCCGGTCCGCCCGGCGGTGCAGCGCTCGATCCGCGGGCGACCGTCGAGCCTGTCATCCGGGCGCTGGCGGCCGGCAGACCGACGATCGTCGTCCTCGACGACGTCCATTGGGCAGATCCGGATCTGCAGCTGCTGCTCGAGGCCATCGATCTCGTGCCGTGGTCCGAGCGCGTCCTGTTCATCGCGCTCTCGAGGCCGGAGCCGGACGCCTGGCGACGACGCCTGGCGACGGTCCGCCTCGGCGCGCTCGGCGCTCGTGACGCGCGCATCGTCATCGCCAGCGCGCTTGGCGGCGACGTCCCACCCGCAGTCGTCAGCCGCCTGGTCGCACGAGCCGCAGGCAACCCGCTCTTCCTCGAGGAGAGTGCGCGGATGCTGGTCGAAACGCATGCCCTCGTTCGCGGGCCGACCGGCTGGCAGGTCGCCGACCCGAAGGCCATCGAGCGGGTCCCGGCGACGCTCCGACTGGTCATCGCAGCGCGGCTCGACCGCCTCTCGACGGCGGCCAAGGCGACGCTTCAGGATGCCTCGGTCGCCGGGTCGGTGACCTGGGATGCATTGCTCGAGGCGATGGCATCCGATGGCCGCGGTCGGGCGCCCGGGTCCGTCCGCGACAGCCTCGCGGAGCTCGAGGATCGCGACATCCTCCGTCGCCGCTCGGGGTCGCGTGTCCCGGCGGCCGTGGAGCTCGCGTTCAAGCACGACGTCATCCGGGATGTGGCCTACGAGTCTCTGCCGCGGTCGGACCGTGCGCTGCGACATCGACGCATCGCCGACTGGCTGCAGGAGCGGGTCGGTGAGGTCGCGGTGGCGGCCATCGCGCATCAGTACGAACAGGCTTGGGAGCTCGGTCGCCTCTCCTCACGCGAAGGTCCCGATCACGACGCGGCGCGACTCGCGAGTCGGTCCCTGCGTCGATGGGGCGATGCGGTCTTCGCCCTGCAGCCACGGCTGGCAGAGGCACTCTACGGGCGTGGCCTGGCCATCGCCGTCATCGATCCAGCGGCCGTGGACGGCGGCGAGCTGGCGCGGCTGCTCATCGGGCGCGCCGAGGGGCTCGGCGAGCTCGGGCGTCACCGAGAAGCGATCGAGGCAGCCGAGCGTGCGCTCGACCTCGTGGCCACGACCGGGCAGACCGATGCGCTCGGTTTCGCGCTGCTCGCGCTCGGTCGAGCCCGAAGCAACCTCGGCGAGGTCTCGGTCGCTCGAACGCTCATCGAACGCGCCCTGGTCGTCTTTGAGGCGACCGGCCCCACCGTGGGCACGGCGCGCGCCTATCACCGCCTCGCGGAGGCGCAGCGTTTCGACGACTTCTCGGGCGAGCTGCAGTCCTATCGCCGGGCGTACGGGCTGTACGGTCGCGATCGACCGGAACGGGAGCTGGTCGCGGTCGACCTCGCCTACCTGCTGACCGTGGCCGGTGGGCGCGAGGCGCGCGACTGGCTGGCGCGGGCGACCCGGCTGGTGGCCCGCAGTGGAGACGAACGCGGCGTCGCCGCGCTGCGCCGCGCGGCGGCCTACGCTGCCTGGTATCGGGGCGATCTCGACGGAGCCCTCGGAGCAGCACTCGAGGCCCGCCCTTCGGCGGCGGAGACGGGCGATCGCTGGGTCGAGGTCGACAGCCTGCTCATCGAGGCCCTGGTGCGCACAGTGGCCGACCGGCCGGCCCAGGCCGAGCGCCTCATCGCCGATCTCCTCCGGATCGCCGACGCTGCCGGCGCCCGCCATCTGCGCGCGCTGGTCCTGGCGGCGGGAGCCCGCTCAGCGGTCAGGGCCGGCCGACCGCGACAGGCGATGCGGCGACTGGCCACCGGCCGACGCATCCTGGTCGAGCTGGGTGTGACCATGGAGCTGGCCGAGATCGACCTGACGACCGCGGCCGTGCACCTCGATCGAGGACGCTGGGACCGCGTCTTCGCGGCTGCGGCGTCGGGCGAGGCACGTGCAGCAGCCAACGGCTGGCGGGCGCTCGTGCCACTCGGCCCGCTGCTCCGCGGCCGCGCCCACCTCGGTGCCGGTCGCCTGGGCGAGGCCCGCCGCGAACTCCGACGAGCCCGCCGACTGGCGGCCTCTCTCGGCGCGATCGGACTGGTCGCCACGGCCGACGCGGCGCTCGCCCAGGTCGCCGCGCTTGAGCGCGGGGCCTCTCCGCGGCACTCGGTCGGCACTCGCCGCGCGATGACGACGGTCGACAGCCTGGATCGCGCGACATCGGCCATCGTCGGCCCGCTGACGGGTCGCGAACCGCGAGCGATCGACCACGAGACGAGTGGCATCGTGGCGCTGCACGGCGGAGATCCGGCAGCGGCTGCGGTCTCGTTCGGTCGCGCGGTCCGCGCCTGGGACGAGCTGGGGCTCACGGTCTGGCAGGCACGCGCCGAGCGGCTGCGGGCGGAAGCGCTGCGGCTGACGCGCCGCAGGGCAGCCGCCATGGCGTCCGAGCAGCGTGCGGCCGCCATCCTGGTGGCCATCGAGAGCCCGCTCCGCTCGCCCCGGTAGGGACCAGGCGCAGACCGGGAGCGAGGTCGCGGAGCTTCGTAGACCAGTGGCTCCGCGCGACCGGGAGCGGCTCGGCGCCGGACCGTGTGATTCCTAGTAGCCCAGCGCCTTCCAGGCCGGGCCGCCGCGTACCTCGATCAGCTCGACCAGCACGCCATTGCAGGAGCGTGGGTGGAGGAAGGCGACGGGGCCCTCGGCGCCCTTGCGGGGCACGGTGTCGATGAGCTCGACGCCATCGATAGCCAGGCGGGTGAGCGTGTCGGCGATGTGGGGGACCTCGAAGCAGACGTGGTGGAAGCCCTCACCCTTGCTGGCCAGGAAGCGCGCCACGCCGGTCGACTCGTCGGTCGGCATGACCAGCTCCAGCTTCGATTCCCCGATGGGCAGGAAAGCGATGGTCACCCGATCGTGCGGCATGGGCTCGACCAGCTCGACGACGAGACCCAGGATGTCCCGGTAGAAGCCGAGCGCCGCATCGAGATCGCGGACCACGATGGCGACGTGATGCACCCTCCCCAGCCGATGATCGTCGGCGAGCCTGGCAACTGCTGGCGGCGGCGTCATGGCCGCATCGTACGTCACCGACAGCGTTCGATCGCTCCTGATGCCCGTCGGATGGGTAGATGGCGACCGGGCAGCGCCGGAGACTCACCCTCGATCCGTGACAGGTGCACGTCGTCCGCATCGGCGGTCCAGGCCCAGGGCCGTACATGCCACTCGGCGCTTCGGCGAGCACCGCCACTCAGACGGTGATCAGCTCGCGATGCTCGCCCCAGGCCACGCGAAGCCGGTCGCTGATCTCGCCCAGCGTGGCCTGAGCCTCGACGGCGGCGATGATCGGCGGCAGGAGGTTGACGGTGCCGGTGGCCGCCTCCCCGAGCGCCGCCAGCGCCGACTCACAGGCTGCGGCGTTCCGCTTGGCACGGATCCGGCGCACCCGCTCGACCTGCTCGCGCTCCGCCTTGGGGTCGATGCGCTGGAGCGGTGGCGAGGCGACCGCATCGTCGACGAAGCGGTTGACGCCGACGACGACCTGGTCGCCCGATTCGATGCGACGCTGGACGGCGTAGGCGGCCTCCTGGATCTGCCGCTGCTGATAGCCCGCCTCGATGGCCGCCAAGGTGCCGCCGATGGCCTCGATCTCCTCGAGGTAGGCGTTGGCGGCGGCCTCCAGCTCGTTGGTCAGCGTCTCCACGTAGTAGCTGCCCGCCAGCGGGTCGGGCGTCTCGGTCACCCCGGCCTCGTAAGCCAGGATCTGCTGGGTTCGGAGGGCCAGTCGGGCGGCCTCCTCGGTCGGTAGCGCGAGTGCCTCATCGCGCGAGTTGGTGTGCAGGCTCTGGGCACCGCCAAGGACCGCCGAGAGGGCCTGGATGGTGGTGCGCACGACGTTGTTCTCGATCGACTGGGCGGTCAGGCTCGAGCCCGCCGTCTGGACGTGGAAGCGGCAGGTCATCGACTTCGGGTCCTGGGCACCGAAGCGGTCGCGCATCAGCCTGGCCCACATGCGTCGCGCGGCCCGGAACTTGGCGACCTCCTCGAAGAGCTCGCTCCAGGCCGCGAAGAAGAAGCTCAGCCGGCCCGCGAACCGGTCGATGTCGAGGCCGCGGGCGATGGCCGCCTCGACGTAGGCGATGCCATCGGCGAGCGTGAAAGCCAGCTCCTGGGCGGCCGTCGCTCCGGCCTCGCGCATGTGGTAGCCGCTGATCGAGATCGTGTTCCAGCGCGGCATCTCGGTCGAGCAGAACTCGAAGACGTCGGTCACCAGGCGCATCGACTGGCGCGGCGGATAGATGTACGTGCCACGCGCGATGTACTCCTTGAGCAGGTCGTTCTGGAGCGTGCCCGAGAGCGTCTTGCGCGGGACCCCGCGCCGCTCGGCAGCGACCACAGCGAAGGCCAGCAGGATCGGCGCCGTGGCGTTGATGGTCATCGAGACGCTGACCGTGTCGAGCGGCAGGCCGTCGAGCAGCGTCTCCATGTCGGCCAGCGAGCTGATGGGCACGCCGACCCGACCGACCTCACCCTGGGCCTCGACGGCGTCGGAGTCGTAGCCCATCTGCGTCGGCAGGTCGAAGGCCACCGAGAGGCCTGTCTGGCCCTTCTCGAGCAGGTAGCGGAAGCGTGCGTTCGTGTCGGCCGCGGTCGAGAAGCCGGCGTACTGGCGCATCGTCCAGAAGCGGCCGCGGTACATCGTCGGCTGGACGCCGCGGGTGAATGGGAATGTGCCGGGTCGCCCCAGGTCGCGCTCTTCGTCGAGCTCGGCGATGTCGGCGGGCGCGTAGAGGTCGCGGATGGGGATCGCGCTCGAGGTCACGAACTCCGGGCGGCGCTCGGCATGCTCGGCGAGAGCCTCGGCTCGGGTCGTGGCGCGCCAGCGCTCGCGGCCGGGATCGGCGCCCTCCCAGCCGGAGTCCGCGCCCTCCCGGCGGGGGTCACCTTCGCGTGCCCCAGTGGAGCCTTCGGAGCGCGGGTCGCCGCCGCCGCTCATTCGATCACCACCAGCTCATCTCCCAGCTCCACGGTCTGGCCGGCCACGAGGCCGATGCGAGCGATGGTACCGGCCCACGGCGCGATGACGGCGTTCTCCATCTTCATGGCCTCGACCACGAGCAGGAGTTGGCCCGCCTCGACCACGTCGCCCACGTCGACCGCGACGATCACGATGCGCCCGGGGATCTGGGCGCTCACGATCTGCCGGCCGCGGCTTCGGCCGCGCTCGCCGGTCCGGGACCCGCGCTCGCGGAGCTCTGCCCGCGCGGCCGGCTCGACGCCGACGATGAAGCGCCAGCCGTCGACGACGACTTCATAGCTGGCGTGGGTGGCACCCGCATCGCCGGGTCGCCTGAGGACCGTGACCTTGCCGACCGCGTGACCAGCTTGATCAGCGCCGGGCCGGGCATCGTTCGCGACCAGCTGCTCGTCCTGTACCCGGATGGGGTCCGGTGCCAGCTCGAAGACCTGCGGCCGGGCACCGTCGACGGTCACGCGATAGGTGCCTGGAGTCGGTGGCCGAGCGTCGCTCACCGTGGCCAACGGTCGACCGACTCGCGGCGTCCTGTCGCCAGCCACCCCGTGCCGAGCCAACGAGGTTGGGGGGCGAAGCTCACGACAGGGGCATCCCGCTCGCGCAAGCTCTCCGGATCGGCGTCGGACGGGGCGATGCCTCCGTTCAGGTGGGCACCCAGCGCAGCGTCGGCCGCGACTGCCGCCGCGGCATCGCGGTGTGAGTCAGGCCGCCAGTGGCGCTCGACGAAGTCCGTCGACAGCTCACCAGCCCGAAAGGCCGGATCTGTCATCAGCCAGCGGTCGAAGGGCAGCGTCGTCTGGATGCCCGTGACTTCGAGATCGGCAAGCGCATTCGCCATCCGCTGGATGGCCCGACTTCGGTCCGTGTCGACCACGAGGAGCTTGCCGAGCAGGGGGTCGTAGTGGCCGCCGATCCTGGTGCCGTCCTCGACCCAATCGTCCATCCGGATGCCTGGGCCGGTGGGCGGTCGCCAGCGCCCGATGCGACCCGGCATCGGCGCGAACGACCGACCCGGATCCTCCGCTGAGAGCCGCACCTCGATCGCGTGCTGTGCGGGATATGCGGCCTCCGCCGCGACTTGCAGGACCGCCGCACTGAGGCTCGCGCCGGCCGCGATCCAGAGCTGCTCCTGGACGAGGTCGAGACCGGTCACCAGCTCGGTCACCCCGTGCTCGACCTGCAGCCGCGCGTTGACCTCCAGGAACCACGCCTCGCCCTCGGGGCCGACGAGGAACTCGGCCGTGGCGGCATTGCGCAGCCCGATGGCGCGGGCCACGTCGGTCGCCATCTCGTGCAGCCGACGGCGGAAGGCGGGATCGAAGCCCGGCGCGGGAGCCTCTTCGACCAGCTTCTGGTGGCGCCGCTGGACCGAGCAGTCCCGCTCGCCGAGCGCGACGATCGCGCCCCACGCGTCGCCGAGCAGCTGGACCTCCACATGGCGGGCCCCGTCGATGCGCCGCTCGAGGTAGACGGCGCCGTCGCCGAACGCGGTCATCGCCTCGTGCGAGGCGGCGACGAGGGCAGCCGGCAGCTCGGCCGAGCGGTCGACCGCTCGCATGCCGCGCCCCCCTCCCCCGGCAGCCGCCTTGACAATCAGTGGGAAGCCGACGGTCGCCGCTTCAGCGAGGATCGCCGGCAGCGAATCCGGGCGGTCGATGGCGGCGGGCTCCAGGGTCCCAGGCACGACCGGGACGCCGACGCGGCTGGCCGCGCGTCGGGCATGGAGCTTGTCGCCGAGGCCGAGCAAGGTCGCCGGCTCGGGCCCGACGAAGACGATGCCGGCCGCCACACAGGCCTCGGCCAGTGCCGGCCGCTCGGACAGGAACCCATATCCCGGATGGATGGCGTCGGCCTCGGTCGCCCTGGCGGCGCCGATGATGGCGTCGACTCGGAGGTAGCTGTCGGCGGCCGGGGCCGGTCCGATGCGGACGGCCTGGTCCGCGGCTCGGACGTGTCGAGAGTCGGCATCGGCATCGCTGAAGACGGCCACCGTTTCGCAGCCAAGGTCGCGGCAGGCGCGCATCACCCGGAGCGCGATCTCACCCCGGTTGGCGATGAGCACTCGTTTGAACGGAGGCGACGCCAGGTCACGACCGACCCCGTCTTTGCGCAAAGACACGTCCTTCGCGCCTCGATCCACGATCAGCGTCGGCCGCGGCACGAAGACATCAAAGCGGGATGTTGCCGTGCTTCCGGGCGGGATTCCGTTCCCGCTTCGTCGCCAGCATCCGCAGCGCTGCGATCAATCGGGGCCGGGTCTCGCTGGGCAGGATCACATCATCGACGTAACCGCGAGCGGCAGCGATGTACGGATTGGCGAAGCGCGCCTCGTAATCCGCGGCCAGTCTCGCGCGCTCCGCTTCGGGATCGTCAGCGCCAGCGATCTCTTCGCGGAAGATGATGCTCACCGCCCCCGCCACACCCATGACCGCGATCTCCGCCGTGGGCCAGGCTAGGTTGATGTCGCCGCGGATGTGCTTGCTGCTCATGACGTCATAAGCGCCGCCATACGCCTTCCGGGTGATGACCGACAGCTTGGGCACGGTCGCTTCCGCGTACGCGTAGAGCAGCTTTGCGCCATGGCGGATGATGCCGCCATGTTCCTGCGCGACGCCGGGCAGGAACCCCGGGACATCGATGAAGGTCACGAGCGGCACGTTGAAGGCATCGCACGTGCGCACGAAACGGGCCGCCTTGTCGGATGCGTCGATATCAAGCGCTCCGGCCAGGACCGACGGCTGCTGTGCGACGATCCCGACGCTCTGTCCGCCAAGCCACGCCCAGCCGACGATGATGTTCGCGGCCCAGGCTGGCTGCAGTTCGAGGAAGGTGCCATCGTCGATGACGCCTCGGATCACGTCGTGCATGTCGTAGGGCTGATTCGGTGAATCCGGCACCAGCGAATCGAGCGCCACGTCCATGCGCTCGACGGGATCGTCGGTCGGACGCGTCGGCGGATCGTCGAGGTTGTTCTGCGGCAGGTGGGCGAGGATCCGACGCGCCAGCTCGAGGGCGGATGCTTCATCGCTGGTTGCCAGGTGAGCGACACCGCTGATCGAGGTATGCGTGATGGCGCCGCCCAGTCGCTCCCGATCGACGTCTTCGTGCGTCACGGTCTTCACGACATCCGGTCCGGTCACGAACATGTAGCTGGTGCCTTCGACCATGATCGTCACGTCGGTGATGGCCGGGGAGTAAACGGCGCCGCCAGCGCACGGGCCAAGGATGACCGAGATCTGGGGCACGACGCCAGACGCCAACGTGTTGCGCAGGAAGATGTCGGCATACGCGCCCAGGGATACGACCCCCTCCTGGATGCGCGCGCCGCCCGAATCATTGAGCCCGATGATCGGTGCCCCGACCTTCATCGCCAGGTCCATGACCTTGCAGATCTTTTCGGCATGAGCCTCTGACAGCGAGCCGCCGAAGACCGTGAAGTCCTGGCTGAAGACGAAGACCGTGCGCCCATCGATCGTGCCATGACCCGTGACGACGCCATCGGTCAGGATGCGTTGGTCTTCCAGTCCGAAGTCGGTGGAGCGGTGGGTGACGAAGGCATCGAGTTCCACGAACGAGTCGTCATCGAGCAGCAGGTCGAGCCGCTCGCGTGCCGTGAGTTTGCCCTTCTCGTGTTGCTGCGCGATGCGCGCCTCTCCCCCGCCGAGTCGCGACGCGGCTCGCAGCCGACGCAGTTCCTCCATCCGCTCGCGGTTGTTCGGCACGCCTCACCTCCTGGGCGTCTTTGCGCAAAGACAGGCGTCGCGCTCGAACGCGTGCCCATCGTAGCGCGCCCCGGGTCTGCCGCGAACGGCTGGAAGGGTGCATATCCTTGGATCGCCCGCCTCGAACTCGCGGACCAGATGTGCATGGAAGCGATCGGGATATCCACAGAAACGGTGAACAACTGGCCCAAGGTGTGGATAACCGCCATCGCCGGCGTGGACCACCGAACCCCCGTCAAGGCAGATCGAGTCCGCGGATCGGGCGGCTGGAACGAAGATAGGCCGTGATACCTATGGCCGCATCTTGCGCAGCGGTGTAGCATCCGCAGCCTCCGACAGCGCGTTCGCGTGTCGTTCGACAGATGGTTCGCATTCGAGGTGACGGATTCGTGGCTGACGTTATCGCCATCGCCAACCAGAAGGGCGGGGTCGGCAAGACCACCTGCGCTATCAATCTGGCAGGCGCGCTCGCCGAGCAGGAGTACCGCATCCTGTGCATCGACATGGACGCGCAGGCGAACCTGACGGTCGGCCTCGGGATCAACCTCGGCACGGTCGACCGCTCGATGGCGGATGTCCTAGCCGATTCTCGCGCCAGCATGCGCGAGGTCATCATCCCGACCCAGACAGCGGGCATCGACGTCGCGCCGTCGACGCTGGAGCTGGCGTCGACCGAGGTCGAATTGTTCACCGCCATCGGACGCGAGCATGCGCTGCGCGAGGTGATCAACGGCTTCGTGCACGAGAACTACGACTATGTGCTCATCGATTGCCCTCCGACGCTGGGCCTGCTGACGATCAACGGCCTTGTCGCCGCCGACAGCGTCATCATCCCGGTCCAGACGCAGTACTACGCGCTGAAGGGTTTGACAGCCCTGGTCAAGGTCATCAATCAGATCCGCGCCAAGGGCCTGAATCGCGACCTGCGGGTACTCGGACTGCTGCCGACCTTCTACGACGGGCGCACCATCCTCGGCCGCGAGATGCTCGACGAGCTTCGTGAGCTCGGAGACCACCACGTCTTCAACTCCATCATTCGCCAGACGGTGAAGCTTGGTGAGGCGCCGCTTGCGGGTCGACCCGTGACCGCTTATGCCAGCACGTCGGACGCCGCTCGCACCTTCCGCGAGCTGGCACGGGAGGTGATCGATCTTGGCCAGGCCTGACTTCCGTGGCACTGCCGCGCGGCGGCTCTCGGAGGAGCGCGAGCTCTCTCCGGCCATCATCAGCCTCCTCTCCCCTGAAGGCTCGGCGCGTGCCACCAGCATCCGCCAGGTGCCGGTCGGACGCATCGACGCCAACCCTGATCAGCCGCGGCTGACATTCGACGAGGCGGCGCTCGCCGAGCTGTCATCGAGCGTCAAGGAGCACGGCGTCCTGCAGCCCATCCTCGTCCGTCCTCACGAGGGCGGCCGGTATCAGCTCATCGCCGGCGAGCGGCGGTGGCGAGCCGCCAAGATGGCCAACCTCGAGACCATCCCGGCCATGATCGAAGAGATCGACGACGACACGGCGCTCGAGATCGCGATCATCGAGAACCTCCAGCGCGAAGATCTGTCGCCGCTCGACGAAGCGATCATGTACGACCGGATGACCAGCGAGCATGGGTACTCCGTCCGCAAGCTGGCGCAGAAGCTGGGCAAGGACAAGGGCTACATCGAGAATTGGCTGCGCCTGGCCGATGCGCCGCCGGAGATCCGTCAGCTCGTGTCTTTGCGCAAAGACACGGTCTCGCACGCCTACGAGCTGCTCAAGGTCGAGGATCCTCGGAAGCGCCGCCGCCTCGCTGAGCAGGTCGCTTCCGGCGAACTCAGCCTGGTCAGGTTGCGCGAGAAGATCGAGGGCCGCCGATCGCGCGGTCCCGCCGACGACACCGAAGCGCCAGTCGATGCGAAGCCGACACGAGGCCGACGGCCCGCCGAAACCGATTTGTCGAGGCCACGGCCGCGTGGACCGGCGTCCGGCCGACCGAGATCCGCGACGACTCGCTCATCTCTGCCAAAGGCCACCTGGCCGAGGCCCTCGATGAGCTGGTCATGGTCCTCCGCTCGCCCGAGGCGCTGGACGCCTTCGGCGACGTCGATCGCGGCAACCTCGCCAAGTACCTGACGATCTCCAAGCTCAAGCTGGAGAACGCGATCGCCCTCGTCCGCTCCGGGACCACCGACCGCGAGGGCTGACCCGCCGCCGGCCTAGCTCGCCGCCGGCCTAGCTCGCCGCCGGCCTAGCTCGCCGCCACGATCCAGGTCAAGGCCAGGATCGCGACACCGAGCGCCTGGACATGCCAGCCCCGCCACGACCAGATCGCCTCGCTTCGCAGCGACATCGCGACCCCGGCCAGCAGCGCCACGCTGCCGATGACGGGTACCAGCAGGTCTGGCACGGTCGGCGCGTCGGAGCCCACGAGCCCGGCGCCGAGCAGGGTTGACAGCCAGGCCGCCGCTAGCGTGCCAAGGGCCGTCGCGACCATCACGAAGCGCGCCCGCCTCCGCCCGAGCCACACGGCGACGCCGCCCGTCCCCGTGCCCGCGTCGGTTGCGACGTCGACGAGCCCATTGGCGACTGCCAGCTCGGTGCCCGCGAGGCCGCCCAGCAGGATCAGGGTGCCAAGGTTCGGCGGCAGCCCGGCGCCGACTCCGAGCCAGGCATAGACGGGGACGAGCGGCAGGGCGAGCGCGAAGCAGGCCCAACCCCAGGGCGTGCGCTTGAGGCCAAGGTCGTACGCCACGCCCAGCCCGTAGCCGGCCAGGCCGGCGAGCAACGTGGCCGGTCCGAGAACGAGCGAGCCCGCCGAGCCGACGACTGCGCCAGCGACCACGACCGACCGCGCGGCGCCGGGACCGACGCGCCCCGAAGGGATCGGCTTCCAGGGTTGGCCGACGGCGTCGTCGATCCGGTCGCGGAGGTCGTTGAGGGCCCCGATCGACGCCTGGAAGCCTGCCATCGCCAGCGTCAGGATGGCGGCCTGGACGACCGAGCCGCCGGCGATGCTGCCGAGGATGCCGGTCGAGATGGCGACCAGCGCCGTCGGGAAGGGATGGATCAGGCCGACGGCGCCGAGCCGCGCGCTGGGCGGTCGCGCAGGTCCGATCGCTGTCGTGGCGCTAGATGTAAACGAGCTCGTGGAAGTTGTCCACGAGGTAGGTCGAGAGCCGATCGCGGGCGTCGGGCACGTAGCGCCGAAGGCCGGGCACCAGGCAATAGAGCGTGATGGCCGGGACCATGATGTCGCCCTCGGCGGTCCGGCCAAAGGCGGCTGGAGGCCCTCCTCCGCCAGCATAGACACGCTCGAGCTCGCGAACGTCGAGCCGTGCCGCTCGCTGGAAGTCCTTCAGGACGCGCCGCACCCCGAGTCGGATGGACAGGTCGCGCATGAGCTCGATCGACCAGCCGTCGATCTGCTCGTCGGGCTGCTCGTCGAGCCGCTTGCGGTATTCCTTGGGATTCTCGGACAGTCCGGTCGCGGCCAGGGCCAGGTCCCTCGAAGGCGCTCGTCGGAGCGGCGGTGGGTCAGTCGGGCGATTATCGCACGGACTCGGAGTCGGTCTTGGACGCAGCGGATGGTCAGGCAGCGCTCGGAGGTGGTCCAGCGGCGGCTTGAGCCGCACCGACGTCGGCAGCCGTGGCCGGCCCATGCGCGCCTTCGGCGGCAGCGGCGGCACCAGTGGCAGCCTCCGCGGCTCGCCACGGTCGATCGGCGAACGCGTCCGTCAGCCAGCGCCCGACCGGCCCCGGGATGCGCCGATCGGGGTAGCCGAGCACCAGCTGACCCAGGTCGGCCTGCAGGCGATCGGTGACCTCGCGGAGCACTTCGCGGTCGGCGCGCAGGCCGATCGTCATGATGGGCGTCCCGACCCGCACCCGGACGACCTTGCCGAAGGCGAGCCAGCGGGTGCCGTTGATGGCCACCGGCAGGATCGGCGCCCCGGCCCGGATGGCGAAGAAGGCGGCACCCTCGTTGAGCGGCAGGACGACGTCCTCGTCCTCGGTCAAGCGGCCCTCGCCGGCGATGGCCAGCACACGATCGGCCTTCAGGACCGCCACGGCGCGCTTGGCCGAGGTCAGCAGATGGGACTTGTCGGGATCGAACGGGACGGCATGACCGATCCAGCCGATGAGTCGATTCCGCCAGCCGACCGCCATGTCGGCCTCCTTCGGCCCATAGACGTGGACACGGACCGATGCCGGCCAGGTCGCGTAGAGGATCATCGGGTCGGCCCAGCTGAGGTGGTTGAAGACGAGCACGTAAGGCGGCTCGGGCAGGCGATCGAAGCCCTCGCGGCGGAGCCGGAACCAGCAGCGCACGAGGAACCAGAGCGTCGTCCGAGTCAGGTGATACCGGAGCGTCCGACGCCAGGCTGGGAGTGGATCGTGGGCCGGATCGATGAAGACGACGTGGTCGTGGTCGTGATCGATGGCGCTCAGTGACATCGGGGCGGCTTCAGACGGGGTCGGTCGAGGCCGGCAGCTCGATGGGCACCAGGGAAGAAACAGAACGCGCGTTCGATTCGACCTCGCCCTCCACAGACGGCTCGCCGCGGGGGTCCGTTGCCCTCCACGGCTCATGCACCGGCGATACGAAGCGGCCGTCGATGCGGCCCAGGACGTGGGCCACGAAAGCGCCGATCTCGTCGGCCTCCTCGTCGGTGCCCTGGAGCACGACGCTCTCGATCTGGCTGGTCACGTGTCGACGGCCGTGATGGGCCTCGACCGAGAGCTCCCCGACCTGGACGCGGCTCCAGCGGACCAGCTTGGCAGCAGCCCGCGGGCCCTCCTGGGGCACGTTGACCCGCACGTTGACGATGGCCAGGCCGGCGTCCACGGCGGCGAGGATCACGTAGCGTCGGTCGGGGTCATCCCCCCACACCACATACGCCACCGGATCCGGCTCGGCACCGATGACCGCCAGCGCCGGGCCGTACGCCGAGGCGACCTTGTCGGTCATGACGTTCTGCCCCCGAGGGCTCGCCTGCCAGTCGCTCAGCCGCATCGCGTTCCTCCAGTCACGCCTCCCGGCACGGTACCACGGGCCGTCCGGCCCTCGCGTCGGGATGTGACGATGACCGTATCCTTAGACCGACACGACGACGCTCGTGAGGCCACGTCCGTGGCGCTCCTGCGTGACGTCTGCTTCGACGCTCAGGCACCGCCTGCGTCACAAGGCGGCCCGATGGCGGTGGCGGTGCCCGTCGTGCCGGTCGCGACCGGAGCCATCGTCCGTGGCTCCGAGGAGGGAACCACATGCGCATCGATCGTGGGCGCCTCGGGTGGGGCGTCTTCTTCCTGACCCTCGGGCTCGTGCCCCTGTCGATCAGGCTGGGCTGGGTCGACCCTGCCTGGTTCGAGGGCATCTGGCGGCTATGGCCGCTGATCCTCGTCGGCATCGGCATCGGGCTCATCCTGCGCCGGACCGCGTTCGCCGCGGTCGGCAACGTCATCGTCGGGCTGACCTTCGGGCTGATCATCGGCGGGGCGCTGGCGACACCGATCAACGCCGGTATCTCGTGCATCCCGACGGGTGGGACCGGCGGCGGAGCGACGACGCAGTCCGGCACGTTCACGGGCAGCACAGCTCAGGTCCAGGTCGCCTTCCCCTGCGCCGACGTCGTCATCGGGACCACCGCGAGCGCCGACTGGACGGTGGCCGCGACCGGCGTCGGGGCCGACGAGATCGACCTCTCGGCCGATCCCACGAGCCTCGAGGTCGATCGCGCGGGGGGCACCGCCATCTGGAACCAGGGCAAGGACGCCCGACTCCAGGTCGACCTGCCGACGTTGCCAGAGATCGGGCTCGACATCGACGCGTCGGCGGGCAGCGTCGCCGCCGATCTCGGCGGCGCGCGGCTGTCCGAGCTGAGCATGACCGTCAACGCCGCCGAGGCCACCGCCCGCCTGGCCGAGGCCGTCATCGGCAGCCTGTCCGTCTCGATCAATGCCGGCAGCGCCGACATCTCGCTGCCGGGCTCGCCGTTCGATGGCTCGGCCAGCGTCAACGCCGGGTCGCTCAGCCTGTGCGTCCCTGAGGGGACGGCGATGCGCATCACGTCGAGCTCGGCGCTCGGGTCCGTCGACGTCGGACCCGGCTTCACGCGCGAGGGTGACGCCTGGGTGACGAGTGCCTGGACGAGCGCCGGCAGCGGGTCGGAGTTGCGTTTGAGCGTGAACCTCGGATCTGCAGAGATCCGCTCAGGAGGCTGTCAGTGATGGACGACCGACTCTATCGATCGCGGGACGACCGCATGATCGCCGGCGTGGCCGGTGGACTCGCCGAACGCTACGACCTGGATCCCTCGCTGGTGCGCATCGGCTGGGCCCTGCTCATCCTGTTCACCGGCGGACTCTTCCTCCTGCTCTACATCGTGATGGTCATCGTCGTGCCCGAGGAGCCATCGGCGGCCACGCCGGCTGGGCCGGCAGGCACCGACGGCTGGGCCGCGGCCCCGGCATCGGGCACCGCCGTCACTGGCCCCGCATCGACGACCGACCCCTCCCCCGCTGGATCCACAGGAGCGGATGCCGGGTCACAAGCCAGCGTCACGGCCGGGACGCCGGGTACGACGAGTGCGTCGGCGCCGGCCCTCTCGGCGCGCGAGGCTCGACGTGCGGCCCGACGTGAACGACGGGACACCAGCGGTGCCCCGCTCATCATCGGGGCCGTCCTCGTCATCGTCGGCGGCCTGGCCTTTGCGGGACAGGTCTTCCCACAGCTCGACTTCGACCTCATCTGGCCGATCGGGCTCATCATCCTGGGCGTCGCCCTCGTCGTGGGCGCCACGCGGCGCTCGTCGACCTAGGCCGGCGTCTCGAACCGCACGGGCGCGCCGCGGCCGACGCGCATCGTCGATCGGCGCGGTGTCGGATCGCCGCGCCGTCAGGCGAGCAGGGCGCTGATGATGGTGTCGACGTCAGACGCCTTGGGCACCACGACGAGCGTGCTGACCATGCCGAACATGCCGGCCATGCCCTCGACATGGGGCAGGATGTGGCAGTGGAAGGCCCAGATCCCCGGCCGGGTGGCGCTGATCACCGCGTCCCAGCGTTCGCCTGGGTTGACGCCCAGGGTGTCGGCCTTGAAGCCGGCACTGCCGAGCGGGATGCCGTCGCGCGCCACGACGTCCATCGCGTAGCCGTGGCTGTGCCACGGATGCATCATCACGCCCTCGTTCATGAACCGGATGAGCACCCGCTCGCCGACTGCCGCCAGGACGGGAACGACCGCCGGGAAGCCATGTCCGTTGATGGTGAAGCCGCCCAGCGCGTCGTCCGAGATCCACGTGTACTCGCGGTCGTAGGCGGCCTGCGGTTTGGGCGGGTCGACGATGAACGCCCCCAGCAATCCCCGGCCGACCTGGTCGGTCGCATTGTGGTGCGAGTGGTACATCAGCGACCCGGCATTCCTGGCCACGAAGTCGTAGGCGTATGTCTCGCCTGGGACGATGGGCTTCTGGGTCACGAACGGGACACCGTCCTGGAAGAAGTCGTCCTGTTCGACGCCATGGAAGTGGACGCCGGTCGTCTCGTCGAGGTTGTTGGTGAAGATGGCTCGGACCTTGTCGCCCTGGTTGACGCGGATGGTCGGGCCGGGCCACTGGCCGTTGAAGCCGAGGGCCGCGACGGGCGGCAAGAGCTCGTCGATCTTCTGGTCGAAGGCATCGATGGTCAGCTCGAAGATCTTGACGCCACCCTCGACGCGTGGCGTGAGCGGCTTCAAGGCGTCGGACAGGACGAGCTGCGGGACCTGCACGAACGCCGGCTTCTCGTGCAAGGCGGGGTAGTCGTCTTCGGCGCCCAGGATGTCAGCCAGCTTCAAGAACACGGCCTCGCCGTAGATGCCCTTGAGGGCCGGCACGAGGTCGCCAAGGTAGCGACGGATCTTGTCGCGTGCCTCGACGTCGTGTGCGGACCAGCCCGGCGGGATGTCGCCGGTCGGCACGGTCGAGGGCGCCGCGCTCGGGTGACGCGCCCGCGTCGTGGGACGCCATCGGGCTGGCGCTGGCCGCCGCCGAGGCCGCCGGTGATGTCGCCGGGGAGCCCCCTGGGATCGGTGAGGCCGCCGAGGGGGGATATGTCCAGGCCGCCGCACCAGGGGTGCAGGCGGCCACCGCCGCGGCGGCCACGCCGACGCCGGTCACGGCCGATACGCGCAGGAAGCCGCGACGCGTCAGCCCGGGCAGGCTCACCTCGGTCGTATCGGGCGGCGCGGCGATGTCGGGTGGGATGGTATGGACGGTGGGGACGTGCTGCTCGCTCATGGTCGCGATGCTAGCGTGCGATCCATCCCACCGACCGGTGACCTGTGGCCCGATTCGACCGGGCCGGACAGACCGAGGCGGGCGGCGACCGACACCCATCGCGACGGAGCGCGTTCGGGCGTCCCGATCGGCCTGCTACGCTCGCGGCGTGACCGAGGGTCGTCTGCCGCTCCATGACGGGATCGACGCGCTGCACGCCTGGGCCCGATCGCCGACGGCACGCCGACGCGCCGATGTGCAGCGCGCGCTGGCACGACTGGTCGCGGCGAACGGCCTGGCCGGCGCCTACCTCGATGTCGACGCCCAGCCGCTGCCGACGCTGTCCCTTGGCGTTGGCACCATCACGCGGCGGCCCCGCACGGTAAGGCCGCCGCTCCAGACTAGGCCGCTGGCGGCCGACGACGGCCGTGTGCCGCTCGGTCGGCTGATCATCGATCCCGGCTCGTTGACCAGCGCTGACGATCAGGTAGAGCAGGCGGTGCGCGCCATCGAGCTGGCGCTCGATGCCGCGTGGGCTCGAGCGGAGGCCCGCCACGTGGCCGAGCGCATGGCGGCCCTGGACGTCGCCACCCGTGCCATCACCTCGGTGCTCGACGTCGAGACCGTCCTCCAGCTCATCGTCGACCGCGTCCGCGACCTGGCCGAGGCGCGCTATGCCGCCCTTGGCATCGTCGATGCCGAGGGCCAGATCGACCGCTTCATCACCAGCGGCCTCGATGCCGCCGAGCGGGCGCGGATCGGCGATCCGCCGCGTGGCCGAGGCCTGCTCGGCCTCATCATCCGGGAGGGTCGCCCGTATCTCATCCCCGACATCGCCCACGATCCACGTCGGTCGGGCTTTCCTCCCGGCCACCCGCCCATGCACAGCTTCATCGGCGTACCGGTCGTCGTTCGAGGCCAGCCGGTGGGCAACCTCTATCTGACCGATCGGCGGGACGGACGACGGTTCGGCGAGGCCGACCTGGAGCTGGTCGAGGCGTTCGCCCGTCACGCTGCCATCGCCGTCGAGAACGCTCGACTGCACCACCGCATCAGCCAGCTGGCCGTGGTCGAGGAGCGCGAGCGCATCGGGCGTGAGCTGCACGACGGCATCATCCAGTCGATCTACGGCGTCTCCCTCGGCCTCGAGGATGCGGCCGACGAGGCCGTCGACAATCCGGAGCTGCTGCGCGCCCGACTCGACCGCGCCATCGACGCGCTCCAGGTGACCATCCGAGACCTGCGCAACTACATCTTCGGCCTGCGGCCCGAGCTCCTCTTCCAGGCTGGCCTGGTCGGCGGCCTCACGGCGCTCGCCGAGGAGGTGCACGTCAACACGCTCATCGACATCGAGGTCGACGCACAGGGCGGCGACGACCTGGAGGTCACGACCGAGGCGACCCATGAGCTGTTGAGCATCGCCCGCGAGGCGCTCAGCAACGTCGTCCGCCACGCCCAGGCGTCGCGGGCACGGGTGGAGCTGGCCGTCAACGGCGGCGCCCTGCAGCTCGTCGTCGCCGACAACGGCCGAGGCATGGCGGAACGGCCGAACGGCCGACCAGAGCACCTCGGCATCGGCAACATGCGCGACCGTGCCCGGGCGCTCGGCGGTGAGCTCCGGATCGAGCGCGGCCCGTCGCGCGGCACGCGTATCATCATCACGGTGCCGCTGACCCGGATCCGATCCCGTCCGGGAGCTGTGGCGGCTGAGGAGGCTACCCCCACGTGAGCGACGCGTCCCTTCCCGCGCTCCGGCTGGTCGTCGTCGACGACCACGAGGTCGTCCGTCAGGGCCTCGTCGCGTTGCTCGATCGGCGCGATGCTTTCCAGGTCGTCGGCGAAGCCGGCACTGTCGGAGAGGCGATGAGCGTCGTTCGACGCATGCGTCCGGATCTCGTGATCATGGACGTCCGTCTGCCCGACGGATCGGGCATCGAGGCCTGCCGCGACATCCGGTCCGAGATGCCGGAGGTGCGCATCGTCATCCTGACCTCCTACCCCGACGAGGAGGCCGTCCTCTCGGCCATCATCGCCGGCGCCAGCGGCTATCTCCTGAAGCAGATCCGCGGCCGCGACCTAGTCAGCGCCATCGAGGCCGTCGGCCGGGGCGAGTCATTGCTCGACCCCGCGGTGACCGAGAAGGTGCTCGAGCGCGTCCGTCGCATCGCTGCCGGCAGCTACACCGATGAGCTCGCGTCGCTGACCTCGCAGGAGCAGAAGATCCTGGCACTGGTGGCCGAGGGCAAGACGAACAAGGAGATCGCCTCGGAGGTCTTCCTGTCTGACAAGACGGTCAAGAACTACGTCAGCTCGATCCTCTCCAAGCTGAACCTCGAGCGGCGTGCGCAGGCCGCCGCCTACGTCGCCAAGCACCGTATCCCGGGCGCCGGCTAAGCGAGTCAGGCACGCTCGGACGGTTCGGGCGACCCCGCGTCAGCGCTCGCCTGCATCCCGGGCGTCGCGGTAGAGGATGGTCGTCAGCAGGGGCACGATCGGGCCCAGCAGGACCTGGACGCTCAGGTACCCGACTGCACCGACGAAGCCGACGGCGGGCAGCAGGCCATCCCCGCCGAGGACGACCAGCACACCGCCAAGCACGCCGACCACGAGCAGCATCAGCCCGCCCGTAAAGCCGATGATCAGGCCGCCCAGGATGAGGATCAAGACCACGTGGAGGACGCGCCGGCGCGTCAGGCGGGCGCTGCGCCGGACCGCCGAGCCCAGCCCGTGCGCTTCGAGGGTCAGCGCCTGGGGCACGAAGACGCACCGAGCGATGACGTAGGCGCCGGCGCAAAGGATGAGCAGGGCGGCGAACCCGATGCCGAGGCTCGATGAGGCGGACGACAGCCGCGCGCCACCGGCCAGCTGGGCGTCGAGCGTTCGAGCGTTGACCAGGGCGGAGACGAGACCCAGGAGTGCCCACGCGCCGACGACGACGACGCTCACGATGAGCAGCGGCAGCCAGGCGCGGAATGTTCGTCCGGCGGCTGCACGCGGACTGGGCGCAGGCGCGTCCGGCGCCAGCAGGAAGGCTCCGAACAGCGCGGCCAGGATGATCATGGCCACGTACGGCAGGATGGCCCCCGCGCCGCCGAGCGCCCCGACCAGCGGGTCGGCGAGGACGCGGAAGCGGTCCGAGAAGGTGGATGTCCAGAAGATCACCGAGGAGCCGCCCTGCCCGTCTGGCGCCGCGAGGTCGCCGATCGAGGGGAGCGATGCCAGCGACTCCGCGAGCAGCGACCAAGTCAGGATGAGATACGGCAGCGCGAGGAGGGTCGCGGGCACCTCCAGGACGGCGGTCATCAGGAGCAGGGGCCTGGCGTGACGGCGATAGAGGCCGAAGGCCTCCCCGACGACGGCGCCGACCGGCCGTCGGGCGGCGTCGCCGGTCAGCGATCGCTCGTCGGCCGGTGCCCAGCCGGGGATGGGGCCGCGATCCATCGTCAGCTCCGCCGGATGACGAAGGTGCTGGCGATCTTGTCATGCCAGCCCTGGCTTCTCGGGTCGAACCCGACCCACAGCAGCCCGATGCCGAACGCCCACCACGAGATGAGCAGGCCGACGTACCGAAGGCAGGCACGCCAGAATCCGATGCGCCCGCCGTCCGACTCTCGGCGGACCTCCATGCCCAGGAGCCGCTGGCCGACCGTGCCACCGAGGTACGCCCAGAACAGGACGTGATAGCCCGCGAAGATGAGGAATATGGCGCCGTAGAACGCGAAGGTCAGGCCGATGATCGGGCCGAACGCCGCCATCAGCTCGGCCTGCGACGCGGTCACGGCGCCGGTCTCGGGGTCGATCACCGTCGCGACCTGGTATAGCTGCACCAAGAGCGCGACCGCATAGACGACGAACAGGATCGCGAAGCCGATGCCGAGCATGAGTCCGTCGATCAGCCAGGCACCGACGCGCGGCCAGAATCCGACGTAGGCGAAGCCGGGCGCCGGACCCGGGCGGACCTCGGACGCCGATCCCCAGGCGTGGGTCGGGGCACCTGCTGCCGGCGCCGATGCGGCGGCCACGGGAGCCGCAGGCAGCAACGGCGCCCACGAATCCGCGCCGGGGGCAGGCGATGGAGGCGGGCGGTCCGTCCCAGCCTCCGTCGGGTCCGCCGACGACTCTGATCCGCTCACCTGGCTCCCTCCCCTGTCGGACAAGGACCTGCGCCACGGCCCGGCCCGATCGGTCCATCGGGCAGCGCCCGGCACATCGGGCAGCCTACACTCGGGCCATGCGCGTCGTCACGGCCGCTGAGGCCGTCTCCGGCATCGAGTCTCGCCAGCAGCTCTACGTCCAGGGCGCCGGTGCGACGCCGTCGGTGCTGCTCGATGCCCTGGTCGCCCGCGCCGACGAGCTGCAGGCGGTGAGCGTCGTCCACCTCCATATCGAAGGCCCGGGACCCCACCTTCAGCGCGCCGTCGCCGGCAGCTTCCGACACCTGGCGCTGTTCATCGGCCCCAATGCCCGGCGTGCCGTCAACGACGGCCGGGCGGAGTACGTGCCCGTCCTCCTCTCCGACGTACCGCGACTCTTCACCAGCGGTGTCGTACCACTCGATGCGGTGTTCATCAACGTCACGCTCCCTGACGAGCACGGCTTCTGTTCGTTGGGCACCTCGGTCGACGCGTCGTTGGCCGCCATCCGGAGCGCGACGACGGTCATCGCGCAGCTCAACCGGGCCATGCCGCGAACGCTCGGCGACGGGTTCGTGCACGTCTCCGACATCGACCTCGCAGTCGAGGTCGACGTGCCGCCGTACGTCCATCGGCCGCCCCAGGTGGGCCCCGTCGAGCAGCGCATCGGCGCCTATGTGGCCGACCTCGTGGCCGATGGCGCCACGCTCCAGATGGGCATCGGCGCCATCCCCGAAGCGGTCGGACACGCCCTGCGCGGCAAGCGCGACCTGGGCATCCACACCGAGATGTGCACCGACGTGCTCGTCGACCTGGTCGAGGCGGGCGTCGTGACCGGCGCCCGCAAGGAGCGCAACCGGGGCAAGATCGTGACCGCCATCGCCCTCGGCACCGCGCGCCTGTATCGCTTCATCGACGACAACCCGATGGTCGAGATGCGTCCGGTCGACTACACCAACGACACGCGGGTCATCCGCCAGTTCAGTCGCATGACGGCCATCAACTCGGCCATCGCCATCGACCTGACCGGCCAGGTCGCCGCCGATTCCATCGGCACGCATCTGTACAGCGGCGTCGGCGGCCAGATGGACTTCGTGCGCGGAGCTGCCCTGGCCGAGCACGGTCGCGCCATCATCGCCATGCCATCGAGCGCCAAGGGCGGCAGCGTCTCGCGCATCACGCCCGTGCTGCCCGAGGGTGCCGGCGTGGTGACGTCGCGCGCCCACGTCCGGACGGTGGTCACCGAATGGGGCGTGGCCGAGCTCTTCGGCAAGAGCATCCAGGGCCGCGCGCGGGCGCTCATCGCCATCGCCCATCCCGACTTCCGCGACGAGTTGACCCGCGAGGCGAGATTGCGCTTCCGCATCTGATCCCGGACCTACGGCATCCACGACCGGCGCGCAAGGCCACAGCGGAAGGACCGGGGACGACAAGAGCGGATGCCGCGCGTCCCCTGCGGCATCCGCTCAGGCCACGAACGTAGTCGCCCCTGGAGCGCCATCCATAGGGCCGAACGGCCCATTGTCGGCCCCCTCCGGCAGGTGCCCAGCGACCCTCAAGGGGACGACCAGCGCGACGCTTGGCACTGTCGAAGGAGCAGGCGCACGACCTACCGTCAGGTCGTGAAAGAACGACACGATCTGGCAGCCAGTCTGGCCACCACCTGGTTCGGCGCCGACCTCTCGCCGCACGCCCGCGCTGCCTTCCTGGACCTGGCCCGCGTCGTCGAGGTACCGGCTGGGACCGAGATGACACGCGAGGGCGAGCTGACCACGGAGTTCGGCCTGGTCCTCTCCGGCCGGGTGGCGCTGCGCCTGGTGGTCCCGGGCCGCGGCCGGACCACGATCCTGACCGTGGAACCCGGCGACGTGGTCGGCTGGTCGGCGGTCGTACCGCCCTATCGCGCGACGTCGACCGCGGTCACCGTCATCCCGGTCCGTGCCCTGGTGGTCGAGGCGGTCGCCCTGCGGACCGCGCTCCACGCCGACGACGCGCTCGCGGCGTCGCTCTACCCACGCCTGCTCGAGACCATGGCGCGTCGCCTCCAAGGCACCCGCCTGCAGCTCCTCGACCTGTTCGCCGGGCAGCTCGAAGGCGCCTGGTGATGCCGACGGCGAGGGCGACTCGCGACGCGGCTCCGACTTCCACCGCATTCCTCGAACGGGCCGACCTCGATCGCCTCATCCAGGCCATGCGTGCCGACGGTCGCCAGGTCATCGGGCCGACCGTGCGCGATGGCGCGGTCATCCTGGACGAGATCGCGACCGCCGACGAGTTGCCGACGGGCGTGCGCGAGTCGCAGGCGCCCGGGCGATACCGCCTCGGTGAGGGCCGCCAAGGTCGCACGTTCGACTTCACCGTCGGGCCGATGAGCCCGAAGCGCTGGACGTTCCCGGCCCGCGTGCCCATCGGCACTGCGCGCCGGGATGCCGCTGGCGCGACGTTCACGGCGGCCATCCCCGACGCGCCGCCGATCGCGTTCCTTGGCGTTCGTGCCTGCGAGCTCGCTGCGCTCGACGTCCAGGACCGCGTCCTCCTTCGCGGGCCGGTCGCCGACGCCGACTACGCGGCTCGTCGCGCGTCGGCCCTGGTCGTGGCCACCGAGTGCACCACGGCCGCCTCGACCTGCTTCTGCACGTCGATGGGCACCGGTCCCGAAGTCCGCGATGGCGCCGACCTCGTGCTGACCGAGACGCGGGACGGCTTCGTCGTGCGCATCGGCAGCGCCCGCGGCGCCGATCTGCTGACCGAGGTGCCCACCCGACCGGCGACCGATGCGGAGCGGGACGAAGCCGCTGGCGGCGTCGCAGACGCGCGTGCCGCCGTGAGTGCCAACGCCGGTGTCGCGACGACCGGCCTGCCCGTCCGACTCGAGGCCGCCCTCGACAGCCCCCGCTGGGCGGAGGTCGCCGAGCGCTGCCTGACCTGCGGCAACTGCACGCTCGTCTGCCCGACCTGCTTCTGCACCAGCGTCGAGCAGGTCTCCGACCTCGATGGCATCGAGACGACGTCGCAGCGGGCCTGGGACTCCTGCTTCTCGAGCAGCTTCGCGGCGGTCGCCGGGGGCACGTTCCGTTCCCGCCCGCAGGATCGCTACCGCCAGTGGCTGACCCACAAGTTCTCGACCTGGGTCGAGCAGTTCGGCACCTTCGGCTGCGTCGGCTGCGGCCGCTGCGTCACCTGGTGCCCGGTGGCCATCGACGTGCGCGAGGAGCTTGCCGCCATCGCGCCGCCGCCGCGGCAGGCGCTGCCCATCCTGCAGTTGGCCGTAACCACGCCGGTCGACGACGCCTGGCTCCGCCCAGCCCGCATCATCGGCAGCCACCGCGAGACTGCCGACAGCGTGACCCTGACAGTGGCCTGGATCGACGCGCCACAGCCGCGCCCGGGCCAGTTCGTGATGGTCGGCCTGCCCGGCTTCCCGGCCGCGCCGATCTCCGTCTCCCGGGTCCACGACGCGACCATCGAGCTGACCATCCGCGCGGCGGGGCCGGCCACGGCCGCCCTGACGGCCCTGCCGATCGGCAGCGAGGTCGGACTACGCGGACCGCTCGGCCGGGGCTGGCCGGTCGACCGCATGTACGGCCGTGACGTCGTCATCGTGGCCGGTGGCATCGGATTGGCGCCGCTCCGGCCGCTCATCGACGCCATCACAGCCGACCGGCTGCGGTTCGGCGCCGTACGCATCTTCCTGGGCGCCCGCACGCCGCGAGACCGCCTGTTCACGTCAGAGCTGACCGCCTGGACAGAGGCCGGCCTGCTGGTCGACGAGACCGTCGATCGCGCGGGCGGCGACTGGCTCGGGCGGGTCGGCGTCGTGACCCACCTCTTCGATCACAGCGAGCGGATCCCCGAGGGCACGGTCGCGGCCGTCTGTGGGCCGGAGCGGATGATGGAGGCGACGGCCGACGTCCTGCGTTCCCGTGGCCTGACCGACGACCGCATCGTCGTGACCCTTGAGCGGCATATGGACTGCGGCGTCGGCCTGTGCGGTCATTGCCAGCTCGGCCGCTTCTTCGTCTGTCGCGACGGCCCCGTCTTCAGCCTGGCGGAGCTCGGCGATGCCTTCGGACGCGAGGGTCGCTGATGAGCCGTCCGCGACTGGGTGTCGTCAAGTTCGCCTCCTGTGACGGCTGCCAGCTGACCCTCCTCGACCTCGAGGACGAGCTGCTGGCCATCACCGACCGCGTCGAGATCGTCGAGTTCCCGGAGGCGACATCCGCCCGTTCGGCTGGGCCTTACGACCTGCTGCTGGTCGAGGGCTCGGTCAGCACACCCGAGCAGGCCGAGGAGATCGTCGAGCTCCGCCGACGCACGGCCAAGCTGGTGACCATCGGCGCCTGCGCCACCGCCGGCGGCATCCAGGCCCTGCGCAACGTCGCCGACCACGACAGCTGGCGCGCGTCGGTCTACCCCGAGCCGGCCTGGGTCGACTCGTTGGCCACCGCGACGCCGATCGCGGACCACGTGACCGTCGATGCGGAGCTGCGGGGCTGCCCCATCGCACCCGGCCAGCTGGTCGAGTTCCTGACCGCGACCCTCGTCGGCCGTCGGCCACAGCTGCCCGACGAGGCGGTCTGCCTCGAGTGCAAGCGGGCCGGTCGGGTCTGTGTCGTGGTCGCCTTCGGCGAACCCTGCCTCGGGCCGGTCACGCGGACGGGCTGCGGCGCCCTGTGCCCGGCCTTCGCGCGTGGCTGCTATGCCTGCTTCGGACCTCGAGAGTCGGCCAATGTGATCGGCCTGCAGCGCGGCCTGATGGCCGACGGCATGACCGCCGCGGACGTCGACGAACGGTTCGCCGGCTTCACGGCCATGGCGCCCACGTTCGCCGACCAGGCCTCCCGGGCCGCCGCGGCCTATCGGGCTGGCACTGCCGCCGCGCCGACGACCGATGCCGTGGAGGATGGCCATGCACGGCGGTGAAGGCCACGGGACCGGCAGCGGGACAGCGGTCGCGCCGACGGAAGAGCGCGACTTCGACATCGGGCAGCTGACCCGAGTGGAAGGCGAGGGACGCCTGCGGCTCCGACTGCGCGAGGGCCGAGTCGTCGAGGCCCGCCTGGCGATCTTCGAGGCGCCGCGCTACTTCGAGCAGCTCGTCGTCGGGCGCCGGCCGGACGACGTCCTCGACATCGTGGCGCGCATCTGCGGCATCTGCCCGGTCGCCTACCAGATGAGCGCAGTGCATGCCTTCGAGGCGCTCTTCGGCGTCGAGATCGACCCCGTCGTGCGCACGCTCCGCCGCCTCCTCTACTGCGGCGAGTGGATCGAGAGCCACGCCCTCCACGTGACCTTGCTCCACGCGCCCGACTTCCTGGGCGTCGAGAGCGGCATCGCGCTGGCGGCCTTGGACCGCGGCGCGGTCGAGCGTGGCCTGGCGCTCAAGAAGACCGGCAACCGGATCGTGACGCTCCTCGGCGGCCGGCCCATCCATCCGGTCAGCGTGCGCGTCGGCGGCTTCAGCAGGGCGCCGCGCGTGACGGAGCTGGCGGTCCTGGCGCCGGCTCTCGACCAAGCGGTCGAGCAAGCGCTGGCGATGGTCGACTGGGTGGCTGCCTTCCCGACGCCGTCCTACGAGGTCGAGCCCGCCCGACTGGTCGCCCTCCGTCATGCCACCGATTACCCCATGAACGAGGGCCGCATCGTCTCCAGCGATGGCATCGACATCCCCGGCGCCGACTGGTCGACGACCTTCCGCGAGACCCAGGTCGAAGGCTCGAATGCGCTCCAGTCGCACACCATGGACGGCCGGCCATACCTCGTCGGCCCGGCCGCCCGGATGACCCTCGCCGGCGACGGCCTCCACCCCCTGGCGGCGGAGGCGCTGGCGCGGACCGGCCTGGCCGCGGAGATCCGTAGCAACCCGTTCCGGAGCATCGTCGCCAGGGCCGTCGAGCTGGTCCACGCTGCCGCCGAGGCGCGGGACATCGTGGCCGGCTATCGTCCGCCGGCCGAGGCGCACGTCGCCTGGCAGGCACGGGCCGGGACGGCAGGCTGGGCGACCGAGGCACCACGCGGCCTGCTCTTCCATGAGTACCGCGTCGACGACCGCGGTCGTGTCGCCTGGGCCAGGATCGTGCCGCCGACGAGCCAGAACCAGGCCGCCATCGAGGCCGCCCTGATCGGCTTCGCGCCAGGTGCCCTGGCGCTGCCTGAGCCCGAGGCCCACATCCGCATCGAGCAGCTCGTGCGCTCCTACGACCCCTGCATCTCGTGCGCCACCCACTTCCTCGACGTGACCGTGGAGCACGCGCCATGAGCAGCACACCGACCACGTCGGTCGGGACCCCCGCGGACCAGCTCCAGGCCCAGCCGAGCACGACGCGGGTGAGCCTGTTCGTCATCGGCCACGCAAGCCGGGGCGACGACGGCGCAGCCGAGGCGGCGCTGAAGCGCCTCTCGCGCGAATCTCTCCAACAGGTCGACGTGGTCCGTGCCCACGATCTCGATGTCGAGACGCTCATGGGGGCCGGTCCGGTCGTCGTCGTCGACGCCATCCGTGGCCCGGCGCCGGGCACGATCATCGTCTGGACACTGGCCGAGGTGGCTGAGCTGCCTGAGGCACCGACCGCCTCGACTCATGGCCTGCCCTTGCCAGCGGTCCTGAAGCTGGCCGCCGCCCTTGGTGGCCATCCGCTGCACGGGCGGTTCGTGGGCATCGCCGGAGCGCGGTTCACCATCGGCAGCCAGCTCTCGGCGCCCGTCCGGGCGGCCCTGCCCGCGGCCGCGAAAGCCATCGAATCAGCCATCCGCGAGGTCGACTCGCCATGTGCCTGACCGTCCTCGGCACGGTCGTCGCTCGGGAGGGCGATGAAGCCATCGTCCGGACGGACGATGGCCAGCTGCGCTGCTCCGCCCTGATCGTGCCCGAGGCACTGCCCGGCGACGACGTGCTCGTCGGGCTGGGCGCCATCCTCCGCCGCCTGACGCCCGACGAAGCGGCGGCGATCGTCCACGCTCGCATCAGCGATCCCGAAGCCCTCCAGGAGGTCTTGTCATGAACGTCCCCCATACGACCCGATGGGGCCTCGGCCTGGCTCTCGCGGCCGGCTGCATCAGCGGCCTGTCGATCTTCCTGAACGGGCTGATGGTCAAGAGCTTCCCCGACCCGACGCTCCTGGCCGGCGTCCGCAACGGCCTCGTCGGCCTCCTCTTCATCACCATCCTCGTCGTCCTCGCCGCCCGCACCTCGCGCGCGGTCCGCTCCGGCGCCCCGGTGCCGGCGACGCGTCCCCTCGGCCGTCGCGAACTGACCGGCCTGATCGTGCTCGGCGTGGTCGGGGGCGGCATCGCCTTCGCCCTCTTCTTCGAGGGCCTGGCCCTGGCGGCGTCGCCGAGCTCGGCGGTCCTCCAGAAGACCCTCTTCCTGTGGGTCGCGATCGCCGCCTGGCCACTGCTCGGCGAGCGTCCCGGGGCCGCCTCTGTGCTGGCGCTCGTCGTGTTGCTCGGCGGCACGCTCCTGCTCGACCCACCGGCCGGCGCCGGGCTCGGCGTCGGCGAGCTGCTCATCCTCGCGGCCACGCTGCTGTGGACCGGCGAGACCATCCTCGCCCGCCGACTGCTGCCGCGTGTCGGTGCCGGACGCGGCGCGGCTGCGCGGATGGCCATCGGATCGATCGTCCTCCTGGCCATCGTCGCCTGGAGCGGCGGCCTGGCCGGCATCGGCGCCTGGACGCCGGTCATGTGGGGATTCGTGGCGCTGACCGCCGTGCTCCTGGCCGGCTACGTCGCCGCCTGGTACGGCGCCTTGGAGCGGGCACCCGCCTCCGTCGTTACGAGCGTCCTCGTCGTCGGCGCCCTGATCACCGCTTCGCTCCGAGCCGTGGCCGGCGGCACGTTGCCGACCGACCAACGACTGGCCGGGCTGCTGCTCCTGGCCGCCGGAGCGGGCGTCGTCGCCCTCGTATCGCTCCGTCGATCCGCACGGACCGTCATCGCCTCGGGCGCCTGAGGCAGCCGATGACCGCGCTGCGTCCCGCCGACGGATCGCCGTCCTCAGGCGCCATCAGCTTCGCTCGCTTCGCCTTCCGGCCGAACGCCCTCGGATACTGCGGCGGTCAGGCCCCTGGCGAGCTCTTCGACCGCGTCTTGGCCGGGGCCGACGACCCCGACCTCCACCGCCTGTGCGGCGAGTTCGCCGGCGCGCGACCGTACCTCGAGCTCCTCGCTCAGGCTCCTGGCGCCCGGGGGCCGTTGGATCCCGACGTGGTCGAGGCCTACTGGGTGGGCGGCCCCTTGCTCGAGGCTCTCGATCCGAACGTCTTCCGGGCCGACCTCGAGCGCCGGGTCCGACCTCGGGCGACCGTGGATGGTTGGCGCTGGCTGGCCGGCAAACCCGCCCAGGGCGCGGTCCCACACCACGCCTTCCACGTGCTCGAGATCTACCCGCGTCTCGGGTTGACCGGCGACGGCTCGCGCGACGCCATCGTGTCGACCATGGAGCGTTGCCTCGTGCGGCCCGCCCGGGTCACGGCGCGCGACGGCAACGAGCTGCTGGTCATGGCCCGGCCACTGGTCGTCGAGGATGGCGTGCTGCGCTTCGGCGAGGAGCGGCCGGAGCGGATCCTGGCCAGCATCGACGGCCGCGGCTTCGTGGATGGCGCACGTCCCGGAGACATCGTCGCCGTCCATTGGGGCTGGGCCTGCGACGTGCTCGGGCCGCGACGCGGCGCGGCACTCGGGGTCGCCAACGCTGCCGCGGTCACCCGAGCCGCCGCCACGACCTGACGACCCGGCCTGGCGACTCGTGCCGAGCGGCCCCCCATCGCGGGCGGAATGCCCCTAACAGCCGCGCCGGCCCGGGGCCACCCTGTGGACATGACAACGATGCATGCGTCCAGCGTCGCCGCGCCCCAGCCGTCAACCGAGCCATCCCCTCGTTTCCCCGGCATCCCATCGATCGTCGATGGCTCCGAGGCCATCGGCTCGGTCGAGACACGGATCGCCGAGGCGGCCTGCGCCTATCCCATCACGCCATCGACGACCATGGCCGCCGTCTTCCAGTCCGCGGTCGCCAACGGCCAGCGCAACCTGTGGGGCACGCCTCTCGCCTTCCAGGAACCGGAGTCGGAGCATTCGTCCGCTTCCGCTGCCGAGGGATTCGCGGTGGCGGGCGGTCGGGTCACGAACTTCACCGCCGGCCAGGGCCTCATCCTCATGAAGGAGGTGCTGTACGTCATCGCCGGCAAGCGGCTGCCGGCCGTCTTCCACGTCGGCGCACGAGCGCTGACCAGCCAGGCGCTGAACATCCACGCCGGCCACGACGACATCTATGGCGTGGCCGATACCGGCTGGGGCATCGTCGTCGCCCGCAACGCTCAGGAGGCGGCCGACCTGACGGCCATCGCGCGCCGCACCGCAGAGGCGACCGAGACGCCATTCCTGGTCTGTCAGGACGGCTTCCTGACAACGCACACGATGGAGAACGTGTGGCTGCCCGAGGACGACCTGCTGCGAGAGTTCGTGGGCGACCCGCGCGATCACCTGCGCGACCTCTTCGACCCCGCCCAGGCCCTGATGACCGGCGTCGTCCAGAACCAGGACAGCTACATGAAGGGACGCATCGCCCAGCGCGGCTTCACCGATCGCGTGGCGCCCATCCTGGCCCATGACATGGCCCTCTGGGGCGAGCTGACCGGCCGGTCGTACGGGCTCGTGGCGCCCTATCGCTGCGACGACGCCGAGGCCATCCTGGTGGCCATGGGCACGATGGCCGACACCGCCATCTCGGTCGTCGATCACCTGCGCACCCAGGGGCGCCGGGTCGGCGTCCTCAACGTGACGTCCTTCCGGCCCTTCCCCGCGACCGAGATCGCGACCGCCCTGGCCGGCGCCGCTGCGGTCGCCATCGTCGAACGTGCCGACGAGCCGCTGGCGGCGGACAACCCCCTGACCCGCGAGACGAAGGCCGCCCTGTACGACCATGCCGGCGCGCAGGGTCTGGCGGGACCGATCGTCCTGACCGTGGCCGCCGGGTTGGGCTCGCGCGATATCGCGGGCGCCGACCTGATCGCCATCTTCGACCGCCTGGCCGACCCAGCCGCCGTTCGAGCCCAGCCCCGCGCGGTGGTCGGCATCCGTCACCCGTTGGCCCTGACCGCTCCGGCCGTCGACCTGCGGCCCCAGGGCGCATATTCGATGCGCGGCCACTCCATCGGCGGCTTCGGCTCGGTGACCACCAACAAGGTCGTGGCGACCGTCGTCGGTGAGCTCTTCGGGCTCTATGTCCAGGCCTACCCACGGTACGGTTCCGAGAAGAAGGGCCTGCCGACGACCTACTACCTGACCGTCGCGAATTCCCCCATCCGCGAGCACGCCGAGCTGCCGACCGTTGACTTCGTGCCCGTGCATGGGCTCGACGCCTTCGAGCAGGGCGACCCGCTGCGCGGTCTGGCCGACGAGGCCGACGTCTTCGTGCAGACCGCGTTGCCCGACCCCGAGACGATCTGGGCGGCGCTGCCGGCCGCCGCACGCGCCGAGATGATCGCCCGGCGGCTCCACCTCTGGGCGCTCGACACGGTGGCGCTGGCCGGCCGATATGCCCCGCGACCCGACCTCGTCGTCCGCATGCAGGGCATCGCCCTCGTCGGTGTCTTCCTGCGCGTCACGCCGTTCGCCCGCCGCGCCGGCCTCGGGCGCGACGCCCTCCTCGAGGCGGTCCGGGATCGGCTCGGCCGCTTCTACGGCAAGAAGGGCGCGAAGATCGTGGACGCCAACCTCGCCGTCATCACGGCGGCCTACGACGGCCTGATCGACGTCACCGGCACCGTCCTTGGCCTCGTGCCGCTCACCCAGCTGTCGCCGCCGTCGACCATTCCCGCTACCCCCTCCGACCTGGTCCCCGTGGAGGCCGACCGATGAACGAACCACGACGAGCGCCGATCGTCGGCGACCTGATGACCCCCGATCCGATCACGGTCGCGGCCGACGCGCCGCTCGGCCAGGCCATCGAGCTCTTCGATCTCTATCGCGTGCACGGCCTGCCGGTCGTCGATGAGCTCGGCACGCTGGTCGGCGTCCTGAGCGAGACCGACCTCGTCCGGGCTCGGACCACAGAGCACATGTGGGACGGCTGGCCGGGTCTCAAGGTCCGCCATCTGATGACCAGCCCGGCCGTCACCGCCGTGACGAGCACCCCGCTCGACGAGGCGGTCCGCACGATGGAAGAGCGCCACATCCACCGGCTCGTAGTGGTCGACGAGGACGAAGAGGATTGCCCCATCGGGGTCATCTCGATGACCGACGTCGTCCATGCCATGGCCGAGGCGGTCCGGGATGCCTGAGCGCATCGCCGAGGCGCAGGCCGATGCGCGAGCGGCCACCCTCGTCAAGGAAGCCGGACAGCCCAAGGAGCTGCACGAGGCCGAGCTGGCGCCCGCCGAGCTGGTCTTCGACCTCGACGGCTACGTCGACGACTTCAACCGCTCCGTCGTCACGTCCTACCGTCGAGGCGTGGCCGACGCGGAGCTGCCGGCCGACGCTGGCGTCGCCCGCTCGATCATCCCGCCCGGCACGGCCGCGGTGCGCGACTTCAGCAAGCTGGCACCTCGGATCCCCGAGTTCGTCCTCGATGCCTGCGTCGGCTGCATGTCCTGCGTCAGTGCCTGCCCCGATACGGCCATCCTGGGCATCGCCCTGCCCGAGTCCCAGGCCACGGCCGCCATCGAGGCCTTCGCTGCCAGCGAGCCGGATCCTGGGCTCGCGACCGCCACCGCGACCAGCCACTTCGCGCACACCACCAAGTACGCCGAGGTGCCCGCCCGGAAGGGCCTCGAGCCGGCCTCGTTCGGCATCTTCGTCGACCCGCGGCACTGCAAGGGCTGCTCGGCGTGCGTGGACGTCTGCCACGTGCTCGGCTACGACGCCCTGCACATGATCGACAAGGTCCCCGTCGAGGCCGCGACCGGCGAATCGACGCTGGAGCGCTTCGGCCGCGACATGCGTTTCTTCCGTTCGCTGCCGCCGACCCCGGTCGAATACCGCAATGAGAAGGCCCTCGCCGACCTGATGCTCGGCGAGCACGCCATCGGCTATGTCGGGGGCGCCGGCTCGTGCGCCGGTTGCGGTGAGGCGACGGCCATCCGGATGCTGGTAGCGGCCACCCGCCAGGTCCACGGCCCCGAGTCGATGGGCATCGTGGCGGCCACCGGCTGCAACACCGTCTACGGCAGCACCTACCCCTTCAACCCCTACCTCGTGCCATGGACGAACTCGCTCTTCGAGAACGCGCCGGCCGATGCGCTCGGCATCCGCACCCGCTGGGATCAGGCCGGGCACCCGGATCGGCGCCTGTGGGTCCTTGGCGGCGACGGGGCGATGTACGACATCGGCTTCCAGTCGCTCTCGCGAATGGTCGCCTCCGGCGCGGACATCAAGGTCCTCGTGCTCGACACGCAGGTCTACTCGAACACCGGCGGCCAAGCCTCGACGGCCTCCTTCGGCGGCCAGGTCACGAAGCTCTCAGCCTTCGGCAAGGAGCTCCACGGGCGCCAGGAACGACGCAAGGAGCTGGGTCGCATCCTCATGGCGCACGGCGAGGTCTACGTCGCCTCGACCACGCCCGCCCACATCAACCACTTCTACCGCTCGATCATGGACGCCAACGCCTACCCCGGCCCGGCCGTCATCGTCGCCTACACGCCATGCCAGCCGGAGCACGGCATCGGCGACGAGGCCTCGATGCGGCAGGCCAAGCTGGCCGTCGAGTCGCGCGCCTTCCCGCTCTTCACGTACGACCCGCGCCGCGGCGATTCGCTCGTCGAGCGTCTGTCGCTGACCGGCAATCCGGCGGTCAAGGACGACTGGGCGAAGATGCCCGATGGCGAACCGATCGACTTCCTGACCTTCGCCCGGACCGAGGGCCGCTTCGCCCCGCATTTCGCCGCCGACGGGGCACCCTCCGTCGAGATCCAGGCCACGCAGCTCGACCGACTCGCCAACTGGCACGCGCTCCAGGAGATGGCCGGCTTCCGCTGATGCGGGGCGTCGAGCGGTCCACGCAGGACCCGCGCTAGGACGGGTCCGCGAGCTCCGCGCGAACACCGAGCAGCCGCACGCGGCGATCGAGATCGAACCGCTCAAGGGCGCTGAGCGCGGCTTCCACGATGCGCTCGGCATCGACGGTCGGCTCCGCGAGCTTGGTGCCGTGGGTCGAGGTGAAGAACGACGACGTCCGCAGCTTGACGGTCACCCGCACGACCTCGCGACCCTCGGGCAGGTCCTCGCTGAGTTCGCGCGCGATGCGCTCGGTCTGGCGCCGGATCTCATCCGAGTCGGTCAGGTCCCGCTGGAACGTCCGCTCGCGGCTCTGCCCTCGGCGCACATACGGCTCGCCGGAGACCTGCCCGTCGTCGTCGCCCGTGCCTAGCCGCCGGATCCACGGCCCGGTGTTGGGACCGAACCGAGCGGCGAGCACGTCGTCATCGGCGTTCGCGAGCTCGTCGACGGTATGGATGCCGAGCTGATCGAGCTTGGCCGAGGTCCTCGCGCCGACGCCCCACAACGCGTCGACCGGCCTGTGGCCCATCACGTCGGGCCACTCCTGACGCGTCAGGCGAAAGACGCCTCGGCGCTTCGCGAATGCGCTCGCGAGCTTCGCGCGATGCAGCGAATCCCCGACGCCGATCGAACACCACAGGCCGGTACGCTCCAGCACGGCTTGCTGCAACTCGCGCGCGAGCCGCTCCGGGTCATCGGTCTCGACCGCCATGAAGGCCTCATCCCAGCCCATCACCTGGACGACCGCCGGGAATCGGCGGAGCGTCTGCATCACGCGCCCGCTCGCTTGGAGGTAGTGGTCGCTGTCGACGGCCAGGAACACGCAATCGGGGCATCGCTTGAGGGCCGTTCGGAGGGGCATGGCTGAGTGCACGCCGAACGCTCGGGCCTCGTACGAGGCCGTCGAGACGACCCCGCGCTTGGTCGGGTCACCGTCTCCGCCGACGATCACCGGCTCGCCGCGCAACTCTGGGTGCCGCAGCACCTCGACGGCGGCGATGAACTCGTCCATGTCGACATGGAAGATCCATTTCATGCGCTGGATCGTCCGCGGTCGAGCCCCAGTCGCGTCACCGCCACAGCATGGCGCATGAACGAAGGTGGCCGGCGAGCGCGGCTGCGTCCGTGTGACGACGAGGATGAGCCGCTCGAGCTCCTCAGACCGACGTCAATACCAAGTCCACTCCGTGAGCGCCGCCGCCAGCGGGTCGAACATCGTGGCGATGCGCCCGAAGCGGATCCTGGCCGCTCGTTCCCAGTCGCGGCGAGCGAGGCGCACGGCGTGTCGATGTGAGCCAGCGTGGAACGTGATGCGATCGACGTCGAGGAGCGCGATGTCGGCGAAGACCGGGACACCGAACAGATCGCCGATCGGCGGCAGGGCACCGACATCGCAGCTGGGCGCCAGATCCAGCAGCTCGAACTCCGTCAGCAACCGGATCCGGTCGGTGTCGAGGAGTCGGGCGGCGGCCTCGAGATCGAGATGATCGCTGGCCTCGATGACCATGAGCGCCCGGCGACCGTCGGAGCGGCCGACCGCCAGCGTCTTGGCGAAGACATGGGGGTCCAGCCCTTCGGCCTGGGCCGCCTCGATGGCGGTGAAGGCCAGGGGGTGTTCGTGCAGGTCGTAGGCGATCCCATGGGCGCCCAGCCAGTCGAGCAGCGCGTTCATCGGCACGTTGACGGGCATGGGGGCCGTCGGCATCGGCAACATCGAGTGGGTGCGCAGCAGCATCACGGCCTCCTCCGGGCACGCTGGGTGAGCCCGTTCCCGGCCGGCGCAGGGCGCCCGACCGTTCTCAGGCTGCTCGCGGCGGTCGACCGGCGATAGTGCCGTCGGTCACCTTGATGGGCCTGGTGGATCCGGTCTCGGGCGGCGATCCGATCCCGCACTGCGTGCCCCACTGGGCAGTCGATGGGCGCGCCGCCTGATGCCTTAGTCCTCCCAGGACTGTATGCGACGTGAAGATCCGGTTCACCTGCCATATCGTCGTCTAGGGCGGCTACCTGGGCTCGATAGGGCCCAGATCCTCACTCTTGAGTCCAGCATGGACTCGTCTGCGCATATCCGGTCCAAGACCCGGCCGTCCGAGCGCGACTTTGCTTCGTAGAGTCATGGGAGGACTACTCGAGCATGGACCAAACAGCCACGGACTGATCGCCCACGCTCCAGCTCGGAGGCCGACGGCCTACCATGCGCCGATGCCTGAACGTGACCGGACGACGAGCCGTGACCCCTCACCGACCGGCGGCCGCGCCGTGGTCGAGACGCTCGCCGCGGCCGGCATCCGGCACGCGTTCACGGTCCCCGGCGAGAGCTTCCTGGGCGTCCTCGATGCGCTCCACGATGCACCGATCCGGACCATCGCGACGCGCCACGAGGGTGGCGCGGGCTTCATGGCCGAGGCGTACGGCCAGCTGACCGGGTGCCCCGCGATGGCCATGGCGACCCGAGCGGTCGGGGCCGCCAACCTGGCCATCGCCCTGCACACAGCTCGCCAGGACTCGGCCCCGCTGGTCGCGCTCATCGGCCAGGTCCCACGTGCGTATCGCGGACGCGAATCGTTCCAGGAGGTCGACCAGGTCGCCACCTTCGGCGCGCTGTGCAAGGCCGCGGTCGAGATCGATGACCCCGATCGCCTGGCGTCGGAGACGGCCCGCATGGTCGAGCTGGCCCGCTCGGGACGCCCGGGGCCGGTGCTCATCGCGCTGCCTGAGGATGTCCTCGATTCGCCGCTCTCCGGTGCCCTGGTCGTCGAAGCCCGAGCCCCGGAGCGGCCGGAGCCATCGACGGCGGAGATCACTGCGGTCCTGGAGGCAATGGCCGGTTCGCGGGCGCCGGTCATCGTCGCCGGCGCCGGCGTGCGGCTCAGCGGAGCCTTCGATCGTTTCGGCTCGCCGGACCACGATCGCCACGGAGACGACGATGGCGGCCCCGGTGCTTCGACGGCGCTGACCGCCTTCGCCGAGGTGACCGAGACGCCGGTCATGGCCGCCTGGCGCAGGCCCGACGTGATCGCCCACGACCACCGGCTCTATCTCGGGATGACCGGCTATGCCGCGCCGGCCGTCGTGCGCGAGCGCCTCATCGCGGCCGACCTCATCGTGGCCATCGGCACGCGCTTCTCCGAGCCGTCCTCATTCTGGTACGCCGTGCCGACCGCGGAGCAGCGCGTCATCCACATCGATCTCGAGCCTGGCTTCGCCGGTCGGCCGGCGCCGTGGTTGACCGTGCGAGCGGACGCCGGGCGGTTCCTAACGCTGGCCCTCGAGGGCGTCGGGGCGTCCGACGGCGCCGCGGGTCGTGCGGATGGCGCAGTCCATGCCGCACGCAGGGCGATGAACGACGCGGACCGAGTCGCCTATCTCGCCGCCACGGCTGCCCCGGACGCGGCCGCTCGTGCGGCCCTCCTTGCGGCACCGGCTCAGGGTGTCGACCCGGCGGCGGTCATCCGCGGCCTGCGAGCGCGACTCCCCGCGGGCACCATCCTGACCACCGACGCCGGCAACTTCGGTGGTTGGGCGGCACGATACCTGCCCATGCCACGACACGGTCGCTTCCTCGGCCCCACCTCGGGCGCGATGGGCTACTCGCTGCCGGCGGCCATCGGCGCCGCGATCGCGATGCCCGATCGACCGATCGTCGCGCTGGCCGGCGACGGCGGCTTCGCGATGCTCATGGCCGAGCTCGAGACCGCCGTGCGTGAGCGCGTCCGCCTGACCGCGCTCGTCTTCGACAACGCCATGTACGGGACCATTCGCATGCACCAGGAGATCTCGCACCCCGGCCGTGTCGTGGCCACGGACCTGGGCACGATCGACTTCGCGGCCGTGGCCGAGGCCTGCGGGGCGCGCGCCTGGCGGGTCGAGCGCGATAGCGACGTCGACGGCGCGCTGGCGGCGTCCTTGGCAGCGGGCGGGGTCAACCTCGTCCACATTCGAACGGACCCGCGCGCGCTATCGGTCGATCGGATCCTGGGCTCGGACTGAGCTCCGTCTGACAGCAAGCGCCGACCGCGGCTCGAAGTCGCGGCCGGCGCGGATTGCCCGCCGGAAAGGGTCAGCGGGCGATGACGACGGTCGTCTCGGCGTGCGTGGCGACGTGCTCCGAGACGCTGCCCTGGAGAACGCGCTCGAGAGCATTGAGCCCGCGCGAGCCGATCACGATGGTGTCGTACTCGCCCTCCCGTGCGATGCGCTCGATGGTCGCCGCCGGCTCGCCGATGGGCTCCAGCAGCTGCGCCTCGACACCGCGCTCCCGGAGCAGCGAGCGGGCCTCGACCAGCTCCTTGGCGTGGACTTCACTGTCGTCCCAGGGATCCATCCCCAGGCGGCCACCATGTGTCGGCACGACGCTGACGACGCTGACCGACGCGCCCAGGGCATGCGCCAGGTCTGCGGCGGTCCCGAGCGCCCGTCGCGACGCCTCGCCTCCGTCATAGGCAAGCAGGATCTTCTTCATCGTGACTGCGCTCCATTCGGTCCTCGCCCGTCGATCCGGCGCGAGGTACGACCTGATGCTGCGCCCGACGATGCCGTAATCACACGGCCGCTATGCCCGCAGGCGAGGGTCCGATCGGCCCCAAACGCCCTACTCGGTCCCGCGGTCCCGCGGCCGGTCAGCGGGCCGACACCGCGCCGGCACCCCCCTCAGCAGCGCCGACCACGAACCGTCCGGGTGTCCATTGCCACGCCATGTGACCCGCGGCCCCTGCGACCGGGACCGACGGCACTGATGCGGAGATGCGCATACGTCCGATGCTGCACGCATGGACGCGATCTACGAACTCCAGGCCGAGACCTGCAGGATGCTCGCCAACGCGCGCCGGCTTGAGATCATCCATATCCTCGCCAGCGGCCCGCGTGAGGTCGGCCGGCTGGCGGCGGAGATGGGCGTCAGCCAGCCGAACGTCTCACAGCACCTGGCGGTCATGAAGGCCGCCGGCATCGTCGAGGCGGAGCGGCTCGGGCGGGAGGTCCAGTACCGATTGGCAGACCCCGACGTGGTCGCTGCCTGCGACCTGATGCGCGGCGTCCTTCAGCGGCGGCTGGCGAGGCTGGCCGGCCTCTCCGCTCCCCGGCGGACCGAGAGCACCGCGGCCATCGAGTCGCCGCTCGCCCCTATCTCGAGGTAACGACCATGGAACAGCCCATCAACCTCGTCCTCTTCAGCGGCACGGACGACAAGCTCAACGCGGCCGCCGTCCTGGCCGCCGGCGCCGCCGCGCTCGGCCGGCCGGTGCACGTCTTCCTGCAGTACTGGGCGCTCGATGCCTTCCGCGCCGACCGCATCGATGCCGACCATGGGCTCGCGCCCGAGGCTGGCCCCGCCGGTCGCCAGGCCGTCGATGCGCTGCGGGCAGCCGGTCAGGCCTCGTGGGCCGAGACCATGCGCCAGGCCAAGGACGTCGGCGAGGTCGACATCCAGGCCTGCTCGTTGTCGATGGACCTCCTCCACCTGGAGGCGGCCGATCTCGACCCCCTCGTCGACGACGTCGAAGGGATCACCGCTTTCTATCTTGCGGCGGGCGATGGACCCGTCGTCTTCATCTAGCCAGGAAGGAGCTACGCCATGACCCTCACCCAGATCGACCAGCTGGTCGATGCACGCGGCTTGGCCTGCCCGATGCCGATCGTGAAGACGGCGCAGGCGATCAAGACCATGACCAGCGGACAGGTCCTCGAGGTGCTCGCCACCGACGCCGGCGCCGTCAAGGACTTCGCTGCGTGGTCCAAGTCGACCGGCAACCAGCTCCTCGAGTCGAGCCAGGACGCGGGCACCTACCGCTTCCTCATCGTCAGGAAGTGAGGCCAACACCATGACCCTCGTCGCCGAACCCGTCGTCGTCCGACCGACGATCGACGTCAAGCCAACCATCGAGCCCAAGCCAGCCCTCGAGCTCGAGCCGGCCCTCGACACCAAGGGCCTCGTCATCGTCAACTGGAGCGGTTCCTACGACCGCATCATGCCCACCCTGATCATGTCCAGCGCGGCCGCCGCCAGCGGCTACAAGACCAGCGTCTTCATCACCTTCTGGGGCCTGCTGCCCTTCGTCAGGGACGGCAAGCGCATCGTCGGCGAGAACTGGATGCAGAAGATGCTGTCCCTGATGGATCGCCCCGGCATCGACCATCTCGGGCTCTCGAAGATGAACTTCATGGGCATGGGCCCCTGGATGATGGGCAAGCTCTCCAAGCAATACCACGTGGCCTCGCCGCGCGAGCTGCTCGAGGCCTGCCAGGCCATGGGCGTCGAGTTCATCCCCTGCCAGATGACCATGGACATGTTCGGCCTCAAGGCCGAGGACATGATGGACGGCCTCGGCGAGCCTGCCGGCGCCGCCACCGTGCTGGAGCTGATGACCCAGCCCGGCACCGCCTCGCTCTTCATCTGAGACCGACGACGTACACCGGGCCACCCAGCCAAGAATGGGTCGCCCGGCCGGGAAGGATCGTGAGCACGATGCTCGAGACCATGACCCCACCGATCGAGGCGACTGCCCCGACCATCACGCGAACCATCGACGCCCGCGGCAGCTACTGCCCGGGGCCGTTGATGGAGCTCATCCGGGCCATCCGCGAGGCCCAGGTCGGCGACGTGCTCGCCGTCCTCTCCACGGACCGCGGTTCGAGGATCGACATCCCCAAGTGGGTCGATAAGGCCGGCCATCGCCTGGTCGGCATCAGCAGCGTCGACGGCTGCGACGAGATCGTCGTCGAGAAGCTGCGCTGAGGGTCGCCCCGAGCGGCCACGGAAGGACGTCAGCATGGATCGCATCCTGATCATCGGCGGAGGCGTCGGGGGGACCCTGACCGCCAACCTCCTCGTCAAGCGGTTGCGGCCGGAGCTCCAGTCGCGCGACGTCTCGATCACCGTCGTCGACAGCGACGGGTCGCACGTCTATCAGCCGGGCTTCATGTACATCGCCATGGGCGGCGAGCGCGCCGAGCGCCTGCAGCGGCCAGAGAGCTCGCTGCTCGACGATCGCGTCGAGCTCGTCGTCGGCGAGGTCCTGAAGATCGATCCGGACAAGCGCATCGTCCAGCTGACGCACGACCGCTGGCTGGGCTACGACCAACTGGTCCTGGCGACTGGCTCACGCATCGTGCCCGAGTTGATCGCGAACTTCGAGACAGAGGCCCATCACTTCTACTCCGCCGAGGCAGCGCTGAAGCTGCGCCACGCGCTCGACGACTTCACCGGTGGGCGCATCGTCATCGGCATCGCGGGCATGCCCTACAAGTGTCCGCCGGCACCGCTCGAGGTCGCCTTCCTCATCGAGGCAGAGCTCCGCGAGCGCGGCCTGCGCGAGCAGAGCGAGATCCACTTCTGCTCGCCCATCGGGCGTGCCTTCACCATCGAGAGCGTCAGCGACATGGCCACGCCGATCCTGGCCGAGAAGGGCATCGAGCTGCACACGTTCTTCAACGTCGAGGCCATCCACCCCGACCGCAAGGTCGTGGAGAGTCTTGAGGGCGAGGAGCTGCCCTACGACCTGCTCGTCCTGGTGCCGCCGCATCGTGGCGCGCAGGTGGTCGTCGACGCCGGCCTGGCGCCGGCACCGGGCGGCTGGTTGCCGACCGACCGCCACACCCTCCAGGTGGCCGGTCATCCCGAGATCTATGCGCTCGGCGACGCCACGGACCTGCCGCTCTCGAAGGCCGGTTCGACCGCCCACTTCGAGGCACCGGTCGTGGCCGAACGGATCGCTGCCACGGTCAAGGGGGTCGAGCCGAACGCCAAGGCAGGCTCGTACGAAGGACGCGTGATGTGCTTCTTCGAGATCGGCGACGGTCGAGGCACGCTCCTTCGATTCGACTACGACCATCCGCCACGGCCGCCCAAGCCGAACCGCATGTGGCACCTCGGCAAGGTCGTCTTCAACAGGACCTACTGGCACACCGTCCCCAAGGGCCGCGTCTAGCGGTCCCGATCCAGGCGGCCCGAGCTTGGGCCCAGCGCACCGTGCCAAGGCGCTCGGTCCCCTTCCGCCGGGCGACCTGTCCGCGACGACCGGGTGGGCTTCATCGCCCCCCGGCCGTCGCCTGTCTTCGTAGGGTCAGGTGGGCCCGTGATCGTCGCTTGGACGAGCCCTCTTCGAATGCCGTCGCGGGTCCGGCGGGGAGATGCGCGCCATCACCACCTGACGACGCCACGAGCCACGCGTACACTCGGCCGACCATGACCGGACGCGTCTTCCGTCGCAGCACCGTGCCCGATCCGCCCGTCGCTGTCCGCGCGCACGGCTCGACCATCGAGACGGCCGACGGCCGGTCGTTCCTCGACGCGGCCGGCGGCGCCATCGTCGTCAACATCGGGCACGGCCGGACGTCGGTCGCCGAGGTCATGGCCGAACAGGCCGCTCGACTCGCATACGCGCACGGCTCCGCCTTCACCACGGAGGCGGTCGAGGCCTACGCCGCGGAGGTCGGCACGCACCTGCCGCTCGATGAGCCGGCCATCTACCCCGTCAGCGGCGGCTCAGAGGCGATCGAGACCGCGCTCAAGATGGCTCGTGCCTATCACCTCGCTCGCGCTGAGTCGGAGCGCTGGGTCGTCATCGCGCGCTGGGGCAGCTATCACGGCAATACGCTCGGCGCCCTCGACCTGTCCGGCCGCCGCCCATTGCGCCGCCCATACGAGGCCTGGCTGGGTCGCTTCCGCCACGTCAGCGCAGCGTACCCATATCGCGCCGGGCAGCCGGGCGCCGATGCCATCGCCAGCGCCGAGGAAGCGGCCGCCGAGCTGGCACAGATGCTCGAGCTGGCCGCGCCGGGCACCGTGGCCGCGTTCGTGGCCGAGCCTATCGTGGGCGCCACGCTCGCGGCCGCCGAACCCCCCGACGGCTATTGGCCGGCCATCGCCGAGATCTGTCGCGAGCATGGCGTACTGCTCATAGCGGACGAGGTGATGACCGGTTTCGGGCGGACCGGGACCTGGTTCGGGATGAACCACTTCGGCGTGCGGCCCGACATCCTGGTGGCGGCCAAAGGCGCCACCAGCGGCTATTGGCCGTTCGGCTTCGCGGCTGCCAGCGGCGAGGTCGCCGACACGGTCCAGCGTGGTGGCTTCACGCACGGCTTCACCTATTCGCACCATGTCGTCGGCGCCGCCGTCGCCCGCGAGGTCCTCCGGATCCTCGAGTCGGAGTCGCTGGTCGAGGCCAGCGCCGTCAAGGGCGCACGGCTGCGAGGGCTGCTCGAAGCCCGACTCGGCGACCACCCCAACGTCGGCCAGATCCGGGGTCGGGGCCTGCTCCAGGGCATCGAGCTCGTGGCCGACCGCGAGACCCGGGCGCCCTTCCCGAGGGCCGCCCGACTGACCGAGACGATCCTGGCCGAGGCCCGCGCCCGCGGTGTTCTGTTCTATTCGGGCACCGGGAATGCCGATGGCGTCGACGGCGATCAGATCCTCATCGGGCCACCGTTCGTCGTAACGGACGACGAGCTGGAAACCATCGCCGACGGCCTGGCGGGGGCGGTCGAGGCAGCCGTCGCGACCGTCGGCGCGACGATCGCCAGCTGAAAGGAGGGGACATGAGCGACTCCTTCATCGGCTTCCGCCCGGAGGCCATCCAGTTCCTGGCCGACCTGGCGGCCAACAACGACCGCGCCTGGTTCCAGCCGCGCAAGGCGGAGTTCGATCGGCTCCTCAAAGAGCCGCTGGTCGCCCTGATCGAGGCGCTCGCCACCCGGTTCGCGACACGGGGCATCCCGCTCCAGGCGGATCCGGCCCGGTCGCCCTTCCGCATCTACCGCGACACACGCTTCGCCAAGGACAAGTCGCCGTACAAGACGAACATCGGCGCCAGCTTCCCGTGGGTCGAGCCGCACTCGGCCGGGAACGAGGCCATCGGCGCCGCCGAACGACACGGACCGGGCGGCTACTTCCACCTCGCGCCCGGCGACATCTTCGTCGGTGGCGGCATGTGGCACCCAGAGCCGCTGACCCTGGCTGCCTTCCGCACGGCCATCGTCAAGGATCGAGCCCGCGTTCACGCGGCTTTCGAGGATCCTGGTTTCGTGGCCGCCTTCGGCGGCATCGGGATGGAGGAAGGCCAGCTCAAGCGGGTCCCATCGGGCTATGCCGCCGACGATCCAGACGCGGCGTGGTTGAGGCTCAAGGACGTCGTCTTCGGCACTCGCCTCGCCGACGCGGACGTCGAGTCACCGGCGCTGCCGGACACGCTCGCCGACGCCTTCGCCGCCGGGCTGCCGGTGATGCGCTTCATCGCCTCGTTGCACTGATCGGGGCCGACGGCATGTGCTTCGACGAGGACGCCCGGCCACCGCTCCCGCCCATAGCCGGCGGCGCCGTCGATGCCGAGCGCCTGCACCTGACGGCGGCCGACGGCAACCGCTTCGTCGCCTTCAATGCCCGCGCGGCGGCCACGCCGACCGAGGCCGCGATGCTCATCCTGCCCGACGTTCGCGGGCTCCATCGCTACTACGAGGAGCTCGCCGTTCGGCTGGCCGGCGCTGGCATCGACGCCCTGGCCATCGACTACTTCGGGCGGACCGCGGCTGACGACGACCGCGGACCGTCGTTCGAGTCGATGCCCCACGTCTCGCGCACGACGTACGCCGGCCTGCGGGCCGACATGGCCGCCGGGGCGTCGTCTCTGCAGGCGCTCGGGCCGCGGCGGCTGTTCACGATGGGCTTCTGCTTCGGCGGACGCCTGGCCTTCCTGACGGCGACGATGCCCGAGCTCGATGTCGCCGGCGCCATCGGCTTCTACGGCTGGCCGACGGGACGCTCGCGCAACGACACGCCGGCACCGGCCGACGTGGCCGATCAGAATCGCGCGCCGGTGCTGGGACTCTTCGGCGGCGCCGACCAGGGCATCACGGCCGACGTCGTGGCGACGTATGCGGCCGCGCTCGAAGCGGCCGGCGCGCCTCACGACCTGATCACCTACCCGGGAGCGCCGCACTCGTTCTTCGATCGCCGACAGACGGAATTTGCGGCAGCGTCAGAGGACGCCTGGCGTCGGATCCTCGACTTCGTGGGTTCCGCGGCGTCGTAACCTATCAACCAACGCGATGGAGGAGGGAGACCCGATGACCGACATGCCGCCGACCGGCGACCGACCCGAACCTGAGGCGCCTGCCCCCGAGCCAGCCGCCCCTGAGCCTCCGGCGCCCCCGGTCAACCCCGAGCCGACCGTCCCGCAGTGGACGTCGGCCGAGGCTGCGCCGGCTCAGCCGGCTCCACCTGCGGAGACGCCCGCTCCCGCAGAGACGGCCGCCGTGGCCGCCGCGCCGGTCGTCTGCAGCCGCCGGGCCGCCACCTGCACCCGTGGCGCCTCCCCCGGCAGCCGCCCAGGCGCCCGCTCCGGCAGCCTGGCAGCCACCTCCGACTGCCCCGCCCAAGACGCCGGAGGTGCCTGGTGCGCCCGGTCGCTACTTCGCCGCCACCGTCACGCGCGTGGCCGCGTTGCTCACCGACGGCATCCTGCTCGGCATCATCGCCGGCATCATCTTCGCCATCGTCGCCGCTTTCGTACCCGGCCCGAACTTCGACGATCCCACCCGTTTCGGTGCGGTCACGCCGGCCGTGATCATCGGTGGCCTGGGTGGCCTGATCGTCAGCTACCTGTACTTCTTCCTGTCGTGGCGGAGCGCAGGCAAGGCGACGCCCGGCCAGCGTCTCTTCAAGATGCAGGTCGGCAATGCCTTCGACGGCGCCACCTTGACCACCCGTCAGATCACCATCCGTTGGCTGACCCTCTTCGGGCTCGGCATCCTCAGCGTGGTGCCGTTGCTTGGTGGGTTGGGCGGCCTGGCCACCATCGTCTGGGACATCGTCTTGCTGGTGACGACGGCGTCGAGCCCCACCAAGCAGGGTCTGCAGGACCGCTGGGCGGGTAGCGCCGTGGTCGCCACCGGCCCGCAGAACACGGGCCTGGCCTGGGGCTGCCTGATCGCCTACATCGTCGGCATCTTCGTGATCATCATCCTCGCGGTCCTCGCCCTCGTGGCCGTCATCGCCGCGTTCTACAACGTCGTGCAGTAGCCGCTCGATCCATCCGCGCACTAGCGACCGAAGATGCTCGGCGGGGCGACCCGCTGCGCCGAGTGAGGTCAGCGGCTGCGTCCGATCATCGACGATTGCGCGGCCTCATCCGATCCGCCGTGGGCGTTGACTTCGCGCACCGAAAACCGCCCGAACTCCAGTAAGCAAGACTGCTGATTGACGTTAGACTGCGGACCTACCGCGTGGCACCAGTACCGTGCCCACTCGGACCTTCGTACTAGCGCGAATCGAGGGGAAGCTATCGTGAGTACCAACCTCCGGACCGTGTCGTCACCGTCATCCCAGGCGCGTGCCGTCTTCCGCCAGCGGGCCGGAGCAATCGCCGCGATCCTCCTCCTACTGGCCGCCATCGCCTACTCGGCGTCGCAGGCGCCGCGCGTTCTTGCGGCGGGCGCCCTCGACCACTTCACGATCACCGTCGAACCGATCTCGCCGGCGGCGACGTACGAGGCCGGCGCGCCCTTCCGGGTCACCGTCACCGCCTATGACGCTGACGGCGTCGAGACCGACTACGACGGTAGCGGGGCCGAATTGAGTGGCCTGGCGGACTCGCCAAATGGCGATCCGCCCGATTACGGCTCCCTCGTCTGGGGTTCGGGGGACGGGCGTTGGCAGTGCCGACATGACGGCGTTCAAAGCGGGCCCCGGCCAAGTGGTGACTATCACATCGTCCGAGGCAGAGGGCTCGATCCCCGCGGACTCTGATCCGATCTTCGTCGAGCCCGCCCCACTTGACCACTTCTCGCTGTCGCCGATCGTGGGTGTGGTCGCCGGCACGCCCATCCCGGATGTCACAGTGACCGCTCTCGACGCATACCACAACGTCGTCACGGACTACGACGTCGCGCTGGTCCCGACAACGAACATGCATGGGTCGCTGAGCGGCTGCACTGGCGCATCTGACCCGTGCATCGAGTCCGCGGGTACGCTCGGTGACTGGACTGATGGTCAGGCGGCGATCACGGGCGCCGTCGGCTACACGGCGGAGTCCGCGCGCAACTTGCACATCGAGGATGGCGCTGCCGAGGGGAACGCAACGTTTGACGCGGGTCCCGGCCCCCTCGCCAGCTTCGCATTCACCGGTCCGAGCATCCCGGACCAGACGGCCGGCACGCCATTCCCGGCCGCCGTGCAGGTGACCGCCTACGACCTCTACGGCAACATCAAGACCGACGAGACGACCGGCAAGCTCGAAGGCTTGGCGCTCTCCACCCGGCTGCCTAACCTGCACCCCGGCGCTGACGGCCACCACGGCCACCTACGGCGACAATGACCTCTCGGTCTGGGCAGGCGGCATCGCCAACTTCACCGGCGTCACCGCCTTCAACGCCCAGACCCTCGCCAAGCTCACGGTCAAAGACGGCTCGATCAGTAACGTATCGAACACGTTCACCGTCAACCATGCCGCCGCCCTCAAGGGCTTCACTGTCGATACCACGATTCCTACCCAGACGGCCGGCACGCCATTCCCGGCCGCCGTGCAGGTGACCGCCTACGACCTCTACGGCAACATCAAGACCGACGAGACGACCGGCAAGCTCGAAGGCTTGGCGCTCTCCACCCGGCTGCCTAACCTGCACCCCGGCGCTGACGGCCACCACGGCCACCTACGGCGAACATGCATCGGTCTGGGCAGGCGGCATCGCCAACTTCACCGGCGTCACCGCCTTCAACGCCCAGACCCTCGCCAAGCTCACGGTCAAAGACGGCTCGATCAGTAACGTATCGAACACGTTCACCGTCAACCATGCCGCCGCCCTCAAGGGCTTCACTGTCGATACCACGATTTCTACCCAGACGGCCGGCACGCCATTCCCGGCCGCCGTGCAGGTGACCGCCTACGACCTCTACGGCAACATCAAGACGAATGAGACGACCGGCAAGCTCGAAGGTCTCGCAACGTCACCCGGCTGCATGACATGTAGCCCGACACTGACGGCCACGCAGGGCACCTACGGTGACAATGACACCTCCGTCTGGTCGAGCGGCATCGGCACGTTCAGCGGTGTGACGGCCTACAACGCCCAGACCGGCGCTCAGCTGACGATCAGGGACGGCACGGTCAGCAACACCTCGAACACCTTCACGGTCACCCACGCCGGCGCCCTGAAGGGCTTCACGATCAACACCGCCATCGCAACTCCTCAGACCGCCGGAACCGCGATCGCCGGAAACGTCGTTGTCACCGCCTACGACCTCTATGGCAACGTCAAGAAGGACGACACGACCGGTCGGCTCGAGCGGCTCGACGACCTCACCCGGCTGCCCGACGCCGCAGTGCGCTCCTGCACTGCCACCCACTGCGGCCGCGTATGGCAGCAACACGGCCGCTGCCTGGTCGAACGGCATCGGCACCTTCAGCGGGATCACGGCCTACAACGCCCAGACCGGCGCTCAGCCACGATCTCCGCCGGCATCGGCCCGACCTGATCAGCAACGTCTCGAATACCTTCATCGTCCATGGCGCAGTCGCGAACCGAAGTGTTCTTCGCCTACGCCCCGTTCACGTTCGACGGACGACCGATCGACACGAAGATCTCGCAGCCGATCTACCACACATGTGTGCCAGCGGCCGCTGCAGCCGCGAACCCCTGTGGGGCTGGGTCGCTGGCCCGTCAAGATCCTGGCGATCGACGCTCTACGGAAACCGGGCGGGCTGACGAGCATCAGCATGACGGTCACACCAAGCGGCACGCCGGTAACGAAGTGCCACCGATGCGATCACGCCCGGAGTCGCCCGTATGGTGAAGCCGGTCTTCGCGGCGCGTACGCGCGACGGCAGGCCGCGGGAACGTTGAACCTGTGCCACGCGGTCCTCTGGTGTCGCCCCCTGCGAACACCGCTTCCGCAACCATCCAGGCCGTCAACGATCTGGAGGCGTGTGACGGGGCCAGCTCTGCGACAACAACGCGAACAACAACGCGACCGGCAAGATCCAGAAGGCCGCCGGTCAGATCAAGACGACGAGCACAGCACTTCACGACTTCTACTCACACACGACCAACGTCTTGCTGTCGACCCAGTTCGTGCCCGGGCACGGACACCAATCAGGCGGCCTGCGGCAACAACGCCACGCACCCGAACAAGACGATCGGTGACGCGACAGACGTGAAGGTGACCGGGCTCAACGTCGCAGGGCACCGCGCCAGCGACAGTCATGGTGCTGGTCATGCCGAAGGACACGCTGAAGTTCTACAACATCACGGCCGCGAGGTGTGGACACGCTTCGACCTGTGCCTCGGCGCGCTCAAGATCGACCCGGTCAGTTCCATTACCAAGTGGAAGGGCAAGACCCCAGACCCCAAGAAGAAGGGGCTGGTCGACTCGCAGGCAGGTGCGGAGAGTCGCCAATGGGGCATCCCGGCGAACTGCGGGACCGCGGGCCTCGCGGCGTCCGATCCCTGCATCGGGCTCCGCACCAAGCAGGCGGCGACGGCGAAGTCTTATCTAACGAGTCCAGCGATCGGTTGGACCTTGGCGCAGTTCAACGCGCTCGGGATCAGCGATCCTGATCTGGTCGTCGTGTTGCTCAAGGGTCCGCCATGGGACGGAAGACCGGCCTGAAGCCCAGCTGAACCGCAGCAGCCGTGTGGCGGCACGCTGACACCAACCGAACCCAGATCAGCCGACGACGCCGGCCTCGCGCGTGGGCACGGCTGGCGTCGCCGCGATGCCGAGGCTGTCATGTATCGCCAGACGCTCCGCTTCAAGGGCTTGGACGTCCTGGCCGGGTGCTCGAGCGGCGATGAGGCCGTCGAGCGCGAGCGCCACCTGATAGGCGTCGCCGCGATCGCGCGACTGTCGACGTGACTCTCCGAACGCCTGCCGAGCCTCGTCGGATCGACCCTGCTGGAGCAACGCCCAACCGCGGATGCGAGCCAGAATCGGGCGGAGGCCAGAACCTCCGTCGGATGCCCGTGCACGCGACTCCAGGTCCACGGCGAGCTTGAGTGCGCGGCCACTCGCACCGGACAGGACCTCGAGCTCGGCCAGCCGAACGTCGGTCGTAAGGACCTCGCCATGCTGGCCATGCTTCAGCTGCACGGTGCGGGCGTCTTGCAGAAGGCGTCGGGCGCCGAGCAGGTCACCTCGCCGTGCCAGGGCCTTCGCCCTCTCGCGCCGGGCTTCGGCGACGTCCGTCTCGGCTCCGGCCGCCCGCCACTGGCGGATCACGTCGCGCAACAGGCCATCCGCCTCGTCGTAGTGGCCTTGATCCGAGAGGATCTCGGCGATGTTGTACTTCACCAGGGCCTCATAGGCGCGATCGCCGATCTGCTCGAAGAGCTCGCGCGCGCGGTCGTACATCGCGCGGGCGTCCGACCATCGCGATAGCTCCTTGGCGAAGACGCCCATGTTGTTCAGGGTCAGCGCCTGCTGTCCCAGGTTGCCGAGGTCCTCGTAGATCGCGAGCGCTCTCGACGAGTACACGGCGCGGTCCAGCTGATCGAGGTCGAAGTAGGCGGAATCGAGCGCCTGGTATGCCTGGGCGAGGGCATCGCGCGCCCCGATGCGGCTCGCCAACCTGATGCCTCGGCGATACCAGGTGATGGCCTCCGCGGGACGGTCCTGCGATGCGCGGATCCATCCGTACCACACGTACAGCCGTGCGCGTTCTGTGGCGGCCTCGGTGCCACGCACGCCATCGAGGGCATGGATCGCCCGGGTCGAGCGGCGAAGGGCGACCCCATACCGACCCTGGGTCGTCGCCTGAGCGGCCTGCTTGAGGGCCAAACGGGCCTCTGCCGCAGGGTCGCGGCCGACCAGTCGCCGCGCCACGTGGTACTCGTGGTCGGCCCGCTCAGGTTCGCCGAAGTCGAACCGGATGTCCCCGATCCGCTCGTGAACCTGTGCAAGGTCGGCGCGGGCTGCCGTACGGATGCGCCGCCCCGCCGCGGCGGCCAGCTCGTAATACCGTGCCGCCTCCACGTTGGCGTAGATCGCCCTCGCTCGATCTCCCGCCTGCCGACAGTATCGCCACGCCTTGTCCCAGCGCTGTGCCTCGTGATAGTGAATGGCGAGGGAGCCGACGACCTCATCTAGGTTGTCGCCTGCCATTGCCTCGATCGTGGCGCCGACCCGCCCGTGAAGCGCTCGGCGTCGCCGATACGGAAGACCTTCGTACGCCGCGTCACGCATGAGCGTGCTGCGGAACCGCAGGTCTCCGTTCGACTCGCGAGCGAGCAAGCCAGCGAGCCGATCCCAGACGTCGGGATCGAGCTCCACGTCGTCGCGCACGCAGTCCGTCAGGAGCATCGGATCGAAGGTCGTGCCCAGGACCGCCGCATAGCGCAGGATCGTCCGATCCGTCGGGGCGAGCCGGTCGATCTCACCGGCGATGAGCGACTCGATGGAACCGGGCAGCGCGTCGAGGCTGCCGGTCTCGCGGAAGGCTTCGAGCAGCTGGAACAGGAACAGCGGGTTGCCGCCGCAGCGACGGGCCAGCTCCTCGACGACATGCGGATGGAGCGGTTCGTCCTCCGTCGCGTTCTCGAGGATGGCCGCCGCCTGGGACTCGGTCAGCGGCGGCAAGCTCGACCGTCGTCACCGACAGGCCCTCAACGACCTCGGGCGGGAAGACGATGCGGTCGCCCTCGCGAGTCACGATCAGCAGCTGGCGACGGCCCTGGGCCACCTTCGAGAGGCGCAGGAGCAGGTCTCGCGAGGCATCGTCGATGTGCTGGGCATCCTCGATGATGAAGATCGTCGGCGTTCCCTCGAGGCTGCTGCCGAGGAAGCGCAGGCCGACCTCGGAAAGGCGGTCGCGCAGGAATCGCTCGTCGAGCGCTGCGGTCTCCGGGGTATCCGGAAGCTCGACGCCGAGCAGGATGCCAAGGAGCGGGACCCAGGGTACGAGGTCGGGTGATACCCGTTCGACCGCCGATCGGAGGCGCACGACCACGGCGTCGGTCTGCGCGACCGGATCGACGGCCAATACCTGTCGCAGGATGGCTCGGAACGGGAAGTACGGCGTGGAGGCCTCGAACTCCTCGCAGCGCGATGACACGGCATGGAAATCGGAGGATCGGGCGAGCAACTCGTCGATCAGCCGGCTCTTGCCCATGCCCGGTCCGCCGGCGACCTCGACGATCGGGCCGCGGCCTTGCCGTGCGAGCTCGACACTCTCAAGCAGCGCCTGGAATGCGTCGTCTCGTCCCAGGAGGACGATGCCGCCCTGCTGAGACTCGCGCCTGCCGATCGGCGGACCGACCACAGAAGCCCTGACCGGCTCGGCTTTGCCCTTGGCCGCGAACGGCGGGATGGGGGTCGCCTCGAAGATCGTTCGTGACCGACTGAGGACGATCTCGGTCGACAGGATCTGACCGGCCTCGGCCTTGGCCATGACGCGCGCGGCGGTGTTGATGGCGTCGCCGAAGACGCTGTACGTGCGGCGGTACCGGGGACCGAAGTCCCCCGCGAACACCTGGCCGGTATTGACCCCGACACGCATCGACACCAGCCCAGGGCGATTCATGATGTCGCGCAGCGTGCGCAGCATCCGCTCGTCGTCGTGGCCGGTGCTCGATGGTGCGCCGGCGGTGAGCAGCGCCTTGACGCTGGACTTGCCGACGTCGGTCTCGTAGAACGGCACCTCGTATTGCAGGGCGGCCTCCTGGATCGATCGCATCCGTTCGTCAAGGCCGCGCCCCAGCGCCTCCGGACCCAGCTCCGCCAGCAACCGGTCCGTGTCCATCAGGTCGATGAAGGCGGCCGTGATCGTGCGGTGCTCCGGCTCGCTCGTCTTGGCCAGGACATGGGCTCGCGCCGCGACCGGGATGCAGGAGGCGATGTCGAGGCCACGAACGTCACCGACGTCCGGGGCGCGCTCGCGCTCGAGCGGCGGTGGCCCGCCCAGCAGGGTGATGCCCGCCTTCTGCGGACCGATGCAGCTCGCAGGCAGCAGCGCGGCGACGGCAGGGCTGATGCCGATCTCGCCGGCGTCGGCGATGGCTTCCATGGCCAGTGTCTCGGTCATCGCCGGCCCCGCGATGAGCAGCTCCCGATGGACGCTGCCGGTCATGAAGAAGTGGTACCGACCCGTCCCGACGCCGATCGACATCCGCAGCGTGATCGACCCGCCGGAGACGTGGAGCCGGCCGACCCGATCGATCGTGCCCTGCATCTCCCAGGCGGCACGGCTGGCCCGCCAGGCATGGCCCGGCCCGTCGAACATCAGCAGCAGGGCGTCGCCTCCCCACTTCAGCAGCCCGGCGCCCCAGTCGTAGGCCTCGTCCAGGAGCGCCATGAACACGCCGTCGAGCGTGTCGCGCATCAGCTCCGCGCCGACCTTGCCCTTCCTGGCGAGCCGCTCGGTGAGCGCGGTGAATCCGGAGATGTCGACGAAGACGAGCGATGCCTCCAGCTCCTGGTGCAGCGCGTCGGGATCCGTCCGGAGCCAGTCGATGACGAGCCGGGGCACGTAGGGACGGAGGAGCTCCAATTCCTGGTCGCGCGCGACCGAGGATCCTGACTCTGCGAATGTCGTCATCTACCGGCGTTCAGTCTCGCGTTCAGGTTTTCGGCGTCTCGTTGCGCTCCAGATGCTCGGGAGGCGTCGCTGCAGGGTACACCGGAGCGCACGATCAGAGGCGCACTTGACAGCGGTGTCCAATCGGGGCTATATATCGCCGAACGGTATATCGCCTCACGATATACTCATCGGAGGGCACCGGAATGACCATCCTCGCTTCCCGTACCTCGCTCCGTGCGTCCGACATGGCGCTTCGCGCCGTGATCGTCGGTCTGGTGGTGGCCACCGGCTATATCCACAGCACGCTCGGTGGCCTGCTCTTCACCCTGAACGCGGTGGGTTACGCGACGGCCGCTGTGGCCATGGTGATACCGATCGCCATCGCCGTCCGGGGTCGTTGGATCATCCGCCTCGGCCTCATCGCCTATGCGGTCACGACCATCGCAGGCTGGGCGATCCAGGGTCCGTACTACTCGACTGCCTATGTCGCCAAAGCCATCGAGGTCGCGCTCGTCGTCGCCGTCGCCATCGACTTCGCCCGAATGGACGGGAACCCGGTCGCGGTCGTCCGTCGCGAGCTCGCCAGCCTCCGGTCGTTGCTCGCCCGCGTCGCGGCGCCGCATGCCGACCCAGGTCACCGGACATCGGATCGAGTCCGTCCGTCATGAACCGCTTGACCGCCGGGCTCGGCCTGGTCGCACTGCCGATGGTCCTCGCCGCTTGTTCGATGGCTGCCGCCGCCCTCCCGCCCGGGACACCAGCCCCCGCGCCAGCGGCAGGCCCACCGGACGGTAAGAGCGTTTCGATCGTCGCCAAGGACATGCGGTTCGTCGAGCCGCTGGTGTCGGTCCCGGCTGGCATCCCGTTCGCCGCGGAATTCGACAACCTGGATGACGTGCCGCACAACGTCGCGATCTCGGATGGCGCCGGGAGCTCGATGTTCAAGGGCGCGATCGTCGCAGCAGCGAAGGTCGTCTACTCGGTCCCGGCTCTGGCCGCGGGTACGTACACCTTCATCTGCGAGGTGCATCCCGACATGCAGGGCACGATCACGGCACAGTGATGGACCGATCCCGAGAGGCCCGCCCGCCCACCTCGGGCTTGCCGCTTGACAAACGGCAGCCGACGAGTCTATATATCGTAGTGCGCTATAGCGCAGCACGCTATAGCGTTGTCGGAGGACGAGATCGATGGTCGGACGACCCAGGCTTCCACGACGGCGCGCTGCGGCCGAGCTGGATCGCCTGCGCGGAGTAAGGTGATCCCCATGCGTTCCGCGCTCAATTCATTCGGCCGCTTCGCCCGGCCGGCCCAGCAGGTCATCAACATCCTTGCCGCCGGACCGCACACTCCGGCGCGGATCCGCCACGACCTCGGCACCCGCTGTGGTGCCGACATCGGGCCCGGCACCCTCTTCGGCGCCATCGCCCGACTGGAGCGCCGAGGCCTCGTGGAGGTGGTCGCGTCCGATCAGGCGCCACGAGCCTACCGACTGACCGCCCTCGGGGCGACGACCCTCGAAGCCGAGCTCGGCGCCATCGCGGCGTCACCAGCGGGGCCGGTTCGCGGGCCGACCCCGAGCTGGAGCCCGGCGCGATGAGCAGCCTCCTTCGGCTCTACCCCCAGGCCTGGCGCGAGCGATATGGCGACGAGCTGGTCGCCCTCCTCCAGGACCGGCCGGCCTCCATGGCCGACCACCTCGACCTCATCCGCGGCGCGCTGGATGCCCGCCTGCATCCGCAGGTCCGAGGCGCTGCCGCCATACCTGACAAGGAGTTCCCGGTGAACCAGCGCGCCTTCGGGTTCGTGGCCGCCGCTGGCGGCATCGCATGGATCCTCGGCATCCTCTCCATGTACGTCCTGCCACGTGACAGCGAGGGGTCTCGCAGCCTCGGGCTGGCGATGGTTGGCATGGCCCTCGCGATCGCCTGCATCGGTGCCGCTCTCGGCGATCTCGGCACGCGCCCGGGGTCGGTCGCGAGCGCCCGGACCGGCCGTGCGGTCGTCGTCGTCAGCATCGCGCTGGGCTTCACGCTCCTCCCGGCTTGGCCGGTCTTCCTGTTCGGACTCTTCGGCTTCCCGATCCTCGTCGCGCTGCTGGCCATCCGAGGCACCCAGAACGGGGTCTTCCCGACGTGGTTCGCGGTTGTCGCGAGCATCGCGGCCCTCGGTGTCCTGGGCGGCATCGGCGCCGACATGCAGGCGGGGCACGACGAGACGCTGGCCCTCATCGCCGTGGTCGGGCTGCCGGCGCTGCTGCTGGCCGCGCTGGCACTCCGCGGACCCATCGCGTCCGTGGCGCCGCCGACGCCAGATCCCGCATGAGCCGATTGCTCGGCCTCTACCCAGCGGCCTGGCGCGAGCGCTACGGCGACGAGCTCGTCGCCCTCCTCGAGGACCATCGCACGACCCCGTCCGACCACATCGACCTCATCCGTGGCGCACTGGACGCTCGACTGCATCCGCAGGTCCGGGGCGCCGCGCCTGACAAGGAGTCCTCGATGAGTCAGCGTCTGCTCGCCCTCTCGGCCGCGATCGGCGGCGCGTTGTGGATGGCCGGCTTCGCCGCCTGGTTGACCTCGCCGCTCAACGCGACGGGCGATCACAGCTCGGCCTTAGCCATCCCGTTGGTGCCCCTCGGCATCGCGCTCATGGGCATCGGCATCGGGGAGCTTGGGACGCGGCCAGGCGACGACCGGAGCCATTTCGTCGGGCACATGATCGCGGGCACGAGCGTGGTGCTCGCGCTCCTGATGCTGATGGCCTTCACCTTCGACCTTGCCGATGCCGCCTGGGGGATCGTCGTCCTGTCCCTCTTCGGGTTCCCTGTGATCGCTGCGCTAGGCGCCGGTCGTGGTCGACTGAACGGCGTCCTGCCGATCTGGCTCACGCTGGCGATCTTCGTCGGTGCGATCTCTGCCTGGCTTGGCTTCGGCGGCAGCACGCCCGACAACGAGAAGTGGGTGGCGCTGCTCTTCGGGACCGCCTTCCTGCTCCTCGGCGGCCAGGCGTTTGTCGTCACACGGCGCCGACTGGATCCGATCGCCTCGTGACCGCCCTGTTGGCGCCTGACAAGGAGATCCCCGTAAACCAGCGTCTGCTCGGCGTCCTGGCCGCCGTCGGCGGTGTCGCCTGGATCATCGGCGTCGCATTGGCGTTCCTCCTGCCGACCGACGAGTACGGCGACCATGACAACGCCTTTACCGTCATCGGGCTCGCCGTCGGCGCGAGCCTCATCGCGATCGTCCTCGGGCAGCTGGGCACGCGCCCTGGCAGCCGGACGCGGGTCGGCCGCGCCATCGCCATCGCGGGCATCGCGCTCGGCCTGACGATGGCCATGGGCTGGCCGTTGTTCATGGTCTTCCTCGTCGGCTATCCCATCCTGGTCATCCTTGCGGCGGCGCGGGCGTATCTGAGCGGTGGCCTGCCGGGGTGGTCGGTCGCCGTCATCGAGTCAGCAACCGTGCTCGCCATCGTCGGCGTCTTCTCGCTGCCCGAACTCCTCGGGACCGGGGACGGCGTCGGCCTCTTTGCCCTCATCGGCGTCGCCGGCCTGGTGCTGGCTGTCGGCACCCTCCGCCTGCCGTCCAGCGCGCCGTCGCGGCCCACCGGGGAGCCGGCATGAGCGGCGACCTGGGCGAGCTCGGCCGCTTCGCCGAGCCGTCGCTCTTCATCCTCGTCTCGCTCGGGGAGCGGCCCAAGCACGGCTACGCGATCATGGAGGACATCGAGGCGCTCAGCGGCTCCCGCATCGGGCCCGGCACCCTCTATGCCGCCCTCGCTCGGCTCGAGGCACGCGGCCTCATCGAGGCGCTTCCGCCCGAGGATCGCCGCCGACCCTACCGACTGACGGGCCTGGGGGCGACGACGCTCAAGGCCCAGCTCGAGGGCCTCGAAGGCTTCGCCCGCACCGGCCTGCGCCGCCTCGAGGGCTCCGGCTCGACCTGAGGAGGCACACCGTGGGCAACTGGTCCCTGGCGCGACCGACGACCCTGACCTCGTTCGCCCTCGACGCGCAGCGACACGCTGCAGCAGGTGGCTTGTCGCGCCGCCGTTTCATGCGTCGTGCGCTCGGCCTCGGCATCGGCCTGTGGCTGGTGGAGGCCACCGCGGGCGTGGGGCGTTTCCTGTGGTCTGGGGCGGCGATGGGCTTCGCGGGTCCCGTCGTCGTCGGGACCCTGGACGACCTGCTGGCCTCGCCCGCTGTGCCGGGCACCAGCCTTCGCGACGGCGCGCCGGCCTATCTGTACCGGGCCAAGGCGTATGTCCAGCTCATCGATCCCAGGCTCGGCCTCATCGATGGCGAGAGCCTCGACGGCAGCGGTGCCACGACCAATGTCCGGGCGTTGTCACAAGTCTGCCCGCATCTCGGCTGCCGGCCCAACTTCTGCCCGAGGAACACGCTCTTCGAGTGCCCCTGCCACCAGTCGCGCTACGACCGGCTGGGCACCAAGATCCTGCGCTTCGGCCCCGCGCCGCGCGGCATGAGCCGCTTCGCCACGTCGGTCAAGGATGGCGTACTGACGATCGACACGAGCGTCATGAAGCTCGGGCCCAGCCCGCTGCCTCTGGGCGACCCGGGCCTGGTGCCGCCGACGGCGCCGACTGGCTGCCTGTGAGGCGACGCGCCCCGTAGACTCCGCCTGGTGCAGATCCTGAGCGACCTGTCGGCGTTCTTGACCAGCCCGGATGGGCTTATCGTCTCCATCCCCGCGCTCGTCGTCGGGCTGTGGCTCTTCGTGCGTGGCATGGTCGCCTACCGCGACGAAGCTCGCGTCGGCGACATCGCGACGTCGCGGATCGCCTCCCTGGCGGCCGGCGAGGTGCGGCTGTCGGGAACCATCGAGGCTGGAGAGGTGACGCTGGTCTCACCGCTGCAGAGCGTGCCCTGTGTCTACTACCGCTCGCGCGTCACCGAGGACCGCAGTGACGTCCGACGTGAGGTCCTGGACGAGGAGCGCGCCGTCTCCTTCCGCATCCGTGACGCCTCCGGTGCCGTCCGGGTGGTGCCCAGCGGTCGCGTGGATTGGAACGTCGCAGACTGCTGGCAGGAGCGAACGGACCTCGACGGCGACGAGCCGCTCGGCCTCAACCGTAACCGCGGCGCTGCGACGACGCTGACCGACGTCGACCGCGCGGTCGCGATCGCCGACCTGCTGACGGTCAAGCAACCGATGCCGCTCGCGGACGACAGTGGCCCGACGCTCGCGGTCGGGCTCGGAAGCGGCAACGGGCGAACGTACTCGGAGGCGCGCCTCGAACCGGGCGAGGTGATCACCATCGTCGGTGCCGCTCGGCCGTATCGCGACCTCGAGGCAGAGCTCGCCAGACCGCTCCTCTCGGATGACCCGGAGCTGGAGGCAGACCTCGAGGCGGCTCGGGCGCAAGGCCGTCTGGCCGCGACGCCGGAGGAAGCCTGGGGGAACGCCGCCATCCCTGGCTTCGGCATCGGGCAGCCGACCCGAGCGCCGGAGCTCGATCCCGACGCTGACCGACCGTCGATCCTCTCCCCCACCCAGGCCGAGGCGGCTGAGGCACGGGCCGAGGCCCGCTTCATCATCGGCCCCGACGAGCTCGTCGTCGGGCAGCCAGAGGGCGAGGGCCAGCTGGTCGTCTACCCTGGAACCGCCGCCCAGGCGGTCGACCGCGAGCGGTATACCCTGCTCATCGGCCTGCTCGGTGCCGTCCTCGCCATCGGCGCGGCCGTGCTCATGGCCGCCCAGCTCTCGGGAGTGCTCGGATGACCGACTCGACCATGTCACGTGGCGCCGACGGCGGAGTCGTGACCGACATGGCTCGCGGAGCTGTGGCATGACCTTCGGTGCCGCCGCCGGATTCGCGATCGTCGTCCTCGTCGCCACCATCGTCGTGTTCCTGATCACGACCTACAACGCCGTCGTCGCGCTCGGCCAGCGCATCGACAAGTCGTGGGCCAACATCGACGTCATCCTCAAGCAGCGCCATGACGAGCTGCCCCGCCTGGTCGATGCCGTCCGTGGCCTGATGGGCTTCGAGCGCGAGGTCCTCGAGGATGTCACCCGTCTGCGGGCGGGCTATCGACCGGACGACCCGATCGACCGCCAGGGCCTCGTGGCCGCGGCCACGACCCTCGGCGTCCAGCGGCTGCTGGCCACCGTCGAGGCCTATCCGGACATCAAGAGCCACGGCAACGTGATGGCCCTGCAGGCCGAGATCGCCCGCCTGGAGGGTTTGCTGGCCGACCGGCGCGAGCTCTACAACGACATGGTCTACCGCTATGACACGCGCATCCGCACCGTCCCGGCCATCCTCATCGCCGGCCTCTTCGGCTGGACGCAGCGGCCCTACTTCAAGGCCGACGACGCCGACCGCGAGCCGCCGGACGCGACGCTCGGAACCTGAATCGTCGCGGGCTCAGCCCCGGTCGAAGCGATAGATCGCGACGTCTGCGACGGGCCGATAGCCGATCGTCTCGTAGATGTGGTTGGCCGTCCGGTTGACCTGATCCGCGAACAGGAAGCATGATCGACGCCCGGCGTCGAGCTGCGCCTGGCTGACGGCTGCGACGCAGGCGCTGGCGTAGCCGCGACCTCGCAGCCCCGGCGGCGTGTAGACCGGACCGACGCGGATTCCGTGTGGCGTCAGGCCCCCGACGCCACACATCGAGACCGGGCCATCGTCGTCCCAGACGTAGAAGCGTCGACCCTCACCGCCCAGGCTGCGATCGATCATGGCAGCGGGATCGCGCGGCGACCTCTCGCCGAAGGCCTCGTCCTCGAAGGCGACCAGCCAGGCGATGAGGTGGTCCCGGTCGGACGGCCGGGCGTGCCGCAGCGCGCCAGGCACGCCGTGCGGTCGCGTCACTGTCGTCAGCTCGTAGGCGTATTCGCGCATGAAGAGGCGCGCGGGCTGACCGGTCCGCTCGGTCCACGCCGCGACGAAGGCTGCCGCGACGTTCGGCGGACCACTGATGCCGACGAGCGGCTGTCCGGCCAGGTCAGCCACGGCCATCGGGATGACGCCGAGCTCGTCGCAGGCCGAGAGGACGACCTGCCACGGCGGGGTCCAGACGACCGTCAGGGCCACCTCGCCAGCGACCGTGCCGACGGCGAGGTAGGGTGGCTGGCCGACCGTCGTGGGGTGTGCTCGGAGGTCGTTGCAGATGCCCAGCGTCATGCAGTGCTGCGCCTCCCGTGCGACGAGGAACGACCCCGCGCGGTCGAGGAACGCCTCGACGTCCGGGAGTCGCTGGAATGCCAGGTTGTCGTCCACACGTCCGATGATGTCACCGATGCTGGGGCTGCGAGGCTGGCTTGCCGCCGTGAGTTCAGGAGCGGCCTGCGCGTGCGCGCGATCGCCAGGCGGCCGTCACGGGGTGAGGATGGGGCAGGCGTCGACGTGCAGGTAGTCGCGGCACTCTTGTCCCGTGAGCTCCCGCGTGACATTCGTCCTCGCGACGTCGATGAGATCGTCGAGGTCGAGTGCCCAGACACGGACGGTCCCGTCCTCGCCGGACGACGCCAGGCTCGAGCCGTTCGGGGAGAACCGGATCATCCCGACCTGCGACTGGTGCCCGCGAAGGACCAGGAGCGGCTCCCCGGTGCCTGGGTCCCAGATGCGGATCGTGCCATCCCCGCCCGAGGTGGCGACACGGGAGCCATCGTTGGCCCAGGTCACGTCGTTGACATTACCCTCATGGCCGGCCAGCACCGTCCGCGCATCCGTCGCCAGGTCCCGGATCTCGACTCGTCCATCGAGGAACGAGAGCGCCAGCCGCTGGCCGCTGGGGTCGAAGGCGACGGCGTTGGCGAGTCCCTCCGCCGGCAGCACGCGGATCACCTCGCCGGTAGCGACATTACGGAGCGTCACCCGGTGGCGAGCCAGATCGGGGCGACCGACGGGGACCTCGCTCACTGCCACCACGCCTTCTCCATTGACATCCACGGCGACGGCCTCGTATCCGTCCTCGCCGCGGATGGTGCGCACGGCGCTGCCGGACCGGTCGAAGACCTGGACGTCGGCGGTGTCCGAGATCGAGGCCGCGAGCTGCTGGCCATCGGGGCTCCAGGCGCCAGCCTGCATCTGAAGCGATCCGAGAGGGATCGCTCGCTCGGTGTCGGAATCCCAGATCCACGATTGATCGATGCCGGCTGCTGCGATCGCGCGACCGTCCGGGCTGACCTCGAAGCCGGCGACGAACCCGCCGTTGTCGACCTCGATGGTCTGGCGCTCGGCGCCGGTCTTCGTGTCGAAGACGATGACGTCGCCCTCGGCATCGCTGACGGCGATGGCCTCCTCAGACATGAACCCGACAGAGGGCCACCCGGTGCCGGTCGGCAGATTCACGACTTCGGCATCGCCCTGCGGCCCGGCGTCCCAGATCTTCACGGTATCGACGATGTTGCCGCCGAGCAGGATCCGGGCTCCACCAGGCTCGAAAGCCGCCCCCGCGATGCCCCCAGGCAGGTCCTGGCTCGCGAACGACAGCACGCGGCGGTAGCCCTCGTCGCCGATCTCCCAGACGATGGCGGCTCCATCGCTGCTGCCCGTCACGAGATGCGCCGAGTCGTCGGCCCAGGCGATCGCCCTCACCTCGCCCGCGTGTCCCGAGAGCGAGTGGCGCAGTTGACCCGAAGCCACGTCCCAGACCCTGACGATCGAGTCGAAGCCACCTCCGGCGAACCAGCGGCCGTCGGGGCTGTAGGCGAAGTCGTAGCCGAAGAACGATGACGCGATCCCGTCGGCCACGAAAGCGCCGACGGGGGCGAGCGAGCGAGCATCGAGCACCTGGATGGTCCCCTCGAATGGTCCGACGGCGAGCTGCCGGCCATCAGGACTGATGGCGGTGGTCTCGGTGCCGGCCTCGACCTTCCGGCCCTTGACGGTCCCGCTCGACCGGTCGAGCACCCGGACGATGCCCTCGTCGGGCCAGGCCGCACCGACCAGGGACCCATCGGGACCGATGGATGGCCCCCAGGCGGGCCCCTCGCCAGATACCTCAGCGACCTGCTGCCAATCGCTCGTTCGCCAGACCTTGAGCAGGCCGTCGTCGCCCGTCGTGGCCAACAGCGAACCATCGCTACTGAATGCGACGTCGTTCACGTCCGTATCGTGGCCACGCCAGCGACGGACCACCGCACCGGTCGCCGCATCGTAGACGGTCAGGAGTCCCGACTCCTCGGGCCCCTGGGTCACGAAGATGCTCTGGCCGTCGGGCGTCTTCGCCCAATCCAGCTCGCTGCCCTCTTCAGGCACGGTCAACACGACGCGCGAGGCGACCACGGCGCTGTGGAGTGCGTCCTCGGCCTCGCGCATCACGGAGCCATCGACGGACCGTGTGGTGCGGATCGCCTCGAGGGCGAGGAGGACGCTTCGCTCGGCGTCGACGTCGATATTGGCAAGGGCTGCTGACGCGAGCTCGCGCGCGCGAGCATTCCGGGCCTCGCGCTCCGCCCGTTCGCCCTGGCCCAGCGCATACAGGCTCAGCGCGCCGGCCAACAGGGCACCGAGCCCGAGGACGACCACGAGGGCTCGCAGTCTGACCAGCGCTCGACGCTCCAACGCAGCCTCGCGTTCGAGCCGCCTCTCCTCGTCCGCCGTCTGCCTCTGTCGCTCGGCGACGCTCGCCACGATGTACTCGCGGATCTCGGCGCCGATCATGATGCCCGTCGACGACGCCCAGGCTTCCGTCTGCTCCAGCCGGCTGCCGGTGAGCAGGAAGCTCGGGTCGCGCCCACCCTCCATCCACTGTGCGGCCGCCGTCGCCAGTCGCCGCTGGTTGCGAAGATCGTCCCGGGCGTCATCGACCCACTGCTGGAGCCGCGGCCAGGCGCGCAGCAGCGCCTCGTGGGCAAGCTCGACGGTCGGCTCGCGTGTATCCGGATCCCGATCCAGCAGCAACAGCCGGTACCGGGCGAAGCTCTCGGTCACCGCGTTCATGGTCACCGCGTCGGTGCTCATCGCCTCGAGCTCACCGAGTCGGACTTTGCGCGCCGTGTCAGGCGTACCCTCGCCCGGCTCGACCAGGCGCAGGAAGATCTGTCGAGCGTGTTCCTGGCCGTCGTCGTCGAGCTGCATGACGAGGTGCTCGGCCCGGCGGCTGACTGCACCCGCGATCCCGCCGCTCGCATCGTAGCCAGCCAGGGAGAGGCGCGACCCATCGCGACGCTCCCAGAGCTCCGAAAGCGCGTACTGGAGCAGGGGCAGCGACCCTGGTTGCTCGCTCATCTCGGCGACGATGCGCGTCGCCAGCCCGGGTTCGAGGCGAAGGCCGGCTCGCTCCGCTGGCTCCGTGACGGAGCGCTCGAGCTCGACGGAGGTCATCGGCGGCACGGCGATGGTGCTCGCCGCGAGATGGCCGCCGAAGCGCTCGTGCCGGAGCGGCCGGTCGTAGAAGTCCGCTCGCAGGGTGATGACGACGTGCACCCGCGACGCCGGGTCGTCGAGCGTCCTCGCCAGGACATCCAGGAAGCGGCGTCGATCCGTGCCATCGGCGACCGTGAAGAGCTCCTCGAACTGGTCGACGACCAGGACCAGCTGGGTGCCCTCGGGCAGCACGCGGTCCATGGTCGGCCGAAGGCCGGCCTCGTCGTGCAACAGCTCGGCGAGCGACGCGGGCACGTTGACGGCCACGCCGAGGAGCGCCCCTTCGAGCTGTTCGAACGGCCGGTGGCCGGGCGTCATGCGGGCCACGAACCACTGGTCGGAGCCGATCACCGCGCCTGTCCTCAGTGCTGGCACCAGGCCGGCGCTGACGACCGACGACTTCCCGCTGCCCGAGGGGCCGACGACGGCCAGCATCCGCGAAGTCGGCTCCGGATCCGCCATCCGCTCGACGAGCTGGCTGACCAGGCTCTCGCGACCGACGAAGTCCGCCGTGTCGGCCTCCTCGAACGATCGCAGGCCCTTGTACGGGTTGCGCAGCGGGCCGCCCATCGCCGCGGCGACGTGGTCGGCTGCGGAGGGCGCCAGGACCGCACGGGTCACGCCGCCCACGAGCTCGGCCACGGAGCCCGGGCGCTCGGCCGGGATGGGCGAGGTCGCTCGTTCGAGGACGGCGGACAGCTCGGACCGATCGCCTCCGCCGAGGGGTGACCGGAGCAGCTCGCCCAGCACCGTCGCCAGGGCGTAGATGTCCGCCTCGACCGAGGTTGGCGCACCGTTCCGGCGTTCTGGGGCGAGATATCGGCCGGCCTGCCCGGCGGTTGCCCCACCCGCGTGCGTCGCGAGATCGGTGCCGACCTGGAAGTCGGACAGGTAGGCATTGTCATCGGTATCGAAGAGCACGTTGCCCGGCCGAACGTCGCCGTGGATCACGCCCTGACGGTGGGCGGCACCGAGCGCCGAGCCGACCTGCTCCGCCCAGTGCAGTGCGACCGTAGCGCCGATGGGGCCGCGCGCCAGCCGGTCGGCCAGGCTCCCCCCGGCCATCATGCGCATGACAAGGTAGGCGGCGTCCGGCTCACGCCACCAGTCCAGCAGTGTGACCACGTGTGGCTGGTCGAGGCGCGCGACGCGGCTTGCTTCGGCGTCGAAGCGACGGACGAAGTCGGCGTCGTTGGCGACGTGCCGTCCGAGCACCTTGATGGCGACCTCTCGCTCGGTGTGCGGGTCGATCGCCCGGTGCACTGTGCCCAACGGACCGGACGCGATCATTCCGACGACGCGATACCCACGCAGCGGCTCACCGTGCAGATCGAGAGCTACGTCGTGGTTGAGGATCTGTCGCTGGATCGTCTCGAGGGCGGGCGAGGGATCGAGCCCGAGCTCGTCATTGAGCGCGGTTCGGAGCCGGTGGTACGCCGTCAGGGCGTCGGCTTGCCGGCCGGTGCGATAGAGCGCCACCATGAGCTGTCCGCAGAGCCGCTCGCGAAGGGGGTTCCGGGCGACGAGGCGATCCAGCTCCGAGACCAGCTCTGCATGCCGACCAAGGGCCAGCTCGACCTCGATGAGGTCCTCCTGTGCCGAGAGTCGGATCTCGGACAGTCGCTCGATCTCCGGCTGCAATGAAAGCTCGCTCGACAGGTCGGCCAGCGGTTCGCCGCGCCAGAGCGCCAGGGCCTGGCGGAAGCCGCGCGCCGCGGACACCGGATCCGTGCCCATCCGTCGACGGGCCTGAGCGACGAGGGCCTGGAAGCCCTTGGCGTCGATCTCGTCGTCGTCGGCATGGAGGACGTAGCCCGGCGGGCGTCCCTCGAGACGATCGGAGCCGAGCGCCTTGCGGAGATGCGAGACGTAGCTGTGCAGCGACTGGCGAGCTGCGTCGGGCGGCTCGTCCCCCCAGATCTCGTCGATCAACAGGTCCGTCGACACGAGCTCGTTGACCCGGATCAGGAGGTGCGCCAGGACGAGCCGCTGCTTTGGGCCGCCCAGCGGGACGCGGCTCCCGTCACGAGTGACCTCGAGCGGGCCGAGGGACTGGAAGTGCACGGGAAGACGGTACGCCTCGTCCTGGGGATGACGAGACGTACCGTCGGGTTCGGTCGAGCTGGGCGATGGCATCAACCGAGTGATGTCACGGTCCTCCGAACGAGGATCCTGGCCGACTCCCGCGTCTGCCGGCGCCGGAGATCGCCATGGCTATGGCTATGGGACGGGGTGCCGCAGGCCGTAGTCGTCAGACTCCGTCGCGATGGGGTTGGCCTCGGCTGCGACGGGGTGCCGCAGGCCGTAGTCGTCAGACTCCGTCGCGATGGGGTTGGCCTCGGCTGCGACGGGGTGCCGCAGGCCGTAGTCGACGTAGCCGGGCTCGATCGGCGCCGACTGGACAACCAGCGGGTGGCGCAGACCATAGTCGTCATACGCCGGAGCGATGGATCCGGCCTCGGCTGCGACCGGGTGCCGCAGGCCGTAGTCGACGTAGCCGGGCTCGAGCGGTGCCGACTTGACCACGACCGGAGCCGATCCGGTGTCCGAGCCGAGCAGCAGCGACGCCGCCGCGAGGACGGTGATCGCTACGCCGGTCAAGCCCGCCAGGGCGGCGATGACGACGATCCGCCCGACGTGATCGTTCGAGCGTGTTTTGATCCCTGCAGACATCTCGCTCTCTCCATTGCTGTCGGCGTGTCCGCCGCTGGATGCCGGCGGGACATCCGCCTGACGGAGAGAACGATTGGGGTCGCGACTTGAGAATCACTTGAGCGATCCCTGTAAGCGGCTGCCCGAGCCTTGTAGAGCATGCCGATGGGATCCGAGCCTGCGAGCGAGCCCTTGTAAGTCGCTTGTAGCCGATTTCGCGTCCACGCCGTGCGTGGACGCGGGACGTCAGGCGGCGAGCTCCAGGCCGGCGATGGGCCGGTTCGTGTGCCAGGCGGCAGGATCGAGCGTCAGCAGACGTCGCAGTGTCGACTTCGGCTCGGATAGCGAGCGGCAGACGAGCCACATGCCGTCCTCGCGCCGCTCCGCGACCGTCGGCTCATGGCACTGTACGCAGGTGGGTGTCTCCCGCTCGGCGCGTTCGATGGTCTCGATGATCTTGATCGTGTCTGACATGGGGACATGTCTCCGGTTGATTTGTTACGGTCCGTACCGTATCGTAACAGCATGACCGCCACGGAGCAAGACTCTGGCTCGATGGAGTCGGGCGAGGCTCGGACGGCCCGCGGCAGGCCACGAAGTGAGCGCGTCAGCCGGGCCATCCTCGAGGCGGCTCGCGAGCTGCTCGTTGAAGAGGGGTTCACGCGACTACGACTCGAGCACGTCGCGACGCGGGCCGGAGTGGGCAAGGCGACCATCTACCGGCGCTGGCATTCGAAGGAGGCGCTCGCTCTCGAGCTGTTGCTCGGCCTGGCGTCGCCGCACATCCACGTCTTCGATGTCGGCGACACCCGTGCAGAGCTGCTCCAGGCGGTCGAGAACGCCCGGCGTGCCTTGACCGAGACACCCTTCGGCCCGGTCATCCGCACGCTGCTTTCGCAGATCGCCGTCAACCCGTCGATCGGCGACCCGTTTCGGGCCACCATCGTGGCCGCCCGTCGGACCGAGATCGGCCGCATCGTCGAGCGTGGCGTGGCAAGGGGCGACCTGCGCGCCGACGCGGATCCCGCCGTCGCCACCGAGCTGCTGGTCGGGCCGGTCTACTTCCGGCTCGTCTTCGGCGGCAACCTCGATGCCGGCTTGTCGGGCGACATCGTGGACGCGTATCTGCGCGGCTTCGGCACGGACGCCACGCAGGTGGCGCGCACGACAACGTCGACACGTGCTACTATTGACACGTGATGATATCGACACGTATCATCGGTAGGTGCTTGCCGAGCCCGACGCCGACGCCGTCTTCAAGGCCCTCGCCGACCCGCGCCGCCGCTGGTTGCTCGACAGCCTGGCCGACGACGATGGCCAGACCCTGCTGCGGCTGGAGTCTCGACTCCCCCAGCTGACCCGCTTCGGCGTCATGCGCCACCTCCGCATCCTGGAGGCGGCTGGGCTGGTGGTCACGCACCGCGTCGGTCGCGAGAAGCACCACTACCTCAACCCGGTCCCCGTTCGGCTCATCCATGACCGCTGGATCAGCCGCTATGCGGACCGCACGGTGGGCACGATGGCCGCCCTCAAGCGCCACCTGGAGGAGGTCCCGATGACCGCGCCACGACACGTCTACGCCATCGTCATCCGCACCACGCCCGAAGCCCTCTGGCAGGCCATCACCGACGGCGACAAGACCGTCCAGTACTTCTACCGCACGCGCGTGCGCGCCGACTGGCGGCCGGGCGCTCCCCTCGCCTACCTGTACGAGGACGGCAGCGTGGCCGCCGACGGCACGATCTTGGTTGTCGAGCCGCCTCGCCGCCTGACCATCACGTTCCACGCCCTGTGGGACGACGAGATCGCGGCCGAGCCGCCGGTCACCCAGACCTGGGAGATCGAACCGGTCGGCGACGCCTGCCGGCTGACGGTGACCACCGAGGGGTTCAGCGCAGGCTCACGGGTCGAGCGTGACTTCGCGGGCGGCATCGTCCACATCGTCTCGGGGCTCAAGACGCTGCTCGAGACCGGCGAACCGCTGCTGGTCGGCTAGGCCGCGTCGCTGTCGGACCCATCGGGCGCCGTCCGATCCGCGACCTCCCAGGCGTGGTCGAGCACGTGCCAGGCGGCGCGTCGGATGAAGTAGCGGGGTGTCCAGAAGACCCGCACCAGGTTCGGCTCCGGCACCGGTCGATCCATCGCCCGCGCCATGAACGCGGCGCGGACCGCCGCTCGATGGGCGGCCACGTGCGCCGTCGATCCGTCGCCCTTGGGCGGCTTGGAACCGAGCTTGGCGAGGTAGGCCTGCTCGGCCTCGAGCACGTGCGCCAGGATCTTGGCCAGGTCGCGGCCGCCACCACGGGGTCCGCTACGGAGCTCGACACCCGACGCCGCCGCGGCTCGGCGATCGAGCTCGGACCAGCACGCGCCCAGGATCGACAGCAGCCGAGCCAGCTCGGCGTCGTCTACGGGCTCCTTGTCCGCTGCCGGGGGCGCCGCTGGGGCACCGAAGTCGGTGCCCGACCCGCCCTTGATGCGCTCGCGCACGTCGACGGTCAACGGTCCGGGCGGCAGGCTGAACTCAGGCGGGGCGGCCTCGTCAAGCACGCTCGTGTAGCGCGTCCGGTAGGCCAGCAGCTCGTCGACCGCGGCGGCTTCGGACTTGCCGGAGCGGCACCAGCCAGGCCAGTCGAGGGCGCCGGCGAAGACGCGCGTGCTGCCGCTCTCGAAGTAGATCGGCAGGACCGTATCCATGGGATCTAGCGGGCCGATGCGTTCGCGGATTCGGCCTTGGGGGCAGCGCCCTGCCAGGCCACCGAGGCGACGGAGAGCGGTTCCGATACGCCCTTGACGCTGACCGTCCGCGGCGCATCGGTCGTGGCGGCCTCCGCTTCGGACAGCGTCGCCTCGGTTGCCAGGATCTCGCCACCGCCAGCCAGCGCCGCCACCCGAGCCGCGACGTGGATGCCGACGCCGCTGTAGTCGTCGCCCTGTCGGTTGGCGACCGCGCTGTGCAGGCCGATCCGGACGGACAGCGCGAAGCCGCTCGATCGCCGGTGCTCGACGAGCGCCTGCTGGATGGCCACCGCACAGGCGACGGCCGGAGCGGCCGACCCGAAGGCCACGAAGAACCCGTCGCCGGTGGTGTTGACGACCGTGCCCCGGTGCTCCGTGAAGCGCGCCCGGAGCGCGTCGTCGTGCCAGCGCAGGAGGTCGGACCAGGCGGCATCGCCGAGCGCTGCCGCGAGCTGCGTGGAGGCCACGATGTCCGTGAACATGAAGGTCATGCGCACCTGCTCTGGCGCCGCGCGTCGGGCGGCAGCGACCGCTATGGCCCGCTCGGCGGCCGCCAGGTCGAGTTGGGCGCCGAGGCGCTCGAACTCGTCGCGCGCCGCTTGCCGTTCGAGGTCCGCGCTGGTCTCGTCGCCGAGCGCTACGAGCGTGTCGGCCAGGACGAGCCGCGCACGCGCGATCTCGTATGGGGCTCCCACCTCTCGCCATCGCTCGATGGCGGTGTCGAGCTCGCGCCGCGCAGCGGCCGCATCGCCCTCGGCCAGCAGCACGCGCCCCCAGGTGACCGCCAGCACGCCCCGCATCGCCAGCGATGCCGCGTCATCAGCCAACGACGCGAGCGCCTCGACGGCAGTCCGGGCTCGACCGACGTCGCCGTTCGCCAGGGCGATCTCGACCTGAGCCGGGAGGAGGCGTCCCATCGAGACGCGATCCCAGGTCGCCGCCACCGCGGCATCGATGGCCGCCAACGCCTCGCGCTTGGCGCCCCTGGCCAGGCGGATGAGCGCCAGCGCTGGCTCCGGGGTGCGGCCCAGCCCGTGCGCGGAGCGCAGGGCGGCCTCCGCGCCGTCGAGGTCGCCCATGCGCAGGCGGATCTCGCCGATGGCGTAGTAGCCGTCGGCCATCGGCGGCACGGCGTTGTAGGCGGCCAGCTCGCTGGTGGCCTGCTCGAGCTCCTTCGCCGCACGGTCCCAGGCGCCGGTCAACGCCTTGACTTCGGCCCGGTGGACGCGGCAGACGCCCGGAAATCCGGACACCGATTGACGCGTGCACCAGAGCTCAGCCGCGTCGGTCCACTCGCTCGCCCGACGGTAGTCGGTCAGGTCGCGACAGGCCGCGATCATCGAGCAGTAGGTCACGCCCGTCATGAGCGGCGAGAGCTCGCCGTTGGCAGCCGAGAAGGCCGCGTCCTCGATCATCTGGATGCCGGCCGACGTGGCGCCGGTGGCGATCTTCAGGCCGCCCAGCGACGTCATCGCCGCGGCCTCCAGGTCATGGTCCGTGTGGCGACCTCCGATCGCGACCGCCTCCTCGGCGAAGGCCAGGGCGACGTCGATATCGCCTTGCGCCCGGGCCGACTCGCCCTTGGCGAGAGCCAGCCAGCCATGGGCATAGCCTTCGGGCTCGGTCTCGAGCAGCCGTTCCGCCCGGCGCTGCCAGCCTGCCGCGATCGAATGACGACCCATGTACCAGTACTCGCGAGCGATGTCGATGGCCACCACCGCGGCACGTGCCCCGTTGCCATGGGCCAGGTGAGCCCGAAACGCTCGCTCCTTGATCTCGACGCCCTCCATCGCCCGGGCCACGAAAAAGGCGCTCACGGCATACGCCTCGAGGTCATCGCCCGACAGCACGTCCGGCGCATCGGCCTGACCGAAGGCGTCGAACGCCTCCGTCCAGGCGTGGCGATCGAGCGCCGCTCGGGCCCTGGCGAGGGCGTCGGCGGGTTCGAGGTCGAGCGGTGCGGCAGACTCGCTCATCGAAGGATTGTGCCACGCGCCTCGCGGGGTGCACCGGGCGAGAACCCTAGACCGCGCTGGCCTCCAACGGTCCGAGGGCGTCGACGGCCGCCTCCTTGCCCGAGCCCCGGAGCGAGCCACGGTCGTCGATGTAGGGGACATAGTCGGGCCACCACATCGCCCGATCGACCTCCGCCGCGACGTCGACGTCCGGCGGCAGGTCGGTCAGGTCGCGACGCATGGCTTCGTCCACGACCGCGATCGCCACCGCGCGCGCGACCTGGCGCAGCGCTGACACCGATGGGTAGAGCGCGCCGCTTGCGAAGCGCTCGGCCGAAACGAGGTCGGCCAGCGCATGCGCGGCGGCCAGGAAGAGCGTGTCGGGGATCGTCCGGACCTCGGCCACGACGGCGCCCAGGCCGACGCCCGGGAAGATGAAGACGTTGTTGCCCTGCCCGAAGACGTGCCGACGGCCCCCGAACTCGACCGGCGCGAACGGCGAGCCGGTCGCGATCAGCGCCCGGCCGTCGCTCCAGGCCAGGATGTCCGCCGGGTCCGCCTCGCTCGCCGAGGTCGGATTCGAGAGCGGCATGACGATCGGCCGCGGCGTCACGTCGGCCATCGAGCGGATGACCGGCTGATCGAAGACGCCGTGCGTGCTCGTGGTGCCGATCAGGACCGTCGGACGGACGGCCCGCACGGTCTCCAGGAGATCGATCGATCCAGCGGGGAAGAGGCCGTCGGCCAGGAGCAGCTCTCGCGGGCGCGCGAAGTCACGCTTGGTGGCGTCGAGGTCGGTGCGATCCTCGTGGACCATGCCCTGCGAGTCGACGAGGATGATGTTCCGGGCCAGCGTCCCGCCATCGGCACCGCTTTCGAGCATCGCCACCCGGAGCAAGCGGGCGATCCCGATGCCGGCCGCACCCGCGCCGTCGAGGACGATGCGCTGGTCGGCGAGGACGGCACCCTGGTGTCGCAGGCCCGCGAGCAGGCCACCGACGACGACCGCAGCCGTGCCCTGGATGTCGTCGTTGAACGATGGCACGACCTCTCGATAGCGATCGAGGATGCGCAGCGCGTTGTAGTGCTTGAAGTCCTCCCACTGGATGATGCAGCCGGGCCAGACCTCGCGGACGCCGTGCACGAACGCGCGGACGAGCGCGTCGTAGCCCGGCCCCCGCAGGCGGGGGGCGCGGTAGCCGACGTAGAGCGGGTCCTCGAGCAGGGCCGCGTTGTCGGTGCCGACATCGAGCGAGACCGGCAGCGTGACCGAGGGATGGAGGCCGCAGGCGGCGGTGTAGAGGGCGAGCTTGCCGATGGGGATGCCCATTCCGCCGGCACCCTGGTCCCCAAGCCCGAGGATGCGCTCGTTGTCGGTCACGACGATGAGCCGGACGTCGGTGTAGGGGCTGTGGCGCAGGATCTCGGGGATGCGCTCCTGATCGTCGGGCGTGATCCACAGGCCCCGCGTGCGACGCAGGATGTGGCTGTACTCCTGGCAGGCTCGGCCGACCGTCGGCGTGTAGACGACCGGCAGGAACTCCTCCAGGTTGGCGGCGACCAGGCGGTAGAAGAGCGTTGCGTTGCGGTCGAGCAGGGCGGCCAGGCCGATATAGCGCTCCAGGTCGTCGGACTTCCGGCGCAGGTGCTCGAGCTCGAGCTCGACCTGCTGATCGATGGTCATCACCTGGGATGGCAGCAGGCCGCGTAGCCCGAAGGATTCGCGTTCCACGAGGCTGAAGGCCGAGTCCTTGTTGAGCAGGCGCGCACCCAGGAGCGCGGGTCCGCGGAGGTCGACCCGCGCGGGGCGTCCAGCCGTGATCGCGTCATACGGCGAAGGCAGGGCTCGCATGCGTCGACGATACCGCTGGCCGCGGGCGTTGCCGGGTGCCATCCCGACCCATACGACCGGGTCCAACGGGCCGACTTGACCTCGAACGCGTGCGGCGTGGCTCGATCAGGCGCTGAGCCGTCGTCAGGGACCCGGCTCGCTCACGCCCGCGACGTCCGCAAGTGTGGCTCGCTCGACGATCACGAACCCGTCCACGTCGACGCGTGGATGACCGGCCGTGCCCGACACCCGGACGCTGATCCGGTGGCTGCCGCTCGGCATCCAGGCCGAGACGAAGGCCGCCTTGCGGAAGCGGACGGTGCTGGAGCGAAGGCCGACGAGACCGACCCTCGAGCCATCGACGGCGACGCGGGCCGACCCACGCGCCGGCCCTCGGACCGCGATCCAGGCGATCTGCTTGCCGCTGAAGGTGAGCGTCGCCTTGGCCCCTGCGGCCCGGGCCATGCGCACCGCCCCGCCGACGTAGGCCGATGCCGACCGCTTCCGCCATCGCCCGGCGTAGTGGGCCGCGCTCGCGTCCTCCGCGGCCATTCGGATGCTCAGCCCCGCCGCCGACTGCCAGACGCCGACGTTCCCGGACCGGTCAGTCGCACGGAGCTGGTACTGGACGGCGGTGCCGGGCGGCAGGCGCTGCCTGACGCTGCGCGAAGTCAGCGAGGGCAACGCGACGTCGGTCCACGGCCCACCGCTGAACCGGCGGCGGAGCTCATAGCCCGCGACCCCGGTGCCGATGTCGGTGGCCGCGGCCCAGCTGACAGTGACCGGAACGGATCCCGCCTCGACCGTGCCACCGCGCCGCAGCCGGAGGTCGGGATCCGGCGCGACCGGCGGGAAGGTATCGGCCACGATGGCCATGTCGCTGGCGCCGGTCAACCCCGCGGCCGCGGCGGTCACCGTCGCAGACCCCGGTTCGTGCGCCTGGAAGCGACCGCCCGATGAGAGGGTCGCCCCGCTGCCGGTCATCGACCAGGCCACGGCGCTGGCGGCGATCGGGATCCCGTTCATGGCCAGGTCCACGCCGTGTGCCGAGAACGATGCCGCCTGGCCGACGACCATCGTCCGGCTGCTCGGCCGGAGGATCAGGCTCGCCAGCGGACCCGTCGCTACCGAGGAGACCACCAGCAGTGCGTTGTCGACGGCACGTTCGTAGCCGGCCGAGGGGCGGTCGACGAGGCTGGCTTCGATGTCTCCTGGACGTCGGACGAGCGCGGTCGTCGAGCCACCGCCGTCGAGCATGATGGCGTTGATCGCCCCCTCCGCGATGAGCATCGCGGCCAGGTCCGCGGCTGTCATCCCGACGCTGTACCCCGGTTGCCGGCCGTCCACGGTGGCAAGCAACAGCCGACCGTCCGAGCGGACACCGACAGCCGTGCGCGGATGGACCCTGGTCGTGACGGACGAGACCGGACGGATCCCGACGGCGCCATCCTCGACGAGCCACTCGCGGCCACCGATCGCCTCGACGACGTCCTCCCAGCCGGCGGTGACGGACGTCGAGACCGTGACCGTGGAACCGATGGCGAGCGAGCGGATCGTGGTGGCCGCAGCGCCGTGGCCCGAAAGCACGAGCGCGCCGGCCGGGATGGTGACGTCGCCGCCGGCCTTGACGACCTTCGCCACCGTCCCTGTCCAGGTCCCGGCCACGCGCAGCGGCAGGGCGGCCCCCGTGAGCACGACCTCCGCGCCGTTCGCGAGCGTGCTCGTGGACGGGCCCCAGCGTCGCGTGTAGAGGACGAGATCGCCGCTCCGCCGCGGCTTGTTGATGCGATCGATGACCAGCGTCGTCGTGCCGTCCGGCATCGTGACGCTCCCGGTCACGGCCACGTCGCCGAGCCGCGCGACCTCGTCGGTGCCGAAGCCCAGGGTCGGCCGAGCCTTGGCGGCCGCCGTCAACAGCTCGCCGTGCCGGACCTGGAGCCCGATCGGCGATCGCGTATGGCTGGCGTCGTCGGTATTCCAGATGTCGCCGTTGATCGCGGCGACGACCCGATGGCCGTCGCGCGAGACCCGAAGCGCCTGCTTCCGCACGGTCTGCCGAGCGTCGACTCCAGCGGCGGGGAAGGCCGTCTCCAGGCTGATGGCGGGATCCGCGGGGTCGACCTCGACCAGCTGCACGGCCTGCGCACCGTCGGCCGTCGCCCAGCTCCCGCTGCTCCAGGTGACCCCTGGCGCGACGAGCGACTCCGTCGCCGCGGCGAGGGCGCTGGACGACGCAGTCGCGACCGTGGCGGACGGAGCCGACTGCCGCGGGCGAGCCTCGACCGGGGCGATCGGGGCAAGGAGCGCCGTCAGAGCCATTGCGACCAGCGCCGCCCGCCTGGGTGCCTTCGTCATGGTCCCGTCCCCTGGGTCGCGCTGGCAGGTATCTGACGAGACGCGGTCGCGAGGTGCGAGCGGTGCCGCCACGATCCCGTTGGCGGGTCAACCCTACCTCGTGGGCGGCCGGAACGCGAGCAGCCCAAAAGTACGACCCTGCTGCCGGAGTTCGTGCTACTCTGATGTACCACATTAAAACCGATCGATGCGCCGAGGGCGCCGCGAAAGCAGGAAGGGGCCGCACGATGGCACCGCTGGCACGACGGATCGGGCTCGGCCTGGCGGCTCGCGGCGAGGTGGACGAGGTCGTCGGATGGGCGACGCTCGCCCAGCGCCAGGGCCTCGACTCGATCTGGGTCCACGACAGCTACTTCGAGCGGGACGCCATCAGCTTCGTGGCGGCCATCGCCGGCCGGCTCGGGGAGCCTGGCGTCAACGACCCGTTCCGGGTGGCGCTCGGGGCCGTCAACCCGTTCACCCGGCATCCCGTCGTGCTGGCCATGACCGGCTCCGCCCTCGACGAGATGGCGCCCGGTCGGCTCGTGATGGCCTTGGGCACGGGCCTCCCACTGCGACTCAAGCAGATGGGCATCCCCTACTCGCCCGATGGCGCGGTCGAAGGCGTGAGCCGGGCCATGGACACCATCCGACAGCTGTGGGCCGGCGAGCGCCTGCCGTCGGCGACCGACGGCCTGCCACCGATCCAGCCGATGTTCGCGCCGCCGCATCGGATCCCGCTCTACATCGCGGCGTACCGCAAGGCGTTCGTCGCGCTGGCTGGGCAGAAGGCGGATGGCTACCTGGCGCGACCGGCCGAATCGATCCCATCGCTGCGCGGCATCCTCGAGCGACTAGCGGCGGCGGCAACGGACGCCGGGCGCGATCCGCACGCCATCGAGACGACCGGCTACCTGCTCTCCTTGGTCGACGAGACGCGGCGCGAGGCGCTCAACCGGGCGAAGCGCGAACCGTTCGTCATCTACATGATGTCCGTGCTCGGCGATGTCTCGCTGCGGCGAGCCGGCTTCGACCTCGAGCTGCGCGACCGGATCGCCGCCGCCTGGCGAGCCGAGGAATTCCACGAGGCCGGCAAGCTCATCCCGGACGAGCTGCTGGACGCCTTCATGCTCTGCGGCACGCGCGAGGACGTCGCCGCGGGCGCGGCGCGCTTCCAGGACGAGGCCGGCTTGGAGCTGCCGCTCCTCCAGCCGGTCGTCCAGGAGGAGGCGCAGATCGACGAGCTGCTGGCCTCGGCCAGGATCTACGGCGAGAGTCGGACACGGACGACCGCCGAGCGCGATTCCACGCCGCGGCCAGCAGTCGTATCGACCAGCCTGGCCGACGATCGCGAGCTCGGCACGGCGTCGAAGGTGCGTCGGCGGCTGGGCGCGACTTGGGAGATCCTGCGGCCCTTCTCGTTCACCGCCTCGACCATCCCGGTCCTGGCGGCTGGCGCACTGGCGTGGGTCGGCGGCGCCTTCGACGTCGGGCTCTTCGTGCTCACGCTGGTCGGCGCGGTCTGCCTGCACGCCGGCACGAACATCGTCAACGAGGTCTTCGACGTGCGCCGAGGGATAGACACGATCACGTCGCCACGGGCCAGCCACGCCATCCTGAAGGGCCGCATCAGCGAAGGTGGCGCGCTTCGCCTCGCCTATGCGTTCTACACCGCGGCCGTGCTCGTCGGCATCGCCCTGACGGTCGCCCGCGGCTGGCCCATCGCGGTGCTCGGGCTCGTCGGCCTGGTCGGTGGCTACTTCTACACGGCGCCGCCCTTCGAGTACAAGTCCCGGGCGCTCGGGGTGCCGCTCGTCTTCCTGCTCATGGGGCCGCTCATGGTCGAGGGCGCGTACTACGCCATCAGCGGCGCATGGTCGATCGAGGCGCTCGTCCTGTCGGTGCCGGTCGGCTTGCTGGTGGCCGCCATCCTGCACGGCAACGAGTGGCGCGACATGAGCGAGGACACCCGGGCGGGCATCGTCACCCTGTCGTCGCGGATCGGCCGGGACTTCGCCCACTGGGGCTACGTCAGCCTCGTCGTCGGCGCCTACGTCGCGCTCGGGCTGACCGTCGTGTTTGGCTGGCTGCCGCCGCAGGTCATGCTCGCCGTCCTCAGCCTGCCCTGGCTGGTGCGCGTCATCCGGGCGGCCGAGCTCGGCGCCGGCGGTCAGGCCCGGGCCATCGCGATGATCGACCTCCAGACGGCCAGGCTCCACCTGGCTTTTGGCACCTGCCTCGTCGTCGGCGTGCTGGCCAGCGGCCTAGTCGCCTGATCGCACGGGACCCCGACCGCTGATGACCGACGCGCGCCCGGGCAGGCCGGGACTGGCGGGCGGGCGGCCTGGGCGGCTGGGACTGGCCGTCGGGCTCATCGTGGCGCAGACGGCCTTTGCGGCCACCTTCCGGGGGCCGCGTGCACAGTTCTGGTCGCGCATGACGATGACCGGGCTGACCCTGGGTGGCTACGCCCTGGCGCTGCGGGCGCCGCTGCGGGCGACGCGGATCCGCCCACTTGACGTCGTCCTCGGGCTGCTGTCGGCGGCCAGCCTCTACCTCACGTTCCAGGTCGGCGATCGGTTCGCGCGACGGTTCGTGCCCTCGGGCGAGCGCGACATCGCCGACATCTACACCCTGCGCGGGTTGCGACCGAACGGGGAGATCGCCCTCCGCCTGGCGACGGTCATCGGCCCCGCCGAGGAGCTGTTCTGGCGCGGCTACATCCAGGAGGGGCTGATCGGGAGCGTCGGTCGCTGGCCGGGCAGCGCGCTGGCCGCCATGGCCTACGGGGGCGTCCACCTGGTGACCGGCAACTTCACGCTCTTCGGCGCGGCCGGCATCGCCGGCGCGCACTGGTGCCTGCTCTATGGCGCGGGCATGCCCTTGGGCGCGCTCATCGTCAGCCACGTGACCTGGGACATCTGGATCTTCCTGGTGCAGCCGACCGGCCCGACCCCGGCCTAGCTCACGGCTTGCGGCCCATGTCGACCAACCGCGACGGCCGCCACCCGCAGGCCGCCATCCGAGGGCTTGCGTCGTCATCGAAGGTGCGCTAGTTTGTTTATGTGCCATTGAATATCTACGCCAGGCAAAATTCCACGACGGCGACGCGGCGCCGTGACCGCCTGACCGACGACCTGCTCAGCGAGCTCACCGCCTGGAGCCCCAGGGAATGGATCACGGCCATCAAGCGCTGGCATCGCGGCCCGCTCGGCGCGCTGACGCTGGTCCACCTCAACGTCATCGCCGAGCTCGAGATACACGGTCAGATGTCGATGGGCCAGCTGGCCGACGCGCTCGACGTCTCGGTCGCCAGCGCCACCGGCATCGTCAGCCGGATGGAACATCGCGGCCTCGTCGAACGCCGACACGGCGGCAGCGATCGGCGGGTGGTGATGGTTGGTCCGACTGCGACCGGCAGCAAGATCTTCGGCGAGATGGAGGCGCGAAGGCAGGCCCGGCTGGCGAAGGTCCTGGAACACCTGACCGTCGATGAGATGGCGGGCTTCGCGACCGGCCTGCGGGCACTCCGCAAGGCGCGCGCCGACGATGCCGCGGCGACGGTCCCGACCGGCGGCGTCGATGCGACCAGCAGCGCGGCCGGGAACGGGAACGAGCCATGATCGCGCTGCTTCGGAGATACCTGCGCCCCTACCTGGACCGCTCGTGCTCGTCGTCGTCCTGCTCTTCATCCAGGCCATCGCCAACCTCTACCTGCCCAACCTCAACGCCGACATCATCAACAACGGCGTCGCCAAGGACGACACGACCTACATCCTCCAGGTCGGCGCCGTCATGCTCGGCGTCACCTTCGTCCTGGGCTCGTCTCGATCATCGTCGTCTACTGGGGCGCGCGGGTCGCGATGGGCTTCGGCCGCGACGTCCGGACCGCCATCTTCCGGGCTGTCGAGACCTTCTCGCAGGTCGAGGTCAACCACTTCGGTCCGGCCTCGCTCATCACCCGCAACACGAACGACGTCCAGCAGGTCCAGATGGTGGTCCTCATGGGCCTGAACGTGATGGTCTCGGCGCCGATCATGATCGTCGGCGGCGTCATCATGGCGCTGCGTGAGGACGTCCCGCTGTCGGCCCTGCTGATCGTGATCCTGCCGCTGATGATCGGCGTCATCGGGCTGGTCATGGTCCGGGCCATCCCGCTCTTCCGGGCCATGCAGGCCAAGATCGACCGCATCAACCAGGTCATGCGCGAGATGCTCACCGGCGTGCGCGTCATCCGTGCCTTCGTCCGCATCGAGTACGAGGAGCAGCGCTTCGACTCGGTCAACCACGACCTCTACGAGACGGGCCTCAAGGTCAACCGCCTGTTCGCGCTGATGATCCCGACGCTGACCGCCATCCTCAACCTCTCGACCGTCGCGGTCATGTGGTTCGGGGCCATCCGCGTCGACAGCGGGGCGATGCCGATCGGCAACCTCACCGCCTTCCTCCAGTACCTCGCGCTCATCCTCTTCGCGGTGCTGGGCGCCGTGATCATGTTCATCATGGTGCCGCGGGCGGCGGTCTCGTCGGTCCGCATCCAGGAGGTGCTCCAGACCGAGATCTCCATCCGCGACCCCGAGCAGCCCATCCGCCTGGTCGACGCCGGACGCGCGGGGTCATCGAGTTCCGCGATGTCGAGTTCCGCTATCCGGGCGCCGAGCAGCCGGTGCTGCGCGGCATCTCCTTCACGGCGCTGCCGGGCCAGACCACGGCCATCGTGGGCAGCACCGGCAGCGGCAAGTCGACGCTCATCAACCTCATCCCGCGCTTCTACGACGTGACCGGGGGCAGGTGCTCGTCGACGGCGTCGACGTCCGCAGTGTCGACCGCGACGACCTGTGGCACCGCATCGGCCTCGTGCCCCAGAAGTCGTTCCTGTTCAGCGGCACGGTGGCCAGCAACCTGCGCCACGGCGACGAGGAGGCGACCGACGACGAGCTGTGGCAGACCCTCGAGATCGCCCAGGCGCGCGACTTCGTCGAGGAGATGGACGGCCAGCTCGAGGCCAGCATCACGCAGGGCGGCGCCAACGTCTCCGGCGGCCAGCGCCAGCGCCTCGCCATCGCCCGGGCGCTCGCCCAAGGGCGGCATCCACATCTTCGACGACAGCTTCTCGGCGCTCGACTTCGCCACCGACGCCCGGCTGCGGGCGGCGCTCACGAGGGAGCTCGGCGGGCGACCGTGATCATCGTCGCGCAGCGCGTCGGCACGATCATGCACGCCGACCGCATCATCGTCCTCGAAGACGGCCGCGTCGTCGGCATCGGCACCCACGACGAGCTGCTGGCCGACAACGAGACCTACCGCGAGATCGTCTACTCGCAGCTGCGGCGGCGGAGGCCGTGGCATGAGCGGCCGACCGGGGATGGGCGGCGGACCGGGCAGGGGCGGTCCGATGGGCATGATGGGCATGCCGGCCGCCAAGGCCAAGGACTTCCGCGGCGCCTTCCGGCGCCTGCTTGGCACCCTCCGGCCGGAGGCGCTGCGCATCGTCGTCGTCCTGCTCCTGGCCGTCGTCAGCGTGGCCTTCGCGGTCATCGGTCCGAAGATCCTCGGCGAGGCCACCAACATCATCTTCGAGGGCGTCGTCAGCAAGCAGATCCCGGCCGGCGTGACCCAGGAGCAGGCCATCGCCGGGCTGCGCGCCCAGGGCCAGACGCAGCTCGCCGACATGCTCTCCGCGATGCACCTCTCCCCCGGCGACGGCGTCGACTTCGCCGCCCTCGCCCAGGTCCTGCTGGTCCTGGCGGCGTCTACCTGCTGAGCTCGCTCTTCGCCTGGCTGCAGGCCTACATCATGGCCGGCGTCGCGCAGCGCACCGTCTATCGGCTGCGCCAGGACGTCGACCGGAAGCTGGCCCGCCTGCCGCTCCGCTACTTCGACGACCACCCGCGCGGCGACGTCCTGAGCCGCGTGACCAACGACATCGACAACATCTCGCAGTCGCTGCAGCAGAGCCTGACGCAGCTCATCACGTCGCTGCTGACCATCATCGGCGTGCTCATCATGATGCTCACCATCAGCCCGCTGCTGGCCCTGATCTCGCTGCTGGTCGTGCCGCTCTCGGTGGTCGTCACGATCGTCGTCGCCAAGCGCTCGCAGAAGCAGTTCGCGGCGCAGTGGGCGTCGACCGGCACGCTCAACGGGCACGTCGAGGAGATGTACACCGGCCACGACGTCGTCAAGGTCTTCGGCCGCCAGCAGGAGGCGATCGAAGGTCTTCGACGAGGAGAACGAGCGGCTCTACCAGGCGAGCTTCGGGCCCAGTTCATCTCCGGCATCATCCTGCCGGTCCTGAACTTCGTCACGAACCTGAACTACGTCGCCATCGCCGTCATCGGCGGGCTGCAGGTCGCCTCGGGCCAGATGTCGCTGGGCGACGTGCTGGCGTTCATCCAGTACTCACGCCAGTTCACGTTCCCGATCATCCAGACCGCCAGCATCATCAACGTCCTCCAATCCGCCGCGGCCTCGGCCGAGCGCGTCTTCGAGCTGCTCGACGAGGCCGAGGAGATCGCCGACCCGGTCAAGCCCCATGCCCTCGGGCGAGCCGGCGGTGCGGTCGCCTTCGAAGGCGTCTCGTTCCGCTACGAGCCCGACACGCCGCTCATCGACGGACTCGATCTCGACGTCGCCGCCGGCCAGACGATCGCCATCGTCGGACCGACCGGGGCCGGCAAGACGACGCTCGTCAACCTGCTCCTGCGCTTCTACGAGATCGACGCCGGCCGCATCCTCGTCGACGGCGTCGACACCCGTGAGCTGACCCGCGACGACCTGCGCCGCCCGTTCGGGATGGTCCTCCAGGACACCTGGCTGTTCAACGGCACGATCCGCGAGAACATCGCCTACGGCCGCGAGGACGCGACCGAGGAGGAGATCCTCGCGGCCGCCGAGGCCGCCCACGTCGACCACTTCGTGCGCACCCTGCCCGACGGCTACGACACGGTCATCGACGACGACGCGACCAACGTCTCAGCCGGCGAGAAGCAGCTGCTGACCATCGCCCGCGCCTTCCTGGCCGACCCCTCGATCCTCATCCTCGACGAGGCCACGAGCTCGGTCGACACCCGGACCGAGGTGCTCATCCAGCGCGCCATGGCGCGCCTGATGCATGGCCGCACGACCTTTGTCATCGCCCACCGCCTGTCGACGATCCGCGACGCGCATCACATCCTCGTCATGGACCACGGCCAGATCATCGAGCAGGGCACCCACGAGGCGCTGCTCGAGCAGGGCGGCTTCTACCGCGACCTCTACGAGAGCCAGTTCGCGGAGCCGCTCGCCGAGGCCGTCTAGGTGTTCTTCCGCGCGCAGACTCGGGCCGCCCGAGGCGCGAGGTTTCCGGCAGCTGGAGCGCTCAGCGCGAGTCGATCTGGGCCATCCGGTCGCGCACGATGCGCCGGATGATCGCGACCGGCAGCTGGTGCTCCGGCGTGAACCGCAGCGTGCCTTTGGCCGTGGCGAAGTCCGCCAGGTCGTCGCCATAGGACGCGATGAGCGCGGCGCTCATGGGGAACAGCGAACAGTGCTTCTTGAACGCCGAGTACGAGACCAACGCGCGACCGTGATAGCGGAAGGCCGGCATGCCGTAGCTGATCGTCTCGACCGCCTCCGGCGCGGCGGCCGCGATGGTCTCCCGCAGCGCCTGCAACGCCGCCCGCTGGTCAGCCGGCAGGGCAGCCAGGGTCGCATCGATCTGTGCGCTGGCGGCGTCCGCGCCGGACGCTGCGGTCGTGTCGCCTTCGGCGTTCGAGTCGGGCATGACAGGCCTCCATGGGGATCGCGGCCGTTGGGTTCGTAGTCTGCGCCCATCGCCCTGAACCCAGGGTCCGTAGTCCTCGGGGGACTCTACGCGACGAGGTAGGCATGGACTCGGTCGAGTCGAGGCGACCGCGGGGCGGTGCCGATCCCCTGACGCCTCGGACGCTGGGCGTACGCTCAGACCCTGCCGAGATGCGTTGCCGACGGGTGCCTGGCACTCGCACCGCCGGCCACCTTGCTCGATACAGTCCCCCAAGGACTCCGTCGCCGCGAACGCGGGATCGGCGTCAAGTGCGCGACGAGATCGCAAGCCGCCGGCAGCCCCTTCGAGCGGTCTCCTGTACCGTTGACGCCCGCGCCTGACGGCGCGCACGACGGACTTCCCAGCAGCGGCCGACCAGATGGACCAGCCCGACAGCAGCGTCGACCCGACTTTCGACGCGCCGCGCCGACCATTGGACCGCCTTCGGGCGGGATATCGAAGGTGGGGGCTCTTCGTTGCGGGTGTGGCCGCGGCCTTTCTCGCCATCGCGCTGTACGGCGTCGTCGCGCCGCCAGACAGGCTGACGGCCGATGAGGTCCACACAAGCATCGAGGACGCGCTCGCGTCGATGACCCCCGCGCCGGCCCGGTCGCAGGTCGTCTACGACGCCATCCGCCCGTCACTCGTGCTCATCCAGACCGACCTCGAGACCGGCGGCGCCGCGAGCCAGGCCCCCAGCCCGGAGCCGGGCGCGAGCCCCTCGCACGGCGGCCTTGGCACCGGCGTCATCGTCGATCGCCAGGGCAGCATCCTGACCAGCCTCCACGTCGTCGAGGACGCCAAGTCGATCACGGTCACCTTCGCCGACGGCACGTCCTCGTCAGCGCAGATCAGCGTCAGGCAGCCCGAGAACGACATCGCCGTCATCGTTCCCGACCGGCTGCCATCGACCGTCGTCCCGGCGACGCTTGGCAATCCCGGTGCCGTCCGGATCGGCAGCGAGGCCTATGTCGTCGGCAACCCCTTCGGGTTGTATGGCTCGATCAGCGCCGGCGTCGTCTCGGGCCTCGATCGGCGGCTCGAGATCGCGGCCAGCGGTCGCGTCCTCGACGGGCTCATCCAGGTCGATGCTGCCGTCAACCCCGGCAACTCCGGCGGCCCATTGCTCAACCGCGACGGACAGGTCGTCGGCATCGTCGCCGCGCTGCTCAACCCGACCAAGGAAGACGTCTTCGTCGGCATCGGCCTGGCCGTGCCCATCGACGTCGCCGGCGGTGCCGCCGGTCTGCCGCCCTATTGACGCCCACACGAGGACGCCCATGACCAGCCACCTGTCACCACAGACGAAGGAGACCCCGCCGATGGATCTCGAGGCCGCTCCCGGCACGCTGCCCCTGGAGCCACTCTTGTACGAGGTCAAGAAGGTCATCGTCGGCCAGGACCACCTGCTCGAACGGATGCTCGTCGCGCTCCTGGCACGCGGCCATCTCCTCGTCGAGGGCGTGCCCGGCCTGGCCAAGACGCTGGCCGTCAAGTCGCTCGCCGGCGCGATCGGTGGCCGGTACCAGCGCATCCAATTCACGCCGGACCTCGTGCCTGCCGACCTCGTCGGGACGCGCATCTACAACCAGAAGACCGGCGCGTTCACGACGACCCTGGGCCCCGTCTTCACGAACCTGTTGCTCGCCGACGAGATCAATCGGGCGCCGGCCAAGGTCCAGAGCGCGCTCCTCGAGGTCATGCAGGAGCACCAGGTCACGATCGGCCACGAGACCCACGCGGTACCCGAGCCGTTCCTCGTCCTGGCGACCCAGAATCCGATCGAGACCGAGGGCACGTACGCGCTGCCCGAGGCGCAGGTCGACCGCTTCATGCTCAAGGTCCTTGTCGACTACCCCTCGTCGACCGAGGAGTTCGCGATCGTCGACCGCGTGACCGGGCCGATGGAGCCGACGCACCCCGTGCTCTCGATCGACGAACTGCTCCGGCTCCAGGCGCAGGCCGACCGCGTCTACACCGACCCGGCGCTGACCGACTACGCCGTTCGACTGGCCTCCGCTACCCGTGATCCAGCCGCCTTCGGGATGCCTGAGCTCGGCCGATACATCACTTATGGCGCCAGCCCACGGGCGTCGATCAACCTCGTGCTCGCCGGCCGGTCACTGGCCTTCCTGCGCGGCCGCGAATACACGTTGCCGCAGGACATGCTCGACGTCGCGCGTGACGTCATGCGCCACCGGATGGTCCTGTCGTTCGAGGCGCTCTCCGATGACATCACCGCCGATCAGCTGCTGACGACCATCCTCGCCTCCGTGCGCATCCCCGTCGTCCCGCTCCGGGAGCCGTCCGACGTCCGCCACAGCGCCTGAGCGCGTTCTCCAGCACCTCGACTGGAAGGTCGTCCGCCGACTGGACGGCCTCTTCCAGGGCGACTATCGGAGCCTCTTCCGCGGGAACGGCATCGACATCGCCGGACTGCGCGAGTACGAGTATGGCGATGACGTGCGGCACATCGACTGGAACGTGACCGCACGTCTGGCGACGCCGTACGTCCGCGAATACGACGAGGATCGCGAGCTGACGGCGTGGTTCCTGCTCGACCTCAGCCCGTCGGTCGACTTCGGGTCGGTCGCCGACGATCGCCACAAGCGGACGGTGCTCGTCGATGTCGTCGCCACGCTGGCGCGCGTGCTGACGCGCCACGGCAACCGGGTAGGGGCGATCTTCTATGGCCGTGAGGTCGAACGGGTCATCCCGGCGCGTGCCGGCCGCGACCAGGTCCTGCGGCTCATCCGTGACCTGTCGGAGCACCCGCGCCATGCCAGCGCGCCGATGACCGACCTGGCCGCACTGCTCCGATCCGGCCGCCGCTGGATGCGTCGTCGGTCGCTCGTCTTCGTCATCTCCGACTTCATCAGCCAGCCGGCCTGGGAGCGCGAGCTGGAGCTGATGAGCCGCCGACACGAAGTCCTTGCCATCCGCCTCGTCGATCCACGGGAGTCGACCTTGCCCGACGTCGGGCCGTTGCTGGTCGAGGATGCCGAGACCGGCGAGCAGCTCGTGGTCGATACCTCCGACCGCGCCTTCCGGGGCCGGTTCGCGGCCGCCGCGGTGGCGCGGGATGTCAAGATCGCCCGGGCATTCGCAAGCGCCGGCGTCGATGCCATCCCACTCTCGACCGACGAGGACCTCGTACGCGCGATCGTGCGCATGGCGGCCCTTCGGCGCCGACGGAGGCTGCAGGCGTGACCTTCATCTGGCCAGCCGCGTTGCTGCTGCTGATCCTCATCCCGCTCGGCGTCGCCATCGACCGCGCCATCGCCCGGCGCCGGCACCAGCGACTGGCCGCGGCGGGCATGGGCGCCCTGTCCGGCTCGGACGTGCCAGCGGCCGCCGCCAAAGGAGCGCCTGGCGGCGAGGTGACGCGTGGCGAGGTGACGCGTGGCGCGGCGACGACGGGCTCGACCGACGACCGCCCCGGCAGGCTCCGGCGCCGCTTGCCAGCCGCCCTGATGCTCGTGGGATTGACCCTGGCCACCTTCGCCCTGGCGAGGCCACAGGCGAGCGTCAACGTGCCACGGAACGAGGGCATCGTCGTCCTCGCCTTCGACGTCTCCGGGAGCATGGCCGCGACCGACGTCGAACCGACCCGCATGGCCGCCGCGCGCGACGCAGCGAAGGCCTTCGTCGAACGACAACCGTCGGGCGTCATCGTCGGCGTCGTGGCCTTCAGCGATGGCGGCATCGCGGTCCAGTCGCCGACGCGTGACCGCGCCGCGATCCTGTCGTCGATCGAGCGCCTCTCGCCGCAGAAGGGGACATCGCTCGGCCAGGGCATCCTGGTCGCGCTGCACGCCGTCGACGTCGCTCTCAACCCGCCGCCGACCGACTACTACTCGCGAGCATCACCTGCCCCGACGCCCGGAGCCGACGCCGGTGCCGGCCGACTCGGCGACCTCGGCCGTCATCGTCCTGCTGACCGACGGCGAGAACAACGAGCGGCCCGATCCGCTCGACGCCGCGCAGCAGGCCGCCGACCATGGCGTGCGCATCGACACCGTCGCCATCGGCAGCGCCGAGGGCGTCGATCTCGACCTCGATGGCTTCGTCGTCCACACCCAGCTCGACCAGGATCTGCTCGATCGGATCGCCAAGACCAGCGGCGGGACGGCCTACGCGGCGCCTGACACGGAGGCCTTGATGAACATCTACGACACGCTCGATCCCGCGGCTCGTCGTGGAGGCCGAGCAGATCGAGCTGACCGGACTGCTGGCGGCAGTGGCCGTGCTGCTGCTCGCCAGCGGCGCGTTGCTCTCGCTGCGCTGGCTGGGGCGGCTGCCGTGAGCTTCTTCTGGCCGGAGCTGCTCGTCCTCCTGCTGCTCGTCCCTTTGCTCGTCGCGGTCTACGTCGTGGGCATCCGACGGCGAAGGCCGGTCGGCGTGCGCTACTCGAGCGTCTCGCTCATCCGTGCCGCGCTTCCGCCGCGATCGCGCCTGCGGCGACATCTGCCCTTCGCCTGCTTCGCGCTGGCGATCGCGTGCCTGCTCGTGGCCGTCGCTCGGCCAGCGGTGACCGCCGCCGTGCCATCCAACCAGACGACGATCATCCTAGCCATCGACGTCTCGCGCAGCATGTGCGCCGCCGACATCGCGCCGAACCGGCTGCTGGCGGCAGAGGACGCCGCGGCCACGTTCATCGAAGGCCAGTCCGCCGATGCCCACATCGGCATCGTCGCCTTCAGCGGCTTCGCCGAGATCATCCAGGCGCCGACGACCGATCGGAAGCTGTTGCTCGACGCGCTCGATAGCCTGGTCACCGGACGGCGGACGGGCATCGGCAGCGGCATCCTCGAGGCCATCGACGCCATCAGCACCGTCGACCCGACGGTGCCGCTGAGCATCACCGATGCGCGCCCCGGGACGGAGCCGCCGCCGCGCGCGCCCGGCTCGTACCAGCCGGCGATCATCGTGCTGTTGACCGACGGCGCCAACAACACCGGCATCTTGCCGATCGATGCTGCCCAACAGGCGGCTGACCGTGGGTTGCGGGTCTTCACGGTCGGCTTCGGCACCGAGGAGGGCGGCGCGTTCAGCGAATCGTGTCCCGGCCAGTTCGTGGGGACGGAGCCGAACGGTCCGAATGGTGGCGGCGGGTTCGGCGGCGGCTTCGGTGGCGGCGGCTTCGGGAACGGCGGGAACTTCCGCCGAGGCATCGACGAGCCGACGCTCCGCCAGGTCGCCGAGTTGACCGGCGGTACCTACCACCCGGCCGAGAGCGCGACGCAGCTCCAGGCGGTCTTCGATGGCTTGCCGACCAACCTCATCCTGCGCACCGAGGCGATCGAGGTCAGCGTCGTCTTCGTGGCCATCGGGCTGCTCGTCGCCGCGCTGGCGTTCCTCCTCGCCCGCCTCTGGCGTCCGCTGCCCTGAGGCCTGACTAGCGTCACTCCTGTCGGGCGATTCAGTTGGCTGTCCGGTCGAGGATGGGGATGATCTCGTCGACCACCTGATCGATCGAGAGCATGGCCGTGCCAAGGATGAGCCCCCAGCGGCTCGTGAGCACAAAACCGCCGACGACGCCCTTGTCCCCGTTGAGACAGTAAAGGGTCGTGCGAAGGTGACCGGATCTCGCACAGGTGATACCGGCGAGTTGACCATCGGTGGGCGGAAACGGCTTCGTCTTCGCCTGGCCCTGGAGCTCCCACGCGACGTCCTCCCAGACGCACGCGACCTGCAAGGCGCTGTACTCGCCGAGCTCGGTCGGTGTGCCGATGTCGACGCCGACAGCTTGCATGACGTCGGTCTGCGGCAGGAGCGAGGCGCAGTCGGTCGCGTGCTCGACATCGCCGGTGCTGCTCGCGGCCGCCGTTGGAGTCGCACTCGGGCCGGGTGATGCGTTCGTGGTGTGATACGTCACGTCGATGAGGGCGAACCCCGACGGCCGCATCACGAGGTTGAGCGTGGGCTCCATCGCCTCGTAAAGGGCCTTGGCGGTCGACCCGGCCGGTGTGCCGGCGGCGTCGCCGAGGAGGATCGCCTTGACGACCGCGGCGAGAGCGGCCATCTCGGCCCGATCGACCCACGCACTTACCCACATCTGGGCCGTCGTCGGATCCCCGTTCTCCGCGATCTCCTGGCTCTCGGTCGCCGTCTCGTAGTCGAGCTCGGCGGTGCCATTCGCATCGAGTGTCGCGACCGCCGTCGCTTCGTTCGCGTGGGTGCCCAGCCCACTGGCGTCCCACATCACCGTCGATCCCTCGATCGGGGTAGAGGCCAGCTCGGCCTCGGCCAGCGACGCGCAGTCGGCGACGTCGTCGCTGAAGACGTCCTCCCCTGCCCAGACGCTTAACACGACCGCGCCCGTAACAGGCTCTGCGCCTGCGATGCCATAGGCGACGGAGGATGGATCGGGCGCCAGGTTCACGTTCCAGGACCGGGCCAGGCTCGTCGCGTAGCTCAAGAGTGCGATCGCGCCGATCGTCCGTCGAAGGAGACCGGGGTCGTTGGCATACTGCGGGGCGTAGAGGTCGATGAGCTGCTTCATCCAGGGTGGCGGGTCGGCGTTCGCTTCGACGATGTCGTCGAGGGCCGCCGCCAGATAAGCCGACACATCAGCGCAGAAGTCTGATCCCTGGGCCACGCTCAGGGTCGCCCGCTCCCTGAGACCGGCTCCGGGGTGACCATGGAGCATCGCGGTCGTCGCGCCGGCCGGACGCGCCGACGTCTGGCTGCCGGCACTGACGTCGGCGACGAACGCGACCAGCGCGAGCGTCGGAAGGACACTGGTAGCCGGGTCGGCGGGGGCCGGCTGGGCGAGCAAGGCCGTGGTCCATCGGGCGGCAGGGGTCGGGCCCGACGCCGCCCAGCCGGCGACCAGGGCGCTGACCGGGCCGCCACCGGCGGCCGCGCTCAAGCGGTCCAGATCGGCGCCGCGCGTCCCACCCCCGGCCGCCAGTTCGAGGGCGAGGTTGCGGACCTGGAGACGAAGGAGGCGGACGGCCGACCGATCTCCCTGTGCGGGTGTGATGGGGGCTCCATCGGACGGCCGCACCCGCGTCTCGATGCCCAGACTGGCCAGATCGTCGATCGTGCGCTGGACCTCGGCCGCGCTGAACGATCCCGTGCGCGGCGACGGCCGCAGGGAGGACGCGTCGCCGTCGATCGAGCCTGACGGAGCCAGGCCGCAGCCCGCCAACAGCACCACGGTCAGTCCAGCGACCAGGGCTCGGCTGCGATGAGCGATCCCCATCCGGTCGAGGGCTCTCAGCCGTCCCCGCCCGATCGGCCCTCTGACGTCACTCCAGGCTTCCGGCACGCTCGAGGACCAGCTTCGCCAGGCTCACGAGCTGACCTTCGGCGGCGGGCGAACCGGGGATCGAGATGAGGAACACGAGTCGACCCTTTTGGACCGCGATGCCCGCCCAGGTGCCGCCAGAGTCGAGTGGATTGTCGGTCCGGACCTGGGCGTCGTCCGCCATCGGCAGTTCCGTCCGACCCTTGCCCTCGAAGTCAAGGAGGGGTGCGGCCATCGAGGCGAAGACGTCACCCATCCCGGTCGGGCTGTCCCCGACGACCACGTCGAGCTCGATACCACCCGTTGCCCCGGACGCTCCGGAGTAGACCGCAGCGACCGCGCCGGGCTCGGTGCCGTTGACCGTCGGCTCCCCGGCACCGGCCACTCCGACAGCCGAGAAGTCGCCTGGGCCCAGGAGGCTCGAGAGCTGGTCCGGATCGGTCACCGCATGGCCGATCGAGCCACCCTCGGCCGGTGGCTTGAGAGACCCGCTTGCCGCGCCGGTCGGCCCGGCACCGGAAGGCGCCGTGATTGGATCACCCGTGGATGCCGCCGGGATCGACGGAGCCCCGTACGCCGGGCTACCAGCAGCGGAGCCGCCACCGGAGCATCCGGCGAGCAGGATGGTGCCTGCGCACACGACCAGGATGCCCCGGCTAATCTGAACCACGTCCATCGTCGATGACTCCCGTCTGAGGCCGATCCAACTCGGAACCTACAAGGCGGTGGAATCAGAGGCATCCGTGGAACCACCGAAAACCAACCCGCAGGCAGGAGAACGGCGCGATCCCGCGGAGGTTGTCGCGCCTCGAGCGTGGGAGGTGACCAGCGCGTGGGGGATGACCCGCGCGATCGACGCCGACATCGTCGGGCGCGACGACGAGCGGGCCAGCATCGAGCGGATCCTCGACAGCGATCCCCCACGGACGCTGGTCCTCGAAGGGGAAGCCGGCATCGGCAAGAGCACGCTGTGGGCGTTCGCCGTCGGGCGCGCGGCTGCTCGCGGCGCCTGGGTGGTGTCGTGGCGTGCCAGCGAGGCCGAGCAGGACCTCGCCTTCGTCGTCCTCGCCGCGCTCTTCGCCGATCCAGCCGTAGATAGCGCGATCGGGCGCCTCAGCGCCCCACGGCGCCGGGCTCTAGAGACCTCTCTCGCTCGCGTCGAGGGCGACGGAGCGTCGATCGACCCGGGCACGGTCGGGCTCGCGGTCGCAGACGTCTTCCGGGCCATGGCGAACGAGCGTCCGCTCATGATCGCCATCGACGATCTGCAATGGTGTGATGCGCCGAGCCGGGACGCGATCGCATTCGCTTCCCGACGCCTTGGCGGCGCGCCGGTGACCATCGTACTCAGCCAACGGACCCAGCTGCCGATGAACGAGCGCGACCATGTGCCTCGCCTACCTGAGCGCACATCGCGGATCGAGGTCGGGCCGTTGTCGGCAGGCGCGATCGGTCGCGTCATCCACACACGCCAGGGCACGATCCACCCAAGGCCGCTTCTCGTGCGCATCCACGCAGCCTCCGGCGGCAATCCGTTCGTCGCCCTCGAGACGAGTCGGTCCCTCGGCGCCCGAGGCTTCGCTCCTGCTCCGGATGAGCCGTTTCCTGTGCCTCCTCAGGCGGTCCCGCTCGTCCGGGACCGTCTGGCAACCCTGAGTCGGGCAGCCCGGCGCAGCCTCGTCGTCGTCGCCATGGCGCGGACGCCGACCCTGGGCCTCCTCGAACGGGTGCTCGGCGACGAGGCCGGGAAGGGGGTCGACGAGGGTTGCCGATCGGGCGTTCTCGTCGCCGAGGGCGACGGGCTCCATTCAGCGCATCCGCTGTTCGGCTCGACGGCGGACGCCGACACCCCGCCGGCCGAGCGGCGGGCGCTTCGCCTCGCCCTGGCCGAGGCGACAGACGATCCGGTCGAGCGAGCCCTCCTCCTGGCATCGACTGTCGACCGGCCGGATGCGGGCGTTTCGATAGCGCTCGCCGAAGCGGCCCAGATCGCGCTCGGTCGCGGAGCGCCTGCCGTGGCCGGCACGCTTTTCAGCCGTGGCGCGGCGCTTGCGCCCGAACCTGACCGCCGGATGGTCCTCCTGATGGCGGCGGCCGACTCGTTCGTCCGCGCGGGGGATCCCGGAGATGCGGAGGCGATCATTCGCGATGTACTCGCCGCGATCCCTACCGGGACGCGCCGGGTCGAGTGCCTGCTCGCGCTCGCCGAGATCGTCTACGTCGAGCGACCCTCAGACGCGCTGCCGCTGCTGATCGAAGCCCTCGACCACATCGACGGTGACGATCTCCTCGAGGCCTCGGTCCACGCTCACATCGCCGGTCTGGCCGACAACGACCCGCTGATCGCCGAGCGGAGCGCCTTCGCCGCCATCGACATCCTCGAGCGGACGATCCGAACGCCAACGCCCGATCCGGACCTCTATGCGGCGGCCCTGCTCGAACGCGCGTACGCCTGGCTCCTGGCGTGCGATCGCATCGCCTGGGACGACGTCGAGCGAGCCCTCGCGCTCCTCTCCCCGACGGGTGACTCGTGGGTCGCCCGTCGCGCTCGGGAGCTGGCGTCGCGGTGGCTCGCCCGCGTCGGCCGGTTCGAGGAGGCACTGGCCCTCGAACTGGCCGAGCACGACCGACTAGCTGAACGCGGGGCGGTCGGCCTGCTCCCACCCCTGCTCCAATCGATATCGGTGCTCGAGCAGCTGGCGGGGGACTGGAAGGCAGCGCGGCGGCATGCGATGGAGTGCGTCGACCTCGTCGAGGAAGGCGAGGAAGTTTGGCGCCACCGGGCCGAGATGGCCTGGGGCCGGATCCTCGCGTGGGAGGGGCAGCTCGACGCAGCACGAGTCATCGGGCTCCGGGCCGTCGAGCGTGAGGAAGTCGCAGGCGACTGGTGGGAGGCCGCGATATTCCGCGCGATGATCGGTTTCGTCGAGTTGTCAGTCCCGGACCCCGCCGAGTCGGTTCGCCATCTGACGGCGGCGCTCGAGCATGCGACGGCGCTTCGGGTGATCCTGCCCAGCGTCTTCCGATTCGAGGGCGACCTCGTCGAGGCGGCCGTCCTTGCCGGTGACCTGGAACTCGCCGAACGCGTCCTCCAGGAACGACTCGAAGGCCCGGCTGAGCGGGTCCCGGCGCCATGGATCGTGGCCGTCGCGGCCCGCTGCCGCGGCCTCGTGTCCGCTGCTCGTGGTCGGCCCGACGAAGCCCTCGAGTGGTACGACCGAAGCCTCGCAAGCCACGGCCCTGAGGCCCCGATGCCGTTCGAGCAAGGCCGGACACTGTTCTGTCGTGGCCAGGCCCGACGCCGAGCCGGCCAGCAGGCCGCCGCTCGCGCCGACTTGACGGCCGCCAGCGTCCTGTTCGACAGACTCGGTGCGGCCGCCTGGCAGGCGCGAGCGCATGACGAGCTACGCCGGATCGCGGGGCGGGCGCCGTCCGCCATGGAGCTGACGGCGTCGGAGCTTCGCGTCGCCGGCCTGGCGGCGGTCGGTCGGTCGAACCGGGAGATCGCGGCCCAGCTGGTGGTTTCGATCAGGACGGTCGAGAGCCAGCTATCCGCGGCGTACGGCAAGCTGGGCGTACACAAGCGAAGTCAGCTCGCCACCGCCTTGGCCTCCGCCGCGAAGCCTCCCACGAACTGACGATCGCTCCGGCGCCTGACTCGCGAACATTGCGTGGTTCCACGGATGACCGGATCAGTGTGGGCGCCTACGGTTGGCCGATGGCGACACCTCCCCGGCGCTTCTTCCTGGTCGAGCGATACGTCCCTTCGACTCCGCTCGCATCGATCGAGGATGCCGCGTGTCGGCTCTCCGAGGCGGAGGGTGGCGACGTCCGGCACGTCATCACGCTGTTCGTCCCGGACGAGGAGACCTGCCTGTCGGTCTTCGAGGGTCGGAGTCCGGATGCCGTTGCAGACGTCAACGGACGGGCCGGATTTCCCTTTGACCGGATCGTCGAGATCCGGCTCTTCACCGGCGCATGATCCGTGTCGGCTATCCGGCAATGGATCTCTGTGGTTGTGGCTCCGGCGGTAGGACTCGAACCTACGACCAAGCGCTCCTGGCAGACCGCCGTGCTACTGAGCGTGGCGGGGCGAGCGGATGGGCCGCTGTAGGTTGGACAGTTGAACCTGCAAACAAGCCCTCAGCAGTCTTGGGCGGGTCCACGTCAGGGTGAGGGCGATGGACGCTTGGATCGGCGCCACCGAACTCGTTCATAGGACTTTGCGCCATGCATCACGCGTTCGTCGGGCGATCTGTGCGGGCGCGGTCATCCCCTTGATCTCCAAGGTATCGACCGCCCGGTCGAGGAGCGATATCGCTTCCGCCGTGCGGCCCGCGGCGTAGAAGACCTGGGCCACGTCAGTCCATGCCATTGCCCGCAACTCAATGAACTCGCAGGGCTCACTGATGGCCAGCGCCTCTTGGATCAGCTCGAAGGCGGCCTCGAACTCGCCGCGGTGGGCAAGGATCCTAGCGCGAGCAGTACGCCACAGGGCTCGCGCCCGAGGATCGGCGACGGCTCCGTCCATCTCGGCGCGCTCGACGATCGAAGTGAAGGGCAGTGCCTCCTCGTGACGGTCGAGCCCAACAAGAAGGCGAGCACGCATGGCGGCCAGTCTGATTAGACGACTCCGAATGCCGGAGCCTTCGGCCTTCTCGTAGCCCTGCCGCCAGGCGCGCTCCGCGGCATCGAAGTCCCCAGCGTAGTAGGCGATCCACCCTTCGTCCTCAATGGTCACTGCCACGTCATCGGGGCGACCAAGCTCCTGCGCGATCGCGCGAGCGCGGGCGATGACTGCCGCGGCCTCAACGGTATCGCCCGTCGTGCTGAGCACCCAGCCGAGTCCGTTGAGCGCTCGCACCTGTACTAGCGGACTGTCCGGAAAGTCTCGGAGGATGCCTCGGAACGCAGCCTCGGCCGCCGACATGGGCGGCTCGCCAGCGGCAGCCAAGTAGGCGATGTCTACACGTTCAAGTGCGACTTCGAGTCGATTGCCAGTTCGACTCGCGTACGCGGCGGCGTGCTCCGAAGCAACGCCGGCGCGACCCAGCTCTCCACACATCCACGCGACGCCGGCGATCAAGTCCCACGCGCGATAGAGGCCCCAGTCGTCCCCCAGCGGTTCGAGTGCTTCGATCGCACGCTCTGCCTCCTGCCTTGCGCGATCCGTCCAGCCTGGCGGTGCAGCCGATCCCTCGTAGTGGACCTGCAAGACGCGACCTCGCCACTCCGTGATGGCATCGCCCTGAGCTGTCGCCGCGGTGATTGCTGAGGACAGTACGTCCGCCCACTCGGACTCATCGTTGAGTGCCAAGGCCCGTCCAAGGTTCAACAGCGACGGTGGTGACAGGGACTCACCCTGAGGAACTAGTTTTCGAGCCTCGCTCAGGAGTTTCACGGCGGCTCGGAGGTCGCCGGTGGACAGTGCCCTCGCCCCGGCGTCAGCGAGATGCGTGCTGGCCCGGACGGCGAGCGAGTCGCGCTCTGCATCGTCCTGCAGCAGGTCGACTCTGTAGCGAACGGCCCGCGCGAGGTGCGAGCCGATGATCTCGTCGTACTCGTGCGCACGATCACCCACTCGCCGTTCTAGCCAATTCGCGAGCCGGACGTGGAGATCCGCTCGGTGCGCCTTGGTGAGGCTGTCATAAGCCGCGTCACGGATGAGGAGGTGTCGGAAGGAGTACGTCACGTCAGCGACACCAGTCGACTCGTCGGGCCGCACGAGATCCTTGCGCGATAACGCCAGCAGATCACTCCGTACGTCCGGTCGATCAGACTCTGAGGACAGGGCGACTACGGCCTCGATCTCGAAGGTTCGCCCGATAACCGACGCTCGCTGCGCCACAGCCAGCTCGGTGGGGGCCAGCCCATCGAGTCGTGCGTCCAGCAGTGCGTGAATCGTGGCAGGCACGCGGATGTCGTCAGGAGCTCTTGCGAGCCGCCACTCGCCCTCGTCGACGACGATCACGCCTTCATCGACCAGCACCGCAACCATCTCCTCGACAAAGAGCGGGTTCCCCTCGGCCGCGTCCATGATTCGTCGCTGCACGCTGGTTGGAATGGCGTTGCCACCGGGAATCCCCCCGATCAAGTCGTGTGATTCGTCCCGGCCCAAAGGCTCCAGGAGCAGGGTGTTGCCGTTTGCGACCCCGCCGCCCCATGTGGGTCGAAGGTCGAGAAGCTCCGGTCTGCCCAGACAAATGAGCATCATCGATGTCGACCTCGATCGATCAACGATGTAACCCACTAGGTCCAACAACGTCGCCTCTGCCCATTGGATGTCATCGATTACCACTATCAGCGATCGTTGTTGGGCGATGACCGCGAGCAGTCGCCGGATACCGAGGAAGAGCTCATCTTGCGCCGCGGCTGCCGACGATAGGCCGATCGCCTGCGCGACACGCTGGGCAACGAAGTCGCCATCCGGCGCATCTGCGCATATCGCGGTCAGCTTGGCGATCGCGCCTCCCTGGCTATCGGCCGGCACGATGCCAGCGGCGGAGTGGACGATCTCTGCGATCGGCCAGTAGGTGATGCCTTGCCCATACGGGAGGCACCGACCACGCAAGACGGTGGCCGAGTGACCGATCGACGTCAGGAACTCGCGAGTGAGTCGGCTCTTGCCGACGCCGGCCGGGCCAAGCAGCGTGAACAGCCATCCAGTGCCATCCGTTACCGCCTCGTAGGCATCGTTGAGCAGACGTAGTTCCCTACGGCGGCCGACGAACGGTGCCCCTCGCCGCGAGCCGGCGCGACGGTGGAGGGGCTCACAGAGAGCAGGCGATATGCGCCCACGGTGGACGATTTGCCCTTCAGCGCGAGCGATCCGACGGCTTCGACCTCGACGGCGTCGCGGACGAGCTCGAATGTCAACGCTCCGACGATGATGTCGCCCGGCCCGGCCGCTGCCTGGAGGCGCGCCGCCGTGTTGACAGTGTCGCCTGTGACCAACCGTTGTCCCGATGTCGATGGGCCTGCCACAACCTCCCCGCTGTTGACCCCGATGCGGACATCCAGCGAGACGCCACTGCGATCACGGAGGGAGAGGCTCTGTTCGGACAATCGCAGTCGAATCTCGGCCGCCGCCCGGACGGCCCGCAGCGCATCGTCCTCGTGCACAGTCGGTATGCCGAAGACGGCCATGACGGCATCGCCGATGAACTTTTCGACCGAACCGCCGTGAGACTCGATGACGGTCTGCGCCGTCTCGAAATAGCCGCCCATCAGGCGCCGGACAGCTTCGGCATCCAGGCGCTCTGCTAGGGTCGTCGAGCCGACGAGGTCGCAGAACAGGACGGTAACTACGCGCCGGCTGCCGCCAGATTCCGGAGCGTCGGCCGCGAACGGGTGGCCGCACTCGTGGCAGAACCTCACCCCGGCCGGGTTCGGCGTTCCGCATACGGGGCACGGTTCCATGATTGGCGAGTCTAGCGGCGGCATATCCAGCACCAAACGCGGTGGTGGTCCCTTTGCAGATCTGCCGCGGTGCGCCAACAAGGCTGTAGCCACGCGGCTATCAGGGCGTCAATCGCGCGTCTTCGAGCTCAGACTGACCAACCTACAGGAGTGGCTCCGGCGGTAGGACTCGAACCTACGACCAAGCGGTTAACAGCCGCCCGCTCTACCACTGAGCTACGCCGGAGCGATTGACCGTCGGGAGACGATCGCGGCGCCATCGCAGCGCCGCGCGGAAGGATACCAGAGACGTAAGCTGTGGCTGGCCGCGGGGCATGCCTTAGGACGGTGCAAAGGGTATCGCGGCACCACTTCGGGGCCGACGGACTTAGAAGTCGAATCGACCGGCGAAGTGCCCTTCGACCTCGGGCCTCGAGCGCTCGTAGATGGCGACATGTTGGCCGCCTGGCGCGACGAACGAGCAGACAGGCCCGAACGGGATCTCGAACGTTCCGGCCCGCTTCCAGCCCCTCGACTCCAGCTCCTTCATGGCTCCTTGCAAGTCGGCCACTCGGTAGACCAGCACCGGCGCCTCGCCGTCCAGATGCCCGGCCAGCAGGATGCGCGGCGGCGAAGCCGTCAGCTCGACCATCGCCACTCGCGTGCCCATGCCGTCGACCGCGAAGATGAGGCTGCCACCGAGGACATCGGTCCAGTACCGAGCGTCGGCGGCCACGTCGCGACTGGGCATGTACAGGAAGTCGAGCTGCTCGAACGGGCCTGGCATCGCCGAAGGGTAGCGCGGATCGATCGGAGCGCCCCGCTCGGGCCGCCGCGCGCGCAAACCGACGACTGGACACAGCCGACGAAGATTGCGTCACCTGGCCCGATCGGCGCCCCATACCCATCGAAGGCGCCGGTCCGGATCCGGCGCGCTCGACGGGAAGGGCATGGATACCGAGCTAGTGATCCGAGCACAGCGGGGCGACGAACAGGCCTTCGCGAGCCTGGCCGTCGCCGCGGGCGACCGTCTCCATGCCGTCGCGCATCGGATCATGCGCGACATCGACCTGGCAGAGGACGCGACGCAGCAGGCGCTGCTGAGCATCTGGCGGGACCTTCCCACGCTCCGCGACCCGGCGCGTTTCGACGCCTGGTCGTATCGGCTCCTCGTGCGCGCCTGCTACGCCGAGGGGCGCCGACATCGTGTCGGGGGGCCCGTCGTCCGCGTGTTGCCGGATCGCGATCCGGCCGCCCAGGACGAGCTCGAATCGATCGTCGATCGCGATCAGCTCGAGCGGGCCTTCCGCCGACTCTCCCTTGACCACAGGTCGGTGGTCGTCCTCCATCACTACCTCGACCTCACCCTCGACGAGGTCGCCGACGTTCTCGGCGTCCCCGTCGGAACCGTCCGATCCCGACTTCACCATGCGATGCGCGGGCTGCGGGCGGCACTCGACGCCGACGCGCGGCCGGTCGCGCGGGAGGCAGCCCGATGAGCCTTGATCGCTCACCGATCTCCGATCGCGAGACCGAGCGCGTCGTCCGGTCATGGCTCTCCGAGGGCACGACGAGGCTCCCGGACCGCGTCCTGGATGCCGTACTCGACGAGGTGCCATCGACCCCACAGCGCCGCGCCTGGTGGCCGGCGTGGAGGTTCGCTGACATGAACAACACGTTCCGTATCGCCCTGGCCGCGATTGCCGTCGCGGCCGTCGCATTCATCGGCATCAGCCTGCTGCCGCGCACCAACAACGTCGGGGTACGGCCCAGTCCTCGACCCCGAGCACTGCACCGACCACGACGACCCCGACACCCAGTCCCACGGCCGCCCTACGCCTTCCGCCCGAAGGAACGGCATTGTCGCCGGGTCGATACACCACTGGAGTCCCTGATGTCCCGGTGTCCGTGACCTTCACGATCGGCGATGGCTGGACATCCGGCGGTTGGTACCTCATGAATCCGCCACTTCCTGGGCAGCACTCTGCCGGCTTCACGAAGGCCATGTCGCTCTGGACGGTCGACAACGTCTACGCCGACATCTGTGACCTTGGGAGCCTTCCGGATCCGGCGATCGGACCGACCGTCGACGACCTTGTCTCAGCCCTCGACGCCCAGGCGAACACGGAGATGTCATCCGTGGTCGACGTGGTGGTCGGTGGAGCCGCCGGCAAGCGCCTCGTGATGACCCGGCCCAGCGATATCGATTGCGGTGACGGTCTCCACCACCCGTGGTGGGTCGAGTCGAGCGGCGATCCAGAGTCAAGTCGCTGGGTCGATCCGGGGCAACGAGACACCATTTGGATCCTCGATGTTGACGGTCATCGGGTCGTGATCGATGAGTATGTCGTCGACCTTGTCGACATCGAGGCCTCACGATCGATCGACGCGATCATCGACTCGATGGAGTTCGTCGTCCACTGACGTATCGCGGCATACTCAAGGCATGATCCTGTGGACGGTCGCCGAGCTGCACGAGCGCCTCGGCGACCAAGGCCTGCCGCATCGTCGACATGCGACTGGACGCTCGGCCAGCCGGGGGCGGGCCGAGCAGCCTACGACGCAGGTCACCTCCGTGGTGCGATCCACGTGGATATGGATGCCGACCTGGCCGAGCAGGATCGGCTTCGGCGCACCGGGGCGTCATCCCCTTCCCGACCCGGTCGCTTTCGCCGCCCGCCTCGGAACGATGGGGATCGGCACGGACGACACGGTCGTGGCCTACGACGATGTCGGCGGTGGCTACGCGTCGCGGTTGTGGTGGATGCTCGACGACCTGGGCCATCGCGACGTCCACCTCCTCGACGGCGGCATCGGCGCCTGGACGGCGGCCGGGTTGCCACAGACGACCGACGTCCCTTCATGGCCACCCACGACGCTGGCCCTCGCCATGCGATGGAGCCGCGTCATCGACCGCGACACGCTCGCCGACCGTCTCGGTACCGTGGTCCTCCTGGACGCGCGCGCGCCGGAGCGCTACCGCGGCGAGGTCGAGCCGATCGACCCCGTCGCGGGCCACATCCCGACCGCCCTGAACGCACCGACCGGGGGCAACCTGGCCGCAGACGGCCGGTTCCTGGCACCCGACGCGCTGGCGACGCGGTTCGCGAGTCTTGGGATCGGTGGCCCGGAGCCCGGCCGGACAGCGCCGCCGGGGTCGGACGTGGTGACGTCGTGCGGCAGCGGCATCACCGCCTGCCAGAACGCCCTCGCCATTCGTGTCGCGGGGCTGGCGGCGCCGCTCGTGTATGTCGGCTCGTACAGCGACTGGAGCCGGTCCGGGATGCCGGTCGCGACCGGGCCACAACCAGGCGATCCGCCGACCTGAGGGCGCCGGCGCCTCGCTGCCGACCTAGCCGAGCAGCGACGAGCACGAGCAGCGCCTGCCCGGTGTGGTACGTGACGTGGGTCGCTACTCGGCCCCAGCGTTTCGGCGCCACGAACCGATCCCAGGCGAGGACGGCATCCGAGGCATAGAAGAGCAGCGCCCCGGCGATCGCCAGGGGCCGACCAGTGCCGCAGGCGACGACGACCATGGTCGAGATGACCGTCAGGTAGGCCACGACCGGCACGACGAGACTCGGACGCTCGACGCGGACCGCCCGGACGATGGGCCACCCGACGAGGATGATGGTCAGCCCGACCACGACCGACCCGACCACGACGCCGAGGACGACGAGCTCGCCGGCGACGATGATCGCCACGAGCCCGACGATGTACGGCCAGGTGCGCCAGCAGGAAGGCGACCAGGCCGCCGACGAAGCGCTCGCGGGGGAGCATCAGCAGGACGTCGCCGACGAGCGAGAGCGCCAGTGCGGCCACGAACCATGGTCGCGCGGCCTCGCTCGCTGGTGAGCCCAGTGGCAGCGTCATCGCGAGGCCGATGAGCGCGACCATGACAGCGGGCTTGGCGACGAACTCGAGGCGTCGTCGGCCGGTCCCGACCGCGACCCAGTCCGTGATGGCCGCCCCGGTCGCGACCAGCAGGCAGAGCAGGGCCGAGGTCGTCACGGCTCGCTGATCAGCCTGGCGTCGTCGGTCGATCGATGGCGGTGCTCTCAGCGCTTGGCCCACGGCTTCGGCGGCCCCGACGTCGAGCGCGGAACCGACCGAGCTCGAAGGGAAAGCGCAAGGGGATGCTGCGCGCTCGCCAGCCGGAGCGCGAGGCGACACCGAGGGCGATCTCGAAGGTCTCGACCGCCTCATCGAGCGATCGGTGGCCACGGAACATGCTGGCCGCCGCCTTCGCCCGGCGTTCACGCATCGGGTCGCTGGTCTCGATCGTCGCAAGCAGCGCCAGGAGCGTGGCGGCCGGGTCGGCCGCCGGAGTCGGCGGCTCGGCCATCATCGACGCCAGAGGTCGAGGCGCCGTCCGCGGCGGGACCACGAAGCTGTCGTCTCCCAGCGGTAGACCCAGGGATACTCGGCATCGAGCCAGGCCGGTCCGAGATCCAGCGACGCCAGGTTCTGCGTGACCGGCAGGATCGTGGGCTTCTCGGTGAACAGGAACTCCGCGGTCACGCCGGAGACATCGCTGATCAGGACGTCGGCGCGAGCGAACGCCTCCGCCTTGCTGACATCGGCTTCCGCGCCGGCCGCGTAGAGCGCATCGCGCATGGCGCGCAAGCCGGACCGTCGGAGGCCCGTGCCCAAGTGGGGACGGAAGATGACCTGGATGCCGCGCTCGGTCAGCGTCGGCAGCAGCCTGGTCAGGATCGGTGCGACAGCATCGAGCGACGAATAGTCACCGCGCTCGCTGTACGACTCCCACGTCGGCGCGTAGAGGATGGTCCGGACCGGTCGCGGTTTCGTCCAAACGTCCTTGTGGATGCCCTCGACGAGGGCCGTCCCGATGGCCATCGCGCCTCCCCACACGAAGCGGCGAATGACACGCGGGAATCGGCCGACCGCGCCATAGCTGGCGACGAGCACCGCGTCGTAGAGCGACCCGGTCCGGTAGCCGCTGGTGCCCTTGCCGCTCTCTCCGTGGCCGATGTAGACGTGGGCCTTGTGTCCCAGGTGGTTGACCGTCCGGAAGTTCTCCGGTTGTGAGCCGACGTACAGGAAGCCGCGGAACCGCGGCAAGGCGCGCAGCCAGTCGATGGCGAGCCCGAATGGCGCCACGACCATGACATTGGGCAGCGCTGCGATCTCTTCGAGGTCCTCCGCCTGGAATCGATCCTCGCCTGACATGATCAAGTACCGGTGGCGGCTTCGGCGCAGGTAGGGGATCCAGGTTTCGAGTTGCCTGCTGCGCACGCGCTTGCCCCAGAAGAGGCACCAGGTAGGGTCGAAGCGGACGAGCTCCTGTGGATCGATCGGAGGATGGACATCGGCCGCGCGCACCGGGAGAGCATCCGCTGGCGGCCTGGCCGGGTCGATCCTGACCGGTCCATCGACGTCGGCGGGATCCGGCCCGCGGACAGACTCGGCGTTCTCGGCGGCCGCGTTCGCCGGGGCAGTCTGTACGAGTTCGTCCATCGGAGGCATGGTATCGGGTCGCGATCGTCATCCAAGCGTGGATCGGAAGAGCGCGAATGCGGCTGCTGCCAGGCCGCGGACCACCTCCCGGACGGGGGACGACGCCATGCCGGGGGTGCGCCGGAGGGAGCCCCGGCCAAGGTGAACGATGTCATCGATGAACTCCGCGATAAGCAGTAGCCAGCGACGAGCGCGCATCGTAGCTCGATGCCGCCCCGGGAACGCCCCTTCGATCGCGGGACGCGGCGCGGGCTGCGTGCGATCACGGAGGTCGGTCTTGAGATCCGCGATGCCAGGCTGTCACGCTCCATGACACAGGCTCAGGTCGCCGCGGCATGTGGGATCAGTCAGTCATACGCGGGCAAGATCGAGCGCGGCGAGGTTCGAAGACTCCCAGTCGTGCTACTTGCCCAGCTCTGCGCAGTCGTCGGGCTGGAGCTGAACGTGCGCACCTTCGCCGGCGCCACTTCGATGCGCGACGCCGCGCACCTGGAGCTTCTGCGTCGGTTTCGGGTGCTCCTCGATCCCCGATGGCGGTGGCGAACAGAGGTCGCCCTGCCCATCATCGGAGACCAGCGCGCCTGGGACGCCGTCATCGCACTCGATGGACTTCGAATCGGAGTCGAGGCGGAGACCCGCGTCCGCGATGTCCAGGCGCTCGACCGGCGCATCGCCCTCAAGGTGCGGGACGGTGGCCTCGACCACGTTCTCCTGGTCCTCGCAGACACGCGTTCGAATCGGTTAGCCATCCGGGACTTCGGAGACGCGATCCGCTCGAACTTCCCGATCCCGTCGGGTATCGCGCGGCACGCCCTCGCCACAGGAGGCGACCCGGGCGGCAGCGCCGTCCTCCTGGTCTGACCGGCGAAGGGTCGAACTGGGCGCGGCTGAGTGTCGGCGGCCGCGCGGCTGAGCGTCGGCGGCCGCGCGGCTGAGCGTCGGCATCGAAAGTCCCCGGGGGACTCTGAGCGACCGACGGTCCGGCCAAGACGACGCCTGCAGCCGATCGCTCGACCGAAACGCGGGCAATCCGGGCCCCTTTCGGGCTTCTGCACGCCGGTGAGACTGATCCGCACCGTCAATCGAGCACGAATTGACCTCGATCTTGCGGAAACGCGTCGCGCAGAGTCCTGGGGGGACTAAGGCCGACCGACCACCCTCCAAAGCCCCGATGAACGGATTTCAGATCAGCGACCAGGCTTCGGATCGGCGAGGGCCAAGGCAAGAACGCTCCCAGCCCTGCGTAGCGCCCAATGAGCTCGACTCAAACGGCTCCCAAGACCGCGACGCTGTTTCCTTAAGACCGCGACGCGACGCTGTGTCCTTAAGACCGCGACGCGGTGTTCCTATTCGAGGTAGTCCTTGAGCTTGCGGGAGCGTGACGGATGGCGCAGCTTGCGCAGCGCCTTGGCCTCGATCTGGCGGATGCGCTCGCGGGTCACGTTGAACTCCTTGCCGACCTCCTCGAGGGTCCGGGCGCGCCCGTCCTCCAGCCCGAAACGGAGCTGGAGAACGCGCCGCTCGCGCCCGGAGAGCGAGTCGAGCACGGCCTCGACCTGCTCCTTGAGGAGCTGGTGCGATGCCGCCTCGGCCGGCGCCAGCGCGGCACGGTCCTCGATGAAGTCGCCCAGATGCGAGTCCTCCTCTTCGCCGATCGGCGTCTCGAGGCTGACGGGCTCCTGGCTGACCTTGATGATCTCGCGCACCTTGTCGGGCGTGACCACGACCTCCTGGCCCTTGGACATCGCCTCGGCGATCTCCTCGACCGTCGGCTCGCGACCCAGCTCCTGGAGCAGGCCGCGCGAGACGCGGATGAGGCGGTTGATCGTCTCGACCATGTGGACGGGGATGCGGATGGTGCGTGCCTGGTCGGCGATGGCGCGGGTGATGGCCTGGCGGATCCACCAGGTCGCATACGTCGAGAACTTGAAGCCCTTCTCGAAGTCGAACTTCTCGACCGCCCGGATGAGCCCGATGTTGCCCTCCTGGATGAGGTCCAGGAACGACATGCCGCGCCCGATGTACTTCTTGGCGATCGAGACGACCAGCCGCAGGTTGGCGGAGGTCAGCTGCTCGCGGGCCTCCTTGCCCATGCGCACGATGCGGCCGCGGCGGTCGCGTGGCTTGGTGTTCGGGTCCGCGGCCGGGTCCCAGCCCATCTCGAGCATCGTCTCGGCGTCGCCGCCGTTGAGGATCCAGCGCTGCAGCGCGTCCCAGGCCACGTCGCGCGTCCAGTCGAAGATGGCGCGCAGGCCGACGTTGTCACGCGCGTCGAGGTCGCCATGGTGGGTGGCCACGAACGCGAAGTCGGTCAGCGTCAGGAACGTCTCCGTATCTGGCCGGTGCTGGTACTCGGCCACAAGGTGCTTGGCCTGACGGAGGAGCTCCTTGGTCGGGTCGGGGGCGTCCTTCTGCGCGCGGGTCAAGTGGAAGTCGGGCGTCTCCGGCAGCAGCTTGCCAGCCTCGTGAGCGCCGACCGCGGCATAGACGATGCGCTCCGACTCGGAGCCGTAGGGCAGCCGATGCTGGGGATGCTTGGTGCGCGTCTTCTTCTCGGTCTCGTTGCGGGTCCACTCCCAGAGGGACAGGACGGCCTTCCACGGCTCGCCGTGGACGATCTCCGGCTCGGACGACTCCGGATGGGCGACGATCTGCTCGCCGAGCTCGATGGCCTTGGCCAGGACGACCTCTTCCTCGGCCGTCAGGAGTGGCACCTTGCCGATCTCCTTGAGGTACATGCGGACGGGATCGTCGATGCCGATCATGTCGGCGGCGATCGCGTCCAGCTCCTCCTGCGTCGGCTCGTCCGCCTCGGCGGACGAGAGCTTGGCCGGCGGCTCCTCCCAGGGCTGGCCGCCGGGCTCGTCGACCGAGACGGCCACGCCGAGCTCGTTGGCGATGCCCAGGTCGGGCGTCGCGAGCTGCTCGTCCTCCTCGCTCTTGGGGGTCACGAGGTCGTCGTCGATGCCGCGGCGCTTGCCGCGCTCCAGCACGGCGGCGACGAGCTGGGTGTCTGCTGGATCGTGGGTCATCGGAGGTCCTCCTTGGCGGCTCGGTCGGGGACTACGGGGTGGATGCGGCGGTGCGCCGCGAGGTCTTGGAAAGCAACGTCTCGGTGTCGAGGCGGCGGTCGAGCTCGGCGCGCTCCCGCTGAGGACGAGGATCTCGTGCTGGACGCGGTCGCGGGTGATGGTGTCGGTGGCGGCCTCTGCCTCGGCGAGCTCCGCGCGCTTGAAGTCGAAGAGCTCGATCAGCCGCCGGCGCTCGAGGCTCATGCAGGCACTGCTCGACGGACTGGTCGAGGGCCTCGTCGGTCTCTGGTTCGGGATCGGCGCGGGCGTAGAGCGTGCGGGCCAGCGCTTCCAGGGTCGGATCGAGCGAGCTCGAGGAAGCGATCGCGCTTGAAGTCGCCGTCGGGGTCGGCGTCGCGGTCGGCCAGGATGGCCCGCCACAGCTCGCGGGCCGGGGTCGTGACCATGGCCTCGACCGGCAGCCGATCGCGGACACGCAGCTGGCGCGAGGGGTGGACGAGGAGGAGCCGCAGCAGGGCCGACTCGACGGGCTCGAGCGTGCGTTCGACCGCCTGCGGGTCGAGGGCGCCGGGCTGGCGAGGATGGCGTCGAGGTTGATCCGACCACCGGCATGGGCGCCGTCTGGCCCTCCCCCGCCCGAACCACCGGCGCCGGCGAAGCTCGGTCGCCCGGGCCCGACCCCCTGCGGCTGGCGCAGCGACTCGAGCAGGACGCGCTCGTCGACGCCCGAGCGGCGTGACAGGAGCTGCAGGTAGCCGTCGCGTCGGACCGGATCGGAGACGCTGCGCAGCGTCGGCAGGATGGCGGCCACGAGGCGCTCGCGACCCTGGATCGTCCGGGTGTCGAAGCGGACGGCGTAGGTGTCGATGAGGTACTCCATGATCGGCTGCGGTTGCGCGGCGGCGACGCGCCACGTCTCTGGGTCCTCGCGGATGACCTGGTCGGGGTCCTTGCCTTCGGGGAGACGCACGACGCCCACATCCGTGAGACGGCCACGATGCGGAGAACGTTCGATCTCGCCGATCAGGTTCGGTCAGCTCGGTCGCCCCGAAGGTGCCGGCACCCTGCCCGGCCGGATCGACGTCGTAGGCCAGCGCGATGGCCGGCGCATAGCGCGTCGCGAGCTCGACCTGGCCGGCCGTCAGCGCCGTGCCCAGGCCGCCGACGACGTTCTCGAAGCCGTGCTGGTGGGCCATCAGGGCGTCGGTGTAACCCTCGACGATGACGGCCTGGCCCTGCTTGCGCATCGGCCCCTTGGCGCGGTCGATGAGATACAGCGTGCGGCTCTTGTCGAAGAGCGTCGTGGCCGGCGAGTTGAGGTACTTGGGGCCCCGATCGCGGTCGGTCGACTCGGGCCGTCGCCGGATCGGGCTCGAGGATCCGGCCGCCCAGGCCGCTGGCGTTTCCGGAGGCATCGCGGATGGGGAACATGACGCGGCCGCGGAAGCGGTCGTAGACGCCCCGCCGGCCCTGGATCACGAGACCGGCCGCCTCCAGCTCCGCGTCGCGTCGCGCTGCGCTTCGTCTTCAACGCGCTGGTCAGGCTGTCCCAGGTGTCCGGCGCGTAGCCCAGCTGGTGGCCGGTGATGGTCGCGTCGCTGAAGCCGCGATCCTGGAGGTACCGCAGGGCCCGCTCGCCGACCTTGTGGTTGGTCAGCGCGGCGTGATAGAAGGCGATGGCGCCCTCGAGGACCTCGCGGATGCGCTTGCGCTGGGCGTCCTCGCGGGTCGTCCGCTCGTCGAGCTCGACGCCGGCACGGGCGGCCAGGCGACGGAGCGCCTCGGGGAAGTCGATCCCCTCGCGCTGCATGACGAAGCTGAAGATGTCGCCGCCCAAGCCACAGCCGAAGCACTTCCAGGTCTCACGGCCGGGGGTGACCACGAACGAGGGCGACTTCTCCCCGTGGAAGGGGCAGAGGCCCTTGTAGCTGGCCCCGGCCTTCTTGAGCGGCACCTGCTCGCCGATGAAGTCGACGATGTTGATGCGGCTCTTGATCTCAGCGGCAACGCCTGCAGACGTGGTGGTCGCTCTCCTCTGGATTGATACGCCCGGGCCGATACGATCGGTTCATCGGTCCACGGTCCCGCCGGACATGGCTGTCGCCGTGTCAAGACTTGACAAACCACTTGACACGGCGGTCTCGGGAAGAAGTTTACCCCTTGACAAGGGCCTTGACAAGAGCCTTAGCCAACATCGAGATGCCCCGGTCGGCGGACGGAGATCCGATCCAGAGGGCCGTTCGGACGCGGTTGAGGACGACCAACGACCCTTCCGACGAGGCTGCTGCCAGATAGACCATGGTGACCTGACCTGGAGGAGTCCACGATGGTCGCGATCGCAGGGCAGACACAGCAGCTGGCCGTCCTACGTCGCCACCCGGCCGCGTTCGCACTCGGTCTCTTCTTCGCCTTCGAAGCGCTCCATGTCGCGGTCGCCTGGGACGGCGCGCGACTGTTCCGAGCCGCCCTGCCTGACCTGCCGGACACCTGGCTCGCGCCGGCGGTATGGGGCTTCTACAGCCTCGTCGTCGCGATCCTCATCGGGCTGCTCGGTGCCTGGTGGTCAGTCGGGCTGACCCGACCCGGGCGCCGAACGGCGCTCGGGCTCCTCGCCTACCCGCTGGCGACCGGGGCCGTCTTCCTGCTCCTCGGCGTCAACATCGATGCCTCGCTGATCGTGCCCGTCGTCCTCGTCGGGACACCGCTGGTGGCCTTCAACGAGGAGGGCTTCTTCCGCGGGTTGATGCTCGACACGCTGCGCCCGCTCGGCTGGCGGCGGGCCATCATCGGGTCCGCCGCGCTGTTCGGGTCGGCGCACGTGGTCAACATCGTGGCTGGCGCCAACCTGCCATTCACCGTCATGCAGGTCGCCGCCACGACGGCCGGCGGCATCACCCTGGCCGCGCTGCGCATCCGGTCAGGCAGTCTCTGGCCGGTCATGGCCCTGCACGTCGGGCTCGACGTGATGGCCGTGCTCACCCTCACCGCCGGCGGCCTGTCGAGCCCCATCCTGCTGCCTGTCCTGTTCGGCTGGCTGCTGCTCAACCTGACGCTCTGGACCTACGGCTGGCGGCTCCTGCGCGGCCGGACAGACGCAGAGCTGGATACCTTGTACGACGGCCGGACGGCCTGATCGAGCCGCCCGGGGTACCCTCTCGGATGGGAGGTGAACCGTGGATATGAAGCTCGAGGTCGTCGTCGTCCCCGTTTCCGACGTCGATCGATCGAAGGCGTTCTACAGCGAGCGATGCGGCTTCAACGTCGACGTCGACCACCAGCCGAACGATCAGTTCCGCGTCGTGCAGCTGACGCCGCCGGGCTCGGCCTGCTCGGTGACCATCGGCAAGGGGCTGGCCGACATGGCGCCTGGCTCCCTCAAAGGTCTGCAGCTGGTCGTCGCCGACGTCGAGGCGGCCCGCGCCGAGCTGGCCGGCCGAGGCGTGGAGGTCAGCGCCGTCAAGCACTTCGAGGACGGCGTCATGGCCGACGGCCACGGCGGCCCCTGGAACTCGTTCTGCTTCTTCGACGATCCCGACGGCAACAGCTGGGCGGTCCAGGAGAAGCCGGAAGCCTCCTGACGGCGAGGTCGAGCCCATGGTGGCGAGCCATCGGCTCACGGTCGGTGCCTGGATCGATGGACGTACGCCTGTCCGGCGTGACATCACGCCGTTCATGGACGTCCTATCGGCGATGGCGCTGCCGACATCGACCAGCCCCGCTCCGGGCCGAGATCCAACGAGTCAGATCTCGTCCGTCCGATTCCGTGTCCTCTTCGCTGCCGCTGCGGCCGCTGGGATCACCGTGACGCTCGTCCTGGCCCTGGCCATGGGCGCTGCACCGTCGGCCGGTCCTGCCTCCGCTGGAACGAGCCCCCTGTCATCGGCCAGTGGCGCCGACGGGTCGATCGCGACGGCGTCTCCCGGGCGCTAGCCGCTCATCGGGCGACCTTGAGCGTCATGCTCCGACGGTCTCCGTGGCCGGCCACTGGAAGACGAGGATGGCCGCCAGCAGGATGACGTCGACGGCGACGGCGCCGAGCATCGAGAAGGTCGGCAGCTGGCTCGGATAGAGGCCGATGGCGACGAGCGAGACCAGCGCCGAGCCGACGGCCACGGCGCGGAACCAGTCGGCGCCGGTCCACAGCCCGACGGCGGCGATGACGAACCCGATGGTCGGGATGAGGAAGAGGACGGCCTCGATGGCGTTGGTCACGCCGGACCCGAAGCGCGAGAACGCCCAGGACTCGCCGCTGGCTCCCTGGATCTCGATGCCGAGCGGGCTCATGACGCCCATCACGTGGCCGATGCCGTGGGCCGCGATGATGATCACGACCACGATCCTGAAGATATCGGGTGACATGGCCTCGAGCCTCCCTGCGGGCGGTCGCGAGGGACCGCCGATCTGAGCGGGACGCGAGTCGATGCTGCGCTCCTCGCCGGGGGTCGACTAGGTCCGATGGTCGCCGGAGGTCGGGACCGATGGCCTTCCAGCGCGTGGCACGACCCGACCTGCGGCATCATGCAAGGGTCATGGAGTCAATCCCGGTCGAGGCGTTCCTGGCCCCCTACCCGGCCGCCATCCGTGAGCATGCGGCGACCCTGCGCGCCATCGTCAGACGGGCCGTGCCAGATGCCATGGAGCGCGTCCGGCCCGGCTGGCTGCTCATCGGCTACGACCTGCCCATCGGCCGGCGGACGGCATACTTCGCCTACATCGCGCCTGAGCCGATCCACATCCACCTTGGCTTCGAGCACGGCGCCGCGATGGCAGATCCCCACCACGTGCTCGAAGGTGCCCACCTCAAGCTCAAGAAGGTCCGCTTCCTGACCTTCGGGCCGGACGAGACGATCCCGGCAGACCTGTGCGTCGAGCTGGTCCGCGAGGGCGCTCGCGTCGCCGCGCTGCCTCGCGCCGGCCGCCTCGCGCTGGCCATGGACCGTGACTGGGCACCGCTTGAGGCTCGACCGGATCATGGATGACGCCGCCCTGGCCACCCGCGAGCACGAGAACCTGATCGGAGCGCTGGCATTCGTGGCGTCGAACGTGGACGGAGCCGTCGTGCGTCGATCCGACGGCGTGGCGCTCATCGCCACCGGGCTGCCCATCCGGCTCTTCAACGAGGTGATCGTCGAGACCGACGCAGCGACGCCGGCTGCCATCGCCCAAGCCGTCGACGTGACGCGCCGACGGGGCGACCGCTTCCAGGTGCTCCTGCGCATGGGTACCGACGACGGGTTCCAGCCGTTGATGGACGACCTTGGGCTCGTCCCGAACCCGGAGGAGGCGGTCATCCCTGGCATGGCGCTCCATCCCCTCCCGACCACGCTCGAAGACCGATCGCGCGACCTCGACATCCGGCGCATCGCCGATCGGGCCGGGCTCGACGACCACATCCGTGTCGGGGCGGCCGGCTTCGGCATACCGGAGGCGCTGCTACGCACGATCATGGGCGCCCCGCTGCCCGTCGACCACGACGTGGCGATCTACGTCGGCTATGCCGATGGGGTGCCGGTGACCTCCGGTCTTGGCGCGCGAACGGGCAGCACGATGGGCATCTACAACATCGCCACCGTGCCGGACGCCAGGAAGCGCGGCTTCGGCGCCGCCATGACCGACCGGATCGCGCTCGACGGACGCGCCCTTGGCTGCGACGTGGCGGTCCTCCAGGCGAGCGAGATGGGCCGGCCGATCTACGAGCGGCTGGGCTACCGGACCGTCATCGACTACGTCGGATACGTCGACCCAGCGTCATGACCCGCGCTCGTTCGGGGGCGTGACCGCTCGTCGCGCGACCTAGACCTTGGGCTGGCTGCCGTCCCGGCCATGACCGAGGTCGCCGCGCACGGCGGCGGCGCCGTGCTCGGTCGACCAGGCCTCGACCGCGTCATATAGGGCGACCGAGTCCGGGCGCACCGCGAGCCGATCGTCGATGCCGCGGATGCCTGGGCCAAGCTCGGAGATGTAGCCCCGATAGGCGGGCTTGTCATGGCCGCGCCGCTCGGTCGGTGGGTAGACGTCGAAATAGCCGTCGGTGCTCACGACGACGGTGGCATCGGGTGATGAGAAGGGCGTTCGAGCCACGGGGAGATTCCGATCCGTCGAGCGCTGCGAGCTCACGAACATGAGCCCGGCGCATCGTCGACTGTGCCCAACCTTCGGTCCATCGCGCGCATCCGTCAAACGCCGCCCGGACGATCGAGCACAGGGCCGATGCGAATCCGACCGGTGATGGATCCGTGACGATGCCGTGACGCGCGCGTAACGCTGCTCTCCACATGCTCCCGGCCGCTGTCTCCCGGGACCGGGCGACCTGCCTGCCACGAAAGGAGCGGAGCATGGACCACGCCCCTCAGAGACCGACGCTCGGCGACACTGCCAACGGTGTCACCCGGCACCACCAGGATGGACGGTCGGATCGCCCGAGCCGCGAGATCCGACCTCGCACTCATCGACGACGCCATCCGCGCATGGCGATGGCACTCCCCGCAGCCGCGATGCTGGTGGCCTTCTCCGTGGGCGTCGCGTCGGCCTTCCACCAGGTCCTCCTGCCCGGCGGCACGCCCCTGACCGTGGACAACACGAGCCCCGTCAATGGCGACGAGTTCAACGTCCCCGGCACGACCATCGACATCACCGACGCCGGCCAGGCGACGATCGGTGCCGGCGTACCAGTCACCGCCGTCTACACGGTTGACGTGTCGGGCAGCATGAACGTCGATGCCGGCGTCGACTGCACCGGCGACGCGGTCAACGACACCCGGCTGGAGTGTGCCCAGGCCGGCGTCTCGTCGGCCAACGAGGGCGCGGCCAACAGCGCCTCGCCGATCCAGCTGACCGGGCTCGCCTCCTTCGGCGATGGCGGCTCGACGCACGATGTCGATCTCGGCACGGGCGGCACGCAGCTGCTCGTGGCGCCCGCATTCGACGGCAACGGCAACTCGACGCCGGACCTCGAAGATGCCGTCGGGGCCCTGAGCGCCGCGGGCAACACGAACTTCTCGGCCGGTCTCAGCTCAGCCATCTCGATCCTGAACGACGCGGCCAACGTCAACAGCCGCAACTGGCTGCTCTTCCTGTCCGACGCGGATGCCGGCTCGGCCATGATCGGACCGGACGTCAGCACCCTGGCTGGCTCCATCCCCGCCGGAACGACGATCTTCACCTTCGCTCTCGGCATCGGACCGAGCTGCTCGTTCGACGGCGGCACCGGCAGTCTGGATGAGATCGCCGGTCTCTCGACCGCCGGTCTCGGCAGCTGCACCCCCGTGACCGACATCACGCAGCTCGACGACCTCATCTCGGAGGCCATCGGCTCGACCCTCGAGTCGCTCGAGATCTCGGTCGATGGCGGCGCCTATAGCGCCATCCCAGCGTCCGACATCGACATCGCCCTGCCCGCCAACAGCACCTTCCTGGCCAAGGTCGCCGAATACGCCACCCCGGTCACCGACCTTGGCGTCGGCGATCACACGATCTGCGTGCGCGCGACCGGCAGCGACGCGGGCGGCTCCGACTTCGTGGTCGACTGCAAGACCATCCACCTGCTCAAGCTGACGCTCTCCCCGGCGACCGCCGACAACGAGCTGGGCAGCGATCACAGCCATACGGTGACCGCAACGCTCCACGGCGACGCGGCCTACGTGGCGGCCCACCCGCGCGTCGTCGACTTCACCGTCGGCCTCCAGAACGCCGGAGAGACCGGCACCTGCAGCCCTAACGCCGACTGCTCGACGGACGCCAGCGGCGTGGTCGAGTTCAGCTACACCGTCCCGGTGGCGCCCGATAGCCTGGGCACGGACTCCATCGAGGCCTGCCTCGAGATCGCCGGCGACCAGGTCTGCCGGACGGTCGAGAAGAACTGGGTCGACACCACGCCTCCCGAGGTGAGCTGTCGGGAGTACGTCAATCCGCACGGCAAGAACATCCCGCCGGCCGGTACGACGCTGCCCGGACCCAAAGGCGGCCAGAACCCGGACGGCTTCTACCTCCTCCAGGCCGATGACGACGTCTGGCCGACCGCTTCGATCGACATCGACGTCAACGGCCTCATGCGGCCGAGCGGGTCGCCGTTCCGCAGCGGCGACGTCATCAAGTACACCCAGGCTGACGGCGCCCAGCCGAGCAGCAAGAAGATCGGCAGCACCAACGGGAAGGCCGGTGCGGTCATCGCGCATATCGTCAGCCCGGGCGATGCGGTGGTGACCGCCACCGATGGCTCCGGCAACGCAGCCAGCGTGACCTGCCTGGTCCCCCGGCCGCCCAAGTAGCCACCGGCTGGGAGGCCGCCCCTCCTCGGCCGACACGCACGAGAGGGCCGCCACGTGCGGCCCTCTCGTCATGCCACGCGACGCCTTCCTAGACGCCGATGCCCAGTTCGACGGCCAGCGCCTCCATCTGGGGCGATGGGTCGATGTCCAGCTCGTCACGCATGACATCGCGGTAGGCGAGGTACTGGATCAGTGCTTCGTGCAGGTTGCCTTCGCCCGCATGAGCCCGGATCAACACCCGCCGAGCGCTCTCGCGCAGGGGGTCGTCCGCCACCAGCGCCAGGCCGATCTCGACCGCCCTGCCGTAGCTGCCGGCCTCGGCCAGTCGCTCGCTGAACCGCTCGAGGGCGTGGAGTCGCAGCTGGCGGACGCGCTCCCGCTCCGGCGCGAGCCAGTCCTCGTCCCACTCGGGCAGCAGCTCGCCGGCGCGGGCGAGCTCGACGAGCCGCAGCTCATTGGCCTCGCTCGGTGCCTCGAGGAAGTGGTGAGCGAGGACGGTCAGCTCGTGCACGTCGTCCATCACGCTGGCGCCGAGGCCGACCTGGTCGCCGAGACCCTGAGCGAGCCCATCGTCAACGTGCCGCAGCCGCCAAAGCGCGGTCCGCAGGCAACCCATGGCGTGCGACTCGGTGGTCTCCGGCCAGAGCTGGCCGGCGAGGCTCGATCGGGGCCGAGGCCGATCGGCCAGGGCGAGACAGGCCAACAGGCGCTGTTCGGCCCGCGGCAGCGGCACCACCCGATCGTCGATGGCCAGGCTGAACCCGCCCAGGAGTCGAAGGGCAGCGCCACTCATCGAGGCATGCGCCCCGCCCAGCGATCACCAGCTGGCTTCACGTCCCGAGTCGCCTCCAGCGTCATCCCCCTGCCTGCGCCGGCCGAGCGTAGGTTCGGGTGTGCAAGACAGCAATCGCCCGTTCGTCCCGTCGCGCACCACCCCGCAGGACCTAGCGGACGACGAACCGATCCTCGTCCCGCTCGACCGCTCGCACGGCATCGAGGCCGCCGTAGACGACGAAGGCGGCTCCCGTCTCGAGGATCTCGCCCGGCTCGAGCACCCGCGCCCGGCCGACGGCCTGCGCCCCCTCGAGCTGTTGTGGATGGCTCGTCCAAGGTTCGAGCGCGACGTGGTGGTGGCCGCGCCATCCGCCGTAGACCTGCCACAGCCAGGCGTTCGGGAAGACATCCCGATCGAAGGCCACGGCGACGCCGCGACGGACGGACGTGTCGGTCAGGGCCAGCCATCCCTCGGGCAGATCGGTCACCCAATGCCCCCCGAAGACGGCGTCCTCGCGTGGTCGGATGTGGCGCATGTCGCGCACCCCGGATGGCAGCGACGGGTCCGGCAGATCCGGCCATGGGTATCGCGTCCCGGCGAGGCCGATGCTCGCGTCGGAGGCGAAACCCACGAGCACGTCGCGGCCCGGATGGTCGATGCGATGCGCCGGCGTGACCGCGAAGACCGGGTGGATGCCCCAGGTATAGGGGAGCGGCCGGACGTCGAGGTTTTCGATGCGGTAGTCGACCCGCAGGATCGGCTCATCAGCTCGCAGGGACAAGCGTCTTGTGAAACGAGCGGGCGCGATGGTGCCGTAGCCCACCGCCGTGATGGAGGCCTCCGCCTCCGACGTCGTGCCCTCGGCCGTCCAGGGCACGCACCACAGCTCGCCCATGTAGGGCAGCGGCTCGTCATGGAGCGTGCCGCGGTCGCCGCTCGGGAAGATCTCGTCCCAGCCGCCCGACCACCAGTCATCGAAGTACGCGCCGTACGGGGCCGGCCGTGGTGCGGTCCGTGGGTTGTGCCACAGGACGTCCCGGTCGCCGGCCCGATCGACCAGCTCAGAGACGTGGCCGCCGAGCGCCGGCAGGACCGTGACACGGAGGGCCGCGTTCTCGAGGATGAGGCTTTCGGACCCGCCGACCTCCGCGCGGCGGACCACGGGACGCGTCACGCCAGGAGCACCTCCACCCCGACATCGCGTATGCCCGCCACGAGATCCGGGTCCGCGTCGGTGTCCGTGATGAGCACGTCGACGTCGCTGAGCGGCACGATCGGCATGAACCCTTGTCGCCCGAGCTTCGAGGCGTCGGCCACGACGATGACGCGCCGCGCCCTGCTGGTGGCCACGGCGCCGACCTCGGCGACGAGGACATGCGGCGTCGTCAGGCCGCTCTCGACGGTCAAGCCATCGCAGCCCAGGAGGATCGTGTCGGCGGTCAGCTCACGCAGGCTGGCGATCGCCTGGGGTCCGACGAAGGCGCGGTAATCGGGCAGGTAGAGCCCACCGAGGCAGACGAGATGCGGGCTTTCCCAGCTGCCGATCTCCTCGATGACCGGCAGCGAGTGGGTGACGGCCGTGATGGCATTGGCGGCCCGCAGGCTCGATGGCATCTGGGCCGCGACCTGGGCCACCGTCGTACCAGAGTCGAAGAGGACGACCTCGCCGGGGCGCACGAGGCGTGCCGCCATGGCCGCGATGCGCGCCTTCTGCTCGCGGCGGGCGCGCAGCTTGGTCGCGTAGACGCCGTTCGTCAGCTGGGCGCCGCGACCGACCGCCCCGCCGTGCACGCGGCGCAGGCGACCGGCGTCCTCGAGGATCGTCAGGTCGCGTCGGATGGAGGCGTCCGTGACGCCGAACCGTTCGGTCAGCTCGGCGACGTTGACCCGCTGATCGGTCTCGACGAGCTGGGCGATCCGCTCGCGCCGCTCGCGAGCGTTCAGGTCGCGAGCCATCGGATCCGCTGCCACGCTCATTTGTTGACTCCCATGGTCAGACCGGTGATGAGGTGCCGCTGGAAGATGAGGAAGACGATGATGGCGGGCAAGGCGCTGACCAACGAGCCGGCCATGAGGGCCGGCACGTCGACCATGCGCGACGACTGGAGCGTTGCCAGGCCGACCGTGATGGTCCGCACGTTCGGGGTCTGGAGGAAGAGCAGGCCGACCAGCAGGTCGTCCCAGATCTGGATGACCTGGAGGACGGCCACGGTCGTGATGGCCGGCAGGCTGAGAGGCAGCATCACCCGGCGGAAGATCTGCAAGTACGACGCGCCGTCCATGATCGAGGCCTCGACGAGCTCGGTCGGCAGGCCTCGGTAGTAGGTGGTCATGAGGAAGGTCGCGAACGGCGCGCCGAGCGCGGCATAGACGACGATAGCCCCCTGGAACTGGTTGACCAGGCCCAGCTGGCTGATGATCACGAACTCCGGGATGATGATCGACTGGAGCGGGATCATCATCCCGACGAGGACCAGCAGCAGGACGACGCTCGAGCCGCGGAAGCCGAGCTTGGCGAAGGCGAAGCCGCCCATCGCGCTGACGGCCACGATGATGGCCACCGCGCCGGCCGTGACGATGGTCGAGTTGATGAGCTGCTGGACGACCGGGATGGTGTCGAAGAGGACGCCCCAGCTGTCGAGCGAGAAGCCGGACCCGGCGAGGTACTGGTCGAATGAGCGGAAGGCGGTGATGCCCATGAAGACGAACGGGAAGAGCATGACCACGACCGACGAAACAGAGGATCAGGAACATCGCACTGCGGCTGGCCAAACGGCGTGGGTCGGTCATGGCGCTCAGTCCAGCCGACTTCGGAAGATGCGCAGCTGCGCCACGCTGACCGCGAAGACGACGGCGAAGAGGACGATGCCGATGGCCGCCGCGTAGCCGAAGACGCCGACCGTGAAGCCCTGCTGGTAGACGTAGAACTCGAGCGTCGTCGTCCCGTAGCCGGGGCCCCCGCCGGTCATCACGAAGATGAGGCTGAAGAGCGCCGTGAAGGCCGTGATGAGGGTCAGGATGAAGGCGAACTGGATGAAGCGCGTGAGCATCGGGATGGTGATGCGCCAGAAGATCGTGAATGACCCGGCGCCGTCGACCCGCGCCGCCTCGTAGATGTCACGGTCGAGCGTCGCCATGCCCGTGATGAAGATGATCGTGTTGGTCCCGAAGACCGACCAGATGAAGGTGATGATGACCGCCACCATGGCGCTCGACTCACCGCCCAACAGGCCCTGCCGAAGGCCGCCCAGGCCGATCGACTCGAGGACCGAGTTGAGGATCCCCTCGTTGGCGAAGAAGCGGATGGCGACCATGCCGATGACGACCCACGAGATCGCCGTCGGGAGGAAGTAGGCCGAGCGGAAGAACTGCCAGCCGGGCACGTGCTCGTTGAGCAGGTAGGCGACGAGCAGCGGGATGAGGATGGCGATCGGGACCGACAGGAGCAGGAAGACGTTGTTGAGCACGATGCGCCAGAAGGTCGGATCGCCGAACAGGCGCTCGTAGTTGGCGAGGCCGATCCAGGTCGAGGTCAGCCCGTCCCAGGCGGTGAAGCTGTAGAAGACCGTCTGAGCCGAGCGGGATGGCGAGAAAGGCCAGTTCGAGGAGGATGACCGGCAGGGCGAACAGGACGCCGGCCCGGCGCTGGGCGACATGCAGCCGGCTCCGTCCGGCGCCGTCTGGCACGCGCGCGCCGGCCACCCCCTGGGGCGGCGGCTCGATCGATCCCTGCCTCGCTGACCATGCGGATGCGTGACGGCCGGCGGCGCCGTCTGGCGCCGCCGGCCGGGTTCGTGCTGCTAGCCGATCACTGGTACGTGTCGCCGCGCCGCTCGGCCGGCAGCTGCATCAGCGCGTCCTGGATGCCTTGCGCGCGCCTGCTGCGGCGTCGTCGTCCCGGCGAGGACGGCGGTCAGCAGCGTCGTGGCCGACGTTCGTCACCTCGGGCTGCATGACGTTGTCGATCATCGGGTAGCGCGTATAGCCCTGGGCCTTGGCGTAGTCGAGCATCGCGATGGCCAGCGGCGCCGTCGGCTCGCGTGCCGTTCGACGGTCGGGATGAGGCCGCCGTCGGCGATGATCTTCTGCGCCTCGGGCGTCGCCATCCAGGCCAGGAAGTCGGCCGCCGCCTGCTTGTTCTGCGAGTAGCTGGTGACCCCGAAGCCGTTGCCCGGGAACTCGACCACGCCCTTGATCGGGCGTGTCGCTGAACGGCGGCGCGAAGACGCCGACCTTGTCGCCGAGCTTGTCGTAGAACTCGCCGAAGCCCCACGAGCCCTCGAGCGTCATGGCCGCCTTGCCCGACTCGAACTGCGAGACGGATTCGTTGTTGGCCAGGACGTCCTCGTTCGTGCAGCCCTTGGTCTTGAGGGCCGCCCACTTGGTCAGCTGGTCGACGATCTTGGGATCGGTCCAGGGGGTCTGCCCGTTGTAGAGCTTCTTCCAGTCATCGGGCGAGTACATCATCATCATGTAGCTGAGGTCGTAGTACGGGTAGAAGCCGGCGTTGAGCGCCTGGAGCGCCGGTGCCGTAGGTCATCGGCGTGACCCCGATCGCCTTGAGCTTGTCGCAGGCCGCGGAGAGCTCATCCCAGGTCGTCGGGAAGGCGTCGATGCCGGCCTGCGTGAAGAGGTCCTTGTTGTAGAAGCCGTTGTAGAACTGCAGGTCGAGCGGCACGCAGATGGCGCCCGTGTCGACCTTGAGGTCCTTCGAGCACCAGTCGACGCCGACGAACTTCTTGAGCGTGTCGACCGGGATCAGGTCGTTCAACGGCTCGAGGTAGCCCTGGTTCTGGAGGGCGAAGAGGCCGGTCCACATGGTCATCAGGTCCGGCCCGGACTTGGCGATGTCGGCCGCCTTGAGCAGGGCGAAGTAGTTGTCGGCCGGCTGGCTGACCGCCTCGATGGTCACGCCCGGATGGGCAGCCTCGTAGGCGGCGATGAGGGCGTCGGTGACCTTGGCGTTGGCCTCGACCCCGTAGTTGTGCCAGAGGGTCAGCTTGACGGGGCCGCTCGGAGACGCGGTCCCGCCACCACAGGCCTGGGCCACGAACATCAGGGCCGCTACCAACGGGAGCAACTTGCGGTTCAAAGCCGGTGACTCCTTTCAGCGATCCGTCACGCGCCCGAGGCTCGTTCGACGGTCGGCTGCGGCCCGCGAACGGGCCTCCTCCTGAGATCGGTCGGTCCCGGCTGACCGGAAACCGTCCGGGCGGGGACTTCTGACGATGCTACGCCAAACGTACATGAAACGCAACACGTTCGCGCAATCCGTTGCAACATCGTCTCCGCCCGGCCACGCTCCGTCCGCTCGCTCGAGCTTCCGTTTGGCTTGACAGTCGCACAACATCGCATAGCATATGAACGACATTCAGAACATGAATCCGGCGCACCACGAGCCAGCTCGGGCCACGCGTGCGCCGTCGAACGGAGGCGAGCGCTGGTGGCGACAGGCGAGTCGATCCGGTTGGCGCGGCTCTTCGACGGTGGCTCGAACGCCGTCGTGGCCGCCATCGATCATGGGCTGTACAACGGGCCGCGCCCCGGCTTCGAGGACCTGGCCAAGGTCGTCAAGAGCCTGGGAGGCGCCGACGCGATCCTCATCAGCCCCGGCATGGCCGCCCATGTCGCGTCGCGCGTTCAGCCATCGAGGCGCCCCGGCCATGCTCGTGCGCCTCAACTGGGGCACCCAGTACGCGACCCAGTGGGGCTACCACGAGAGCCGCAGCGTGCCGATGATCTCGGCCGCCGACGCCGTCGCCCTCGGAGCGGACGTCGTCCTCGTGGGCATGTCGATCAAGACCGGCTCGGAGGCCGTCGACGCGGAGAACGTCGAGATGGTCGCCCGCTGCGTGGCGGAGAAGCGTGCCGCGGGCGTGCCCATCGTCGGCGAGGTCTACCCGGCCGGCCACGAGGACATCGCGCCGGAGGAGCGCCACGAGGTCATCTCGATCGGCTGCCGGATCGTCGCCGAGCTCGGCGTCGACCTGGTCAAGACCTTCCACACCGGCGAGCGATTCGCCGAGATCGTGCGCTCGACCCCGGTGCCCATCCTGGCCCTCGGTGCCAAGAAGCTGCCGCGCGAGATCGATGCCCTGGAGCTGGCCGCGACCGCCATCCGCGACGGGGCACGCGGCGTCGTCTTCGGGCGCAACCTCATCCAGGCCAAGAGCCCGGAACGGTTCCTCGACGCGCTCCAGGACATCGTCAAGCGCGGCGCCGACCCGGCCGCGGCGGCCGCCAAGCACGGCGTCGCCTGAGCGGCACAGCCGGACCGGGTGACCGACGACGGCAGCGGACCTGATCATGCCCCTCCTCATCGGCCTGGACATCGGGACGACGTCGGTCAAGGTCGGCATCTTCGACGCTGCCGGGCAGCAGCTCGTCTCGGTCGGGCGCGAGTACGCGCTCGACCACCCGGCACCGGACCGGGCAGAGGCGGATGCGAGCTCGTACTGGACGGCGACCGTCTCGGCGGTCATCGAGGCGCTCCGGGGATCGGGCGCGGATCCCGCCGCCGTGGCCGCCATCGGAGTCTCCAGCCAGGGCGAGACCGTCATCACCGTGGACGCCGAAGGGCAGCCCATCGGCCCGGCCATGGTCTGGCTCGACAACCGGGCCGCGGACGAGGCGCGCGAGCTCCGCGAACACTTCGGCGAAGCCACGGTCTATGCACGGACCGGGGTGCCGACCCTGACCCCGACCTGGACCGCCTGCAAGCTCCTCTGGCTACGCCGCCATGAGCCGGCGCGCTTCGCCGCCGCGCGCCGCTTCCTGCTCGTCGAGGACTTCCTCCTGCACCGGCTGACGGGTCGCTTCGTGACCGAGGGCAGCGTCCAGTCCACGACGCTCCTGTACGACATCCGACGGCACGCCTGGTGGGATGAGATGCTCGAGGCGGTCGGGGTCGGGTCGGAACGGCTCCCGGAGCTGGTGGCGCCAGGGTCGGTCGTCGGCAGCCTCTCTGCCCAGGCGGCAGCGGCGCTCGGCCTCCCGGCCGATGTGCTGGTGGTGGCCGGTGGCATGGACCAGGCGGCCGGCGCGGTCGGCGTCGGTAACGTCGGCGTCGGGGTCGTCTCCGAGAGCACCGGCGGCGCGCTGACGCTGCAGGCCACGGTCGAGCGCCACGGTGCCGACCCGAGCGGCCAGACGCCGGTCTATGTCCACTCCGCGCCCGACCGTTACCTGTACTGCCCGGTCTGCCCGACCGGCGGCCTGGCCCTGACCTGGTTCCGCGACCAGTTCGGCGCGGAGGAGGTCGCGCGGGCGGCGCGCGAAGGCAGCGACGCGTACGACCTGCTGACCGAGCTGGCGGCCGCGGCACCCGCTGGCTCGGACGGGCTGACGATGCTGCCGCACCTCATGGGCGCCTTCAGCCCGGAGTACGAGCCGGAGGCGCGCGGGGCCTTCTATGGCTTCACCCTGCATCACGGCAAGGCCCACTTCACCCGTGCCGTCCTGGAGGCGGTGGCCTTCATGCTCCGGCGCAACCTGGAGCTGCTGGACAGCGCCGGTGCCCCGGCCGCGGAGATCCGCTCGCACGGCGGCGGCGCCCGGAGCGCCCTCTGGAACCAGATCAAGGCAGACGTCTGCGGCCTGCCGGTGGTGACCCTGCAGGGTGAGGACGCGGCCGTGCGCGGCGACGCCATGCTGGCCGGCGTCGCTGTCGCGTGTCTTCCCCGATCTCGCGTCAGCGAGCGGGCCATGATCCGCGTCGAGCGTCGGTACGAGCCGGATCCGACCACCCGAGCCGCCTACGACGCGGCCTACGATCGCTACGTGCGCCTGTTCGAGGCGCTCCGAACCATGTTCTCCGACCGACCCATCCCATCCGTTAGCAGGAGGCGAACCCCGTGACCGTGAAGGCGAAGATCGGCGTCCTTGTCATGGCGCTGCTGGAGGACGACTACAACAAGACCGCGCACATGCGCCCGGCCGCGACCGCCGCGGCACAGGAGATCGCCGACGCTTTGGCCGACGTATGGCGACGTCGTCCACGCCGGCCTCGTCGAGGAGGAGTCGCAGGCGGCTGCCGCCGCCCGCCGCTTCAACGCCGAAGACGTGGACATCATCGTGGCCTGCGAGCTGGCCTATACGAAGGGCCTCGTGCCCGCGCGGGCCTTGCTCGAGACGACGGCACCGGTCCTGGTCTGGAACACGCAGAAGATCAGCCGCCTCGACGAGAGCGACGGGTTCGACGTCGTGATGCTCAACAGCGGCATGGCCGGCATGCCCGAGCTGACCGCGGTCCTGCTGCGGACCGACCGGGAGTACGCGCTCGTCACGTCGCGCTTCGACGACCCCGACGGGCGGCGCCGCATCCAGGAGGTCATCCAGGCGGCGGCTATCCGGCGGCGCCTGCGCGACGCTCGAATCGCCCTCGTCGGCCACCACTTCGAGGGCATGACCGACCTCATGTTCGACGGGCTCTCGATGCGCCAGGACATCGGACCGGTGGTCTGGCCGCTGGAGCCCGAGAAGGTCGCCGTGCGCTTCGGCTGAGATCGCCGCAGACCGACGTCGAGGCCCTGATGGCCAGCGAGCGAGCGAAGTACACGGTCGAGATGGAGCCCGAGCTCTTCGAGCGCTCGGTGCGTCTCGCGCTGGCCCTCGAGTCGGTCGTCAAGGAATACAGCTTCGACGCCTTCACCGCCTTCGACCAGGTCTGGCTGACCGACCCGCGCGTCGGCATCATCCCGTCCTACGGGACCGGCCGCCTGTGCGAGATCGGCATCCCCGCCTCGCCCGAGGGCGACGTCAACACGGCCGTCGCGCAGCTCATCATGCAGGAGCTGGCCGGCCAGGCGACGACGCTGGAGAACTACGTCATCGACTTCGACAACGAGGCGGTCATGTTCTCCCACGACGGGCACGGCAACCCCGCCCTCGGCACAGCCGGGCGCAGTCAAGGTCAAGCACTCCATCTACTACAAGGGCGTGCATGGGTTCGGGGCCGGCTTCGAGTTCGCCTACCAGCCCGGGCCGATCACGAACCTCGCCCTGGTGACCATCGGCGAGGGGCTCTGGCGCTTCGTCATCTCGGAGGGCGAGCTGCTGCCCTTCCCGCCGCGCTCGATCTCCGCGCCACAGACGCTCTTCAAGCACGACACGCTGCCCATCGCCGAGTGGTGCGACGGCTGGCTGCGTGCCGGGGCGACCCACCACATGGGTGCCGCCCAGGGCCGCTGGACGCCGCAGCTCCTGCACCTGGCGAACATGCTGGGCATCGACGCGGTGGTCGTTTGACTGGCGAAGCAGGGAGCTCGGGCGCCGAGCGCGGGGCCCGATCGAGCCCCAGCCACCGGCCGCACCTGACCCCGAGCGCGTCGGGCGCTGCGCGCTCCGGTCTTCGAGATCGGGCTCAAGGGCTACGCCTACGGAGCCGACGCGGTGCGGTTGGCGCACGCGGCGGACCGCCTGGCCGAAGCCCTCGACGTGACCGTCATCTTCGACCCGCAGGCGGTCGACATCGCGGCCGTCGCCCGCGAGACCCGGCACCTGCACGTCTTCGCCCAGCACATGGACCCGGTCACGCCCGGCCGAGGGGCCGGTGCCGTGCTGGCCGAGGCGATCATGGAGGCCGGTGCGGTCGGCACGATGCTCAACCACTCGGAGCGGCGGATGACGCTGGCCGACCTCGCCGGGGCGGTCCGCCGCGCCCGGGAGGTGGGCCTGGCGACGATGGTCTGCGCCGATTCCCCGGAGGAGGCCGCGGCCGTGGCCCTGCTCGGGCCGGACATCGTGCTGGCCGAGCCGCCCGCGCTCATCGCGACCGGCCGCTCCGCGGCGACCGAGATGCGCTGGTTCGTGGAGCAGGCGGTCGAGCAGGTCGGCCGCGTCGACCCGGGCATCATCGTCATGTGCGGCGCGGGGGTCCAGACGCCTGAGGACGTCGCCCGCATGATCGGCCTCGGGGTCGGCGGCACCGGCTCCTCGTCCGCCGTCCTCATGGCAGTCCGACCCGATCGCCCAGCTGGAGGCGATGCTCATTGCCCTGCGGCGTGCCTGGGACGAACGTCACGACCCGCACCCAGGGTTCGAGTCGCCACCCCCGCGCCTGGGTCCCTCCCCCGCTCCATCCACCCACGGAGGCTGAGCCGATGACCGTCTACCACGAGACCGTCCAGGTCCACAGTCCGCTGCACAAGCCGATGTTCCACGACGTGACGCGCGCCGCCCAGGAGGCCGTGGCGCGATCCGGGATCGGCAGCGGCACCATCACGGTCTACTCGGCGCACACGACCTGCAGCGTCATCATCCAGGAGGAGTCGCACGACCGGACGTACGACGGCACCGAGTACCTGCTCCAGGACATGCTCGACCGGCTCGAGACCCTCGTGCCGACCTGCCGCCACGAGGGCCAGTACCTGCATCCCGGGCCGATGCACATCCGTCATGCCACCGAAGATCTGGGCGAGGAGGCGGTCTGGAGCCTGAACGTCGACGCGCACATCCGCTCGGGGTTCATCGGCCGCTCGGAGACGATCCCCATCCTCGATGGCCGGGTCGAACTGGGCGAGTTCGGGCGGATCTACTTCGTCGACTTCGACGGCGTCCGCGCTCGCGATCGGACGGTGCACCTGCAGCTCGTCGGGGAATAGCCGGACGCTGAGGGGTAGTCTTGCCTCCCAGCGCGAGCGTCCGCGCATCATGCAGGAAGGTCGGCCCGGTCATGTCCATCGCACGCGTCACCGAGATCAGCAGCACCTCCGACAAGAGCTTCGAGGAAGCCGTCCGTGTCGGCATCGAGCGAGCTTGCAAGACGCTCCGCAACGTCAAGGGCGCCTGGGTCAAAGAGCAGCAGATCGACGTACGGGACGGCAAGATCGTCGACTATCGCGTCAATCTGATGGTCACCTTCGTGCTCGACGACTAGGCGTCGCCTCTTCTGCAACGTCGCCACGACTGGCTCGCGACGATGCGCCGGCGCGGCCGCAACGTCGATCCCGGCATCGTGGGTCCATGGCCTCCTACACGGTCAACGCGCGCGCGGTCGCCCATGCTCGGCGGCTCCACCGGATGGGTCTCATCGCATGCGAGTATCGTGCAGCCGAGTGGCGTCTCAAGGCGATCGAGCTCGCCGCGCATGACCTTCTCCAGCACCTCGACAAGACGAGCGTCCGGAAGGCCGAGAAGCGCTGACCGAAGGCGCCGTAGCACGAAGGAGCCGGCATGAACTTCAACAGCATCCTCATCGGGTCGGACGACGCCAAACGACTGGCCGACTTCTACACCAAGCTCTTCGGCGAGCCCATCTACAACGAGGGCGGCTATGTCAGCTGGCAGATCGGCACGGGCGGCATGACGGTCGGGCCACATGACCAGGTGCACGGCAAGAACGCGCAGCCCGGGCGGCTGATCTGGAACATCGAGAGCGATGACGTCAAGGGCGATTTCGATCGGCTGAAGGCGGCCGGTGCGACCGTCGTCCGCGAGCCATACAAGTTCGAGGCCCCGGACATGCCGATCGCTGGGCCCGAGATGTGGATCGCCACCCTGGCTGACCCCGACGACAACTACTTCCAGCTCGCGACGCCGTTCCAGATGTAGCCCCGCCGTCGCGGGGGTCGGCGTAACGGCCGCGGGGTCCCACGCGTCAGACGGCCGTTGGGGGACCCGAGCAGCGGAGGACGGGGGAGCGTGATTCGATGCCTGGCCTCGCTGCTCGTCGCCGTGTCGCTGCTTGCCGGCTGCGAGGCGAGCACGAGCCCGACGCCGACCGGGAGCCCGATGCAGACGATCGATGGAACGCCGACCGCACCCCCGGCCAGCCCCACGACCTCGGTCGCACCATCGTCGTCCATGCCGCCGGCGTCGTCCACGGCGAACATCCCGGTCCATCGCTCGGCCCTGCAGGTCGGGACGGGGATCCTGATGGCCCCCACGCCGGACGGTGGCCTGTACGTTTCGATCCCTGCCAAACGCGGCTCGGTCGTGGTCCTCCTCGACCCTGCTGGCGTCCCGCGGCCAGGCTGGCCACAGGCTCTCGATCATTCGACCGCCTGCACCTTCCTCGCCGCGGCCGCGGATGGCTCCGTCCGTGCCATCTGCGACGCCACGGATCTGCCGCCGAGGTCCGAGCTCGAAGGGCCGGATGTCCGTGCCTTCGCCCTGGATGCGGATGGCCGGTCGATGGCTGGCTGGCCGATCGTGTTCCGGCCGGTCGTCACGGCGCGCGTCGTCGGTGACGTGTTGACCGTCCTGGATAGCCATCCGCTGACGGACGACCTCGTGGTGCCTGGGCAACCATCCCACGAGCTGGAGGTGACCACCATCGGCGCCGACGGCGTTCCGCACGAAGGAGTCCGGGTGCCGATCTCTGACGTGGGCTGTGGCGCCTATTCGACGATCGGGCCGGACGGGGTCGCCTACACGGTCGATACCTTCGCCGGCTGGTGCGACGACACCACGCAGGATGTCGCCGATTCGAGCACGGTCCTCGCGATCGGCGCCGATGGCACCCCGAACGGATGGCCGGAGACGCTCAGAGGTTCGGCATCGCCGGCCGCATACGGGCCGGACGGCCGGATCGTCCTGACGGTCGGCTCGACCACGCAGGCGACCAGTCGCGTCACGGTCGTCGACCCGGCGACGCACGCCGTAGCTGGCACCTCGGTCCAGCTGCCGATGGCCACCGCCGAAGGGGGCGTCGATTGCATCGCCGGCGATCCGGAGGCGCCCCTCGTGTCGGACGATGGGACCATCTTCGTGACCAGCGAGATCGACCCCCGGATCTTCGCCCTCGATCCTCAGTTGAAGCTCCTCCCCGGCTGGCCGGTCACGCCGTCGGCGCCGATCGTCTCGCCGGGCATCGACGAGTCGGACGGCATCCAGTGCCACTTCCCGCAGCGGCCCGCGGTGGGGCCGGATGGGACGCTCTACCTCCCGCTGCAGACGACCTCCAGGAAGCGCGGCGGAAGCCTGGTCGCTGTCGGGCGGGACGGACGTGTCGTCGATGGCTGGCCGGTCGCGCTGCAGAAGCCGGGCTCGGCGTTCTGGTCGGTCGTCGTCGGCGTCGATGGCACCGTCTATGCCCTGGCGATCGAACCGGAGTCGGGCAGCCGCTCATCAGCCACCGTCCTCGCCATCGCGCCGGACGGCATGGTCCGGTACCGGACGACGGTCGTCGATCAGTAGGCTGTTCGGCCTAGCAGCTCGAACATGGGGTGAAGTCGCGCGATCCCGATGTAGTCCTCGATCGGCGAGTCGGGACTCACGTGGAAGTAGCGACCGATGACGAAGGCACTGATCCGCCAGCGCATGTACGGCGCTAGCGCATCGCGAAGGACCGGCCCGGCCGCCTCGGGTGGCAGCTCGATGGCCTCGACCGACTCGGCGCTCTCGCCCTTGGAGACGATCGCCACCCCATCGGCTCGCAGGTTGCGCACCCAGTTCACCTCGCCGAATGGCGACTGCACGAACCGGCGTCCGTCGACGTCGAGGATCGCCACGGGAAATGTCCGGGGCAGCCCGCTCGTCCGTCCGCGGACGGTGAGCAGGACATTGGGCCCGAAGGGCAGCCCGGCGCCGAGCAGCCGCCGGATGAGCGGGTTGAGCCTGGGGACGATGGCGGGGACATGTGGGGTCGGCAAGGCGGACGTGCGGGTCATCGCGGCGGCATCTCCAACGTGGTGGTTCGGACTCTGAGCGGTCGAAGCCGACCGCACGAGGTACACGCCGCCGCTATCGATGATGTGACCGATCGCCCGCGGTCACGAATCGCCTGTCAGGATCGTGCCTGAGAAGATGACGACGAACGACCCCGACGCCCTGGTACCGCGAACCTGGCTGGCGGACGAGTTCGAGCGGCAACGGCCATACCTCCGGTCGGTGGCCTACCGCATGCTCGGGTCGGTCACCGAAGCCGACGACGCGCTCCAGGAATGCTGGCTGCGGCTCGACCGCCGGCCGCCCGACGACCTAACGGGACTTCGACCCTGGCTGACGACGGTCGTCGGCCGGATCTGCCTCGACCTGCTCCGCGCACGTCGATCGAAGCGCGAGGACTACGCCGGATCGTGGCTGCCGGAGCCCGTCGTCGGACCCGCTGGCGGCGGTCAAGTCACGGCTTCGCCAGAGGAGGACGTGGTCATGGCCGACTCGGTCGGCCTGGCGCTGCTCATCGTGCTCGAGACCCTGACCCCGGCGGAGCGCCTGGCGTTCGTGCTCCACGACGTCTTCGCGGTCCCGTTCGAGGAGGTCGCCACCGTCGTCGACCGTTCGCCGACCGCCGCACGCCAGCTGGCCAGCCGAGCACGACGCCGGATCCAGGCCGCGAAACCGGAGCCGGACGCCGACCTCGCGGTCCAGCGGCGGGTCGTGGACGCGTTCCTGAAGGCGGCCCGCGCTGGCGACTTCGAGGCGCTCCTGGCGGTCCTCGATCCGGAGGTCGTCATGCGCACCGATGGCGGCGGCCAGGGGCCCCTGGCTCGCCCGCCGGTGGCCGGGGTCGGGCCTGTCGTGGAAGTGCTTCGTTCGCGCGTCGCGATCTTCGCCCCGCTCGGGCGCCCGATCGTCGTCAACGGGGGCCCCGGCGTCATCGTCGGCACGCGGGATCATGTGATCGCGGTCGTCGGCTTCACCGTCGCCAACGGCCGGATCCGCGAGATCGACATCATCGGCGACCCCGCCAAGCTCCAGGGGCTGACGGGACCGTAGACGATCAGTAGCCGTCACGGGGCATGAGACACGCCGGATACCCTTGCTCCGATGCCGCCGCTCGCGACGCGACTCCTGCGCTCCTGCCTGCTCGGCATGGAGGCGCTCTACGACCGCGTGACGATCGAGCATTGGCGACTGCAGGTGCGGGGCGTGCTCGATCTGCGCGACCCGGTCGAGATGGCGGCAGGCTATCGCTTGATCAGCCAGGGCAGCGCATCGGGAACCATGTACGACCTGATCATCAGCGAGCGAAACAGGCATCCGATCTCCGAGCAGCAGGAGCCCTGGGTCAACGAGCTGCTCACGACGTTCGAGTCGATCGCTGCGCTGGCCGCGGAGACCATCGAGGGCGACGGGGCAGATGCCAAGTTTCCGATGGCGCCGTCGGTCGCGGCGCGTCATACGGCCTGGCTGCGAGAAGCGCGTCCAATGGTCGGCAACCGCACGGATGTCATCGTTTACGCGGTCCGGTGCACCACCTGCGAGTCGCGGTTCATGGTCGACACCTCGGTCGCGTTGGCAGCTGCCCGACGCTGGTCGCTCGATGTGGCGCCCCCGCGGATCGCCGCCGGCCGCTCATTGGAGCTCGTCGCGATCGCCTTCGACGCTGAGCACGATCCAGAGGCCAAACAGGCACTGGAGATCTTTCAACCAGCCGCCGATGCCCTCGGCCTGCCGGCCATCCGCTTGCCCTACAACGGTCCCGCGGGCCGTGCGGACGACCGCTGTGCCGTCTGTGGCGCCGACACCTGGAAGCCCGTGCTCCTGCGCCTGCTCGACGATCCCGTCCGGTTCATCCCGTTAGCCTGACCAGAACGACGGAATGCGACGGGTCGGCCGCAGCGGGGACGCAGCCGGGCTGTCAGACTGCCCCGACACCCCACGATGGACAAGCGCGCGACGGAGGGATCGTGATGCATCACTCGCCGCTCCCCAGACGACCCCTTGCCCGGCTCATGGTCGCCCTCATCGTGGCGATCCTGGTCGTCACGACGGTCCTGCCGGCCGTGGTCGCGAAGTCCGGCACGAGCCATGGGCGAAACGCGACGCCGGTCTTCCGCGGCACGATCCACGCCCGCCAGGCAGCCAAGCTCAAGCGACCCCACAAGGCCACCAGCCTGCCGTTGCGCTCCGCGAAGCGCCATCGCGGCGCGACGACTCAGCCCGACGCCGGCGCCTTCGACCTTGCCGCCCCGATCCCTCTGGCACCGGACCCGGTGTCGGTCGGCGCATTCGCGGGGCTCTCGATGGGCGATGACGGCATCGCCATCGAGCCGCCCGATCCCTGGATCGCGGCCAGCGGCAGCTACCTCGTCCAGACGGTCAACTCTCTGATGCGCGTCAGCGACCGCGGGGGCAAGACCCTGCTGACGATCCCGGTCTGGGCGCTCTTCGGCTTGCCGGTCTTCGAGGACGGCAGCGACCCACGGATCCTGTGGGACGCGGTCCACTCGCGCTGGGTGGGGGTGCTGGTGAGCTACAACGGCGACCTGAGCGCCAACTACCTGAACCTGGCCATCTCCCAGTCGAGCGACCCGCGCGGCGCCTGGGAGGTCTGGGCGTATGGGTACGGGAGCGACCTGCCCGACTACCCGGGCATCGCGTCGTCGAACGTCGCAGTCGTCCTCACCGCGCACGAATACGAGCAGGGAGTCACCTGGGTCGGGTCGAGCGCCCTGGTCGTCACCTGGGCGGACCTGCTGGCCGGTCGGCCGACCCCAGTCCTCTGGACCGACCCGGATTCGAACGTCGACATCCTGCGTCCGGCGCTCGTCCTTTCGCCATCGGACCACGTCCGACTGATCGGGATCGTGGGGAACCAGGTGATCTTCGGGATGATCGAGGGCGACCTACCCGATGCGATCAGCTGGGGTAATACGGGCACGGACAACCTCACCGTCAGCGCACCGACGCCGCCCCATCAGCCCGGCTCGCCGTCGACCATCGCCAAGGCCGCCGATGCTCGCGTGACCGACGCTGTCTGGCGCAACAACCACCTCTGGTTCGTGGCCACGACCACCGGCTCGGACGACGGGGGAAGCACCTTCACGGACAAGGCACGCGTCACCGAGCTGCTGACGACGTCAGACGGCCACGGCAACTCCGCGAGCGAGGTCCAGACGGTCACCTTCGGCGATCCGGGCATGGACGCCTTCATGCCCGGCATCGGCGTGGCGGGCGACGGGACGGCCTTCGTCGTCTATTCGGAGTCGTCGGCGTCACAGGACGCGGCCATCAAGGCCGCCGCCTACAAGCCCGGCGTCGGCTGGAGCGACGACGTCACCATCGCCGATGGCGAGGGCACCTACCTCGGCGAACGCTGGGGGGACTATGTCGGCGTGGCGGCCGACCCGACTGGCAGCGCCGCGGTCTGGCAGTCGGACCAGATCCCGACCAGCGATGGTGACTGGCGGACGATCGTCTCGCGGCTCATCCTCGACACCGTGGCGCCCTCCACGACCGCGCCTGTGGCGACCGTCGCCAAGGGCACCCTGGCCTCGACCGCGCCGGTCACGCTGACCTGGAGCGGCTCCGACGCCGGCAGCGGGATCGCCGGTTACACCTTGGAGCAGAACCGCGATGGCGCCGGCTTCGAGTCGGTCGCCACCGGTCTCCTGACCGCGGGCACGACACGGGCCCTGTTGCCCGGATTCTCGTACGCCTTCCGCACCGAAGGGACCGATGGCTACGGCAACACCAGCGGCGTCAAGACCGGGCCGACGCTGCTGCCGGGCGTCACGCAGCAGTCCTCGTCGACCACCTACCACGGGACGTGGACGACCTCGAGCAGCCCGTCCTTCAGTGGCGGTTCGGCACGCCACTCGTCGCAGGCCGGCGCCTACGCCCAGTTCTCCTTTACGGGCCGTGCGATCGGCTTCGTGACGTACCGGAGCTCGACCCACGGGAGCGTCAAGGTCTACCTCGACGGCGTCTATAAGGGCAAGGTCAAGACGTACTCGTCGACCGTCAAGCGCGGCCAGATCGTGTGGGTCTCGAGTGCGCTCTCGAACGGCTCGCACAAGCTCAAGCTCGTCGTCGTCGGGACCTCGGGCCATCCGCGTGTCGACGTGGACGCCTTCGTGGTCATCCACTGAGCGGTCGCTCATGACGCCCGATCCCGAGGGCAAACGACCGACCGCACTTGGGCTCGAGCCGCCTCGAGCCGTGTCTCCGCGTTTCACCGACGCCCTGGCCTTCGCGGTCGAGCTCCACGCACGCCAGTGGAAGAAGGGCACCCACGTGCCGTATGCCGCTCACCTCCTGGGTACCTGCGCCATCGCCTTGGAGTACGGCGCCGATGAGGACGCCGCCATCGCGGCCCTGCTCCACGACGCCATCGAGGACCAGGGTGGGGTGGCCACAGAGGCGGCCATCGCGGAGCGCTTCGGCCAGCGCGTGGCCGGCATCGTGCGAGGCTGCTCCGACTCGGCTGGGGACCCCAAGCCGCCGTGGCGTGAGCGCAAGGAGGCGTATCTGGCGCACCTCGGCTCGGCGGATCGCTCGACGTTGCTGGTCTCAGCCTCGGACAAGCTCGACAACGCGCGGCGTATCCTGGCCGACCTCCGCGCCGACGTGCCGGACCTCTGGTCCCGCTTCAGCGCCGGTCGCGACGGCCAGCTCTGGTATTACCGCGCGCTGGTGACCGCGTTCCGGGGCAATCCCGCGAACGAGCCCCGGCTCATCGACGAGTTGGAGCGGACGGTGCGGGACATCGAGAGGCTCGGCTGAGGCCGGCGACGACGATCGCGTCCAAATCTCGAATGCCCTGCCGCAGGTGATGGCGGTCGATACATCACCCTGACCCTGACGACGTCGCCATTCTTGAGGGTCAGCGCGCACCGCCGATGCGTGATGCAGAACCAGCCGGGGCTTTGGACGAGCGTTCGGATCCCGGTCGCCCGACCCTCGCGTGATGGAGCGACCGCCATCACGGGCGAGATGCGAGCAGTTGACGTCCGCCACAGTCTGGGCCCCGCGTTCGAAGGCCCCGCTCGGAGCCCCGCCGCGGAACCGCCGATCGAGCGGCGGTGTAGATAGTCCGAACCATGCCTCACATCGACGCCGGCTGACCGAGTGACCGAACGCGGGCGCCTGACCCTGGGCATCGCGGCGCTCGTCGTCCTGTCGACGTTGATCGGCTGTACGACCGGCATCGTCGAACCGACGGCCTCCGCGGCGCCATCTCCAACCATCAGCTCCGGACCGCTACCGTCGGCGGCGTCGCAGGCGGCGCCCTCGCATCGTGGACGCCTTGCAGCATGGGCGCGTCGTGGAGCTCGGTGAGTGGCACGGCCAAGCAGCCGAGCATCGCTTCTTCACCGAGGTCCTCGCGGACCCGCGAGTGCGGGCGAACCTCGACACCGTGGTCGTGGAGTGGGGCGCGGCGCCGGAGCAGGACGTCGTCGATCGGTTCGTCGCCGGCGACGAGGTCCCCGACGCCGACCTGCGGAAGATCTGGACGACGACGACCCAGCAGAGCGGGGTCTGGGATACGTCGATCTATCGGCAGTTCTTCGCGTCGGTCCGCGACCTCAATGCCGCCGACGAGGGCCACCCCCTCCGCGTCATCCTCGGGGACCCAGGCAGCGGGGCCACGCTGTGCGAGCAGCCTGACCTCGCGACCGACGCCCTGTGCATCGACCGGGATGCCTTCATGGCGGACCGCATCGCGGCCGAGCGGAAGGCCGGCCACCGCGTCCTGCTGCTGGCCGGCATCTTCCACGTATGGAGACCGGTGGGAGATGAGCCCGGGGTGACGAAGCGCCTCGACGCCAAGGGCATCGCGTCATACGTCCTGCTGCCCGTTCGGCGGGCCGCTGCTCAGGGATGACGTCGTACGGAGGCACCTCGCGGACGCCGCGCCGGGGATCGTCACGGGGGACTGGCTCGCATCCACGTGGGGGGGCATCATGCGCGGTACCGTGACGGTCGACTGCGACCATCCGCCGTGTGACACGCCCGGCGACGTCGGCACGTTGCAGGATGTCGCCGACGGCTTCATCTACCTGGGGCCGTGAGATGACCGCTCGGCCCACGAGATGACAGCTCGGCCCACGAGATGACCGCTCGGCCATGAGAAGACCGCACCTCGTCCGACTCGTCTGCCTCGCCGTGCTCCTCGCCGGGTGCGGGAGCCCGATCCCGACTTTGTCGCCATCGACCAGCCCCAGCGTCGCCACCGAGCCGAGTCCACCGACCCTCTCCCCCGGCCCCGCCGCCATCGCGGGCACCATCGCCTTCTCGGCACGCATCGACTCCCCGACCGACGGCGACATCTACACGGTCGACACCGAGGGCCAGAACCTGCGCCGCTTGACGAGCTCGCCGGCCAACGAGTACAGCGCCTCCTGGTCGCCGGACGGTCGCGCGGATCGCCTTCCGTTCTGCGCCCAGCGCCGACGCGTCCGAGCAGAATCCGAGTGACATCGCGGTCGTGTCGCTCGATGACCTCGCCGTCACCTTCCTGACCCACGATGCCATGCTCGGGAAACTGGTCGCCGGCCTGGTCTGCCCCGTGGCGACTGGATCGCCTACTACTCCGGTGGCGTCGGGCGTCTCGGGCTCTACCTCGTGCGGCCCGATGGATCGAAGAACCATCGGATCCTCGAGGGCGATGCCGAATACCCGGCGTGGTCGCCCGACGGCGAGCACCTCGCCTTCATGTCGCTCGGCTCTCGCGAGGGCCTGTCGTCGGACGACTACGACATCTACGTCGTCGACGCCGACGGTCGCAACATGCAGCAGCTGACGCGATCGCCGGGCGAGGACGGCTGGCCCGCCTGGTCACACGATGGGACGCGGATCGCCTACTCGCACATGGACGCGGCCGGAGCCGAGATCCACGTCATGGCAGCCGACGGCCAGGACGATCGTGTTGTCACGGACCCCGGCGATGGCCTCGCGCACGACTATCCAAGCTGGTCGCCGGACGATGCGCTGCATCGCCTATTCGGCCTATCCACAGGCCGAGTCGTCAACGGCCACAGGCGGCATGTTCACGATCCATCCCGACGGATCCAACGTGCGCCTGATCATGCCGGACGGGGTCGGTCCCGTCTGGAGACCCGTACCCTGAAGATCCTGTCGCTGCCGCGAACTGATGGTTCGACTGCCATCACGGGCGGACATCGATTCGGCGCGAGTGGGTCGGATCGGCGCGCGAGCATCGACTCGGCGCGCCGCGCCCCCGTGACACCGACCTAGCGGGCGTCGGTCAGATCGCTCGCGGCCCGGGTCTTGGCCACGACGCCCCTCCAGAAGTCGACGGCAGCGCGCTCATAGAGCAGGCCCATGGGCAGCGTCTCGCCGCGCCACGTCTCGACGGTCCGCTCCCCGCGGCCGGAGCGGGTCGGACGTCGCTCGAGGCGCGCGTCCTCCTCGTAGGCCGCGAGCTTGGCCTCGTGGATGGCGAGCTGCTGCTCAGCCAAGCGAACCTTCGCCTCGGGCGAAGCCAGGTCGGCGAAGAACAGCTGCAACAGCCCCGGATCGCGCAGCTCCGTTCGCGCGCTCGACGGGCGGTCGAGCCAGGCGCCCAGGGCGGTTTCCCCGGCGGGCGTGATCGTGAACAGGCGGCGGCGCCGGCCATCGGTCTCCCGCGTCTCCATGGCCAGGCCCAGCGCCGCCAGTCGGGCGGGTTCGCTGTACAAGAGCGTGTGCGGGAAGGACCAGAAGTTGCCGAGCGTGGCGCGTACGTGCTGCTCGAGCTCGTAGGGGGTCGATGGCCCTTCGCGAGCCAGGAGCCCGAGGACGAGGTACGACGTGGCGGTGAGGCGCTCGCTTGACATACTACGGACTGTACCATACAATACGAACTATTCCGCACTGTACCGACACACCGACCAGTCGCCGGGGTAATCCAAACCCGGTGGGCGCCAACACGGAGCCCCAAACCTGGACCCGCCACACGGCGCGGACACAGAAAGGTGGTTCATATGACCACGAACATGAAGATGATCGAGCGCCTGCCGCTCGAGGTCCTGAACAAGGGCAGCGTCGAGCTCATCAACGAGATCCTGTCGGTCGATTACGTCGACCATGCAGCCCAGCCCGGCACGCCGAAGACCCGCGACGGGTTCAAGCAGACCGTGCTCGCGCTGCGGACGGCGTTCCCGGATCTCCACTACACGATCGATGACGCGATCGAGAGTGGCGACCGGATCGTCCACCGCCTGACCGCCAGCGGCACCATGAAGGGTGACTTTCAGGGCATGACCGCTTCCGGCAAGCGCGCCACGTGGACCGAGATCCACATCGGTCGAGTCGCCAACGGGCGCCTGATCGAGCACTGGTCGGTCATCGACCAGCTGGGCATGCTCGTCCAGCTCGGCTTCGTGCCGGCACCCGGACGAGTCCCTGCCACGGTCTAGTCGTCACTGCTGACGAAACGCGAGGCCCCGACGGCAACGTCGGGGCCTTTCGCTGTGTAAGGGCCCTGACGACTGGCCCGTTGCTGCGACCGGTCGCCTACTCGGAGCGAGGCTCGAAGACGACGATCGCCGTCTCTCGCGAGCGGAGGGCGGCGCTGGCATCGCTGAAGGCCGAGGATCCGAGGGCAATGAACCCTGCCCACAGGCGGGCCCGCTCCTCCCCCATCGCGGCGCGCGCCCGCACAGGTCGCACTGATCCATCGGGCAGCTCGACGGTTGCGTCCGGGTTCGCCTGGAGATTGAGCCACCATGCCGGTTCGGGGTCGGCCCAGCCGTTCATGGCCGGCGTGACCACGTTCCGACCGTCTTCGATGAAGCCCACGATGGCGACTCGATGACTACCCGATCTGCGCCCGACCGTCCGGAGTCGGAGCATCCCCCATCGCGTCTCGGTCGACGTCCGCAGGCCGAACCGACCACCGGTCAACGTGTACATAGCGCGGTGCGTCGTCCAGATCGTCCGGACGAGCCAACGCGGCACCTGGGGCGGGGCGTTCTGGGTGGTTTCGGTCATGGGGGTACCTCCGGTCGTTCTTGACAAGTCTACGGTGTAGACTACGCCGTAAACATAACCACTGCCCGTACACTCGTCAAGGGGTGACGACGGGGCGTTTATGGAGGTGGAGAGCGATTTGGTGACCCGAGTGGGCTCGAGTCTCGGACGCAGACCGGCCGCCGCTGAGCCGTGAGCGCGTGCTGCTCGGTGCCGTCGAGGTCGCTGATCGCGATGGCCTCGAAGGGTTGAGCATGCGCCGCCTGGGCCAGGAGCTCGGCGTCGACGCCATGGCGCTCTACCGCCACGTCCGGAACAAGGACGACATGCTCGACGCCATCGTGGATGTCATCGTCGGCCAGATCGAACGCGTGAGTCCTCGCGAGGACTGGCACGCCGCGCTGCGCGAACAGATCATGGCTGCCCGGGGGTGATGCTGCGGCACCCCTGGGCTCGGCAGGTGCTCGAGGAACGCGGCACGGGCGGCGACGCGGTCATCGGCTATGTCGACGGCATCCTGGGCATCCTTCGCGGTGGTGGGTTGTCGCTCGATCTGGCACACCACGCGCTCCATGTGTTGGGAAGCCGGATCCTCGGGTTCAGCCAGGACCTGTTCGAAGACTCGGCCAGCGAGCCTCCACCGCCCGAGACCGCGGCGCGCATCGCTCGATCCCTGGCCCAGTACCCGTCCGTCGCCGAGCTGGCCGCGTCGGTCAGCCACGACGGCGTGCTCGGCGCCTGCGACGACGACGTCGAGTTCGCGTTCGGCCTCGACCTGATCCTCGACGGGCTGCGCCGGGTGACCCTCGAAGGCGCGTAGCTTTCAGGGCCGGATGAGCCGCCCGCGGGCCCGGCTACGTCGTCCCGATGTCCAGCTTGGCGGCGGTCAGGAAACGAGCGCGAGCAGCGTCGTAGGCCACCAGGCCGTCGGCCAGGATCTGCTCAGTCCGACTGATCCAGGCGCCGACATCGACCGTCGCATCGTCGAAGGCGCAGTCCTCATCGAGGCTCACGAGTGCCTGGTATGTAGCCTCGGCGGCATCGCCGACCGCCGTGCTCCGACCGAGCAGCGCGATCTCGGCAGCCAGGTGACCCAGGGGATCGGTCGAGTCGAGCGGGACCGAGGGCCTCAAGTGCGGCGGCGCGCCGTTCGACTCCCAGTCGACGACCGCGGCATGCTGGCGCCGCAGCGTCCGGATGTGCTCGTCCGAGCCGCGCAGCAACTGCGAGTAGCGCTCTCGGCGCAGATCGATGAAGCGTGTCCGGTCTTCGTAACCGTGCCTGCGCCGCTCGACGAGGATCGTCGTGATGGACGCGACGAGCGCGGCGCCGACCCCCGTCAGGAGAACGGTCAGGAAGGTCTCGAATGACGTCATGGCGGCAGTGTGGCATGGGGCTGTGCCACCTCGCGTGGCGTGGGGTCCGTTGGACCTACCCCGCTTTCGTGGACACCTACCATCGCGGCAGCGTCCGCGGGAAGGAGTCCACGTTGAGGAGGAAGCACACCCACTACAGCACCGAGTTCCGGGCCGAGGCCGTGCGGCTCGCCGAGACGTCGGGCCAGTCGATCCGCCAGGTCGCGCATGGATCTGGGCATCTGCGAACGAGAGCCTCCGCCGGTGGATCGCGCCTGGCCCATGAGCGGCCGGCGGGCACGCCGCTCGACGCCGACGAGCGGGCCGAGCTCGCCGAGCTCCGCCGGCGGGTGAAGGTCCTCGAGACCGAGCGCGAGATCCTGCGAAAAGCAGCCGCCTTCTTCGCTCAGGAGACCGAGCGGACCCGGTGACCCGGTTCCGCTTCGTCGAGCAGGAGAAGGCGAGGTACCCGGTGCGGATCCTCTGCGCGGCGCTCGGTGTCTCCCCGAGCGGCTACTACGCCTGGCGCTCACGCGGTCCCTCCGCCCGGGCAGCGCTCCGACGCGGCCCTGGCCGCGGAGATCCGGCGCTCCCATGCCCGGAGCCGCGGGACGTACGGCGTGCCCCGCATCCACGCCGACCTCGCCGAGGCCGGGCACCACGTCTCGCGCAAGCGGGTCGCCCGGCTGATGCGGGCGCGACCATCTCGCGGGCGTCCACCGCCGCCGGTTCGTGCGCACGACGATCCGCGACGAGGACGCGGCGCCCTTCCCCGACCTCGTCAACCGCGACTTCACGCGCCGCGGGTCCCGACCGGCTCTGGGTCGCCGACATCACCGCAGCTGCCGACGCGGGCGGGCTCCTGCTACCTCGCCTCGATCGTCGACGCCTGGAGCCGCCGGGTCGTCGGCTGGTGCATGGCCACCCACATGCGGGCCGAGCTCGTCACCGCGGCCCTCGACGCGGCGATCGTCCGCCGTCGACCGGGCACGGTCTCATCCACCACTCCGACCACGGGACCCAGTACACGAGCCTCGCGTTCGGCCGGCGCCTGCGCGAGTCCGGGATCGCGGCGTCGATGGGCTCGGTCGGCGACTGCTACGACAACGCCATGGCCGAGAGCTTCTTCGCCACCCTCGAGACCGAGCTCATCGACCGCTCCGACTGGGCGAACCCGGCCGAGGCGAAGGCCGCGGTCTTCGAGTACATCGAGGTCTTCTACAACCGGATCCGCCGCCACAGCAGCCTCGGCAACCTCAGTCCCGAGCAGTTCGAGGAGCGCTATCGTTCGAGTCCGGCCGTCGCGGCCGGTGACGCATCACCGTCCACGAAACCGGGGCAACTCCACGTTGGCTGTAACCGTCCGATAAGCGATCCCTGGCATCCTCTCGACTCGGCCCCCCCAGCCGGCCACCTCCGGCGAACGCACGCCCTCTGGCGCCGTGATGTATACGGTGTCGCTAGATGTATACTCTAGCCATGAAGCGCCTGCAGATCTACATCGAAGAAGAGCTGGACGACCTGCTGGCCGTGCGGGCACGTCGCGGGCACACGTCGAAAGCCGCCCTCATCCGCGAGGCTGTCCGTCGGTCGATCGGTGAGCCGGAGCCCACGTCGGACCCGTTCCGCGACTGGATCGGCGGTAGCGACGCTCCCTCGGCTCCCGTCGACGAGGTCGTCTACGGCTCGTGAGGTTCGTCGATACCTCCTACTGGGTGGCGCTCCGGCTTCGGAGTGATGCCAACCACGGCATCGCCGTCCGGCTGTGGGCGCCCGGCCAGCCGATACTGACGACGAACCACGTCGTCGGCGAGACCTGGACGTTCCTGCGCCGGCGCGACGGGCACCCCTCGGCCGTTGCCTTCCTGGATGCGGTCGAGGCGGCCGACTGGCTCACCGTGGTGCATGTCGAGGAGGCGACCGAGCGCGACGCGCGGGCCTGGCTTCGGCGCCATGACGAACGCGCCTACTCGTTCGTCGATGCCACGAGCTTCGCCGTCATGGGACGAGAGCGCATCCGGGAGGCGCTGGCGTTCGACGGTGACTTCAGCGCGGCGGGCTTCGTCGAGGCGCGACCAGGCACCTGACCGCCAGCGCTAGCGCCCGATCCACCTCGCCAGTGATGCATCGACTGCCATCAGCGGCGAGACGGCGACGGGGTTCGAACGCCCTGGCAAGGCCCGTTAGTCGCCCAGCTCGACTGGTGTGAGGCCCAGGTCTATGGACCGGCCCTCGGGGCGTAAGCCTGCAGTAAGCGATGCCCTGCGATGCTCTAGGGGAAGTCCCGCCCTCAGCGAGGCGGGATGATGCCGGTCATCCATCGTTTCGGGCCGTACCGCTTCCTGTTCTTCGCCCACGAGAACCGGGAGCTCAACGAACCGCCACATGTCCACGTGATCGCTGGCGACCGACACGCCATCTTCTGGCTGTCGCCGATCAGCCTCCGGGATTCGTGGGGTTACACTCCGCGCGAGATCGCCCGGATCCGGCGGATCGTGGTCGATCGTCGTGAAGAGATGCTGAGGCGTTGGGATGAGTTCTTCGGTCCATCCGCATAACCCCCCGGCAGCCAGCCGAGTGGCACTCGACGGCGACCGGATCCACGTCGAGCTGGTGGACGGTCGCGAGCTCACCGTGCCCATCGCATGGTTCGACTGGCTCGGCCGAGCAACGCACGACGAACGAGAGGACTTCGTGCTTCTTCAAGGCGGCAGCGGCATCTGGTGGGAGCGCCTCGAGGAAGGGCTCTCGGTACCAGCGCTAATGGGCGTCTCGGAGTTCTAGCACCTCACCCAGCAGGTCGTCGTGATCTCGGGCCACGGTGCCCGTTCCGGATGCGGCCGAGCCGGCGACGGCCAGAAGGGCGTCGATGCGCCCAGTCCGCTGGGCGTCTTCGTCGGGTAGGAGGGCAAGATGGCTCCGGGCCTACATCTCGGCCGGATCGATGCGCCGAAGGCCGGCCACGGTGTCGAAGCCGCGGTCCGGGCTGATGATCTCCGCGATGCCCTCGTGCTGGCAGACGGCGACGTGGATGAGGTCGCGCGCGGCAAGCTTCGGATAGTCGCGGGCAAGGGCAGGCAGTCGCCGCATGACCGCGTGGGTCAGCGGCAGGACAGGCGCAAAGAGGTCCATGGCGGCCGTCGCTCCGGTCACCGCCAGGTCGCGGCGCCTGATGGCCAGGTATCGATGGACGATCTCCTGGACGACCTCGACCGAGATGACCGCGTCGAGCTCACCTTCTTCGACGCGCTCGAGGACCCTGACTGGGTGCGCGCAGCGGGTGCTCACCACCGGCCGCGTACATCAGCACCGCCGTGTCGACGAACGCGGTCAAGAGTCAGGCTCGGGATACAGGTCGGGGTAGCGGCTGCGCTCGATCTCGGCCTTCATGACCTCCCAGTCATCGACTGGGGCGTTCATGGCGAAGAGGGCTTCGAGGGCTCGCCGCCGCTTGTCGGGCTCCGCGCCGACGAAGGCATCGACGGCCTCGCGGATGACCGCCCCGACCGACTTGCCCTCGCGGGCTGCCAGCCGCTTCAGCCGCGCCAGCTGCTCGGGCGAGAGGAGGACCTGCGTGCGTTCCGAGTACATGCACATACCATACCATGTGCGCGCGAGCCGGGCCATCGTGTTGGGCGCGTGGCGGCCTCGAACCTAGGTCGATCGACCCTCGCTGACCAGGTCCGACGGGGCCTTGGCTCCCTCGGGAAGAGGGACTCGCTCAACGTCGAGAAGGTCGCCGTCGGCGGTCCGGTTCGGCGAGCGGATGACCATGAATGCTGGCGGTCGGCGCGGATCGTCGTCGGCGGGATCCGGGCCATTCCAGATCAGGATCTCCGGAGCCAGATCGACGTCACCCGGCCAGGTCACCGGTGCCGTACCGGACTCTCACGCGACGGAAAGTAGTCGTCATCCGTCCGAAGCCGCTCGTAGACCGGGCCCCAGGAGATGAACTCGGCGATGTCGCGCTCCACGACCGACTTATCGCTGAGCGTGAGGCGGAGCCTGCGGCCATCGAGCGGTGTGACTGTGCGAACGCGAAGCATCGGCAGGTGATGCTACGCCCGATCACATCCTCAGACAACTGGCTTGAACGGCGCTTACCGCCCGATCGATCGGCCGCGGCCCTCGCCTGGCGCGCGTGCCTCGGCCCGGATGAACTGACGGATGCGGTCCGATCGCCCCTAGCGGTGAGCATGGCGAAGGCCGACTATCGGATCCAGGGGGCCAAGAAGGAGGAAGGCCATGAAAGCCGTCGGTCTACGAGTCGCATTGGGGCAACACCGAAGCGGTCGCGCGCGCCATCGCCGAGGGCATCGGTCCCGACGCACGCGCCATGCGCACTGACGACGCGACGGGTCCGGCAGTAGCAGGCGCGGATCTCACGTCGCCGGGGCGCCGGTCATCGCCTTCTCGCTGCCGCGCGAGGGGATGCGAAGCCGATCGCAGGCGACGTCAAGGCCCCGACCCCGCCCGACGTGTCTCACCCGCTGATGCGCTCGTGGCTCGATGCCCTGCCGGCAGGGTCCGGTCGGCCGCCGCCTTCGAGACCCGAATCTGGTGGTCGCCGCGTGGCGCCACCGGCACGATCGAGGCCAAGCTCAAGCGAGCTGGTTCATCAGCGACTGATGAAGGCCGAACGTTTCCTCGTCGCCGGGGCATACGGCCCCCTCCGCGATGGCGAACTGGAGCGCGCACGCAACTGGGGTGCGTCGCTGGCGCAGGTCATGGCGAAGCAGGTGCCGTCCGCTGTCGCGACCTGACCGGAGCGCAGCCAGACGGAACAACGTGCCAAGGGCCCACCCGAGCAATCGCGGCCGCGCTGATGCATCGACTGCCATCAGGGAGCTAGGCGCGCTTGCTCACAGCCTTCGCCGGCCCGGCCAACAGGCCGCGCTTTGCGGGCGCGAGCGGTCGCCCTAGTCGGCCAGTTCGATCGGCGTCAGCCCCAGCTCCATGGGCCGGCCCTCACGGGCCACGCGGATCCCGATCCGGCGCCCGACGGCGCCATCATCGAGGAGTCGTTGCAGGTCGCCGACCCCTTCGACCGGCTGGCCGTCGAGATCGAGGATCAGGTCGCCGGGCCGGACCCCGCCCGCCGCGGCCGGGCTGCGATCGAGGAGCTGCACGACCTCGAGCGCGCGGTGACCGCCCCAGCGAGGCCTGGAGCGGCGGCGGCAACGGCCGCGTGCCGCCGACGATGCCGAGATAGGCGCGCCGGACGCGACCATCCTTCATGAGCGCGGCCAGGATCCGTTTCGTGGCCGCATCGACGGGCACGGCCAGGCCCAGCCCGACCCCGGCCACGGCCGTGTTGATGCCGACGACGCGTCCCGACGCATCGGCCAGCGCACCACCGGAATTGCCCGGATTGAGGGCGGCGTCGGTCTGGATGACGTTCTCGACGAGGCGGCTGGCCCGCCCGTCGCGCGTGGCCATCGATCGGCCGAGGGCGGACACGACGCCGGCCGTCACCGACCCGGCGAAGCCGAGCGGGTTGCCGATGGCGACCACCAGCTGGCCGACCCGCAGGCGACGGGCGTCACCCAGCGTCGCCGCATGGACGGGCTCGCCGACGCGGACGACGCCCAGGTCCGAGAGCGGATCGCGTCCGACGACCCGGAACTCCTGCTCCGAGCCGTCGACGAAGGCGGCCTGCCCGCGATCGGCACCGGCCACCACGTGGGCGGAGGTGACGAGGTAGCCGTCGGGCGCGAAGGCGACCGCCGATGCCCGCTGCCGCCAGCCGACCAGCCGCCCATCGAGCGGCTGACCCGCAGGCTGGCGACGGATGGGATCAGCCGCTCGGCGACCGAGCTGACGACTCGGGAGTAGGCGTCGAGCGCCTCGGCCTCCAAGGCTCCGGAGGAGTCGGAAGCCTCGGAGGCGTCGGCGGAGGTGTCGGGCGCCAGGCCCGTTCGCGCTAGGCCCGTTGATCATCGGGCGCTCAGGCCTCGCCGGAGGCGGTCGTTTCGCCGCCCACGGTGATGGTCCGCTCCTCGACCCCGCGAACGATCTTCACCTCGAAGGTGTCGCCCGCCGCGGCCATCGCCTCGACCAGCTCGTCGGCATCGGTCACGGGCTTGCCGGCCACCGACGACGATGAGGTCGCCGTCGACGATGCCGGCTCGAGCCGCCGGGCCACCCTCCTCGACGCCCTGGATCAGGACGCCATCACGATCCGGCGAGGCCGACCGACCGCCGCAGCCGCCGCGCGACATGCGAGGGCACGACGGCGACGCCCAGCCGTGGGCGCTCGACCGACTCACCGCGACCGAGGGCATCGACCCGGGCCTTGAGCGGCGTCATCGGCCGGCAGGGCGAGGTAGAAGCCCTCGTCGAGGCGGTTGGTGTTCAGGCCCAGGAACCGGCCGTCGGCGTCGAGGATCGGCCCGCCCGATGAACCCGGGGCGAGTGGCGCGGTGTGCTCGATGCTGCCCGCGATGCGTCGGCCGCCGGGGCCACGGAAGGCGCGCGCCACGGCCGAGACGGTGCCGAGCGTCACCCGCGGGCCGCCGGTCGATGTCGCCGAGGCGCCGAAGACGACGCTGCCGAGGGCGAGCTCGTCGCCCTTGCCCCAGTCGAGTGCCTTCGCGCCGGCGGTGTCCACGTCGATGACCGCGAGGTCGCCGTCATAGTCGGCGCCAGCGACCCGCCCGACGGCCGAGCGACCATCGGCGAAGGTGACGGTCACCTCGTCGCCGCGGATGTTGTGGGCGTTGGTCAGCACGTGGCCGTCGCCGATGACGACGCCCGACCCACGACGATTGCGGCCGATGCCGACGATCGATGGCCCGGTCGCCTCCGCGACGTGCTGGATGGCTGAGGACAGGTCCTGGAGTGTGCTCACGGTTGCGACTCCCTTTGATCTCCGTACGATCGATGTGTCGATGCGCTCTGCGACAGACTTGCGACTTGCAAGTTACTACCATGTTCGCCGACTTGGCAAGCACCAATCCCCTACCATGGGTCCGATGCCAGATACCGAAGGAGTCCGCTGCCGCCGTCGCCGCTCGGCGCCGCGCTGGAGCGGGTCGGCGATCGCTGGAGCTTCCTGCTCGTCGAGACGCTGCTCGACGGGCCGCGCCGCTTCGACGAGCTCGTCGAGGCGCTGCCCGGCATCGCGCCGAACATCCTGACCGACCGCCTGCGGCGCCTCGAACGCGACGGCGTCGTGCTCGGCGTGCCGTATTCCAAGCGACCGTTGCGCATGGAGTACCACCTCACCAGCGACGGGCGACACCTGGCGAGCGCGCTGCGGCTGCTCGCCGACTGGGGCGCTCGGCGGTCAGGGAGCGGCGGCGAACACGAGCCGCTGCGGCATGCCACCTGCGGGACGCAGCTCGAGGCGCGCTGGTACTGCCCGACCTGCGGCATCCCGGTCGCCGACGACGAGGCCCCGGAGCGACGGGTCGTCTAATGGCGGAGCGTTACGTCTCGGCCGGATGCATGACAGCGTCGGAGCGACCGCCGCAATGGAGACCGTCGATCAGCCACCTTCCCGCCACATCCGATGGGCCTCATCGATGACCTCGCCGAGCGTTGGCCAGCCGGCTTCACCGACGTGCTCCCAGCGGCAGGATCTCGTGACCATCGACGTCATATCGGTGACGATGATGGCGGTCCGGATGCCGGTGGTCAGCGTTGTCGTATCGGACCAGGTTCGTTGTCGCGTCACCACGCCGCCTCAGGACGTGGTACGAGTAGTCCACGGTCCTGACCCATGGTTGGCCACCGCGATAGGAGACCTCCTGAACGCGCGTCACGTGGATCTCGATCCCATCCACGCACAGCACCTCACCCGTCCAGACGACCTGTGACGGGGTGCGCGTGGAGGTCAGACGATCCTCGAGGATGAAGTAGTCGGCGAAGTCAGCCAGGCGGCTGCGATGGACCTCGAGGTAATCCTGCCAGTTATTCGGCCCGTGCTTGCCGCTCACCGTCGATCCGCCGGAGCGCCCTCAGCGCGATGATCCACTCGGCGACCTCTGCCGTCTCCCGAATGCGACCTTCGTCCACGGCTCGCTCGACTTCGGCGGATGACAACTCGTAGCGCGCTTCGAGGACTCGCATCTGATGCGTGAGGCGCGCTTGGAGGGCGCGGCTATTCGCCTCCAGCTCGGAGAAGGATGGTTCCAGGTTCGCTTGGGCTGTCTTCATCACGTGCCTCGATGGGGTCGCCCCAACGTTACGCCATCAGCGATCCGCGTCAACGGGACGTTCGATCTGTAATTCATAGGCAGTCGATGTGTCACCTCGTCTGTCACATAGCGATCCTCGCAGGGACCGCTCATCAGTGGCTTATCGCCGGAGGTGGTCCGCAGGCACGCCGAGCCCCGAGCGGGCGAGGTACTCGAGGGTGGCACCGCCCGCCACGATCCCGCGGGATCCGTCAGCGCCCAGCCAGTCCAGGACGAGCGTACGGGGCGATCGCCCGGCCTCGATGGCTTTCAACACCGCTGGCCAGGCGTCACATGCGGCCGCGAATCGGCCGAGGATGGTGTTCGGTGGGATGAGCCGAAGCCTGTAGCCCACGGCACCGTCGACGGCGATCGCCAATCCATTCTTCGAGCGCTTCGCATGCCACCCGACTACGACATCGGGAGCGCCACGCTCAGTCGGGGTCGAGGGGAAGCTGGTGGTCGTATCCATGTCGTGCGCGGTTCGTGGCGCGCCGTGCGGAGATGATGCGTGGCTTCGGCCACGCCTCGGAGGTCATTACGACGAGATAGCGCCCTCGGAGGTCGCGCCCGATCGCTCGATCCACCGCGGCCCAGTGATGCGTCGACTGCCATCAGCGGCGGGGGCGCGACCGGTTTGGGCCCTGCGGCTCTCGCGCGTCCCTGCGCGGCCGCGCGTAGAACTGCACGCGTGCCGGCGCGCGTCTCTTCTCGCGCGCGCACGAAAGGGTGTGGACGCCAACACACCAACCGACCGACTCCAGCCACCGACCGTCAAGCCCGGGGCCGCCGGGCTCAGCGACCGCGAGGTCCGGGCTGTCGTCGGTGCACTGCGACGCCTGAGCCATGCCTGCGAGGTGCTGGGCAACGCCGACCCCGACGCGCTGGCTGAAGCCATCCGCCTCGACGGCTCGGCCTCGCGCATCGAGCGACGTGCGGGGGCCTCGCCGCGCAAGGCGTTCGTCATCGGGCTCGACCACCGATACGCGAACAAGGAGACGCAACCCGCATGACGACGCTCATCCATGCCACGCCCGGACTGCGGGCCGTGCACGCCGAACGACCCGACGTGGTCCTCGAGGTGGTCGCCCAGTCCTGGGTCCCGACGGCGAGCGACGCCTGGGCCTGCGTCCTGGCCGACCGCCAAGGCGCCTGGTACGCCGCCGAGGTCGCCTACCACGGTGACGCCTCGTGGCCCACCGCGTCACGACACACGGCCGCTCGCACGAACGCGCCTGGACACTCGCTGGCATGCCCGCAGTCGGCCCTGGACCCATCCGAGGGCATCGACGAACGACAGGCCGGCGACCACCGGACGAACGGAGGACTGACATGGGTCAAGAACGGGGCACATCTGCACGGTCGTGCGGCACGCGGTTCAGCGTCAATTGGGCGGCGGGTCATCTTCGACCTCTCCACTGCGACCATGCGGCGAGACGCAGAGCCTCGGCCACGGGAGCTCGGCGACATCCACCTGCGCTTCATCAAGGGCCTGAAGGCCCCGTACGCCGTCGTCGCGGGCGAAGATGGACCGGCAACATCCAAGAGAACTACCCGGGCGAGCCCCTGAGCCGGGACGATTACCACGCCGCCGCCGAGGCGACGCTCGATACCTGTCCCTGTGGCGGTCGGTTCCGCTACGACGCACCGGCTCGATGCCCGAGCTGTCGCTCGACCAGCGAGCAGTGGGAGCGGGACCCGCGGGCCTCGACGTGCTCTATGACTGAGCGCACTTCGCTCATCCACCCGCTGCGATGCGCGACCGAGGCGGATCGATGAGCGACGACTTCGACTGGCTCTTCTGGCCGCTCTGGATCGTGGCTGGGCTGCTCCTGGCCGCGGTCTACCTGATGCTGGCGCCCTTCTGGCTGCCGGTGGTCGTGCTCTACAAGGTGCGCGGGAGCTGGGCGGAGCGGCTCGTCGTGGTGGCGACCGTCGTCTTCCTGGCGCTCGTCGCGCTGGACATGGCGCAGGATCCCATCGGCTGGTGGCTCCATCCCGCGTTCTGGCCGGAGTTCCACTGGGCGACGCAGCCATGACCGTTCGCACGACACCCGTCGATCCACCGCCACGCCACGCACCCGGTACTCCCGTACCGGAGACACCAACCGACCGGCGCGCGACATTCAGAGACCAAGGAGAGACCGATGACCATGCCCGAGACCCATCCAAGCCCCCGCCAAACGCCGAACGCCCCAGCCGCGACGGCGGCACGCAAGTTCGACCGACTGACGACCGACGAGGCCCGCCGCGCGCTCTATATCGACTTCGAGGGCGGCAAGGACAACCACCCGTCCTGCTCGGGACGATGCGCTTCCGATGGTCGGTCGCCCGAGCCGATCGTCCACCAGGTCGTCGTCGACCCGACCTTCACGCAGGCGGGTCCGGAAGCCGGGGCTTCCAGCAAGCGATCAAGACGCTCGTCCACCGAGCCGAGCGCCACGACCGACGGATCGTGGCCTGGTCGGAGCACGAGCTGATGTCGTGCGACGCGACTGCGCGGACGACCCACCTCGTCGAACGCTTCGAGCCTCGCTACTGCAACGCCCGCAGGGTCGCCGAGCGTCGATAACAAGTGCGACCCGCCGACAAGCCCGCGACCGGGCCCCTGGGCGCCTACGTGGCGCTGATCGGCTACGACGTCCCCAGCGGCGCGGGGCCGGGTCATGTCGGGACGACGATCACGGCTATGCGTCCGACGCTGGAAGGACTCGTCCGCTGACGCCCGTGCAGAAGGCGAAGTGGAGTCGGCTCCTCAAGCACAACCAGCACGACTGCGCCGGCATGCGCCGAGTGTGCCGCACGGCGGCGGACAAGCCGATCGTGACGAGCAGCGGCGACGGCTGCCATGAACGCGCTTGTGGGCCCGTGCGCCGTTATCCATCCCCCCGCCCCATTTGACGACCGACCCCGATGCGGCGATTACGGCGTGTGGCGACATGCGCAGCACGTCTACCGCGAGTACCAAACGTTTCGCGGCATCGCTTACCCGGTTACGTTTCCCGACAGGATCGGCCAGACGTTTCGCATCGTTGCCGACGTGCCTCGCGAAGGACACCGCCCAGGCCACAGCATCCTTCACGTTCGATTCGATGATGGCTTCAAAGCGCACATCTTCGCCTACGAGATCCCGGAGTGACGACGACACCTTTCGGTGTGGGCGCGCCTCATTTTCTCGGGCCATGAGGATCCGCGGCCTCCGTCGCCTATCCCGGTCGCGACTGTTCCAGGTCGCCGTCGTGATCCTCGGGGGAACCGCTCTCGTCACGTGGATCTACGTCCAGCAGCCGATCGAGGAATACCTCCAGCGAGATCCTCTACGGCTACTGCGAGCCGCCGGATGCCGTGGCCGCCTTCACGCAGATCGGCATCGCCATCACGGCGATCTTCTCGGTCCTATTCGGCGCAGGGCTGCTCATCCGGATGATGTACCAAGGGCTGAGGCGACTAGTCCGGCGCTCGCATCCGCGTGACGTGCCAATCGTGGAAGCCGAGCAGATGCCAACCGCCGAGACCGCATCCCCACCGCGATCTCGCCCCGGCCTACCAGCGCCAAGCCATCGCCGCTCTCGTGATGGTCGCGATCTTCGGCGCAGGTGTCGGCGCCGGACGCACTGGGCTCCTCGCAGGTCCGACCGACAATGTGGAGTTCAAGCTCATTCGTCAGGCGTGGGACCTCCTGCACGACGAGTACGTCGACGCGGACAAGCGACGCCGCAGCGCTCGCACATGGAGCCATCGATGGCATGGCGACGGCGGTCGGGGACACCGGGCACACGCGGTTCCTCCCGCCGGAGGATAGAGGCATCGCTCCAAGAGGTCTTCACGGGTTCGACCTCGGCGGTCGACTGGGCGATGGCGCCCGGCACTGGGGTGGCGGTCGTGGCGCTGAGCGTCTTTTCCCAAGGCGTCGCCAACGACCTCGCAGACGCCCTCCATGCGGTCCGCGCTGCGCACGCCACTGGGATCATCCTCGACCTGCGCGCCAACCCTGGAGGCATCGGCGACGAGGGGATCGACGTCGCCAGCGAGTTCCTGTCCTCGGGCATCGTGCAACAGGGTCGTGATGCCGAGGGAGTGGTCCGGGCGGTCGACGTGCACCGCGCCGCGA